>NZ_JBVJKY010000001.1:0-699451 GCF_055585005.1 Nocardioides sp. NPDC054178
GGGCCTTTCCGCTCGACTTGCATGTGTTAAGCACGCCGCCAGCGTTCGTCCTGAGCCAGGATCAAACTCTCCGTTGAAAAACAACACCAAACACATTGTAAACAACATGCTTGGAAAAAGAGATGCCCTGACAGGAGACACTGACATGTTCACCAGTCCCGAAAGACTGGATAATTGCCAGAATCAATTGTCAAAGAAACCATCAACCATCATCCCCTTGGGATGTAGGTCGACGGGGCATAACAAACTAATTCGTCGACTATGACACACTGTTGAGTTCTCAAGAATCACACGCACACCGGTAGATTTCGGAACATCCGTTCCCAGCCAGTCCGGTGACTGCTTTATTCGCTTTATATTTTCTTGCTTTGTTCTTCGTGCTGAACCCTACCAGGCTTTCTTTCGCTTTCGCAATTCGGCGTTTCTCGCGCTTTCCTTGCCAGCTCCAGACCCTTTGGCCGGTCCTGCCTCGCAGACTTTATCAGAGCCACTCTCGCTTCTCCAACTCGGCGCTTTCGCGCTTTCCCGCTGGATTAGCAGTTGTTTCTCTGCTTCGTCTTACCCGACTTTAGCGGAGTGTTTCTCGCTTTCGCAATTCGGCGCATTCCGCGCTTTCCCGCTGAAAGTTCGAAGCTTTATCCGCTTCAGTCCTGGAGGACTTTAGTGGCTTTCGCTCTAATCACCAATTCGGGAAACCCGCGGTGTTTATCGCTTCAACCTGCCCACTCATGACCGCCCTGATCTGGTTGGACCAGATCCGGCTGAGGTTCTTTCGCCGATTCGAAGATCAACATCTAGAACACCCTGGCTCGAGCCATGCTCGAAGAGTGGAGGTGGCCGCTCCGGGGCCGGAAGCCCGCCCGAAGACTCGCGCTTGCTTCCCGCCGCACCCTGGCGACTCGGAGAACACTACACACACCCTGACGCCGTTTCAAATCGCCAGGGCAACTTTTTTCGTGCGATGTTCTGGCCCCCACTCTAGACCCCCGGCACAAGGCACGTGGCCCCTTTGAGCCACCCGGTGCCAGGAGCCTCGTGGACCACATCGGTCAGGCGGGGGTGAAGAGCTCGACCGGGTTCCCGGCCGGGTCCTCGATCACTGCCTGGGCGCCACCCCGGCCATCGATGCGGCTGGTGCGTACCCGGGCGCCGGCCTCACTCAGGCGCCGGAGCTCCTCGTCGATGTCGGGCACCTCGAGCTGGATGCGGCTCCAGCCACCAGGGCTCGGAACCTTCCCGTCGTCGGCAGCGTGCCCGGCACCGCCGGCACCGGGAGTGTTCAGCATCAGCCGCAGGCCGTGTCCCTCGAGCATCGCGAACCCGCCGGCCGTCGGGCCGACATCCTCGAACCCGAGCTCGCGGTAGAAGGCGACGGCGGCAGGGATGTCGTCGACGATGTAGCGGAATCCGGGAACCATCTGTCTCTCCTCTCTGCAACACTACTGTTGCATAGTAGGCTCCCGGCATGGCTTCTCGTCAAGGGCGCACGGATCCCCGCGTGGTGCGCAGCCGGGAGCGGGTGCTCGAAGCGGCGCTCGCGGAGCTCGCCGAACGGGGTTATGGCGGATTCAGCATCGACGGCGTCGCCACCCGCGCCGGCGTCGCCCGGAGCACCATCTACCGGCTCGGCCACGATCGGCTCAGTCTGGTCGCGGCGGCCATGGAGACGCTCAACGTGCAGCCGCGGCCGGAGGCCGGGGGACAGGACCCGCGCGCCGATGTGGTCGCGATCGTCGGCCACCTCGCCTCCGCCATGCAGTCCTCGTTGATGTCCGACTGCCTCCCCGCCGTGCTCGACGGCGCCGAGCGGGACGCCGGTCTGCGGGAGCTGCACCACCGTTACAGCGCGCAGCGGCGTACGCGGTTGGTCGATGCGCTCACCCGGCTGCAGGAGTCCGGACATGCTGTCGGGGATCCGGAGCGGGCGGCGGAGGCACTGGCGGGGGCGGTGTTCTACCGGCGGCTGATGACGCCGGCTCCGCTGCGTACGGACGAGGTCGAAGGGTTGGTGTCGACCGTTCTCGGGGAGCGATGAGCCGGAGGAGGAATCAGCCGACGCCGATGTGCTGGTAGTCGAGGTCGATCAGGGCGATGGCGCGGTCGCCGAACGCGTCGACCTCTCGGGGGTAGGGCGCGCCGGTGTAGCGGGTCGCGATCTCGTCGATGATCTCCCAGCGGCTCTCGTCCTCGACCCAGTCGACGACGCGGCCACGGAGGATGACCGGCATGAAGTCGTTCTCCTGAGGCGCCAGGGAGAGCGCGATGCGCGGGTCGGTGCGGAGATTGCGGTACTTGCGGCCGCGGTTGCCGGTGAGGAAGACGACGTGGTCGCCGTGGGTGCCGACCCAGACCGGGGAGGTGCGCGGGGCGCCGTCGGGTCCGATGGTCGCGACATGGGCCAGGTTGGTGCCCTCGAGGAAGGGACGTACGTCGGGGTTGATCATGGTCTGCTCCTCTGCTGCTGTGGTCAGCGGATGACGCGGTAGTGGAGGTGGGTGACGCCGGGTGCGGGGACGACGTCGACGATCTCGAGCGAGATGTGCTCGGGGAGCTCGTTGAAGAAGCGGCGGCCGGCGCCGAGGAGCACCGGGACCTGGTGGAGGACGATCTCGTCGACGAGGCCGGCTCTCAGGGCTTCGGTCACGACGCCGCCGCCCATGAGCCCGATGTCCTTCCCGCCGGCCTGCTTCTCGGCGAGGGCGACGGCGTCCTCGATGGTGGTGGCGAAGGTCTGGCGCTCATGGGTCGCCGGAGCGGGACGATGGGAGAGGACTACCAGCGGGGCCGTGGGGTGCGGCGCACCGCCGTTGTCCCAGCCGGAGTCGTCGTAGGTGTTGCGGCCGGCGAGGCTGACCCCGTCGCGCGCGGCCAGGGCGTCGAAGACACGGGCGCTCGGCTCGGAGAGCTTGAAGCCGTCGAACACCTGGCTGGGGGTGTCGCCGTCGAAGTACCAGTCGAAGAGGACGCCGCCGTCCCCCAGGCCGCGGCCGGGACCGGGGCCACGTCCGGTGATGAAACCGTCGACGGAGACCGAGAGTGCTGCGAGGACCTTGCTCATGATCGCTCCCTGAGGGTTGGAGTTTCCTGAAGAGACTCAGCGACCGTAGCATCCTGAGTTCCTTCAGGGAACCCCAAATGGTAGATTCGGCTCCATGCAACGTACGAACTTCGGTGACATGGCCTGCTCGATCGCGCGGACGCTCGATGTGATCGGGGAGCCGTGGTCGCCTCTCGTGCTGCGCGACATCTGGGTGGGGATGAACCGGTTCGACCAGATCCAGGCGGATCTCGGGATCTCGCGGAAGGTACTCACCGAGCGGCTCGGACATCTGGTCGAGCAGGGGGTGCTGGAGAAGCAGGCGTACGACAACCGGCCGCGCTACGAGTACGTGCTGACGCAGAAGGGGCGCGAGCTCGTCGACATCCTGATGGTGATGGCCGGCTGGGGCGACAGGTGGCTCGCGGGCGAGGCCGGGCCGCCGGTCCTCTACCGGCACCACGCGTGCGGGGAGATCGGGCAGGTCGACCTGCGGTGCTCGCACTGCGGCGAGCCGATGCACGCCGACGACGTCGAGGTGCTGCCCGGGCCCGGGGCTGCGACGCAGCCGGCGTCAGCGGGGTAGCGGGCCGGTGTAGGCCTCCCGCGACTTCTCCACCGCGGGCATGTTCGCCTCCGACCAGCTGCCGACGGCGGCGAAGACCGACTGCAGGCTGCGGCCGAGGTCGGTGATGTCGTACTCCACCCGGGGTGGGACCTCCGCGTGGTAGCGGCGCTCGACGAGTCCGTCGCGCTCGAGCTGGCGCAGGCGCTGGGTCAGCACCTTCGAGGAGATGGTGCCGAGGCGGCGCTCCAACTCCACGAAGCGCTGGGTGCCGAACTCGTGCAGCGTCCACAGGATCGGCGTGGTCCAGCGGCTGAAGATCAGCTCCACCGCCGGCGTGATCGGACACGCCTCCACCGGCTCGTCGGTGCTCGGACGCCAGGTCATGTCGCTCCAATACTTACCTTGGGGAACCCACTGTATCGAGGGATCTAACGTCGGCGCGAACGCAGATCCACACTCGAATGGAGACCACGATGATCGTCATCACCGGAGCAACCGGAAACGTCGGCCGACCCCTCGTCGAGATCCTGGCCGCGGCCGGCCACACCGTCACGGCCGTCTCGCGCGGGGCTTCGGCGCCGCTACCGGCACATCCTGGAGTCGTCACCGCGGTGGCCGACCTCTCCGACGTCTCGACCCTGGCCCCGGCCCTGGCAGGGGCCGACGCGCTGTTCCTGCTGGTCAGCGGCGCCGGCGCTCATGTCGACGGACCAGCGTTGATGAAGCATGCCGAGGCGGCAGGCGTACGCCGCGTCGTGCTGCAGTCCTCGGAGGCCGTCGGCACGCGACCGGGGACGCCGTCGCACGCGCCGCTCGTCGAGCTCGAGGACGCGGTGCGGAGCTCGGCGATGGAGTGGACGATCCTGCGCCCGGGCGGTTTCGCGAGCAACGCGCTCGCGTGGGTGCCGATGGTCCAGGAGACGAACAGCGTCCACGCGCCGTTCGGTGACGTCGCGCTTCCCGTGGTCGATCCGCTCGACATCGCCGAGGTCGCTGCCGTGGCTCTGACCGAGGACAGGCACTCGGGGCGGATTTACGAGATCACCGGTCCGGTCGCGATCACTCCTCGCGAGCAGGTCGCGGAGATCGCCGCCGCGACCGGGCGGGCACTGGAGTTCGTCGAGCTGAGCCCGGAGGAGGCGTTGAACCAGATGGCGACGTTCATGCCGTCTGCCGTCGCGGAGGGGACGCTCGCGATCCTCGGGCACCCGACCGACGCCGAGCGGGCGGTCAGCCCGCACGTCGAGGAGGTGCTCGGCAGGCCTGCGCGCGGGTTCGGGGAGTGGGCGCGGCGGTTCGCCGCTGCGTACGGGGCCTGAGGTCAGACGCCGCCGGCGGCGCCCAGTTCCAGCAGCGCGGCGCCGTCGATGCGGTGGACCTCCCACTCGTCCTGGGGGACCGAGCCGAGGGAGCGGTAGAAGGCGATCGAGGGCTCGTTCCACGTCAGCACCCACCACTCGAGACGGCGCCAGTCGTTCTCGACGCAGATCTCGGCGAGGCGTACGAGGAGGGCCTTGCCCGCTCCGGCCCCGCGGTGCTCGGGGTCGACGAAGAGGTCCTCGAGCCAGATGCCGTTGCGGCCGGTCCAGGTGGAGAAGGTGACGTACCAGACCGCCATGCCGATGACCGTGCCGTCGGCCTCGGCGACGAGGCCGCGGGTGGTCGCGGTGCCGGACTCGGGGAAGAGCGCCGCGGTGAAGTCGGCCTCCGTGGCCTCGACGGCGTCGGGCTCCTTCTCGTAGTCGGCCAGGGCGTGGACGAGGCGGAGGATCTCGGGTACGTCGGCGGGAGCTGCCTCGCGGATGGTGACGGTCACGGTGCCGATCCTAAGGCTACTGACGAGTTGGGGAACAAGCGTTCTAGCGAGACGCAAACGCAATCGCAGTGCAACAAAGGCTACCTACGTTGCGGGGCGTCCCCAACAGATTGGATCCCCACATGACGCAGACTCAGTCACGTCGGAACTTCCTGCGCAACGTCGGCCTCGCCGGCGGCGCAGGTGTCATGTTGCACAGCATGGGTGCACTCGGGCTCACCTCGGCCCACGCCGCCGAGACCCCCGGCTTCACTCCTCCCAAGCCTTCCGATCTCGCCCGGGCCGGCAGCAAGTCGGTCGTGATCCTCGGCGGCGGCATCGCCGGGCTCACCGCTGCGTACGAGCTGCTCAAGGGTGGCTACAAGGTCACCGTGCTCGAGGGACGCGAGCGGCCGGGCGGCCGCAACTTCACCGTGCGCGGCGGCACCCGGGTGACCGATCTGAACGGCGTCACGCAGGTGGCCGGGTTCTCCAAGGGTCAGTACATGAACGCGGGGCCCGGGCGGCTGCCGCAGAGCCACATCACGCTGGACTACTGCAAGGAGCTGGGCGTCCCGATCGAGGCGTTCACCAACCAGAACGCCAACGCGCTGCTCTACTACCCCGGCGACCACGGCATCGGCGCGGTGCAGATGCGTCAGGCGAAGGCGGACACGTACGGCTATGTCTCCGAGCTGCTCGCGAAGGCGACGGACAAGGGGGCCCTGGACGAGGAGCTGACCGCCGCCGACAAGGAGGCGCTGATCGCCTTCCTGCGGAGCTTCGGCGACCTCGGCTCCAAGGCGGAGGGGTACGCCTACACCGGCTCCAGCCGCGCGGGCTACACCGTCGAGCCCGGTGCCGGGCAGGAGTCCGGCACGGAGGTGGCGCCGAACGCGATGAGCGCCGTCCTCGCGGCGGGCCTGGGTCAGTACTTCTCCTTCGAGTTCGGCTACGACCAGGCGATGATGATGTATCAGCCGGTCGGCGGCATGGACGCGATCCCCCACGCCTTCGCCAAGGCCGTGGGCGCGCGGAACATCCGCTACGGGGCCGAGGTCGTCGAGTGGAACAACACCACGACCGGCGTCTCCGTGGCCTTCAAGGCCCGCGGGAGGACCGAGACCATCAAGGCCGACTTCGCGATCAACTGCATGCCGCCGCAGATCGCGGCCAAGATCCCGCACAACCTCGGCGCCGACGTCACCGCGAGCCTGAAGTCCTTCGGGCCCTCGAACGCCGGCAAGATCGGGATCGAGTACGACCGGCGCTGGTGGGAGGAGGACTTCCGGATCTACGGCGGCATCACCAACACCCGCCTCGACCTGCGCAACATGTGGCACCCCTCGTACGGGTTCAACGGCGACCGGGGCACGATGATCGGCTACTACAACACCGGGAGCGCGGCCGACGCCTACGGCGTGCTCAGCCCGGCCCAGCGGCTCTCGCGGGCGGTGGACATGGGCAAGCAGATCTTCGGAGACGTCTACGGCGAGGGCATCACCGCCTCCTACAGCCAGGACTGGAAGACGCAGAAGTTCTCCGAGGGGGCCTGGGCCTACTCGACGACGGCCGACACCGATCCGCTCTACACCCGGCTGCTGGACGCCACGGGCAACACCTACTTCGCCGGTGACCACCTCAGTCACGCCGTCGCCTGGCAGCACGGTGCGATCACGGCCGCCCGGGCGGCCGTCGAGAAGCTGCACGCGCGGGTGACGGCATGATGTCGCCGCGTACGAAGGTGGTGGCTGTGGTCGGGTTGACCGCGGCTCTGGTCGCTCCGACGGCGGCGGTCGCCGGCAGCAAGTGGTCGCCCTTCCCGCCACGTGGTGGGGAGACGATCTCGGTGCTGCCCGCGGGGCAGGACAACCCGTCGATCGCCAACGGTGTCGCGATCGGTCCGGACGCGGCGATCTACAAGACCAGCGGGCTCGGTCCGTCCCGGCTCAACACCGGGGCGAGCGGCGAGGCGGCCTACATCGACACCGCGGTGTTCCCCGGTGGTGAGCTGCCGCCGGGGGTGACCATCACCGAGGCGCAGGGGATCAACGTGCTGCGCCGGATCGGGGAGAACCTCGAGGCGGCCGGGCTCTCCTACGACGACGTGATCACGATGCGCGTCTTCCTGCAGAACCCAGCGGGCGAGGCGAAGATGGACTTCGCGGGCTGGAACCGGGCCTACCGGCAGTTCTTCGCGAACACGTCGGTCTCGACGGGCGAGGCGGTCCCGGTGCCGCTGGGCTCTGCTCCGCCGGCGGCTCCGATGGTCGTCAACCCTGCCCGTCCGTCACGGTTCGCGCTCGAGATCGAGAACCTGCCCGTGGACGGCTGGCTCGTCGAGGTGGAGGTCGACGCCGCCTATCCGGTGAAGCGGAAGTAGTAGGCCTCGGACACAGAGATCGCCCTCCTCGAGCACTGCTCGGGGAGGGCGATCTCGTTCAGCTCAGACGGTGGTCAGAGCTTGGCAAGCTTGGAGAAGGGGCTGGCGATGCGCACCAGCCGGGGACCGAAGTCGACAGTGACTGCGGCCGTTTCCTTGTTGACGACCCGACCCAGGCCGAAGGAGTCGTGGGAGACGAGGTCTCCGGACTCGAACTGCTCAATGACCGGCTCGGGATCTGCCTTGAAAGGACTCGCGGCGAAGTGTCGCCGCCGGGGGGTTGAGGTAGTCATCCCTTCGAGTATGTGGCCTACCACACGGATAAGGGAAGGAACAGATCGGGCACAAAGACCTATCAGGACGGTTCCTCAGGCGGTCGTGTAGTCGGCTTTCCGGTAGCTGGCGCTGCGGCGGTAGCGGGCCGAGATGGTCGGCCAGTTGGTGGTGATACGGCCGTTCTTCTCCCGGTACCAGGACGTGCATCTGCTCCAGACGCTGTCGGCCAGCTTGTCCTGGATCCGGGCGTCGTAGGCCTCCTCGACCTCCGCCCGCACCTCGAGCGGTCCGGCGTCGGCGACATGGTCGGCGTACCGGCCGAGGTAGCGGGCCTGGGTCTCCAGGAAGTAGATGATCGAGCCACCCCCGGTGTTGGTGTTCGGGCCGTACATGATCAGCAGGTTGGGGAAGCCCGGGACGGTCATGCCGTGATAGGCGTGGGCACCGTCCTTCCAGTGGGTGTGCAGGTCGCGGCCCTGGGTGCCGGTGATCGTCATCGGGGCGAGGAACTCGGTCGCCTTGAACCCGGTGCCCCAGATGATCACGTCGACCTCGTGGTGCTGCCCGTCGGCGGTCGTCACGCCGGTCGAGGTGATCTCGACGATGTCGTCGGTGATCAGGTCGACGTCGGGCTGGGCCAGCGCCGGTAGGTAGTCGTCGGAGAAGAGGACACGTTTGCAGCCGATCGGGTAGTCGGGCCAGACCTTCTCGAAGAGGCCCGGCTTCGCAGCGGTCTGAGCCTTCATGTGGCTCTTGGACCAGGCGAGTACGGCCACTCCGAACGGCTTGAAATGGAAGGTCGTGGTGAGCCACTCGGCCTGGACCCAGATCTTCGCGCGGTTGAGGAGCTGCAGGAGGGGCCGCGCGGGATCGGACCGCTCGTAGTCCTTGCGGGGAACGATGTAGGGCGCCGAGCGCTGGAAGAGGAGCACCTTCGCCGCGTCCTTCCGCACCTCGGGCACGAACTGGATCGCGCTGGCGCCGGTGCCGATCACCGCGACCCGCTTGCCGGCGAGGCTCAGGTCGTGGTTCCACTCGGCGGAGTGGAAGGTCTCACCGCGGAACGTGTCCGCGCCGGGGATGCTCGGGATCGAGGGCCGGGAGAGCTGCCCGACAGCAGGTACGAAGAGGTCGACCGTCTCCGTCTCCCCGGTGCTGAGGTCGAGCTGCCAGGTCTTCGTCTCGTCGTCCCAGCGGGCGGCGGTCACCTCGGTGTGGAAACGGACGTGGCGGCGTAGGTCGTACTTGTCGACGACCTGGTGGATGTAGTCGAGGATCGCGGGCTGGCGGGAGAACTTGTGGGGCCAGTGCGGGTTCGGCTCGAAGGAGTAGGAGTAGAGGCTGGAGGGTACGTCGCAGGCGGCGCCCGGGTAGGTGTTCTCCCGCCAGACACCGCCGACGTCACCGGCCTTCTCGAACACGACGATGTCGTCGTGGCCGCGCTTCTTGAGCTCGATCGTGGCGGCCAGGCCGCCGAAGCCGGTGCCGATGACTGCGATGCGCAAGAGATCCTCCGAGTGCCGGGAGCGACAGTGTGACCTGGACCATACCGGGAGAATGTGAATCTTCGCGAGCGGACCTAAAGGTAAGAAGTGGGACGCCCGCTCGTCATCGCGATTAGGTTCGGCTAACCTAAACCTCATGATCGTCTGCCAGTGCCGAGTCGTCACGGACCGTGACGTCGACGCCGCGCTGGCCGACGGGGCGCGCACGGTCAGCGCGATCTGCCGCTCGACGGGCGCCGCTCAGGACTGCGGGTCGTGCATCTTCTCGGTGAAGAAGCTCGTCAGCCGCCATCTCGAGCAGGAGTGCACGCACCTCGCGGCCGACGGCGCCGCGAGCTGACGCAACCGGTCACAAACTGAGTCTGTCCTCACTCCCGGGGTGCCGTGCGAGTATCGGGAAAGATCCCGTTACCGGAGGTGCCTCATGCAGCCAGTTGATCCACGCGTCGTCGAGCTCCTCAACGAGGCGCTCACGTTCGAGCTCACGGTCACCAATACGTACTTCCTGCATGCCCGGATGCTCGACAACTGGGGTCTGCCCAAGCTCGGCAAGGTCTTCTACGACCTCTCCATCGACGAGATGCGCGACGCCGACGACCTGATCAACCGGATCCTGATGTTCGACGGCCACCCCAACGTGCAGCGCCTCAACGCGATCCAGGTCGGCGAGACCGCCGAGGAGATGCTCTCCCTCGCCCTGGCGAGCGAGCGCGCCGCGGTCGCCCAGTTCAACGCCGGCGGCGAGGAGTGCCACCAGCTCGGCGACCACGGCACCGCTGCCGTCTTCGAGGAGATGGTCCGCGACGAGGAGAAGCACGCCGACTGGTTCGAGTCCCAGCTCGACGCGATCGACCGCGTCGGGCTGCAGGCGTACCTGGCTCAGCACGTCGGTGCGGGCGAAGGACCCGGCTGAGCGACCGGGTCCCGTCGCCCGCTGTGTCAGGCAGGTGACATGTCGTCGATGCAGAGGATGTTCTCCTCGCTGTCCTTGAACCAGGCGGCGTGACCCGCCTCGCCCATCCCGGCGACGTCACCGTCCCAGGTGACCCCAGGCATGTCGTAGTGCTCGAAGCTGACGCCCTTGGCGCCCAGGTCGTCGACCTCCTTGCGGACGTCGGCCACGTGGAACTGGGCGATCGTGTGGCCGGCCTTGCCCGCCTGGTCGGTCTCGTAGAGGTGGAAGGACGTCCCGCCCCTCGTCGTATAGACCAGCCCGCCGGGGTTCTCGTCGGCCGGCTCGAGGCCGAGCTTGTCGGCGTAGAAACGACGCGCCCGCTCAAGGTCGGCGGCCGGGATGTTCGCCATCACGCTGCTGTCGGTCAGCATCACGGCCTCCTCAGGCGCTCTCGAACCACGGGTGGTGGAGGTCGTAGAAGGTCGCGCCCTTCATCACGTAGTCGAGCTCGCGGCGTACGTCCTCCGGGGGCTCGATCTGCTCGCCCTTGCGCGCCGCGTCCTCGCTGGTGAACGCGACGGTCTCGACGAAGCTGCCGTCCTCCTCGATCGCGAGGGTGCCGCCGATGATCTCGGGGCGTGCCTCGTGCAGCATCGTGGTGTCGGCCATCATCGCCTTGAGGCGGCTCGGGTCGTCGACGCGACCACGGATGATCTGCACGAAACCGGCGTCGTCGGAGCCACCGTCCATCATCAGCGTGACGTCGTCGCAGTCGTGGAACTCCATCGGTCCGTCCATGACCTCGGCCATCTTCGCGGCCCACTCCCCCTGCTCGGGGCGGTCGGAGTTGGCCATCGCCATCTCCTTGGACTCGAAGCGGACCACCCCGACGAGCTGGCCGTCGTCGGTGAATCCGTAGGTGCCGCCGAGCCAGCCGGTCGCGCCCGGCGCCAGGTCGCGGCGCCACTCGTCGAGCAACTGGTGGGCCTCGTCCTGGCGGGTGCAGGGACCCTGAATCATCTGGATGAACATGCTGCCTCCTCGGTCGTCGGTGTGCCAACGGACCGGTCGAGGCAGGTCCTGGGCCCCGGCCGGGCCCATTCGCAACGTACGTCCGACCGGGTGGCCCGCACATACCCCAAACGGGCGTTTTCAGAACGCCGTCAGTCGACGTCGACCCAGTTCAGCGTGCGGTCGACGGCCTTGCGCCAGCCGGCGTACCCGGACTCGCGCTGCTCCTCGCTCCAGGCCGGCTTCCAGCGCTTGGACTCGTTCCAGTTCTGGCGGAGCTCGTCGGTGTCCTTCCAGAAGCCGACGGCGAGCCCGGCCGCGTAGGCGGCACCGAGCGCGGTGGTCTCGGCGACGACCGGACGGCTGACCTCGACGCCGAGGACGTCGGCCTGGATCTGCATGCACAGCTCGTTGACGGTGACGCCGCCGTCGACCTTGAGCACCTCGAGGCGTACGCCGGAGTCCTTCTCCATCGCGTCGGCGACGTCGCGGCTCTGGTAGCAGATCGACTCCAGGGTCGCCCGGGCGATGTGGCCGCTGGTGTTGAACCTGGACAGGCCGACGATCACGCCGCGGGCGTCCGAGCGCCAGTAGGGGGCGAAGAGTCCGGAGAAGGCCGGGACGAAGTAGACGCCGCCGTTGTCCTCGACCTCCTTGGCCAGCGTCTCGGACTGGGCGGCGTTGCTGATCACCCGGAGCTGGTCGCGCAGCCACTGCACCGCGGAGCCGGTGACGGCGATCGAGCCCTCCAGGGCGTACGTCGGGGGCTGGTCGCCGAACTGGTAGCAGACCGTGGTGAGGAGACCGTTCTGGGAGCGGACCAGCTCGTGACCGGTGTTGAGGAGGAGGAAGTTGCCGGTGCCGTAGGTGTTCTTGGCCTCGCCCGCGTCCAGGCAGACCTGGCCGACCATCGCCGCCTGCTGGTCGCCGAGGATGCCGGTGATCGGGATCTCGCCCTTGAGGGGCCCGTTCGCGAGCGTGGTGCCATAGGCGTTGGGCTCGGAGGAGGGCCGGATCTCCGGGAGCATCTGGCGCGGGATGTCGAAGAAGCCGAGCAGCTCGTCGTCCCAGTCGAGGGTCTCCAGGTTCATCAGCATGGTGCGGCTGGCGTTGGTGACGTCGGTGACGTGGACGCCGCCGTGAGGCCCGCCGGTCAGGTTCCAGACGACCCAGCTGTCGGTGGTGCCGAAGATGGCGTCGCCGCTCTCCGCGGCCTCGCGGACGCCGTCGACGTTCTCCAGGATCCACTGGATCTTCCCGCCGGCGAAGTAGGTCGCGGGCGGGAGGCCGGCCTTGCGGCGGATGATGTCGCCGCGCTCGTCCTTGTCCAGCGCGGAGGCGATCCGGTCGGTGCGGGTGTCCTGCCAGACGATCGCGTTGTAGTAGGGCCTTCCCGTCCTTCTGTTCCACACGACCGTGGTCTCGCGCTGGTTGGTGATGCCCAGCGCGGCGATGTCCTCGTGGGTCAGCTTCTTGCGGTTGAGGGCCGTCTGGATCACCGAGCTGGTGCGCTCCCAGATCTCCACCGGGTTGTGCTCCACCCAGCCGGCCCGCGGCATGATCTGCTCGTGCTCGAGCTGGTGGCGGGCGACCTCGTTGCCGCCGTGGTCGAAGATCATGCAGCGGGTGCTGGTGGTGCCTTGGTCGACGGCTGCGACGTAGTCGGGCATGTCGGTCCTTTCGGGTTCTTGCTGTGTCCAGGGGTGTCGGGCGGGGCGATCGGTGGTCAGGCGGCGGCAGGCAGGTCGCTGGTCTCCTCAGCCTCCTCCTCGGCGGGCAGGAAGCGTGCGATCAACACCTTGTACGCTCCGGCGCCGATGAGTCCACCGACAAGCGGGGCGACGATCGGGATCCAGAAGTAGAGGTCGCCCGCGGCGGTCACCCAGGCGCCGTCGTAGCCGGTGACGAAGGAGGCCAGGCGTGGACCGAAGTCACGGGCGGGGTTGATGGCGTAGCCGGCGTTGGCGCCCCAGGCCATGCCGATCCCGACGATCACGAACGCGATCGCGACGGGCGCGAACCAGGCGATCGGCGCCGAGTTCTTCGCGTCCGTGATCGCCATGATCAGGAACAGCAGGATCGCGGTGCCGATCACCTGGTCGGCGAAGGCGGTGGTGAGGCTGATGCCGAGTGCGGCGTCGCCGTTGCCCGGAAGGGTCGAGAAGATGCCCTGGGTCGCGTGGGTGTGGCCGGGGTCGACGCTGGCGATCGCATCGCCGTAGGCCGCACGCACGATGAGGGCCCCGACGAAGGCGCCGAGGATCTGGGCGATGCTGTAGGGCAGCACCTTGCGCCACTCGAAGTCGCTGAAGACGGCCATCGCGAGGCTGACGGCCGGGTTGAGGTGGGCGCCGCTGATGCGTCCCGCGGTGTAGATGCCCAGCATCACCCCGATCCCCCACGCCCAGGCGATCGAGTCGTGGTCGCCCAGGCCGCCGTCGCCGGTCACGACCTGGGCGACCACACCGACTCCGAACAGGATGAGGATCATCGTCCCGGCGAACTCCGCGCTGAGCTCTCCGATGAGCGTTCGACGTGCTGCCGAAACGGAGCCCGAGGCGTTTCGTGTGTTCATGCGCTGCTCCTGCCGTGTGGGGGTCGGGCGGACCTCAGCACCGTAGGGACACGTGACGGGCGTCACAACAGGATGCGTTCGACATTGCTGAACGCCGGCCGTCTCGCGGGGCGGAACCGGGCGGTCTCGTGATGGGCGAACCGGAGGTGGGGGATTTGTTCGGCCCCTACGCTTTTACCCGATGTCTCGGACCGTGCAATCCGTCGAGCGGGCGGCTGCGCTGCTGCGTGTGCTCTCCGCCGAGAGTGAACCGATGCCTCTCGGCCGGCTGGCGGCCGCCGTGGGGCTGGCCAGGCCGACCGCGCACGGGTTGTTGCGTACGTTGGTGGAGGCGGGGTTCGTCGACCAGGAGCCGGCCACCGGCCGCTACCTGGTGGGAGCCGGGCTGCTCCATCTCGGGTCCGTGACGCTGGACCTCAACGAGCTGCGCTCGGAGACGCTGAACTGGGTGGACACGCTGGCGGCGCGTACGGGCGAGGAGGCGCGGATCGCGGCCCACCGCGAGGGCTCCGCGGTCGTGGCGCACCATGTCATCCGGTCAGGGCCGGGGATGCAGGCGATGGACACCGGGCGGGCGCTCCCCCTGCATGCGACCGCCCTGGGGAAGGTGCTCGTGGCGTTCGATCCCGGCGCCGCCCGCAGCATCGTCGGGCGGAGGCTGGACCGGCTGACGTTCCGGACGATCACCGACCGCCCGGCCCTGCTGCGGGCGTTGGCGGACGCACGCGACACCGGATGGGCCTCGGCCGTCTCCGAGGCACGACCGGAGCTGGCGGCGATCGCGGCGCCGGTGCGTGACCGGGGTGGCTATGTCGTCGCAGCCGTGGGCATCGCGGGACCGGTGGTGCGACTCTGCGACGCGCGCGGGCTTCCGCGCCACGATCTCGTCGAGGAGGTCGTCGGTGTCTCCCGGTCGATCTCGCGGGCGCTCGGTCACGGCCGGGCGGCATGAGTCCGCCGCAGTATGTCGCCGCGCTGGACCAGGGCACGACCTCGACCCGGTGCATGCTCTTCGACCGCGAGGGCCGCATGCTCTCGCTGGCACAGCGGGAGCACCATCAGCACTATCCGCGCGCGGGCTGGGTCGAGCACGACCCAATGGAGATCTGGGACATCGTCTGCCGGGTGCTTCCGGAGGCGCTCGCGGATGCGGGTGCTTCGGTGGACCAGGTCGTCGGGCTCGGGATCACCAACCAGCGCGAGACCACGGTGGTGTGGGACCGGCACACCGGCCGGCCAGTCCACCACGCGATCGTGTGGCAGGACACCCGGTCGTCCGCCGTGCTGCCCGCGGTGGCCGGGGACATGCCGGCGGAGGAAATCCAGGCTCGGAGCGGGCTGCCGCTGGTGACGTACTTCTCCGGGCCGAAGGTGCGCTGGCTGCTCGACTCGTCCCCGTCGCTGCGGGAGCGTGCGGAGCGTGGGGACCTGCTGTTCGGGACGATGGACTCCTGGCTGGTCTGGAACCTGACCGGCGGGGTCTCCGGCGGGGCGCATGTCACCGACGTGACCAACGCCAGCCGGACGATGCTGATGAACCTCAGCACGCTCGACTGGGACCCGGAGCTGCTGGCGGCGATGCGGGTCCCGCGGGCGATGCTTCCCGAGATCCGGCCGACGGTCTCCTCCTTCGGGACGACGGTCGCGCCGATCTCCGGGATCCCGCTGACGGCGGTGATCGGCGACCAGCAGGCATCGCTGTTCGGGCAGGCGGGCTTCGACCGGGGCGACGCGAAGTGCACCTTCGGCACGGGCGGGTTCCTGCTCCTCAACACCGGCACCTCCCCGGTCCGGTCGGAGCACGGGCTGATCACGACGGTCGCGCACGCGATGGAGGGTGAGCCCGCCGCCTATGCGCTGGAAGGGTCGATCGCCGTCGCCGGCTCGCTCGTGCAGTGGTTCCGCGACAGCCTCGGCCTGATCCGCTCGGCGGCCGAGATCGAAACTCAGGCGCTGACCGTCCCCGACAACGGTGGCTGCTACGTCGTCCCGGCGTTCACCGGCCTGTACGCACCGCACTGGGAGCCCGATGCCCGCGGCGTGATCGTCGGGCTGACCTCGTACGTCACGAAGGCGCACCTGTGCCGCGCGGTCCTCGAGGCCACTGCCTGGCAGACCCGCGAGGTCGTCGACGCGATGAACGCCGACGCCTCCGCCCCGCTGACGCGGCTGGCCGTCGACGGCGGCATGACCGCCGACAACCTCCTCATGCAGACCATCGCCGACTTCCTCGACATCCCCGTCGTCCGTCCGATGGTGGCCGAGACGGTCTCCCGCGGTGCCGCCTACGCGGCCGGGCTCGGGGCCGGATACTGGCCCGACCGGCAGGTCCTGCGGCGGCACTGGCGACGGGCAGCCGAGTGGTGGCCCGCCATGTCCGCGGCCGCCCGGGACGCCGAGTTCGCCCGGTGGCGGCGGGCGGTCGAGCTCGCGATCGGCTGGGGTGCGTAGATCTGACGGCGTTCTGTGATTCGGGTTGCCACCGGTGTCGGTTCGTGGTCCAATCCGGTGTTCTCGGCGGCTCCCCATGGGGGCATTTTCAGCATGTGGGTGCCTCATCATCGGGAGACAGAATGCGTCGCTTGGCCTCGTCCGTGCTCGTCCTGGCGGGAGTTCTGACCGGCTTGGTGCTGGTGAGCTCGCCGGCGCATGCCGCGTTGTCGGTCACCATCTATGCCTCAGCCTCGACCGTTCCCGAGGGATCCACCGTCACCTTCACCGGCAGAGCGACCGACGCGCGCCTCGGCAGCGTCGTACGTCTCCAGCGCCAGCGCACCGACGGGAGCTGGGCGGTCGTCTCGTCCCGCAAGCTGGTGGACACCCGGCGCTACCGCTTCACCACCACCCCTCCTCGTGGCTACCAGAAGTACCGGGTCGTGAAGCCGGCTCAGCTGGGCCAGCCCGGCAGGGTGTCCGCGACCAAGACCATCAAGGTGACCTGGCGTCCGACGGTCACCCTGGGCACCGTGAAGCATCAGGTCGTCGACTACTCCACCGGTGCCGTCACGACCTCCACCAACGGCAAGACGACCCGGCTCAGCGCTGGCTTCGAGCTGCGTCGTGAACTGCAGCGCGCTGACGGCACCTGGGCACTGCACGGCCGCGTACGCATCACGTCCGACCAGACCTGGCGCGACCGTTTCTCCAGCCGCCACGGGCAGCGGTTCCGCTACGTGGCCCCTGCCTATGGGTCCCGGCTCGCCAGGGCGAGCAGCTCGTTCGTCGTCGATGGGCACTGGACGCCGACCATCACGGCCAGCGCGTCGGTCGATGAAGCTACGGGAAAGGCGAGGCTACGCGGCAGCACGACAGGACTGACGGAGGGCGTGGCCGCGCAACTTCAGTACATCAAGCCAGACGGCACCTGGAGTGACACGGGTCCCAAGATCTCCGTGGGAGCAGACGGAGCCTATTCGCAGGTCTTCGAGCCGAGCATGACCGCGACCTATCGAGTCAGCGTGCCGGCGAGTGGTCTCCGCCGTGCTGCTTCCTCGCCGTCTTTCCAGGTTGCCGAGAGCGGACCGATGCGAGTCGACCTCAACAGCAACATCTCTGTGGTGTTCCCACGCGGATCGACTCAAAGGACGCTCATCGTCGCGATCGAGGAGGGGCAGACATTCACATACAGCGGCCCGTACGGCCTGACAGTGAAGGTCTCCGACCCTGCGGGAAATGCGATGCCCGGCTTCGAATCACCGATCTACCCCATGACCGCAATCGCCCCGTCGACGGGTGACTACCTCATCACCCTGACGATGGTTGCCGACGAGGTTTGGGAGAACACGGCCGATGTCGCCCTCAGCAAGCCGCGCGTGATCGACACCGCGATCGACGGCCCGGCCACCGACCTGGGCAACGACTTTCGTGGGCAACTCGTCGACCTTCAGTTCGACGCCAGCAGTGGCGCGATGATCTCGGAATTCTCGGCCGAGTACACAGATGTCACCAGGCAGCTGCTCGATCCAGCAGGAGAACCTGTGCCTCGCTTCTTCGGGTCAGCCAAGCTGTGGCAAGTTGAGAACAGTGGCCGCTACACCCTCCGGTTCTCACCGACCACGTCGTGGTCACGATCGGGCCAAGAGGTGCTGTCGGCCGCGAGCGCGGCAATGACATTGGACGGCTCCCCGGCGCAGATCCACCTCGACCGCCCTGGTCGAACCGGAGTCGCGACGGTGGATGTTCCGGCAGGCGTTGACCTACAGGTGTCGAACATCGATGACTCAAATCTGAGCGAGTCCCTCGTCAGTCCTGACAGGAAGGCGGTGTCCGGTTCCAGCGTCCCCTCGACTCAAGCAGGCACGTACTACCAGGTTGTGTCGACCCGAAGCGGCTCGGCAGACGTCGACTACTACGCCACCACACCGCTCGAAATCGCCGCTGCGGCAGGCGGCACGACCGCCTACGATCGAGGACCTGCCCCATATCGCAAACTCGACGTCGCGATTCCGGTGGCAGCAGCGCAATTGTTGTCCTTCGAAGTCCTGGACGACACGGGGACGTTCTGCACGGGCGCTGGGTTCGGCAACACGGCGACGGATCCCATCGACTGGATCCTGATCAGCGACGACCACCCTGGCGTATTTTCTGCTGACGAATCAGGAGTCGTCGATCTGGGCGTGACGCCATGCTCTGCCACCGGCGGTATCCGGCTCACCGAGGCCACCATGGTCGAACCAACGTTGACTGGCTCAACCGTCGATGGGGCTGGCAGAACCGTCGAGACCCACGAGGTCACCGTCGAGGCAGCACAGCCCGGGCAAGTCATGCTCGTGGACTACAACCCCGGCACCCACCTCGGAGAGGTCGAGATGCGTGCCACCGGCTCGACATTCTCCGCCCAAACCACTTATTCGCTGGGAGTTGGCTTCCCCCCGACCGCCTTCACCACGTCGTTCGGCCCCGTGCCCTTCGACCGCCTCTGGACGAGCAAGAGCTGGTCATACCCGTGGCGGCAGTACTACTTCCTGTACGCCGGGGCGGCCGAGACCGGCACGCTCGACCTGCAGTTCACCTACACGCATAAGTGAGCTCGGCTGGGACACCGGGGAAGGCGCGGCCGCGCGCCGTGGGAAAGATGTCGCGATGCTGGGCTCGGCTGTCTAGGGTCTTGCCGTGCTCGATCTTCGTCCTGTGACCAAGGCTCACCCGCACACCCAGGAGTGACAGTGGATCAGCTGTTGAGCATCGCGGTGGCACAGCCGAGGTGCGCGCCGTTCGACGTGAAGGCGAACGCGGTCGCGCATGCGGAGGCCATCCGGGCGGCGAACGCGCGGGTGGTCGTGTTCCCGGAGATGTCGTTGACGGGGTACGAGCTGGAGGCAGCGCCGGTGCGGCCGGACGACGAGCGCCTGGCTCCCATCGTCGCCGCGTGCGCCGAGACCGGGGCGCTCGCCCTGGTCGGCGCGCCTGTGCCAGGTCCCTACATCGGCGTCCTCGCCATCGACGGCGCAGGCGCGCGCGTTGCCTACGGGAAGGTGCACCTCCACGGCAGCGAGACCGACCACTTCCTCGCCGGCGAGCCGGCCGTGATCGAGGTCGACGGGTGGCGGCTGGGGCTCGCCATCTGTCGCGACACGGGCATTCCCGAGCACGCCGCGCAGACCGCAGCGCTGGGCATCGACGGGTATGTCGCTGGAGTCATCCACGCCGACCACGAGGTCGATGTCCTCGGCGAACGCGCCCGCCGGGTCGCGGCCGACCACGGGGTGTGGGTCGCCACGGCAGCCTTCGCGGGCCCCACCGGCGGCGGTTTCGACCGGACCTCCGGACACTCGGGCATCTGGGCGGCCGACGGGGAGCTGCTGGCGGAAGCGAGCTCCGAACCCGACGAGACCGCGACGGCCGTCGTCAGCAGATGATCGGCCGGGCAGTGGCCCCTGAACCGCCGACCGATCACCCCGGACGTACGTCCTGCTAGTCCTGGATCCGCTCGAGCTTGGTCCAGCCGGTGTAGCCGCGCTTCTCGACCAGGCGCATGAGGTCGCCGGCGACGGGGACCTGCTCGACGAACATCGAGTCGAGCAGGGCGACGAGCTCGGGCGGCATGGCCTGGTCGTCGTCGACGTAGGCGGCCCAGTCCTCCGGGGAGATCGCCTCGAGCTGCGAGACGATCCGGTCGGCCATGGCCTCCAGGCGGGGGTCGCCGGGCTGCCAGTCGAGCATCGCCTCGAGCTCGCGATAGGTCTCGACGACCGACGGGTCGTCGAGCTGGCCGACCTTGCTGCGGATGAACGCCTCCATGCTCTGCGGCTGCTGGGCCGCGACCAGGATCCAGGCGTCGCGCTCGCCCGCGATCATGCGCTCCGGGATGCCGAGCTCCCGCATCCGCTCCAGGTAGGCGACCGCCTCCGGCGGGAGGGCGAGCCCGTCACCGTGGACGAGGCGGGCGATCCGCTCGCGGTGGGCCTGGCGCTCGCGGATCTCCTGACGGAGACGCTTGTCGATCTCGGCGACGGCCTTCTTGAAATCGTCGTCGCCGGCGTCCAGCAGCTCCTTGACACGGGAGAGCGGGACGCCGGCGTCGGCGAGGATGCGGATCTTGATCAGGTCGACCACGGCGGCGGCGTCGTAGCGCCGGTATCCCGAGTGGTCGCGCTCGGGCTCCACCAGCAACCCTTTGGCGTGGTAGTGACGCACTGCCCGGACGGTGACTCCTGCGGAGGAGGCCAGCTGGCTGATCGTGAGCATCCCCGAATAGTGACGGGAACGCCCGGGTTTGTCGCGTGGTTTAGGCGAACTTGCGGCGGTAGGCGGCGGTGGCCAGGACGTACGCGACGACCAGCAGGCCGACGCACCAGGCCAGTGCGATCCACAGCTCGTTGCCCAGCGCCTGACCGGAGAAGATCGCCCGGATGGAGTCGACGATCGAGGTGACCGGCTGGTGCTCGGCGAAGGCTCGCACCGGGCCGGGCATCGTGTCGGTCGGCACGAACGCCGAGCTGAGGAAGGGCAGGAAGATCAGCGGGTAGGAGAACGCGCTGGCTCCCTCGACCGTGCCGGCGGTCAGCCCCGGGACCACCGCGAGCCAGGTCAGCGCGAGGGTGAACAGGGCCAGGATGCCCACGACCGCGAGCCAGTCGAGCACGCTCGCGCCGGTGCGGAAGCCCATCAGCAGGGCGACCAGCACGACCACGACCAGCGAGATCATGTTCGCGACCACCGAGGTCAGCACGTGACCCCACAGCACCGCGGACCGGGCGATCGGCATCGACTGGAACCGGTCGAACATGCCGCCGTTCTTGTCCTGGAACAGACGGTAGGCGGTGTACGCGATGCCGGAGGCGATGGTGATCAACAGGATGCCGGGTAGCTGATAGCTGACGTAGCTCTCGTGGGAGCCGGTGTCGATCGCGCCGCCGAAGACGTACACGAACATGAGCATCATCGCGACCGGGGTGATCGCGGTGGTGACGATGGTGTCGGGGCTGCGGCCGATGTGTCGCAGGGAGCGGCCGAGCAGGACGGCGGTGTCGCCGAAGAATCGGGTGGTCATCAGGACTCCTTCACGGTGACGGCGGACTTGCCGTTGGACTTGCTGGTGATGGCGAGGAAGATCTCCTCGAGGGACGGCTGCTTCTCGACGTACTCCTGCTTGGCCGGCGGGAACATCGCCTTGAGCTCGGCGAGCGTTCCGTTGGCGATGATGCGGCCCTCGTGGAGGATCGCGATCCGGTCGGCGAGCTGCTCGGCCTCCTCGAGGTACTGCGTGGTGAGCAGGACCGTCGTGCCGCCGTCGGCGAGCTCCTTGACGGTGGCCCACACCTCGATCCGCGCCTCGGGGTCGAGGCCGGTGGTCGGCTCGTCGAGGAAGATCACCGGCGGGTTGCCGATGAGGCTCATCGCGATGTCGATCCGGCGACGCATACCACCGGAGTACGTCGCGACCTTGCGGTTGCCGGCCTCGGTGAGCGAGAACCGGGCGAGGAGCTCGTCGGCGACCGCGCCCGGGTTCTTCTGACGGAGCAGCTTGGCGATCAGGATGAGGTTCTCGCGACCGGTGAGGATCTCGTCGACGGCGGCGAACTGGCCGGTGAGGCTGATGGCGCCACGTACGTCGTTGGCCTGCGTCGCCACGTCGAAGCCGTTGACCGTCGCCTGGCCGCCGTCCGCCTTGAGCAGCGTGGTCAGGATCTTCACGGTCGTGGTCTTGCCGGCGCCGTTGGAACCGAGGAGGGCGAAGATGCTGCCCTTCTCGACGCTCAGGTCGACGCCCTGGAGGACGTGTACGTCGCCGTAGGACTTGGTCAGTCCGGCGATCTGGATTGCTGGTGTCGGGTTCATGTCGAATAGCGTCGAGGGTTGACGCTGGGTCAAGGTCAAGCGGAAGTTCCGACCTTTTTTCGACGGCCCCGATCGAGGCCTTCAGCGATGCGAAATCGCTGATCCGGAGGGGATGTCCGTGTGCATGCTCGGACCAGTCACGGTCCGGGCCTGCTTGAGTTCGCTACCGGTGCAGACCTCCGCTGTTCCTTTGTGAGCATCACCGATCCTCGCCGATCCCCCTCGGCGATCCAGACCTCGTCGGGCACGTTTTCGGCTTGTCGTACGCGTACTGTGGCGGCACAACCAGACGAGAAATCTGAGTTAGCCGATCCTGCACGGAAGCGGGAGCGGGCTCGGGCAACTGCTGCTTCAGGCGTCGCGCACGAGCTGCAACGAAGCCGTCGATCGCCCTGTCGCTCCCCCACCGTGAATCGGCTGCAGGGCTAGCCCGTGAAGGAGATCTTGGAGAACCTCGCTTCGCCAATGCAGCTCAGCGGCAACATCGGACTGGCGAATGCCTCGCTGACGCAACGCTCCGAAGGCCTTGGTAAGCAATTGTGAGCTCTCTCTTGCCGCGTGCTGAGTGTCGGGCTCGCCGCGGCGATACCCAAGCTGGGAAAGCTGGCGGCACGTAGTGGTGTACGTCCACTCCGTGGTGAGCCCGACCTCTCGAAGTCGGTGTGTTAGCGCCATCGCAGAAACTCCCCATCGGCCCTTGGCCGCCAGGATCTTCTCGACATTTGCATTCCGCAGACCGCTTGCCAATACGTCCTCCTCGGGCATCAGCATCGAAGCGGCGAACCGGTTGGCCTCAAGTTCCCGCGCACGACCGTCGACGTCGTGCGAGGAGTGCAACACAAGATGGGCGAGCTCGTGGCAGGCGTCGAAACGGCCGCGCTCGCGACTCTTGGTCATGTTCAAAACCACGTAGGGAGTGCCGTCGTACCAAAAGCTGAACGCATCTACAGAGGAGAGGTGCTCGGGCAGGGCGAAAACACGTACGCCATGAGACTCAAGAAGGTGCACGACACTGCGGATGCGGGAGTATCCCATGCCCCACTGGGCGCGGAGACGCTGCGCGCTGAGGGCAGGCTCGAGCGCTCCTCGCTCGTACATGGGTACTTGGGTTTCTGGGAGCCGCAACCGCTCCTCGAGCCATCGGTTCAGCACGATTGCAAGCGACCCCGTAGCAAGTGCTGCCTTCTTCTCGCGTGCTGGCATCTTGCTCAGGGCACGAAAGTACGGCATAGCCTCCTCGAGTTCTGGCAGTGGATCGCCGCTGAAGAACGAGACCGGCACATTGAGTGCAGTCGCTATGCGATCGAGGTAGGAGTCGAGTGGACGACTTTGCCCTTTCTCGTAGTTCGCGATGCTCTGTGGCGAGATCTCAGTTAGACGACTGAGTTCCAGACGGGTCATACCCGCCCGCTCGCGAGCGAAAAGCAGACGCTCGGGTGTGAAGGACCACGGGTCTACTTCCACTCGACAGAGACCTCGTTCTCCGGGCCCTCGTCGTCACCCTCATCAACGTTCGGCTCGCCCTCGCCGAAGCGCTGTTCGGGCAGCAGGATTCGTTCGGCCCAGCCGGCGGGCTTGCCTGCCTGAAAGTCAGTCGGCAGCGAGAGCTCCGCTCGAATGCTTTCGTCAGTCACATTGAGGAGCAGCACCCACGTGAAGAACGCACGACCCTCGTGCTCCTCCGAGACCTGCGGCCGAGAGACCGCGAACGGCAAAGTAAGCTGCGCGTTGTTGTCCTGGATCTTCTGACCAGTTGCAGCACCATGGGCGTTACGGCTGCGCGGCTCAGTACCAGCATCGACACCGGTGTTCTCGTCACCAGATTGAATGATGATCGAGACGCCGTACTCAGTGGAGAAGGTCCGAGGTTGGCCGCCAGCCTCGTCGTGATCCCAGCCCCGGGGAACCAACCAACGCCGGAGGACGGCCACGCACTCCTGATACATGTATGTTCCTGCCCCGGACGACGGGTGGAACGCGGTCGTGGACGCGTATGCGGCACCAGCAGCGCGTACCACTCGCAGGAGGCCTTCAAGGGTGAGGCCCATTTGGGCGAGCCGTGACTCTACCTCGGGTCCTTCTTCGTGCAATGACATACGGCAACTGATCCTGACGTGCGATGCCTACCTCCGGGCCGACCCCGGTTAGCAAATATCTAACCTCATTTGAGGTCCGAAAATCAACAAGCAGGTTGGCTGTCCATCAGCCGGGAAGTCGCCCCGAGCCCACCGCTTTGGGTAGTGGCCACGCTGCAGCGAGGTGGCTGCGACTCGGCGGAGGTCGGAGATGTAGAACCACTTCAGCTCCCCGAGGGCCAGGCACGTGAAAGGTCGTCGGGCCATCGCGCCCCCACGCTGGCGGCGACTCGACGACCCGTTAATGAGTTCCGTCTGGCCGGCTGAACCGCTACGCAACCCACGCAGCGGCCCAGCCAGGTGTCTCTCGGGCGGCTATTCGTCCAGAAGCTCGGAACGGACGACCGCGGAAGCCAGCCTGACCTGCTCATCGGTGGCGCCGCAGTGCCGCAACGCAGACTCCGCGATCATGTGGCGAGTGGTGCCGTGGATCGGGTCGCCGTCATCCCGGTACCTAACCACCACGGCGACCAGGTGTTCCAGCAGAGTCCCGTTGACCTCGAGGCCGGCGACCCGGGCACCGAGGCGCGCGTAGGCGATGACCAGATCGCGATGAATCAGCTGGTAGGGCCGGGATTCCTCCAGGGCCCGCACGTCAGGGAACGTCGGCAGCCGCCCGCAGTTGTGCGGAGCGTGAGCGAGGGTGCCGGTGTCAACCATCACCAACGCGTACAGCGCACTGGCTGCCCCGTGTGCCTCGGCGAGGGCCTCGATCTTGTCGAGCTGCTCGAGCGTCGGGCGCACCGTTCGCGCCAGCAACTCCTCGAGGATTCCGGGCTTCCCGGCGAAGTGATAGTAGATGGACGCCTGGCGGATCCCGACGGCATCGGCGATGTCCCTGGTAGAGGTTGCGGCGTAACCACGCTCGGTGAACAGGCGGGCGCACACGTCGAGGATCTGGTCTCGAGGCGACAGCGTGCTGTCGACCGCCGGAATGTGCCGGGGACGGCCGGGTCGAGGACGTCTGGCTGCGGAACTCATAGAGACTCCGTCTGGGGTGGTCGGTGGATTGGAGCCCAGGACGCCGACCGCATGGACGGAAACCCTTTTCGGCGCCCCGGGCGTTCTCAAGCCTGGTCAGAAACGGAGCCCGCTGGAACGACCCACTGCCGCCCTTACGCCGCCCAATCGCTCCTCTTCGTCGCTCGAACCTGGTTCAATGCCGAGGTGGATACGTGGACGGGAGCGGATGCACGACGGCTGCGCATGGTCGCACTGCGCATGAGCCTGCGAGAGTTCGCCGACCACCTCGGTGTCTCCCACCGCACGGTTTCCAAATGGGAACAGGCCGGCGCGTCCCGCCAGCCACGACCACACATGCAGGCCATCCTCGACACGGCCCTGGCCAGGGCAGACGACGCCGCCAAGGCTCGGTTCACACAAGCGGAGACATCGACCAACCTTGCAGACAGGCCCAAGGGGGATCATCCGGCGCCTGACACATCCCGCCAGCGGCATTTGCCTTCGTCGGACCGCCGCCAGTTCCTGCAGACCCTCGGTGCGGTCGGTGCCGTTGGGATGGGTGCATCGCTCGATGGGATTGCACACGAGCTGGAGGCTCTGGCCCCGAGGTCGACGATCAGTGAGGCTGATATTGCTCGACTGCGCTCGGCAGGAGAGTTCTTTAGCTCGTGGTCGCATGCGCACGGGAGCGAGCAGATCGGTCATGCCGTCTCGTCCGAGATGAGCCGCGCGGCGAACCTGTTGAAACTGCCGTGCCCGCCGCGGCTTCGGCTCGAGTTGCTCGCGGCGGTCGGTCAATTGGGCGTCGCCACCGGTGCTCTGCTGTTCGACTCCCATCAGCACCAACTCGCCGATCGGGTGCTGGGTTTTGCCACCGCCTGTGCCGAGGACGGCGGTGACTGGCACCTTCGCGCGAAGTCGTTGTCCTGGCGGGCACGGCAAGCCGTCTGGGTTGGTGATGCCGAGGGCGCCCTGACCCTTGCGCAGCTGGGGCTCGTTCGCCGTGATCGGCTCACGGCGACGGAGCAGGCCATGCTGCTGACCGCAGTGGCCCGGGCTTACGGCCGGCGGGGCGATGTCGATGCGACGCTGCAGGCTGTTGGCGAGGCTGACGATGCATTCGCTCGGGCCGATCCCGGCAACGACCTACCGTGGATGGCCTACTACGACCACGCCCAACACTGTGGCGACACGGGACACGCGCTCGCCGAACTGGCTGTCCACGGCGTACGTGTAGAGGACACCACCCGCCGGCTCGCCACCGCGGTCGAAGAGCATCCCGACTCCTACATCCGGTCGCGGGCTATCAGCGGGTTCAAGCTGGCTGCGCTCACCATGCGTACCGGCGACCCGGACCGGGCGGTTGAAGTGGCTCGGACTGCTGTCGGTGACGCTGCTGGTGTGCTCTCGAAGCGGCTGCATCGGACTGCGATGGAGATCGCCCATTCTGCTCGTTTTCATCAGCACGATCGGCGCGACGAGGTGGCTGAAGTGCTGGCGACCGTTAACACCGTTGGCGTCGCCTCGTGAGCCAGGCACCAGTGCTCGGGCCGAGCGAGATTCTCGCTGCTGCCTGCCGTCGAGTTGGGTTTTCAGCTGCGGATGCACAGCTGCTGAGCGCTGGCGAGAACCACGTCTACCGCCTCCCGGGCGGAGCGATCGCGAGAGTCTCCAAATCTGGCCAGGAGCAGGCCGCCAGCCGAGAGCTCTTCCTGGGTAACTGGCTCAACACCAACGGAGTCCGAGCGGTCCAGCCCTACGCAGCCCTTCAGGTCGAACAACCCATCGTCGTCGAGGGCCACCCGGTCACCTTCTGGCATGACCTCGGCGACCACCGGCCGGGCACGCCCCGCGAGGTCGCGACCGCGTTGAAGCAACTCCACTCACTGCCCATCCTCGGCGAGATGGTCGCGCACGTGGCTCCGTTCGTACGCCTCGAGGAACGCATCACTGCCGCGACCTGGTTGCCGGCCGACGATCGCACCTGGCTGCTGGTGAGGCTCGCGGACCTTCAAGCAGCGTGGGCGGATCGGCCCCGTGGCCTTCCTGACTCTGTGATCCACGGAGACGCCTGGGCCGGCAACGTCGTCAGCACCACCGAGGGGGTCACATTCCTCGACCTGGAGCGGTGCACCATCGGTCCTCCCGAGTGGGACCTGACTTCGACCGCGTGCCGGGTGACGTCCTACTCAACACTGTCGGCGCAGGACTACGCCGACTACTGCGACGCCTACGGACGCGACGTCACCCGATGGGACGGGTTCGACCTGTTCCGCGACATCCGCGAGCTCCGAGTCACCTGCTACGCCGCCTTCCGAGCCCAGCACGACCCAGCGCTGAGGTCATACGCAGTCACTCGGGTCGACTGTCTTCGTGGGTTGAACGGTCCGCGACCGTGGCACTGGGACCCGCTGCCGTAGCTGTGATCGAGGGGCACCTTCATCGCGTTCAAGACACTCATGCCGACCACGGATGGTTGCAGACGCCCCACGCAAGACCCGCTCGGTTGCAGCGCGCTCGACAACTCCATCCTCGATTCATCAACGGCTGGCTGCCAAAGCCTGGAACCCGAGTGCACCGAGCGCAAAGCTCCAGACGAGTTGAAGAGCAAAGATCGGGCCAGCAAAGGTGTGCCCGATCAGGACACTGGCTGTGAACGCGAGGATGCAGGCGGCGCCGCCGACAAAAGCAGCCGCCAAGGAAACGATCGCCAGCGGAACCGGCCGGCGCCCGCGGAAGGCCATGGAGTAAGAGAACACCATCAGCGTTGACCATCCGACGAGGGTGGTTGTGGCCGCAGCAAGGAAGGTCGTCAACGGCATACCCGAGAGTTCGCCAGCGCTGAACGATGCGGTGATGGCCGTGGACGCCACGAATGAGACTGCGAACAACACGACGAACGCCAAGACCGTCCACGCCTTCCGCGTCGTCTTGCTCCGATCTGCAGACACGCGTCCGCTCGCAGCAGTCTGTCTAGGACCCACGTCGTGCCTCAGCGACCTTCTGACGTAGCCAGTCAGGGGTGCTCTCCTCGTCGCGCGGAAAGGCTTCGAGGTCGAGGGCGTACATCTCAGGATTCACGGCGCGGCGCCACAAGGGCTCGTCGTCGCGGTTGAACGAGGCGGTGGCCGCGATCTTCTCACCGTTGCCGTCGGTGTTGGTGATGGTCCACTGCCCGGAGAACCAGGCGCCCCTTCCGGGCCGGTACATGACCCGCCTGAGCTCGTCGATCAACGGGATGACGACGTCCGGAGGCAGGGCGTAGTCGATGTAGCCGCCTGGTCGTTGGATGTCGATGCGGCCGTCGGAGACGCTCGAGAGGTTGCGGTGGTTGAAGACGAGCGCCGTCCAGTCGCCGTCGACCTCGTCAGGGAGACGGATGGCGATCTGCTCGAAGAGCTGTTCCTGCCGAACCGCCGAAGGAGCGATCACATCACTCACTGACATTGCCGAGCCTTTCGTCGTCGGTGCGTACGCCCGCAGTCGCCCGATCCGGCTCCGGGACACCGGAGCCAGCAGTGTCTCGCAAGAGACTGGCACAGCGCTTCAACTCGCGGCCGAAGTCACACATCAAGAAGTCGAGCCGTTTGCCTTCGCTGGGCTTGCGAGGCTGTGACGTACGTCTTCGGCATCGTGGGGGTCAGTCGTTGCTCTTGACGGCCTTCATCGTGGGGTGGGAGACCATGCGGTGGACGCCCGGGAGCGGGTACATCTTCTCGGTCTGGAAGCGTTCGAAGGCGTTGCTGTCGGCGACGTCGACGCGGATCACGTAGTCGATCTCGCCGTAGACGCGCCTCATCTCGGTGACCTCTTCGTAGGAGGCGACCATCTCCTCGAACTGATCGACGACCTCCTTGCTGGTCATCGTGATCTGCACCAGCAGATAGACGCAGAAGTCCCGCCCCGCGGCGACCGGGTCCAGCCGGGCCCGGTAGCCGGCTATCACGCCGGACTCCTCCAGGCGCCTGACCCTGCGCAGACAAGGCGCGGGGGTCAGGCCCACCCGCGAGGCGAGCTCGACGTTGCTCAACCGACCGTCGACGGTGAGTTCACGAAGTATTGCTCGATCAGTGGCATCGATGGTCGTCATACTGCTCAGTCTGCGTCAAAACGGACATTATCGGCAATCAAAGTGCTCAAAATGAGCGATAGAATGGCGTCCATGCTGGAACAACTGCTCGCCTTCGCGGCGACGTCGCTCGTCGTCATCGTCGTGCCAGGCCCGGACATGATGCTGACGCTGCGCAACGCCGCCCGCGGCGGGCGCGCCGGGGCCCTCTGGACCGCGGCGGGCATCATGACCGGCCTCGCCATCCTCGGCACCGCAGCGGCCCTCGGCATCACCGCCCTGCTGACCGCCTCCCCCACCCTGTTCCAGGTCGTCCGGATCGCCGGCGGCATCTACCTCGTCTACCTCGGCATCCAGGCCCTGCGTGCCTATGTCCGCGCCCGCCGCGAGCATCGGACGCCCGGGGTGGCGGCGGCCGCCGCCGCGGTCCTGCGCCCCGGCCCGGCCCGCATCGCGCGCTCCGCGTGCTTCCGCCAGGGGCTGCTGAGCAACCTCCTGAACCCGAAGGTCGCCGCCTTCTACCTGTCCCTGTTCCCGCAGTTCGACCTCTCGCCGCTGACGCCGTTCGCGCAGCACATCGCGCTCGCGGCGACCTTCTGGGTGCTGTGCCTGGTCTGGTACGCCGGACTGATCACCGTCATCACCCGGCTCGCGCCCCGCCTGCAGTCACCGGCGTTCGCGCGGCGTACGGAAGGATTGGCGGGCACCGCGATGACCGGGCTCGGCGCGCTCGTGCTCACCGGGTCGGCCTGAGCCGAGCTCAACCCCTCCAGCTCAGCCCTTCTGCAGACGGCGCCAGCCGCCGGCCCGGTTGTTGGCCACGATCGCGCGCAGCAGCTCGGTCAGCGCCGGGCGGTCGATCGGGTCATCCCGGTAGATCTGGATGGCTCGCCCGGTGGCGTTGCCGTGGCCCTGGTTGATAATCCCGGCCGGGTCGGGGGCGGTCGGGTCGTAGAGGAACAGGTTGATGTGATCCTTGGTGGCGAGCAAGGCGCAGACGTTGCCCTTCAGCACGAAGTAGGGCTGGACCGTCCGCTTGATCGTCTCCTCGATCTCCGGGTCGGCGTCGTGGATGATCTCGCGCAGCTCGCGGCAGATGTCGCGCTGCCACTCGGGCAGACCGTCGAGGTAGGCGTCGACTCCGGCATGGGTGCGGATGGTCATGATCGCAATGTAGACCCCGCCTCCGGGCACCCGGCAAGGCGATAAACAAATCGACAAATCATCTCTTTGACTTCAAGTACTTGAAGTTCTTAGCGTCTTTGGTGTGACTGCATCAACGACTCGGACGTACACGATCCGAGAGGTGGCGACGCTGACCGGACTGCCGGCCAGCACCCTGCGCTACTACGAGACGATCGGGCTGACCTCGCCGGTCAGCCGCGGCGCGAGCAGCGGACACCGGGTCTACGACGAGACCGACCTGGACCAGCTGACCGGCGTCGCCTGCCTCGCCGCGATCGGCCTCTCGATCGACGACATGAGGACGTACGTCGCCAACAGCCGCCTCGGCCGCGACGGCGCCGAGGAGCAGATCGACCTGCTCATCGGCCATGCCGAGCACCTCGCCCGGGAGGCCGAGCACCTCGAGCTCCGGCGGGCGTACGTCGGACTGAAGACCGACTACTGGCGAGCCGTCTCCGCGGGCGACGAGGCCCGCGCGGAGGAGATCGGCGATCGGGCACACGCGATCGCCGACCAGATCCGCAGTCGCGAGAACCACTGATCCACCTATCTCAGACCCCAGGAGAACCATCCATGCGCGTCAACGCGTACGCAGCACCTTCCGCCGGCGAGCCGCTGGCCCCGATCACCATCGAGCGCCGCGAGGTCGGCGCCAACGACGTCCTCATCGCGATCGAGTACGCCGGCATCTGCCACTCCGACATCCACACCGTCAACGGTGACTGGGGCCCGCAACCGTTCCCGGTCGTCCCGGGCCACGAGATCGTCGGCCGCGTCACCGAGGTCGGCTCGTCGGTCACCGACCACCAGGTCGGCGACCGCGTCGGCGTCGGCTGCTTCGTGAACTCGTGCCGCGAGTGCGACCACTGCCGCAACGGCGACGAGCAGCACTGCTCGACCCCCGGCGGCGGCGTCGGGACGTACGCCGCGAAGGACCGCGACGGTTCGTTCACCCAGGGCGGCTACTCGACCCACGTGGTCGTCGACGCCCACTTCGCGCTCAAGGTCCCCGAGGGCATGGACCCCGCGGCCGCGACGCCGCTGCTGTGCGCCGGCATCACGACGTACGCACCCCTGAAGAAGTGGGGCGCCGGCCCGGGCAAGAGGGTCGCGATCGTCGGCCTCGGCGGGCTGGGCCACATGGGCGTCAAGATCGCCCACGCGATGGGCGCCGAGGTCACCGTGCTCTCGCAGTCGCTGAAGAAGCAGGAGGACGGCCTGCGGCTCGGCGCGGACCACTACTACGCCACCTCGGACCCGGCGACGTTCTCGACCCTGAAGAACAGCTTCGACCTGATCGTGAACACCGTCAGCGCCGAGATCCCCGTCGACGACTACCTCGGGCTGCTCGACGTGGACGGCACCCTGGTCAACGTCGGCGCCCCGCCGGAGCCGCTGAGCGTCAACGTGTTCTCGCTGCTCACCAACCGCCGCAACTTCGCCGGCTCGATGATCGGCGGCATCGCGCTGACCCAGGAGATGCTCGACTTCTGCGCCGAGCACGGCATCGGCTCCGAGATCGAGGTGATCTCGGCGGACCAGATCAACGAGGCGTACGCCCGGGTCCTGGCCTCCGACGTGCGCTACCGCTTCGTGATCGACACGGCCACGCTGGCCTGAGCCCCTGCGGTCCCGGCCCAGTGGGCCGGGCGGTCACGCCCTGCGGGCAGGCGGGTGCTCCCGTCTCCTCGCAGGGCGTTGACCTGCGCCTGACCGAGGAAGAGTGCCCGGGAGAGGTCCGCGCCCGCGACCGCCGCGTCCCGCAGATCCGCGCCGAGCAGGTCGGCCTCGGCGAGGTCGACGCCGCGTAGGTCCGCGGCCACCAGGAGTGCGCCCCTGAGATCGGCGCGGCGCAGGTCTCGCCGGCGCAGGTCACGACCCATCAGGTCGGCACCCGCCAGCGCCTGGCCCGCGGGGTGGCGTACCTCTGCGCTCACCCGGCGGAGCGCGCTCCCGACGGCCGAGTGGAGTGCCCCGAGGTCGGTGTCGAGCACCTGGTCGGCGGAGCAGGCCGCCGCGGCAGAGACCTGCGCGGTCAGCTCGGCGAGGTCCTGTGACGGGCTTCTCTCGGCGGCTTCCTCGAGCAGCGCCAGCATCTCGTGCAGGTGCCGCATCACCGCGAAGACGTCGGACATCTCCTGCCGCAACGCCGGGTCCGTACGCCAGTCGGCACCGCCGAAGGTCACCTGGGTGACCTGCTGACCGGCGCCGAAGCACTCGAACACCGTGCAGCCCGCATATCCGCGGTCGCGCAGCCGGTCGTGGATCCCGCACCCGAAGTCAGGCCCGAGGTGGCGGCAGGGATCGCCGCCTGCCTTGTCCTCCGGAAAGTCCGCCGAGCGGGTGAAGGGCAGCGCCACGCAGCACAGGCCCGCGCAGCGGGAGCAGTCGGATCGGTAGATGCTCATCGGAGGCAGGCTACGCCGCTGGGCTGCGTCAGCATCCGGCGTCGTCCAGCGCCTTGGCCGTCAACTGCCGGCCGAGCTCGATCATCTCGGCGGCGCGATGGAAGTCGAGCGTGCGGGCGGCGTCGACCGGCACGGTGATCAGGACGTCCGGCGGCAGCCCCGCCAGCCGGTAGCGCGCGATCATCTCCTGCATGGCATCCCACGACAGCGTCATGACGTCGGCGACGCGCAGGTCGGGCTGAGCGCGGTTCGACTCCGCCCTCGGGGCCGTGGTCATCTCGCCGCCGACGCCCAGCTTGCCGCGGAGCCGCCGGAAGACCTTCGTACCGTCCTCGTCAGCGGCGACGTCGGCGGAGTTCTCGACCACCGGCGACTGCGTCCCGCGCTGGGTGCGCCGGCCCTGCAGCGAGACCGCGATGGTCAGGTCGGCCGGCGTGGCGGCGGTCGGGTCCATCGGCAGCGGGTTGAGCAGGCCGCCGTCGACGAGCACCCGGCCGTTCCACATCACCGGCAGGAAGACGCCGGGGATGCCGATCGAGGCCCGGATCGCCTTGACCAGCGGGCCGCGCTGGAACCACACCTCACGGTGCGACTCCAGGTCGGTCGCGACCGCGGTGAACGGGATCGGCAGATCCTCGATGAGCTGCTCGCCCAGCAGGTTCTCCAGCTCCGCGACGACGCCCTCGGCGTTGAACGCGCCGCCCGCCCGCCACTTCGGGTCGAGCAGCCGCAGCACGTCGATCTGACGCAGCGCCGTCGCCCAGCGGGCGAAGTCCTCGTCCTTGCCGGCCGCGACCAGGCCGCCGACCAGCGCCCCCATCGAGGTGCCCGCGACCGTCACGATCTCGTGTCCCCGCGCTCGCAGCTCCTGTACGGCGCCCAGGTGGGCGTAGCCACGTGCACCGCCTGCCCCCAGGGCGAGCGCGACCCGCTTGCCATTCATCGCCATGCCTCCATGATCCCCGATACCCCGCCGGCGCTCTGCACGTCGGACTAGGGTGCCGGATATGAGCATCCCGGTCGCCCTGCCCGATCTCGCCGCGACCCTCGAGCGCTTCGGCAGCGGTTTCCTGCTGACCACCGCGGGCGAGCGGATCAAGGTCGTGGTCGTGGATCCGGTCGTCGAGGGCTCGAGCCTGCGGATCTCCGATCCCGGCGGCGGCACGCGTGCGAACCTCGCCACCAACCCGGTGCTCACCCTGACGTACGCCCCGCTCACGCCGCGCGAGCACGCGCTGATCGTCGACGGCACCGGCCGCGTCGAGGGGTCCGATGTCCTGGTGACGCCCACCGGCGCGGTGCTGCACCGGCCGGCGTCGCACGCATCCGGGCCTGTCCCCGAGGACGGCTGCGGGCAGGACTGCCGTCCGGTCTGACGTCGACGAAGGGCCGTCCGCGCGTCGCGCCGCGTCACCTGACGGCGTCCGTAGGCTCGACCCATGGACACCTCGACCACCGTGCTCGTCACCGGCGCGACCGGGTTCATCGGCCGGCGGCTCGTCGCGGAGCTGACCGAGCGCGACCTCACGGTGCGGGCGATGACCCGGCGCCCGGACGACTACGACGGCCCCGGCGAACCGGTCGGTGCCGACGTCGACGACGCGACGACCCTGCCGGCCGCACTCGACGGGGTCGATGTGGCGATCTACCTGGTGCACTCGCTCGACCATGACGACTTCGAGGAGCGCGACGCCCGGGCCGCACGAGCCTTCGGGGCCGCCGCCGCCAGAGCCGGGGTGCGCCAGATCGTCTATCTCGGCGGTCTCGGCGACGACGGGGATCTCTCCCCCCACCTGCGCTCACGACGTGAGGTCGAGACCCTCCTCGGCGAAGCGGGTGTGCCGGTCACGGTGCTGCGGGCCGCGATCGTCGTCGGCCGGGGCGGCGTCTCCTGGGAGCTGACCCGGCAGCTGGTCAAGAACCTCCCCGCCATGGTGGTGCCGAGGTGGACTGCCACCCGCACGCAGCCCGTCGCCGTGGACGACGTGATCCGCTATCTCGCGGGCGTCATCGACAACGAGGACGCCATCGGTGAGATCTTCGAGATCGGCGGCCCGGAGGCGATGACGTACGTCGACATGCTGACCGTCGCCTCCGAGGTGGCCAACGGCCGAACGATCCCGGTCGTCCCGGTGCCGGTGCTGACGCCTCGGCTGTCGTCGTACTGGCTGGCGCTGGTGACCGACGTCGACGTGACCACCGGGCGCAACCTGATCGACTCGATGACCACCGAGGTGGTCGTGCGCGACCGTCGCATCCTCGATGTCGTGCCAGGCGAGCCGCTGCCCTATCGGGAGGCCGTACGCCGCGCCCTGGCCGAGCGGCTGGCCGAGGAGAACGCGCTCTGAGCCGTCGGTGTCTCAGCCGAAGAAGAGGGGCAGCGCGAGCAGCATCGACAGCGACCACGCGCAGTGGGTGAGGATCGGCGCGAGGACGCCACCGGACGCACGCCGCTCGAGCCCGACCACGACGCCGAGCAGGATGGCGGCGAAGGCCAGCATCACGTTGCCGGTCGCGAGCGTCGCGATCACGTAGGCCACCGACGTCCAGGCGACCGGATGGCGAGGTAGGGCGGCGTAGACCGCGCCGCGGAAGAACAGCTCCTCGGCCACCCCGTTGACGGCCGTCACCACGATCAGGATCGGGAGCGAGCCCTGGTCGGCGAAGTCGAGCACCGAGCGCACCTGCCGGTCCAGCCACGGGATCTCACGTACGACGAGACCGCCGATCACGAAGATTCCGGCCAGACCGAGGCCGAGCAGGATCGGCGGCAGCACGGGACGTACGAGCCGCCGTCGGTCCTCCCCGTCCTGCCGGCGCCAGGTGCCGATCCGTCCCAGGTGCAGCGGCCCGGACGCGAAGGCGCCGACGGCCCAGACTCCGGCCAGGGCGAAGGTCGCCGGATAGAACCAGACGCTGCCCGGCTCGATGCGGAGCGATACACCGAGCACCAACGCACCGAGCACCACGAAACCGACCGTGACCACCTGGCGGCGCCGCAGGCCGGCGTCGCTCTGTCGGTGATCGCGCGGCACGACGTCCCATAAGGACCTGCGCACCCAGCTGCGCACGGCACTCCCCTCGCTCCGGTGACGGCTGCGTCCAACGTACGTGCCCGGCAAGCCGATCACACCGGATCGGGGCGGCCCGCGATCGACGTGTCGTCAGATGATCGCGACGGCGTTCGCCGGTGAGCCGGTGCCACCGGTGACGTTGAGCGGCTTGACGCTGAGGAAGGCCTCCCACCGCTGCAGCGCGTCCATGCGGCGTGCCAACGGCCCCAGCCGCCACAGCTCACCGAGCGGCATGCCGAGCTTGGCCAGGAACTCCTGGTGCATCATGCCGCGGTCGTTCGGCGCCGACCGGAGGAACGGCGAGTCGGGCACGGGCGGCAGGCACTCGACGGCGAAGGTGTCCGCGGCGAGCAGGGCCAGACCGGTGTCCCAGGCCCAGTCGAGGACCTCCTCGCTCTGCGCGATCCCGGTGGCGCGGCGGAGGGCCTGCTGGGCCAGCTTCTGCTCGGCGGTGAGCTCGAGGAACCACTCGCACCACCCGGTGTGGAGCATGACGATGTCACCGGCACGCAGCTCGATCGCCTGCGCGGTGAGGGCCTGGTCGATGTAGTCGTACGGGATCGGCTGACCGGCCTCGTGGTCGAGGGTCTCCTCGCGCCGGGCGAGGAGGCCGGCGACGTCCACCAGGACGCCCCGGCTGACGATGGGGCGGTCGGCCCAGACCTGGATGCCGAGGTCCTCGGTCCCAGGGATGATCAGCTCGTCGGCGGTTCCGCCGTAGAACCCGGCGTCGTCGGCCCGCCGGTGGCGCAGCCCGTCGACCTGCGTCGAGGACTGGAGGTAGTAGCGGTCGAGGTAGTCGTCGCGGTGAGCCGGGTGGTTGCCGTAGATGATGTGCTCGGCCGGCTTCCGGGCCTGGGACATCCCCGGCATGAACGCGTTGATCGGATAGTCCAACCCGTACGCCTCACCCAGCTGGACGAGCCCTGCCGCGGCCACCACGCTCTCCTCGTCCGCGAACGACGGGGTGCCGCGCCACGGGTCCTCGAAGAGCTCCCAGGAGGTGCCCCGCAGCGGGCCGGGGCGGTCGTGAAGCTCGGCCCTGCTCGGGCGGTCGTGCATGGTCATCTCTGTGCTCCGGCCTCGTCACGTGCCGTCGCCTCGGAGCCGACGTGGGTGATCAGATAGGCCGCGACGGCCGAGATCGAGGCGGCGACGCACAGGATCGTCTTGAACAGGCCGTTCGGGTCGACGACGAGAGCCTGGCTGCCGACGGCCAGCCCCACGGCCTGCAGGCCGATGAGCGCGAGACCGCCGAGCAACGCGACGGCCAGCGACGCGGTGAAGACGGTGTGGAGGATCGATCGGGTCATGGGTGTCCGTCCTTTCTCAGACCGGGAGGATGCCGGAGGCCACGAGCACGCCGATGCCGAGCAGCGGCAGCGCGTAGTACACGAGCATCCTGCGGAACGTGTGTAGCGGATCGACGCCGGCGATGCCACAGGCGACGTAGAGCGGCGCTCCGCCTGGCGGCACGGCGGCCTCGCAGGACGAGAAGATGAGGACGGCGACCGCCGCGGTGGTGGCAGGTACGCCGGCGGCCGCGAGCGCGGCGACGCCGACCACACCGACGGCCGCCATCGTGGCGGTGCTCGAGAGCGGTGCCGCGACGGCGACGACGATGATCCCGATGACCAGGGCCAGCAGCCATACCGGCAGGTCGAGGCCGTCGAGCAGCCCGGCGAGCTGCTCGGGCAGGCCGGTCGTCGCCAGCGCGTTCGCACCCGCGAACGCGAACAGGACCGTCAGCCCGACGACACCGAACCGCGGCGCCGAGCTGCCGATCAGCTCGACCCATCCCCTGCCGTCGCGCGGCAGCCGGTCACGTCCGAGGAGCAGGCCGATCAGGATGAGGATGACCGGCATCCAGAAGATCGGGCTCAGCGCCTCGGTCACGTCGGTGTCGATCCGCTCGGTGAGCGCCTGTGCGACGGAGCCGGTGGTGAGCACGATCGGGACCGCGATCCCGGCGAACAGCAGCAGGGTCGGCCAGCCGCGGGAGAACGCCGCCCGGACGTCCCGGCCGCTGCGCGACACGGTCGGCCCGCTCCCGTGGGTGGAGCGGCGGACCAGCAGGTAGGTGACGATCAGGCGGTGGAGCACGCACCACAGACCACCGATCAGCAGCGGCACGATCAACGAGTCGATGTCGACGAGCGCACCGCCGACCGAGGATCCGACCAGGACGAACATCGAGGCGCTGAACGGGAAGGTGATGCCCATGCCGGCGTTGCCGGCCACGATCGTGGCGGCCGTGGTGCGGTCGACGCGGGTGCGCTCCATCCACGGGATCGTCACCGACCCGACGGTCGCGGCGATCGCGGCCTGGTTGTGGACGATGCTGCCGAGGCCGGCGGAGGCGACGGTCGAGACGTACGCCGGGCCGCCGCGGCGGTGTCCGATCAAGGCGTCGAGCAGGTCGATCATCCGGTGGGTGACGCCCGCCCTCTCCAGGAGGTAGCCCATGAACACGAAGATGACGGTGGCGTAGACGATCTCGTCGACGAGCGCGGCGGAGAGCGCGTCCCAGCCTGCGCTGAGGAACCGGCCGCCGTTGAACACCGCGGCGACGACGAAGCCGACCACCATCGCCTCACCGACGTTGCGGCGGAGCACGGTCGTCCAGGCCAGGATCACCGCCAGGTAGACGCCGAGCGCCCAGACACCGATCACGACGGCTTCCCGTCGCCGGCGATCCGCTCCAACGCTGTCATCGAGGCCTCCGTCATCTCGGCGTGGACCCCCAGGTCGGCGAGGTAGGCACTGGTCGAGCGCATCTCCGCCGCCCGTCGGGCGGCGTGCTTCGCCGTTCCGGTGAGGAAGCGGTCGATGACCGCCTGTCCGTCCCCGGCGAGAACGCCCGCGATCTGACCACGGACCCACTCTTCCATCCCGGCACCGCGGCCGGCACCGACCGCCTCGACGACGACCGAGGCGAGCCCCTTCATGAAGACGCTGCGCAGCAGCTTGTGCGCCATGGCGTCGCCGAGGTCGCCACCCACCACCTCGACCGGCGTGCCCAGCGGCCGCATCATCTCCGCGACCGCCTCACCCGCCGGTCCCGCGGCCATCAGCGGCGTCGCGGTGCCCAGCTGGATGACCGGCCCCAGGATGGCCACATCGACCAGGCGTACGTCACTCCGGTCCTCGAACACCGTCTCCAGCGCCCGCTTCTCCATCGGTCCCGAGGAGGTGAAGTCGGCATAGACGGCGCCCGGGGCGAGCGAGACGGCCACCGACTCGGCGACCGAGCGGCTCGCCGAGGCCGCGGTCAGGGTGACCACGATCCGGGCGCCCTCGACCGCCTTCTCCAGGGTGTTCGCCACCTCGACGCCTGCCGGCGACTCGTGAAGATAGGGGTCGAAGCCGGTCACCCGGTGGCCGGCCTCGGCGAGGGCGGTGCCGTAGATGCGGCCCACCTCGCCGAGACCGAGGATCGCCACGTGGGCGGCCTGGAGCGGACTGTCGGAGATCGTGCTGTGTGACATCGTCGAACTTTCGGTGCGTGGGAGGGTCAAGGGTCAGTCGTCGGTGGGGATCCGGATGGCCAGGACGTCGCAGGGCGCGCGCAGCAGCACGGTCTGGGCCGTGCTGCCGAGAAGGAACTTCCCGGTGCGCGATCGGCGGCGGAGACCGACGACCACCAGGTCGGCGCTCATCCGCTCCGCCTCGTCGATGAGGGTCTCGGCGACGGAGACGGCCTCGCTGTACTGGCGTACCTCGACCTCGAGGCCCTGGTCCGCCAGTCGCTGCCGCACCGCCTCGAGGTCCGCGAGCGGGATCAGACCGCGGTCGGCGTAGGCGCCACCGGTCGAGGAGTTCACGACCAGGAGCGCGGCTCCGCGGGTCCGGGCCTCCCGAACGGCGCCGGCGAGAACTCGCTCGCCGGCGTCGCCGGGCATGTAGCCCACGATGATGGTCATCGCTGCTCCCCCGCGGCGGCGACGCCGAGGGAGGCGTCGATGTCGCGACGGGTCGCCTCCTCGGCCGCGTGCTTGGCCTCGGCCCGGTCCGCGATCACGGCCGCGGACTCGAGCGGGACCACGACGACCCCGTCCGCGTCCCCGACGATGATGTCGCCGGGACGTACGACCACGCCGGCGACGGCGACGTCGACGGAGAGGGCGTAGGGACCGTGCTTGTAAGGGCCGGCAGGGGTACGGGACCGGGCGAAGACGGGCATCTCGTACTCGGCCAGGCCCTCGGCGTCGCGGACCGCGCCGTCGAGGAGGAAGCCGGCGACACCGCGCGCCTTGGCCTTGCCGCCGATGAGCTCGCCGATGAGGGCGCGCGACTCGTCGGCGCCGCCGCTCACCACGATCACCTCACCGGGCTCGACCTGGCTGAGCGCCTGGTGGATGCCGAGGTTGTCGCCGGGACGGGTCCACACCGTGAACGCGGTGCCGACCATGCTGGCGCCGGGCCAGGCAGGGGCGATCACGGAGTCGACCGGGCCCAAGCGGTCCATGGCGTCGCCGATGTTGGCGGTGGGGAGGCGGCGGAAGCGGTCGAGGAGGGCCGCGTCGGGACGCTCGGGCCGGGCCGTGGCGACGCGGCCGCCGGGGGTGAGCTGCTGGTCGGCGAGGATGCTGTCGGTCATCAGCTGTCCGCCTTCACCAGCGGGAAGAGGTCGCCGAAGGTCTTCTCGGTGTCGTCCCAGTAGGCGGAGTACTCCTCGGCGTCCAGGTAGGACGGGGCGAGGCCGGCGTCGGTCATCTTCTTCTGGAACGCCGGGTCCTCCATGATCTCGCCGATGGCGGTGGACATCTCGTCGACGACCTCGTCGGGCGTACCTGCCGGGAAGGCGTAGCCGCGCGAGGAGGAGATCTCCACGTCGTAGCCGGACTCCTTGAACGTCGGTACGTCGGGCAGCGACTCGGCGCGCTCGGCGTCCATCACGCCGACGATGCGGACCTTGCCCGAGTCGGCCAGCGGCTGCAGGTCGCTCACGTTGGTGAGGAGGACGTCGGTGTTGCCGCCCAGGAAGGCGGTGGTGGCGGCGGTGCTGCCGTCCGCGAAGTGCACCGGAGCGAGGTCGGCGCCGGTGACCTCCTTCAAGCTGGCGAGGGCGAAGTGCTCGTTGCTCGCGACGCCGGTCGTGGTCGCGCGCAGCTTGCCGGGGTCGGCCTTGGCGGCCTCGACCAGGTCCTTCGGGGTCTTGATGTCGCTGTCGGGGGCGACCGCGACCGCAGTCGGGTCGACGACCTGGAGGGCCACGGGGGCGAAGCTGTCGCGCTCGTAGGTGGCCTTGCGGCTCTCGTCGAGCACGGTCATGATCGCCGACGGGAACGTGGTGGCGGCCATGGTGTAGCCGTCCGGCTCCGCCTGGGTCAGCGCGGTGTAGGCGACCTGGGAGTTGGCGGCAGGCTTGTTGACCACCGTGATGGTGGCGTCGAGCTTGTCCTCGAGCTCCTTGGCGAGCATGCGGGCGCCGATGTCGGTCGGGCCGCCCGCGTCGTACCCGATGACGAGCTCGATGGGCTTGGCCGGGTAGTCGCCGGCCACGGCGCTGGTGCCGGACTGGGAGCAGGCGGCGAGCGACAGGCACGCGAGCCCGACGCCGGCGAGGGTGATTGCGCGAGGTGCGCGGTTCATGGTGATGACCTTTCGTCGTGAAGGGAGGGGTGGGTCAGACTTCGGCGTCGGTGGGCAGCCCCGCCTTTCTCTTCAGTCCTGCGCTGAGCACGGAGGCGGCGAGGATCGCGAGGGCGACCAGGAGGAAGACCAGCGACAGCGGACGGTCGACGAAGACCCCGAAGTCACCCTGGGAGATCTGCAGGGACTCCCGCAGCGCGCTCTCGATGAACGGGCCGAGGATGAGCGTGAGGACCAGCGGCGCGAGCGGCAGGTGGACCTGTCGGAAGACGAAGCCGACGATGCCGAAGAACACCATCACGTAGATGTCGATGACGCTGTTGTTGACGGCGTACGAGCCGATCACGATGAAGGCGAAGATCACCGCGCGCAGGACCGAGTAGGGGATCGCCAGGATCCGGGTCCACAGGCCGACCATCGGGACGTTGAGCACCAGCAGGAGCAGGTTGCCGACGAACAGGCTCGCGATGACCGTCCAGACCAGGTCCGGGGCCTCGGTGAAGAGCTGCGGTCCGGGGGTGAGCCCGTTCTGCAGGAAGGCGCCCATGAGCACCGCGATCGCCGGCGAGGCCGGGATGCCGAGGGTGAAGAGCGGGATGAAGGCGGCGTTGCTGTGCGAGTTGTTGGCCGTCTCGGGAGCGGCCACGCCCTCGATCGCGCCGGAACCGAGCTCCGTGCGGTGCCGGGAGACCTTCTTCTCCGTGCTGTAGGCAAGCAGCGACGAGATCGCCGAGCTCACTCCCGGGATGAGGCCGATGACGGTCCCGATCGAGGCACCTCGTCCGATCGCGGGCGCGGCCCGGCGTAGGTCTGTTCTCGTCGGCAGCAGCTGGCGGAGCGTCGGCGCCGTGGGCTTGGGAGCCGCGCCACCACTGGTGGCGAGCAGCTCGCCGAGCCCGAAGATTCCGACGAGGACGGGTACGTAGCTGATGCCGTCGAAGAAGTGCGGCTGGTCGAACGTGAACCGCGGCAGCCCCATCACCGGGTCGATGCCGACCATCGCGATCAGCAGGCCGAGGCAGGCCGAGATGAGCCCCTTGAGGACCGAGCGCCCCACCAGACCGACCAGCAGGGCCAGGCCGATGAGCACCAGGGAGAAGAACTCCGGAGGTCCGATCCGCAGGCCGAGGTCCGAGAGCGGCTTCGCCGCCAGGACGAGCGCGAGAGTGGCGACCGTCCCGCCGATGAAGGAGCCGATCCCGGCCGTCGCCAAGGCTGCACCGGCCCGGCCGCGCAACGTCATCTGATAGCCGTCGATGCAGGTGATCGCCGACTCGCCCTCGCCCGGGATGTTCAGCAGGACGCTCGTGATCGTCCCGCCGTACGCCCCGCCGTAGAAGATCGCGGCCAGCATGATGATCGCGCTCGCCGGATCCATCGTCAGCGTGAGCGGGATCAGGATCGCCATGCCGGCGGTCGAGCCGATGCCCGGGAGGATGCCCAGGATCGTGCCCAGCAGGCAGCCGATCAGGGCGAAGAGCAGGTTCTGCGGCGTCAGCGCGGAGGCGAAGCCGTCGAGGAGTGCGGTGAAGGAGTCCATGACCTCACAGCCCCAGGTCGCGCAGGAAGGGGATGCTCGAGACCGGCAGCGGAACCGTCAGCAGCCGGGTGAAGGCGTAGAAGACGCCGAAGCTTCCGATCACGGCGATGACGAGCGACTGCAGGAGCCCCCGGCGCCCGATCACCAGCAGGTGGAAGAGCAGGAAGACCAGCATGCTGACCTGGTAGCCGACCGGCTCGAGGCAGGCGGCCAGCACGCACAGGCTCACCAGGATGGCCAGCACGCTCGGCAGCGAGTAGTCGGGCGTCTCCTCCTCGTCGGCGGCCGGCTCGCTCCGGAGCTCGGGGCGGAGCCGTGCTCGCAGCTCCTGGCCGAACCAGACGAGGCCCAGCACGACGAGGAGCACGCCGAGCCAGAGCGGGAAGAAGCCCGGCCCGGGCCCGAGATCGTCCCAGTAGCCGAGGGAGCGCGAGCCGATGAACGCGGCCGCGCCGATCGCGACGACGAGCGCCGCGACGACCAGCGGCAGTACGGACCGCCGGCGGTCGTCGGCGGTCGCTGGACCGGTTGCCGCCATGGAGGCGGTGATGTTGGTGTTGTCGCTCATATTTCTCATTCTGTGATAAGGTGTATCACGGCATGAGGAACTATCCGTGACGGTCGTCACCCTGTCAAGCCCTCGCGGTCGAGGGTGCGAGGATTCGAGCGTCGCGACGAAACGGAGGAGGCCCGTGAGCGAGGAGAAACCGTCCAGCACGATGCGCTCTCTGGAGAGAGCCATCGACGTCCTCGAGGTCCTCGAGGCGACACGTACGCCGCTTCGGCTGAGCGAGGTCGCGCGCCGAGCCGGCCTGCATGTGGCGACGACGCAGCGCATCCTCAGCACGCTCGAGGCACGTGGGCGCGTCGAGCAGGACGGCACCGGCTACCGCACCGGCGTCGCGATGCTGTTCGGGGCGCACGCCTACCTGGCCACCAACCGGCTGGCCGCCACCGCGCCGATGATCCTGCAGCAGCTCGCCACCGCCACCGGACTCACCGCGTCCGTGTTCGTGCGCGCCGGCTCCTCCCGTGCGGTGATCGCCCGGGTCGAGGGCAGCGACCCGTTGCGCTACGTCCTCCCGATCGGCGAGCGGCTCCCGCTCCACCTGGGCGCGGGCAAGGTCATCGCTGCGTACATGGATCCCGAGGAGCTCGACTCAGCGCTCGGCGGGATCGACGAGTTCACTCGGGCCGACGGGACACGGGTCTCGCCCGAGGACTTCCGGAACGAGCTCGAGGAGATCCGTCAGCGCGGTTGGGTCGCCTCCCACGACGAGCGGGTGGTCGGCGCATCCTCCGTCGGGGCTCCCCTGATCAGCCCCACCGGCGAATGTCTGGCGGCGATCCAGGTCTCCGGCCAGACCACCAATCCCGCCTTCGCCGATCCCACTCCCCTCGGGCACGAGGTCCGCCAGGCGGCCGGTGCTCTCACCTCACGCCTCGGCTGACCAGGAGTCGTCTCCGATGCCCGATGACTGGCTGAACCAGACCCGCGAGTCGTACGACACCGATGCCGCCGGCTATGCCGAGCAGGTACGCGGCCTGCTGGACGATCGTCCGTACCTGCGTGCCGGTCTGGCCGTGTTCGCCGAGTCGGTGCGTGCCGGCGGGGGCGGGCCGGTGGCCGACGTCGGCTGCGGTCCTGGGTACGTCACCCGGCACCTCCACGACCTCGGCGTCGATGCGTTCGGGATCGATCTCTCCCCCGAGATGATCGCCATCGCCCGGCACGACCACCCCGATCTCGGGTTCGAGGTCGGGTCGATGACCGATCTGCCGCTGGCGGACCGATCCGTCGGCGGCGTCCTCGCCTTCTGGTCGGTCATCCACATCCCCGACGCGGCGGTGCCCGGGGTGTTCGCGGAGTTCCGGCGGGTGCTGCGGCCCGGCGGCTCGGTGCTGGTCGGGTTCCACGTCGGCGAGGAGACCCGGCACTCGAGCATCGGCTACACCGGGCGCCCCATCGACGTCGACAGCCACCGGCGTACGCCCGAGCAGATCTCCCGGTGGCTGCGGGAGGCCGGGTTCGACATCGAGGCCGAGCTCCTCATGCGGCCCGACGACGAGGTGCCGGGCGCGATCGTCTTCGGCCGGCAGCCTCTCGCCAACTGATCAGGAACGAAGAAGCGTACGGGGCCTCCCTCTCCTTAGGCTCGTCTCAACAGACCAGCTAGGAAGGGACAGACCGATGGCGAAGAGCAGCACGTTCACCGAGGAAGAGAAGGCCGCCATGAAGGAGGCCGCCGCCGAGCGCAGGACGGCCGCCAAGCGTGGCACCGGCAGCAAGAAGGCGGCGGCCGACCTTGCGGACTGCCTCGAGAAGATCGAGGCCATGGACGACAACGACCGCGCGATCGGCGAGACGCTCCACCGGATCGTCACCACGCACGCGGGCGACCTCGCCCCGAAGACCTGGTACGGCATGCCCGCCTACGCCAACTCCGACGGCAAGGTCGTGGTGTTCTACAAGTGCGCCGGGAAGTTCAAGATGCGCTACGCCGAGGTCGGCTTCCAGGAGTGGGCGAACCTCGACGACGGCGACATCTGGCCGACCGTCTTCGCCGTCACGTCGATGACGCCGGCCGTCGAGGAGAAGCTCACCGAGCTCGTGAAGCGGGCGGTTCGCTAGCCGGCGTGATGCTCGCGGTAGCGCTGGTAGAGCCGTCCCAGGAACGCCTCGAGCTCGGCGGCCATCTCGTCCTCCAACGTCGGGAACGAGAAGGTCGCCTTGCCCGTGCGGCGCTTGCGGAACGCCTCCGACGAGCCTTCGAGCGCTTCCGGCCAGGTGTCGACGGCGATCGCGTAGAGACTCACCTTCTGCGCGCTGCGCTTGACCGCGGCGAAGTAGTCGTGGGCACCGGAACCCGGCCAGCGCAGCGACGGCATCCCGTAGATCGTCGCGTCCTCGAGCTCGTCGCGGTATCGGTCGAGGAGCGCCCAGATCCGGGCTTCGACGGCATCGAGGTCGGCCATTGACGGAGCGTACCGAACGCCTCGGGCCCCGGCGGGACGCTCACCCGTGACGGAAGAGCCGGAATCGACGGCGTCGCCGATCGTCCCTGCGCTCCGCCTCCCGAGCGTGAGCGCGGGCGCGAGCCCGGGCGGCACGCGCCGCGCGCCGGGCGGCCCATGCGGCCACCGCGAGGTCGGGGTCGCGCGGCATCGTGATCAGCGGCGGTCCTGCCGGCGGCTCGTAGCGTGCGCGGATCACGCGTGCGTTGAAGTCGTCGATCTCGCGACGTACGGCCTTCTCGTCCGCCAGCTGGTCCAGGCGCTCGTCCAGCGCGGCGTCGTCCTTGCGGAGCTGGATGGAGGGTGGCAGCAGCACGACGTGCTCACGCTCGACGAGCTTCCTGACCCACCACTCCGGATCGTGCTGGTCCGGGAGGTCGATCGGCTCACCACTGCCCGGCAGGTCCTCGAAGTCGCCGCGCGCGATCGCCTTCCGGACCTGGAAGTCGGCGAGCAGCGCGACGGCGATGGCGTCGTCGATCGCATAGGCGTACGGGTCGTGGGGCTGCACGTCGATCACCATCACTCCGCTCGACCGTGGATACAAGTCACCTGTATTATGTCACGCGTATTGAAACGAGGAAGGGGACGGAATGCCGAAGCAGGTCGACCACCGCGAGCGACGGGAAGCGATCGCTCACGCGCTGTGGCGGGTGGTCGAGCAACAGGGCTGGCCGCGAGCGACGATGCGGGAGGTCGCCCGCGAGGCGGACGTCTCCCTCGGGCAGCTTCAGCACTACTTCTCGTCACGTGCCTCGATGCTGACCTTCGCGACGGAGTTCGCCTCCGAGCAGACCTCGCTCCGGGTCGCGCAGGCCCTGACCGGGCTCGACCAGCCGCCACATCCGCGGGACGTCCTGCGGGTGGTGCTCACCGAGATGCTCCCGCTGCACCCCGGTGCGCACGCCACCAGCCGCATGAACGCCGCGTACGTCCTCGAGGCGCTGCACGATCCCGACCTGCGCGAGGTCGCCCGCGTCGGGCTCCGCGAGGGACGGGACAAGGTCGAGCACCTCATCCGAGAGGCGATGGCCGACGGTCAGATCGCGGCGGACCGAGACCCGGTGATCGAGACCGACCTCGTCCTCTCGCTGACCGGTCTCACGCCGCTCCTGGAGCTCGGCGTGATCGAGCCCGGCGCCGCGCTCGCGGCCGTCGACCAGCAGCTCGACCGCCTCTTCGGACCGAGAGGCTGACCCGCATCGCCGGCGCAGTTCTGGAGCCTGCGCACATTTCCAACTTACTTGCGAAAGTTCCAATACTTCTTGACGAAGTCTCACGGGATCCCTACCTTCGGATGTGACTCACGCCACATATCTCGCGGAGGCCCCCATGATCCATGTCCCCCCGTCCAGGGCCGTGCTCGGCCCACTCGTCGGCCTGTCAGTCGTGGCCGCGCTGCTCGGCAGCGGCCCCGCGGCCGCCGCCGAGGAGGCGGAGCTACCACCACAGGAGCCCGGCGTCACGCTGCGCACCTACGACATGAGTCGGCCGATCGACCAGCTCTGCACGCTGCGCGCGGGCCAGACACCCAACGTCGACAAGCTCACCTCGGTCATCGACTACGACTCGCCGGCCGACTTCGGCCTCGCCGACAGGTTCATCTCGCACGCCCTGGCCAACCTGCGCATCGACGCTGCCGGGACGTACAACTTCCGGCTGATCAGCGACGACGGCTCCCGACTGGTCATCGACGGCACCGAGGTCATCGACCACGACGGGCTTCACGGGGAGACTGCCAAGGACGGTGCCGTCACCCTGAGCGAGGGCTACCACGACCTGCGCGTGGAGCACTTCGAGGACGGCGGCGGCGAGGTGCTGCGGCTGCAGTGGCGTCCGCCGGGCGCCGCTGACTTCTCGCTGGTGCCGACCGACGTCCTGAGCACCGAGGCAGGCGTGGTGCGGGTGACCGCACCGGGCACGAAGTACTGCGAGGGGCAGAACGACACCGCCGGCGACGGCATGCAGCTGGACAGCGTCCACCCGGCGTACGACCTCACCGACCTGCGGCCGGACGGCTTCGAGCCGATGGTGTCCGCGCTGGACTGGGCGACGGACGGCCGGCTCGCCGTGGTGACATCCGGGTCCGTGAGCCCCTCGGGCTGGGTGGAGGACCCCGAGCCCGGCGAGATCTTCCTGCTCAGCAACGCCCGCACCGCCACCGGACCCGAGGACGTCACGGTCGAGAAGGTCGCGACCGACCTGTTCAACCCGATGGGCGTGGCCGTCATCGGTGAGTCGATCTTCGTCTCCGAGCGCGACCAGCTCACCGAGCTGACCGACCCCGACGGGGACGGCTTCTACGACGAGCACCGGAAGGTGGCGGAGTGGCCCTTCGGCGAGAACTTCCACGAGTTCGCCTTCGGCCTCCTCCACGACAAGGAGAGCTTCTACGTCAACCTCTCCGTCGCGATCGACTTCGGCGGGGCGACGACCGACCCGCAGCCGGCGAGCAACCGCGGGACCACGCTGAAGATCTCGCGCAAGACCGGTGCGATCACCTACCTCGCCGGCGGGCTGCGTACGCCCAACGGGATGGTGCGCGGACCCGGCGGCGACCTGTTCGTGATGGACAACCAGGGCGCCTGGCTGCCCAGCTCCAAGCTGGTGCACGTCGAGCCGGGTCGGTTCTTCAACCACTACACCAACCCGGCCGGCCCGTTCGACGACCAGCCGGTGACCGACCCGACCCTGTGGGTGCCGCAGGGCGAGATCGGCAACTCCCCCAGCAGCCCCGTGATGCTGAAGAAGGGCGCGTACGCCGGTCAGCTGGTCTTCGGCGACGTCACCTACGGCGGCCTGCAGCGCGGCTTCCTGGAGAAGGTCGACGGCGAGTACCAGGGCGCGGTCTTCCGCTACTCCGCGGGCCTCGAGGCGGGGGTGAACCGCAGCCTGCTCGGTCCCGACGGTTCCATCTACGTCGGTGGCATCGGCGAGGCCGGTAACTGGAGCGAGCCCGGCAAGCTCCGCTACGGCCTGCAGCGGATGAGTCCGGGCGACGGCTCGGCGTTCGACATGCTCTCGATGCGCGCCACCCGCGACGGGTTCAAGATCCGTTACACCCAGCCGCTGTCCCAGGAGACGGTCGACAAGATCGCCGCCGATCCGAACGCCGCGTTCCGGATGACCCACTGGCGCTACGCGCCGAGGCCGACCTACGGCGGGCCGAAGATCGACGAGCGTCCCTTGTTCGTCTCCGGTGCCGAGGTGTCCGCCGATCGTACGTCGGTGAAGCTCACCGTGGAGGGCCTGGAAGAGGGCCGGGTCGTGCACCTGCGCTCGCCGCGGCCGTTCACCGCCGTGGGCGGGGACGAGCTGTGGAACACCGAGGCCTGGTACACGCTCAACTCGATTCCCGGCTATCAGTCGCCCGCCGACCGCAACTACCTCGAGGCGGAACAGGCGACCCTGCGTGGCAGCGCCAACGTCGCGGTCGAGCACAACGGCTACTCCGGTTCCGGGTTCGTGGACGGCTTCGGCAACGTCGGCGCTTCGGTCACCTTCGACGCGAAGGTCGCTCGCGCCGGGACGTACCCGGTCCGGCTGCGCTACGCCAACGGCCCCGACCCGGCGCCCGGCACGAAGCGGGTCTCGGTCCACCTCAACGGCACCGAGGTCGAGCCGTGGGCGCTGGAGTCCACCGGCGACTGGCAGACCTGGGGGACCGCGACCCGGGCGATGAAGCTGAAAGCCGGGGTCAACCGGATCACGCTCCGCTACGACGAGGGTGACGAGGGGAACGTCAACTTCGACGCCCTCAAGATCGGCGGCGGCGAGGACATCTGTACGCCGCAGCGACCCGCCCGGGGCTATCAGTCGCTCTTCGACGGAACCCTGGCTTCGCTGGCCTCGTGGCGGATGGCCGGACCGGGCTCGTTCGGCCGGCAGGACGACTGCTCGCTGCGTACGACCAACGGTCTGGGCCTGCTGTGGTACGCCGAGCAGGAGTTCAGCGAGTACAGCCTGAAGCTCGACTGGAAGCTGCTCCGCGATGACAACGGCGGCGTCTTCGTCGGCTTCCCCAACCCCGGCAACGACCCGTGGGTCGCGGTCAACCAGGGCTACGAGATCCAGATCGACGCCTCCGACGCCGCCGACCGCACCACCGGCGCGATCTACACCTTCCAGGGTGCCGACCCCGAGGCGGTCGCGGCCGCCCTCAGGCCGGTCGGGTCATGGAACTCGTACGACATCCGAGTCGAGGGGTCGACGATCAAGGTCTTCCTCAACGGGACCTTGGTGAACGACTTCACCAGCACCGACCCCGCCCGCGACCTGGCCGGTTTCGTCGGCCTGCAGAACCACGGCGGAGGTGAGACCGTCTACTACCGCAACGTCCAGGTGAAGGAGCTCACCGACTGACGTCGATCAGCGTTCGCGCCGGCGGGGCGCCTCCTCGACACGAGGAGTGTGCTCACGCCGGCGCGGACGCTCTCCTCAGCCGGCTGGTGTCGCGGCCAGGGGCCTCGCCGTAGCGACGGCGGTACTCGCGGTTGAACTGGGTGGCGCTGTCGTAGCCGACGCGATGCGCGACCGTCGCGACGTCGTCGGCTCCGGCGACCAGGAGCAGTCGTGCCTGGTGGAGCCGGATCTGCTTCTGGAACTGGATCGGGCTGAGCGCTGTGACGCCCTGGAACTTGCGATGGAACGCGGAGACGCTCAGCCCGCAGCTGCCGGCGAGGTCGTCGACGCGGAACGGTTCGGCGTAGTTCTCGGTGATCCACCGCACTGCGCGGCTGATCTGGGTGGTGCAGCTGTCGGCGATCCCGATCTGGGCGAGGTTCGCTCCGAGCGGGCCGGTGAGCAGCCGCCAGAGGATCTCCCGCTCGGCCATCGGCGCGAGCACCGCCCGGTCCTGCGGCCGGTCGAGGAGGCGCACCATCCGTACGACGGCATCGACCAGCTCGGGCTCGGCATCGGCGACACCGATCGCAGGAGGAGCAGCGCTGGTCCGCACCGGCACGACCCCGGGTGGCGCCTCCAGCAGCAGTGACGCAATGGCGGCTGGCCGCAGCACCAGCCCGAATCCGAGTGCGGGCCGGTCCGGAGAGGCTTCGCTGTAGTGACCGGTGATCGGGACGTCGACGGAGGCGACGAGGTACTGCCCCGGACCGTACTCGAGGACGCGATCGCCCACCGAGATCCGCTTGCGCCCCTGGGTGATCAGCGCGAAGACCGTGCCGGAACCGTTGGTCGACGGTGCCTCCACCGCATCGGCGCGGGCGAGCAGCATCCCCTCGATCGGGGTCGTCTGGTCAGGACGGGCGTGCTTCTCGATGCGTCGTCGCAGCTCCTCGAGCGGGGTGTCGGTCACGTGAAGAAGGTACGTCGCCCACCTGGCCGTCGTCGCCTGGTTCTGCTTTGTCGAGCAGGATCAGGCAATCATCTGCAATGTCTGGTCTCACGCCGCGAGAGCCCGGACTGGTTCGCTGAACGGGTCGAAAAGCCCCGCACCGATCGGTGCGGGCACACCACCCGAGAGGCGACAGCGATGAACATCGAGTACGGATTCCAGGCGACCATGACCGCCAAGGAGGGGAAGGCGGACGAGCTCGTCGAGCTCCTGCTCTCCGGTCCCACCGTCGGGCCCTCGGCACACGAGGGCTGCCTGGTGTTCCTGGTCAGCCGGTCGGCCACCCAGCCCGACGTGGTCCACCTCGTCGAGGGCTGGGTGAGCGAGGAGGTGCACCACACCGTCTTCGACGACCCCGAGTCGCAGGACTACATCGCCCGCTTCGCCGAGCTCGTCGCCGACTCGACGTACGCCGACTTCGTCCCGCTGGGTGGCAAGGCGATCCTCGCCCCGGCCACGGCCCCCTCCACCCCGGGCCGGTGATCGCGATGAACGAACTGGCCGCCGTGACGACCGCCCGCCCGGGTCTCGATCCGGAGCTCGACGCCCTGCTTGCCGAGATGCCCGAGATCCCTCCTCTCGACGCGGAGACTCTTCCCGCGATTCGCCCCTTCGCGACCGTCGACGCCGAGGTGGCGCTGGCCGGGCACGACCTGAGCAGGCGCGACATCACCGTCCCCAGCTTCGACGGCGTACCCATCCCTCTCACCGTCCTCACCCCGGCCACGGGCGACGAAGCCCGCCCGGCAGCACCGTGCGTCTACTGGGTGCACGGCGGTGGGATGGTCATGGGTGACCGCTTCTCGCAGATCGACATCCCGCTCGACTGGCTGCGGACCTTCGGCGCCACCGTGGTGTCGGTCGACTACCGCCTCGCCCCCGAGGCGTCGGGAACCACGCTCGTGGAGGACTGCTACACCGGTCTCAGCTGGGTGGCGTCGCACGCGGACGAGCTCGGTATCGATCCCGCTCGCATCATCGTGGCCGGTACGAGCGCCGGTGGCGGGCTCGCGGCCGGCACCACGCTTCTCGCGCGCGATCGACAGGGCCCGGCGATCGTGGCGCAGGTCTTGATCTGTCCCATGCTCGACCATCGCAACACGACGGAGTCCAGCCGCCAGTTCACCGGTCCCGGCGTCTGGTCCCGCGAAGCCAACGAGTTCGGCTGGCGATCGGTCCTCGGCGACGTTGCCGACCGTGGCGAGGTGCCCGAATACGTCTCGCCGGCGCTCGCCGAGGATCTCGCCGGGCTCCCGACCACCTATGTCGACGCCGGTAGTGCCGAGGTCTTCCGCGACGAGGATGTCGCGTACGCGTCCCGCATCTGGGCGGCGGGCGGGCGGGCCGAGCTCCACGTCTGGGCCGGCGGCTTCCACGGTTTCGATGCCCTCTTCCCCCAGACCCGGGTAGCGCGGGCGGCCCGTGCTGCCCGGAGCGACTGGCTCGCGCGCGTGCTCCGAGACCCGGGGCTCACGAGCTGATGGCCGCCCCACTGGCACACCGCCGCCGCAGTCTGACGGGTCGCTCGCCGGCCGAGCAGCACCGATCGGCCACGCCGCTGGAGCTGCTGTACGACCTGGTCTTCATCGTCGCCTTCGGGCAAGCCGCTGACGAGCTGGCGCACCACGTCGCGGCGGGCCGGGCAACGGCCGGGATCGTCGGGTTCGGCCTCGGGGTCGTTCTGATCTCGTGGGCCTGGGGCAGCTACACCTGGTTCGCCTCGGCCTACGACGAGGACGACTGGATCTGTCGGCTCACCACCATGGTGCAGATGGTGGGCGTCGTCATCGTCGCACTCGGGCTGCCCGAAATGTTCGCCTCGTTCGCCGGTGACGAGAACGGTGGCTACGGCATCGTGGTCGGCGGCTACGTCGTCATGCGCGTGCCGATGGCACTCCAGTGGCTGCGGGCGGCGCGCAGCGACCCGATCCGGCGGCCCGCACTGATGACGTACTTCTGGACCATCGCCATCGCCCAGGCAGGATGGACCTTCCTCGTGGCGGCTGCCCTCCCGCTGCCCGCTGCGGCAGCCATCGGAGTGGCGCTGCTCGCGATCGAGACGGTCGGGCCGGTGGTTGCGCAGCGCGGGAAGGGCGGGACTCCGTGGAACGCCGACCACGTTGCGGAGCGCTACGGCCTCCTGGTCATCGTCGCCCTCGGCGAGGTCGTCTTCGGCACCGTCGCCGCGGTGTCGGCGACGGTGCACGGTCCCGCCGGCTGGAGCATCGAGGCGGCCGCGACCGTGACCGCGGGCATCGGCCTCACGCTGGCGATGTGGTGGATGTACTTCACCGTCCCCTCGGCACTCGTCCTGCGAGTCCACCGGGAGCGGGTGTTCTTCTGGTCCTACGGACACCACGTCATCGTGGGCGCGATCGTGGCTGTCGGTGCCGGCTTGCACGTCGCCGCACTCCGCCTCGAGCACGACTGCCAGATCGGGGCCGTGCCCACCGTCCTGACCGTGGCGATCCCCCTCGTGATCTTCGTCTGGATGCTGTACGCCCAGTGGGGCACCCTGGTCAGGGTCGGCAACCGTCGACACCTCGGCCTGATCATCGGCACCTCGGCGGTGACCGCTCTGGCGGTCGTCCTGGTCGCGGCGGGCGCCTCCATCGCCGTGGGCCTGGCGGTGATCGCGGCCGCGGCCGTGATCCCCATCGCGGGGTTCGAGCTCGTCGGACACCGCGATCTAGCAGCTGCGCTCGCTCCGCACGCTCTCAGCGGATCGGAACGTCGACCGTCGAGGTGAAGTGGAACGAGGTGGCTCCGGCGAGGTCGAGCCAGGTGCCTGAGGGCGTCGTCGCCACGCGGATGACGTACTCGGTGCACCCTGGGCAGCGGCCCACGTAGCCCGGCTCGGGACCGTAGACGACGAGTTCGGCCAGCGTCGTCGACAGCCCACAGGCTCGGCACCGCACCTGGGCGGTGGTGGCTTCGACGGTGAAGATGTCGGCGAGCGGTCCTGCTAGCGCGTTGCCGTCCCGATGTTCGCTCATGACAGGGGTTTCCTTTCCATGACTCGTGCAGTGGTCTCGCTCACCGGCCGCCGAAACGTTCGGTACGGATCCGGTCGGCAGGGTGCCCGGCTGCGAGCAGGTGGTTCGCCGCCTCTTCGACGAAACCGGTGGGGCCGCAGACGAAGCAGGTGGGCGTCGCACCCGACGTCCAGTCGTTTCCGTCGTCGAGATCGCTCGGGCGGAGTCGACCTGGCGGACGCGTCTCGGTCGGTGGTGCGGTGCGTGTGTAGAGCCAGGTCACCGAAGGCCCTCCGGCCTGGGCGGCGAGCCGGGTGAGTTCGTCTCCGTAGATGCGATCCTGCGGGGTTCGCACGGAGTGGACGAGGCGAAGTGGGGTCTGGATGTCGGCTCGATCGCGAGCACGGATCATGGACATGAGGGGAACGACGCCCGATCCGCCCGCGACGAGGAGGACAGGCGAGGGGTCCTCCTGATCCCACACGAACCAGTTGCCGAGGGGGCCTCGGATCTCGAGCTGGTCGCCGATCATGGCGATATCGGTGAGGAAGGCGGAGACCTCGCCTCCGGGCAGGCGCTGCACGGTGATCTCGATGACGCCGTCGTCGGCCGGCGCCGCGAGTGAGTAGCTGCGTACGGCCTGGTAGCCGTCCGGGGCGGTCAGCCGCACATCGACGTGCTGCCCGGGCAGGTGACCGTTCCATTCGTCGACCCGCAGGGACAAGGTGTGGGCCGTGGCCGTCTCCGCGCGACTTTCGGTCACGGTGGCGCTCTGCCAGCGCCGCGCTCCTAGTCGCCCTGGTATCGCTGCTCGCGCCATGGGTCGCCGTAGTCGTGATAGCCGAGCGACTCCCAGAAGCCCGGGTCGTCGTCCTCGACGAGATCGAGGCTCTTGATCCACTTGGCGGACTTCCAGAAATACAGGTGCGGGACCAGAAGCCGAGCTGGTCCGCCGTGCTCGGCGGGGAGGTCGTCACCGTCGTGTTCGTAGACGATCCAGGCCTTGCCGTCGAGCAGGTCCTCGAGCGGAAGGTTCGTGGTGTAGCCGCCGTAGGAGCGAGCCAGCACGTACTCGGCCGCGGTGTCGACGTCTGCCAGGAGATCGTCGATGGCGACACCTGTCCAGGTGGTGTCCAGTCTGCTCCAGCGCGTCACGCAGTGGATGTCGACCGTGATGTCCTGGGCGTCCAGGGCTATGAACTCGTCCCATGTCCAGGATCGCAGGGCCTGGTTTCCGTCCCTCACGCTGAACGTCCACTCGTCCCTCCGGATGGCGGGTGTCGGGCCGGCGGACAGCACGGGAAAGTCGTCGGTCAGGTATTGCCCAGGAGGCAGTCGATCGTCTTGTGCAGGGTGCCTGCCCGTGAAGCCGCGCGTCACGTGCACCATCTCAAGCCACCTACCCTTCTCTAGAGGGTCAGCGGCTGTCGGGTGCCGCGTCCCATCGCAGCGTAGTTCGAAACCTCGGCCTCGGTGGTGGGAACGAGCTCGGCGTCGACCGAGGCGTCAGTGGGCCATGTCGACGAAGCGGCTGTAGTGACCCTGGAAGGCGACGACGAGGTCGCGGGTGGGGCCGTTACGGTGCTTGGCGATGATCACGTCGGCCTCGCCGGGGCGGGTCGACTCCTTCTCGTAGACGTCGTCGCGGTGGAGGAGGACGACCATGTCGGCGTCCTGCTCCAGCGAGCCTGACTCACGGAGGTCGGAGACGGCGGGGCGCTTGTCGGCGCGCTGCTCGGAACCACGGTTGAGCTGGGACAGCGCGATGATCGGGACCTCGAGCTCCTTGGCCAGCAGCTTGATCTGGCGGGAGAACTCCGAGACCTCGAGCTGACGGGACTCGACCTTCTTGCCGGAGCTCATCAGCTGGAGGTAGTCGATGACGATGAGCCGGAGATCGTGGCGCTGCTTGAGCCTTCTGGCCTTGCTGCGGATCTCCATCATCGTCATGTTGGGGCTGTCGTCGATGAACATCGGCGCGCTGGAGACCTCGCCCATCTTGCGGGCCAGCTTGTTCCAGTCGTCGTCGGACATGTTGCCGTTGCGGATGTGGTTGAGCGGCACCTTCGCCTCGGCGCTCAGGAGACGCATGGTGATCTCGGAGCGGCTCATCTCCAGGCTGAAGAAGACGCTGGTCAGGTTGTTGTGGATCGAGGCGGCCCGGCAGAAGTCGAGGGCCAGCGTCGACTTACCCATCGCGGGTCGCGCCGCGACGATGATCATCTGGCCGGAGTGGAAGCCGTTGGTGAGCTCGTCGAAGTCGGCGAAGCCGGTGGGGACACCGTAGAGACCGGCCTCGCGGTTGGAGATCGCCTCGATCTCGTCCAGGACGCCGTCCATGATGTCGGCGAGCGGGGAGTAGTCCTCACCTGAGCGCTTGTCGGTGAGCTTGAAGACCTCGGCCTGGGCCTCGTCGACGATGTTGTCGACCTCGCCCTCGCCGGCGTAGCCGATCTGCACGATCTTGGTGCCGGCCTCGACCAGGCGGCGCAGGACGGACTTGTCGCGGACGATCTCGCCGTAATAGGCGGCGTTGGCGGCGATCGGGACGTTGGAGGCGAGCGTGTGCAGGTAGGGCGCTCCGCCGATGCGCTCCAGCTCGCCCTTGCGGCGCAGGTCGTCGGCGACGGTGACCATGTCGGCCGGCTCGCCGCGGCTGTAGAGATCGAGGATCGAGTCGTAGATCGACTCATGGGTCGGACGGTAGAAGTCGGTGCCGCGCAGCGTCTCGGAGACGTCGGCGATCGCGTCCTTGGAGATCAGCATCGAGCCGAGGACGGCCTGCTCGGCAGCCATGTCCTGCGGAGGTGTGCGGTCGTTGACCGCGCGCGGAGCGTTGCCCGGCTCGTACGCCGCGGGGCCGTCGCCCCACTCCTCGAACGGCGGCTCCGGGAAGTCACCCGGACCGTTCATCGAGCCGGTCTCAGTGACGCTCATTCCCTTGCCCCTCCGTGGTCTTCGGATCGTCGCGGCGTGATCTCGGTCGATTCGGTCCCACGCTACGGGTCGGCACCGACAGTTCTGTTCACACAGTCCTGGGCCGACCCTCGACGACACCTCAAGTCTCCGCGACCTTACGTCGCATGCCACATCGGCGACAGGGGGTTATCCACAGGCCCTGGGGATAACCAGGGGATAGCGGTGGACGAGACCCTGGTCAATGTGAACAGCCTGGGGAGCCGCCTGTGCATAACTAGGGTCACCTCATGGGTAAACCATGTCTGACCTGCTGTTTTGTTGTCCATAGGCTGTGGACGAAAGAAAGTCGACAACCCGTCGGCGTTCATCGCCGAGATCGTCGTACACGCTTGGGCGTTTTGTCGACATAGCGCCGCAACGACGTTTTCCACAGGTTTTCCACCTGCCCTGGAAAACGCTCCGCGCCGACGGTGCTTAACCTTGAGACCGTGATGAGCCCGGCGGATGCGAAGACCTACTCGAAGACCGACCGCCGGGGCCTCGACAAGGAGATCTGGCGGCTCGCGATCCCTGCCTTCCTGGCCCTCGTCGCCGAGCCGCTCTTCCTGCTGGCGGACTCCGCGATCGTCGGCCACCTCGGCACCCGCGAGCTCGCCGGCCTCGGCGTCGCGGGCGTCGTGCTGCAGACGATCGTCGGTCTCTGCGTCTTCCTCGCGTACGGCACCACCGCATCGGTCGCCCGCCGCATCGGCGCCGGCGACACCGCCGGTGCGCTGCGGCAGGGCATCGACGGAATCTGGCTCGCGGTCATCATCGGGGTCGTCGTCACGGTCCCGGTCATGGTTCTGGCCGAGCCGCTCAGCCGGGCGGTCGGCGCGGGCGACGAAGTGGTCGGGCCGGCGACGACCTACCTCCGGATCGCCGTCCTCGGGGTGACGCCGCTGCTGATGATGCTCGCGGCCACCGGGGTGCTCCGTGGGCTGCAGGACACCAAGACCCCGCTGGTCGCGGCGGTCGTCGCCAACGTACTCAACATCGTGCTCAACCTCGCCCTCGTCTACGGCGCCGGGCTCGGCATCGCAGGCTCGGCGATCGGCTCGGTGATCGCGCAGGTGCTGGCGGCCGGGATGCTGACGTACGTCGTGGTGCGGGCCGCCCGCGGCCAGGACGTCCCCCTTCGCCCGGATGCGCCCGGGATCCGGGCCTCGGCCCGGGCCGGCGTGGCCCTCGTGGTCCGTACGCTGACGCTGCGCATGGCGCTCCTGGTGACGACCTACGCCGTCACCCATCTCGCCGTCGGCGACCAGGCGGTCGGGCTGGCGACCCACCAGATCGCCTTCACGCTGTGGACGTTCCTGGCGTTCGTGCTCGATGCGATCGCGATCGCCGCACAGGCGCTGACCGGACGGTCGCTGGGAGCCGGCGATATCGGGGAGACCCGGGCCATCACGGCCCGGATGGTGTGGTGGGGCGTCGTGATCGGGGTCGCGGCCGGCGTACTCCTGGCTGCTCTCGCGCCGTTCCTCGGCGCGCTCTTCACCGAGGACGAAGCAGTGCGGGAGCTGCTGGTGCCGGTCGTGCTCGTGGCGGCGATCGCGCAGCCGATCGCGGGCGTCGTCTTCGTCCTCGACGGGGTGCTCATCGGCGCCGGCGACGGGCGCTACCTCGCCTGGGGTGGGGTCTGGACCCTGGTCGCCTATGTCCCGCTCGTCGCCCTGGCCGTCGCGCTCGGTGGTGGGCTGGTGTGGGTGTGGATCACCTTTGCCGTCGGCTTCATGGGCGCGCGTTTCGTGGTGCTGACGCTCCGTGCCCGAAGCGACCGCTGGCTGGTCACCGGCGTCTGAGCCCGCCGACGACCCATACTCGGTTGCGCCGGATCCGGCTTGGCGCGAAGGTCAGGTCATGCCTGCCGATCCGAAGAGCACACTGAAGACGTACATCGATGCGCGCCGCGAGGCGCTGATCTCCAAGGTCGAGGGCCTCTCGGAGCGCGAGGCGCGGCTGCCGCGTACGCCGACCGGCACCAACCTCCTCGGCATCATCAAGCATGTGACCGGGGTCGAGGCCGTCTACCTCGGGGCGACGTTCGGCCGTCCGTTCCCGCATCCCGAGGAGCTGATCTCGGACGAGGCCTTCGAGATCGACCCGCAGGCGGACTGGTACGCCACCGAGGACGAGACCATCGAGGGCATCATCGATCTCTACCGTCGGGTCATCGCCCACGGCGACGAGACGATCGAGGCGCTGCCGCTGGACGCCGTCGGCCACGTACCGCACTGGGGCGGCGAGGAAGTCACCCTGCACCAGATCCTCGTCCACCTCTTCGCCGACCTCGCCGGTCACGGTGGACAGGCAGACATCCTCCGTGAGGAGGCGGACGGCGCGGTCGGCTGGCGCAAGCCCGGCGACAACGTTCCCTCGGAGTACGACTGGCCGGCGTATGTCGCCAAGCTGACCGAGATCGCGAACAAGTTCTGACCCGAGGCGGCTTCTCGGCGAAAACGAACAGGCCCGCCTCCCGAAGGAGGCGGGCCTGTGGGGAATCCCTAGATCAAGCGGGGACCACGTTGAGGGCCAGCTTGGCGGACACCTCGTCGTGGAGCTTGACGGAGACCTCGTGAGCACCGAGCGCCTTGATCGGGTTGCCCAGCGCGATGGTGCGCTTGTCGATCGACTCGCCGGTGGTCTCGGAGACCGCGGAGGCGATGTCGGCGGCGGTGACGGCGCCGTAGAGGCGGCCGTCCTTGCCGGAGCGGACCTTCACGTTGACCGTGCTGGCCTCGAGCTTGCCCTTGATCTCGGCGGCGTGAGCCTCGTCGCGCACGGAGCGAGCCGAGCGCGCAGCCTTGATGGATTCGGCCTGCGACTCGGCGCCGCGGCTCCACCGGATGGCGTCGCCACGCGGGATCAGGTAGTTGCGGGCGTAGCCGTCCTTGACCTCGACGACGTCACCGGCGGAACCCAGCCCGGTGACCTCCTGCTGAAGGATGATCTTGGTAGCCATGTCGATCCTCCTCAGCGACCGGTGGAGGTGTAGGGCAGCAGAGCAACCTCGCGCGCGTTCTTGACGGCGATGGCCACGTCGCGCTGGTGCTGGACGCAGTTGCCGGTCACGCGGCGGGCGCGGATCTTGCCGCGGTCGGAGATGAACTTACGGAGCAGGGTGGCGTCCTTGTAGTCGACACCGGTCGCCTTCTCCTTGCAGAACTGGCAAACCTTCTTCTTAGGCTTGCGAATCACTGCCTTGGCCATTGTGGTGCTTCCTTTCTAGAAGCCCGGCCCCCGCCGCGGAGCGGCATATGGGGTGAGTGCCGGAATGGTTGAGGGATTCGGGATTGGTTTGTTGCTGATCAGAAGGGAGGCTCGTCGTTGCCCACGCCCGGGGTCGCCCACGGGTCGTTGGCCGGCGCGCCGCCGCCCGCGTTGGCGGGCTGCTGCGGAGCCGGCGAGGCCCACGGGTCGTTGCCACCGGCCGGAGCCTGCTGGCCACCGCCCTGGGGGCCGCCGTAGCCGCCGCCCTGGTTGTAGCCACCGCCCTGGTTGTAACCGCCGCCGCCACCCTGGCCGCCGGACTGGCGGCTGGCCTTGGTGACCTTGGCGGTCGCGTAGCGGAGCGAGGGACCGATCTCGTCGCACTCGAGCTCGAAGACAGTGCGCTTCTCGCCCTCACGCGTCTCGTAGGACCTCGACTTCAGGCGGCCCTGAGCGACGACACGCATGCCGCGCTGCAGGGACTCGGCGACGTTCTCAGCAGCCTGGCGCCAGATCGAGCAGCGCAGGAAGAGGGTCTCCCCGTCCTCCCACGCGTTGGTCTGCCGGTTGAAGCTGCTGGGCGTCGAAGCAATCGTGAAGTTGGCAACGGCTGCACCCGACGGCGTGAAGCGAAGCTCCGGGTCGTCGGTGAGGTTGCCGATCACGGTGATGACGGTGTCGCCTGCCATGAGATCTCCCTTTGGTCTGATCTGGGTGTCGGTGTCGGTCAGGAGTCCAAACTCAGATGAATTGGCCTAGAGCCCAAAGATAGGGCCCCGCACCGACAATTCCGACGGTGACATCCGCGTCACTTGGACGGGCGGATGACCTTCGTACGCAGGATCTGCTCGTTGAGGCCAAGCTGGCGGTCGAGCTCCAGAACGGTCTTGGGCTCGGCGGTCAGGTTGACGACGGCGTAGATGCCCTCGGCGTTCTTGTTGACCTCATAGGCCAGACGACGGCGTCCCCAGACGTCAACGTTCTCGACGGTGCCACCATCAGTGGTGACGACCTTCAGGAACTTGTCAAGGGTCGGGGCGACGGTGCGCTCATCGAGGCTGGGCTCGAGGATCACCATTACTTCATAGGCGCGCATAGCGTTCTCCACCTCCTACGGACTCGGCGGCCATGGTCTCTCCATGGCAGGAGGGCTGATGCGATGTCTCACATCCATCTGTGGAAGGGGACGCGTCAGGGTATCAACCAGCGGTTTCCGCGGCCGAATCCACAGCCTCCACCGTGAACGGCACCGTGATCACCTCGCCGTCGCCGAGGCGGAACTGCGCCCAGAGGCGGTAGAGACCGGCCTTCGGCACGTCCAGGTGCAGCCCGAGCTCGGGCCCGAACGAGGCGCCGGGGACCGCCAGCTCGTCGCCCTCGGCGTGGCCGTGCACGAAGGTCTTGCCGTCCGCGCTCATGACCACGACGTGGCCGGCCGCCCCGAGGTAGGGCTGTAGATCGTCGACAATCTTTCCGGTGCTGTCCGTGAACCTGAAGTGCAGGTCGCTCTGCTGGTCGGCGACCGGCGTGCCCTCGAGCGTGACGGTGAGATTGTCGACAGTCGACGATCTCGGGCTCGCCTCCAGCGGGACGGCCGGGGGCTGCGTACCTTCGACGGTGAGCTGCTGCCGGTCGAGCACATCGGCCATGTCGGCCCGGCGGCGGAACTCGGTGTCGATGCGGTAGGTGCCTCCGGCGGGGAAGGTCACGTCGGTCTCGAGCTCGCCCGGACGGCCGGTCGGCTCGGCGTGGAGGTGGCGGAACCAGGAGAGGTCCTGGCTGGTCACGATGACATGCATCCAGGCCTGGTGGGTGCGACCGAGGTCGGTCACCGGGTCGCCGGTCGCGGCGTCCGTGAGGAGGAACCGGAGCCCGCCCTCCTGCCGCGTGATCGCGACGTCGATGCCGGACTCGTCGGAGGTGACAGGGGCGATGTCGTTCTCGTGCATCTCCGTCATCGACGGTCGCATCGGGCTCATCCCCTGCGCCCACTCCAGGATGCCGTTCATCCCGCGCTGCGCCGGCTCGGTGCGCGACAGGTAGGTCAGGCCGGCTCCGATCGAGATCGCGATCACGGCCGTGACCAGGAGATATCCGCCGTCGCGGACACGGGTGACGAAACCCCGGCCGGCGTACGCCGCGGGCGTCTCGGGGCGGCGGAAGCCGCGCAGGCGCAGCGCGTTGGTGACCACGCTGACCGAGCTCATCGCCATCGCGGCGCCGGCGAGGACCGGATCGAGGAGGGCGAGCGCGGCGACGGGGATGAGGAGGACGTTGTAGGCGAACGCCCAGAACAGGCCCTGCTTGATCGTCGCGACGGTGCGGCGGGAGAGCGCCAGCGCGGTCACCACGCCGCGGAGGTCGCCGCCGACCAAGGTGATGTCGGAGGCGGCCAGGGCGACGTCGGTGCCGGTGCCGATCGCGATCCCGACGTCGGCCTGGGCCAGCGCCGGGGCGTCGTTGATCCCGTCGCCGACCATCGCGACGACCTTGCCCTCGTCCTGGAGCTGCTTGATCCGGGCGAGCTTCTGCTCGGGCAGGAGTCCGCCGGCCGCGTGGCGTACGCCGACCTCGGCGGCCACCTTCGCCACCGTCGCGGGCGCGTCTCCGCTGAGGATGTGCACCTCGACACCTGAGTCCTCGAGCAGGCGCACGGTCTCCTTGGCCTCGTCACGGACCTGGTCCGCGACCCGGATCGACCCGGCGTACGCCCCGTCGACCGCAACCAGGACCGAGCCGTTGTCGGCGGCGTCGATGCCCTCCTCGGCCAGCATCGCCGAGTTGCCGACGACGACCCGTCGCCCGTCGACGACCGCGCTGATCCCGCGTCCCGGGTGGGCCTCGAACGCCGAGACGTCAGGCGCGTCGGCCGAGGCGTCACGTACGTCGCTCGAAACGTCACCGAGTGACGGCTCGGCCGACGCGAGCGACCTCTCGGCCGACGTAGCCGCCGCTTCGGCCGACGCGCGTGACGCCTCGGCTGGGTTGGCGCGGGCTCGGAGGGCAGTGGCGAGGGGGTGGTCGCTGCCGGTCTCGGCGGCGGCGGCGATCCGGACCAGCTCGTCGCGGGTCCAGCCCGGGGCCGGGGAGATGTCGGAGACCTCGGGCTTGCCGTGGGTGATCGTGCCGGTCTTGTCGAAGACGATGGCGGTGACGGAGCGGGCGCGCTCGAGGGTCTCGCCCGAGCCGACGAGTACGCCGAGCTCGGCGGCGCGACCGGCGCCGACCATGACCGCGGCGGGCGTGGCCAGACCGAGCGCGCAGGGGCAGGCGATGATGAGGACCGCGATGGCGGCGGTGACGGCGCTGGTGAGCCGCTCGGCGTCAGGCCCGAGGACCAGCCAGCCGACGAAGGTCAGAGCGGCCACGACCAGGACGGCGGGCACGAACACCTCGGAGACCCGGTCGGCCAGGCGCTGCAGCTTGGTGCCGGAGCCCTGGGCCGACTCGACCATCGCGATGATCTGCGCCAGCGTGGTCTCGGAGCCGACCGCGGTCGCCTCGATCTCGAACGAGCCGGTCTGGTTGATCGTGGCGCCGATGACGATGTCACCCTCGGCCTTCCGCACCGGGTCGCTCTCGCCGGTGAGCATGGACTCGTCGACGTAGGACGCCCCGGCGACGATGCGGCCGTCGACCGGGATCTTCTCCCCGGCGCGCACGCGGATCCGGTCGCCGACCTTCAGGTTCGCGACCGGGACGGTGACGTCGCGACCGTCACGGACGACGGTGGCCGTCTCCGGCATCAGGCCGACGAGGGCCTTGACGGCGTCGGCGGTGCGCGACTTGGCCCGGGCCTCGAGCCAGCGACCCATCAGCACCAGCGCGACGATGACCAGAGCGGTCTCGAAGTAGAGGTGGAGCGGCAGGCCCCATGCCTCGGCCTGCCCCATCCACAGGGTCACGAACGCGCTGTAGGCGAAGGCGATGCCGGTGCCGAGGGTGACCAGGGTGTTCATGTCGACCGAGCCGTGGCGCAGACCCCTCGCCGCGGCGAGGTAGATGTCACGGCCCGCCCACCACTGGGTGATCGCGGCGACGACGAGCACGATCGACATGACCGGCTCCATGGCGTCGACCGGGAGCGGGACGTACATCAGGGCCATCAGGCCGAGCCCCACCACCAGGGCCGTGATCCATCGCCGCTTGAGCTGGACGAGCTCTGTCTCGCGGCGTACGTCTCGATCGTCCTCGTCCGCCTGAGGCTCCTGCGGATTGTCGACAGTCGACGATCGCAGGACGGCCTGATAGCCCGCCTTCTCGATGGCGGCGCTGATCTCGGCGAGGTCGGTGCGGGAGGGATCGAAGTGCACCAGGGCGCTCTCGGTGGCGAGGTTGACGTTGGCGTCCTCGACACCCTCGACGCGGCTGATGGCCTTGGTGACACGGCGCACGCAGCTCGCGCAGGTCATGCCCTCGATCTCGAGCTGCTGCTCTGTGGGGGTGGTGGCGGTGGGGCTCATCGTGATCAGGCCAGCGAGTAGCCGGCCTCTTCGACGGCCGCACGGATGGCGTCGTCAGAGATCGGCTCGGAGGCGGTGACGGTGACGTTGCCGGAGGCCAGGTCGACGTCGACGTCGCTCACGCCGGCGATCTCGGTGACCTCCTCGGTGACGGAGGCGACGCAGTGACCACAGGTCATGCCGACGACGGTGAAGTTCTGGGTGCTCATGAGGATCTTCCTAGAGTTGTTGGATTGTTGACAATCAGGACCGGACGAGGCGCGCGATGGCAGCAGAGGCCTCGGCGAGCTTCTCGTCGGCCTCGGCGCCACCGTTCTGGACCGCACCGGCGACGCAGTGACCGAGGTGCTCGTCGAGCAGCCCGAGAGCGACCGCCTGGAGCGCCTTGGTGGAGGCGGAGACCTGGGTGAGGATGTCGATGCAGTAGGCCTCGTCCTCGACCATCCGCTGCAGCCCGCGCACCTGACCTTCGATGCGCTTGAGGCGCTTGAGATAGGCCTCCTTGTTCTTGTTGTGCAGGTATCCGTGATCCGCGTGGCCTTCGGGCCCGGTGTGCTCGTCCATGCGGACTACCATACCCCCGTAAGGTATGAAGTCAAGCCGTCGGAGATGTCGGTGGCGCGTCCTAGACTGGCCCCATGGCTGTTGCGATCGGTGCCCACGTAGACCAGACCGACCCCGTTGCCGAGGCGACCGCGCGCGGCGCGAGCCTGGTGCAGTTCTTCCTCGGCGACCCGCAGTCCTACAAGGGCCCGGTGGTGACGTACGCCGAGGGCGCCGCCGCTCTCAAGGCCCGCGCGGAGGAAGCCGGCGTCGATCTCTACGTCCACGCGCCCTACATCATCAACGTCGCCACGACGAACAACCGGATCCGGATCCCGAGCCGCAAGCTTCTCCAGCAGCACATGGACACCGCGGCCGAGGTCGGCGCCAAGGGCCTGATCGTCCACGGCGGCCACGTCAACAAGGACGACGACCCGGCGAAGGGCTTCGACAACTGGCGCAAGGCGATCGAGGCGACCGACATCAAGGTGCCGCTCCTGATCGAGAACACCGCGGGCGGCGACAACGCGATGGCGCGCTACCTCGACCGGATCGCCGGGGTCTGGGAGGCCATCTCCACCGCCGAAGGTGCCGACGACGTCGGCTTCTGCCTCGACACCTGCCACGCCCACGCCGGCGGCAACCCGCTCGAGACGGTGGTGGAGGACGTCCGCAAGATCACCGGCCGCATCGACCTGGTCCACTGCAACGACTCCCGCGACGAGTTCGACTCCGGAGCCGACCGCCACGCCAACTTCGGTGCCGGCCGCATCGACCCCGACCTCCTCGCGGGTGTGGTCCGCGACGCCGGCGCCCCGGTGATCTGCGAGACCCCGGGCGGTGCCGCGGAGCACACGAGCGACTTCGCCTGGCTGCGCGAGCGGCTCTGATCACGACATGACGCGACGCCTCCGCAGGCTCGGTTTCCTCACGATCGGGCTCTTCGATCCCGCCGCCCCGGCCGCCGGCCACGAGGAGACCCTGCAGATCATCGAGCTGGGCGAGGAGCTCGGCTTCGACTCGGCCTGGCTCCGCCACCGACACCTGCAGCACGGCATCTCGTCCCCGATCGCGGTGATGGCCGCGGCCACTCAGCGCACCTCGCGGATCGAGCTCGGCACGGCGGTCACGCCGCTCGGTCTGGAGAACCCGTTCCGCCTCGCCGAAGACCTCGGCACCGTCGACGTACTCTCCGACCGCGGCAGCGGCGGCCGGATCAACCCGGGCGTGAGCGTCGGGCCGCCGATGAACTATGACTCGTTCAAGGAACACCTCTACCCCGACACCCACGACGTCGAGGACTTCTCCTACACCCGCGTCGAGCGGCTCCTCCACAACCTCGAGGGCAAGCCGGTCTCGTCGTTCGAGGGCACCCGCGGCATCGAGACGTTCTCCCGGAGCATCCAGCCGCAGTCCCCGGGCCTGCGCGAACGGGTCTGGTACGGCGGCGGCTCCACCCGCAGCGTCACCTGGGCCGCCGAGCACGGTCTCAACCTGCTCACCTCGAGCGTCATCGACGCCGAGGGCGACGATTTCGCCCACATCCAGCGCGCCCAGATCGACCTCTTCCGCTCGCTGCACCCCGCCGGTGAGGCCGCCCGCGTCTCCCAGGGCCTCGTCGTCATCCCCACCGACTCGGCCACGCCGGAGCAGAAGCAGAAGTACGAGGCGTACGCCGCGGCCCGGCTGCCCCGCACCCGCGAGCCGCAGCAGCTCGGCCCGCACAAGCGCGCCTATTTCGCCCCTGACCTGGTCGGAAGCAGCGAGCAGCTGGCAGAGAAGCTCGGCGACCACGCGGGCTTCCAGGCGGTCGACGAGGTCGCCTTCGCGCTGCCGTTCACGTTCGCCCACGAGGACTATGTGCAGATCCTCACCGACATGGCGACCAGGCTGGGCCCGATGCTCGGCTGGACGCCGGGATCACGCGGTCGCTGAGACAAGGGTTTGCTGAGAGGTCCCTGAAGAATCGGCGAGAAGGACCACCCAGCGGGACCGTCGACTATGACCCAACAGGGCCATTGACATATTCTCCTTCGAATGAGTTCGAACTGGCGCGCCGATATTCAGGGTCTCCGTGCCGTCGCTGTCGGTCTGGTGATCGCAGGACATGCGGGACTCTCCGGGTTCGAAGGTGGATTCGTCGGAGTCGACGTCTTCTTCGTCCTGTCCGGGTTCCTGATCACCACTCTGCTGCTGCGTGAGACCGACCGCAGCGGAAGGGTCAGCATCAGCCAGTTCTACGCCCGCCGGGCCCGCCGGATCCTGCCGGCGGCGACCGCGACGATGCTGGTCGTACTCACCTACAGCGCGATCGTCCTGCCGCAGACGCGCACCGACCAGATCGCGGGCGACGCAGGGTGGGCGGCGGTCTTCCTGGCCAACGTCCACTTCGCCAAGGAGGCCGTCGACTACTTCCACAGCGCCGCACCGTCGCCGTTCCAGCACTACTGGTCGCTCTCCGTCGAGGAGCAGTTCTACGTCGTGTGGCCGCTGCTGGTGCTCGCCGTGGCGCTCTGGATCCCGAAGCACCACCGCCGGCGCGCGATCACCGCGCTCGCCGCCCTCGTCGCGGTCCTCAGCTTCGCCTGGTCGCTGCACGCGACCGCCGCCGACCCGACCACGGCCTACTTCTCCACCCCCGCCCGCGCCTTCGAGCTCGCCGCCGGCGCCCTGCTGGCCTGCCTCGCGGGGCGCCTGCAGGTCGCGACGACCTCGACCACGCGCGGACGCGTCGCCGCAGCGGCCTTCGGTGTCGCCGGCGTCGGCACGCTCGTCTACGCCACCGCCAACTTCAGCGAGGCGACCCACTTCCCGGGCTGGCACGCCCTCGTCCCGGTGCTCGCCACGGTCGCGCTCCTGATCGCCGGCCCTGCCACCCCGACCGGCTGGCTGCTCTCGAAGCAGCCGCTGCGCTACCTGGGTGACATCTCGTTCAGCCTCTACCTGTGGCACTGGCCGATCCTGATCCTCGCCCCCGAGGCGATCCCCGGCGGCGGCGTGCGCCAACTGCTGATCATGCTGGCGCTCATCCTGGCCGCCTCCGCGGCGAGCTACCACTGGATCGAGATGCCGTTCCAGCGCCACCGGATCCCGCACCTCACCAAGGGCCGACGCGCGCTCGCCCTCTGGCCCGCCGCCGCTGCCCTCGCCCTGGTCGCGGGCACGAGCTCGCAGGCGTACGCCGGCTATCAGGTCGATGTCGCCAAGGCCAACGCCGAGGAGTGGTTCCAGGAGAACCCCGACGTCCTCGAGACCGACGACAAGCCGGTCACCGGCGTACTGAAGACCACCGTCAAGGCCGCCGAAGAGGGTGCTCCGCTGCCGCCCGAGGTCGAGTTCGACGCCTCCGACTCATGGGCCGAGCGCGGCGGCTACTGCTACGCGGGCTACGGCGAGACGAAGCTCGACGGCGACTGCGTCTACGGCGACGGCAAGGCCGATCGCACCGTCGCCGTCGTCGGCGACTCCCACATCGGGATGTGGCTGCCCGCCCTCGACACCCTCGCCGAGCGCCAGCGCGTGAAGCTGGTCCCGTTCGTGAAGCTCGGTTGCGCCGCGTACGGCGTGAAGCAGAAGTCCTCGAAGATGACCGTCGAGGAGTGCGAGGACTTCCGGAAGTGGACCAACGAGCAGATCACCAAGCTCAAGCCGGACACGATCGTCGTCGGCGCCCGCGGCATGCTCGACATGGAGGAGCGCGACGGCATCTCCACCGAGGAGCAGTGGCGTGAGGGCGTACGCCACGGCGTCAGCGCCTTCGAGAAGATCACCCCGGACGTACGCGTCTTCGCCGACGTCCCGTCCGTCGACAACGACCCCGGCGACTGCCTCTCCGACGCCCGCAACCTCCTCGAGGACTGCGTGGTGAAGGCCGACGGCACCGAGGTCGACTCCAACGAGGTGACCCAGGAGGCGCTCGAGGGCACCGCTGCGACGTACGTCGACATCGTCGACCTCGTCTGCACCGAACGCTGCCCGCTCGTCGTCGGCGACGTCGTCACCTACTACGACGACTCCCACATCACCGCGACCTGGGTCGACCGGGTCACCCCCGCGCTCGGCAAGCGCCTCGGCCGTCTGGACCGTTCCGCCTAGAACACATTCCAGTTCTGCGCCTGTCGGCCATTGCCGTGGCGCTTCCGGCGCGGAAGAATTGAAGGTTGCCGGGCGGGGCAGTCCGTCCCCTCACCGCCCCGCTCGGCCCGGCGTCCCGGCGTCCCGGCCGAGCGTCAGCGACGGTCGCCCTGTCGGGCCCGTTGGGCCTGAGTCCGACGCGGGTTGGGCATCCCCCTCGTGCCCAACCCGCGCTGCGGCCCCGAAACCGCCGCCTCCCCCAAGGCGGCGGCACCAGCGTCCGAACCGAATTCCCCCGAATCTCGGGCCGGACAGCACCAAGGAGTTGGCATCGGACCACCTGATACACGGTCCTCAAGATTTTCCTGCCGGACGGTTCGGGACGAGTTGCCTCGTTCCCCTCACTGGTGCGGCAGGACGCCATTACGCTCCTTCGCATGCCCGGCCCAGGAATGCTCACGCTGATGGTGCTGCCCGCGGTCATCGGCCTCATCATCGTCGCCCGTCCGAACGTCGCGCTGTCGCTGAAAAGAATCCGCGGCACGTGGCTGATCGCCATCGCCGCTGCACTTCAGTTCGTGCATTACCGCGGTTGGTGGCCAGAGCAGGTGCCGGAGGGCACCGAGCGGCGTATCTACGCGGTCTTCATCATTGCAGTCGCACTGACGTTCTCCTGGCTGAACCGAACGTTGGGGGATCGGGCAACGGGTCGTTGGTCCTTGTCGCTCATCCCGCTTGGAGCAGCATCCAACGCGATCCCGATCGCGGTGCTCGGGGCGATGCCGTACAGCATTTCCGGTGCGCGCATCGCGGGTTATTCCGAAGCGGATCTGGTCACCGACGCCCCCGGCTATATCCGTCTCGAGGATGTCTCACCGCTCTGGACGCCGCTCGCAGACCTGATCCCGATCCCCGTGCTGATGAAGGTCTTGAGCATCGGTGACCTCTTTCTGATCTCTGGCCTCGTTCTCTTGATCGTGGCCTGTTCCCTGCCCCGCGCCGACGCAGTTTCAGAACCAGCCCACGCCGGGGACGGGTCCGTCCAGCCGTCGGTGTGATCCACACCGAGCTCCGTCTCTACCCCACGATAGGAGGAACCAATGAAGTTCGACGACCTCAAGGCACGCGTGTACCTCGCAGGCGCCACGATCGTGCCCACCGCACTGGCGATCTACGCCCTCGCAGCCCCACACAACGAGCCCAACTAGGGCAACGAATCGGGCGGGCGGGGGTCAATAGGGTCGTCGCCCGCCCGGACCGCTTCTCGGAGGGTCGACTTACGAGAAGCAGACGAAGGGCGCCGGCGGAGCGTCGGTGGTTGCGGCCGGGAGAGACTCGGCGAGGGCCTCGGCCGGGGCCAGGCCCTTCGCGAGAGCGCCGTGGAGACGGCTGAACACCTCGTACGCAGCTTCGTCGGCGACCACGGCAGGCGAGGCGATCACGGCGCGGGCGCCGGCGTGGAGCCAGGCGCCGACGAGCCCGATCAGCTCCTCGCCCCAGCGGATCGTCGATCGTCCGACCTCACAGGCAGAGAGGAGCACGACGTCGGGGACGGCGGAGAGGCCGTCGATGTCGTAGCCGTACCAGGTGCCGTCGGCTAGCTCGAGGCCGGAGAAGAGCGGATTGTCGGCGGAGTGGTGGCCGTGGGCGGCCAGATGGAGTACGTCGACCTCGGCGGCCAGGGCGGACACTGCTGCCGCGGTGGCGTCGCTGCCGGTGAGCAGGTGTGCCCCCGACCAGGCGGTGGCGCTCTTGGCCACCTCATCGGCGGCACGCATGACTCGTGGACCGGCGACGAACCCGGCAGCCGCCGTGCGCAGCGGAGTGTCGGCGCGGCTCAGCCAGGCGGTGGCGCTCTGGGCGACCGTCACCGGTCGGCCGGTGAATCCCGACAGCAGCGTCCACGGCACCGCCGCCAGCACGGCGGACGGAGTCAGGACGACCGGGCGGTCGCCGATCCGCTCGAGGATCGGAGCGACGAGGAGATCGGAGAGCTGCTGGAGCCGGACGGTCAGGTCGCTGCGTACCGCCACACCCAGGGGGCCCGGAAGATGGGTCGCGGCGACGTCGAGATCCGGCAGCAGGCCGCCCAGGAGTGAGCGGAGCGCGGCCTGATCGCCGAGGTCGATCCGGGTGGCGGTATCGCTGGTCGCGATCACGGCGACCAGGCGGCCGGCTGCCACGACATAGGCGACCAGCGCATGGTCACCGATGCGTTCACGCAGCTCAGGCAGGGAGATCGGATCAGAGACCTGGCCCGATCCCTTCACTCGCCAGGCCCGCTGGCGGATCTGCTCACGCAGCTCGGCCTCGCGCTCCGGGGTCACCTCACCGCGGAGCTCCGCCAGGTCGGCGGCGAGGTCCGGATCGGATGGTGGTCGCACCGGCTGGACCCGTGACGCCAGCATCCGAGATCGCTCCGACCACTCGAAGAGCACGTCGGTCTCGCCCGACTCGACGGCCAGCTCCAGGCCGCGCCTCGCCAGGGTGCGACCGTGGCCGGAGACATTGGTCTGCAGGTCCAGACTGCCGAACGAGCTCTGCCACAGATGGAAGTCGTCGAGCCCCGACCGGAGCTCGCGTAGCCCAGCCACGGCGCGCCCCGCGGCCACTGCCAGCTCGGCGCGAAGCTCGCGCTCCAGCAGGCGGATGTCGATGGGTGCCTCAGACGGGACCGGACCGATGACACGTCCGCTCGCTGGTCTTGCCGGCAAGCCGGCGTCCTCCGCCGAACGAATGCGCGCCAGTCGGGCCTGCATACGTACCCGGAGAGCCGGCCAGCTCAGGCCTTGCTCCTCGAGCGGGCCGGCCAACGCTTCGCCATCCTCGCTCGGATCGACGCGCGCCGTCACCGCTGCCTCGAACGCGACCGCCCGTGCTCGCAGCGCCAGCCCCGTCGCCCTCGCCTCCTCGAACCACACCAGCGCCGAGCGCGCCATCCGCTCCGCCTCGGCCGGGTCGGTCGCGAGCAGGTGCGACGCCAGCGCCAACTCGGCTTCCCCCTGCCGCTGGCGCTGCTTCTTCGATCCGTACGCCTCGGCCGCCTGCCGCAGCATCTCCCCGCCCTGCCGGGTCAGGCCAGCCGCCATCAGCACCTCGGCCCGGTCGGCGTCGCACACGGCTTTCAGGAGCGGTCCCGCCGCGGCCTGCACGTCATAGCACGACTCCATCAGCGCGAGAGCCCCCACCAAATCCCCGGCCAGGAAGAACGCATACGCCCGGTTGTGATCCGACTGTGCTGCGGATACCTCATCGTCGGCCTCGCGGTAGCCGATCGCCGCCAACTCGAACTCGCGCGCAGCGAGGGCCGGTTCGTGCTGGTCGAGGTATACGGTTCCGCGGTTGTTGTGTGCTTTGGCGAGCTTGGCCGGCTGTCCTTGGAGAGCATCGATCGCTTGCCCAAACGTCTCCAGGGCATCACTGGCACGCCCCGCTCGTCTGAGCAGCGTCGCACGTTGCTGCAGCAGGGCGCCACGAGTCGCGAGGGCCAGTCCGGCTCCGCCCAACGCACGATCAAGGCGGTCCAGGGCATGATCGAGATCCGACTCGTCCGCGGCAAGAAACGCCATGGATGACTCGATCCGCGCCATGAGGTCTGGATTTTGGGCGAGCGCTTGCGCCCGTCGGAGCAGTTCATGCGCTTCTGTGAAGTCGCCGGCGTTGAGCGCGGCCACCCCGAGACGATGTAGCTCCTCGGGCGGCTCGTCCCCCCGCGGCATCACGATCAGCGCCTCAGGCTCGTCAGCTCTTCGAGTGCGGCCCAAGCGCGCTTCACGTCGTCCTCGGTGGAACCCGGCGACCCGTTTCCGAAGATGTGTTGGGCGATACGTCCGGCCATCAACGGCGCGGCGAACGATGTCCCGCTCCACAGGCCGAACCCACTGCTGAAGTCGTCTGGATCAAGGCTCGACCGGCGGCGTCCCATGAATTCGGTCGCCTGCGTCGCCTGGTACCCGCCATTGAACACAGCCGGGAAGGTACTCACTACGCCGGCGCCTACTTCGTGTGCGCGCACCCACGGTCCGGCATTGCTGAAGATCGCGTCCGTGCCGTTGGGATTCAGCGCTCCTACCGAGACGATCGGCAATTCACCTGGCCGCACGGGCACTGGGCCCTGGCCATCGGTCCACGGGGCGAATGCTGCTGGGAAGGCAGGACGGGAGGTGGCGTCGTTCCCTGCCCCGCAGACCACGACCGTTCCGTTCGCCGAGAGGTCCGCCAGGATGTCATACAGCGTCCCATCGAACAGTTCGTCGGCCGGCGTCTCGTGGTAGTAGCTGATCGACAGACTGAGCACGTCGATTCGCCGTCCGCGGGGATCACCGTCCCTGTAGAGGCGGACGAGCTCCGCGATCTGTGCGAGGGCCGTGATCCAGTCCGTCTCAGTCACCGGGCCGTCCGGCGGAACGATTCGCCATGAATAGATGTCCGCATCTGGGCACGCCTGGTGTACGAGGCCGGCGATGAAGGTGCCATGGCCAGCCACGGGGTCGATCAACCCATCGAGACGACCCACCTGATCTCCGTCGACCTCCGAGTTCGGGACGTTGCTCCCCCAACCGACCTGGTGGTTGTCGAGGCGTACGTCGCGCTCGACGAAGTCGAGCCATGGGTGCTGGCCGCATCCGGTGTCCAGGATCGCAACTACCGGTCGGGCCCGGTCCCCCAGTTCCTGATCGGAGCGTCGATGGGGCCGCGCACCGACGAAGGCAACCGGCTGTCGTCCGCCGGTTCCCAGGGGGTCGTATCCGGTTCGGCCGTCTGCCTGGTTGTGGGGATCGGGCTGGTTGTGGGGGTCGGGCTGATTGTGCGGATCCGGCTGGTTGTGGGGGTCAGGCTGATTGTGCGGATCCGGCTGATTGTGTGGCACCGGCACCAAGACGTGCTCGAGGCTGACACCGCGTACATTTTCGGGGCCCTCGGCGCGCAAGTACTGCAGAACCGTCCACGCATCAGGAGCCTGAGATGCCTTGCCCGGACGCACGCCGAGCCGCACGCGACGTACGCCGAACCGGAGATCGACGGCGCACTCGGGCTCGTCCTCGGCGAGCGCGCGCCAGCCAAGACCCTTGGCAGCCTTCTCGATGCGCTTGAAGGTGTCCTCGAAGTCGACCGACTTGGAGATCAGCAGGACTGAGGACGAGTAGATCGTGGAACGTGCGTTGACCCCGTCGACGGCGACAGCGTTGGTCGGGTCGAGGACGCGGGCCTCGGTGGAGCCGTAGGCGACCGACAGGAGCGGCTCGCGCTCTCTCCGGGTGGGGCGGTGGACCATCGTTACTCCTGGATCAGATCTCGAACGTGGGGGTCAGGAAGGCGGCGGAGCCGTCGGCGGGCTCGAAGCGGAGCCGGATGAGACCGGCAGGCAACGAGGTGAGCTCGAAGCGGCCCGAGGCGCCGAGGGTGACGGCGACGATCGGCGTACGGACTTCGTCGGCGCGGATGGCGCGGACGGTCATGGGTGAACCGGGGACGACCCAGCCGTCGAGGCGGGCCGTGGTGTCGGTGTCGGACGCGACACGGACAAGGACGTCGACGCCGGACTGCGCGAAGCGCAGGGTGTAGGCGGAGCGGGCGGAGGCGGGAGCCGCGGAGCGGACACCGGCAACCTCGGCACCGGACGAGGACTCCACCAGGAGCATCAGCTCCAGGTCGAGCCCGAGGCCGGACTCCTCGGCGGCGCCGGCGGCGGCCGCCTGCATCCGGGAGATCAGGCCGCCAGGGACCGGATCACCGGCGACGTACGCCTGTCGAACCAGGCCCAACAGCTCCTCGCGAGTGGGCTCCTCCGAGCGACCCATCACGACACCTCCCCTTCACCGAGCTGAGCACGGAGTGCGTCCCGCAGCTTCCCGAGACAGCGGCCGCGGGTGGGACCGATGCTGCCGATGGGCATCTGGAGCTCTTCGGCGAGGCCGGCGTAGTCGGGCCGGTCGGAGAAGGCGATCACGCGCAGCAGCCGCCGGCACCGTTCCGGCAGCGACTCCACGGCCGCCCAGATGAGCGAGTTGCGGTCGCCCTCGACGACCTGGGACTCGGCCGAGCGCTGTGTCGGCACGCGGGACTCGAGCGCCTCGTCCTCCACGGGTACGTCACGACCGGACCGCTTCGCGACCCGCCAGGCCTCGCGGCGTGTGGTGAGGGTGAGCCAGGCACCGACGGCTGCGGTGTCGAGAATCGAGGAGTGCTTGCGCACGAAGGTGAGCCAGGTGTTCTGGACGACGTCCTCGGCCTGTTCCGGGGTGAGCCGGTAGGAGCGGGCGACCTGCCACAGGACCGGGGTCATCGTCGCGACCAGCTCGTCGAGGGCGGCGGAGTCACCGCTCAGCCAGCGGTCGAAGTCGGCGGTGGCCCGGGACCACACGGTGGCGGGTGCGTCGGCATGACCGACCCCGCGTCGTACCCGTGTCACAGTCCCCTCCTCGACCGGCGGCCTCCGGGTCGGCGCCGAGCCGCTGGGGGGCCAGACGACACGCGGGCGTGTCATCGTGGTGGTCATAGTTGCTGTCACGGCTCCAAGGAGGCCCAGGCCCCAGCCGTGATACATCTGGTCGCTGACAATAGCGTCTCAGCGCGCCCGACTCACCGGGTAGCGGCGCGATTGTCCCCACAATGGGGCGGCGGGACGCTCACGGACGGTGGTCCCGACGAGCTCGACCACCGGGATTCGGCCCTACCACCGGAGCGGGTAGCCTTCTGCGGGTGAGTCTCACCGTGCGCCCCATCACCGCTGCGGAGCATCTCGCCTTCATCGAGAAGCAACCCAGCGTGAGCTTCCTCCAGACCCCCTCGTGGGCCCGGGTCAAGACCGAGTGGCGCTCGGAGTCGATCGGATGGTTCGACCAGGGCGGTGCCCTCGTCGGCGCCGCGCTGGTGCTGCACCGGCCGGTGCCGAAGCTGGAGCGGTTCACCCTCGCCTATCTGCCGGAAGGTCCGAGCATCGACTGGTCGGGCGACCTCGCTCCGTGGCTGGAGCCGCTGGCGACGTACCTGAAGAAGAACGGCGCCTTCGGCATCCGCATCGGCCCGCCGGTCACGACCGCGACCTGGAGCGCTGCGCAGGTCAAGGACGGCATCGCCGACGACACCGTGCAGCGGCTCAACCAGCTCACCCCGACGCATCGCGACGCCACCGGCGCGCGCGTCGTCTCGCAGCTCAGGGCGGCGGGCTGGCGGCTCCAGTCCCCCGAGGACGGCTTCGGAGCGGGGCAGCCGCAGTACAACTTCGTCATCCCGCTCGCTCACGAGGACGGCACCCCGAAGTCCGAGGACGAGGTCCTCAAGGGGATGAACCAGCTCTGGCGCCGCAACATCAAGAAGGCCGCCAAGATGGGCGTCGAGGTGAGCGTCGCCACCCCCGTCAACCCGGCGGACGGCGACTTCGAGGGTGATCTGAGCGCCTTCCACGACCTCTACGTCCACACCGCCGCGCGCGACCACTTCACTCCTCGGCAGCGCAGCTACTTCAGCACCATGTTCTGGGCGATGTCGACCGAGGACCCGGAGCGGATCAAGCTCTTCCTGGCGCGGCACGAGGGCGACCTGGTCGCCGCCACGATCATGGTCCGCGTCGGGCAGCACGCCTGGTACTCCTACGGTGCCTCCTCGACCGAGAAGCGAGACGTACGTGGCTCCAACGCCCTCCAGTGGGCGATGATCCAGGACGCCATGGCCGCCGGCGCGACCACCTACGACCTACGCGGCATCACCCCGACGCTCTCCACCGACGACTCCCACGTGGGGCTGATCCAGTTCAAGGTCGGCACCGGTGGCCAGGCGGTGGAGTACGCCGGGGAGTGGGACCTGCCGCTGAACAAGCCGATCTACACGGCCTTCGATGTCTACATGAAGAGGCGCTGATCTCCGTATGCCGCTGAAACTGACCGTTGACGCCGATCGCTGGCGCAAGCACGTCCAGACCTTCGCCGAGGCGACCCCTGGCCTGGTCCCGGTGGCGAAGGGCAACGGCTACGGCCTGACCCTGCGCAAGCTCGCCCACCAGACCGAGTGGCTCGACAGCCTCGGCACCGGCGTCGACACGCTCGCGGTCGGCACCTACAACGAGGTGTGGGAGGTCGCGACCCGGTTCAGCGGATCGATCTACGTCCTCACCCCGTGGCGGCCCTACTCGCCCGAGATCAACCCGGAGATCGCCGACCGGATCATCCACACGATCAGCCGCCCCGAGGACCTGCCGCTGCTGCTCGAGCGCCAGCCCGGCGCGCGGGTGATCCTGGAGCTGGTCACCTCGATGCGGCGCCACGGGATGACGCCGAGCGACCTGTGGCCGACCGCCGCCCTCGCCCGGGAGCACGCCCGCTTCGAGGGCATCACCATGCACTTCGGTCTCGACGGCGGTTCGCTGGCCGAGGTCCGCGCCCAGATGGACGCGGTCGTCGGCGCCGAGGCGAAGACGGTGTGGGTCTCCCACCTGAGCGCCAACGAGCTGGCCCAGCTGCGCGCGGCCTACGGCGACATCGTCTTCCGGCCCCGCGTCGGCACCGCGCTGTGGCTCGGTGACCGCGGCGCGCTCACCGTGACCGCGACCGTCGAGGACGTGCACCCGCTCGAGCGGGGCTACTCCTACGGCTACCGCGGCCGCACCGCCCTGCGCGCCGGCCACCTGGTGGTCGCCTCCGGCGGCACCGCCCACGGGATCGGGCTCGAGGCGCCGCTGGGCGACACCCACCTGCGCTCCCGGGCCCTCGCGGTCGCCCGCGGCGGGCTCGACGCCATGGGGCAGTCGCGCTCGCCGTACACGCTCGACGGCAAGGCGCTCTGGTTCGCCGAGCCGCCGCACATGCAGGAGTCGATGCTCATGCTTCCGTCCGGCGCGCGCGTGCCGGAGGTCGGCGAGGAGCTCGAGGTGCGGGTGCGCTACACCGCGACCTCGTTCGACGAGATCATCCTGGACTCCTGAGTCTCCGCGCGAGCCTCGGTCCACCGGACCGGGTCGCGCCACGGCTCGTAGATCTCCCGGACCACGACCACGACCAGGTAGATCTCGGCGGCGACCCGGGCGAGGATCGCGAACCAGTAGACCGGCTGGTCACCGCCGCTGCTGGCCAGGATGTCGGCCAGGTACCACCAGACCGCGACGAAGTAGAAGAGCTCACCGGCCTGCCAGATGAGCTGGTCACGCCAGCGCGGAACGGCCAGGACGGCCAGCGGCAGCAGCCACAGGACGTACTGCGGTGAATAGACCTTGTTGACCAGCAGGAACCCGGCGACGATCAGGAAGCCGAGCTGCGCCAGCCGCGGCGTCTCCCGGGCGGTCAGCCCGATGATGAGTACGCCGCTGCACCAGGCGATGAAGAAGGCCCAGGAGACGAGGTTGACCGTCTGCGCCGAGATCGCCGCGTCGCCGGCCTGCTGAGCTACGAGCCACAGCGAGCCGAGGTCGGGGCCGCGCTCGGAGTTGAAGCTCCAGAAGACCTTCCACTCCTCCAGGCCGGTGGCCATCGCGGGCAGGTTGGCGAGCACCCAGGCGAGGACCGTCGCCAGGGCGGCGACCGCCAGGTCGTAGTAGCGGCGGCGCCGGATGCAGATCACCACGAGCCCGCCGAGCAGGAAGAGCGGGTAGAGCTTGGTCGCGCAGCCGAGCCCGATGAGGATGCCGGTCAGCAGCGGCCGATCACGCGACCACGCCCACAGCGCACCGGCCACGAAGACCACGGCCAGCATGTCCCAGTTGATGATCCCGGTCGCCGCCAGCACCGGGGCGAGCGCGAAGGCGGCCGCGTCCCAGGGCCGTCTTCGGTGCGTACGCGCCAGGAACCACGCCGAGAGCAGCGCCGCGACCGCGAAGCCGATCACGTTGACGATGATGAAGACCCTGATCTCGTGGTGCATGCCCGGCAGGCCCCAGAAGCTGGAGGTCTCCACGAGATGGCGCTCGTCCTCGTCCGGGGTGTCGGTCAGCCAGTCGGTGACGTGCGAGGTCGCCCAGGCGTAGTAGGAGATGCCGACCGGGTACTCCATCACCTGCGGGTAGCGGGCCCGGACGTCGGGATCGGAGGAGTAGGGCCACTCGTGCTCGGCGAGGCCGCGGTCGACGTAGAGATAGGGCAGGTCGGAGTAGCAGAAGTTGGTGTACCTGGACTCGCCGTTGGTCCAGGTGGCGTTGTAGCAGGTCTGCTTGGAGACCATCCCGACCGCGAACGTGAGCGCGGTCAGGAGCAGCAACAGGCCGACCGCGCTGAACCAGCGCCGTCGGCCGTGTGCGAGTCCCCCGAGAGGACCGCCCACGGCGGTGGAGGCGGTCCTGACGACCGGATCCTCCGCCGCCGGGGCGGTCACTGGACCATCTGTCACGAAAGTAGTGCCCTATCCGGTGGTTGCTCCGTTGCCGCCACCATTATTGCCATCGGCCGGTGGGGAGGACGACTCACAGTCGCCGAACCAGTCACAGGCGGTCTCGGTGACGGTCGGGTCGGTCGCCTCGGGCTCGTCCGGGGTCTGCGTCGCGCCCGGTTCGCCGTCGGTCGCGCCGTCGGTGGGCTCCTCGCTGGGCGTGGGCTTCTCGATCGGGATGCACAGACCCTTGCGCTCGTCCTTCTTGGAGCAGTCCTCGGACGGCGTGGGGGTCGGGGTCGGGGTGGTGGTCAGCGACGGCTCGTGACCGTCCATCGGCGCCTCGCCGTCCATCCAGGCCGGCTCCGGGAACTCCTCGAGGTCGAGGTCGTCGGTCAGCGTGCCCATGATCTGGGCCCACGTCTCGGCGGGGTAGCCGGCACCGAAGTAGGAGTCGAGCCAGCCGTCGAGCTTGCCGGCACCCTTCCCTCGGACGTACATCACTGCTGTGGCGAGCTGAGGGGTGTACCCCGCGAACCACGCCGAGGACACGTCACCGTCGTCGTTCGTCGCCGTACCAGTCTTGCCCGCAGCCGGCTGGTTGATGACGTCGACCGTCTTTCCGGTGCCATCCTTCACGACCTGCTGCAGGGCGTACGAGGTGTCGTCGGCGGCGTCCTCGGTCATCGCCCGCTCTTCGCCGTCGCGTTGGCCCCATTCGTAGACGACATCGCCATCGGCGTCGACCACCTTCGATACGACGTGAACAGTGTTGCGGACGCCACCGTTGGCGATCGTTGCGTAAGCATTCGCCATGTTGATCGGGCTCGTCCGTGCCTTGCCCAGGGTGATCAGATAGTCCTTGGCATAGAAGTCCGTGGAGAAGGCAGGCATCGACCGGTAGTCCGCCGGCGCGTCCTCGGCGTCATCCGCCTGCGGCGGCAAGCCAGCCTTGACCGCCATGTCGTAGACGTCCTTACTGCCGTTGGGCAGTGCCGTCGACATCTGGACGAACGAGGTGTTGACCGACTCCTCCATCGCCTTGATGCCGGTGATGTGGTCGCCGTAGCCATGGCCGGTCGGGTCCGCCGCAGTCTGGCCCGAGTTGCGGACCACGCGGTCGGTGCCCGGGATCTCCCAACCGCCCTCACCGGTCCAGGTGTCCTTGAGCGAGTAGCCCGCCTCGAGAGCCGCGGCGAGGGTGAACGGCTTCATCGTCGAACCGGCCATGCCGCCCGAGGCCGCCCAGTTGATCTGGGAGTCGAGGTAGTCCTGGCCACCGTAGAAGCCCTTGAGCGCACCGGTCTTCACATCGACCGTGGCGGCGCCCACGTGCAGCTCGTTCTCCGGGTGCTTGGCGTTGACCGCCTTCTTGTCCTCAGGACGTACCTCCGTGACGGCGTCCTGCGCGGCCTTCATCGCCTTCGCGCTGAGCGTGGTGGTGACCTTCAGGCCCTTGCTGTCGATCTCCTCCTCCGTGAAGAGGGGGTTGCCGTTCTCGTCCTTGAGGGACTTCAGCTCGTTCTTCACCAGGGTGAGCGCGTGGCCCTTCTGGCCGCCGAGGCGGCTGTCGGCCTTCGGCTTGGGGAACTTGGGCAGCGCCGCCTTCGCCTTCTCGAGGGTGGCCTCGTCGTAGTCGCTGAGCGCCTTGCCCTGGCTCTTCAGGTCGCCCATGCCGTTGAGGACGTACTGGTAGCGGCCGAGCAGCTCGGTGCCACCGGCGTCCGCGCCGGCCTTCTCGGGGTCGAACCCGTTCGGGTTGTTGAGGATCGCGGTCAGCGCCGCGGCCTCCCGGATGTCGAGATCCTGGGCCGACTTGCGGAAGTAGGTCTTGGCCGCGGCCTGGACGCCGTAGGCACCGCGCCCGAAGTAGACGGTGTTGAGGTAGCCGGTGAGGATCTCGTCCTTGGACTTCTGCCGGCTGATCTTGAGCGAGATGACCGCTTCCTTGACCTTACGCGTGTAGGTGCGCTCCTGGGTCAGGTACAGGTTCTTGACGTACTGCTGGGTGATCGTGGAGGCGCCGCCCTGGCTGCCGGTGGTGGCGTTGGAGAAGAGCGTGCGCGCGATGCCCTTGAGGTCGATGCCGTTGTTCTCGTAGAAGCTGCGGTCCTCGGCTGCCACGGCCGCGTCCTTCACCAGCGCGGGCATCTCGTCCACGGTCAGCGCGTCACGGTTCTGGTCGCCCGCCTGGAAGCGGCCGACCTCCTTCTTCCCGCCGGCGTAGTAGACGAAGCTCGACTCGGCCTCGAACGCCGCGTTGGCGCTGGGGACCGAGATCATGTTGTAGGAGATGATCACGGCGGCGCTGCCGATCAGCGCCATGACCAGGGCGAAGATCGCGGCGGCCTTGCCGATCCGGACCGCCAGGCCCTTCTTGTCGACCTCCGGGTCGTTGAACCGGTCCAGCGCCGCACCGAAGGCGGCCTTGGGGTCACGCTTCTGACGACCGGGACCGCCCTGCTCGGGACGCGCCGGCCGTTGGCCGAGACGGTCGACCGGGGGCTCACCGGGACGACGGGGGCCCGGGTAGGGCTGCCGCTGACCAGGACGGGGTCCGCCGGGAGGCATCGGACGCTGGCCACCACGTGGCTGGGGGCGACCGCCTGGCGGCTGACCCTGCGGAGCGCCCTGCGGACCGCCCTGGGGGCGGCGCGGTGCCGGCGGGCGACCCGGACCACCCTGCGGTGGGCGCGGTCCGCCCTGGGGTCGTCCTTGCTGCCCACCGAGATCGGCTCTGCGGGGACTGGCGCTGCGGGGGCTGGGCCTCTGAGAGAAGCCGCCGGATGGGTCGCTCACGGGTGTTGCACTGCTCCTGTGACTGCCCGGCACGTGACCGGACGGGCTGACACTGACAATCCCCCGACGTCGCTGAATCCCCCCGAGGGAATCCCATCAACCTGACGCGCGACGCTTGCCTGACTTCCCCGGGTGGTTCCTCGGGTAGGTGAACGGCAGCCATCAGCGTACGCAATCGACGCTAGCGCTCCCGCATCCACGCCCAGCGTGCCTCGAGTCACCCGACGTCAACAGTTCGGTGACGGTTGCATCGAAGTGGTCACCTCAGGCGTAGTCAGACAAGACTTAGGTCTCTATTTGCCGTCACGGATATATCGGTACGATAGGTCGCATGGCACGTCGCGCAGAGACGATCGAGTTGGCAGTCCTTGGGCTGCTGCACGAGTCGCCTATGCATGGCTACGAGCTGCGCAAGCGGCTCAACCTGATGCTGGGCTGGGGGCGAGTGCTGTCGTACGGCTCGCTCTACCCCGCTCTGAAGAAGATGCTGCGCAAGCACCTCATCGAGGAGGAGGCGCAGTCCGTGACGCCGGTGACGCGGCGGCCGCGGATCGTCTACCAGCTGACGCCTGCCGGAGAGCGTGAGTTCACCCAGCTCATGTCCGAGGTCGGTCCGATGGCCTGGGAGGACGACAACTTCGACATCAGGTTCGCGTTCTTCGGTCGCACCGACATGGAGATCCGGCTGCGCGTCCTCGAAGGACGTCGCAGCCGCCTCCAGGAGCGGCTCGACCGGGTGCAACGCGAGCTTGCCATGACCCAGAAAGAGGTCGACTCCTACGCCCGCGAGCTTCAGCGTCACGGCGTCGAGTCGGTCGAGCGGGAGGTCCGATGGCTCTCCTCGCTGATCGACGCCGAGCGCAACCCCAGGCCTGCGAACGACGAGCAGGCAGCGGGTCGGGGGGATCTGGGGGATGACGATGGCGTACGCGACGAAGCGGACGTCTCGCGCACAGCGCAGAGCAGCCAAGAGAACGAGAAATGACCTCCAGGCCGGTGAGTCGGCCGGGAGTATTGGAAGGAGCCCCGATGGGTTCGGTTCGTGTAGCAATCGCGGGAGTCGGCAACTGTGCCAGCTCCCTGGTCCAGGGCGTGGAGTACTACAGGGACGCCGACCCGGCGGGAAGCGTCCCGGGCCTGATGCACGTCACGTTCGGCGACTACCACGTCTCTGACGTCGAGTTCGTCGCTGCCTTCGACGTCGACGACAAGAAGGTCGGCAAGGACCTCTCCGAGGCGATCAACGCCTCCGAGAACAACACCATCAAGATCGCCGACGTCCCCTTCAAGGGTGTCGAGGTGCAGCGTGGCCCCACGCTCGACGGTCTGGGCAAGTACTACAGGCAGACCATCTCCGAGTCCGGCCTCGACCCCGTCGACGTCGTCTCGATCCTGCGTGAGAAGGAGGTCGACGTCCTCGTCTCCTACCTTCCCGTCGGCTCGGAAGAGGCGGACAAGTTCTACGCGCAGTGCGCGATCGACGCGGGCGTCGCCTTCGTCAACGCGCTGCCGGTCTTCATCGCCTCCGACCCGGAGTGGGCCAAGAAGTTCGAGGACGCCGGCGTCCCGATCGTCGGTGACGACATCAAGTCGCAGGTCGGTGCCACCATCACCCACCGCGTCATGGCCAAGCTGTTCGAGGACCGTGGCGTCGCGCTGGACCGTACGTACCAGCTCAACGTCGGCGGCAACATGGACTTCAAGAACATGCTCGAGCGCGAGCGCCTGGAGTCCAAGAAGGTCTCCAAGACCCAGGCGGTCACCTCGAACCTCAAGGGCGAGCTGGCCGACAAGATCGACGACCGCAACGTGCACATCGGCCCGTCCGACTACGTGCAGTGGCTCGACGACCGCAAGTGGGCGTACGTCCGGCTCGAGGGCCGCGCGTTCGGTGATGTCCCGCTCAACCTGGAGTACAAGCTCGAGGTCTGGGACTCCCCCAACTCCGCCGGCATCATCATCGACGCCGTCCGTGCCGCCAAGATCGCCAAGGACCGCGGCATCGGCGGCCCGATCATCCCGGCCTCGGCCTACCTGATGAAGAGCCCGCCGGTGCAGATCGAGGACACCGAGGGTCGCGTTCAGCTGGAGGCGTTCATCCGCGGCGAGTGATCCTAACCGGACCGGCCCCGAGGACTCTCGGGGCCGGTCTGCTCGCGTCTGGGGGGGTAGTCCGGTAGCGAACTGTCCATATACCGGCGAGTAATAGACAGTTCGCTACCGGACTACCCCGACCGTCCCCTCGACTCCCCCGGAGCGCTCCTCAGAAGCGGATCGCGTCGATGATCCTGACCCGCGCGGCGATCATCGCCGGGAGGATGCCGGCGACCGCGCCGACCGCCAAGGCGACGGCGAGGCCCAGCAGGGCAGCCGAGAGCGGGAACGGCGGGACGTCGTCGATGCCCTCGAGGACGTACTTCTCCACCAACGGGTTCTTGATCGCGGCCACGGCCAGGAGCACGCCGATCACACCCGCGACGACGGTGGCCACGACGCTCTCCATCAGCACCGAGAAGAACACCCGCCCGGTGGTCGCGCCGAAGCTGCGCCGGATCCCGATCTCCCGGATCCGCTGCTGGATGGTCACCAGCGCGATGTTGAGCAGACTCAGGGCGCCGAGGAGCAGGATGATCCCGGCGATCCCGATGATCACCCACTTGATCGGGCCGATCGGGTCCTCACCGCCCCACGCCATGTAGTCGTCGCGCTGGGCGTCGACCTGAAGTCCCGGGAGCTCCGCGCGCATCGCTGCGCCGATCTCTCCGGCGAGCTCGTCGGCGCCCTCGATCGGCACCCACATCTCATAGCTGGCGTCCATGGGTGCTCCGGTCTGCCAGTGCTCGAGCGAGTCGGCCAGCATGAACGCGCGGGGCGTGCCGTAGCCGCGCGGGCTCGTCACGCCGACGATCGTCGCGGTCACCGACAGCCCCTGGCCCTTCATGTCCACGGACGTCGGCAGCTGCGTGCCCTGCAGACCGAGGCCCTGCCCCGTCGGGCTCTGCGGCCGAATTTCGGCCGGGTTTGTCAACACTCCATCCACGGACATCTCGAACACGTGTTCCATCCCCTAGACTCCGGGCCCGAACGATCGACCGCCTCAGCCCGGGAGAACCCCACGATGCGTCCCGACAACGACACGACCCCGACCGGCAAGGGCGCCACCGGAAGCGGACGCGGCCTCATCCTCTTCGGCGCCGTCTCGGTCGCGCTGATCTCGACGGCTGCCGCGTACGTCGCCATGGTCGGCTTCGGGCGGGACGTGCTCGCCATGGGCGCGATCAACGCCTACGCCTTCGCCGGTGTCTTCGAGCTCTCGCTGGTGACCGTGGCGCTGATGGCCCGCGAGGCGGCCCAGCAGGACCGGCCGGCGCAGACCCTGCTGACCCTGACGTGGCTGCTGTCGGCCGCGTCCGGGTTCTTCGCCGGCTGGCACGAGATCCACCTCGGCCACGCCGCCACCGCCGCGGCGTTCCGGTTCATCGTCCCGCTCCTGGCCGCCCTGATGTGGCACCTGGCGCTCGTCGGCGACCGCCACCTGGCCATGGAACGCTCCTGGTCCGACCTGCGGATGGGCGCCCGGATGCATGCCCTCCTGGCCACCCGCGTCGAGTGGCGCCGGGCTCGCGACACGGCGGTGCGGAAGCGTACGGCCAGGTCGCGCCGGAAGCTCGAGCGGGCGCAGAAGCGCTACTGGCGCGCCGAGGCGGTGGCGCTGCGGTCGGTCGCCCCCGGTGCGATGCGCGACCAGATCACCCAGTGGGTCGACGCCTTCGCCGCGGTCGCCGAGGGCACCCGCCAGGCCGACCGGCTGCCGATCACCCTGCCCGACGTGCACGAGGCGCTGAGCGTGCCGGTGGTGCAGCAGGTCCCGCACCTCACGACCGCTCCCGCTGCCGACCGTGCCATCGAGGCGCCCGCCGACATCCCGTTCGACAGGACCACCGACACCGTCTCCGACTCGGTCACCGACGTACCCCGCGAGGTGACGCCGTCGCGGGAGACCCGGACGCGCGAGATGGCGTCAGCCCTCGCGACCCCCGACACCCGCCGCCGCGTCTCGAGCCGGGTGAGCGAGGCCGCGCGCTCCGCCGCCGGGATGACGCCGGAGTTCAGCAACGGTCGCGCGACCACCAAGCTCTCCGACGCCGACGCTCAGCTCCTCGACCGGATCCCGTTCCCGGAGAACATCCCCGACCCCGAGCCGGCCATGGACTACCCCGACATCTTTCCCGACGAGATCGCGGAGCTGATGGCGAATCTCCCCGACGACAAGGCCGAGGCCTCCCGGCTCCTCGTCGACGCCGGCGCCCGGGTCCCCGACGTGGCCGCGCGGCTCGGCGTCTCCACCAGCAGCGTCTACCGCTGGACCAAGGCAGGGGCCTGACGCCTCGGCGTGTCGCTCAGCCCTCGAGGTCGGCCTTGAGCTTGGCGAGCGTGGTCGCCATGCCCGTACGCAGCTCCTTGGTGAAGTTCTCCTGACCGCCGAACGCGACCTTCGTCAGGGAGCGCGAGAGCGCGGAGATGCCGGTCGGGGTCTCGCGGCGGTGGGTCACGACGGTCCCGTCGGCGGTCTCCGCGAGCTGGTAGGACCACACCGTGGTGTTCTCGGTGATCCGGAAGGCGAAGTCGGAGTGCGGGGTGAAACGTACGACCTTGGCGTTGGTCGGCCAGTGCTTCCAGCCCTGGTGGTTGATGTTGAGGAACCGCGTCCCCTTCTTGACCTGCCCGAACACGACCGTCTTCACCACCTGCGGGCTCCACGAGGACATCCGCGGAAGGTCCGTGATCGCAGCCCACACCTGGGCCGGCGTGGCGTTGATGGTGGTCGTTGCCTCGAGATCTGTGATCGTCGTCATGCCCGGAACCGTACCGTCAGTATGGCTCGATGGACAGTAGTCGCCCAGATGTCAACCAACCTCAGCCGAGGCTGACCTTGGTCTCGATCGAGGTCGAGGTGTCGGTGCCCGCGCCACCGTTGCCGTAGTCCCTGCCTGATCCGCCGTGGAGCCTGTCCGGCCCGCTCCCGCCGTAGAGGCGGTCGTCGGCGCCGTAGCCGTAGAGGACGTCGCGACCGCCGCCGCCCTGGAGCACGTTCCTGGAGCCGTTCCCCTCGAGCCTGTCGTCGTAGCGGCTGCCGGTGAGGTTCTCGAAGCCGCTCGAGGTGTCGGTGCCGGCACCGCCGCTCGCACGTGTCAGGGAGGCGGTGACGCGACCACCGGCGGAGGCGTACGTCACGGTGTCCGTGCCCGCCCCGCCGATCAGGCGGTCGGCGCCCGAGCCACCGCTGATCGTGTCGTTCCCGTACGACCCGTTGATGACGTTCGCGCCCGAGGAGCCCGTGAGCACGTCCGCCACGGACGAGCCCGTCAGGTTCTCGACCGTGCTGATCCGGTCGTAGCCGGATCCACCGGTGTTCTGCGACGACGTCGTGGCAAGCGTGACGCGGACCCCCGTGCGGGACGCGCTGGCGTAGGCCACGGTGTCCGTGCCACCGGACCCGATCACGGTGTCATCGCCTGCACCGGGGTCGATCGTGTCGTTGCCGTCACCACCCGTAAGTACGTCGTTGCCGCCCAGCCCCTCGAGGTGGTCGTTGCCTGCGCCGCCAGAGATCGTGTTCGCCGAGCTACCGCCCCGGAGGTCGTCGGCATAACGGCTCCCGGTGACCGCCTCGACCTCGGCGAGGTGGTCGACGGTCTGGCTGTAGTAGCTGGCCGGCATCCAGGCCCGAGCACCGGCCTTCGCCGCGGCGTAGGTGACCGTGTCCCTGCCGCTGCCGCCGAACACGTCGTCGCCGTACTCTCCTCGGGCAACGGGCGCGCCCACGATCGTGTCGTTGCCGTCACCGGCCCTCGCCTGATCGACACCGGCGCCGACATCGAGCCGGTCGTCACCGGCCTCACCGTGGATGACGTCGTTCCCGGCCCCGGCCGTGACGGTGTCGTTGCCGTCGCCCGCGTAGACGATGTCGTTGCCCACTCCCAGGTCGATGCTGTCATTGCCCGCACCGGACCTCACGGTGTCGTTCCCGTCGCCGCCGGAGATGGAGTCCCTGGCCGCGCCGCCCTCCAAGAGGTCGTTGCCGAGCCCACCGATCAGGGTGTTGTCGCCGATGCCGCCGCGTACGGTGTCGGCGTCGGCCCCACCGTCGACACGGTCGTTGCCGTCGCCTCCGTCGAGCGAATCGAGTCCGGACGATCCGATGATCGAGTCGTCTCCGGCCTCTCCGCCGACGGTGTCGTCGCCTGCGCCGCCGTCGATCACATCGTCTCCGGCACCGCCGAGGACATGGTCGTTCCCAGGGCCACCGTCGATCCGGTTCGCCCGCGCGTCTCCGTAGAGGCGGTCGTAACCAGCTGAACCGATGACGCCTTCCACGCCGGCCGGGACCGTGTACTCGACCCACCCCGAGACCTTCGCGAACGAAGCCATGTCCGTGCCAGGACCACCGTCGAACCTCTCAGACCAGTAGTTCACCCGGTAGTCGTCGACCTGGAACTCGAGGAGGTCGTCGCCTTCTCCTCCGGAGATGGAGTACTCGTCGCAGTAGAGGCGCTGCCCGGCGATGAACCGATCGTCGCCGTCGCCGCCGGCCACGTCACAGAAGAATCCGGCCTCGACGACGTCGTCGTACGCCGACCCGACCAGGCTCCACTCATGACCGTCGGTGGACCCCACGCCGAACGTGTCGGTCCCCTGCCCGACGACGGTCATCTGGTTCTGCCCGAAGGAGCTCGGCGTCATCGTGATCGGGCCAGGCGCAGCCGCATACGAGATCGACGCCTCCACGTCGTTGAAGGTGTCGTCTCCCGGTCCACCTCTGAGCTGATCCATTCCTTCGCCACCGGCGAGGGTCGACCCGCTGGGACCTGCAGCGAGAGTGTCCGCGAAGCGGGAACCGATCAGGGTCTCCGTCCCGGAGATCGTGTCGCTCCCCAGACCGGTGTCCTGAGCGGTGGCCGTCGCCAACGAGACCGTCACGGCCACGGGCGAGGACGCGTAGGTGATCTGGTCGTCACCGTCGCCGAGATCGAGGACGTCATCGCCCATGCCCACGTACGCCTCGTCGTCGCCCGCTCCGCCGAAGAGCTGGTCGTCGGCCACCTCCTGGTCGAATGCGTGCCCGTCCCCCAGGCCGTTCTCGTTGAGCACGTCTCCGCCCGCACCGCCGTGGAGACGATCTGCCCCGGCGCCGCCGCTGAGAAAGTCTCGCCCCGCGCCGCCGTGGATAGTGTCCGCGCCAGGTCCGCCGTTGAGCGTCTCGACCGCCTTCCACGAGCCCGGCGCTTCGACCAGATCGGTCCCGATGATCGTGTCGTCGCCCTGGCTGCCGATCACGAAACGTACGCGGGGCGCGGCGCCGTCGCGCGCGGCGCGGATGATGTCGGTGCCGGCCCCGCCGGTCACCTTGACGACCATGCGGCCGTCGACCTCGACCGGGTTCAGATCGATCTCGACCGGGCCGGCGACATCCGCGTACGACAGGTAGTTGGTGTCGGCACCGATCTCGTCACCGGCGTACGGCCAGGTCACAGTGTCATTTCCAGCGCCGGGCAGAACAGTGTGGGTCACCCCGTTCAGGCTGTGGCAGGTCACCTGGATGGAGTCGTCACCGGCGCCACCCGCGTAGAGGTTGTCATCGACATCGCACGCCTCGATCACGCCGTCGCCGATGCTGTCGTTGCCGGCACCACCGAAAAGCGAGTCGTCACCGTCCTCGCCGAACAGCCGATCGTCACCCTCGCCACCGCAGATGGTGTCGTTCCCGCCGAGCCCGTTGATCGTGTCGTCCCCGGGCGTACCGAGGATGACGTCCGCGCCCTCGGTGGCGGCGTCCGCTGCATTGAGGTCGATCGTGACCGGAAGACCGTTGCAGACGGGGGTCTCCGTGTCCGCAGCGCTGGCGGAGGCGAGCCCGACGGTCATCAGGCCGGCCATGAGGAGACCACCGACGACGTACGCCGGGGAGAGAAGACGCATGGAAGACTTTCGAGCTCGGTGGGGGCGAGCCGAAGGGCTCACGCAGCGCCGGACAGCCTCACGACGCGCGGGTTTACGTTAAGACCCAACCATGACGAGCGACATAGCCCGAAAGGGCTATGCGGAGCGCTCGGACCACCAGTCGAGGAGCCGCTTGGCGGCCTCGTCCTCGGAGAGGACGCCCTCGTCGAGACGCAGGTCCATGAGGAACTTGTACGCAGCCCCGACATCACGACCCGGCGAGATCCCCAGCAGCGACATGATCTGGTTGCCGTCGAGCGCGGGGCGGAGGGCGGCGAGCTCCTCCTCCTCGGAGATCCGCTCGATGCGGGCCTCGAGGGCGTCGTAGGTGCGGGCGAGGCGGTCGGCCTTGCGGCGGTTGCGGGTGGTGCAGTCGGCGCGGGTGAGGATGTGGAGCCGCTCGAGCTGGTCGCCGGCATCCCGCACGTAACGGCGCACCGCGGAGTCGGTCCACTCCCCGTCGCCGTAGCCGTGGAAGCGCAGGTGCAGCTCGACGAGCGAGGAGACCGCCTCGATCTCGTCGTTGGAGAAGCGCAGCGCCTTCATCCGCTTGCGGGTCATCTTGGCGCCGACGACGTCGTGGTGGTGGAACGAGACGGTGCCGTCGTCGTGGAACTTGCGGGTGCGGGGCTTGCCCACGTCGTGCATCAGCGCTGCGAAGCGCGACACGAAGTCGGGCCCGCCGCCGAGGCGCGCCTCCTGGTCGATCGACTGCTCGAGCACGGTCAGGGTGTGCTCGTAGACGTCCTTGTGCCGGTTGTGCTCGTCGCGCTCCATCCGCAGCGCGGTCAGCTCGGGCAGCACCAGGTCGGCCAGCCCCGTCTCGACAAGCAGCGAGAGGCCCCGGCGCGGGTAGGGCGCGCAGATCAGCTTCACCAGCTCGTCGCGGACCCGCTCGGCGGAGATGATCGAGATCCTCGAGGCCATGTCCTTCATCGCGGCGACGACCTCGGGCGCGACCGTGAAACCGAGCTGGGCGGCGAACCGCGCCGCCCGCATCATCCGCAGCGGGTCGTCGGAGAAGGACGCCTCCGGTGTCCCCGGCGTACGCAGCACCCGGGTCGCCAGGTCGACGACACCGCCGTAGAGGTCGACGACCTCACGGCCCGGCAGCCGCACCGCCATCGCGTTGACGGTGAAGTCGCGGCGTACGAGATCGTCGGCCAGCGACGTGCCGTAGGCCACCGCCGGCTTGCGCGAGTCGGCCGCGTAGGCCTCGGACCGGTAGGTGGTGACCTCGATCTGCCACGGGCCCTTGCGGGTGCCGATGGTGCCGAAGTCGCGGCCCATGTCCCACAGCGCCTCGCCCCACGTACGCAGGATCTTCTCGGTCTCCTCGGGGCGGGCCGAGGTCGCGAAGTCGAGGTCGTTGTGCGGACGGCCGAGCATCGCGTCGCGGACGGGGCCGCCCACCAGCGCCAGCTCGAAGCCCGATCGAGCGAAGACCTCACCTAGGGAGTCGATCACCGGTGCGATACGGTCCAGTTCAGCAGTCACCGATCGCTGAACATCGGCGACGCTGATCGGGGGAAGCTGGCTGTCGGACACAACGCCGCAGTCTACGAGGACCGCACCCCCTGAAAGATATTCTCGAAGTCATGCCAGTCCGCCAGCATCAGGCGAGGCCGCCACGGCCACGTGGGCGAGTCACCGCCGCACTCGTCCTGACGCTGCTGGCACCCCTTCTGCTGCTGCTTCCGGCGCCCGCGCAGGCCGACGAGGAGGCCGCCGAGACCGATCCGCTCACGGTGAGCATCGACCAGCTCGACACGGTCAGCCTCGACGGCCGCACCAAGGGTCGGATCAACGTACGCGGCAAGGTCGTGAACACCACCGACGAGGAGTGGAGCGGCGTCAAGGTCTACCCGTTCGTCGGCGACACGCCGATGACCACCTCCGAGGAGCTGGCCGAGGCGGCCGAGATGCCCGCCGACGCGCTGGTCGGCGAGCGGATCGTGGCCGAGGGGGCGTACGCGACGATCCCCGACCTGGCGCCCGGCGAGACGTACTCCTGGTCGCTGACGGTGCCGCGCAAGCTCCTGCAGGTCACCCAGCCCGGCGTCTACTGGTTCGGGGTCCACGCGCTGGGGGCGACCACGCCCACCACCGCCGACGGCCGGGCGCGCACGTTCCTTCCGCTGGTCAAGGAGCCCAACAAGCGGGCCAAGGCCGAGAAGGTCTCGCTGGTCATGCCGCTGCGCCGCAGCGTGGTCTACAACGCCGACGGCAGCGTGAACTACCTCCCGGGCTGGACCCGGGACCTGGGCGCCGGCGGGCGGCTCTTCCGGATGCTCGAGACCGGCGCCGAGATGCCCGACCTGACCTGGGCGATCGACCCCGCGCTGATCGATGCCGTACGCAACCTCGCCGAGGGCAACCCGGCGCGCAACCTCGGGCCGACCGACGGTGAGGACGAGCCGGAGGAGAGCGGGAGCCAGAGCGCGTCGCCCTCTGCCTCCGCGCTGCTGCCGAGCCCCTCGGCCAGCACCGACACCGATGCCGAGGAGACGATCGACGAGGAGGCCGCTGCCGCGCAGCAGGCCGCGACGGTCTGGCTGAGCCGCCTCGAGGACGCGCTCGCCGGCCACGACCTCATCGCCCTCCCCTACGCCGATCCGGACCTGTCCGCGCTCGCCACGACCGACCCCGACCTGCTGGCCACCGCGCGTGAGCACACCGCCCAGGCGCTCGCCGAGCTCGGCATCAAGGCGACCTCCGCCGTCGCTCCGCCGACCGGCTACCTCGACCGCGCCGCGGTCAACCTGCTCGAACCGGGTGCGGTCAACCTGGTCAGCGACAAGATGTTCCGCGGCAGCACGCCGGTCATCGCCGACCTCGACGGTCACCAGATGATCGTGACCTCGTCCGGTGCCGCCGCCGGCGGGCCGGGACCCAACGACCCCATCGACGCGATCTCGGTGCGGCAGCGTCTCGTCTCCGAGGCTGCCCTGCTCCGCGGCTCCGGCAAGCCGCTCATCGCGGTCCTCCCCGACGGCTGGCACCCTCCGCAGAGCGCTGCCTCGTTCGTCGCCCCGTGGAAGAAGGCCGCCTGGATATCGTCCTCGACCCTGACCGAGGCCGTCGCCGGGCAGAAGGCGACGTCGATCACCGCCGACAAGCTCCGCTACCCCCGCCGTGAGATGAAGGCCGAGATCTCCGCCGACCGGATCGGGACGGCCAACGATCTCATCGGCGCCGGCGAGATGCTGCAGCGGATCCTGACCCACAACGACGAGGTCGCCTCCGACATCACCAACGAGGCCCTGACCACGACCTCCTACTCCGCCCGCAAGGGCGACGCCGACCCGGCCGCCGACGCGCTGAACGAGGTCAGCTCCGAGCTGAGCTCGATCACCGTGGCCGTACCGCCGAAGGTGATCCTCTCCAGCATGAAGGGTGGCGAGTTCCAGGTCACCCTGAGCAACGAGCTCGACGAGCCCGTCACGGTGCGGCTGGACGCGATCACCGACGAGTCGCTGCGGGTCGCGACCTCCGAGCCCGTCCAGCTCGACGCCAACTCCAAGGCCAGCTTCAACCTCGCCGCGAGCATGCGCGACACCGGCACCCACACCGCCCTGATCGTCGTCACCGACACCAAGGGCAACCCGCTGGGCGCCCACGCCTCCGTCCCGATCCGCCCCTCTCAGGTGAGCGGAGTGATCTGGTGGTTCGTCGGCACCGGCTGCGCGCTACTCTTCGCGGCGATCGCCGTGCGACTCACCCGGCGCATCATGAAGGCCAAGAAAGCACGTACGTCAGGAGCGATGTGACAGCCACCGAGCAGAAGTCCGGCGGAAGCTCGGTCCTGGCCAACAGTGCGGTGATGGCCGCGGGGACGACGTTCTCCCGACTCAGCGGCTTCCTCCGATCCGCCCTGTTGGTCGCGGCCTTGGGCTCCGGGATGCACGCCGACGTCTTCAACATCGCCAACACCGTCCCCAACATGCTCTACATCCTGTTGGCGGGCGGCGTCTTCAACGCCGTGCTCGTGCCGCAGCTGGTGAAGGCGCAGAAGAACGACGAGGACGGCGGGGCGGCCTACACCGACCGGATCATCACGCTCGCCGGGCTCTTCCTCGGCGCCGTCACGATCCTCCTCGTGCTCGGTGCGCCGCTGCTGATGCGCCTCTACCTCGGCGCCGACTGGTACAACGCGGATCACGAGGCCCAGCTCGAGTCGGCCATCGACTTCGCCCGCTGGTGCCTGCCCCAGGTCTTCTTCTACGGGATGTTCGTGCTGGTCGGGCAGGTGCTCAACGCCCGCGGCAGCTTCGGCCCGATGATGTGGGCCCCGATCGCCAACAACATCATCGCGATCTCGACCCTGGTGATCTACCTGGTCGTCTTCGGCCCCTCTGCCGTCGGTGGCTTCACCACCGGCCAGGAGATTCTGCTGGGCCTGGGCTCGACGCTCGGCATCGTTCTTCAGTTTGCGCTGCTCCTGCCGGTCCTGCACAAGGCCGGCGTACGCTTCCGTCCCCGCTTCGACTTCCGCGGCGCGGGGCTCTCGCAGACCGCCAAGCTGGGCATGTGGACGGTGCTCTTCGTGGTCGTGAACCAGATCGCCTACACGATCGTGACGCGGCTCGCGTCGACCGGTGTGGCCGCGGAAGGCACCGGCTACACGGTCTACTCCAACAGCTTCCTGGTCACCCAGGTGCCCCACTCGATCATCACCGTCTCGCTGGCGACGGCGATCCTGCCGCTGCTCTCGCGCCACGGCGCCGCCGGCGAGCTGCCCGAGCTGGGACGTACGCTGTCGCACCAGCTGCGCAACGCGCTCGCCATCGTGGTCCCGATCGCCGCGCTGATCCCGGTGCTCTCCGAGGACATCGCCCACCTCCTGTTCGGCTACGGCGCCGGTGCCGACGCGTTCAAGGACTACGCACCGACGCTGACGGTCTTCGCGGCCGGGCTGGTCTTCTTCACGATCCACTACCTGCTGCTGCGCGGCTTCTACTCGCTGGAGCAGAACCGCACCGTCTTCTTCATCCAGTGCTCGGTCGCCAGCACCAACATCGTCGCCGCGCTGCTGCTGACCCGGGCGTTGCCGGCGGAATACACCGCCCCGGCCCTCGCCGGCGCCTACACGCTGTCCTACCTGGTCGGCTCCGTCGTCTCGTACGTCGTGCTCAAGCGCACCCTCGGCGACCTGGACGGTCGCGGCCTGCTCGGCTTCCTCGCTCGCCTGGTCATGGTGACGGTGGTCGCGGCCGCCGCCGCCTGGCTGCTGCGTACGGCACTGGGCATGATCAACGACGAGCCGACGATGGTGCTGGCCTTGATCGGGGCCGCTATCGTCGGGGCGCTGCATCTCGGCATGCTGCTCCTCGGGGCGCAGGCTGCCCAGGTCAAGGAGCTGACCACGATGGTGCAACAGGTTGCCCGACGGCTGCGCCGTTGACCATCGGACAGCCTCATCACTGTCTGGCAAGGTCTGAAAGAATGGGTCCGATATGGAGTTCACGCAATCAGGCGACGTCCTCGCCGGCAGATACCAGCTGACGGATCTGCTGAGCGAGTCCCGTGAGGGACGCTTCTGGCGCGCCCAGGACGCGGTGCTCGGCCGCCCGGTTGCCGTGCACGTCCTCGACGCCCGCGACGAGCGTGCGCCGCGCCTGATGGCCGCGGCCCGCAACTCCGCTGCCGTCGGTGACCCCCGGATGCTGCGCGTCCTCGACGCCGCCCAGACCGACCAGGTGGCGTACGTCGTCAACGAGTGGGGCGAGGGCGCCTCGCTCGAGAACGCGCTGGCCGCCGGTGGCCCGCTGCCGCCGCAGCAGGCCGCCTGGATCGCCTCCGAGGTGGCCGACCTGCTGGTCCTGGCCCACGACCAGGGCCATGCCCACGGCCGGCTCAACCCCGAGGCCGTGCTGCTCGACGACCTCGGTGCGGTGCGCGTCATCGGCTTCGGTGTCGACGCCGCGCTGCACGGGATCGACCCCGACACGCGTGACTCCCAGCGCCGCGACCGCGTCGACGCCGTCGGCGTCCTCTACGCCGCGCTGACCGGCAAGTGGGCCGGCGAGACGCTGTCCTCGATGCCTCCCGCGCCGCGCGACCACGGCCGCGTGCTCCGTCCCCGGCAGGTACGCGCCGGGGTGCCGCGGCCGCTCGACGACCTGTGCGACCGGGTGCTGGGCAGCGGCGCCGACATGCCGCCGCTGACCGCGGCCGAGCTGCACTCGGCGCTCGCGGGCTTCTCCGGTGAGCCGACCGCGCCGCTCAACCGGCCCTCGGCGGTCGACGAGGAGACCCAGGCGATGGCTGCGCCGACCCAGGCCGAGCCGGCCGAGGCACGGGCTGCGTCGAACGCCATCGGCGTGGCCCCCGACGCCGTACGTCCCCAGCGCCAGCGTCCGTCCTCCCCGCCGCCGATGCAGGACCCGACCCCGTCGAAGCCGCTGTTCGCCGACGAGACCCCGGGCTACGTACCGCCGCAGCGCCCCCAGCAGGCGCCTCCGGCCGCCGCCCGCCGTCCGGTCGCCCCGGATGCCTCCTACAACGGCTGGCAGGGCCCCTGGACCGGCGCCAACGTACCGATCGCCGAAGAGCCGGACTACAACCAGAAGCCCGGTGCCAACTGGCTCCGCATCGCCATGGGCGTCGGCCTGGTGGTCCTGGTCCTCATCGCCGGCTCGATCGCCTGGAACATCGTCAGCGACGACCCCAACACGACCGCCGAGAACCCCGGCACCGGCAACAACGGCGGCGACACCACGGCCGAGGCCAAGCCGACCCCCATCAAGGGCATCACCGCCAAGGACCTCGACCCCCACGGCGACCCGCCCACCGAGACGCCTGACCTCGTCGACTACGTGGTCGACGGGGACACGAAGGGTCTGGCCTGGCGTACGTCCCGCTACAACGACCAGATCGGTGACCCGGCCGACAACCCCCGTTCCCTCAAGCCCGGCATCGGCCTGGTGCTCAACCTCAAGGGCGAGTACGCCATCGACTCCCTGAAGTTCAACATGATCGGGGAGCCCACCGAGATCGAGATCTACGTCGGTGACTCCCCGTGGAGCGATGATCCCAGCGGCGCCCCCGCCGCGACGGGCAGCGTCGGCACCGAGGGCGAGATCAAGGTCGACGACGCCCCCGAGGGCAGCTACGTACTCGTGTGGATGACCGGTCTTCCCCAGGTCGACGGCGGCTATCGAGCCGAGGTCAAGGAAGTCCAGGTCCTCGGCACCCCCGTCTCCTGACGAAGCGTCGGTCCCGTCGGCCGAGGCGTCAGCTACGTCGGCCGAGAAGTCGCTCCCGTCGCCCGAAATGTCACACCGGTGCCGCTTCGACCGACGTACGTGACGCCTCGGCCGACGCGGGTGACGTCTCGGCGTTCAGGGCCTTGGAATGTACGTGGCCTACGATCTGTTGTGCAGTTCGCCAGCCACACCTGAGGAGCCATTGATGCCGACCCCGTCGTCCCCGACCGACCCCCGCAACGTGATCGTCGTGGGTTCCGGCCCGTCGGGCTACACCGCAGCGGTCTACAGCGCCCGCGCCGGACTGCAGCCGCTCGTCTTCGAGGGGTCGGTGACCGCCGGCGGTGCGCTGATGAACACGACCGAGGTGGAGAACTTCCCCGGTTTCCGTGACGGCATCATGGGCCCGGAGCTGATGGACAACATGCGTGCCCAGGCCGAGCGCTTCGGTGCCGAGCTCGAGCCCGACGACGTCGTCGAGATGGACCTCACCGGGCCGGTCAAGATCGTCAAGACCGCGACCGACACCCACTACGCGAAATCCGTCATCCTCGCCACCGGCTCGGGCTACAAGAAGCTCGGCCTGCCCCGCGAGGACGAGCTCTCCGGCAAGGGCGTCTCCTGGTGTGCGACCTGCGACGGCTTCTTCTTCCGCCAGAAGCCCATCGTGGTCGTCGGTGGCGGTGACTCCGCCCTGGAGGAGGCCCTCTTCCTGACCCGCTTCGGCTCCTCGGTCACCCTGCTCGTACGCCGCGACGAGCTGCGCGCCTCCAAGATCATGCAGGAGCGCGCCTTCGCGGACCCGAAGCTCGACATCGCCTGGAACTCCGTGGTCGAGTCCATCAACGGCGAGCACACCGTGGAGAGCATCACGGTCAAGGACACCAAGACCGGCGAACTGCGCGAGCTCGAGTGCGCCGGCCTGTTCATCGCGATCGGCCACATCCCGCGGTCCGAGCTGCTCGTGGGCCAGGTCGACCTCGACGACGAGGGCTACGTCCTGACCAAGGACGGCTCCACGGCCACCAACATCGAGGGCGTCTTCGCCGCCGGTGACCTGGTCGACCACGTCTACCGGCAGGCGATCACCGCCGCCGGCACCGGCTGCCAGGCCGCGCTCGACGCGGAGAAGTTCCTCGCCCACCAGGCCCACGCCGAGGCGGCTGCCGTCTCGGCCTGATGGCCGCGTCTACCCTGGTCATCTCGACAAGCTCGATGACCGGGCGCCCGGGAATGCGCAACGCAGACCCAGCGTTCTGACCACAGACTTCCCAAATCCGTCCCTACCGAGAAGGAACCCATCGTGGCTGACAACATGACCGCCGTGACCGACGCCGAGTTCGACTCGACCGTTCTGAAGTCCGACAAGCCCGTACTGGTCGACTTCTGGGCCGAGTGGTGCGGCCCGTGCCGCCAGGTCTCCCCGATCCTCGAGGAGCTCGCCGGCGAGCACGGTGACAAGGTCACCTTCACCAAGATGAACGTCGACGAGAACCCGGTCACCCCGTCCACCTACCGCGTCACCGGCATCCCGACCATCAACGTCTACCAGGGCGGCGAGGTCGTGAAGTCCATCGTCGGCGCGAAGCCGAAGGCCGCGCTCCTCAAGGAGCTGCAGGAGTTCATCGGCTGACAACAGCTGTCACCCGATGGCGCGCCACTGTCACGGTGGCGCGCCATCGTCATTTTGCCGAGGCGTCAACCCCGTCGGGCGAAGCGTCGCTGCGGGCGGTCGAGGCGTCGCTTGCGTCGGGCGACGTGGCACGTGTTCGAGACAGGTGGCACTGGTTGCGGCCGGGTGGTCTCGACAAGCTCGACCACCGGGCGGGAATCGTGGTCTCGACGACCGCTACCGTTTCACGGGAAACATTCACTCGCCGTCGCGGTGCAGCTCGGTGGAGGCGGGTGAGGGGTGGGTGCGCGGGCGTACGACCTCTCGCAGCCGCTCCCAGGCGGACTCGAAGTCGTCGATCCAGGTGACCGTCTGCTTCAGGTCCATCCGCATCCGCGGGACGGTGGGGTGGTCACGGTGGGTCTTGAACCCGACCCGGCCGAGGAAGTCGGCGGGGGCGGCGCAACGCCGGCCATGGATGCCGCTCAGGGGCCCCACGTCCCCGAAGGCCTCGATCGCCCGGAACTGACCGCGTTGCACCAGGTCACGGGCCATTCCCTGCACCAGCATCCGGCCGATCCCGCCGCCGGCGCGACGCGGATCGATCCACACCGTGGTCATCAGGACGGCATCGGCTGAGACCGGTCCGGAGGGGAACGAGGCCACCCGCGGGACGAAGACCGGCGGGGCGTAGAGCACGAAGCCCACCGGCGTACCGTCCACCACGGCCACCCGGCCGCACGATCCCCACTCGCGGAGCACCTCGGAGATCCAGGCTTCCTTGACCCCGATCGTCTGCGCGGAGTCGACGCGGCGATGGCCGACGGGGTCGCGCTCCCAGAACAGACAGGCGCGGCACGGCGCCGGGACCTCGGCGAAGAGGTCCAGCGTCAGGGGAAGGATCCTGCGTGCCATGTCTCACCCTTGTTCATCGGTTAAGGGTCTGTCACCAGCGTATGCGATCCTTCATGATGGTGACACCATGAATGATCTTCCCCAGCGCGCAACATCATCCCGCCTCGACCCCTACGCCGACCGCTACGCCGCCCGCACGGCAGGCATGACGGTCTCGGAGGTGCGAGCTCTCTTCGCAGTCGCAGCGCGCCCGGAGGTCGTCTCGCTGGCCGGCGGCATGCCCAACATCTCCAGCCTCCCGCTGGACGTGGTCGGCGACTCGATCAAGGACCTGATCCTGACCCAGGGTCCGACCGCGCTGCAGTACGGCGGCGGTCAGGGCGATCCCGTTCTGCGTGAGCAGATCTGCGAGGTGATGCGCCTGGAGGGGATCGAGGCCCACCCCGACGACGTCGTCGTCACCGTCGGCTCCCAGCAGGCCGTCGACCTGGTCACCCGCGTCTTCTGCGACCCCGGTGACGTGGTGATCTGCGAGGCTCCTTCGTACGTCGGGGCTCTCGGTGTCTTCAAGGGCTACCAGTGCGACATCGTGCACGCCGAGGTCGACGCCGACGGCCTGATCCCGAGCGCGCTCGAGCAGGCGATCGTGTCCACCAAGTCCGCGGGCCGCAAGGTGAAGTTCCTCTACACGATCCCGAACTTCCAGAACCCGACCGGCGTCACCATGACGCCCGAGCGCCGCACCGAGATCCTCGAGATCTGCCGGCGCCACGACATCCTGGTCCTGGAGGACAACCCGTACGGTCTCCTCGGCTTCGACGACGAGCCCCGCCCGGCGATGCGCGCGCAGGACCCGGGTGTCATCTACCTCGGCTCCTTCTCCAAGACGTTCTCCCCCGGCCTGCGGGTCGGCTGGGCGCTGGCGCCCTCCGCGATCCGCGAGAAGCTGGTCCTGGCCCAGGAGTCCGCGACGCTCTGTCCGCCGCCGTTCAACCAGATGGCCGTCTCCGCCTACCTCGCCAACCACGACTGGCAGGGTCAGATCAAGGAGATGCGGGAGATGTACCGCGAGCGCCGCGACGCCATGCTCGACGCGCTCGAGGACTACATGCCCGCGGCGTGCACCTGGACCAAGCCCGACGGCGGCTTCTTCGTCTGGCTGACGCTCCCCTCCGGCATCGACAGCAAGGCGATGCTGCCTCGTGCCGTCACCTCGCGCGTCGCGTTCGTCCCCGGCACCGGCTTCTTCGCCGACGGCTTCGGCGCCTCCTCGATGCGGATCTCCTACTGCTATCCCACCCCGGAGCGGATCCGAGAAGGCGTACGGCGCCTGGCGGGTGTCATCGAGGCCGAGATGGAGCTCCTGGAGACGTTCGGTGCCACCGGCCCCATCCCTGGTCTTCCCATCCGCGGCGCCGAGCACCCCTCGACGAACACGCAGTAGGTCGGCTCTCGTCGGTCGGGCCTCTCGGAGACCTCTTCCGAGGTCATCACGGCAGGCTCGATGACCGTCACCGAGCGTCATCTCGACAGGCTCGATGACCGGCTCGAAATCCCTCTAGCTATTTGTCGACAAAGCGCTTTAGCGCTTGATGGCTAAACGGCTTCGTCGGATGCGGGCGACATCAGCTCGACGATGCGGCGTAGGTCGTCCAGCGTGGCGAACTCGACGGTGATCTTCCCCTTGGAGCGGCCCAGATCGACCTTGACCCGAGTGTCGAAGCGGTCCGAGAGCTTGTCGGAGATCTCCTTGAGCCCAGGAGCCGTCGGCTTGGCTCGCCTGACACGCGGCGTCGCGAAGGCGTCGCCGTCCGGGTCGCCCAGGGCGACGATCTCCTCGAGGCCGCGTACGGAGATGCCTTCCGCGACCACCTTCTGAGCGAGCTTGTCCTGCTGCGCCTCGCCGTCGACCGCGAGCAGTGCCCGGGCATGACCCGCCGAGAGCACGCCGGCGGCGACCCGGCGCTGGACCGACGGAGACAGCTTCAGCAGCCGGATCGTGTTGGAGATCTGCGGCCGCGACCGACCGATCCGCTGGGCGAGCTCGTCGTGGGTGCACTCGAAGTCGTTGAGCAGCTGCTGGTAGGCAGCCGCCTCTTCGAGCGGATTCAGCTGTGAGCGGTGCAGGTTCTCCAGGAGCGCGTCCCGGAGCATGTCGGTGTCGTCGGTCTCGCGGACGATCGCCGGGATGACATCGAGGCCGGCCTGCTGCGTCGCGCGCCACCGGCGCTCACCCATGACCAGCTCGTAGGAGTCGGTCGCGACTTTCCGGACGACGATGGGCTGCAGAAGGCCGATCTCTTCGATCGAGTGGACCAGCTCGGCCATCGCCTCCTCGTCGAAGACCTGACGAGGCTGCACGTGGTTCGGATGGATCTGCTTGACCGGCAGCTCGGCGAAATACGCGCCGTCGACGGGCGCCAGATCCGAATTCTGGATCTGGCGGCCTTCCGTCGAGTCGGTGGACCCGGGGTCCACGGAGGGGCCAGAAGTCGCTCCAGCGGAAAGGTCCGAATGCCGGACGTCAGGCTGGACAGGGGCGCTGTCCGCCGACTCGTTCCCACCAGCAGGAGGAGCGGTCGGGATCAGTGAGCCCAGACCTCGTCCGAGACCACGCTTCGGCGGCTGCTTACTCATTTCTTCATGTCCCCCATGTCAGATTCTTGCTGCTTTGCGGGTGGTCTCGACAAGCTCGACCACCGGTGTTCCGTCCGCTTTGCGGGTGGTCTCGACAGGCTCGACCACCGGTGTTCTGCCCGGTTCGTGAGTGGTCTCGACAGGCTCGATCACCTCAGTGCTCGCCCTGTTTGGCAAGCTCCTTGGCGGCCTCGAGATAGCTCAGCGCACCCGGCGAGCCGGGGTCGTACGTCATCACCGTCTGGCCGAACGAGGGCGCCTCGGACACGCGCACGGCGCGGGGGATGAAGGTGCGCATGACCGTGTCGCCGAAGTGCTCACGCACCTCCTCGGCGACCTGCGACGCGAGGCGGGTGCGGGCGTCGTACATCGTGATCAGCATCGAGGAGACCCTGAGCGTCGGGTTGAGCGCGGCGCGCACCATCTCGACCGTCTTGAGGAGCTGGCCCAGACCCTCCAGCGCGTAGTACTCCGCCTGGATCGGGATCATGACCTCGGTGCTCGCGACGAGCGCGTTGACCGTGAGCAGGCCCAGCGACGGCGGGCAGTCGATCAGGACGTAGTCCCACCGGTCCTCCGCGTCACCGACTCGGGGGGACTTGGCCAGCGCCTGCTTCAGGCGCTGCTCACGTCCGTCCTCCTCGACGAGCTCGACCTCGGCGCCGGCCAGGTCGATGGTCGCCGGCACCAGCTCGAGGCCCTCGAGCTTCGGGACCGGCACGACGACGTCCTCGAGAGTGGCCCCCTCGACCAGGACCTCGTACGTGCCCGGTGTGCCCTGGAAGTGGTCGACGTCGAACGCGGTGCAGGCGTTGCCCTGCGGGTCGAGGTCGATGACCAGCACCTTCTGACCGAGCTGAGCGAGCGCCGCGGCTATGTTCACCGTCGAGGTGGTCTTGCCGACGCCACCCTTCTGATTCGCGGAGACGATCACCCGGGTGCTCGCCGGGCGCGGCAGCGGCGGCCGGTTGCTCGCCGCGCCACGCGCCAGGAGCGTGTGCTCGGCAGCGGCTGCCAGCGGCGTCGCCTCCGTGGCGAAGTCGTTCTCGAAGGACGCGATGTCCCCGGCCGTACGGAGCCTGATCGACACCGGTTCGTCGGTTTCACGTGAAACGGCGTTCTGTGCGCTCTCGTCGTCGTACGGCATGTTTCCTCATCCTCATCGTTCGGTCATCGAGCTTGTCGAGATGACGTCTCACGCCCGAAAGCTCGTGGTCTCGACAAGCTCGACCACCTTCAGCGGCGGCGGCTCTTCTTGCGGGACCCGCCCTTGGGCCCCTTCTGGCCGCCGCCCTTCGGGACCGGCGGCCAATCTACCCGTGCGGGATCCGACCAAACCACCCGAACCGCGACAGTTGTCGTCTCCAAAACGCCTACACCGAGCTCCGAGACCGTCGGCGGCGCGCATCCCCACTTCTTCAGCGCCGCGTCGGCCTCGTCGATCTCCGCCTCGATGCTCGACCCCTTCATCGCGACGAGCGCGCCGGTGGGAACGACCAACGGCATCGACCAGTCGAGCAGCTTGCCCAGGCCGGCGACGGCTCGTGAGGTCACGACGTCGAACCCGAGCTCGCCGTGGAAGGCATCCGCCCTCCCCCGCAGCACCGTAACGTTCTCGAGCCCGAGATCCTCGGCGACCTCCTCGAGAAAGGTCGTACGCCGCAGCAGCGGCTCGATCAGCGTGATCTGCAGATCCGGACGGGCGATCGCGAGAACCAGACCAGGGAGTCCCGCGCCCGACCCGATGTCCGCCACCGCAACTCCCTCGGGGATCACCTCCCCCAGCACGGCGCAGTTGAGGATGTGCCGATCCCACAGCCGCGGAACCTCCCGTGGCCCGATCAGCCCGCGCACCACTCCCGCGTCGGCGAGCCAGGCGGCGTACCTTTCCGCGAGCTCCAACCGATCAGTCGGAAAGACCTTCTCCGCCCGAGGGTCGAGCCCGCCCAGACCACCCACGTCCCCACGTTCCTCGCTCACACACAAACTGTTTCACGTGAAACGCACAACCAAGAACTCCCCATGCCCCGGTGGCCGAGCCTGTCGAGAGCACCTTTGGTGCAGAGGTCTCGACAAGCTCGACCTCCGGACTGTCGGTGGTCCCGCTCATGATGAGGACATGGCTTACACCTACATGCTTCTCTGCGCCGACCGAACGCTCTACGTCGGGAGCACGACAGACCTCGAGCGCCGCTTATCCGAGCATCGCGTCGGCCTCGGCTCGGAGTACACCCGCCATCGACTGCCTGTGGAGCTGGTCTGGTACGAGCAGTACGACGACGTGGAGCACGCCTTCTTGCGGGAGAAACAGATCCAGAACTGGAGCCGGGCCAAGCGACTGGCGCTCGTCAGAGGCAAGCCCGGCGAACTCCCCCGCCTGGCCAACACCTCGACGACCCCCCACCCCTGACCCTCTCGGCAGCAAGGGTCATCTCGACAAGCTCGATGACCCACCCGGTGGTCGAGCCTGTCGAGACCACGAGACCCGCGGCCCCACCCGAGGTCATCTCGACAAGCTCGATGACCAATCCCGCACGTCGTGTCGGCGGGGTTGGTGGCCGACCCCGGTGGTCGAGCCTGTCGAGACCACGAGACCCGCTGTCGCGCCTACGGTCATCTCGACAAGCTCGATGACCAATCCCGCACGTCGTGTCGGCGGGGTTGGTGGCCGACCCCGGTGGTCGAGCTTGTCGAGACCACCACTCCGGCACCCCACGTACGTCATCTCGGCAAGCTCGATGACCGACCGCCCACGTCGTCTCGGCAGGGTTGGTGGTCGAGCTTGTCGAGACCACCGAAGTCACCTTCCCACGCGCCCTGATGTCGACAGTTTCACGTGAAACACACCCAGCTGGAGACGCGTGGAAGAACGTCGGCCCAACGAATCCGCGGAAGGGTTCTGAAAGGCGTCGTGGGGGCGTCGGGTGCGCTAAAGTCCGCGAGCAGCCTCGCGAATCTGATGCAACCGCGCACGCTGCTCGAACGTCTTAGTCGTAACAGGTCGCACTCGGGGTGCGACTCCAGGAGCCCGTGCGACCGGGCCACCATCCATGACCCACGGAGCTGATGTGAACGTCCGTAGAACCCCGGTGGCGATCTTCCTCACCACCATCCTCGCCCTGGGATTCTCCCTGGGCTCGATCGCGGCGCCGAGCAGCGCCCAGGCCAGCGCGCCGTCGGCCTCCGTCGGGCAGATCGGTCTGCACACGGCGTACAAGGCGCTCTATCAGCAGGGCTCGACCGGGATCGGGGTGCGCAGGATCCAGGCCCGCCTCAAGGAGCGGCGCATCTACAGCGGTCGGGTCACCGGCAACTACGGTTCGAAGACGACCGGCGCGGTGAAGGTCTTCCAGCGCAACCAGCGTCTGACCGTCACCGGCAAGGTCAACCAGCGCACCCTCGACCGGCTCCGCTCACTGACGAGCACGCCGACCGACGCGGCGCTCTACAACCTCGACCGTCGCTGCCTCACCGGCCGCGTGCTCTGCGTCGACAAGACCGACCGCCGGATGCGCTACGTACGCGCCGGCAAGATCGTCCGGGCGATGGACGCCCGCTTCGGCTGCTCCGACACCAAGACCCGCGAGGGCGCGTTCAAGGTCTACCGGAAGAGCCGCAACCACGTCTCCTCGATCTACCACACGCCGATGCCGTACGCGATGTTCTTCAACGGCGGCCAGGCGGTGCACTACTCGTCCGACTTCGCCGCCCGCGGCTACAACGGCTGCTCCCACGGCTGCGTGAACGTACGCAACAAGTCGTCGATCGCGTGGGTCTTCGACCAGATCCGCGTCGGTGACCGGGTCGTCGTCTACTGGTCCTAGCCCTGGCGCCGTTCCACGTGAAACGGCCACACAAAGAGATCGCCCCTCGTGCCACACGGCACGAGGGGCGATTCTCTTTGTCTCAGCGTCACTCAGGCAGGACGACCACGTAACGCCGCGGCTCGACACCGGAGGACTCCGAGGTGAGCCCGGCGGCGGCGACGGCGTCGTGGACGACCTTCCGCTCGAAGGGCGACATCGGCTTCAGCGAGACCGGGGCACCGGACTCCTTGACCTTCGCGACGGTCTCCTCGGCGAGCGCCATGAGCGTCGAGCGACGGTCGGCACGGTAACCACCGACGTCGAGCATCAGGCGGGACCGCTCGCCGGTCTCGCGGTAGACGGCGAGCCGGGTCAGCTCCTGGAGCGCGTCCAGGACCTCGCCGTGGCGGCCGACCAGCTGCTGCAGGTCGCCCCCGACGATCGAGACGGCTGCACGGTCGCCCTCGACGTCCATGTCGAGGTCCCCGTCGAGATCGGCGATGTCGAGCAGCTCCTCGAGGTAGTCCGCCGCGATGTCACCTTCCTGCTCGAGCTGCTTGAGGCGCGTCTCGTCGCTGACCTCCTCCACAGTCTCAGTCACGGTCTCGCTCACATCCTGAGTCGTCACTTGGTTCCCCCGTCCTTCTGGGTCGTGGAGCGACCGGCGCTCGTGCCGGCCTTCTTCCGCTGGCTCCTGGTCTGGCTCTTGGGCTGGGTGCGCTGCGCCGGACGCTTCTCGGCCGCCGCCTCGTTGGCCTCGGCGATGTCGATCTCCGCCTCGGGCTGGCCCTTCTTACGGCGCTTCTCCCGGTCGCGCTCCTGCTTGGCGTCGAACGCCGGCGTCCCCGGTGCGGGGTTGTTGCGGATCACGTAGAACTGCTGGCCCATCGTCCACAGGTTGGAGGAGGTCCAGTAGAGGATCGTTCCGACCGGGAAGGCGATACCACCGACGGCGAACACGACGGGCAGCACGTAGAGCAGCAGCTTCTGCTGCTGGGCGTACTGACCGGTCATGGCGTCGGCCGGCATGTTCTTCGACATCAGCTGACGCTGCGTGAGGAAGGTGGTGGCGATCATTGCCACGACCAGGAACCCGGTCAGGAAGTACGTGCTCATGTGGTCGGCCGTCGTGAACTGGTCCGACAGCAGCGAGCCGAGCCAGGTCGACGTCGCGAACTCGTGCGCGGCCTCGTCGCTCAGGAATCCCTTGCCGATACCGTCCGAGGCGTGCTCGAGCATGCGGAACAGCACGAAGAAGATCGGCATCTGCAGCAGCAGCGGCAGGCAGGACGCGAACGGGTTGGTGCCCGAGTCCTTGTAGAGCTTCATGGTCTCGTTGGCGAGCTTCTCGCGGTCGTGACCGTACTTCTTCTGCAGCTCCTTCACCTTCGGCTGCAGCAGCTGCATGTTCCGGCTGGAGTTGATCTGCTTGACGAACAGCGGGATCAGCATCGCGCGGATGGTCACGGTCAGGCCGACGATGGCCAGGGCCCACTGCCAACCTTCAGACGGAATGACGTACGAGAACGCCTTCTGCCATACGAGCAGGATGCCCGAGATGGCGTAATACAGCGGTGTTGCGATCCATCCGAACAGATCGCCTATGGCTCCCACGGAATCAGGCTCCTCGGTTTGGGGAGTCCGCACTTACACGGACAAGGTCTTCAGGGTCTCTTCGCATTTTCTGCGGGGTGGGTACGGGATCGAAGCCCCGGGTCTTCGCCCAGGGGACGCAGCGGGCCAGACGGCGCGCCGTCAGCCAGCTCCCGCGCCAGGGGCCGTGCGTCCTGACAGCCTCGAGCCCGTACGCCGAGCACGACGGGTAGTAGCGACACACGTCGCCGTAGAGCGGGCTGATGAGAGTCCGCCACACGTGAAGCAGTCCGATCAAGACGTACGCCACCGCGGCGTTCACTCCACGCACCAGCGCCCTCATCGGAGCACTCGCTCCAGGCAGCGCCGCAGATCGGCGCCCAGGGCGTCGTAGTCGGCGTCGGCAGCAGCGGGAAGTGCACGGACCACAAGCACAGCAGAGCCCGGGAGTCCGCTCAGGGACTCCCGGGCCTGATGACGCAGTCTGCGCTTCACACGATTCCGGACGACGGCCGGACCTACGGCCTTGCTCACCACGAAGCCCACCTGCGGCTCGGTCTCCCGGTCGGCATCCGTGCCGGTGCCGGGGACGAGCAGGTGGACCACCAGGCTCTTCGAGCCCGCGCGCTTGCCCCGTCGTACTGCTTCCTTGAAGCCCGACGAATCGATCAGTCGGTGGCGCCGCGGCAACACGCGCGTGGTGGCTGAGGCCGCGGCCTCAGACGGTCAGGCTCTTGCGACCCTTGCGGCGGCGCGTCGCGAGGATGGCACGGCCGGCACGGGTGCGCATGCGCAGGCGGAAACCGTGCGTCTTGTGACGGCGGCGGTTGTTCGGCTGGTAAGTACGCTTGCTCACGGGGTGCTTCCTTAGTTGTGTGGTGGCCGGCTGCTCACCGGCGGGTCATCAGGGGGGGGTCGCCCTCGGTGGTTCCAGGTGGGCCGTTTCAACAAGCACCGCCCGTCCGCGCCTCGGCGACCAAGGCGTGGACATGCGGCACCCGTAGATTCCGGGCGACCTAGCAACGGTACGTGGATCGCGAAACCACGGTCAAACTCACGCCCTATCACACCTCTGTGATTCGCCCCCAACCTGTGGAGGACGGGTTGCCCGTGACCCTCGCCAGCCGGTAACTTCGTCCTCTACCGAGGTTTCCCTGCACATCGTCAGGAGCATCGGCCGCATTCGGGGGGATGCCACGCTGGGAACTAGATTTCCCACCTGACCTGCCGAAACGGTCGGATTCTCGAGAGCGGCGACGTGTCTCGGTTGATCTCCGATGCCTACATTCGGGGATGCTCCACAGCTTGTGGAAAAGTCTGTGGAGGATGTAGACCAGACCGCTGCATCAGTCCAGGCTGCATCAATACACGACCACCCACCCGAGCCATCAGGGAAGGCAGGAACCTGTGGAGCACTCCGGCCTAGCGCCAGAACCACAGCCAGATCTCCAGTCCGCATGGACGAAGGTGGTCGCCGAGCTCCCCCCGAACCAGCGGGCCTGGCTCCGGGACAGCGAGCCGCTCACCCTGCACGGGTCGACCGCGATCGTCGAGGTCCCCAACGACTTCACCCGCAACCAGATCGAGGGCCGCCTGCGTGGCTCCCTGGAGCGGTCGCTGGGCGAGATCTTCCAGCGCGAGATCCGCATCGCGGTCACCGTGAACCCCGATCTCGACGTGACACCGGATCCCGACACCCAGGCGATCATGATCTCCGAACGGGAGATCGCCGCCGCGGACGCGGCCGCCGCTGCTGCCCTGCAACAGCAGTCGGCCTTCCCGCACCAGTCGGCGTTCCCGCACCAGTCGGTCTACCCGCCCAACTCGCCCGGACTGATCCCCGGCGTCCCGCCGGCGACCGCGCCGCACGACGAGCCGGGTGCTCCCGCGGCGTACGCGGCCCCGCAGGCTCCCATCGCTCCGCCTCCCGCTCAGCAGCCGGCGCCGCCCGCGGCGCATGACGACGTACGCCCCGGGTATGGCGACATGTCGACAAATCCCCCGGCGCCTCCGGTGGCTCCCGTCGAGGAGCCGGTCCCGCCGCGTCCCCTCGTCCCGGGTCCGCCCACACGGCCGAGCGAGCCGAGCCACAACGTCCTCGAGACCCGCCTGAACCCGAAGTACACCTTCGAGACGTTCGTCATCGGGTCCTCCAACCGGTTCCCGCACGCGGCCGCGGTCGCGGTCAGCGAGGCGCCCGGCAAGGCGTACAACCCGCTGCTCGTCTACGGCGAGTCCGGCCTGGGCAAGACCCACCTGCTGCACGCGATCGGCCACTACGTGCGGAGCCTCTACTCCGGGGCGAAGGTGCGCTACGTCAGCTCGGAGGAGTTCACCAACGAGTTCATCAACGCGATCCGCGACGACCGGCAGGACCGGTTCAAGCGGCGCTACCGCGATGTCGACGTCCTGCTGATCGACGACATCCAGTTCCTGGAGGGGAAGACTCAGACGCAGGAGGAGTTCTTCCACACCTTCAACACGCTCCACAACGCCAACAAGCAGATCGTGCTCACCTCCGACCGTCCGCCCAAGCGGCTCGAGGCGCTGGAGGACCGACTGCGCAACCGGTTCGAGTGGGGTCTGATCACCGACGTCCAGCCGCCCGACATCGAGACCCGCATCGCGATCCTTCGGAAGAAGGCCGCCATGGAGCGGCTCACCGCGCCGCCGGACGTGCTCGAGTTCATCGCGAGCAAGATCCAGACCAACATCCGTGAGCTCGAGGGTGCCCTGATCCGGGTGACGGCCTTCGCCAACCTCAACCGCCAGGACGTCGACCTGACGCTGGCCGAGATCGTCCTCAAGGACCTGATCCCCGAGGGCGGCGAGCCCGAGATCACCGCCGGCCTCATCATCGCCCAGACCGCCGCCTACTTCGGGCTGTCGATCGACGAGCTCACCGGACCCTCGCGTGGGCGCCACCTCGTCATGGCCCGCCAGATCGCCATGTATCTGTGTCGCGAGCTCACCGAGGACTCCCTGCCCAAGATCGGCAAGCACTTCGGCGGCCGCGACCACACCACCGTCATGTACGCCGAGCGCAAGATCAACCAGCTGCTCGCCGAGCGCCGGGCCGTCTTCAACCAGGTCTCCGAGCTCACCAACCGCGTCAAGATGCAGGCGCGTCAGGCCTAGAGCCGAACAAGAACGTACGCGGCAGCGACCCCACCACCGGTGGTCGAGCTTGCCGAGACCGCCCGACCGTGGCTCACGGGGTGGTCTCGACAGGCTCGACCACCGGTCTTTTGCGTCCTCCCGCCAGGCCCTCAGGCGCGTCGTCCTCGTGGTGGGCTGTTCGCGTTTTGAGATTTCCAAAACCCACAGGCCGAGATTTCCCAGGTTGTCCACAGCCCACAGCCTGGGTGGAACCTGTGGAGAACCGGCGGTTCAAATGGGATGGAAAAGGGGATGGCCTGTGCACAAAACACTCGAACGGGCCGACAACTCTCCACAGCCCACAGTGACGTGCGTCATTTCAGCATGGCGTCCACATCCCCTGTGGAATCACATTTCCTGGGATGACCAGGGAAGACGCCGCTCATCCACATTTCCCACAGATGCTCTTACGACGTACGAAACTATTTATATCCATGGATCCTCCGTGAAATTCCACGAACGCCCTTCCCTGGGGACAACCCGCTCGGCGAAGCGAGTGCACAGGTGCGCCTGTGCAGACCCGACACAGCTGAGCGCTTACCGGTTGTCGGCGGTCCGTGGCAGGATGCGTACTCCAGGTCATGTCAACGCGGGGGCGTTCCGGAACCGGTGTCGTCTTCCCCAAGGGTTCAAGCACAGCCCGGAGCGCATGTCCTCATACGCCCCGATGTCGAGTTAGAAGAAGGACAGGTCATCGTGAAGTTCCGCGTCGACCGCGACGTGTTCGCGGATGCTGTCGCCTGGGCTGCCCGCAGCCTTCCGGTCCGCCCCAGCACCCCGGTGCTCTCAGGTCTCCTGATCGAGGCGGGCCACGAGGGCCTGGTGCTCTCGACATTCGACTACGAGACCTCCGCGCGGGCGACACTCTCGGCCGAGGTCGCCGACGAGGGCAAGGCACTGGTCTCCGGCAAGCTGCTCGCCGACATCTGCCGCAGCCTTCCGGCCAAGCCGGTCGAGATGGTCACCGACGGTTCCCGCGTCTCGCTCACCTGCGGGAGCGCGCGGTTCAGTCTCCAGACGATGCCGGTCGAGGACTACCCGACCCTGCCGGAGATGCCGACCGCGGCCGGAACGGTGAAGTCGGAGCTGTTCGCCCACGCCGTCGCCCAGGCCGTGACCGCTGCCGGTCGCGACGACATGCTCCCGGTGCTGACCGGCGTGCGGCTCGAGATCGAGGGCTCCACGATCTCGCTGCTCGCCACCGACCGCTTCCGGCTCTCCCACCGCGAGCTCGAGTGGAACCCGGCGACTCCCGACGAGAGCCTGGCGGCCCTGGTGCCGGCGAAGGTCCTCGGTGACACCGCCAAGTCGCTGACCAGCGGCAGCGAGGTCACCCTCGCGCTGTCCACCACCGGCACCGGCGAAGGCATCATCGGCTTCGAGGGCGCGGCCGCGGGCGGCGTACGTCGCACCACGACGCGCCTCCTCGACGGTGAGTTCCCGAAGGTGCGCAGCCTGTTCCCCGCCGAGCACCTGACCACCGCGCTGGTCGACAAGGCCTCACTGATCGAGTCGGTCAAGCGCGTCGCCCTGGTCGCCGAGCGCAACACCGCGGTCCAGATGGTCTTCGAGGACGGCGTCCTCACCCTCGACGCGGGTTCCGGCGACGAGGCCCAGGCCTCCGAGTCGATCGAGGCGACCATGGAGGGTGAGGGGCTGACGACCGGGTTCAACCCGCAGTTCCTCCTCGACGGGCTGGGGGCCATCGACCAGCAGGTCGTCGAGCTCGCGTTCACCCAGGCTCCCAAGCCCGTGGTGATCAGCGGCAAGCCGGCCGAGGGCGGCGAGGACCCGGGGTTCCGCTACCTGCTGATGCCGAGGCGCCTGCTTTCCTGACAGCTGTTGCTCGTAGTGTGGTCTCGACAAGCTCGACCACCGTGGATAGGAAATCTCGTATGCACATCGGACTCGTGGGTCTCGGCAAGATGGGTGGCAACATGCGCACCCGGCTGCGGGAGGCTGGTCACACGGTCGTCGGATACGACCGCAACCCGGACCTCGCCGACGTGGCGAGTCTCGCGGAGCTGGTCGAGGCGCTCCCCAGTCCCAAGGTGGTCTGGGTGATGGTCCCGGCGGGCGACCCGACGCGTTCCACGATCGCCGAGCTCAAGGAGCTCCTCGGCGAGGGCGACCTCGTGGTCGACGGCGGCAACTCGAAGTACACCGATGACGCCAAGAACGCCGCGAGCCTGGCCGAGAACGGCATCGGCTTCGTCGACTGCGGTGTCTCCGGCGGTGTCTGGGGTCTGCAGAACGGCTACGCCCTGATGTACGGCGGCTCCGAGGAGAACGCCGCCAAGGTGATGCCCGCATTCGAGGCGCTCAAGCCGACCGGCACCGAGGACGGGTTGGTCCATTGCGGTTCCACCCCGGGGGCCGGCCACTTCTCCAAGATGGTCCACAACGGCATCGAGTACGCGATGATGCAGGCCTACGCCGAGGGCTGGGAGCTCCTCGACAAGGTCGACATCGTCGACAACGTCCCCGAGATCTTCGCCTCGTGGCGCACCGGCACGGTCGTACGTTCCTGGCTGCTCGATCTGCTCGTCGACCAGCTGCGTGCCGACGAGCACCTCGACAAGATCAAGGGCTACGCCGACGACTCCGGCGAGGGTCGCTGGACCGTCGAGGCAGCGATCGAGAACGCCGTCCCGATGCCGGCCATCTCGGCCTCGCTGTTCGCGCGGTTCGTCTCGCGGCAGGAGGACGACCACGCCATGAAGGCGATCGCCGCGATGCGCAACGGGTTCGGCGGGCACGCGGTGATCTCGGAGTCCGAGGCCTGATTCCAGCCACCCGCTTGCGCGGGGGTGGTCTCGACAAGCTCGACCACCTAGATGGGGTCGATTGCTCCGGTCAGGGTGAGGATCAGGCGGACGGCGCCGTAGGCGACGAAGAGCGCGAAGAGGCCGAGGACGACGCGGCTCTTCACGAGCTTGTCGAGGTCGGTCGGGCGCTTCCCGGCGAGCCGGGAGCGGACCGAGACCACGGCCAGGAGGACGACGGCCAGGATGAGCACCGGCCCGAACCAGTTGCTCGCCAGGGAGGAGCCGATGTCGCCGTGCATCAGGTAGACCCAGGACCGGGTCAGGCCGCAGCCGGGGCAGGGTAGCCCGGTGAGGGCGCGGAACGGGCAGAGCACCGGGCCGTCCTCGATACCGCCGGCGGGCAGGAGCGCGGCGACCACGATCCCGCCGATGCCGATGGCGGCGGTGACCTCCGTGGAGCTCACCGCCGCGAGGCGGTCGTGCAAGCGGTGACTCCGCTCAGGCAAGAGGTCTGCCGTCGGCATCGGAGAACTTTCGGGTAGCGATGAGAATGACGTCGATGATCCACCAGACATAGAGACCACCGCAGGTGACCAGCTTGAGGATGCCGAGGCCGATCTGCCCGACATAGAAGCGGTCGACGCCCAGCGTACCCAGGAAGATCGAGAGCAGCAGTGCTACGAGCCACTCGCTGCGCGAGAAGACGCCCGGGATCTGTTTCACGGGAAACCACTGCTGCGCGGCGCCGAGGCTGGCCGGCGTATCGGCCTTGATCTGGCCCGCGGCCGCCATCTGAGCGAGCTGCTCGACGGGGTAGGGCCCATAGACCTCACCCATCATCGACACGTAAAACGGCCCGCCGGGCGCTCCATGGGCGGGTTGCCCTGGAGGCGGACCGTACGGGTTGGGAGACTGGGTCATGCAGGCACCTTAACGAGAGAGGAAACCCGATGTACGTCTCACACCTCTCTCTGCATGACTTCCGCTCCTATCCGAACGTCGAGGTCCCGTTGGAGGCGGGCGTCACCGCTTTCGTCGGGCGGAACGGCCAGGGCAAGACCAACCTGGTCGAGGCCATCGACTATCTCTCCCGTCTGCAGTCCCACCGGGTCGCCACGGATGCGCCGCTGGTCCGGGCCGGCGCCGAGCAGGCGGTCGTGCGCGCCGCCGTCGTCCGTGACGGTCGCACCGCGACGCTCGAGGTCGAGATCAACGCCGGCCGCGCCAACAAGGCCCGGATCAACAAGAGCCCGCTCCCCCGCACGCGCGACCTGGTCGGCCTGGTCCGCACCGTCGTCTTCTCCCCCGAGGACCTGACCCTCGTCAAGGGGGACCCCTCCGACCGGCGGCGCTTCCTCGACGACCTGATGATCCTGCGCGCACCCCGCCTGGCAGGCGTACGCAGCGACTACGACCGCGTCCTCAAGCAGCGCAACTCGCTGCTGAAGACCGCCGGCCTCGCGCGCGGATCCGCTCGCGAGGGTGCGCTCGCCACCCTGGCCGTCTGGGACGACCACCTCGCCGGCATCGGTGCCGAGATCCTCGCCCAGCGGCTCTCCCTGGTCGAAGCGTTGAAGCCGTACGTCGGCAAGGCCTATGAGACGGTCGCCCGCGGCGCGAGCCGGGACGACGCCGAGATCACCTACAAGCCGGTGGTCGAGCCTGTCGAGACCACTCCGACCGTCGAGACGCTCCGCCAGGCGATCCTCGAGGAGCTGGCCCGCCGCCAGAAGGACGAGCTCGACCGCGGCATCAGCCTCGTCGGTCCCCACCGCGACGACCTGCTCCTCCACATCAGCGCCGGCTCCGAGCGGCTCCCGGTGAAGGGCTACGCCAGCCACGGCGAGTCCTGGTCGTTCGCACTGGCGCTCCGGTTGGCGGCGTACGACCTGCTGCGAGCCGATGGCGACGACCCGATCCTGATCCTCGACGACGTCTTCGCCGAGCTCGACAGCCAGCGCCGGGTCCAGCTGGCCGAGCTGGTCGCCGACGCCGAGCAGGTCCTGGTCACCGCGGCGGTTCCCGAGGACGTACCCGCTGCGCTCGCCGGTGCCCGCTACCACGTCACGGCCGGGGAGGTGACCCGCGGTGAGTGACGAGGACCCGGTGGTCGAGCTTGTCGAGACCACCGCCGAAGGCGGTGAGGAGGAACCCGAGAAGCGCCCCGACGGCCTCGACCTCGCCCGCTCCCTGACCCGCGCCACCGCGAAGATGCCCGCCCCGAAGGCGGGGATGCGGAAGAAGCGGCGTGCGCCGGACAACGCCACCCGGCGTGGCACGGTCTCCGGTGCCCGGCCCGACGACCGCGACCCCCAGCTCATCGACTCGGTGGTGAGCCGGATGGTCAACGACCACGGTTGGGACACCTCGCTGCGCGTCCACGGCGTGATGGCCCGCTGGCCGGACATCGTCGGCGAGGAGATCGCCGACCACACCACCCCGGAGTCCTACGCTGACGGCAAGCTGTCCGTACGCACCGACTCCACCGCCTGGGCCACCCAGCTCAAGCTGCTGGCGCCCAACCTGGTGAAGCGTCTCAACGAGGAGCTGGGCCACGGCACCGTCCTCGTCATCGAGGTGCTCGGCCCGCATCTGCCCTCGTGGAAGAAGGGTCCCCGAGGCGTACGCGACGGCCGCGGACCGCGCGACACCTACGGCTGAGAGCGGGTCGTGAACATGTGTTCGAGGCTCGGTGCGTGAGCCGCGATCTGCCGCTCTGGACGCCCTCCGGATGTATAGGGACTCACCGAGCCCCCTGCTGGGAGCGCAGAGATGCCGTCAGGAGACGTACAGACGGCTATTTCGGTCACAGTTGCCCCTCAGGAAAGGCCGCATGCGTGGAATCCGGGGTTCTACGGGGTAACATAGAGGTTGGGTCGATCGTCCTAGGTTTTACTTCCCCGGCGCTGGTCGGCCCGTTGCATGCCCGACCGACACCACGTCCGAATCCGGACCGAAATGACAGGTGGATCGCACCGGTGACCGCTGCCGACCAGACGACTCCTATGCCGGACGACAAGACCACAGACGGAGTCGAATACGACGCGTCTGCCATTCAGGTCCTCGAAGGGCTCGAAGCGGTCCGCAAACGACCGGGTATGTACATCGGCTCGACGGGCTCCCGCGGCCTGCACCACCTGATCTGGGAGATCGTGGACAACGCGGTCGACGAGGCGCTCGCCGGCTACTGCGACACCATCAAGGTGACGCTGCGCGAGGACGGCTGGGTGAGCGTCGCCGACAACGGCCGAGGCATCCCGACCGACACCGCGGCCGGCCAGGAGATCCCCGCTGCGACCCTGGCGCTGACCGTGCTGCACGCCGGCGGCAAGTTCGGTGGTGGCGGCTACAAGGTCTCCGGCGGTCTGCACGGCGTCGGCTCCTCCGTGGTGAACGCGCTCTCGACCAAGCTCCACATGGAGATCAAGAACCGGGGCCGGCTGTGGGAGCAGGAGTTCACCCGCGGCGTACCCGACTACGACCTGCGCGAGGTGCGCGAGCTCGAGGAGGGCGAGCGCACCGGCACCACGATCTCCTGGCTCGCCTCGAGCGACATCTTCGAGTCGACCGACTACAACCTCGAGACCATCTCGAGCCACTTCCGCGAGACCGCGTTCCTCAACAAGGGCCTGCGCATCGAGCTGCGTGACGAGCGTCCGGAGGCCTCCGCCATCGCCGAGGCCGTCGAGGACGGCACGATCGAGTCCGACGCCGACAGCGCCGACGAGCTGCACAGCTCCGGCAACGGCGAGCGGGTGCTGGAGCAGTCCTTCTACTACGAGCGCGGTCTGGCCGACTACGTCGACCACCTCAACAAGCGCAAGTCCCCGGTCTCCAGCATCATCGCCTTCGAGACCGAGACCGACGAGAAGGCGCCCAACCCGATGAGCGTCGAGATCGCCATGCAGTGGCAGGCGTCCTCCTACAACGAGTCGGTCCACACCTTCGCCAACACGGTCAACACCCCCGGCGGCGGCACCCACGAAGAGGGATTCCGCGCCGCGCTCACCACCCTGGTCAACCGCTGGGGCGAGGAGTGGGGTCTGATCAAGAAGAAGGAGGACCGGCTCACCGGTGACGACATCCGTGAGGGTCTCACCGCGATCATCTCGGTGAAGATCAGCGAGCCGCAGTTCGAGGGTCAGACCAAGGACAAGCTCGGCAACACCGAGGTCAAGGGCTTCGTGCAGGGCGCCGTCAACGACCAGCTCGGCGCCTGGCTGGAGCAGAACCCGGCCGAGGGCAAGGAGGTCATCCGCAAGTCGATGGCCGCGGCCTCGGCCCGGATCGCGGCCCGCAAGGCCCGCGACCTGGCCCGCAACCGCAAGGGCATCGGCGGCGGTGGCGGCCTGCCCGGCAAGCTCGCCGACTGCCAGTCGACCAACCCCGAAGAGTGCGAGATCTTCATCGTCGAGGGTGACTCCGCGGGTGGCTCGGCCAAGTCCGGCCGCGACCCGCGGATCCAGGCGATCCTCCCGATCCGAGGCAAGATCCTCAACGTCGAGAAGGCCCGGATCGACAAGGTGCTGGCCAACCAGGAGGTCCAGTCGATCATCTCCGCGCTGGGCACCGGCGTGCACGACGACTTCGACATCAACCGGCTGCGCTACCACAAGATCGTGATGATGGCCGACGCCGACGTCGACGGTCACCACATCAACACCCTGCTGCTGACGCTGCTGTTCCGGTTCATGAAGCCGCTGATCGAGCAGGGCTACGTCTACCTCGCCCAGCCGCCGCTCTACCGCCTGCGCTGGAACAAGCCGGCCGAGCACGAGTTCGTCTACTCCGACGCCGAGCGTGACGCCCTCATGCGTGACGGCCTCGAGCAGGGCAAGAAGCTGCCCAAGGAGAACCCGGTCCAGCGCTACAAGGGTCTGGGCGAGATGAACGCCGACGAGCTGTGGGAGACCACGATGGACCCCTCGCAGCGGCTGCTGCTGCAGGTCACCCTCGAGGACGCCGCCCACGCCGACGAGATCTTCTCCATCCTCATGGGTGAGGACGTCGCCGAGCGACGCTCCTTCATCCAGCGCAACGCCAAGGACGTCCGATTCCTCGACATCTGAGTCTCGCTGAGGCCCTAAATACCGATAGACGCACGCAGAAAGTGAAATCGTGACCGAGACTCCTCCGGAAGGCTCCGGGCAGACCGCTGCCGGTGGCCGGATCGAGACCGTCGAGCTTCAGGCCTCGATGCAGTCGAGCTACATCGACTACGCGATGGCCGTCATCGTGGGTCGGGCCCTGCCTGACGTACGTGACGGCCTCAAGCCCGTCCACCGGCGGGTGCTCTACGCGATGTACGACGGTGGCTACCGCCCCGACCGCGGCTTCTCGAAGTGCGCCCGCGTCGTCGGTGAGGTGATGGGTAACTACCACCCCCACGGTGACACCGCGATCTACGACACCCTGGTCCGGCTCGCGCAGCCGTGGGTGATGCGCAACCCGCTGATCCACGGTCAGGGCAACTTCGGCTCGCCCGGTAACGACCCGGCCGCGGCCATGCGTTACACCGAGTGCCGGATGGCGCCGCTGGCGCTGGAGATGGTCCGCGACATCACCGAGGACACCGTCGACTTCGGCCCCAACTACGACGGCCGCTCCCAGGAGCCGGCGATCCTGCCGGCGCGGTTCCCGAACCTGCTGGTCAACGGCTCGGCCGGCATCGCGGTCGGCATGGCGACCAACATCCCGCCGCACAACCTGCGTGAGGTCGCCGCCGGCGCCAAGTGGGCGCTCGAGCACCCCGACGCGACCAAGCAGGAGCTCCAGGACGCGCTGATCGAGCGGGTCAAGGGCCCCGACTTCCCCAACGGCGCGCTGATCGTCGGCCGCGAGGGCATCGAGCAGGCCTACCGCACCGGCCGCGGCTCGATCACCCAGCGTGCGGTGATCGACGTCGACGAGGACAACAAGGGCCGCACCACCCTGGTCATCACCGAGCTCCCCTACATGGTGAACCCGGACAACCTCGCCCAGAAGATCGCCGACCTGGCCGACACCGGCAAGGTGCAGGGCATCGCGGACGTCAAGGACAACACCTCCTCCCGCACCGGGCAGCAGCTCGTGGTCGTGCTCAAGCGCGATGCTGTCGCCCGGGTCGTACTCAACAACCTGCTCAAGCACACCGAGCTGCAGACCAACTTCTCCGCCAACATGCTGGCGCTGGTCGACGGCGTGCCGCGCACGCTCTCGATCGACCAGTTCATCTCCAACTGGGTCGAGCACCAGATCGACGTCATCCGGAGGCGTACGGCATTCCGGCTGCGCAAGGCCGAGGAGGACGCCCACATCTGGCGCGGCCTGGTCAAGGCGCTCGACCAGCTCGACGCGGTCATCGCGCTGATCCGCTCCTCCCCCGAGGTCGACGACGCCCGCCAGGGCCTGATCCGGCTGCTCGACATCGACGAGGTCCAGGCCAACGCGATCCTCGACATGCAGCTGCGTCGCCTCGCGGCGCTCGAGCGACAGAAGATCGTCGACCGCCTCGCCGAGCTCGAGCTGATCATCGCCGACCTTGAGGACATCCTCGCCAACGTGACCCGTCAGCGTCAGATCGTCATGGACGAGCTCGACGAGATCGTCGCGAAGTACGGCGACGACCGGCGCACCCAGATCATCGCGGCCGACGGCGACCTCTCCATGGAGGACCTCATCCCCGATGAGGAGCTGGTCGTCTCGATCACCCGCGGCGGCTACGCCAAGCGCACCCTCGCGAACGAGTACCGCACCCAGAAGCGCGGTGGAAAGGGCGTACGCGGCGCCACGCTGCGCGGCGACGACGTGGTCGAGCACTTCATCTCGACCACCAACCACCACTGGCTGCTCTTCTTCACCACCGCCGGCCGGGTCTACCGGATCAAGGCCTACAACCTGCCCGAGGCGGCGCGTGACGCCAAGGGTGGTCACGTGGCCGGGCTGCTCTCGTTCCAGCCGGACGAGTCGATCGCCCAGGTGCTCGCGATCCGCGACTACGAGCAGGCGCCGTACCTCGTGCTCGCCACCCGCTCCGGTCTGATCAAGAAGACCCGTCTCGGCGACTACAACTCGCCCCGTCAGGCCGGCGTCATCGCGATCAACTTCCGCGAGGACGACGACGAGCTGATCGGCGCCGAGCTGGTCAACTCCGAGGACGACATCCTGCTGGTCTCCCGCAAGGGTCAGGCGATCCGCTTCCGCGCCGACGACAACCAGCTGCGGCCGATGGGCCGGGCGACCTCGGGTGTCACCGGCATGAAGTTCCGGGAGGGCGACTCGCTGCTTTCGATGTCGGTCATCCGGGCCGAGCACGTCGCCGCCGAGATCGCGGCCGGGCTCTCCGAGGCCAACGAGGACACCGCGGACGTCGCGGCTCCCGTCTCCGGTGCCGAGTCGCCCGACGAGGTCAAGGAGCAGTTCGTCTTCACCATCACCGACGGCGGCTTCGCCAAGCGTACGAAGATCTCCGACTACCGGCTGCAGTCCCGCGGCGGTCTGGGCATCAAGACGATGGCCCTGGCCAACGCCGACCGCGGCGGTCTGGTCGGTGCGTTCATCGTGGTCGACGGCGACGAGATCCTCTCGATCACCGCGACCGGTCAGGTCGTACGCAGCCCGATCAACGCCGACTTCCGGCCGACCGGTCGCTCCACCCAGGGCGTCAAGTTCGTCTCGCCCAAGAAGGGTGACTCGGTCGCCGTCGTGGCGCGTTCCGTCGAGGCCCGCGAGGTCGACGATGACGTCGTCACCGGGACAGAGGTTGCAGATGATGTAACAATCGGTGGAGACGACGAGCACGGAGCGTCGTCCGAGACCACGACGGAAGATGAATCCTGATGACGGACCGCACCGCCGACCGCACGACCGGGGGAGTCGCGATGACCGAGCGGAACGAGACCGCACAGCCGGTGACCCAGCGGATCACGGACACGGTCGCCAACGCGGCCAGGCGTACGACCTCCGCGGTAGCCTCGACCGCCCGCACCTCCGGCCCTGCCGGCGCGGAGCGGGACGCGGTCAGCGCCTCGGCTCGCCGGGCCCGGCTCAGCCTGAGTCGCATCGACCCGTGGTCGGTCATGAAGATGGCCTTCCTGCTCTCGATCGCGCTCAGCGTCGTGGTGATCGTCGCCGTCTTCGTGATCTGGTCGGTGCTCGGTGCCGCCGGCGTGTGGGACTCGATCAACCAGGCGGTCCAGGACGTCGTCGGTGACTCCAGCGCCGGCTGGAACGTGCAGGACTACCTCGGTCTGGCCCGCGTCATGGGCTTCACCATGGTCGTCTCGGTCGTCAACATCGTCCTCATGACCGCCGTCGCCACCCTCGCCGCGTTCCTCTACAACATGGCCGCCGCCCTGCTCGGCGGCGTCGAGGTCGAGCTCACCGAGAACTGAGCCCGCCCGAAGCTCGCAACCTGGGGAGGGTCATCCGAACACCGTTCGGATGACCCTCCCCAGGTTCATTCGTTCAGGGGGCACTCCTGGCCGCAGCTCCGCACCGGCCCGCTCCAGCCGTTGTCCTCGACCCTGAGGCGTGGCGGATTCCCTCCGTACGCCTCGAGTTCCAGGCCCCGCATCCGGTGGATGACGACGCTGGTCTGAGGCATGACCCTGCGGGAGTGGTCGATCGCGACGTGGATCGGCCGACCGTCGTCGCGGCCCCTGGGCGCCTCGAGACTCGTCCGGCACAGCACGGCTGGATCGGCATAGAGCACCGCTGCCCAGGCGCGCTGCTCCCAGGTGAGCGGTCCGGTGTGGTCGACATAGACGCGCGGGTGCACCCGGCGCAGCTCGTTGCGGCGTACGGCCCGCTCGATGTCGACCCTGCTGAGCCCTCCCGCGGTGAGCTGCGCATAGCTGGCGACGCCGTGCTGCATCCGCCGTTGTGCATCCAGCATCCGCGCCGCATCCTCGCGCGCGAAGATCGTCGACAGGTCCTCCGAGTCGGACATGCTGGAACCCTCACCCTGGGGAGGTTTGTCCGAAGCAGGTTCGGAAGGACCTCCCCAGGGTCGATGGGGTGTCATCGTTTTGGTGCCTCGGGCAGCAGCCGGGTAATGTTTCCTCTCGCCTGCTGGTAGGGGCTTCCACCCTCCAGTTGGCGCCTGCGCTTATAGCTCAGACGGTTAGAGCACCACACTGATAATGTGGGGGTCGGAGGTTCAAGTCCTCCTAAGCGCACAGCACTCGCCCTGAACTCCGGTTCGGGGCGTTTCTGCTTTTCGGGCCTGGCTTTCGGCCGCTGTCGCCGCGCCCCGTGGTCATGGTGGCCGAGGGGTGACCAAGGATCCGCCGCGCGACTCATGACGGTCCTACGGGTCCACGGGAAACCAGACGGAGGCCTGACCACACTGGTCGGCAGTACGTTCGCCTTGCTCGGGCCTCGCGTGGAGGCGGCTGATCGAGACCAGGTATCGGCCTGGTCCGGCCGACTTGAGGTCGCGGTCGTACGAATCGTGGTCGTACGGCAAGACCTCCAGGTACTCATCAAAACGCTCGTCCTCGTGACTGACGAGGCACAACACGTGCCAGTCTGCATCTTCCGGAGCGGCCGTCCCCTCCATCCAGCCCTCAGCGGACGGGAAGCGTTCGCGGTAGAACTCGACCAGGTCAGCCTGCTCGGCGCTCCCGATATCGATCACGACTTCCAGGCCCCGCATGGGGTCGTCGTCGTCCCAGCCCTTCGCGTCCGCGATGACCGTCGCGTTGGGTGGCACGGGCGGCTCGTCCGGGTAATCGAAGTCCGCACCGTAGATCGGGGCACACGCTGTCAGCGCGGTCATGCCGATGAGGCACGAGGCCAGACCAAGCGCGCGTAGGAGTGGGCGATCCGTCACGCAGTCATCCCATCAGTCAGAGGCAATCGGCGCGCGCGAATCCAGATGAGACGCGATGCTGTCCCCAGTTCCGACTCGTTTCAGAGCCGACTGGACGCGTCGTGGTCGTGGGTCGGGACGACCCGCATGAGGTGACGAGCCAGGTGGAGGCGGTGGAGGGTGGCGAAGGCGGCGTCGCGGTCCTCGTCGACGAGGTCTCCGGGGAACGCGGGCTTCTGCCTGATCAGGTCGATCTGGTCGTAGTGCCAGGCGGCGTCGCCGGCGATCAGGACCCAGCCGGAGGCGGTCCGGGCGAGGACGCCGATGCTGCCCGGCGTATGGCCGGCGAGCTCGACCAGCAGGACGGAGCTGTCGCCGAACAGGTCGTGGGAGGCGGTGAAGGTGGCGACGGGCGGGCCGTCGAGGTCGTACGTCTCCACCGGCCGGCCGTCGGTCAGGGCCGGGCGTACGCCGCCGACGGGCGGGCGACCGGGGCCGAGGATCCAGTCGCGTTCGGTGGTCCGCAGGTGTACCGGGAGGCCGGGCAGGTCCAGGAGGCCGCAGACGTGGTCCCAGTGCGCGTGGGTCGGCAGAGCGAAGTCGGGACTGACCTGTGCCGTGTGGAGCGAGTCGACGGTGGAAACCGTGTCCGCGGGCGGAGTGACCAGGCGGCGTAGCAGCACCGGGAGCTCGCTCAGCGCTCGATCTGGGGCGTCGCGGCAGTAGGACGGATCGACCACGAACGTCGCCTCGGGATGACTGATGACGAAGCAGGTCATCGCGTTGCGTCCGCGTCGGAGGAGGCCGGCACCCTCGATGAGGCCGCCGGCGGGGAGGGCGCGCGGGACCTGGGGCATCGTTCGTACCGTCACCGTTCGATCACCCGGAGGCAGCCCGGCGTCGGTGATCGCGGCGAGGAGGCGCTCATCCGGACGCCGAGGGCGCAGCAGGCCGCGGCCGAAGCCACCCAGGGCGCCGAGCATCTCGCGGGTCGTCGGGGTGGCAGCAGAGGCAGTGGGATCACTCGTCACAGAGGGAACGTAGCGACTCTCGGACGGTGGGCCATCCGCCCACGGTAGGAACCGCATGCGAACATCACCATCATGACGAAGATCGACCTTCCGTTCGACCTCGATTCCATCCCGGGCCGTACGCGCCGATGGGTCCGGGGCGGGATGAAGCGCACCGAGAGGTGGGGGCGGCGGATGGGTGGGCGGGTCGGTCCGCTCATCCCCAACACGCTGGCCACCGGCGGTGCCGACGACTGGACGCCGCAGGGGCTGGGCTACGACCCGGAGACCAATGTGCTGGCCCAGAGCTACTACTCCCATGCCAAGGGTTCGGCGCTGGTCCTGGTCGAGCTGAAGAGCGGCAAGACCGTCGCCGAGGTGCTGCTGGTGGGCCACAACGGCAAGTCAGGACCGGGTCACGCCGGCGGCGTCGCGGTCGACGGCGACGACGTCTGGGTGTCCAAGGGTGCCGGCGGCGCCGGCAGGCTCTACCGCTACTCGCTGTCCGCGATCCGCGAGGCGGAGAAGGCCGCCGAGGTCGAGCCGATCGAGGCACCGGTGAAGGTGGCGGCCGGCTCCTACTGCCGGATCCGTGGCAACCGGCTCTACGTCGGCGGCTTCGGCAACCAGACGCTGTTCGCCTACGAGAAGAGCGCGAACGGTGAGTGGGACTTCTCCGAGCCGGTCCTCTCGACCACCACCCCGCCGAAGGTCCAGGGCGTCGTCGTGCGCCGCGACGAGTACGTCTTCTCCTCCTCGTTCGGCCGGCACCGGCCGAGCACGATCTTCGTCTGCGAGAAGAAGCCCGACGGCGGCGTCGGCGCGGTGCGGCGCAAGTTCAGGTTCCCGAACATGGCCGAGGCCATCGTCGAGGTCTCCGGCGAGCTCATCACCACCTACGAGTCCGGCGCCTCCCCCTACAGCCGGCCCTCGGCGTACGGGTTCGGGATCCTGACCGGCCGGATGTGGGCGAGCACCCACATGACCCTCACCCCCATCGCATCCCTGGGCCTGGCCCCCGACCCCGAGGCCGGTTGATTTCGTACGCCTCATGGCGGGCCGGTACGCTTTCCTGGTCTAACGGGCAGCGATGCTCACCACGACTCGCAGGAGAAGACATGAAGAAGATCGTCCTCGTACTGCTGGCCGCGGCTGGCATCCTCCTCGCCAAGAAGAAGCTCGACCAGTCCAACCCCGAGAAGGGTCACTGGGCCGAAGCGACCGACAAGGTGAACTGACCGACGGACACCCGTCCGGGGCGTTGGCGCAATTGGTAGCGCACCTGCTTTGCAAGCAGGGGGTTAGGGGTTCGAGTCCCCTACGCTCCACCCACTCTGACCAGGCACAACGCGAGAGCGAGTAAGCCTGAGTCATGGTCCAAGGGAGAAATCCTGACGAACTCCCTGACTAGGCCGCGTCATTGTCGTCGCCATCCCCATCCCCATCCTCGGTCTCATCAGAGGCGCCCTCCGAGGGCACGCGGCCTCCGGCTGGTCCCCGACGTGCCGCGCACATGAAGAAGAGCGCCCAGTCATTGACGAAGCGCTCACTCTCTCCGGCATCATTCACCCATGCCGGTCAGCCACACACATTGCTGCGACCAACTCCAAGTGCAGGCCGAGCTCAGATGCGACACGCACCCCGAGACCGGATCGTGCGGCGACTACCTCATCGGCTACAGCCCCGAGTTCGACGAATACGGCATCTGGATCCACGACGGACCAGAAGGATCTGCCCACTCGTGGCGAGGCATTCAGTTCTGCCCGTTCTGCGGAGCCGGATTGCCCGAAAGCCGATCCGACCAATGGTTCGACCTCCTCGAGGAGTTGGGCCTGGAGCCGAAAGACGCGCCGCCAGCGATGCTCGCCTACGGCTGGTGGTTGGCCGTAGTCAACTAGCTGCCCACCAACCAGCCGACGCACCGACAAATGTGCCCCGGTTCCTTCGGCTGATGACGAGGGCGGGGCAGCCGTAGCGGCGTACGTTCTCCAGCCCTCGACGAGTCGAGCCGAGGTGGGTTTGTACGTCAGGGGCTGCCCGCCAGCCCCATGCTTGCCCTAAGCTCCACCACTTCTGAGTCAGGGTTGACCGATACGGTCGCGCCTGATTCTCACGGGACGTACGCGCGGTTCCGGCTGGTCAGCCGGGTGTCGGGATCACTCTGTCGATGACGGTGTGCAGGTGGTTGCGGAAGCGGTCGAGGGTCGCGGGGTCGCCGGTGGGGACGCGGTTGCCGTCGGTGTCGATGATGCCGGCCTGGGCGAACGAGTGGGCGGTCCACACGATGGTGAAGACGAGCATCTCCACGTCGACGTCGGCACCGATGCCGGCGCGGGACAGAGCAGCGCGTACCGCGCTCGCGACGTCGGCGATGAGCGGACCGGCGAGGTCGCTCTCGAACTCGATGAGGTCCTTGCCCTCCGAGAGCCAGCGCCGCATCCACAGCGCCGGCACCTCGCGGTGCTCGAGGCAGAAGGCGAGGTACGCATCGACGAAGTCGATCAGCCCAGCCATGGTCTCGCTGGGGGTCGGGCCCGTGGACTCGAGGTGCTTCAGCGCGTCGAGCACGACCGCGCGCTGGGCGTCGTGGGCACGGCGCATGACCTCGCGGTAGAGCTGCGGCTTGCTCCCGACGTGGTAGGCGACGGTGGCGATGTTGAGTCCGACGGCGTCCGCGATCGCGCGCGTGCTGGTGGCGTCGTAACCACGTTCCGCGAAGAGATTCGTCGCGGCGACCATGATCCGCTCTCGACTGTGGGTGTCGTCGCCGCTCATGGGCCCGAGGATAACGGTCTCCATCACTTGTTGGAGAAATCCTCGGAAGAACCTTGTCCTGCTCTCCATCATGCGATTGACTGACGCCGATTCGGAGACATCCGGAGACTTCAGGAGGGTTCATGGACATCACCGACGTGGCGGTGATCGGCGCCGGCGCGGCCGGGCTCACCGCGGCGAAGGCGTTGCTCGAGGAAGGGTTGTCGGTCACCGTGCTCGAGCGCGGTGACCGTCCGGGCGGGCTGTGGGCACGCGAGAACGCGAGCGGTCTGTCGTCCGCCTACGAGAGCCTCCACCTCAACACCAGCAAGGGCCGGACCGAGTTCGCCGACTTCCCGATGCCGGCCGACTGGCCCGACTACCCCTCCGCGGACATGATCGCGGGCTATCTGGCGGCCTATGCCGACGAGCACGGCGTGACCGAGCGGATCCGCTTCGGTGCGACCGTGACCGGCGTACGACGCACCGGTGAGGGGTGGGAGGTGACCGCGACCGGGCCTGACGGCGCCACCACCGAGTCCTACGACGCGGTCGTGGTCGCGAACGGTCACAACTGGGATCCGCGCTGGCCGGGCCCGGCCTACCCCGGCGACTTCGCGGGTCGCCAGATGCACGCCCACGACTATCGCTCGCCGAGCGTCTTCGCAGGTCAGCGGGTGCTGGTCGTCGGGATGGGCAACTCGGCGATGGACATCGCCGTCGACGCCTCGCAGGTCAGCGACGGACCGGTGCTGCTCTCGGCCCGGCGCGGGACCCACATCGTGCCGAAGTACCTCTTCGGCCGACCGGCAGACGCGACCGGCGCCGCCCTCGCCCGGCTCCCCTGGCGTCTCCGGCAGCGGATCGCCGAGACGATGCTGCGGGTCGCGGTCGGCCGGCCGGAGGCGTACGGACTGCCGGCGCCGGCCGGCGGACTGTTCCAGAACCATCCGACGATCAGCGACACGATCCTGCACCGGCTGACCCACGGCGAGGTGGTCGCGCGGCCAGGGATCGAGCGCTTCGACGGCACCACCGTCAGGTTCACGGACGGGAGCGCCGAGGAGGTCGACGTCATCGTCTGGGCGACCGGCTACCAGGTCAGCCTGCCGTTCCTGGGCAGTGAGTGGACGGGCGACGACCCCGAGTCGATGCCGCTGTTCATGCGGGTCTTCCACCTCGAGGACCCCACGCTGGCCTTCACCGGGCTGATGCAGTCGACCGGCGCCGCGCTGCCGGTCGTCGAGGCCCAGGCCAAGCTCGCCGCAGCCTGCTTCAGCGGCCGCTATCAGCTCCCCGCACCTGCCGCGCAGCGGGCCGCGGTGACCAAGGCGTACGCCGCGGCGCTGGCGCGGTGGGGGACGAAGCGGCCGATGATGCGCATCGACTTCGACCAGTACGTCGCCGCGGTACCCCGGGAGATCGCGGCGGGCACCGGTCGTGCCGGCCGGTCGCGGACACCGTCGACCACCAGTGAGGAAGCCCGCGCATGAGCAAGCAGAGCAGACAGAGCAGGCAGAACCAGCAGGACGTACGCGGCAAGCGGGTCCTGATCACCGGAGCGTCGGGCACCATCGGCCGCGCGCTGGGCGCCCGGCTGGTGGCCCAGGGAGCACAGGTCGTCGGGCTCGACCTCCGCCCGACCGGCGATGAGCTGTATCCGGTGATCGCGTGCGACATCACCGACGACGCCGGCGTCGTGACGGCGGTCGCCGACGCCGTCGAGAGGCTGGGCGGAGGGCTCGACGTCCTCGTCAACAACGCGGGCATCGGTGGTCCGGCTCCCGCGGAGCTGCCTCCCGGCGAGGAGGTACGCCGCCAGCTCGACATCAACCTGGTCGGCACCTGGCGGGTCACCGGGGCGTGCGTCGAAGCACTCGTCGCCAGCCGGGGCCGCGTGGTGATGGTCGCCTCGCGGATGGCCGTGCTCCAGCTGCCGCTGGCTGCTGCGTACGGTGCGTCCAAGCGGGCGATGGTCGCCTATGCCGATGCGCTGCGCCACGAGCTCGGCACCCACGTCGGGGTCACCTGCGTCTATCCGTCGGCGGTGCGCAGCCCGATCCACGACTCGACCGCGGCCGCGGGGCTCTCCCTGGAGGGGATGAGCACCTACGAGCCGTTGGAGGGCGTGGTGGACGCGATCGTGCGCGCGGCCCTGTCGACCCGCGTACGCCGCGACGTCACCACCACGCGCAAGGGAGCGGTCGAGTTCTTCATCGCACGCCACCTGCCGGCGGTGTCGGACCGCATCGTGCGGCGCACGCTGGCCGAGCGGGCGCGCGCCGGCGCCTTCGACTCGGCCGACCTCGCCGCCGGGGTCGTGCGCAGGCACCGGGAGCTGGCATGACCACGCTGCCGGCGGTGCGCCGAGCACCCGTCGGGACCTTGTCGGAGTACGGCATCGGCTCGGTCGGGATGGGCGTCTGGGTCACCGTCCCGGGCCTGTTGCTGCTCTACTTCCTCACCGACGTGCTGGGCGTCGCGCCCTTCCTGGCGGGCCTGACGATCCTGGCGCCGAAGGTGATCGACGTGATCGTCCACCCGATGCTCGGCTCGCGCTCGGACCGTGAGGCCGTACGCCTCGGGCACCGTCGCTCAATGATGACCCGCGGAGCACTGCTCGGCGTGGCGATGGCCGCGCTGTTCGCCGTCCCCGCCGGCCTCGACGGCTGGTCGGCCGCCGCGTGGGTGTGCTGCTGGCTCGTCGTCGGCAACCTGCTCTTCGCGAGCTTCCAGGTGCCCTACCTGACGACGGCGTCGGACCTCGACATCGGCTATCACGAACGCACCCGCGTCTTCGTCTACCGGATGGCCTTCCTGACCGTCGGGCTGCTCGGTGCGGGTGTCGTGGCCCCGGCGCTGACGGCGTCCGGCACCCGCTCGGCGTACGCCCGGATGGCCGTCGTCCTCGGTGTCGTCATCGTGGTCACCGCGTTCGTCGCGATCCGAGGCGTCCGGCGGCTCACCGCCGAGTGCGGGGTGCGGCCTCCGGAGCGGGGGTCGGCCCACTCGGTGCTCGACGACCTCCGCGTGGCCTGGCGCGATCGCAGCTTCCGGTTCCTGGTGCTGTCCTACCTGCTGACGGGGACCACGACCCATCTGTTCCTGGCCGCGCTGCCCTTCGTGACCGACCACATCTTCGACGACAAGAAGCTGACGGCGCTGCTGATGGGCCTGTTCCTCGGCCCCGCCCTGATCGCCGGGCCCGGCTGGCGTGCCCTCTCGCGCAGGATCGGCAAGCAGCGCGGACTGCTGCTGTGTCAGTCGATCTTCGTGGCCGGCTCGCTCGTGCTCCTGGCCGGGGCGGCGGTCGGGATCGTGGTCGTCGCGCCCGCGGTCGTCGCGCTCGGTGTCGCCTTCGCCGGCCTGCAGCTGTTCGCGTTCTCGATGGTGCCCGACGTGGTGGACGCGGCCCGTTCCACCGGCGTCTCCCGTGCGGGTGCCTACACCGGAGCCTGGACGGCCACCGAGGCGCTCGGGACCGCGCTCGGCCCCTACCTGTACGCCGGGGTGCTCGGGATCGGTGGCTTCGTGTCGGGCACCGCCGGCGAGCAGATCGTGCAGCCGCACTCGGCGCTGGTGGCCGTGGTGGTCGGGTTCACGATCGTGCCCGCCGTCCTGATGACCGGGGCGATCCTGCTGCAGCGCCGCTACGAGCTCGACCCGACCGCGTCCTGAAGCCGGGCGGCGTACGCCGGCCGCAGCTCGTCCGACCGCGCCATCACCCGCTGCACGACGAGGGCCGAGGCTTCCTCGGTCGGGGATGCCGGGCCGTCGTCGAGGAGACCGGCGAGATGGTCCAGGCAGACGTGCCAGCCGACGGCGCTGTCCGTGTTCGGGGTGGGGTCGCCGAACCAGGTGGTGAAGGTCAGGCGGGTGCCGTCGCCGGTGGGCTCGAGCTCGAAGCGGAGCAGGTCGGTCAGCTCCTCGCGACCGTCCATCCCCCAGGTGAACTCGAAGGTCCGAGGCGGGTCCCAGACCCGCAGCTCCCCTTCCGAGACGAAGCTGCCCGGGTCGACCCCCATCTCCTCGATCGCCTCGGTGGTGCTCGCCAGCTCCAGGCCCTCGGGCCAGAACGGGAGGCTCAGGCGCGCGCCGACGGCTCGCTCACCGACGATGTCGGTCGGGAACCAGTGCCGCAGGCCGTCCGGCTCGGTCAGGGCCCGCCACACCTTCTCGGGTGCATGGTCGAGCAGGCGTACGTAGCGAAGGCCGATCCGCTCGCCGTCGCGGATCACCTCGCCCATGGGTCCGGTCGTCGTGGTCATCTCTCGCTCTCCTCCTTGTGTGCCGGGTCATCGAGCTGGTCCAGGTGACGCTCGAGCGCATCCAGGCGTTCGGCCCACATCCGGCGGTAGGGCGCCAGCCACTCCTCCAGCTCCCGGAGCCGGCCGGGACGCAGCCGGTAGTGACGGCGCGGTCCGTCGATGCGTACGTGGACCAGGTCTGCCTCACCCAAGGTCCGCAGATGCTTGGACACGTTGGGCTGGGCGAGCCCCAGGGTCTCCACGAGCTCGCCCACCCCCATCTCGCGCTGGCGGAGCAGGTCCAGGATCTGCCGACGGGTCGGGTCGGCGATCACGCTGAAGACGTCTCGGGTGGGCACGCCTCAAATATGCTCCAGACGGAATATTCCTGTCAAGGAATATGAGGTCGTCACACCGCGATCGCGATCAGCGCGATCGCAGGCAGGACCGAGGCGGCGACCGTGCCCCTGACGCTGCCGCCGCGCGGGAGCCAGAAGCCGAGGGCGTCGGCGATGCCCATGAAGAGCGAGGCGACCAGCATGTAGATGCAGGTGACGACCACGACGGTGACCCCGGTGGACTCGTCGCCGAAGTTGACCATCCACAGGCCGATGAGCGTGCCGACCCCGGCGAGGGCGTTGCGGGCGCCGATGCAGAACGACCACAGGTGGACGTTGCGGATGCCGTGCGGCTCGATCCCGAGGAACCGCTGGACCTCGGGGCGGTGGATGAAGAAGGCCTCGAAGGGGAAGACGGCGATGAGGATGAGCGCGGCGATGGCGGCGCTGAGCTGTGCGACTGCGTTCATGGTGGCCTGCTCGGGACGGGCCTCGGCGCGCGAGGCTGCGGAGATCGTGGAAGCAACACGCGTCCGGCGGAGCCCCGTGAACAGACGGCTGTCTGGACACCGGAGAGCGGTATGATAGTCAGTCTTACTGACCATATTGACCAGGCCGCCGCACAGTGTCAAGGGGTTCGATGGACGTCGCAACGCTCATGCTCATCGCCTACCGGGCGATGGACGAACGCGTCATCTCCGCGATGCGGGACGCCGGCTACCACGTGACCGTCGCGCAGGCTCGGCTCGCCCAGCGCATCGCCGAGGACGGCTCGCGCCTGGTCGATCTGGCCGAGCAGGCGCAGGTCACCAAGCAGACCGCGAGCGTGCTGGTCGCGGCGCTGGAGCGTGAGGGGCTCGTCGAGCGGGTCCCGGACCCGGTCGACGGCCGCGCGCGGCTGATCAGGTTCACGGCGGCAGGACAGGAGGCCGCCGACCGCGCACGTGAGGTGGTGATGGGCGTCGAGCAGGAGTGGAACGAGCACCTCGGCCCCCGGCTGGCGTCCGCCCTTCGGGAGGCGCTCACCTCGCTGCGCGAGCTCGTCGATCCGTACCGGTGACGCTCAGCCGGCGGTGGCCAGCAGGAGGACGAGCCCGACGACGTAGAGGGCGACCGCGAGCACGCCGCCGGCGACCACGACCAGGACGGCGAGCTTCTTGCGGGCCAGGCGGACGATCCCCCAGATGCCGAAGACGAGCCAGCAGATCCACGGGGTGAAGACCATCACCGCGATGCCGATGTTCATCATCGTGTAGCTGCAGGTCTCGGAGCACCCGTCGCTGGCCATGATGGAGAGCGCGCCGAAGAAGCTGGCCATGACGCTCGCGCCGAAGCCGAGCACGATCAGGACGATCGTCAGCACCACGTCGGCCGTCGAGCCGCCGAACCCTGCCGTCGTTCGCGGTGGTGCTCCCGGAGGCGTCATCGCAGTCATGGTGCTCAGGATAGGGGCCGGAACGGGCTGCGTGATTCTTCGAGAAACCGCACCAGACGGGCAAATTGCTGGTAACTGACAGACCGCAAGGAAGATACATTCCCTAAACAGGTTCACGGCGATTGCGCAAGGGGACTAATACCTATCGTCTCGATATTTGGACCTATCACTCGTTTGAATTCCGTACGGCGGAACAAAGTGGTCCCGAACTTAGGAAACCCTTTGGTGCGGGCGCCAGGAAACGCTTCTGACGAACCCCTCCACCGCAAAGTCCGAGAGGTCAATGTTGTGGGCGCAGAGTCCGTAGTCACCCGGGTCGAGATGACCCCGGCAGAGTCCCAGGCCGCAGCCGAGCTGTCGGAGTCGTTGCTCGCCCGGTTCGAGAGCCCGGTCTCCTCGGAGTTCCTCGAGACCGCGCCGTTCCTCGGCGGTCAGCTTCCCGAGAGCGTCGCCCGGGCGATCCGTGCATTCCGCTACGGCGACGCGACCGACGCCCTGGTGGTCAGTGGGCTTCCGGTGACCGCCGGCCCGACCCCGCCGCACTGGAACCACCCCGACGCCCAGGCGCCGCACATGGCCGACTTCTGGCTCGCCCTGATCATGGCTCAGCTCGGCGACGCCGTCTCCTGGTCCTCGCTGCAGGGTGGCCAGCTGGTCAACAACATCCTGCCGATCCAGAAGCAGGAGAGCCTGCAGACCGGGCACAGCAGCGACGTCGTGCTCGACCTGCACATCGAGGACGCGTTCAGCAACCTCCGCTGCGACCACCTCGGGCTGATCTCGCTGCGCAACGAGGACATGATCCCGACCACCGCGGTCGGCATCAGCTCGATCGACGTGACCGGCCCCGAGTACGCTCCGCTGTTCGAGCCGCGCTACGTCATCCACCCCGACGACGAGCACCTGCGGAACCTCCGCGAGGCCGGCGTCAACGAGGGCGAGCTGCTCGCCGCGCCGACCGCGGTGCTCTCGGGCTCGCCCCAGGCCCCCGACGTCCGGCTCGACCCGCCCTACATGGCGGCGCTGCCGGGTGACGTCGAGGCCGACCGGGCGCTCCAGCTGCTCATCATGGAGCTCTCCGCGAACGTCGAGGACGTCGCGCTGGCTCCCGGCGAGATCCTCATCGTCGACAACCACCGTGCGCTGCACGGCCGCAAGCCCTTCACGGCTCGCTACGACGGCACCGACCGTTGGCTCCGCCGCCTCACGACCGTCAAGGACCTGCGCCGCAGTCGGGTCGCTCGGTCGGAGGCCTCCTCGCGGATCATCGACCCGGTGCTCGAGCCTCTTCCCGCATCCCTTGAGCTCACAGGCGCTGGTCGCTGACGCTCGGGATCCAGGAGGCCGCAGGCGTGTTTCGCCTGCGGCCTCCATCTATTTCCTGACACCCGGTTCCTGACACCCGGCCGGGTGCGCACCTTCTCAGTGGGACCGATGTGCCACCTACCGTGACGGCGATCGGGAATACTCGTTGGGGTGAACGTGAGGCGATGGGGCATGTGCGTGCTGGCCGTCGGGCTGGCGCTCGCGCTGGTCGGCTGCGGGGACGACAGCGAGCCGAAGAAGCCGGAAGCGGCGGCGTCGGAGGACACCTACCCCGTGTACGCAGCGACCATGGACCCCGCTCAGGCAGCCATGACGTTCGTGCCGGAGGACGCGAAGACGCTGGCGGTGACCGACTACGACGAGGTGAAGTCGCTCTTCGGGCTCGACGACGTCACCAGCCGGTCGAGTCCCGCGGACCAGCGTGACCTGTGGAACCGGGCCGACAAGCAGGCTGCCCAGGTCAGCGGCGGCCTGCTGCGCGGGGTCGACCAGCGTCTGCAGGACACCTACCAGTGGGGCGCGGCCGACGTGACCTGGGAGGCCAGGTTCACCGGTGGCGGAAAGGACGGGTTCGTCATCAAGGTCGCCGACCGGGTCAAGCCGGAGAAGGCGATCAAGGCCGGGGTCGGCCCGCTGAAGGGCGCGACGTACGACCCGAAGACCCACCTGATCACCAAGAACGCGGCCACCCCTGACACCGAGAACTGGGCCGCACAGCCGACGATGCTCGCCGTCGCCGGTGGCCCGGCGACCTCGACGTACGTCGTGAAGGGCTGCGCCGAGGGCGGGCCGAAGGAGAAGACCCGACTGGCCCCGGTCGAGGCCTACTCGGTCGAGTTCGGTGGCGGGCTGGCCACCCTGCGTCTGGGCGAGGACCGCGACGACCTGTTCTACCGGCTGAAGTTGGCTGATCGGGTCGCTGCGTACAAGAAGGTCTTCACCCACGGGGTCGCCGATCCGTCCTCGGGGCGGATCGGCTTCCGGGTGACGAGCCCGGTGACCGCCGCGACCCTGGTCACCGAGGAACCCGTCCCGTTCGCGGTCTGTGACTGAGGGGCCGTACTCTGGGAGTGCTATGGCCGCCCAGACCAGTCCCCCGCGCAGTGCCTATCCGCTTGGGATCTTCTCCCCCCGGTTGTGGGGTGCGCACGCGCTGATGGTGATCTTCGTGACCGGCGCGGTGCTGCTCGGGGTGTGGCAATACCAGTCGAGCCAGCAGGACAAGCAGGACCAGGTCGCGGAGCTGGTCCACGCGAAGCCGAAGGCGTTCACCGACCTGATCGGCCCCAACGATGCCTTCCCATGGGAGCAGATCGGCCGCCCCGTGACCGTCTCCGGCATCTGGATGCCCGACGAGACCATCTTCATCGACGGGATGGAGCGCGGCTCTCAGGTCGGCTTCTGGGCCGTCACGCCGGTGCTCGTGGAAGACACCGAGTCGGCCGTCTACGTCGTGCGGGGCTGGACCCCTGAGGTCGGCACCGCACCGCCCGCGCCGCGCGGCCACGTGACCGTCACGGGTTGGCTGCAGCCCAGCGACTGGACCGACGTCGCCGACGACCGCAAGTCCGACAACGTCTTCCCGCAGCTGGACGTCTCCGACCTGATCTCGCGCACCAGCTACGACCTCTACAGCGCCTATGTCGTGCGCTCGCCGGTCGAGGACAACTGGCCGTCCAGCTCGATGCCGGTCAACGACGGCGCCACGGACGTCGCCGACGTGCCGGCGCCGCAGCTGCCCGAGCCGGAGGCCACGACGGGGCTGCGCAACCTCCTCTACGCGATCGAGTGGTGGCTGTTCGGGATCTTCGGGATCTACGTGTGGTGGCGCTACGTGCGCGACACCCTCCGCCCCCGGCCCGACGACGAGGGCGACGATGACGAGAGCGACGGCAGCGAAGAAGACCCTGAGAAAACCACTCAGGATCTGCGCGTACGCTCAGACGCGTGAACAAGCTGTTCGGCACCTACAAGGTGCTTGCGTACGTCGTGGGCGTGCTGCTGCTCGTCGGCACGATCTCCTCGCTGTTCAAGTACCTGCTCCCCGAGGGCACCGCTCTGCAGTCCTTCGGCGAGGCGATGACGCCGCTGTGGGTCGCGCACGGCTGGATCTTCATCATCTACGTGATCGTCGCCTTCCTGCTGACGCAGAAGGCCCGCTGGACGATCCCCGAGTTCCTGCTGATGATGATCGCCGGCCTGATCCCCGGGCTGATCTTCTGGGTCGAGCGCCGCGTGGCCGCCCGGATCGCACCCAAGCTGACCGAGGGCGCGACCTCCTGACCTCTGGTCCGCGACCGACGTTGTGGGAGGATCGAGGGGTTACATCCCGTACCAATCCCAATGTCGGAAGGGCAGGTCATGGCTGACCAGAAGGCCATCCTCCACACCAATCACGGTGACATCACGATCACCTTGTTCCCCAACCACGCTCCGGAGACGGTCGCCAACTTCGTCGGCCTCGCGACGGGGACCAAGGAGTACACGGACGACGCCGGCCGCTCCGGTGTTCCCTACTACGACGGTCTCGGCTTCCACCGTGTCATCGACGGGTTCATGATCCAGGGCGGTTGCCCCCTGGGGACCGGTACGGGCGGCCCGGGCTACACCTTCAAGGACGAGCCGCACCCCGAGCTCACCTTCGACAAGCCCTACCTGCTCGCGATGGCCAACGCCGGCCCCGGCACCAACGGCTCGCAGTTCTTCATCACCACCGGCCAGGCGCCGTGGCTGAACTTCAAGCACACCATCTTCGGTGAGGTCGCCGACGAGGAGTCGAAGAAGGCCGTCGACTCGATCTCCAGCACCAAGACCGGCGCGATGGACCGCCCGGTCGAGCCGGTCGTCATCGAGACCGTCGAGATCGTCTAGCTTGTCCGACTCGACCCCGGTCGGGGTGCCGGTCTGCTACCGCCACCCCGACCGTGAGACGCATATCCGCTGCCAGCGCTGCAGCCGCCCGATCTGCCCTGACTGCATGACGCCCGCCTCGGTCGGCTTCCAGTGCCCCGAGTGCGTGCGTGAGGGCCACAAGTCCGTACGTCAGCCCAAGCGCTTCACCGGCGCGCGGGTGAGCTTCCGGGCGCTCCCGGTGACCTTGTCGCTCATCGGCGTCAACGTCCTGGTCTGGCTGAGCATCGTGCTCACCGGTGGGTCCGGGTCGAGGATCGCCGACTTCCTCGCGATCCGTCTGCAGGGCTACTGCCTCACGCCGGACGGCGGGTTCGCGATGCCGAACGACGTGTGCCGGGCGAGCGGCTACACCTGGATGCCAGGAGTCGACGACGGCGCGCTCTGGCAGCTGCTGACCTCGACGTTCACCCACGTCTTGATCATCCACCTGGCCGTGAACATGCTGTCGCTCTACATGCTCGGCTCGTTCCTCGAGCCGATCGTGGGTCGGCTGCGGTTCCTGGTCTTCTACCTGATCTCCGGCCTGGCGGGCTCTGCCCTGGTGGTCTGGGCCTCAGCGCCGGCCGGCTCGACCGTCGGCGCCTCCGGGGCCATCTTCGGGCTCCTGGGCGTCCTGGTGGTCCTGTTCATGAGAGCCGGGCAGTCGCTCGCTCCGCTGCTGCCGGTGCTCCTGATCAACGCAGGCATCACCTTCTTCGGCAACGGCATCTCCTGGCAGGGGCACGTCGGTGGCTTCCTCGGCGGCCTGGTGGTCGCCTGGATCTTCACCCAGTTCCGGGCCGACCGGAAGGCGCCGTTGCAATGGGCTGCGCTGGGTGCCTTCACGTTGGCGCTGCTTGCGCTGATCGGCGTACGGATCCTGATGTTCTGACGCCTTCGAGGTAGGTGTTTTCGGGGCGTTTTCACGGCGTGGACAAATCCACAGGTGTGGATGAGGCTGTGGAGAACTACACCCGTGTAACGCAAAGCGGCGCAAACCAAAGGTTTGCGCCGCTTTCGCAGGTCTACGAAGGGGTCACTCCCACTTCGTGGCGAAGGTGAAGCCCACCGCCATGAAGCCGATGCCGACCAGCAGGTTCTTCTGGCCCAGGTCGTTGAAGACCCAGATCTTGTCCAGGTGGTCGTTGGCGAAGACGTAGAAGACGCAGATCCAGATCAGGCCGATGACGAAGCAGCCGAGCATGCCGACGACGACGCCGCGGCCACGGCCCAGCGGGGTCTTCGGGTGGGCGGCGACGGCCAGGCCCAGGAAGAGCAGGACGAAGCCGATCAGGTAGTTCCACCCCTCGAGCTTCTGCACCGGCTTCGGCCCGGTGAAGTCGCCACCGACCTCGTTGGGGCGGACCCCGACGTAGTAGTAGACGATCCAGCCGATACCGAGGGCGATCAGCAGCAGGGCGACCCCGAAGCGGGGAGTCAAGATCGGCTCCTTGGGAAGGTCGAGATCACTCTTCTTCGAGAGCTTGAGCTTGGCCACGGGTGATGCTCCTCAGACAAATATGATTGCTGCGCATACCCTAATGGTCGTGAGCTCCGGAACCCAGGCTAACCCCACCTCTAAACCAAAGCGATGGTCCCGCGTGACCTCGTGGAGGGTCGGTACGCCCATCGTGGTGCTGCTCTGCGGCGGCCTGCTCGCGGTGAGCTTCGTGAACGCCGACGGCACCGACCTGCGTCCGGGCCGCTACGAGGACCTGGCGACGCTCGTCGACGGCGAGCGGATCCGCTACAACCGCCTCGAGGCCCAGCTGGCCGACCTGCAGAGCGAGGTGGACGGGCTCACCAGCGGCGTCACCGACAAGGACGTCAAGAAGCTCCAGCACCAGTCCGCGAGGCTCGCCGACCCCGCCGGCACCTCCGACCACAGCGGCGCCGGCATGCAGATCGTCCTGGGCGACGCGCCCTCGGAGGTCCAGCAGAGCTACACCGGTGACGACCCCAACTCCCTCGTCGTGCACCAGCAGGACATCCAGGCGGTCGTCAACGCGCTCTGGGCGGGTGGCGCCGAGGCGATCACGATCGCCGGCAAGCGGATCATCACCACCACCGGCATCAAGTGCTCCGGCAGCACGGTGCAGCTCGACGGCGTCCCCTACCCCCAGCCGTACGTCATCGAGGCGGTCGGCGACCCCGACCGGCTGCAGGCCGCGATCGACCGTGACGACCACGTGCAGAACTACCGGGCCGACGCCAGCGACCCCAACGTCCAGATCGGCTGGTTCCTCAAGCCGCTGACCTACCTCACCGCGCCGGCGTACGACGGCCTGCTCGACGTGAAATACGCGAAGCCCCTGCCTCAGCAGAAGTGAGACAGGGGCTCTCGCGGGTCGGGCTACGGCACTGCGGGAGTGCTCGGCGGTAAGGCCGGGTCACACGTCGGCGGGTCACCCGGCTCGGCGGTCTGGGTGGCCGAGGCCGACGGGTTGGCCGGGTCGGTGCCCGGCACGAGCGTCTGACAGCTCGGCAGGGCCTCCTCCTTCGTCGAGACGAAGATGATCACCTGGCCGTCCTGCGCGAGCGGAGTGCCCTTGGCCGGCGTCTGCTCGACGACCGTGTCCTTGGGCTTGTCGGTGTTGGGCTCGTCCTTGCGGACCGGCGTGAAGCCGGCGTTGCGGAGGATCTCCTCCGCCTGCTCGGCCGTCTTGCCGACGACGTTGGGGACCTTGTTCGGGCCCTTGGAGACGGTGAGGGTGACGACCGTGGCCTTGCCGGTGGTGACGCTCTCGCCGTCGGCGGGGTCGGTCTCGATCACGGTGCCCTTGTCCTCGTCGGAGTCCGCGGCCTCGATCTTCACCGTGAAGTTGTAGGGATCGCCCTCGAGGAGCGACTTGGCCGTCTTCTGCGGCGACCCGATCACGTTGGGCATCTCCCTGTTCGGGGGCCCGGTGGAGACCGTCAGGGTGACGGTGCTGCCCTCCTCGACGTCCTGGCCGGCGGACGGGTCCTGGGAGATCACCACGCCGACCGCGACGGTGTCGCTCGACTCCCGTTTGACCTCAACCTTCAGCTTGGCCGCGCTCAGCTCGGCCCTCGCCTTCTCCTCGGTCAGGCCGGTGACGTCAGGTGCCGGGTTGCTCTGCGGGCTGAGGGCCGCAGGCAGGAAGTAGGCGCCCAGACCGATGAGGCCGACGATGACCAGGCCGAGCAGGATGAGCACCCACGGGCGCGGGCCCTCGGCGCGGTCGTCCTGGGGCGGGTAGTAGCCACCGTTGGTGGGGTCGCCACCGTAGGGACCGACTGCGCGGTTCTGGGCGACCTGGGTCTGGTCCATGCTCGGCGGCACGGTCGCCTGGACAGGGCGTCCGGCGAGGTAGCGCTCGATGTCGGTGCGCATCGCCTGCGCGGACTGATAGCGATCCTCGACCCGCTTGGCCAGCGACTTCATCACGATCGCGTCGAGCTCACGGGTGAGCGTCGGGTCGTGGGCCGAGGGAGGCTGGGCCTGCTCGCGTACGTGCTGGTAGGCCACCGAGACCGGTGAGTCGCCGACGAACGGCGGGCGGCCGGTGAGCAGCTCGTAGAGGAGGCAGCCGGCCGAGTAGACGTCGGAGCGGGCGTCGACCTGCTCGCCGCGGGCCTGCTCGGGGCTGAGGTACTGCGCGGTGCCGACAACGGCCGCGGTCTGCGTCATCGTCGACTGGGCGTCGTTGAGCGCCCGGGCGATGCCGAAGTCCATCACCTTCACATCGCCGGCCGGCGTCAGCATGACGTTGCCCGGTTTGATGTCGCGGTGGATGATGCCGTTGCGGTGGCTGTAGTCGAGCGCGTTGAGTACGTCGGAGCTGATCTCCAGCGCCCGCTCGGGCAGGATCTTGCGACCCTCACGGAGCACGTCGCGCAGCGTGCGGCCGGCGACGTACTCCATCACGATGTAGGGCTGGGCGACGCCGTCGTCGGACTTCTCCTCGCCGGTGTCGTAGACCGACACGATCGAGGGATGGTTGAGCTTGGCCGAGGACTGCGCCTCGCGCCGGAAGCGCGCCTGGAAGGTCGCGTCGCTGGCGAGATCGACCCGCAGCCGCTTGATGGCGACCACGCGGCCGAGCCGATGGTCGGTGCCCTTGCGGACCTCCGCCATGCCGCCCCGGCCGAGGAGCTCGCCGACCTCGTAGCGACCGGCGAGGAGAGCTCCCTCAGCCATTGCCGCCCCCGTTGCCGTTGCCATTGCCGTTGGTGTTCTCGTCGCCGGGGAGGTCGGGGAAGACCCAGCCGTCGGAGGACTCTCCGTCGGTCGGCTCCTCCTCGTCGCTCTCCTCCTCGTCAGGCTCCTCGGCAGGAGGCTGCTCGACCACGGGGCGCTCGCCGTAGTAGCGGATCGTGATCGGGTCGCCCTCGTAGAGGTTGCGGGTCGGGTCGAGGCCGGAGACGGTGTCGGGCTCGTAGCTGCCGTCGTTGTCCTGGACGGCGACCTTGACCTTCAGGCCGAGGTCGCCCAGCTCGGAGCGCACCTCGTCGACGTTGCGGCCGACGTAGTCGTCCTCGTCGATCTCGACGGGCTTCGGCTCCTCCTCGGCCTCCTCCGACGGCGTGGGCTCGGCGGAGGCCGACGGGGTGGTGGACGTGTCGTTGGCCGGCGGGGTCTTCGGATCCGCGGCGAGGGTCGAGATGATCCAGATGACCGCGATGATCACGGCCACGAGCATCAGGATCACGACGATGTTGAACGGCTTCTTGTACCAGGGCTTCTGCTCGTCGTCCTCGTCGTAACGGTCGTACGGGTCCTGGTAGCGAGGCGGCGGCGGGCCCTCGGGACCGCCCGCGGCGCCCTGCATGCCGACGTAGTTCTGAGTGGGCGAGGGCACCGGGTCCATGACCGACGTGGCCGTCGCGTCGCCGGGTGCCGCGGCGACGACGGTCGTGGCGTCGGCGTCCGGGTCGGCGGCGCCGTGGCCGATCATCGCGCTGGTGAACGCGGCCGCGTCGGCGTAGCGGAGGGTCGGGTCCTTCTGCAGGCTCCGCATCACGATCGCGGCCAGATCGGCCGGGACGTGGTCGGGCAGCGGCGGGACCGGGTCGTGGAGGTGGGCGATCGCGGTGGCGACCGGGGTCTCCTTCTGGAACGGCCGGTAGCCGGCCAGACACTCGAAGGCGACCACACCGAGGGAGTAGACGTCGGAGGCCGGCGTGGCCTTCTCGCCACGCGCCTGCTCGGGACTGAGGTACTGAGGCGTGCCCATCACCTGGCCGGTGCCGGTGATGCCGGTCGACGCCTGGGCCCGGGCGATGCCGAAGTCGGTGACCTTCACCTTGCGCTGCGGCGTGACCAGCAGGTTGGCGGGCTTGACGTCGCGGTGGACGATGCCGGCCCGGTGGGCCGCGGCCAGCGCGTCGCCGGCCTGACCGAGCAGGTCGCGTACGACCTCGGGCGCCAGCGGCCGACCGTCACGGAGCAGCTCGGAGAGCGGCTTGTGGTCGACGAGCTCCATCACCAGGAACGGCCGCATCAGGCCGGAGGCGGTCGGCATCTCGCCGACGTCGTAGACGGCCACCACATTGGGGTGGTGGAGCGCCGCGGCATGCTTCGCCTCGGACTCGAACCGGGACCGGCCGATCGGGTCCTCGGCGTGCTCGGGCTTGAGGAGCTTGATCGCGACCTCGCGGTTGAGGGTCGTGTCGGTCGCCCGCCACACCTCGCCCATCCCGCCGGTGCCGATGAGCTCGTGGAATACGTAACGACTCATGAGATCGCTGCCTCCATCATGGCCTTCGCGATTGGGCCGCCCAGCCGTCCGCCGGCGATCTCGCTGCGTTCGGTGCCGCTCTTCTGGACCATCACGGCAACCGCGATGGACGGGTTCTCCGCCGGGGCGAACGAGGTGAACCAGGCGTACGGCGGCTTGTCCGGCGTGCTCTGCGCTGTGCCGGTCTTGCCGGCGACGCTCACGCCGTCGATCGCGGCCGCCTCGGCGGTGCCGTTGTCGACGGTGCTGACCATCATCTGGGTCAGGATCTCGGCGGTGTCCTGCGAGACCGCGGGCTGGTTGTCGATCGTGGTCGGGTTGCCCTGGTCGATGACGTCGAGAGACGAGGAGGTGACCCGGTCGACGAGGTAGGGCTTCATGACCTCGCCACCGTTCGCGATGCCGGCCGAGACCATCGCCATCTGCAGCGGGGTCGCGATCACGCTCTGCTGACCGATCGCGGCGCGGGCCTGCTCGGCCTTGCCGTCGTTGTCCGGGTACTGGCTGATGGCCAGCGGGCCGATGTCGTCCAGGTAGTCCTGGCCGAACCCGAACGCCTCGGCCTGGTCCTGCATCTGCTCGTCGGTGAGCTCCATACCGAGAGAACCGAACGCCGTGTTGCAGGAGACCTCGAGAGCGCGGGTGAGGGTGATCTCCTCGCCTCCGCAGCTGGTGCCGTTGAGGTTGGGCAGGTCGGTGGTGGTGCCGGGCAGGTCGAGGGAGGCGCCGCCGTAGACCATGCTGTCGCCGTCCATGCCGAGGTCCTCGATCGCGGCCGCGGCGGTGACCAGCTTGAAGGTCGAGCCCGGCGGCAGCGCGGTCTGGATGGACCGGTTGAGCAGCGGCTCGTTGTCGTCCTTGGCGAGCTGGTTGTAGGACTTCTGTGCAGCACCGAAGTCGTGAGTCGCCAGCTTGTCCGGGTTGTAGGTCGGCGTGGAGGCCATGGCCAGGATCCGGCCGGTCTTGGGCTCGATCGCCACCGCCGCGGCCTGGACGTCCTCACCGAGCGCGGTCAGGCCCTCGTACGCAGCGTCCTGGACCTTCGAGTCGATGGTGAGCTCGACGTTGCCGCCGGCCGGCTCGGAGTTGGTGACCAGGTCGACGAGCCGGTTGGTGAAGAGCTTGTTGTCCTTGCCCGACAGCACCGAGTCCTGGGAGCGCTCGATCCCGGTCTGGCCGTAGGAGTAGGACATGAAACCCGTGATCGGGGCGTACTTCTTGCCGCCGGGGTAGACGCGCTGCCACTCGTACTTGTCGTCGCTCGGCTTGCTGGTGGCGACCGCCTTCTTGCCGACCAGGATGTCGCCGCGCTGCTGCGAGTAGGCCTCTTCGGTGACCCGTCGGTTGTCGGCTCGTTCGTTGTACCAGCCGGCCTTGAAGAACTGGACGTACGTCAGGTTCAGCATCAGCGCCACGAACAGGATCAGGCAGCCGACGCTGAGCGTGCGGATAGGGCGGTTCACTTGCTCATCGCCCCTTTGTCGAGCTTGACGATCTGGGTCTCCTCAGCGGCGAGGTCTTCGTCGGACGGCGCCGTCGGCAGTGGTCGGCGGGACTGGTCCGAGACGCGCAACAGCAGGGCCACGATCACCCAGTTGGCGACCAGCGAAGATCCACCATACGAGAGGAACGGTGTGGTCAGACCGGTCAGGGGGATGAGCCCGGTCACGCCGCCGACGACCACGAAGGTCTGCAGCGCGACCGAGGTGGCGAGGCCGACGGAGAGCAGCTTGCCGAAGTCGTCGCGGGCCACGATCGCGGTGCGCAGGCCGCGCTCGACGATCAGGCCGTAGCAGAGCAGCAGCGCCAGGAGCGCGGTCAGACCGAGCTCCTCGCCGATCGCCGGGATGATGAAGTCGGAGTTGGCGTAGGGGACCCGCCAGGGCTCGCCGGAGCCGAAGCCACGACCGATCATGCCGCCCCAGGCCATCCCGAACAGCCCCTCGACCAGCTGCCCCGAGGAGGTGCCGTTGAGCGGCTCCGGGTAGTAGTCGAACGGGTTCAGCCAGGTCAGCACGCGGACGCGGACATGGCTGAAGAGGCTGATCGCGGCGAAGACTCCGCCCGCGAAGAGCAGCCCGCCGACGACGATCCAGCCCTTGCGCTCGGTCGCGACGTACAACGTCACCACGAAGAGGCCGTAGAAGAGCAGGCTGGAGCCGAGGTCGCGCTGCAGCACCAGGATGGCGAGGCTGATGACCCACATCATCAGCAGCGGGCCGAGGTCGCGACCGCGCGGCAGATCGATGCCGGCGAAGCGGCGCCCCGCCAGGGCGAGCGCATCGCGGTGGACCGCCAGATAGCCGGCGAAGCAGATCACCAGCAGCACCTTGGCGACCTCGCCGGGCTGGAAGCTGACCGGCCCGAGGTTGATCCAGATCCGCGCGCCGTTGATCTCCTTGCCGATGATCGGGAGCATCGGCAGGATCAGCATGACGACCGCGCCGAGGCCGGCGGTGTAGGTGAACCGCTGCAGCATCCGGTGGTCGGGCACCACGAAGAGCGTGATCAGGAACAGGACGACGCCGATCGTCATCCAGATCAGCTGCTGGCGGGCGAAGGCGTCGGACTCGCTCGCCCCCGCGGCCAGGTCGAGCCGGTGGATGACGGCCAGACCGAACCCGTTGAGCATCGCCACGAGCGGAAGCAGTACGGGGTCGGCGTACGGAGCCAGGAGGCGTACGCCGATATGGGCCGCCACCAGGAGCGCGACCAGCCAGGTGCCGTAGCCGACGATGTCGACCGGGATCTTCTCCTGCACCCCGAGGCCGACCGCTGCGTAGGCTCCGATCCCGACCGCGAGGGCCAGGATCAGCAGGACCAGCTCCGCTCCCCGCCGCGACCGGTGGACGAAGACGGGCATGGAGCTAGCCGGCGTGAACCCGCTCATGACCCGCTTCCCGCGTCTGCAGCGCTCTGGTCGGCCAGCGACTGCACCTTCTCCTGGGCGCCTGCCAGGTCCTTGCTGTGGATGCCGTCCTCGAGCTGGTTCTGGTAGGTCTCGGCCAGGTCGGCGACCTTCAGGTTCGAGGTCTGGTAGGGCTCGGAGAGATCGAGGCCGATCATCGTGGTGGGTACGCCACGGAAGATGGTGACGTTGCCGTCCTGCTCGCCGATGTACCACTGGTTCTGCGACCAGACGAACGCCGTCGCGACCGCGATCCAGACGACACCGAGGACGGCCATCAGACCGAACGCCCAGCGCAGCCGCGGGTGCTTGGCCGGCGCCTGGAGGGCGTAGCGCATCTCCTCCGGGTCGGAGGCGATCGCACCGTCGGGGATCTCTTCGTCGATCGGGTCCAGCTCGCCGGTGTCACCCATCCGGTGACCGCGGAACAGGGCGGTCATCTGGCCGGTCTTGGTGGTCCTCCGCTTGAGCTCGGCCGCCGCACCCACCATCTGGGCCTCGAGGCCCGGGGACGGGATGGTGTCGCTGGGCACCACGTCGGCGACCACGCAGGTCACGTTGTCGGTGCTGCCGGAGTCGAGGGAGACCCGGACCAGCTCGACGGCTGCGTACTCGGGCGTGCCGGTGGCCAGGATGTCGGCGATCCGGGGGTCGTCGACGTAGCCGCAGACACCGTCGCTGCAGAACATCAACCGGTCGCCGGCGGCGAGGTCGACGATGAACAGGTCGGGCTCGAGCTCCCGGGTGCCGTCGAGCGCCTTGAGGATCAGGTTGCGGTGGGGGTGGGTCTTGGCCTCCTCCTCCGTGATCCTCCCCTCGTCGAGCAGCGTCTGCACGAAGGTGTGGTCGTGGGTGACCTGGTGGATCGCGCCGTTGCGGAGGAGATAGGCACGGCTGTCGCCCACATGGCCGACGGTCAGCTTGGAGCCGTCGAAGAGGCCGACGGTCGAGGTCGTGCTGGTGCCGTTGAGCGTCGGGTCGTGGTCGACCAGGTGGCCGATCTCGTCGTGGGCCATGTGCAGCGCGTGCGAGACCAGGCCGATCAGGTCGTCGTCGACCAGCCCGAGGGCCGGCTCCTCGTCGAGCTTGCGCAGCTGCTGGACGGCGGTGCTGGAGGCGATGTCGCCGCGGGCAGCGCCGCCGACACCGTCGCAGACGGTCAGCAGCCAGGGGCCGGCGTACCCGCTGTCCTGGTTGTCCTTGCGCACCCGGCCGACGTCCGAGACCGCCGCGAACTCGAGGCGGAAGGGTCGTCCGTCGGCGGCGCCGGGGCTGGCAGCGGGGTCGGGGGTGGGGTCGGTCGCAGCGGTCACTTGCGCAGCTCCAGGATTGTTTTACCGATCCGCACCTGGGTCCCGAGAGAGATGGCGGTCGGCTGATTGATCCGGACGGACCCGATGTAGGTGCCATTGGTCGATCCGAGGTCCTCCACGAACCACTGGTCGCCGGAGACGGCGATCCGGGCGTGGCGGGTGGAGGCGTAGTCGTCATCGAGGATGATCGCGGCATCGCTGCCGCGGCCGATGACGATGGGTGCCTGCGAGAGGGGCACGGTCACGCCGGCGTTGGAGCCGGTGGTGACGGCCACATGCGTGGGTACGCCGCGCCGCGGGGCCCTCGCCGCGGCAGCCTTGCCGCGAGCGGGCGGGGCCGCCGGCTGGCCGCCGGCCGAGGCGTTGGTGACCCGCGCGCCGAACATGTCGGAGCGGATCACCGACAGCGCGGCCAGCACGAAGATCCACAGGATCGCCAGATAGGCGACCCTGATCAGGAAAAGGGTCAGCTCGCTCAACGGCGCTCCTCCACGATGTGCGCGGTGATGACGGTGGTGCCGATGCGCACCTGAGAGCCGTCGTCCAAGGTGGCACTCGCCATCTTCTGCCCGTTGACCAGCATGCCGTTGGTCGAGCCGAGGTCATAGACCTCGACGCGCACACGGTCGCCGGCCTGCTTCGAGCGGAACTCGATGTGGCGGCGGCTGATGCCCGGGTCGTTGATGCGCAGGTCGGCATCCGTCCCACGCCCCACGACGAGGTTTCCGTGGAGCGGGTGCCGGGTGCCGTTGATCTCCAGGTAGGCCTGCGCGCGGCTCACCTGGGTGTCGCTCATGTCTGCGCCCGAGACCGCCGCCTGGGCGCGGCTGCGCACCCGGAACCGGCCGATCGTCAGGTCCTTCGCCTCGCCGAACTCGATGCTCACGCGGCCGGGGAAGACGAACCCCTGCGCCTCGGCGTGGTCCATCAGCTGGCGCTTCAGCTCTTCCTTGAGGTGGGGTCCGTAGGACTCCAGCTTGCTCAGGTCGCTGGAGGAGAGCTCCACGAAGAAGTCGTTGGGGACCAGGCGCCGCTGGCGGCTGAGCACCTGGGCGTTGTTGTCGATCTCGCGCTGGAGCGCGGCGACGATCTCCACCGACTTCACCTCGGACCGGAACGCCTTGGCGAAAGCGCCTGAGATGAGCTGCTCCAACTTCTGCTCGAACTTCTGCAGGCCGCTCACGTTGTTGCGCTCCTCTCAGGTGCCGGGGTGGGCCGGTCGGGGTCGGGTGGTCAGTCGCGTACAGGCATAGTGGTCCCCGGGATTCGGCCCGATCGTATCGGTGCACCCTAGGGGATCTGCCACTTCCCGCATTCTGCGTGGTTTCGATCCTCCCACGATCCGGTGACCACCAGCGCCAAGGCTGGCGGGGTGCCGTCGTTTTGGGTCAGCGGGTGCCCGTGGGCTAACGTTTCCTCTGCTGCACGCGCGAGTGGCGGAATAGGCAGACGCGCACGGTTCAGGTCCGTGTGTCCGAAAGGACGTGGGGGTTCAACTCCCCCCTCGCGCACGTGTGAGAAGCCCCGGTTCGAAAGAACCGGGGCTTCGTTCATTTCTGGTCGACGCGGTGATCTGGAGCGCGTTCGGCTGATGTCACAGATCGCCGAGATGTTCCGTCGAGGGTGTGAAACATCGGGAATCAACTGAACATCTGGAGACATCATGAACATCGCGCTGTGGATCGTCGCCGGCGTCTTCGCCTTCGGCTACATCGCCGGCGGCATCGTCAAGCTGACGATGCCCTATGAGAAGTACGCAGCGAAGCTGCACTGGCCCGAGGACTTCACGCCCGGAAACGTGCGGTTCATGGGCGTCGTGGAGGTGCTCGGTGGCATCGGGCTGGTCCTGCCCGGTCTGGTGAACGTGGCGCCGGTGCTGGTGCCGGTCGCCGCCTCGTGCATGGCGCTCTACATGGCCGGCGCGATCACCGAGCGGATCCGGCGGGCGGAGTACAAGGAGCTGCTCGGGGACCTGGTGTTCCTGGCGGCGATGGTCTTCGTCGCGTGGGGGCGCTTCGCGATCGAGCCGTTCTAACGGCTGGGGTCGGTGAACGAGGACATCAATGTCTCGATGGTCGCCATCAGGCGGTCCTTGTCGTAGCGATCCGGGTCCTCGAGGGTCAGCCGGGCGAACTCCTCGGCGGTGACCAGCGTCAGGTGGGCAAGGAGGTCGACATCGACCTCCTTGCTGTCATTTCCGGTGTCACCGCGCCGCTCGAGCCCTTCCTGGAAGGCGTCGGCGAGGTAGCCGCGGATCAGCTCCCGGGTGGCGTCGATGCGGTCGCGTACGACGGTCGGCGCGTTGCGGGTGAGGCCGAGCACGGGGCGCCACACGTCGGGCTCCTTGCGCACGATGTCCAGCAGAGCGGCGTACGCCTCGAGCGCCCAGTCGGCGACGTCCTGGTCGCCGCCGGGCTGGGGCATCAGGCGGAGGGCGGAGGCGAGAGCGCGGCGCTGGGTGCGGTCGAGCAGGGCATGGAGGAGCGGCTCGAGCCCGTCGTACGCGCTGTAGACGACCGGGCGGGTGACCTCGGCCTCCTGGGCGATCGCCTCGATGGAGACCGACTCGTAGCCGTCGCGTGCGATCACCCGCAGCGCTGCGTCCAGCAGGTGCTCGCGTCGCTGCTCGACCGGCAGCCGCGGTGCGTAGCGGCGTTTTGCCCGGGGCGGTGTGTCGGGGGTCACCTGGACACAATATTACAGAGGTGTAGATTACGCTGAACCTACAGTGGTGTAGCAAAGAGGAGAAGCACGATGGTGTTCGGTGTCAAGACTCACCAGCAGCTGATGAAGCAGTACGAGCCCATGGCCGACTACGGGTTCCTCGGGCCGGACTCGGTGGCGTGGAAGGTCTGGAGCCACCCGACCTCGTACGTCCTGGGCTTCGCTCGTTCGGTGACGATCGAGCACTTCGACCCCAACCTCGCCGCCGCGGTGGTCCAGTCCGGGGGCGTGAAGTATCGGCCCTCGACCCGCTACGGCCGCACGCTGCGCTACTTCGCCATGCAGCTCTTCGCCGGCGCGGAGCAGACGTGCCGGGCCGCCGACGTGCTGGTCAAGGTGCACTCCAAGGCGATCGGCCACGACCCGGTGACGGGTGGTGAGTACGACGCCAACAAGCCGTCCTCGCAGCTGTGGATCCACATGACGGCGTGGCACTCGATCCTCAAGTGCTACGAGATGTTCGGTCCGGGGCGTCTCTCGGAGGACGAGGAGAACCGGTTCTGGGCGGAGTGCCGTGAGATCGCGAAGCTGCAGACGATCGATCCGGCCACCGTGCCCGCCAGCCGTGACGAGGTGCACCGGTACTTCGAGGACTGGCGCCCGCACCTGGCCGCCTCCGAGGCGGCCCAGGACATGATCCACTTCATCATCCCGCTGAAGGTCGCGCTGCCGCCGGGGATGCCGGCGTGGCAGAAGACGCTCCTCGCGCCGACGATGTGGGTGATGAGCAAGGGGGTCATCTCGACGTACCCCCGCTACATGCGGGAGATGGCCAACCTCCGCCAGGGGCCGCTCCTCGATGCGGCGGTGCGCCTCCCGAACAAGCTCCTCCACGGCCTCCTCTTCCGCTCCTTCAACGCCCGGCTCGCGCTGTTCGGCCTGCTCGCGCCGCAGGCCACACCGGTCGCAGCCCCGGCCATCCTCGGCATCCCGCCGCTGAGCGACCGGGTCTGGGAGGTCCGCGAGGCACAGGCCCACTTCGGCTTCGACCACCCCGACGCCGCGCACCCCGACCTGCGGGCCAAGCAGCGCGAACGGGTCTTCGAGAAGGGCGAGAGCCCCAGCGACGAGGGCCTGCTGGAGTCCCAGCAGCACATCGGCTCGATGGACGTGCACGCGGCGGCCCACGTCGGACGCGCGTCCTAGAGGGCCGGCTCGGCGCTCCGCTGCGCAGGGGGTGGCGGAGCGCTGATGCGCATTTTGAGTGATGCGCCCACGGGACCGGGTGACTAGCCTGACGCCATGGAGCGGCCGTGGCCGCTGACCGGCCGGGACGAGGAGCTGCGGAAGGTCGCGGCGGCGATCCGGCCCGGTGCGGCGGGCGTCATCGTTGCGGGACCGGCGGGGGTGGGGAAGACCCGGCTCGCCCGTGAGGCGTTGGCGGGCTCGGCCGGGCACGGGGGACCGGCCGTGTACGCCCAGGGGAGCACGGCCGCCCGGCCGTTCCCGTTGGGTGCTTTCGCCGGTCTGCTCGACCTCCCGCCCGGCGAGGCCGCCGAGACCATCGGCCGGGCGCTCGACCAGATCACCCGGAAGCTGCCGCGCGTGCTGATGGTCGACGACGCCCATCTGCTCGACGAGCACTCCGCGATCGTGGTCCATCGGATGGTGGCCCGGCGGCTGGCTCCGGTCCTGATCACGCTCCGCACCGGGGAGCCCGCTCCCGACATCGTGACCTCGCTGTGGAAGGACGAGCATCTCCCGCGCCTGGACCTGGCGCCGCTGGCCGCCGAGGAGAGCACCCGGCTGATCGCGCAGGTCCTCGGCGGTCCGGTCGACACCGACTCCGCCCATCGGCTGTGGACGATGACCGAGGGCAGTCCGCTGTTCCTGCGGCACCTGCTGGCCGGGGAGCTGGCGGCGGGACGATTCAGCGCGGCGTCCGGGATCTGGCGCTGGACCAGCGAGCCGGCGATCTCCCCCGAGCTCGCCGGTCTGCTGGAGCGGGAGATGGGGGAGCTCGCGGCCGGGGTGCGGGACGTCGTCGACGTGGTCGCCCTGGCGGAACCGGTCACGGTCCCGACGCTGTCCGCGCTGACTTCGTCGGCCGACGTCGAGGAGGCGGAGGATCGCGGGCTGGTGCAGACGGACGGCCTCGTCGCCCGGCTGGCGCACCCCCTCTACGGCGAGGTACGCCGCGCCGCGATGGGAACGCTGCGCGCCCGCCGCCTCCGCGGCCGGGTGGCGCAGACCCTGGACCCCGAGCCGGATCCGATCCCCCGGGCCGTGCTGACCCTCGACTCCGACCTGCCACCGGAGCCGGCGCTGTTCCTGCGGGCTGCCGAGGCCGCGACCCGGATGTACGACCTCCCGCTGGCCGAGCGACTCGCGCGGGCGGCCGCTGCCACCGGCGACCTCGCCGCCAGGATCGTGCACGGCGCCGCCCTCTCCTGGCTCAGCCGCGGCGAGGAGGCCGAGGCGATCCACGAGGACATCGTCGCGGCCGCCGCCGACCCGGGCATGCTCGCGATGGTGCAGCTCCATCGCACCGGGAACCTGCTCTTCACGATGGCCCGGCCCGCCGAGGCCCATCAGGCGCTGGCCGCGGCCGAGGCCACCGGGGCCGTCCCGGCTCACGTCGCGGCGATGTCGCTCGTGCTGGGTCTGGTGGACGGCGAGACCGCCACCGTGCTCGCCCGGGCGCCGCAGCTGCTGCGGAGCGAGCTTCCCGACGATCTGGCCGCCATCCTGGTCGCCACCTCGGCATCCGCGGCGGCCGCCGTCACCGGCGAGCACGACCTCCTCGAGGAGGCCGCCGTCGTGGGCGGCCTGACCGCCGACCGGGTGCCGACCGTCATCCCCGGCTTCGGGCTCGCCGACTTCCAGGTGCTCGGGCATCGTCTCGCCGGCACCCCCGACCGGGGCGCGGACCTGGCCCGGAGGATGCGCGCGGCATCGGCCGATCTTCCCGGGCCGGCCAGGCTCATGGGACTCGTCGTCGCAGGTCACGCCGCCCTCGCCCAGGGCCGGGTATCCGACGCGCTGCTCTCCCTGCGCGAGGCCTGGGCCGGGCTGGAGGGTTCGGGACACGAGTTCGGGTTCCGGTGCCGTACGTTGCTGGCGACCGCCCTGGCGCAGGCGGGGCGACCGGAGGACGCCGCGCCGCTGCTGGCCGGCGTCGCTGCCGGGCACCATCCGGCGTACCGGCTCTATCTGCCCGACGACCGGCTCGCGCTGGCGTGGGGCGCCGCGGCCGATGGGTGGACGACGGAGGCGATCGGGCTCGCCGTCGCCACGGCGGATCTCGCTCGCGAGGCGGGTTCGCCCGCCTACGAGGTCCTTGCCTGGCAGACCGCGGTCCAGCTCGGCGACACGACGGTGGCGCCGGCCCACCGGCTCGCGCCGCTCGCCGGGCTGGGTCCTCGCGCCGAGGCGGCCCTGGCCCATGCCCGAGCGTGGGCGGACGAGGACGGCGACGCGCTGCTCCGGGTGGCCCATGCGTGGGCCCGGCTCGGTGATCTCGTCGCCGCGGGCGACGCGGCGGCGCAGGCCGCCGACGTGCATCGCCGCGCGGGGAGGCAGGGATCGGGCATGACCGCGGCGGCCGCCGCGGCGAAGCTGGCCGAGAGGTCAGGCGCCCGCACCCCGGCGCTCATGGTCGCGGCCACGCCGCTGCCGCTGACCGCGCGCGAGCGCGAGATCGCCGTCCTCGCCGCCCGAGGGCTGTCGAACAAGGAGATCGCGGCGCGACTGACCCTGTCCGTGCGCACCGTCGAGGGGCACCTCTACCGGGCAAGCCGCAAGCTGGGCGTCTCCGAACGCACCGCGCTGGCGGACCCTCTCGGAGTCGAGTAGCGCACTACTCGCTGCACTCCGGCTCCCGCGGCTGATGCTGAGAAGCATCCAACCGAAGGAGGAGTCATGAGCACCACCTACGTCCGGCCCGACGAGGGCCGGCACACCCCGATGGTCGACGGCGACCACATCGCGAAGGCCACCGTCAAGGACGCCGAGGGGGCCTTCGAGGTCTTCGAGGTGATCGCACCCGCCGCCCCGATGACGCCGCCGCACGTCTCGCCGTGGAGCGGGGTGCTGTACCTGCTCGAGGGCCGCATCACGGCGTACGTCGACGGTACGCCGTACCAGGTCGAGCCCGGCGGACTGGTCGTCTTCCCTGCCGGCACCCCCGCTACCTTCGAGGTCGTCGGCGACTCGGCCCGGGCCCTCGCGATCACGACCGGCGACGGCGCCGGCAAGTTCTTCGCCGACTTCGCCGCCTCCGTCCCCGCGGACCTTCCGGTAGCCGACTCGATGGCCGCGATCCTCTCGGTCACCGAGCGCCACGGTGTCGCGCTCGCGGGAACGCAGCCATTGACAAACTAGAAATCAGTGTCGATTCTGTGAGACATGACAAGCGATGTGTCTCATCCGGTCGCCGCGTACGTCCCTCCGACCGGACCCTCCTGGGCCGACCCGTGGCCGATGTACGCCGCGCTGCGCGAGCACGAGCCGGCCCACCATGTCGCCAAGGGGGACTACTGGGTCCTGACCAGGCACGACGACGTCTACACGGCGGTCCGCGACCACGAGACGTACAGCTCGACGGGCGGCCTGACGACCGCTCATGACGAGCTCGAGCGGATCGGCCTGGCCGACAACCCGCCGATGGTGATGACCGATCCGCCGGCCCACACGGCGTTCCGGAAGCTGGTGAACCGCGGGTTCACGCCGAAGCAGGTCGAAGACGTGACTCCGCGGGTCACCCAGTTCGTCGTGGAGCGGGTCGAGCGGATCCGGGCCGCGGGCGGCGGCGACATCGTCGAGGAGCTGTTCAAGCCGCTGCCGAGCATGGTCGTGGCCCACTATCTCGGCGTCCCCGAGGCCGACTGGGGCCGCTTCGACGGGTGGACCGACGCGATCGTGACGGCCAACGCGGCGCAGGACGAGAGCATCGGAGCCGGTGCCGCCGCCGAGCTCATGGGCTACTTCGCCGAGCTGATCGAGCGGCGCCGACGCGATCCCGGTGACGACACCGTCTCCCATCTCGTCGCCGCCGGGGAGGCCGACGACGACGCCGGTCTGCTCCGGGTGCTCGCCTTCGCCTTCACGATGGTCGCCGGCGGGAACGACACGACGACCGGGCTGCTGGGTGGCGGCCTGCCGCTGCTGGCGGACCGGCCCGACCAGCGCACGCTCGCCCTCGACGACGTCCCGGCCGCCGTCGAGGAGCTGCTGCGGCTCACCTCGCCCGTCCAGGGTCTCGCCCGGACCACCACCCGCGACGTCACGCTCCACGACGTCACCATCCCCACCGGCAAGAAGGTCCTGCTCTGCTACGCAGCGGCCAACCGCGACCCCCGTGCCTTCGGCGCCGACGCCGACGAGCTCGACGTCACCCGCCGGCCGCGGCAGATCCTGACCTTCGCCCACGGCGCCCATCACTGCCTCGGCGCCGCGGCCGCCCGGATGATGGGCCGGGTGACGCTCACCGAGATACTCACCCGGATGCCGTCCTTCACCGTCGACCACGGCTCCCTGGCGTGGGCGCCGGGGAGCTACGTACGCAGGCCCGTCAGTCTCCATGTCGAGGTGACCGGATGAGCTGGCTGGAGGCGGAGCGGAGCGAGCTCGCCGCCGAGCGGATCCTCGACGCCGCGGGCGCGCTCTTCGTGGAGCGCGGCGTCGACAAGCCGGGCATGGACGAGGTCGCCCGGGCGGCCGGCTGCTCGCGGGCGACGCTCTATCGCTACTTCGAGAACCGGCAGGCCCTGATCCACGCCTTCGCCCACCGCGAGGCCCGGCTGATCACGAAGGAGGTCGCCCAGGTCACGGCCGACGTGACCGACCCCCGCCGCCGTATCGTCGAGTCCGTCCTCGCCTGCCTCGCGGCCGTGCGCGAGCGCCCCCACCTCGCCGCGTGGTACGCCGGAGACAGCACCCTCCTCCGCGAGGTGCTCCGCGACTCCCCGATCATCCGCGGGACGGCGGAGAGCTACCTCGCCTCCGGTGCCGAGGACCCCGACCTCGCGGACTGGGTCCTGCGCGTCGTCCTGTCGTTCCTCACCGATCCCGGGGACGACGACGCCCAGGAGCGGCGCCTGCTGGAGCGGTTCCTGACGATTCCTGGGTGAAGACCGGTTCGGCGCGGCTAGCGTTCAGGTACGGCCACGTGGCCGACTTCGCCGAAGGGAGCACCACCATGTCCACCCTCACCTCCCGGGAGAACGACGAGATCGAGCGAGCCAACGCGGACGGACGGCCCGTCGTCGCGTTCGTACACGGCCTCTGGCTCCTGTCCAGCAGCTGGGACCGCTGGCGTGCCCTCTTCGAGGAGAACGGCTACGCGACGATCGCTCCGGGCTGGCCCGACGACCCCGAGACCGTCGAGGAAGCACGCGAGCGGCCCGAGGTGTTCGCCCGCAAGATGGTCCAGGCCGTCACCGACCACTACCTGGAGGCGATCGGCGCGCTGACGGCCAAGCCGGCTGTCGTCGGCCACTCCTTCGGCGGGCTCATCGCCCAGAAGATCGCCGGCACCGGTGCATCGGTCGCGACGGTCGCGATCGACCCGGCGCCGGGTCGAGGCGTGCTCCCCCTGCCGCCGTCGGCGCTCAAGGCCGGATCACCGGTGCTCGGCAACCCGGCCAACGCCCGACGGTCGGTCACGCTGACGTTCGAGGAGTTCAGGTACGGCTGGACCAACAACCTCACCGAGGAGGAGTCCCGGCAGCTGTACGACGAGTACCACGTCGCGGCCTCCGGGGTCCCGATCTTCCAGGCCGCGGTGGCGAACCTGAACCCGTTCAGCGAGACCAAGGTCGACTACAAGGCAGCGGACCGCGGGCCGATCCTGCTCATCTCCGGGGAGAAGGACCACACCGTGCCGCACGCGATCACCCACGCGGCGTACAAGAAGCACGCGCACAACACCCATGCCACCACCGAGTTCGCCGAGATCCCGGGCCGCGGCCACTCCCTGACCATCGACAGCGGGTGGCGCGAGGTGGCCGAGACCGCGCTCGCCTTCGTCCAGAAGCACCACCCGGCCGCCGGCTGAGTCCCCTCAGGTCGCCCGGCCACGACGTCGTGACCGGGCGCTCGGGACCAGCAGGCTGAGCAGGATCTGGCGCGGGGTGAGCGGCGGTACGTCGATCGGGTGGGCGCCCTCGGGGCGGAACGCGTCGAGGTAGAAGGCCAGGTTGCGCCGCCAGGCCTCGGGGGCGGTGGCTCCGGTCACCTCGATGACCTTGCTGTGGGAGAGGACGACGAAGAGCAGGTCCTCGGGGGTGAGGTCGGGTCGGACCGCGCCCGAGTCCACCGCCCGCCGGACCACGGCCTCGATGGTCTGCTGGATCTCCGTGCGCAGGACAGCGAGCTCGGAGCCGCCCTCGAAGTGGGTGGACATCAGGTTGACGTAGCCCGAGGCGGCGGCCTCCAGCTCGCAGCTCGAGGTGAGGTACGCGACGAAACCGTCCCACGGGTCCTCGGCCGACAGCGCCGCCTGAGCGGTGGCGAGATGGGCCTGCAGGGGTTCGACGAGGACGGACTTCCAGAGCTCGACCCGGTCGGGGAAGTGGCGGTAGAGGGTGCCGGAGCCGACGCCGGCCTCGGCCGCGACGTGGTCGAGGGGCGCGTGGATCCCGTCGCGCTGGAACACGGCCTGGGCGGCCGCGATGATCCGCTCGCGGTTGCGGATGCTGTCCCGCCGCTCGGCACGCGCGGGACGGCGGGGCCGGGACTCGCGTGCAGGTCGTTCCGGACGGTCGTCGTGATCGCGCGGGCACCCCATGGCGCCAGCCTACGACGGGCTCGGGAATACCGGGGACTACTCCCCGCTTCCTATACCGGAGACATCAGTCCGGATCATCTAGGAGTCCATCATGTTCATCGCCACGCTCGTCCTGAGCATCCTGTTCGCGCTGCTGCTGCTGTTCTCGGCGTACGGCAAGCTGACCCACAACCCTGCCCAGGCCGAGACGCTGGAGAAGGTCGGCGCCACCCGGATCGTGCCGATCCTGGCGCTGCTCGAGATCGCCGGCGCGGCCGGCCTGATCATCGGCCTGTTCTGGTGGCCGCTCGGGGTCGCGGCCGCGATCGGCACGTTGCTGTACTTCCTCGGCGCGGTCATCGCGCACGTGCGCGTGCGGGACACCCAGATCGCCCCGGCCGCGGTCTTCGCGGTCGTCTCGGTAGCGATCATCGCGCTGCGTACCGTCTCGGCCTGAGCGGAGCCGGGATGCGCGCGGGGCCTACCCGCGTCGTTCGGCGGCGGCGAGCTCCGCGCGCATCCAGGCGCACCACTCCAAGGACGTACGTCGTGACCGGATGCCGCCCTCGAGGGTGATCCGGCTGGCGAACAGCGGGTTCGCGGGATCGCGGACCCCCGGGTCCTCGGAGATCTCGGCCAGCTCCTCGAGGTAGCGGTCGAGGACGCTCCGGTGGGCTGCCTCGAGCCGGGCGACCAGGTCGTCGGCGGCGGCGGGCTCCACGGTCCAGAGGGACCACAGCCGGAGGACCTCCAGGTCACGGACGGGCTGCGGCTCGAGGTCGCCGGCGACCCATGCCGCCAGGGCATCCCGCCCGGCCGCGGTGATCCGGTAGCGCTTCGTCGGGCGCGGGCCGGCTCCCTCGATGACCTCGTGGTCGACCAGTCCGGCGGCGTCGAGACGGTTCAGCTCCGGGTAGATCTGGGAGTGGCGGGCGGTCCAGAAGTAGCCGATCGGCTGGCGCATCCGCTGCGCGACCTCGTAGCCGGTGCTCGCGCGCCGCGCCAGCAGGCCGAGGATCGCGAAGCCGAGGTTGGACGTGGTCGCCCCGGAGTCTCGCATATGTCAATATTGACATATGCGGAGCGTGAGGGGCGTAGCGGCTGGGGCGGCGATCCTCGGCCTGGTGCTGGCCGGGTGCGGTGCGGAGAACGGTGCCGGCGGGAAGGGCGGCCCCGGCCCGGCGAAGGTGTCGGGCCCTGCGCTGCCGACGGACGGCCCGTACCTCGAAGGCGAGCTCGGCGCTTGTTTCCTGCCGGAGACCGACGCCGGGGTGGAGCCGATCCAAGTCGCCGGCAAGGACCTCGAGCTGCCGGCCATCCGTTTCTCCCCTCCGGAGGGCCGCGATCCGTCGGCGGTGCTGGTGATGCTTCACCAGACCGACGGCGACCGCTGCGGCTGGGGCGACTTCGGCATCCTGGCGGCTCTCGAGGGTGTCGCCGGCCTCTCGTACGACCAGTGCGGCTACGGCTCCGCCGACTGCAGCATCAAGGATCTCGACGACCCGGTGCCGCAGGTGCGGGCCGCATTGAGCGAGGTCGAGAAGCGGTGGCCGGACGCGCCGGTCGTGCTGGTCGGCGCGTCCATGGGTGGCAGCCAGACCGTGCGTGCCGTCGCTGCCGGCGTCGACGTCGACGGCTGGGTCGACCTGTCGGGGCCGTCCCGCTGGGCCGGCGTCGACCTGGCCTCCGTCGCCGACGCGATCAGGACACCCGGTCTGGTCGCGATCGCCGAGGACGCCGACGGTGCCGAGGAGGCCGACGCCGCCCAGGCGCTGGCGCAGGCCACGTCCTCGCAGTTCCTGCACGCTGAAGGGGGCCACGGCTGGGAGCTGGTCGTCGAGGAGGGCCGGCTCTCGCCGCTCGGTCAGCAGGTCATCGCGTACGCGACGAGGTGATCGGGAGCACGACCTCGAGCCGCTGTGCCGCGGCTCGCAGGTGTGGGAGCAGCTCGATCATCCGGTCCATCTCCATCCGGTAGGACGGGGCGGCGATCGAGACTGCGGCGACCGCATGACCGTCCGGGCTGAGGACGGGCACACCGATTGCGCGGATGCTGATCTCGTGCTCCTCGTCCGCGACGGCGTACCCCTGCTCGCGCACCCGGTCGATCATCTCCGCGAACGCGGCGCGGTCGGAGATCGTGTGGGGCGTCATCGCGACCAGGTCCAGGTCGTCGACCAGCTCCTTCCGCTCGGCGTCGGGGGCGAAGGCCACCAGCACCTTGCCCATCGACGTGCAGTGCAGTGGGCCGAGACCACCGGGCGTGCCGATCACACTGACCTGCTGGGGGCCCTGGACGTGGTGGACGTAGAGCTGGTTGTGGGCCGAGCGGACCGACATCAGCGAGGTCTCGCGGGTCTGCTCGGTGAGCTCCTCCAGTGCCGGAAGCGCCGAGCCGGCGAAGCCGCGGCGATGGGCGACGTACTGGGCCAGGGAGAAGACCTTGAGCCCGAGCGAGTAGCGCTTGCTGTCCTCGTCGAAGGTCGCGTAGTCGTCGCGGATCAGCGCGGCCGCGAGCCGGTGGCAGGTGCTGAGCGGGAAGCCGGTCTCGCGGCTGAGCGTCGAGAGCGGTACGCCGGAGGGGTAGGCGCTGAGGTGGTCCAGCAGGAGCAGTGCCTTGCCGACCATGTCGCGCTTGGCTCCGGCGTCGGTCGTGTCGTCCATGAGCGACATTCTTCCATATCGTGGAAGCGATATCTGAAAGATGAAAGGAATGCGTTGACGGGTCGATGTGGCCGCCGCCACACTCGCATGGTGAAAGTGACTTCCGCCACGCGGGAGTGGAGCGAAAGGACCCCCGATGACCACCTCCGACCTGCGCGCCGAGTCCGGCGCGACGGCGATCGGCACGCAGCGCTGGGCGCGCCTGCTGCCGATCGTCTTCATCACCTACAGCCTCGCGTACCTCGACCGCTCCAACTTCTCCATCGGCATCGCCGGCGGGATGGCCGAGGACCTCGCCATCACGCCCGCCGTCTCCGCGCTGATCGGCGCGGCGTTCTTCCTCGGCTACTTCGCCTTCCAGATCCCCGGCGCGATCTACGCCGAGCGGCGCAGCGTCCGCTCCCTGATCTTCTGGAGCCTCCTCGCCTGGGGCGTGCTCGCCTCGGTGCAGGGACTGCTCAGCTCGGCGACCGCGCTGATCGTCGTACGCTTCCTGATCGGTGTCGTCGAGGCGGCGGTGCTGCCGGCGATGGTGATCTTCCTCAGCCACTGGTTCACCAGCCGTGAGCGCGGCCGCGCCAACACCTTCCTGATCCTCGGCAACCCGGTCACCGTGCTGTGGCTGACGGTCGTGTCGGGCTTCCTCATCGAGGCCACCGACTGGCGGTGGATGTTCATCATCGAGGGTCTGCCCGCGGTCGCCTGGGCGTTCGTCTTCCGGGCGATGGTCAGCGACCACCCCCAGCAGGCGACGTGGCTCAAGGCGCCCGAGCGTGATGCCGTGGTCGAGCAGCTCGACCAGGAGCAGCGCGCGCTGACGCCGGTCAAGGGCTACGGCGAGGCCTTCCGGTCGCGCAACGTCGTCCTGCTGTCGCTGCAGTATTTCCTGTGGAGCGTCGGCGTCTACGGCTTCGTCTTCTGGCTGCCCTCGATCGTCAAGGCGGCCTCGGGCGAGGGCATCGGGATGTCCGGGCTCATCTCGGGGATCCCGTACGTCCTCGCCGTCGTCCTGATGGTCGTCAACAGCCGCGCCTCGGACCGCGCCGGGACGCGCGGCCGGTTCGTGTGGCCGTGGCTGCTGGTCGGTGCGGTGGCGTTCTACGGCTCCTACCTGCTCGGACCCGACCAGTTCTGGCTCTCCTTCGTCCTGCTCGCCGTGGCGGGCGGTGCGATGTACGCGCCGTACGGGCCGTACTTCGCGCAGATCCCGGAGTTCCTGCCGCGCAACGTGGCCGGAGCGGCGATCGCGCTGATCAACTCCTTCGGTGCGCTCGGCGGGTTCGCCGGCAGCTACCTCGTCGGCTGGCTCAACGGAACGACCGGGAGCACCGACGCGTCGTTCCTGCTGATGGCCGGCTGTCTGGCGTTGGCCGCCGTGGTGATGCTGCTGGTCAAGGCGCCGGCCGCGGAGTCTGCATCGGAGCCCGCTGCGGGGACCGCGCGATGAGGATCGCCCGCATCGAGCACGCTGGCGGGATCGACCATGCGGTGGTCGAGCCCGACGGCTACCGGCTGATCGAGGACGTGTTCGCGGAGGAGATCCGGTCTCAGGGCCAATGGGTGGCGCTCGCCGCTGCGCGCCTGCTGGCTCCGGTCGAGCCGCGGACGGTGGTCGGGATGGCCCACAACACCGGGCCCGGCGACCGACTGCTGGCGCCGCAGGCGTTCCTCAAGCCGGCCCGGTCCGTCATCGGTCCCGGTGACCCGGTGCCGGTGTCGGCCGACCTCGGCCTGGTCCACGCGGAGGCCGAGCTCGCGGTCGTGATCGGAGGCTCGGGCTCCGTGCTGGGCTACACCGTCGCCAACGACGTCACCGGTCGCGACCTGCAGGCCCAGGACCCGCTGTGGACGCAGGCCAAGGGACAGCGCGGGTTCACCCCGCTCGGACCCTGGATCGAGACAGATCTCGACCCTGCTCGCGAGAGCGTCGGTCTCGAGGTGGACGACGCGACAGCGCCGCCGGCCGGCATGGACCGGCTGGCGCGTGGCGTCGCCGAGGTCGTCGAGTGGGTCAGCGGCTTCCTCCCGCTCGGTCCGGGCGACGTGATCCTGACCGGCGCCCCGGGGGCCAGCCTCCCGATCCGGCCGGGACAGCAGGTCACCGCGAGCGTCGTGGGCATCGGGGAGCTGGTCAACCCGGTGGTCGAGGGTGGCGCGGGAGCTCGGCGTTCGGAGAGGGGTGCGGCATGACGGGTATCGACGTGGTCACGTTCGGCGAGGCGATGGCGATGTTCGTCGCCCAGGAGAGCGGTCCGCTGCACCGGGCCGCCAGCTTCGTGCAGGCGACCGCCGGGGCCGAGACCAACGTGGCGACTGGGCTGGCCCGGCTCGGCCATCGGTCCGGCTGGATCGGACGCCTGGGGGACGACCCGCTCGGTCTGTTCATCGAGGAGGAGCTCGGCAGCTGCGGGATCGACCTGTCCCGGGTCGAGGTCGACCACGCGGCCCCGACCGGCTTCCAGCTGAAGTCGCGGGCCGACGGCGGCGATCCCGAGGTCGTCTACTTCCGGCGTGGGTCGGCGGGCAGCCGGCTGGCGTGGAGCGAGCCGATGGAGGCGTACGTCTCCTCCGCCCGTCATCTCCACCTGACCGGCATCCCGCTGGCGATCTCCGAGACGGCACGGGACTTCGCGTTCCGGGCGGTGGCCGCGGCCCGGGCGGGCGGCGCGAGCGTGTCGTTCGACCCGAACCTGCGCCCGTCGCTGTGGGCGAACGAGCAGGAGATGGTCGCCGTCGTGAACGAGGTCGCGGCCCTCGCCGACTGGGTGCTGCCCGGAGTGGAGGAGGGGCGGGTGCTGACCGGTCACCGCGACCCCGAGCGCATCGCCGAGCACTATCTCGCTGCCGGGGCCACGCGCGTCGTGCTCAAGAACGGCTGCGACGGGGCCGTCTCCTTCGGGCCGGAAGGCACCGTGCGGCAACCGGCGTTCCAGGTCGAGGCGGTGGATACCGTCGGTGCCGGCGACGGGTTTGCCGCCGGGCTGATCAGCGGCCACCTGGACGGGCTGGAGATCGGGTCGGCGCTCGAGCGGGCCGCGGCCGTCGGGGCGCTGGCCACGACCTCCGCCGGTGACAAGGACGGACTGCCGGACCGGGAGCGGCTGGAGCGCTTCCTCGCGACCAGCTCGGTCCCGGCATGATGACTTCGACGAAAGGAAACAGCTCGATGCGCGTACTCGTGCCGTGGGCCCACCTCGAGGACCAGATGGGCGGCTGGCCCGACGGCCTGCAGGTGGAGGTGTATGACGGCACCGGAACCCCGCCGGCCGGCCTCTCCGACGTGGAGCTCTACGTGCTGCCGTACGGCGTGAGCGCGGGTCGCGACCTGCTGCCGCGGATGACCGCGCTCCGTGCCGTACAGAGCCTGAGCGCGGGGGTGGAGAAGGTGCTCCCGCTCATCGGCCCCGAGGTCACGCTCTGCAACGGGCGGGGGCTGCACGACGCCAGCGCCGCCGAGCACGGCCTCGGCCTGATCCTCGCCGCGCAGCGGGAGCTTCCCCGCTGGGCGCGTGACCAGGACGCCGGCCGCTGGGCACCCGAGCACACCCGATCGCTGGCCGACTCGCGGGTGGTGATCGTCGGGTACGGCTCGATCGGCGCCGCGCTCGAGCAGCGGCTGCTCGCGTGTGAGGCCGACGTGGTGCGGGTCGCGTCCACGGCGGACCCCGGGCGGGACGTGCACGGCGTGGACGAGCTGCCGAGCCTGCTGCCCGGCGCCGACATCGTGGTGCTGACGCTCCCGGAGAAGCCCGGCACGATCGGCCTGATCGGCGCCGAGCAGCTCGCGGTGCTGCCCGACGGCGCGCTCGTGGTGAACATCGGCCGCGGCCGCACGCTCGACACCGGCGCGCTCGTGGCCGAGCTCTCCGCGGGGAGGTTGCGGGCGGCGCTCGACGTCGTCGACCCCGAGCCGCTCCCCGCCGATCACCCGCTGTGGTCGATGGCCGGCGCGATCGTGACGCCGCACGTCGGTGGCGGCGCGGCGACCTTCTACCCACGTGCCGAGCGTCTGGTGGCCGAGCAGCTGCGGCGCTTCGCCGACGGCCGTCCGCTGCTCAACGTGGTGCCCCGATCGGGCGTGGCCACACCTCCCTGATCCTGCCCGCAAGACTCTCCGATCGGGGAGGTTGCTCGGCTCACGCCGTCACTAACGTGCGAACGGTCACCACGTGAGAGGAGCAGCAGATGGAACCCCAGAACGAGTCGAACCCGGCCGACGCCGCGGCCGACGTCGCCACCGAGGACCTCATCGAGGAGGTCTCGATCGACGGAATGTGCGGCGTCTACTGATGTCCGACCGCATGCTCGAGGAGCCGTGGACACTCTCGCCCTCGGTGGCGCTGCGTCCCGAGCCCTTCGGGGCGCTCGCCTACCACTTCGGCAACCGGAAGCTGACCTTCCTCAAGCGGCCGGAGCTGGTCGAGGTGGTCCGGCTCCTCGAGCATCACCCCTGTCTCCGCAACGCGCTCGACGCCGCCGGCATCCCGCCGGAGCAGCACGACGCGTACGCAGCGGCGCTCCGCGCCCTCGCCGAGACCGACATGATCCGCCCCCGTCACCAGGAGGCAGCGTGACCATCGCACCTGAACGCCCCACCACTCCCCAGGGCCGTCCCGCAGGCGGCAGCCTCGTCGAGCAGTTCGAGTTCGGCCTCGACGCCCCGATCTGCCTGACCTGGGAGCTGACGTACGCCTGCAACCTCGAGTGTGCCCATTGCCTGTCGAGCTCGGGCCGGCGCGACCCGCGCGAGCTCAGCACCGAGCAGTGCAAGGCCGTCATCGACGAGCTGCAGCGCATGCAGATCTTCTACGTGAACATCGGCGGCGGGGAGCCGACGATCCGCCCCGACTTCTGGGAGCTCGTGGAGTACGCCGTCGACCACCAGGTCGGCGTGAAGTTCTCCACCAACGGCTTCCGGATCACTCCGGAGCGGGCCGCGTTCCTGGCCTCGACGGACTATGTCGACGTACAGATCTCGCTGGACGGCGCGACGGCGGAGGTCAACGACCGCGTCCGGGGAGCGGGCTCGTACGACACCGCCCTGCTCGCGCTGCGCAACCTTCGCGACGCCGGCTTCTCCGACGCCAAGATCTCCGTGGTCTGCACCCGGGAGAACATCGGCCAGCTCGACGACTTCAAGGCGATCGCCGACGAGTACGGCGCCACCCTGCGCCTCACCCGGCTGCGCCCCTCGGGTCGCGGCGCGGACGTCTGGGACGAGCTGCACCCGCTCCCCGAGCAGCAGCGTGAGCTCTACGACTGGCTGATGGCTCATGGCGAGGACGTCCTCACCGGGGACTCCTTCTTCCACCTCGCCGCCTATGGCGAGTCGCTCCCGGGCCTCAACCTGTGCGGCGCCGGGCGGGTGGTGTGCCTGATCGACCCGATCGGCGACGTCTACGCCTGCCCGTTCGCCATCCACGACCAGTTCCTGGCGGGCAACCTGCTCGGCGAGGGCGGCTTCCAGGAGGTCTGGCAGTCCTCGGAGCTGTTCACCGAGCTGCGCTCGCCGCAGACCGGCGGCGCCTGCACCAAGTGCCAGCACTTCGACGCCTGCCGCGGCGGCTGCATGGCCGCCAAGTTCTTCACCGGGCTGCCGCTGGACGGCCCGGACCCGGAGTGCGTCCAGGGCTACGGCGAGACGGCGCTGGCCGGCGATCGGTCCGTTCCGCAGGCGAGCCAGGACCACTCGCGCAGCCAGGCCAGCCGCAACGCACCGGTGCTGCTGAACCTCGGCACCACCCGGCGGCGCCCCGTCTCCGCCTGCAACGAGGACCCGCTCGCCGGAGGTGACCTGTCGTGAAGCTCGAGAACCCCTGGAAGCGGAACCCCTGGTTCGAGTCGGTCGCGGTGGCTCAGGAACGAGCCCGGCGACGGTTGCCGAAGCCGGTCTACGGCGCCCTGGTCGCCGGCTCCGAGCGTGGCCAGAGCATGACCGACAACCAGGCCGCCTTCGCCGAGCTCGGCTGGGCACCCCACGTCCTCGGCCAGCACGCCAAGCGCGACCTGGGCACCACCGTCTTCGGCCACGCCGTCCCGCTGCCGGTCCTGATCAGCCCGACCGGGGTCCAGGCCGTCGATCCCGACGGCGAGGTCGCGGTCGCCCGGGCCGCCGCAGCCCGCGGCACCATCATGGGGCTGTCCAACTTCGCCTCGCGGTCGGTGGAGGAGGTGACGGCGACCGGTGCGACCACGTTCTTCCAGATGTACTGGACCGGCGACCGGGAGACGATCGTCCAGCGCATGCAGCGGGCGCACGCCGCCGGCGCCCAGGGGCTGATCGCCACCCTCGACTGGTCCTTCTCGATGGGCCGGGACTGGGGCAGCCCGGAGATCCCGGAGAAGGTCGACCTGCGCACGATGATGCGGCTGTCACCGCAGGTGGCCACCCGGCCGCGGTGGGCGTGGCAGTTCGGGCGTACGGGCTCCTTCCCGGACCTGACCGCGCCGAACCTCGCCCCGCCGGGCGGGAGCGCGCCGACGTTCTTCGGTGCCTACTACGAGTGGATGACCACCCCGCCGCCGACCTGGGAGGACGTCGCCTGGATGCGCGAGCAGTGGCACCAGATCAGTGGCACCCCGTTCGTCCTCAAGGGCGTCTGCCGGGTCGACGACGCGCTCCGCGCGGTCGATGCCGGGGTCGCGGGCATCTCGGTCTCCAACCACGGCGGGAACAACCTCGACGGCACTCCGGCCGCGATCCGGATGGTCAAGCCGATCGCCGACCGCGTCGGTGACCAGGTCGACGTGGTGATGGACGGAGGCGTACGCCGCGGCTCGGACGTCGTCAAGGCGCTCGCGCTCGGGGCGAAGGCGGTCCTGATCGGCCGGGCCTACCTGTGGGGGCTGGCGGCCAACGGCCAGGCCGGTGTCGAGAACGTCCTCGACGTGCTCAGCGGCGGCATCGACTCGGCGCTGCGCGGGCTCGCGGTCGGGTCGGTCACCGAGCTGCGGCCGGAGCACCTGCTCGTCCCGGACGGCTTCCATGTACGCACTCCGTGACGCCACCTGGCCACAGGTGAACCGGGGTACGGTCCTGCTGGTGCCCGTCGGCTCATTGGAGCAGCACGGGCCGCACCTGCCCCTCGACACCGACACGACCATCGCGACCGCGGTCACCCAGGGCGTGGCCGAGCGGCTCGCGGAGCAGGGTGTCCCCGGCTGGGTGGCGCCGCCGATCGCGATCGGCTCCAGCGGCGAGCACCAGTCGTTCGCCGGCACCGTGTCGATCGGGAGCGATGCGCTGCACCTGGTCGTCGTCGAGCTGGTCCGTTCCGCCCGCACCTGGGCCGAACGGGTCGTGCTCGTCAACGGCCACGGCGGCAACGCGGCCGCGCTGACCAGCGCGGTCAACCAGCTCGCCTTCGAGCGGCAGTCCGCCTGCTGGCTGCCCTGCCGCACCGAGGAGTTCGACCTGCACGCGGGCCGCACCGAGACGTCCCTGATGCTGCACCTGCGCCCGGACGCCGTCCATCTGGATCTGGCCGAGCCCGGCGACACCCGGCCGCTCGCCGAGATCCTCCCGCTCATGCGCGCGGGCGGGGTCGAGGCGGTCTCCGCCAACGGCGTGCTCGGCGACCCGACCGGTGCCACGGCGGCGGAAGGAGCCGATGCACTGACCATGATGATCGAGCAGACCACCCTGGACGTCCTGGCTCCCGGCGGCGTGGCAGTGGGGTGAGATACCCGATCGGCTTCCGGGCCCGAGTCCGCGAGGACGTACGCCGCATCGACCGACGCCTGCTGGTCGGTGGGTCGCCGCTGCGGGCCGTGCGGCTCACCGACGCCGCGCTGCGACTGCTCGAGGACGGCGAGATCACCGTGGTCGACGCGGCGACCGACGCGCTCGCCGCGAGACTCGTCGATGGCAACCTGGCCGATCCCGTGCTCCGTGGTGAGGGGGTGGATCCGGGCGAGCTCACGGTGGTGATCCCGGTGCGTGACCGGCCCGACCAGCTCGACCGCGCCCTCTCCTCGTTGGGCGGCCTCCATCGCATCGTCGTCGACGACGCCTCCCACGACCCCGATGCGGTCGCGGCGGTCGCCCGCCGCCACGGTGCCCACCTCCTGCAACTGCCGGAGAACCTCGGGCCCGCCGGTGCCCGTAACGCCGGCCTGCGGGCGGTGCGCACCCCGTACGTCGCCTTCGTCGACTCCGACGTCACGGTCGCGGCGAGCACGCTCCGCAACCTCTCCCGCCACTTCGCCGACAGCCGCGTCGCGCTGGTCGCGCCGCTGGTCCGCAGCCGTGCCCGGAGCCGGTCGCCGCGGTGGTTCGAGCGCTTCGACGAGGACGACTCCTCCCTTGCCCTCGGCACCCGGGCCTGCGTCGTACGTCCCGGGGCCGCGGTGGGCTGGCTGCCCAGCGCCTGCCTGGTGGGGCGTACCGACCGGCTCGGCGCGGGGTTCGAGGAGTCGATGCGGGTGGGCGAGGACGTCGACCTGGTCTGGCGGCTGGTCGAGGCCGGCGAGGTGGTCCGCTACGACCCGGAGCAGGTGGCCTGGCACGACACCCGCACCACGGTCCGCGGCTGGCTGGGCCGCAAGTACCTCTACGGCACCGGCGGCGCCGACCTCGCCGTGAGACATGGCCGTAAGGGCGCCCCGGCGGTGATGACGGCGAGCATGGCGGCCACCGCGGCCGCGCTGATGGTGCACCGCCGGTGGTCGCTCCCGGTCGCCGCCGCGGGCATCGTCTACGGCACGATCTCGCTGCGACGACGCCTGCCGGAGACGCCCGGACGGGACCGGCTCGCGGTCCGGCTCTGCGCCCAGGGACTCGGCTGGACGGTCCGCCAGGAGGCCGCGCTGCTGCTGCGCCACTGGTGGCCGCTGACCCTGCTCCTGGCCCCGCGCAGCGCGCTGGTCCGGCGTGCGCTGGCCGCCTCCCTGGTCATCGACGTGGTCGTCGCCCGGGTCGACAACCCCGGCACGCGCTACCGCCCGCTGGCCCGGAGGCTCGACGACATGGCGTACGGCGCGGGCCTCTGGGCCGGCGCTCTGAGAGCCCGTTCGGTGACCTGTCTGCTGCCGCGCCGACCTGGCCAGAAGACCGGCCAGGGAGGCACCTCTCCCAACGGGTAGGTAGGCCCCTCCCGGGCCGGGCTGTTTCCCGTTCCTCGCCTGTTCGCGGCTCTGTCGGCGTACCTAGTGTGCTGAGCGTCACACCACCAACGGAGGTTTGCCATGCAGGTCGACGAACTACTCAAGCCCTTCCCGATCAAGGAGTTCCACCCCTTCCCCCGTGCCCTCATGGGCCCCGGCGCTCACGAGATGATCGGGCCCGAGGCCCTCAAGATGGGCTTCCGCAAGACCCTGGTGATGACGTCCGGCCTGCGCGGCACGGACATCGTCACCAAGATCGTCGAGTCGATGAAGTACCACGGCCTCGAGGTCGTCGTGTACGACAAGGTCGAGTCCAACCCCAAGGACTACAACGTCATGGACTCGGTGAAGCTCTACCAGGAGAACGAGTGCGACTCGTTCGTCTCCATCGGCGGCGGCTCGTCGCACGACGCCTGCAAGGGCGCGCGCATATCGGTCGCCCATGACGGCCGCAACGTCAACGAGTTCGAGGGCTTCAACATGTCCGAGAACCCGAAGAACCCGCCGCACATCGCCGTCTCGACGACGGCCGGCACCGGGTCCGAGACGTCCTGGGCATACGTCATCACCGACACCACCACCGACCCCGACAACCCGCACAAGTACGTCGCCTTCGACGACGCCTCGGTCGCCAGCCTGGCGATCGACGACCCGGTGCTCTACTACGACTGCCCGGTCGACTACACCGCGCAGTGCGGCTTCGACGTCCTGGCGCACGCCAGCGAGCCGTACGTCTCCCGGATCAACTTCCAGCCCTCGCTCGGCAACGCGCTGCACGCGATCAAGCTGACCTCGGAGAACCTGCGGCAGGCGGTCTGGAACGGTCAGGACCTCGGCGGCCGCGAGGGGATGATGTACGCCCAGTACATCGCCGCCCAGGCGTTCAACTCCGGCGGCCTCGGCATCATCCACTCGATCAGCCACGCCATCAGTGCGTTCTACGACACCCACCACGGCCTCAACAACGCGATCGCGCTGCCGCGGGTGTGGGCGTTCAACATGCCCACGCACTACAAGCGGTTCGCCGACATCGCCCGTGCGATGGGCGTCGACACCCACGGCATGACCGACGTGCAGGCCGCCGACGCGGCGCTCGCCGCGGCGATCCGGCTGCTGCGCGACGTCGGCATCACCGAGCGATTCGTGGACGTCACGAAGGACACGTACTCGAAGAACCGGCTCGGCCAGGGGCCGACCGCCTACTACGAGAACGCCCCGACGATCCTCGGCGACGCCGCAGACGTCGACCGGATCACCAACCACGTCCTCGGCGACGCGTGCACGCCCGGCAACGCCAAGGAGTGCACGTTCGAGACCGTACGTCCGGTGGTCGACCACTGCCTCAACGGCGACCTGGACGACCTGCTCGGCTGATCGTCTCCCCCTGTGGCGGGTCCGGCCCGCTGAGATCACCAGCCGGACCCGCCACCTCGCCCGACCCACCACCTCGAGGAGTGCACGTGTCGACCACCACCGAACCGACCCAGGGCTTCACCGACGTCGAGGACACCCGCGCCCAGCTGGCGGCGTGCGGCTACCTCGCCGACGACCGGCTCGCCACCACGGTCTTCCTGCAGACGCGGCTGGAGAAGCCGGTCCTGCTCGAGGGCCCGGCGGGCGTCGGCAAGACCCAGCTGGCCGAGAGCCTCGCCACCGCGACCGGGCGCCGCCTGATCCGGCTGCAGTGCTACGAGGGCCAGGACGAGACCAAGGCGCTCTACGAGTGGGACTACGGCAAGCAGCTCCTCTACACCCAGATCCTGCGCGAGAAGATCGGCCAGGTCGTCGAGGACGCCGCCGACCTGAACGAGGCCGTCGAGCGGATCGCCAAGCAGGACTCGGTGTTCTTCTCCCAGCGCTTCCTGGCCGCCCGGCCGCTGCTCGAGGCGATCGACTCCGACACCCCGGTCGTGCTGCTCATCGACGAGGTCGACCGGGCCGACGAGGCCCTGGAGGCGGTGCTGCTCGAGCTGCTCGCGGAGTTCCAGATCTCCATCCCCGAGATCGGCACGGTGACCGCCAAGACCATGCCGTACGTCGTGCTGACCTCGAACAACACCCGCGACCTCTCCGCCGCGCTCAAGCGCCGCTGCCTGCACCTCTTCCTCGACTACCCCGACGCGGCCCGTGAGCTGGAGATCATCCGGTCCAAGGAGACCGGCCTCGCCGACTCCCTCGCGGCGCGGCTGGTCGACATCGTCCGCGGCATCCGCGAGCTCGAGCTGCGCAAGGCGCCCAGCATCTCCGAGACCGTCGACTGGGCTCGGACGCTGGCGGTGCTCGGCGTCGAGGAGCTCACCGCCGACGTGCTCTCCACGACGCTCAACGTGGTCGTGAAGTACGAGCGTGATCTGAAGCGGGTCATGGAGGCATTGCCACGGCTCGTCGACCCGAATGCCGAGGTGCCCGACCACCTGCACGGCCATGGGCACGGTCACGGGCACGGCCATGGCCACTCTCACGCAGCCGAGGACCGTGTCGAGGACGACGTCGACGGCCGCGCCGAGCGGAGGGCGAAGGACCAGCCCGGCCGGCACAACGCGGGCTACTACGGCGGCGCCGGCGGCACCGGGCCGCGTACGGCACCGGCGGTGTCGACGAGCCAGGGCAGCCGGGCGTTCCCCTCGGCCCGCAAGCGTCCGGTCTGAGCGGGGATCGAGGCCCGACATGGAGACCGCACTGCACCGGTTCATCCGGCTGCTCCGGCTCTACGGCGTACGCGTGAGCACCGCCGAGGTGATCGACGCGATGCACGCGGTCGCCCAGCCCGGGGTGCTCGAGCGGCGCGACGTGCTCCGCGCGGCCCTGACCGCGAGCCTGGTCAAGGACCGCCGCGACCTGGACACGTTCGACCTGGTCTTCGACCGGTTCTTCGGGCTGCGGCCGGTCGTCGAGGAGGAGGACGAGCACGGGCACACCCACGACGACCTCTCCGACGACGGGCAGCTGACCGACTTCACGCTCTCCGAGGAGCCCGGCGAGGTGCCGGAGGACGGGCACAGCCACGGCAAGCCGGACGACATCAAGGAGTACTTCAAGCCCGAGGACATGGCGCAGCGCTACAACCTCCACCAGGAGGCCAACAAGATCGACATCGCCGCGCTCACCGACGAGATCGTCCTCTCCAACGACCCGAAGTCCAGCCCCGGCGAGGCCGCGCGGGTCCAGCTCTCGACCAGCCGGATGCACAACCCCGGCAACCCCGGTGAGCTCATCCGCGAGGCCGGGATGCAGCTCGACACCGAGCTGTCCGTGCAGGAGGAGATCGCCCTGCTGAGCTGGCTCGAGGAGCGTGACCCCGAGAGCGCCGTCGACGACGAGGACGGCCTCGCGGAGCTGCGCAAGGCGCTGGCCCCGTGGCTCGCGACCCTCCCCGAGCGGATCCGGGACCACCTCGAGCGGCTGATGAGCATGGAGCGCGAGATCGAGTCGCGGGAGATCCGGGCGGCGCAGGCCGAGACCGTCGCCGAGCACGACCGCGCCGCGCTGGAGGAGTCGCTGCGCCGGCTGCTCAGGAAGCTCCACGGCGCTCCGCGCCCGCGGCGTACGGTGGCCGCCCGCGGCGTCGTCGACGGCCGCCGGACGATGCGCGCCAACATGAAGTACGACGGCGTGCCGTTCCGGCCGGTCACCGTCGCCAAGGCGCACGACCGGCCCCGGCTGCTGGTGCTCTGCGACGTCTCACTGTCCGTACGCTCCACCGCCCGCTTCACGCTGCACCTGCTGCACAGCCTGCAGTCGGTGGCCACCTCCGTCCGGTCCTTCGCGTTCGTGAAGGACCTGGTCGAGATCACCGACCTGTTCGCCGAGCACCGGATCGAGGACGCGCTGTCCTTGGTGCTGTCCGGGCTGCCGGCCGGCGGGGTGCTCGACGTCGATGCCGACTCGGACTACGGCTCCTCGTTCGAGCAGTTCCTCGAGCAGTTCGGCTCGGCCGTGAACCGGCGGACCACGCTGGTGATCCTCGGCGACGGTCGCGGCAACGGCAAGGATCCCGGCTTCGCCGCCTTCGAGGAGCTCACCCGCCGCGCCCGCTCGACGATCTGGCTCACCCCGGAGCCGCGCTACTCCTGGGCGCTCGGCGGCTGCGACCTGCCGGAGTACGCGGAATGGTGCGACAAGGTCCAGGTGGTGCGGAACCTGCGCGGGCTGGACAACGTCACCCAGACGATGTCGGTCGGTCGATGACCACGCCGCTCGGCGAGCCGGCCGTGATCGACGCGTTGCGACCCGGCCCCGAGGCCGGGGTCTACCGCGACGAGCTCGTCAGCGTCCGGGCCTGGCAGGGCCCGCGCCCGCGGCGCCATCTGGGGACGATCCGCACCCGCCACTTCGACGTGCACCGTGAGGGCCACCAGGTCCATCTGGTCCACTGCCTGCGTACGGACCAGATCGACGACGACCTCTCCGGTCTGCTGGCCGAGGAGCTCTTCCAGCCCGGCTGGCTGCGCGGCCCGGACCTGTTCGAGCGGCTCTTCACCGGGATCGTGGTCAGCAGCGCCCCCGACCCGGAGCAGGCGTGGGCCGCATTCTACCGCAACACGCTGCGGCACGTGGAGGTGGCGTTGGGCCGGCCCGGTCCGGCCGCCGCTGCTCACGGGACCGTCGCCGAGTACGCCCCGGTCTACCGCTTCGTCGAGCAGCAGCTGGCAGCCGGCTCCGTCCTCGAGGTGGGCTGCTGCTTCGGGTTCCTCTCGCTACGGCTGGCCGCGGCCGGCCGGGAGGTCACCGCCTCCGACCTCTCCGCCGGCACCGTCGCGCTGCTGCGCGCCGCGGCGGCCCGGCTGGAGGTGCCGCTGGCCACGCGAGCGGCCGACGCGACGCGGCTGCCGTGGCGGGACGGGGCCGCCGACAACGTGCTGCTGATCCACCTCCTCGAGCACATCGAGCCGAGCCTCGGCGACCGGGCGGTCGCCGAGGCGATCCGGGTGGCGCGCCGCCGGGTGGTGATCGCCGTACCCCTCGAGGACGAGCCCGACGAGACCTGGGGACACGTCCGGACCGTCTCGCTGGACGACCTCGCCGCCTGGGGCGAGGCCTCGGGGCACCCCCACCGGGTCCTCGAGCACCACGGTGGCTGGCTCGTCATCGCCACCGACCGCTGATCGTTCCTCCCCGGTCGACCTGTCCGTCGGCGACGCGCATCGTCCGGCCTCCGCGCGGTGCCGCGTCAGGCCTGGTCAGAGGCCGGTCCGACCTGTCCGTCGGCCGCACGCACCCGGGTCCACGGCCTGTCCGCGGGCAGGTGTACGACCGCCCGCTCGGTGGGTCTGTCGGTGTGTCGTACGTCACTACGTTGTGAGGACCGTAGCCCAGCCCGGACGACGGTTGACCCTTGGAGGAACTGATGACGAACACAGCCATCGAGGCAGTACCCACCACGCACGGCGCCGCACCGACGACGTGGGGCGACCCGTTCCCGCTCGGCCTGGCCAGCTTCGGGATCTCGGCGCTCGTCCTGGCCACCGTGATGTCGGGGATCGTGGACGCGGCAGCGCTGCCGGCGGTCCTGCCCCTCGCGCTGGCGCTCGGCTTCGCGACCGAGCTGGTGGCCGGCCTGGTCCACTTCCGGCGCGGCGAGACGTTCCCGGCCCTGGTGTTCACCGCGTACGCCGGGTTCTGGCTCTCCTATGCCCTGCTCGTGCAGTTCTACGGCCCGATGGTGACCGCCGATGGCGCCGCGATCACCGGGATGTTCCTGCTGGCCTGGGCGCTGTTCACCACCTACATGCTGCTGGCCGCGCTGCGCACCAACACCACCACGATCGTGATCTTCGTGCTCCTGGCCGGGGTCTTCTACCTGGCGGCCTTCGGGTCGTTCCTCGGCAGCGCCGCTCTCGGCCGGACCGCAGGCTACGTGCTGATCCTGGACGCCCTGGTGGCGCTCTACGCCTCGGCCGCGATCATCGTGAACACGACCTGGGACCGCACGGTCCTGCCGGTGCCGTGATCCCGCTCGGCCGCCGGGCCGTCGGTCAGAGGAGTCCCATCTTGGACGCCTCGTACACCGCCTCGGCCCGGCGGCTGACGCCCAGCTTCCGCAGGATGTTGCCCACATGGAACTTCGCGGTGGTGTCGGAGATGTAGAGCCGGTGGCCGATCGCACGGTTCGAGAGCCCGTGCGCGAGCAGCTCCAGGACCTCGAGCTCGCGCGTGGTGAGCTCGGAGTCGTCGCTGGTCACCGGCATGTTCACGCCCCGGATCATCGCCGCCGCGGAGCGCGCGTCGAAGGCGCTGCCGCCGCTCGCGACGTCGCGGATCGCCCGGACGAGGCCGGTGGTGTCGACGTCCTTGACGACGTAGCCGCGGGCACCGGCGCGGATCGCCTGCATCACCAGCTGCTCGTCCAGAAACGTCGTCAGCACGAGGATCAGCGCCTCCGGGTGCCGCTGGGTCAGCGCGGCGCACAGCTCGAGACCCTCGGCGTCCGAGGACGAGGAGAGCTTCAGGTCGAGCAGCACGATGTCGGGGCGGGCGCTGTTGACCCGGGCCAGCGCCTCGGCGGCCGTCGCCGCCTCCGCGACGACCCGGAGGCCCGGCTCGCGCTCGAGGATCGACCGCAGCCCCTGCCGGACGATCGCGTGATCATCGACCAGCAGCACGTCGATGCCGGCCGTGGCCTGGGCGGGGGCCGCCTGCGGTGGGCTGAGCGTGTTCATGGGTTCCTCCTCGAAGCGGCTACTGCGGGTCCTCGATGAGCCCGCAGATCGTTCCCCGGCCGCGGTCCACGACTGGCAGCGGCACCCGGAGCTCCACCCGGACACCGCCGAGGTGCGAGCGCCGGAACGCGACCGTGCCGCCGAGCTCGCTGATCCGGGTCTCGATGTTCGCCAGGCCACGGTGCCGGCCGTCGATCGAGGCGCCGCGCTCGAGCCGCAGCTTCCGGGCGAGCAGGCCCGGATCCCCACGGCCGTCGTCGGCGACCCCGACGTAGAGCTCGTGCTTGCGGTAGCGGAGCCTCAGCACCGCCTGGGACGCCTCGGCGTGGATCGCCACGTTGAAGAGCGCCTCCCCGACCGCGCGGGCGATGTCGTGCTTGGCCTCCGCCGGCATCGGGCACACCTCGCCCTCCACCCGCACCGAGACGTCCAGGTGGGGACGGTGGTGCTCGGCGACCTCGTGCAGCAGCTCGGGCAGCGAGGAGACCGTGTCACGGTGGGGCTGGTGGAGCGCGTAGATCGCCCGGCGGAGCTGCTCCACGGCGTCCTGGGTGAGCTGCTTGGCGGTGCCGAGGAGCTCGGCGATCCGCGCGCCGGCCGGTCCCAGGTCCTCCGTCTCGCCCCGCGCGACCTCGACCGACATCCCTGCCGAGAGCACGAACTGGGTGACGCTGTCGTGGAGCTCTCGTGCGATGCGGTGGCGCTCGTGGTCGACCAGCTCGCGCTGGTGGGCCACCAGCAGCCGTTCCTCGGCCTGGCGCAGCTCGCGGGTCCGCTGCTCGAGGTCCCGCTCCCGGGCACCGACCTCGTCGTAGAGCCGCTGGGCGCGGCGATGCTGGGCGAGCCCGGCCTGGTACTGCTCGGAGGTGTGCAGCGCCACGGCGGCCTCGTTGGCCAGGATCCGCAGCACCGACAGGTCCCCGGGCTCGGGGTCGTCGGCGAGCCCGTGGAGGCCGACCAGGCTGCCGATCATGACGCTCTCCAGCGTCATCGGCACCCGCACCCAGCGCGCCGGCCCGGGCGCCCCGGTGGCATGTCCGGCCCGGATCGCGCCGAGCTCGCGGCGTACGACGCCGGGGAGCTCCTCCTCGTCGCCGACCACCCGTCCGTCGTGGCCGACGACGATGAACCGCGGTCTGGCTCCGGGCAGATGGCCGTCGGCCAGGGCCAGGATCGTCCACTCGGCTGCGAGGTGCACCGCCGCGGCGCGGGCGACCTCCTCCAGGAGCGCTCGCGGACCCTCCACGGTGCGCACCAGGGCGCGCGAGATCGAGTCCATGGCGCGTACGGCCTGCTGCATGCGCTCGTCGGAGCGCAGGAAGGCGCGGTAGTAGGACCGCTTGCCGGAACGTACGCCGGTGAGCGCCGCCAGATCGGGTGCCGGACCGGCGCTCATAGGGCTTCCCGGAAGAGCGCGTGGATCTCGGCGCGGCTCGCGGGTCGCGGGTTCGTCGTCAGGCAGGCGTCGTCGAGGGTGGTCACCGACAGGGTGTCGAGGTCGGTGTCGGTCACCCCCAGGTCTCGCAGCCGGCGGGGTACGCCGACGTCGTCGGCCAGGCGCCGCACGTGGTCGGCGAGCATCTCGGCCGCGACGTCCCCCGGAACCCCGTCGACCGGCAGGCCGGCGGCTCGGGCCAGGCCGACGAAACGTTCGGGGACCGAGCGCGCGTTGTAGCGGATCACGTGCGGCAGCAGGACCCCGTTCACCACGCCGTGCGGGGCGTCGAGCAGCCCGCCGACCTGATGGCTCATCGCATGGGTCGCGCCGAGGATCGCGTTGGTGAACGCCAGACCTGCCTGCAGGCTCGCCTGCGCCATCATCGCGCGGTGCTCCATCGCGGTCGGATCGGTGACGGTCGAGCGCAGATGCCGGCAGACGAGCGCGACCGAGCTCATCGCGTGCCCGTCGGCCAGCGGGTTGTGCGCCAGCGAGACGTACGACTCGATGCCGTGGGTCAGCGCGTCCAGGCCGGTGGCGGCGTTGAGCGCCTCCGGCATCGTGGTCAGCAGCCGCGGGTCGGTGATGGAGACGTCCGGGACCAGCGCCCGGCCCATGATCGTGATCTTCACCCGGCGGTCGGTGTCGGTGACGATGCAGAACTGGGACACGTCGGCCCCGGTCCCCGAGGTGCTCGGGATCATCAGCATCGGCGGGATCGGCCGGGCGATCTGGTCGATCCCGGCGTAGTCGAGGATGTCGCCGCCGTTGCCCGAGAGCACCGCGACGCCCTTCGCCGCATCCATGCAGGAGCCGCCGCCGATGGCGACGATGACGTCGGCCTCGGCCTCGACGTAGCGCTCGTAGGCGCGGCGTACCTCGTGGTCCTTGGGGTTCGGTGTGACACCGGTCCACAGCACCGGGACGAGCCCCTCGGCCCGGAGCAGCCGGAGCAGCTCGTCGACCCAGCCGGCCTCGACGATGCCGGGGTCAGTGACCACGAACGGTCGCCGGGCCCCGAGCCGGGCGGCCGCGTAGCCCGCCTCCTCGAGCGCGTTGTGGCCGAAGACGACCTCGGGAGCCTGGAACTTCACCACCTGGTCCGGCGGAGCAGAGGGCGTCGGGACCTGCTCCTGCCGAGGAGCCGTCTCCCGGTCGCGAGCCATCACCGCCGTCGTCGGCGCCACTCCAGCCGTCATCTCAGAGACCGACCTCGCGGTCCAGGCGGGCGATCTGGCCGTCGGCGAGGGCCAGCAACGGGGAGCCGGACGGCAGCAGGGTCCGGAGGCGGAGCCACATCTCGTAGTCGTCGGCGCCCCACGCCGACCGGGTCCACGTCGAGACCAGGTCGGGCTGACCCGACTGCAGCACCGCCGCGCGCAGCTGCTGCGCCAGCGTCTCGCGGAGCCGGACCACGCCCGGCGCGACCGAGCGCGGCAGGATCGGGCCGCGGTAGCAGCGGAGCGCGCCCGCGACGTCGCCCACCGCCAGCCGTGCCTCCACGCCCAGCCAGTCACCGGTCACCTCGGTCGTGAGCCGGTAGGGCCGGGAGGCGAGGAACTCCTCCCCGAGCAGGTTGCGCAGCCGGTTCAGCTCGGCGCGGAGCGTCGAGGAGCCGCCGTCGTCCTCGTACAGCAGGACGGCGAGCTCGTCGCCGGAGAGCCCGCGCGGGGCGCTGGCGAGGAGCAGGAAGATCTCGCTGTGGCGAGGGGAGAGCCGCAGCTGGGCGCGGTGGCCACGGCCGTCGTCGATCGAGAGCAGCAGGTCCTGGCGGCCCAGGGTCTCGACGGCGATGCGCGCCCAGCCCGGCCGGGTCTCGGGCGGCCTCGGCAGCAGCTGCTCGCGGGCGAGCTCGGACTCCGCGAGCCTCGCGGCGGCGCGCACCATCGCCATCGTCTGGGGTACGACGATGGAGTCACCGCCGGTGATGTCGAGGACACCGAGGAGGCGGGAGTCGCCCGGGTCGTGGATCGGCGTCGCGGCGCAGCTCCACTGCTGGACCGAGCGCCGGAAGTGCTCGGCGGCGACGACGCTGGTCGGCCGGTCGAGCCGGAGCGCGAGCCCGGGCGCGTTCGTGCCGGCGAGGCGCTCGTCCCAGTTGCTCCCCTCGACGAAGCCGATCCGCTCCGCGCGCCGGAGCGCCGTCGAGGCACCGCACACCCAGAGCAGCTGACCGGCCTCGTCCGAGACGGCCATGATCGCGTCGCAGTCGCGCGCCGCCTGCCCGAGCACGTCGTCGAGAAGTGGGAACACGCGAGCCAGCGGGTGGGCGGCACGTACGTCGTGGAGCTGGTCCTCGGCGAGCGTGATCGGCGCGGACGTGTCGTCCGCGGTCACCCCGGCGGCCGCGGACCGGTGCCACGAGTCCGCCACGGCTGCACGCATGGAAGGGCTCTGCTTCGTCTCGTTCATCCGGACCTCCTCAAGTGATGAGGGTCACATTTGAAGGTTGCATTCACGTTGCATCCATCGACTGCGGTGACCGCAACGTTGCTGCAACCTCGCCGTTCCTAGCGTCTGTGACCACGATCACGCCCCAATGCCTGAACTACGTGTAGGAGAAATCCCGATGACCGTATACACAGCTCCCGGCCAGCCCGACTCGCTGGTCACCGTCCAGGGTCGCTACGGCCACTACATCGGCGGCGACTGGGTCGACCCGGTCAAGGGCGCCTACTTCGAGAACATCTCGCCGGTGAACGGCAAGCCGTTCACCGAGATCGCCCGGGGCACGGCCGAGGACATCGAGGCCGCCCTGGACGCCGCACATGCTGCTGCTCCGGCCTGGGGGAAGACCTCGACCACGGAGCGGTCCAACATCCTGCTCAAGATCGCCGACGTGATGGAGGAGAACCTCACCGCGATCGCCGTCGCCGAGACCTGGGAGAACGGCAAGCCGGTCCGCGAGACGCTGGCCGCCGACATCCCGCTCGCCATCGACCACTTCCGCTACTTCGGCGGTGTGCTGCGTGCCCAGGAGGGCACCATCGGCGAGATCGACGAGAACACCGTGGCGTACCACTTCCACGAGCCGCTGGGCGTCGTCGGCCAGATCATCCCGTGGAACTTCCCGATCCTGATGGCCGTCTGGAAGCTCGCCCCCGCCCTGGCCGCCGGCAACGCGGTCGTGCTCAAGCCCGCCGAGCAGACCCCGTGGTCGATCCTCAAGGTCGTCGAGCTGATCGGCGACCTGCTGCCCGCCGGCGTGCTCAACGTCGTCAACGGCTTCGGTGTCGAGGCCGGCAAGCCGCTCGCCTCCTCGCCGCGCGTCGCCAAGGTCGCCTTCACCGGCGAGACCACCACCGGCCGGCTGATCATGCAGTACGCCAGCCAGAACATCATCCCGGTGACCCTGGAGCTCGGCGGCAAGAGCCCGAACATCTTCTTCGACTCCGTCGCCGCGGAGAAGGACGCCTTCTACGACAAGGCGCTGGAGGGCTTCACCATGTTCGCCCTCAACCAGGGCGAGATCTGCACCTGCCCCTCGCGCGCGCTGGTCCAGCGCTCGATGTACTCCGACTTCGTCGGCGACGCGATCGCCCGGGTCGAGAAGATCAAGCAGGGCAACCCGCTCGACGACACCACGATGATCGGCGCGCAGGCCAGCAACGACCAGCTCGAGAAGATCCTGTCCTACATCGAGATCGGCAAGGACGAGGGTGCCAAGGTCCTCACCGGTGGCGAGCGGAGCATCCTCGAGGGCGACCTCGCCGAGGGCTACTACGTGCAGCCGACCGTCTTCGAGGGCGACAACTCGATGCGGATCTTCCAGGAGGAGATCTTCGGACCGGTGGTCTCGCTGACCGGCTTCGACGACGAGGCGGACGGTCTCAAGATCGCCAACGACACCCTGTACGGCCTCGGTGCCGGGGTCTGGTCGCGTGACGGGTCGCAGGCCTTCCGGGCCGGCAAGGAGATCCAGGCTGGCCGGGTCTGGACCAACTGCTACCACGCCTACCCGGCCCACGCGGCCTTCGGCGGCTACAAGCAGTCCGGCATCGGTCGCGAGACCCACAAGATGATGCTGGACCACTACCAGCAGACCAAGAACCTGCTCGTCAGCTACAGCCCCGACGCCCTCGGGTTCTTCTGATGAGCGCGACCCACGCCCCCTCCCTTCCGGCGCGGGTCGCCGTGACCGACGAGGCGGCGGACCTGCTCCGCCGTCTCGTCGGTATCCACGGGCCGGTCATGTTCCACCAGTCCGGCGGATGCTGCGACGGCTCTGCCCCGATGTGCTACCCGAGCGGCGACTTCCTGCTCGGCGACGCCGACATCCACCTGGGCGACCTCGACATCGGGCTGGACGATCAGGTGCCGGTCTGGATGTCGCGCTCGCAGTTCGAGTACTGGTCGCACACCCATCTCACCATCGACGTCGTCCCCGGCCGCGGCGCCGGGTTCTCCCTCGAGGCGCCCGAGGGCGTGCGCTTCCTGATCCGATCGCGACTGTTCACAGACGAGGAGGCACAGCGCCTTGACCGAGAAACTGCTCAGCACTGACCGTCCGACCCGCTTCGAGCCGCCGGCCGAGCTGGCCGCGGCTGCCAACGTCACCGCCGAGGCGTACGCCCGTGCCGAGTCCGACCTCGAAGGCTTCTGGGCCGAGCAGGCCGAGCGGCTGACCTGGGCCGAGCCGTTCACCGAGGTGCTGGACTGGTCCCGGGCACCGCACGCGAGGTGGTTCGCGGACGGGAAGCTCAACGCGGCGTACAACTGCGTCGACCGGCACGTCGAGGCCGGCCGTGGTGACAAGGTGGCCTTCCACTTCGTCGGCGAGCCCGGTGACACCCGGGACATCACCTACGCCGAGCTCAAGGACGAGGTGTCCCGAGCCGCCAACGCACTGACGAGCCTCGGAGTGGGCAGCGGCGACCTGGTCGCGATCTACCTGCCGATGATCCCCGAGGCCATCGTCGCGATGCTGGCCTGCGCCCGGATCGGAGCCACCCACACCGTGGTCTTCGGCGGGTTCTCGGCCGAGGCCCTCGCCTCCAGGATCGAGGACTGCCGGGCCAAGCTGGTCATCACCTCCGACGGCGGCTACCGGCGCGGGGCTCCGTCGCCGCTGAAGCCGGCCGTCGACGCCGCCCTGGCACGGCTGGGCAGCCAGAGCCCGGTCGACCACGTCCTCGTGGTGCGCCGCACCGGGGAGTACGTGCCCTTCGACGACGCCACCGACCTGTGGTGGCACGACGTCGTCGACAGCGCCTCGCCCGAGCACACGCCCGAGGCGTTCGACGCCGAGCACCCGCTCTACGTCATGTACTCCTCGGGCACGACCGGGAAGCCCAAGGGCATCCTGCACACCACCGGCGGCTATCTGACCGGCGCGGCCTACACCCACCATGCGGTGTTCGACCTCGAGCCGGACACGGACGTCTACTGGTGCACCGCCGACATCGGCTGGGTCACCGGACACAGCTACATCGTCTACGGCCCGCTCGCCAACGGCGTCACCCAGGTGCTCTACGAGGGCACCCCCGACAGCCCGCACCGGGGTCGCTGGTGGGAGATCATCGAGCAGTACGGCGTGACCCTCTTCTACACCGCCCCGACGGCGATCCGGACGTTCATGAAGTGGGGACGCGAGATCCCGGACACCTACGACCTCAGCTCGCTGCGGATCCTCGGGTCGGTCGGCGAGCCGATCAACCCCGAGGCGTACCTCTGGTACCGCAGCGTCATCGGCGGCGACCGCTGCCCCGTCGTCGACACCTGGTGGCAGACCGAGACCGGGCAGATGATGATCAGCCCCCTCCCCGGGGTCACCGCCGGCAAGCCCGGCTCGGCGATGCGGCCGTTGCCCGGCATCGGCGCCGACGTCGTCGACGAGGAGGGCCGCTCGGTGCCGAACGGGTCGAGCGGCTACCTGGTCCTCACCCAGCCGTGGCCGGCCATGCTGCGTACGTTGTGGCAGGACGACGACCGCTACGTCGAGACGTACTGGACGCGCTTCGCGGACCTCGGCTACTACTTCGCCGGCGACGGCGCCAAGAAGGACGAGGACGGCGACATCTGGGTCCTGGGACGCGTCGACGACGTGATGAACGTGTCCGGCCACCGCCTATCCACGAGCGAGATCGAGTCCGCCCTGGTCTCCCACCCGCGGGTCGCCGAGGCCGCCGTCGTCGGCGCTGCCGACGAGACCACCGGCCAGGCGGTCTTCGCCTACGTGATCCTGCGCTCCGGGGACGGCAACACCGGCGACGCGCTGGTCCAGGAGCTGCGCAGCCATGTCGCCAAGGAGATCGGGTCGATCGCGAAGCCGCGGCAGGTCACGATCGTCCCGGAGCTGCCCAAGACGCGGTCCGGCAAGATCATGCGCCGCCTCCTGCGCGACGTCGCCGAGGGCCGAGACGTCGGCGACACCACCACGCTGAGCGATCCGAGCGTCATGGCGCTGATCGCGGAGGGATGAGATGGCTGGGCCCGCCACCGGCGTCGATCCCCGGACGATCGGACGTAGCTGGATCATCGTGTCCAGGCACCGCCAGCCTGCGGGAACAAGGGTTCCCGGGCCGTGGGGCGAGGCTCATCTCAAGCGGATCGGCACCCAGGTGACCCTCTGCGGTGAGCGCGCCCAGGGATGGCACGCGTTCTGGCACCTGCGGTCCGACGACGTCCGCCGGTGGTGCGCCGACTGCTCCGCCGCGGCCCGCCCGACCCGCACCGTGTCGGGAATCCTGACCACCAAGTGACCCCGCGAGGAGGAGGACGAATCATGAAGGCCGAGATCCGCACCTGCGGCTGCCCTGAGGTGTTCCATGAGCTCGGGCTGCACACGCGCGAGGGCGTGCTGCCGGGGCCGCGCTGGTTGCAGGTGCTGGCACAGCTGCTGGGCTGAAGTCGACGACGCCCGCGCCGGGGTCAGTCCCTGACCTCGGACGGCGCGTTGCCGTAGCGCCGGCGGTGCGCCGCCGCGAACCGGCTGGCGGACGAGAAGCCCCAGCGCGCGGCGACGTCGCCGATGGCGAGCGCCGGGTTGCCGGCCAGGTCGGCATGGGCCCGCTGGAGCCTGATGTCGAGCAGGTACTGCGTGGGTGACTGACCGACCCAGCGCTGGAACCCCTCCTGCAGCCGCCGCACGCTGGTGCCGGCGAGGGATGCCATGTCCGCTGCGGTCCAGGCCCGGGCCGGGTCGTCGTGCAGGGCCTCGACGACGGCCCGGATCATCCGTGGCTGTGCCGCGGGCCGTACGCCGCCGTCGGGAGAGCACGCCTCGATCAGGCCGACCGCCACCGCGCCGGCGAGCTGGCGGCGGACGAGCTCGCTGTCGGCGAAGAGGTCAGGGTCGTGCAGGTTGGTGGCCAGGCTGGTGACCAGGTGGTGCCACGCCCGCGCGCGACCGTGCTCGATCGACATCTGCTCGGGCAGCAGGGTGCGTACGTTGACCCGGTCGGTGCCGAGGACGCGTTCGGCCTCCACCTCCAGCCAGGAGCTGTCGAACTTGACGCCGAGCACCGTGCAGGTGGCATCCCAGTGGCTGATCAGCGAGGGGGTGTCGGGGCGGAAGACCGTGCCCTGGCCGGTCACCGAGGTGATCTCCCCGAACCTTCCCCGGCTCTCGAGATGCCCCGTGATCGGCATGTTCACCTCGAACGCCCCGGGGTAGTCGCAGTCGACCGCCACATCGGCACCCCAGCCGACGTGCCCGATCAGCACCGGCCCGAGGTCGAGGGTGCGCAGCGTGAGCCGAGGCTCGCGGGTCCCGCCGAGCAGCGTCAGCTCGTGGGGGAAATACGCCTGGGCGACCACGTTGGAGGCCTGCCCCCAGTCCCGTGGGGCGACGCGCCGGCGACCGGACATGTCGCGGAGTCTACCTGAGACGTCAGTCACAAACAGGTCGCGCATCCGGTGCCGAGAGCGCGCATTCCGTGTCGCCCCGGGGCTGTGACGGACCTAACTTCGACCTCCCAGTGTCGATCCGTCCACCTTCTGAGGAGCACCCGATGACGACCGCACAGCAGGACCTGACCTGGCTCGACGACGTGACGATGAGCGACCTCGAGCGGAATCCCTACCCGACCTACGAACGCCTCCGTCGTGAGGCACCGCTCGCCTTCGTCCCGGTCCTCGGCTCCTACGTCGCCTCGACCGCCGAGGTGTGCCGCGAGGTGGCGACCAGCCCCGACTTCGAGGCCGTGATCACGCCGGCCGGAGGCCGCACATTCGGTCACCCCGCGATCATCGGCGTCAACGGCGACATCCACGCCGACCTGCGCGGCATGGTCGAGCCGCAGCTGCAGCCGATCGAGGTCGACAGCTGGGTCGACGACCTGGTGCGCCCGATCGCCCGCAAGTACGTCGAGCAGTTCGAGGACCGCGGCCGTGCCGAGCTCGTCGGCGAGTTCTGCGAGCCCGTCTCCGTCCGCTCGCTCGGCGACCTGCTCGGGCTGCAGTCGGTCTCCTCCGACAAGCTCCGCGAGTGGTTCCACAAGCTGAACGTGTCGTTCACCAACGCCGCGGTCGACGAGAACGGGGAGTTCACCAACCCCGAGGGGTTCACCCCGGGTGACGAGGCCAGGGCGGAGATCCAGGAGGTCGTCGACCCGCTGATCGACCACTGGATCGAGCACCCCGAGAACACCGCGATCTCCCACTGGCTCCACGACGGCATGCCGCCGGGAAAGACCCGTGCCCGCGAGTACATCTACCCCACGATCTACGTCTACCTGCTCGGCGCGATGCAGGAGCCCGGCCACGGCATGGCCTCCACGCTGGTGGGGCTCTTCAGCCGTCCCGAGCAGCTGGAGGAGGTCGTCGACGACCCGTCGCTGCTGCCGCGAGCCATCTCCGAGGGCATGCGCTGGACCTCCCCGATCTGGTCGGCGACCGCCCGGATCAGCACCAAGCCGGTCACCGTCGCCGGTGTGGACCTGCCCGCCGGCACCCCGGTGATCCTCTCCTACGGCTCGGCCAACCACGACACCGGCAAGTACGACGCGCCCACCGAGTACGACCTGCACCGACCGCCGCTGCCGCACCTCGCCTTCGGCGCCGGCAACCACGCCTGCGCGGGCATCTACTACGCCAACCAGGTGATGCGGATCGGGCTCGAGGAGCTCTTCGAGGCGATCCCCAACCTGGAGCGCGACACCGACGAGGGCGTCGAGTTCTGGGGCTGGGGATTCCGCGGCCCGACCAGCCTGCACTGCACCTGGGAGGTCTGAGCCATGTCCGCCGCGATCAGCGTCGCCGGCCGCCGCGTCGAGTGCGCCGGTGACCAGTCGATCCTGGAGGCGCTCCTGCGGGCCGGCGTCTGGATGCCGAACTCCTGCAACCAGGGCACCTGTGGCACCTGCAAGCTGCAGGTCGTGCGCGGCGAGGTCGACCACGTCGGGTCGCCGCTGGAGACGTTGACCGCGGACGAGCGTGCCGGTGGCCTGGCGCTGGCCTGCCAGGCCCGGCCGCTCGGAGAGACCGAGGTCGCGCTGCGTGGCTCGGAGATGGGGCGTACGACCCACGTGCTGCGCGACCTCACCGCCACCGTCGTCGGGGTCGAGGACATCGCCCGGGACACCCGGCGGATCCTGCTCGGACTCGAGGAGCCGCTGGCGTTCTCGGCGGGCCAGTACGTCGAGCTCCTCGTCCCCGGCACCGCCGAGCGCCGGCCGTACTCCCTCGCCAACACCGCCGAGGAGGACAAGGTCCTCGAGCTCCACGTACGCCGCGTCCCCGGTGGTGTGGCCAGCGACTGGCTCTTCGGGCCGGTGGCGGTCGGCGACCGGGTCGAGGTGCGTGGCCCGCTCGGTGACTTCCACGCCCCCGACCCGGAGAAGGACGAGGGCGAGCCGATGGTGCTCATCGGTGGGGGCACCGGGCTGGCGCCGCTGATCGGCATCGCCCGCACGGCGCTGGAACGCCATCCCAAGCGGCTGATCGCGCTCTATCACGGCGTACGCACCGAGGCGGACCTCTACGACGTCGACCGTCTGGAGGAGCTGACGATCCGCTATCGGGGCTTCAGCTTCGTCACCGTGCTCTCCCGGGAGTCCGTGCCGGGTCATCGCGACGGCTACGCCCCCGACGCGTTCGTCGAGGACATCGCGAGCGCGCGGGGCTGGTCGGGTTGGCTCTGCGGCTCGCCGGCGCTGGTGGAGGCCGGGGTCAAGGCGTTCAAGCGGCGCCGGATGGCACCTCGGCTGATCCACCGGGAGAAGTTCGAGCCGGCCGACGGGCGCGGGCCGGGCGCCTGAGCCGCGGGGCAACCCCCGGACACCGAGATCGGCCCTTGCCGAGATATATCACGAACCCCCAGGATAGGGCCCGAGCGACCGGATGCCTCCGGTGCCTCGAGAGGAGAGAAATGCAGCAGGTCAAGGCCGTCATCGCCCGCGCGAAGGGAGCTCCGGTGGAGCTGGTGACGATCAACGTGCCCGATCCCGGACCGGGTGAGGCGGTGGTGAAGATCCAGTCGTGCGGGGTGTGCCACACCGACCTGCACTACCGCGAGGGCGGGATCAACGACGACTTCCCGTTCCTGCTGGGCCACGAGGCCGCCGGCGTGGTCGAGGCGGTCGGTCCCGACGTCACCGGGGTGGCGCCGGGCGACTTCGTGGTGCTCAACTGGCGCGCGGTCTGCGGCAGCTGCCGGGCGTGCAACCGGGGCGAGCCGCAGTACTGCTTCGCCACCTTCAACGCGACCCAGAAGATGACCCTCGAGGACGGCACCGAGCTGTCTCCGGCGCTGGGTATCGGCGCCTTCGCCGAGAAGACGCTGGTCGCCGCCGGTCAGTGCACGAAGGTCGACCCGAACGCCCGGCCGGCGGCGGTCGGGCTGCTGGGCTGCGGCGTGATGGCCGGGCTCGGCGCGGCCATCAACACCGGTGGTGCGACCCGCGGCAGGTCGGTCGCCGTCATCGGGTGCGGAGGCGTGGGCGTGGCGGCGATCGCCGGCGCGGCCCTGGCCGGTTCGAGCCCGATCATCGCCGTCGACATCGATCCCCAGAAGCTCGAGCGCGCCGCGGCCATGGGCGCCACGCACACCGTGGACTCCTCCGAGACGGACCCGGTGGAGGAGATCCGGCGGATCTGCTCGGAGACGTACGACGGTGCCGAGGGGGCCGACATCGTCGTCGAGGCCGTCGGCCGCCCCGAGACCTGGAAGCAGGCCTTCTACGCCCGTGACCTGGCCGGCACCGTCGTCCTCGTCGGGGTGCCCACCCCGGACATGAAGGTCCCCGACCTCCCGCTGATCGACGTCTTCGGCCGCGGCGGCGCGCTCAAGTCCAGCTGGTACGGCGACTGCCTCCCCAGCCGCGACTTCCCGATGCTCGTCGACCTCTACCAGCAGGGTCGTCTCGACCTCGACGCCTTCGTCAGCGAGGAGATCGGGATCGAGGACATCGAGGCGGCCTTCGAGAAGATGTATCGCGGTGGGGTACTGCGCTCGGTGGTGGTGCTGTGATGGACGTACGCATCGATCACGCGATCACGAGCGGCACCTTCAGCCTCGACGGCGAGACCCACCAGGTCGACAACAACCTGTGGGTGGTCGGCGACGACCGGGAGTGCCTGGTCATCGATGCCCCGCACTCGGTCGAGGACATCCTCGCGGTCGTCGGTGACCGCCGCGTGAAGGCGATCGTGTGCACGCACGCCCACGACGACCACGTACGCGTCGCACCGGCGTTGCGCGAGGCCGTCCGGGCGCCGATCCTGCTCCACCCCGACGACAGGCCGCTGTGGGAGCTCACCCACACCGACGAGCTCTGGGACGCAGACCTCTCCGACGGGCAGGTGATCGAGATCGGCGACACGGCGCTGACGGTCCTGCACACGCCGGGCCACGCGCCGGGTGCGGTCTGCCTCTGGGCGCCCGACCTGGGGTGTGTCTTCACCGGAGACACCCTCTTCCAGGGCGGACCCGGCGCGACCGGGCGCTCCTACAGCGACCGGCCCACGATCGAGGCCTCCATCCGGGCCAAGCTGTTCGCCCTTCCCGGCGACACCGTCGTCCATACCGGTCACGGCGAGGACACCACGATCGCCGCGGAGGCCGCCGCGCTGGGTTGATCGCCGAAGACTCGGGCCCACCGGAACATAGACTCCCGAACGTGGACCATCGGTTAATGCTGATCGTCGGGGCGGCGCTGGCGATCATGATCGCGGCGTCGGTGTTCGCGCGGCGTACGGGGGTGGCGGCGCCGCTGCTGCTCGTGGGGCTCGGGATGGGGGCGAGCTATCTGCCCGGGGCGCCGATGATCGAGCTCGATCCGGAGCTGATCCTGGCGGGCGTGCTGCCGCCGCTGCTCTACTCCTCCGCGGTCAACCTGCCGGTGATCGACTTCCGGCGCAACCTGCGGCTGATCAGCTGGCTCTCGGTCGTGATGGTGATCGTCTCGGCGGTCGTGATCGGGGCGGTCGTGCACTGGCTGTTCCCGGAGATCTCGTTCCCGCTCGCGGTTGCGCTCGGAGCGGTCGTCAGCCCCACCGACGCGGTCGCGGCGACGGCGATCGGCCGCCGGGTCGGGCTGCCGCCGAGGGTGATGACCGTGCTGGAGGGGGAGAGCCTGGTCAACGACGCCTCCGCCCTCGTCGTCCTCCGGACGGCCGTCGCGGGGATCGCGGCGGCCAGCTCGTTCTCGCTGGGACGTACGGCCCTGGAGTTCGGGTGGGCCGTGCTGGGCGCGCTCGTGATCGGCGGCCTCGTCGGCTGGCTCACCGTGCTGCTCCGGCAGCGGCTCGACGACCCGGTGCTCAACACGACGATCTCGTTCGCGGTGCCGTTCATCGCCTACTTCCCGGCCGAGGAGCTGAACGCTTCCGGAGTCCTCGCCGTGGTCATCGCCGGCCTGGTGACCGGCGCCCTCGGCAGCCGCCGGTTCAGCGCCCGCGACCGGCAGACCCAGGCCACGACCTGGACCACGTTCAACTTCATCCTGGAGAGCGGCGTCTTCCTGGCGATGGGCTACCAGCTGCCCGACTTCGTCGATGCCGCGCAGGGCGAGACCACGCCGGGCGAGATGGCCGGGCTCGTCCTGGTCATCGTCGGTCTGCTGGTCGTGCTCCGGTTCGCCGGCCTCGCCGGTCCCGCGCTCCGGGACATGGAGGAGAGCAAGGAGGACGTACGCACCCGCCTGGACCAGTTCGAGGAGAAGCTCGACTCGCTGACCCCTGCCGACGACCGGGAGGACGCCCGGATCAGCGCGGCCCGGCGACGGCTGGCCCGGGGCCGGGCGGACATCGACTTCGAGGAGCGCGAGCCGATCACCAAGCGCGGGTTCCTCACCATCGGCTGGGCGGGAATGCGCGGGGTCGTCACGGTCGCCGCCGCGCAGACCATCCCGGCCGGCACCTCCCACCGGGCGACGGTCGTGCTCGCCGCCTTCCTGGTCGCCCTCATCACCCTCGTGCTCTTCGGCCTCACGCTCCCGGCCGTGATCCGCCGGATGGGATTCTCGCCGGAGAGCGCCAAGGACAGGCACGACGCGTTCCTCGCGCTGCTGCGTCAGATCGGCGACTCGGCCGTCGACACCCTCGGACCGCTGGAGTCGCAGACCATCGACGGCGAGCCGATCGACCCGAAGCTGGTGACCAAGCTCAAGGACAGGATCCTCCCGCGGGTGCTCGCGGGCGTACGCGAGACGCCGAGACTGCGGCCGGCGACGCTGGAGCAGACGATGATCCTGCAGCTGCGCTACCTCGACGCGATGCGCGAGGCGCTCGCCGTCGAGCGCAGCATCGGCGCCTACAGCTCGCACACCTACGCGAGGGTCGAGTCGATCCTCGACGACATGGAGAAGCGCCTCGACATGACCTGAGTCGTCCGGTCAGCTCTGACGGGCGTCGTAGCGCCGGCGCTCGTCCTCGATCCGGGGGTTGTGCCGGACGGCCCACTCGGCCAGCCTCACCGCCGGCCCGACGAGGGTCCGGCCCATGTCGGTCAGCTCGTACTCCACCCGCGGAGGCACCTCCGGGTAGCTCGTACGTGCCACCAGACCGTCGCGCTCCAGATGGCGGAGCGTCAGGGTGAGCATGCGCTGCGAGATGCCCGGCACGCGCTGTTTGAGATCGCCGAACCGGATCCGGCGGCCGTCGAGGGTGGCGATCACCAGCAGGCTCCACTTGTCGCCGATGCGGTCCAGGATGCCGCGGATCGCGCGTCCGCCGTCCCCTCGGATCAGGCAGGCCTTCTCGTAGTCCGACATCGCGCTCCCCTCCGTCCGCTCGGGCACACCGGTGTGCCTTTTGTACGCCGCCCGAGACCGGTCCATGCTGGCGCTCGATCGGTCAGTTACTCATCGTAACCAAGGAGTTCGACATGGTGGTCGCGTACTGGATCGTCGCCGGGTTGCTCGCGGCGTTCTACCTGTTCTCGGGCGGGATCAAGGTGGTGCGGAGCCAGGAGCAGCTGGCACCGATGATGGCGTGGGCCGGCACGGCCGTCCCGATGGCGGGAGTCAGGGCGATCGGCCTGGTGGAGATCGCCGGTGCGCTCGGGCTGATCCTTCCGCCGCTCACCGGCATCGCCCCGAGCCTGGCGATCTGGGCAGCGGCGGGTCTCGCGCTCGTGCAGGTGCTCGCCGCCCTCTTCCACCTCTCGCGCGGCGAGCGGCGCGACCTGTGGCTCAACGGTGTGCTGGTGCTGTGGGCGCTGGTCACGCTGTTCCTCGCCACTCGTCGGTAGCTCCTCGGTCATACGGTCTCGAAGCGGGCCATCATCGCCATGTCCTCGTGCTCCAGGTTGTGGCAGTGGATGAGAAACCTGCCGGCATACCTCTCGAACTTCACCCTGACCCGCACGGCCTCGTAGGGACGTATGTCGACGGTGTCCTTCCAGCCGAGGTCCATCGGGCCGGGGCCGCGGTTGCCGCGGCGCAGGACCTGGAAGGGCGAGAGGTGGACGTGGACGGGGTGGTGGGCGTCGGTGAAGAACTCCCAGATCTCGGTGGACCCCAGCGGCACCTGGGCCTGGGGGACGGCCGGGTCGAAGGGCTTGCCGTTGATCCCCCAGCCGCGGCGACCGTGGACGCTCGCCTGCCGGAAGTGCCACCGGCGGACGACCGCACCGTCGGGCTCCTCGGGCGCGGGTACGTCGACGAGGACCGCAGGGATCCGGACGTCGTCGGTCGCGCGGCGAGTGATCCGGAACCGCATCACCTGAGCGGTCCGGCCGGTGCCGAGACGGTTGCGCATCTTGACCGTCGTCCCCGGCGCGAGCGAGCGGAAGTCGACGACGACGTCGAACCGCTCGCCGGAGGCCATCGTGATCTCGTCGTGCGTGGCGGGGGCGGCCAGGAGGCCGCCGTCGGAGCCGATCTGGGTGAGCTTCACCGGCTGCCCGTCGGAGGTCCGCAGACCGAGTGCGTAGCGGCGCGCGTTGGAGGCGTTGAGCAGCCGTAGCCGATACTGCGCCGCCTCGACCTCCGCCTCGGGCCACGGGGCACCGTTGACGAGGATGACGTCACCGAGCACACCGGCCATGTAGCGGTCTTCGACGCCCGGCGCACCGAGGAGCTCGGGGTCGAGCGCCGGATAGCGCAGCGCGCCGTCCTCGTCGAAGGCCCGGTCGGCGATCATCAGCGGCATCTCCCGCTCCCCTCGTGGCAGCGAGAGGGCGTCCTCCTCGTCGTCGCGAACGATGTGGAAACCTGCCAGCCCGCGCCACACCTGCGGGGCGGTGAAGTCCATCCGGTGGTCGTGGTACCAGAGCGTCGTCGCCGGCTGCTCGAGCGGATAGCGGTAGTCCCGCTTTCCTGTCCTGACCTGCGCCTTCGGATCGGTCATGGTCTCGTGGCCGCCGCCATGACCAGCATGGTGGGCGTGGTGCGACTCGAAGCCCGGCGGCACCAGCAGATCCGTCGGCCAGCCGTCGCTCTCGGCGGGGGTGTGCCCGCCATGGAGATGCGTCGCGGTGGGCAGGGTGAGGGAGTTGGTGTGGCGTACGGTCACCGCCTCCCCGCGGCGGGTCTCCAGCGTCGGTCCGGGAAAGACCCCGTCGTACGTCATCATCTCGGTCCGCAGTCCGGGCAGGATCTCCATCGAGGCGGGGCGCTGGGCGATCTCGATCATCCCGCCCGAGGGCCGCTTGACCGGCGGCAACGGCAACGGGATCTCGTACGCCTTCGGCAGCCGTGCCGCGCTGCGCAGGATCCGTCCGGTCTGCCCGGGCGCCTCGCCGCACGCGGCCAGCGACCCGGCGACCGGGACGGCCAGGCCGGTCCCCAGGAGGGTGCGTCGCCCGATCCTCATCCCCGGACCTCCCGCGGGCTGCCGGCGCCACGACGCAGCGAGGCGATGGCCAGGGCCACCGCGATCCCGACTGTGAGGACGCCGACCGGAACGTGCAGCTGGAGGACACGGGTGTAGCCGAGGATCGCCTGGACGTGGATGAGGAAGAAGAGCGCGACCGACCAGATGAGGAACCACCAGCGCCCCTGCATCGAGACGACGGCGACCGCGGCGATCGGCAGCAGCAGGCCGAGGCCCTGCAGCGCGGCCGCGCCCGCGGAGTGGAGGCCCAGCGCCTCGAAGGTGCCGGCGAAGTAGGAGCCGATGAAGATCGGCTGCCCGATCGCAAAGAGCGCGGTCACCACCGCGACGACTCGGAAGCAGAAGAGGCTGATGCGTGGTCGGCGTTCGCGTATCTGTGGGGTCACGCCCTCCACAATATGTAGACAGAATACCTATGGCATCCGGCGTTCCCCTGACCGCCGGCGGATCCTCGTCGGGGTCAGCCCTGGTGGGCGAAGACCTCGTCGCGGGCGGTGTCGAGACCCATCTGGAGGGCGCCGCGGAGCACGGCGTCGCCCGAGATCTCGGTGGGGACGACGGTGGGGACGTTGGGGCCGAGGGCGGCGATCGCCTTCTGCACGCGGGCGGCCAGGACCGGCCCGCCGGCGCACCCGACCTCTCCGGCGAGCACGCACAGCTCGGGGTCGAGCACGACGCAGATGCCCGCCAGGCCGAGGGCGAGCCTCCTGGCCAGCTCCTCCAGGAACGGCTCGGCGTCGGGGTCGCCCGCGGCGGCCGCGCGCACGCAGTCCACGCCGCTGCCGCTCAGCCCGAACGCGCGGGCGAGGGTGTCCATGGCCTCGACACTGACCAGCGACTGGAAGGCCGCGTGCTGCGGGCTGTCGGTGCCGTGCGGGGTGGACGCGCCCGGGACCGCCAGATAGCCGATCTCGCCGGCACCGCCGCCGGCGCCGCGGTGGAGGCGGCCGTCGATGATCACCGCGAGCCCCAGGCCGCGGTCGATCCAGGCGAGCACCGAGTCCTTGACCCCGTGGGAGGCGCCGGCGGACTGTTCGGCGAGCCCGGCCAGGTTGACGTCGTTCTCGATCAGGACCGGCCGCTGGAAGCTGCGGCGGAGGTCCTGCAGGACGCCCGCGCGCCAGTCCGGCAGGTCGTTGGCGAAGCGGAAGTCGCCGGTGCGCGGGTCGATCATGCCGGGCGTACCGATCGAGAGGCAGCGCAGCTGCGACATCGTGATGCCGGCGCTCCGGGTGGCGTCGGCGACGGTCGCCCGCACCGCCTCGACCGGGTCGGAGGCCTCGTGGGGGTCGAGCGCGCCGGTGGCCAGCTCGACGCCGGTGATGTCGGCGACCGAGGCGGTGATCCGGTCCGGACCGATGTGGAGGGCTGCGACGTAGCCCACCGACGGGACCACGCCGTAGAGCGCCGCGTTGGGGCCGCGGCCGCCCTGCTGGGTCCCGACGACCTCGACCAGGCCGCGCTCGCCCAGCCGGGTCAGCAGCTGGCCCGCGGTCACCTTCGAGAGGCCGACGAGCTCGCCGAGCCGGGTCTTCGTGATCGGCCCGTTCGAGAGCATCAGGTCGAGCGCCGCGCGGTCGTTGGTGTCGCGGATCAGGTGTGTCTTGGGTGGTCTCGACATCGGCGGCGCTCCTTTCGAGGGTCGGGGTGGCGTACGGAAGGCCAACTTAACAATGGCAGGGCTCGCGCCGGTGTTTGTCCACGATGGGTCTAGACGGTAACTGTAAAGGAACCTTACAGTGGGGTCTTCGATCGCCATCCATCTCAACCCCCTCAAGGAGCTTGGAATGCGTACTCACACAAAGATCGCCGTTCTCGGCGGGATCTTGCTGGCGCCCGTTCTGGCCATGTTGCCGACGAGCCCCGCAAGTGCGCACGGCTACATCTCGAACCCGCCGAGCCGGCAGGCCCAGTGTGCTGCCGGCACCGTCGAGTGCGGGGACATCAAGTACGAACCGCAGAGCGTCGAGGGCCCGAAGGGCCTGACCAGCTGCTCCGGCGGCAACTCCCGCTTCGCGGAGCTCGACGACGACTCGAAGAACTGGCAGGTCACACCCGTCGGTAGCAGCCAGACGTTCAGCTGGTCGCTGAGCGCCCGGCACAGCACCAGCACCTGGCAGTACTTCATCGGTGGCACCAAGATCGCCGAGTTCGACGACGGCGGTGCGCAGCCGCCGGCCACCGTCGAGCACCAGGTCGACTTCGGGTCGTTCACCGGCCGGCAGAAGGTCCTCGCGGTCTGGAACGTCGCCGACACCGCCAACGCCTTCTACGCCTGCATCGACGTGAACATCGGCGGCACCGCCACCGACCCGGAGGCGCCGGCGCCGGTGGCCGGTGAGTTCCCGGTCAGCGAGGAGCAGTTCAACCAGCTCTTCCCCAACCGCAACCCCTTCTACACGTACGCGGGCCTCGTCGAGGCGCTCGGCGCCTACCCGGAATTCACCAATGCCGGGGACGAGGCGACCCAGAAGCGGGAGGCCGCCGCGTTCATCGCGAACGTCGCCCACGAGACCGGTGACCTGCTCTACGTCGTCGAGCAGAACCAGGCCAACTACCCGCACTACTGCGACCCCAACCAGTCCTACGGCTGTCCCGCGGGCAACGACCAGTACTACGGCCGCGGCCCGGTCCAGCTGAGCTGGAACTTCAACTACAAGGCCGCCGGGGACGCGCTCGGGATCGACCTGCTGAACAACCCCAACCTGGTCGCCACCGATCCGGCGGTCGCCTGGAAGACCGGGCTCTGGTACTGGAACACCCAGAACGGCCCGGGCACCATGACGCCGCACGCGGCGATGGTCAACGGCGCCGGATTCGGCGAGACCATCCGGTCCATCAACGGCTCCATCGAGTGCAACGGTGGCAACCCGGGCCAGGTGCAGAGCCGCGTCGACAACTACCGCGAGGTCACCTCGCTGCTGGGGGTCGACCCGGGCGGGAACCTCTACTGCTGAGATCCAGCCGTACTGAACACAGGCGGCGTACGCAGCCCAGCTGCGTACGCCGCCGTGTTTCTGTTTTGTGACAAGTGCCCAACGAGGTTCTGCCTCCGTGCCGGTGCCCGCCGCCCCGCCGCGCCCCTACCGTCGAGTAGCAACCGGAACCTCGGACAGCCCGGGGCCGGATGGACGAAGGAGCATGCTCGGTGCTCAGATCACTCTCTCTCCGAATCGCCGCGGTCGCCGCGGCCGTCACTCTCCCCCTCTTCGGTCTGGTCGCGCCGGCCGACGCGGAGAGCCCCTACGAGCGCGGACCGGACCCGACGTCGGCCAGCGTCCTGGACAACGGCACGTTCTCCCTCTCCACCGCCTCGGTCTCCTCGCTGGTGACCGGCTTCGGTGGCGGGACGATCTACTACCCCACCTCGACCAGCGAGGGGACGTACGGCGGCGTCGTGCTCGCGCCCGGCTACACCGCCTCGTCCTCGAGCTATGCCTCCGTCGCCCGGCGGGTGGCCTCGCACGGGTTCGTGGTCTTCGCGATCGACACCAACTCCCGCTACGACCAGCCCGACAGCCGTGGCTCACAGATCCTGGCCGCGGTCGACTACCTCAAGGAGGACGCCTCCTCCGCCGTGGCCACGCGTCTGGACGAGACCCGGATCGCGGTCTCCGGCCACTCGATGGGCGGCGGCGGCACGCTCGCCGCGGCCAACCAGGACTCCTCGGTCAAGGCCGCCGTCGCGCTCCAGCCCTGGCACACCGACAAGACGTGGCCCGGCATCCAGGTCCCGACCATGATCATCGGCGCGGAGCTGGACACGATCGCGCCGGTCGACTCCCACTCGATCCCGTTCTACACCTCGGCCACCGGGGCCCGGGAGAAGGCGTACGGCGAGATCAACAACGGCGACCACCTCATCGCCAACACCGATGACGACTGGCAGGGGCGCCTGTTCGTCACCTGGCTGAAGAGGTACGTCGACGACGACACCCGCTACTCGCAGTTCCTCTGCCCGGCGCCGTCCTCGGTCAACCTGTCCGACTACCGCAACACCTGCCCGGACTGACCCGTCGGTCCTGACGTACGCAACGAACCGGCCACCTCGGGGGAGGTGGCCGGTTCCGTGTGCCCGGCGCTCGCTGCACCGGCTCCGATAGGGTCGGATCATGCCCACGACCAGCCCGAAGGGCGAGGAGATCGTCGGATCACTGCTGCGCGGTCTGGACGTGATCGGCATCCTCAGCGACGCCGAGCAGCCGCTGTCGCTGGCCGAGGTGGCGACCCTCGCCGACACCTCGCGGGCCACCGCGCGGCGGCTGCTGCTGACCCTGGAACGCGTCGGGTACGTCCGCACCGACGGTCGCACCTTCCAGCTGCGCCCCAAGGTGATGGAGCTCGGCGACGCGTACCTCGAGGGGCTGGGGCTCCCGCGGCTCCATCCTCACCTGACCTCGCTCGCCGAGCGGGTGCGTGACACCTGCTCGCTGACCGTCCTGGACGGCGACACGGTCGTCTACGTCGACCGTGTCAAGGCGGACCGGCTGATGACGGTCAACATCGCGGTGGGCACCCGGATGCCGGCGTACGCGATGTCCAGCGGTCGCGTCCTGCTCGCCGACCTCGATCCCGAGGCGCTGCGCGACTACCTCGAGCACCTGCACGCCGAGCCGCTCACCGGCCGCACCGCGGTCGCCCGCGACGAGCTCGCCCGCAGGATCGCCCAGGCCCGCAAGGACGGCTACGTCATCACCGACCAGGAGATCGACCCGACGCTGCGCTCGATCGCCGCGCCCGTACGTGGGCCCGACGGTCGCGCCATCGCCGCGGTGAACGTCGCCACCCATGTCAACCGCACCTCGGTCGAGCAGCTGCGCGAGGAGATCCTGCCCGAGCTGCTCGCCACCACCCGCGCCATCGAGGCGGAGCTCGCCGCCTCCTGACGCCGCGGTGCTCGCCCTCAGAGGTCGAGCACCAGCCGGGGGCTCCTGGAGCGCCCGACGCAGACCATCATGGTCTTGCCGGAAGCCCGTTCCTTCTCGTTGAGGATCGTGTCGTGATGCTCCGGGACACCCTCGAGGACCGTGGTCTCGCAGGTGCCGCAGAAGCCGTCCTCGCAGGAGGTCATGACGTCGCAGTGGCCCTCGATGACCTCGAGCAGACCCTGGTCGGAGCCGACGGTGAGCACGGTTCCCGACCTGCGCAGCTCCACCTCGAAGGAGTCACCGGTCGAGGCCTCGGCCAGCGCTTCGCCGTCGGAGGCGAACTTCTCCAGCCGCAGCTGGGCGGACCGCCCCGCCTTCTCGCACCTCTCCTCGAGCTCCTTGAGCATCGAGATCGGGCCGCAGGCGTAGATGAGGGTGTCGTCGCTGACGCCGTCGACGAGCGAGGCGAGGTCGGGGCGACCGGTCGACGAGCTGACGACGACCTTGACGTTCGGGCCGGTCGCGAGCTTCTCGCGGAACGCCATCGACTCCAGGTGGCGGCCGACGTAGACGAGCTCGTACGGCGACTTCTCCCGCTCGGCGCGGATCACCATCGCCAGCATCGGGGTGATGCCGATGCCGCCGGCGATGAACAGGTAGCGCGGGGCCGGCTCCAGCGGGAAGTGGTTGCGGGGGCCGCGGATGCGGACCCGCTTGCCGACCAGTGCGGTCTCGTGGACCTCCGCGGAGCCGCCCCGGCCCTCGGGCTCGCGGAGCACCGCGATCCGGTAGAAGCTCAGGTCGGCCGGTGGGCTGCACAGGCTGTACTGCCGCACGAGTCCCGAGGGCAGCTCGATGTCGAGATGCGACCCGGGCTCGTAGGCCGGCAGCAGACCGCTGTCGGGCACCAGCTCGAGCGAGATCACCCCGTCGGCCTCCAGCTTCGCCTGCCGCACGGTGACCTCGAAGAAGTCCTGCTCCTCGCCGGTCATGCCGACATCTCCTGCTCCGTCGTCGCGGCGTCGGCCTCCGTGCGGGCACCGCCGCGCAGCACGTCGAGCAGCGCGGCGAGCAGCTGGGGGCCGCGTACGGTCACCAGCATGTCGACCTCCTGGCGCAGCGTGATCATGGCCGAGGCGCCGGCCGGCTCCTGCCAGTGCTCGGGGGCGACGAGGACGGCGGCGATCAGGTCGCCACCTCCGCGTGCCGCGGTGCACACCTCGCGCACCACCTGCTCGGGGACCTCGGTGAGGTCGCTGCCGACGAGGACGACCATGTCGGCCGACTCGGCGACGGCGCCGGTGCCGGCGGGCATCGGCGGCACCCAGGCGCCTTCGCCCAGCGGCTTGGTGAGCGCCTCGACCGGGTCCGGCCCGGACAGGATCTGGACGCCCTCGACCCCGAGCGTCCGCAGCTCGTCGACGAGCCGGGCGCTGCCAGGACCGAGCGGCACGACGAGAACACGGGCCTCATAGGACCTACGCAGGGGGTTCATCGGGTCTCCTTCACAGACTCGGAACGGGTGGGGTCGGCCCGCAGCCACGGGTCGATTACGACATGAGGGGTGAGCGGAGCCCTGCCCTGGTCCATGTCGCGCAGGCTCTGTCCGACCTGCTCCAGGGGGACGTTGTGCGTCGGGATCCGCTCCAGGCCGGTCCTGCCGGAGGAGAGGAGCTCGATGGCCCGGGTGACGGCCTGCGGCGACCGGCCGCGTACGCCACGCACGGTCAGCAGGTTGCGGACGATCGCGGTCGGGTCGAGCGCGGCGTCGCCGCCGCTGAGCCCGGCGATCACCAGCACCCCGAAGCGGCCCAGCAGCTGGAGGGCGGTCGCCATGGTCTGCGGGGTGCCGATGGTGTCGATGACGGCGTCGAGCGGGCCGTACTTCTCGCGGACGACATCGATGACGGTCTCGTCGTTGAGCTCCGTGGCCGCGCCGAGCCGGCGGGCCAGCTCGAGGCGTCCCGCGCTGGACCGGCGACCGAGCGCGATCACGGTCTCGGCGCCGCCCGCGACGGCGGCGGCCACGCAGGAGAGCCCGTGGTAGCCGGGGCCGATGACGGCGACCTTCGAGCCCGGGCCGACGCCGCCGGCGCCGAGGGTCCAGTCGACGGCGTTCGCCAGCGGCAGCGTCCAGGCCGCCTGGTCGACTCCGAGGCGGTCGGGCAGCGGGTGGAGCACGTGGCGGGAGGAGAGCTCCATGAACTCCGCGTTGCCGCCGTGCAGCCCCGAGGCGCGGGAGGCCGGGATCATCCCGACCCGCTCACCCCCGGTCCACAGGTCGACCGCGGCGCACAACCGGTAGCGGCCGGCCGAGCACTCGGCGCACGTGCCGCAGCTGACGTACTCCTCGACGGCGACGCGGGTGCCGACCTCGAGCCCGAGCGCCTCAGCGTCCTCGGGGGTCAGGTGGTCGATGCGGCCGATCGTGTGGTGACCGAGCACCGCGGGAGCCTCGAGCCCCCGCTGGTGCAGCATCACGTCGGTGCCGCACACGGCGGAGGACTCGACGCGCAGCCTGCTCACCGAGGCCGGGAGCACCAGCTCCCGGACCTCGGTGTCGCCGGCCCCGTCACTGACGGCGGCGCGAACCAGCAGATCGTTCATCGGCGGAAGAGCCTCCGCTTCTTCGGGGCGACGCGGGCGTCGGCCTGCTGCTTGGCCTTCTCGACCTCTTCCTTCAGCTGGCTCCAGATGCCGTAGACGATCTCGCCGTACTCCTGCTCGTGGCGCAGCTGCAGGACGTCGCGCGGCCGTGCGAACGGCACGTCGATGAACGCCTTGGCCCGGCCCGGCTGCGCGCTCATCACCATGATCCGGTCGCTCAGCGTGACGGCCTCGTCGACCGAGTGGGTGATGAAGACGACCGTCTTGCGGGTCTCGTCCCAGATGCGGAGCAGCTCGGCCTGCAGGAGCGTCTTGTTCTGCTCGTCGAGGGCCGAGAACGGCTCGTCCATCAGCAGGATCTCGGGGTCGTTGGCGAACGCACGGGCGATCGAGACGCGCTGCCGCATACCGCCGGAGAGCTGGTGCGGGTAGGCGTCGGCGAACTTCGTCAGGCCGGTCGCGTCGAGGTAGTGCCCGACGGTGTCCTTGATCTCCGACCTCGGGGCGCCCCGCACGGTCAGGCCGTACGCGGCGTTGTCCCAGACGCTCATCCACGGGAAGATCGAGTCGCCCTGGAAGACCATCGAGTTCTCCGGGCGGCCGTCGGTGCCACCGGCGACCTCGATCGTGCCCTCCGAGGCCGACTCCAGGCCGGCGAGCATCCGCAGGAGGGTGGTCTTGCCGCAGCCCGACGGCCCGACGATCGTCAGGAACTGGCCCTGGGGTACGTCGAGGTCGAAGGAGTCGACGGCGGTCACGACGTGGCCGCCGGGGACCGTGAAGCGCTTGCTGAGCCCGCGGATCCGGATCTTCGGGTCGGCCATGGCCGACGCCGCCTCGGTGGGGGCCGGTGCAGTGGTGTTGGACATGATGGGGTGGTCCGTTCCTCTAGTAGGCCGCCGTCAGTGGCGGGTGATCCACGGGGTGAGCTTGTGACCCACGAAGCCGACGATGAGGGCGAGCAGGAGCCCGACGAGCGCGAAGACCAGCAGGTAGGCGTACATCGACTCGATGGTGAAGAGCTGGAAGGAGTTCCAGACCATGAAGCCCCAGCCGTTGCCCTGGCCGCCCATCATCTCGGCGATGGCGAGCATGATCAGGCCCATGCCGGCGCCGAGCTCGAGGCCGGTGATGACGTTCGGCATGGCCCCGGGGAGCGCGACGGTGCGGAAGACCGTGAACCGCTTGGCCCCGAAGTTCTCGGCGACGTCGTAGAAGATCGCCGAGACGTTCGAGACCCCGGTGTAGGTGTTGATGACGACGGGGAAGAAGACGCCCATCGCCACGAAGTACCAGATCGTGTCCTCGCCCAGGCCGAAGAAGAGCAGGAACAGCGGCAGCACCGCGCTCTTCGGGACGGGGTAGAGGGCGGAGATGATCGGGCGTACGGCCGCGTTCACGACCTTGTTGAGACCCATCGCGACCCCGATGACGACGGCGGGGACCGCCCCGACCAGAAAGCCGACAAGCAGGCGGGTCAGGCTGTGCTGGGACTGGGCCCACAGCTCACCGCTGGCCGCCTCGGTCCACAGCGCCTGGAAGATCAGCGTCGGCGCGGGGAAGAACCGGTCGTCGAGGACGCCGCCGCGGGAGAGGGCATCCCAGGCGACCAGGAGGACGATCGGGCTGAGGATCGAGATGGCGCGCAAGGCGCCCTTGCTCGAGGTACGGCGCTGCTTCACCTGACGGGCGGCGACCGCTCCCGTGGAGGTGACGGCCGCTTCGGCGACGTTGGTCATGACACTCTCTCCTTGCTCGCGGCCTGGGCCGCCTCGTCGACGAAGCTGGTGTCGACCAGCGAGTCGAAATCGATCTGCGACGTGCCCGTGAAGAGGCCCTGCTCGACGAAGAAGTCGTAGTCCTTCTTCAGGCTCTCGATGTTGAGAGACGCGTCCGGGTTCACGAAGCTGGGGACGGTCTGCTTGACCGCCTCGGGCTCGGACTTGATGTGGTCGGCGATGATCGCGGCGATCTCGTCGGCGTCCGTGCCGGTCCACCTGCCACCCTCGACGGCAGCGCTGTAGTCGCGCGCGGCCTGCGTGTAGGCGTTCATGAAGCACTGGGCCGCCTCGGCCTGCTCCTTGGGGAAGTCGCCGCTGTAGAGGAGCACGGCGAGCTGCTGGTTGTTGTAGACCGTGGTGGAGTCCGCGAGCTTCACCGCCGCACCGCTCTGCTGGGCCCTGGTCGCGGCCGGCTCGGTGGTGAGCGCGGCATCGATCGAGCCGTTCTGCAGGGCGGCGACGTGGTCGGGGAAGCCGAGGAAGCTGTGCGAGACGTCGTCGTACGTCAGCCCCTCGTGCTCCAGCAGAGCGGCCAGCGTCGACGAGGTCGCCGTGCCCGGAGCGGGCTCGGCCACCTTGAGGCCCTCGAGGTCCTTGACGCTGGAGACCTTGCCCGAGTCCACGAGCTCCTTGCGGACCAGCAGCGGCATGTAGTCGTGGTGGGTGACCAGCTGACCCTTGTCGGCGACGATCTTGATATCGATGTCGCGGGCGATGCCGTTGTAGAAGCCGGCCGACGGAGCGCCGGCCCCGACAGCCAGGTGGCCGGCCGCCAGGTACGGCACCATCTCGCCGGCCGACTTGAACGGGCGGAGCTTCACCTCGAGGCCCTCCTCGGCGAAGTAGCCCTTGTCCTGGGCGATGAAGAGCAGCGCGTCCGAGAGGCTGTTGGTGATGCCGGCCTCGACCTCGACGCCGACGCAGGACGTCGCGCCCGAGGCCGCGGTGCCGCAGCCTGCCATGGTCATCGCGCCCACGGTGGCGGCCATGACGGCCACCACCGCGCGCGAGCGCTTGAAGTGTGTACGCATGAGTCAGCCGATCAGATCGAGTGGAAGTTCTCGCCGGGCTTGACCACGAGGACGTCCTTCGCGCCCTCCTGGAAGGGCACGTCGCGGGGAAGCAGGATCGAGGTGGAACGCACGCTGGTGTGCGCGGGGTCGAGACCGGGCAGGTCACCGGAGTCGACGTCGTCGAGGGCGGCGAGCAGGCGGCGGCGGGCCACGATGATGGCCGCGTCGGAGGTGCCGAGGCGCTCCTTGGTGCGGTCGGCGACCACGCCCATCGACTCCTGCAGCGAGAAGTCCTGAGCAGCGATGCCCGCGATACCGGAGAAGGTCTCCTTGCGGCGCTGGGCGCCGCGGTCCATGAGGTAGTCGTTCTCGGCCGAGGCCAGCGGGTCGTACGTCCCCGGCTTGTACTTCACGTGGATGCCGTCGCCACCGTTGAGGGCGTTGATCTCGCGCTCGCCGAAGTCCTGGGTGGGGTGGTAGTTCCAGCTCCAGGCCCAGCAGGTCTCGTCGTCGATGGGGACCCAGGCGTGGCCACCCATCGGGTTGTGCTCACCGAACGGCGGGATGATCGTGTACCACGGCATCATCCACTGCGTGATGCGCCAGTAGTAGTTCTCCTCGTCGGCGTTCCGGCGCGCACCGATCAGCAGGCCGCCGTCCGACTCGGCCACCTCGAACTTCGGGCGGGTGTCGGCCTTGAGGTACTTGTTGCCCTCGGTGCCGGAGTGCAGCGGGTCGTCGTCGAGGTTGAACCGGTGCGCGAAGGAGACGTGGCTGGAGTCGATGCCGCCCTCCATCGCCTGCAGGTAGTTGGAGAACTGGCGACGCTTCGAGATGAAGCGCTTCTCCGGGTTGAGACCCATCCACTCCAGGTTCGGCAGCGGCGGCTCCGTGCCCGGGTCGCCCATGTAGGCCCAGATCAGGCCGCCGGCCTCGACGGCCTTGTACGCCCGCTGCTTGATCTTCGAGCAGAACTTGCTGCCCTCGGGCTCGGACGGCATGTCGACGCAGTTGCCGTCGATGTCGTACTTCCAGCCGTGGTAGGCGCACCGCAGGCCGCCCTCCTCGTTGCGCCCGAAGTAGAGGGACGCCGTGCGGTGGCTGCAGAACTCGTCGATCAGGCCGATGCGGCCCTCGGAGTCACGGAACGCGATCAGCTTCTCGCCGAGCAGCTGCACCCGCACGGGGTCGCAGTCGGCGCCCTCGATCTCCTCGGCGAGCAGCGCGGGGATCCAGTAGCGACGGAACAGGTTGCCCATGGGGGTGCCCGGACCGGTCTGGGTCAGCAGGTCGTTCTGTTCACGGGTGAGCATGCAGGTTGCCTTTCAGAGGGGTGATGCGGCGGGGAAGGCTGATGAGTGCCGCCGCCACGAAGGCGGCCAGCGGAACCAGCCAGGCGACGCCGAAGCCGGCGCCCAGATCGAGGGTGAGTCCGAACGCGAGCGGTCCGGTGCCGAAGCCGAGGTACATGCCGGTGGCCAGGAACGCCGTCGCGGGGCCGAGGGACTCGACGGGGACGGTGCGGATCAGGACCACCATGGTCACGGAGTTGGAGGCGAGCGCGGCCGCGCCGAACACGGCGGCGCCGACCCACACCAGCCAGCTGCCGAGCAGGGTCGAGGCCATCACGAGCACGACACCGAGCGCGGCGCCGACGGCCAGCGTGAGGAGCGTCGAGGCCTGCCGGGAGCCGGCGTCGGCACGGCGGCCCCACCAGATGCGGCTCAGCAGTCCGACCAGCCCGACCAGAGCGGCGATCAGGCCCGCGGGGCGCAGGCCCAGACCGAGCTCCACGTGGGCGAAGAGGGGCAGGTGGGCGTTGGTCGCCTGGAGGCCGAACCCGATGAAGAACGTGTACGCCGTCAGCATCGCGACCGAGATCGGCCCGGACTCCTCGGGCCTGCCCTGCGTCCGGTCTGGGGCCGCCACGGGACGGGTCGCGAGCGCGCTGACGACGCCGAGGAGCCCGAGGACGCCACCGGCGGCGACGGCCCAGCGCCACCCGGCGACGGCCGCGATCAGGGGAGCGGTGAGACCCGCGACGAGCTGCGCTGCCTGGACCCCGGACTGCTTCCAGCCGATGAGGGCACCCCGCTGCCGCACCGGCATGCCGGCGACCATCCGGTTGGTGGCCGGGTTGGACAGCGCCTGGGCCACACCGCTCAGCACGCCCGCGACCACCACGACGGCGTACGACTCGGCGAGCGCCAGCACGGCGAGACCGGTGACCGAGCCGACGGAGACCGCGACCATCACGGTCCGCGCGCCGAAGCGGCTCGAAGGCCCGCCGAGGAGGAGTGCCGAGAGCGCTGCCGCGCCGAAGGTCACGGTCGAGATCGCGCCGTACTCCGCCGGGCTCAGGTCGAGGTCGGCGATCACCAGCGGGGAGATCGCGGTGAGCGTGTAGAGGAACAGCGGCCCGATGCCCATGCACACGAACAGCGACATCCACAGCGCCGGGGAGACCTGCTCCCGGGTGCTGGTGACGTCGGTTGTGTGGCTGTTCATTAGACCTCATTCCGCTATGCGCACAACTGTGCATTGTGACCGCGGACACACGGTTACACGACGGAGACCTCAGGTCAAGTGGGGAGCGCGAAAAACTGCCCGATCTTCGTTAAGGTGTGCGCATGGCGGAACGGATGTTGGCGGACGATGATCGGCGGATCTCCGACCGTGACGTCGTCCAGTCCCTGGTGCGAGGTCTGGACGTCGTGCGGGCCTTCGACGGCGCTCATCCCGAGCTCTCGCTCGACGAGGCGGCCGAGCGCACCGGCTTCAGCCGCTCGGCGACGCGGCGGCTGCTGCGTACCCTGATGACCGCGGGGCTGGCGGTGTACGACGGCCGGCACTACCGCCTCACCTCGCGGCTGCTCGACCTCGGCTACGCCAGCCAGTCACGCCTCTCGCTCGCCGAGGTGGCGCTGCCTCACTGCGAGGAGCTCTCGCGCCGGCTCGGGCGGACGGTGTCTCTCGCCCGGCTCGACGGCGACAGCATCGTCTACCTCCTGAGGGTCGGCGCACCGCGTCTGGTGGCCGTCTCGCTGCACGTCGGCAGCAGGCTGCCGGCGTCTCTCCCGGCCATCGGCCGGGTCGTCCTGGCCGGTCTCTCCGACGAGGAGCTGGCCCGCTTCCTCGCCTCCGACGCCTTCCGGGAGCAGTCGGAGCGCACGGGACTGTCCGCCGATGACCTGCTCGAGGAGCTGGTCGACATCCGCGCTCGCGGCTGGTGCCACGTCTCGGAGGTCCTCGAGGCCGGGCTCAGTGCGGTCGCGGCGCCGATCCGCGACCGGGACGGCCGGGTGGTCGCCGGGCTCAACGTCTCGACGCGCACCGGAGGCCAGGCGCCCGTGCTCGATCTCCTCGACACGGTGCCCGACCTGATGCGTACGGCCGCGCGTATCGGCGACGACCTCCACCACACCCACCAGGTCTGAGACGCGCGCCCCGGGCGGGGGAGGGGGCCGATCCTGGTGGGCGACGTTGGAAGATGGGGGCATGACCGGAAATAGTGGAAACGGCGGAAGCAGCACAGGCATCCGCGTCGCGTCCGTCGATGACATCCCGGAGGGTGAGGGGATCGCGATCTCCTCCGACATCACCGGCACCGAGGACGACATCGCCATCCTGCGCGACGACGACGGCACCTGCTGGGCCCTCAACGACACCTGCACCCACGAGACCGCCTCGCTCGCCGAGGGCTGGGTCGAGGACGGCGACGTCGAGTGCCCGCTGCACTCCTCGCGGTTCAACCTCAAGACCGGCAAGGTCGACGGCCTCCCGGCCACCCGCGACACCGTGCCGCACCGCGTCGAGGTGCGCGACGGGGAGGTCTACCTCTTCCCCGGCGAGAGGCCGTGACGGTCTCCTCGGTTGTCGTCGTCGGTGGCGGCATCGCCGGTGTGTCGACCGTCGCGGAGCTGCGGAAGAACGGGTACGCCGGTGAGCTGACGCTCGTCTCGGCCGATGCCGTTCCCTATGACCGCCCGCCGCTGTCGAAGGCGTACCTGGCCGGCGAGAAGCCGCTCGACGCCATCGCGCTGCAGCGCCCGGACTGGTACGCCGACCAGCAGATCTCGCTGATCGGTGACGCTGTCGCCGTCTCGGTGCGCCCGGATGTCGGCGAGGTCGAGCTCGCCGACGCGCGGGTGCTGTCGGCGGACCGAATCGTGCTCGCCACGGGCGGTCGAGCGGTGCGACCGGCGTTCGGCGAGCTCCGACGGGACGCGCCCGTCCATGTGCTGCGGGACATCGCGGACGCCGACCGGTTGCGCACGCAGCTGGTGCCCGGGGCGCGGCTCCTGATCGTGGGTGGCGGCCTGATCGGCGCGGAGGTCGCCTCGACCGCACGCGGGCTGGGGGCCGAGGTCGTCCTGGTCGATCCGCTGGATCCCCCTCTTGCCGCGGCGGTCGGGACCGAGGTGGCCAGGTGGCTGCACGGCCTGCACGCCGAGCATGGTGTGGAGGCGCTGACGACCACGGTCGAGACGCTGCTGGAGACCCGGGCCGGGGTCGCCGTGCAGCTGAAGGGCGAGCCGGACTCGCGCCGGTTCGACGCCGTGCTCCTGGCGGTCGGTCTGGTCTCCGAGACCGGGCTCGCCGAGGCCGCGGGCCTGGAGACCTCCCGCGGCATCCTGGTCGACTCCGGCCAGGTGACCAGCCACTCGTCGGTCCTCGCGGTCGGAGACTGCGCCCGCCTCCGCGACCACCATCGCGCCGAGCACTGGGAGGCCGCCCAGCGGGACGGCGCCCGGGCGGCGGCGACGATCCTCCAGACCGAGCCTCCGCCCGCCACCGCGCCCTGGTGGTGGTCGGACCGCTACGGCCTCCATGTCGAAGGGATCGGCGAGATGCGGTCGGCGGACGCCGAGCACCAGACCGTCGTACGCGGCGTGGTCGGCGAGCCGCCCTTCGCCGTCTTCACGCTCCGTGGCGAGCGCGTCGTCGGCGCGGTCACGGTCGACGACCCGGCTGCCGCCAAGGCGGTCCGCCGCCTGATCGACCGAGGCGTCGACGTACCTCCCGCTGATCTCGCGGATCCGGCTCAGAACCTACGAACCCTGCTGCGCCGGTGACGGTACTCGGCGATGAGGAAGGCGAAGGCGCCCCGCGAGCAGCTCGCGGGGCGCCTTTCGTGGGCGAGGCGGCTCAGACGGTCAGCTGAGCCGGCTTCGACTGGTTGGCGACGCGGTTCTCGGAGTCGATGAACCAGGCCAGCTGCTCGATCCGGGTGATGATCGCGTGCAGCAGGTCGGCGGTGGTCGGGTCCTCGGCGTCGATGTCGTCGTGGATCTCACGAGCGGTCTTCGAGGTGGCGTAGAGCGCGGCGGCGGCGAGGTCGGCGGCGGTCGCGGTGTCGACCTCGGTCGCCGGGAGCGGCGCGAGGGTGGTGTCCTCGGCGACAGTGCCGGTGCGGCCGTCGGGAAGGATGTAGAGCGCGCGCATGCGCTCGGCGACCTCGTCGGTGAAGTCGCGGGCGGCGTCGACGACCTCGTCGAGGACGAGGTGCATGTCGCGGAAGTTCTTGCCCACGACGTTCCAGTGCAGCTGCTTGCCCTGCAGGCTGAGCTCGGTCAGATCGACGAGCAGGCGCTGCATCTGGGTCGCGAACGCCGGGCTCGGGATGAACGCGGGGTGCGAGGTGTGGGTGGCGCTGCTCGTGTCGGTCTTCGTGGCCATGTTCGGTTGGTCCCCCAGATTGAAGTGTCGGACTTTCGTGGTGACACCCACTGTGCCACCTTTTCTTGAACGATTCCAGAAAGGTAAGTCTTCCCTAAGTCATCGCCGTTGCTCTCGGCACGCAATAGAGTCGGGTCGTGCCGCCAGCCGGAGCCGACCCAGTCCCCCTCGTCGCGCGGGTTCCTCGTCCGGAGGTCTTCGAGACCAACGGACTGAGCGAGGACGCGCAGATCGAGGCCTGGGAACATCACAACGCCTGCGCGCTGGTCGCGCTCTCCTGCCGGCCGATCGACGGCCACGGATTCGACGCGCAGGAGGTCAACCTGCAGCTCGACGAGATCCACCTCGCCCGGGTCCGGGCGACCCGGCACATCGTCGAGCGGCCGGCCAGCCTCGTTAAGGAGATCCCCGCCCGGTCGATCGCCGTCTACGCCAGCCTCCGCGGCGAGGCGATCCTGGAGTACGCCGGGCGCCGCCAGGTCATCCGGCCGGGCCAGCTGATCGTGTGCGACGTCGACGCGCCGTTCCTGCGGGGCTTCGGGCACGGGCTCGAGGAGCTCGCGGTCAAGGTGCCGGTGGACGCCTTCGCAGCCCGCACCGGGATGGCGTCGATGCCGTCGCCGCTCGTCCTCGACGCCGGCCGCGACCAGGACCCGCACGGCCGGGCCCTCGTGCAGATGGTCGGCCGGGCGCTGCGGCCCTACGATCCGGTGCCGGCCGACGAGGACGCTGTGCTCGACCTCATCTCGGTGATCGCGACCGCCGGGAAGGTCTCGCTGGCCACCGCCCATCGGGCCGCGGCGAAGGCGTTCATCGAGGACCATCTCGTCGACCCGGGCCTCTCCGCGACCACCGTCGCCGCGGGCGCCGGCATCTCCGAGCGACACCTCTCCCGGCTCTTCGCGGATGCCGGCACCAGCGTCCCCCGCCACATCCTCGGCCGCCGCCTCGAGCTCGCCTACGCGATGCTCGCCACCGGCTCGGACCCGGCCATCCGCACCGTCGACGTCGCGGAGAGGTGCGGCTTCACCTCGGCGTCGTACTTCTCCCAGGCCTTCCGCAAGCGCTTCGGCGTCGCCGCCGGAGACGTACGCCGCGCCGCCCGAGCCTGACTCCGGCCGAGGCGTCAGGCGCGTCGGCCGAGTGGTCGCAGGAGTGCCAAGTCGGCCGACCGGAGTGACTTCTCGGCCGACGTACCCGACTTCTCGGCGCGAAAGGGTGACAAGTCCACCAAAGTCCGATAGGTCTTCCATGCGATTTTCCGCCAACCAGACCCTGCTTCCCACCTGTAGGGGCGTTGGCGGACGACACTCTCGAACACCCCACACTCTCTAAGGAGACGTACGTGCGCAACGGACTCACCACCGGACGCAGCCTGAGCATGGCTGCCGCCGGTGTCGCAGCGATGGCGCTGACCTTGACGGCCTGCGGGTCGGGCGGCATCGACGACGAAAGCGGTGGCGGAGAGGACACGCTCACCATCGGGTTCGTCTCGACCGAGACGGGTTCCTCGGCGCCGTTCGGCGAGGCGAACAGCTTCGTCGTCGACGAGCTGGAGACCTACTTCAAGGACCACCCGGTCAAGGCGGGCGACAAGGAGCTCGACGTCGAGATCGTGGTGCGTGACGCGCAGAGCGACACGACGAAGGCCGGGGCGGTGGCCGGCGACCTGATCAACAAGGACGGCGCCGACATCATCGTCGCCTCCTCGACGCCCGACATCGTCAACCCGGTCTCGGAGCAGTGCGAGGCCAACTCGATCCCGTGCATCACCACGGTCGCACCGTGGCAGCCGTTCGCGATCCGCAGCGGCGACAAGCCGGCCGAGCTGAAGTACAGCTACCACTTCTTCTGGGGCCTCGAGGACGTCTCGGCGGTCTACGCCGACATCTGGAGCAAGGTCCCGAACAACAAGAAGGCCGGCGGCCTGTTCCCGAAGGACCCGGACGGCGAGGCCTGGGGCGCCAACTTCCCGGCGCTCACCGAGGCGTCCGGCGTGAAGATCGACAACCCGGGCAACTACCCCAACGGCACCAAGGACTTCTCCGCCCAGATCAGCGCCTACAAGGGCCACGACGTCCTGGTCGGCGTCCCGATCCCGCCGGACTTCACCACGTTCTGGCAGCAGGCGAAGCAGCAGGGCTACAACCCGAAGGTCGCGACGATCGGCAAGGCGCTCCTGTTCCCGAGCAGCGTCGAGGCGCTGGGCCCGATCGCCCACAACCTCTCCACCGAGGTGTGGTGGACCCCGACCGCTCCCTACAAGTCCTCGCTGACCGGCCAGTCCGCGCAGGAGCTGGCGGACGCGTACGAGGAGAAGACCGGCAAGCAGTGGACCCAGCCGCTGGGCTTCGCGCACGCGCTCTTCGAGGTCGCGACCGCGGCCGTGACCGAGGCCGGCTCGACCGACGCCGACGCGATCACCAAGGCGCTGTCCGGGCTCGAGGTCTCCACGGTCGTCGGTGACGTCGCGTGGGGCAAGGACGACAGCGTCCCGCCGTACGTCGCCAAGACCTCCCTCGCGGGCGGTCAGTGGCGCCAGGTCGAGGGCGGGGAGCACCCGTTCGAGCTGGTCGTCGTGCAGAACTCGCTGGCTCCCGACGTACCCCTCGGGGGCGAGCCCGAGGCGCTCAAGTGACCTCTGCCCCACCATCGGGCGAGCCAACGGTCGAGGTCTCCAGCAGCGCGCCCGGCGCGCTGCTGGAGGCCGAAGGCCTGGCCAAGGCGTTCGGCCAGGTCGTCACCGCCCGATCCGTCTCCTTCCACGTGGCCGCCGGCGAGGCGCTCGGCATCGTCGGACCCAACGGCGCCGGCAAGTCCACGCTGCTCAACCTGGTGACCGGCACCCTCCCTGCCGACGCAGGCACCATCCGCTTCGACGGCACCGACATCACCCGGATGCCGGCCGCGCGGCGTACGGCTCTCGGCATCGGGCGTACGTTCCAGATCCCCCGCCCCTTCGAGGGACTCACCGTCTTCGAGAACGTGCTGGTCGGGTCCACCTTCGGCGCGGGCATGCGCCGTCGCGAGGCCGACGAGCAGGCCTGGCAGGCGCTGGAGACCGCCTCGCTCGCCCATCTCGCCAACACCCCCGCCGGCTCGCTGCGGCTGCTCGACCGCAAACGGCTCGAGCTCGCCCGCGCGCTGGCCACCCGGCCCCGGCTGCTGCTCCTCGACGAGATCGCCGGCGGACTCACCGAGCACGAGCTGCCCGCGCTGATCGAGACCATCTCGGCGATCCGCGACGGCGGCACCGGCGTCGTCTGGATCGAGCACATCGTGCACGCGCTGCTGCAGGTCGTGGACCGGTTGATGTGCCTGGCCCAGGGCGACGTCGTCGCCACCGGCGACCCGCGCGAGGTGATGGCCAGCGACGCCGTCGCCGCCGTCTATCTCGGCTCTCCCGACCTGGAGGGCGAATGAGCCCGGCGGATGCTCACCGAGGCGATGTCCTGAGCTTGTCGAAGGGTAACTCGGTCGGCACGCACTCCCTTCGCGGAGTTCCACGAAGCAAGCACCCGTTCACCGAGTTACCTCGGTCAGCATTCGAGGGAGACCGATGACCCTGCTCGAAGTCGACGCGATCGACGTGAGCTACGGCGACTTCCGCGCCCTGCACGGCATCACCCTGACCGTCGCCGAGGGCGAGACCCTCGCCGTGATCGGCGCCAACGGCGCCGGCAAGTCCACCCTGCTGAAGACGATCGCCGGCCTACTTCGTCCGAGCTCCGGCCGGATCCGTTTCGACGGCCACAACGTCTCCCACACCCCCGCCCACCGGCGGGTCCGCGAGGGCATCGCGCTCACGCCGGAGGGACGCCGGATCTTCGCCTCGCTCACCGTCGAGGAGAACCTCAAGGTCGGCGCGCACGGACGCCGCCCGGGGCCGTGGAACCTCACCACCGTCTACGACGCGTTCCCGCTGCTCGCGGAGAAGAAGACGCGGCGTGGGGCCCACCTCTCCGGCGGTGAGCAGCAGGCGACCGCCATCGGCCGGGCGCTGATGTCCAACCCGAAGCTGCTCCTGCTCGACGAGGTCTCGCTCGGCCTCGCCCCCGTCGTGATCGCCGACATCTACCAGGCCCTCCCCGCCATCGCCGCGAAGGGGACGACGGTGCTCGTGGTCGAGCAGGACCTCACCCAGGCACTCTCCGTCGCCGACCGGGTGCAGTGCCTCCTCGAGGGCCGCACCGTCCTCGAGGGCGCGGCGGCCGACGTCTCCCGGGAGCAGGTCCAGGCGGCGTACTTCGGGGTCGACGAGCAGGAGGCGGGCTGATGGACTGGATCAACGCGGTCCTCCAGGGGCTCCTGCTCGGTGGGCAGTACGCACTCCTCGCCTGTGGCCTGAGCCTCATCTTCGGCGTGATGCGGATCGTCAACCTCGCCCACGGCGTGCTCGCGGTCGCCTCGGCCTACCTCGCGCTCTGGCTCGTCCAGCAGACCGGGATGCCGGCGTTCCTCACCATCGTCATCGTGATCCCGGTGCTCGCCGCGGTCGGGTACGCGATCCAGCGCGGCCTCTTCAACGCGGCGCTGCGCCACGGCGAGCTGTCGCCGCTGCTGGTCTCGTTCGGCCTGGCGGTCATCGGCGCCAACCTGCTCCAGGAGATCTTCACCGCCGACTCGCGCAAGATCTCGATCGGCGACCTGGCGACCTCGTCGATGAAGCTGGGCGACCTACGCATCGGCGTCTTCTCGCTGCTCACGCTCGTGGTGGCGGTCGGTGTCATCGTCGGCCTGCAGCTCTACCTCTCCCACACCCGCATCGGCCGCGCCATGCGCGCGACCAAGGACGACCCCGAGGCGGCCACGCTCATGGGGATCGACGAGAGGCACATGTACGCCCTGGCCACCGCGATCGCGATCGGCACCGTCGCCCTGGCCGGTGTCTTCCTCGGCATGTCGACGCAGTTCAGCCCGACGTACGGGGACCTGGTCCTCATCTTCGCCTTCGAGGCGGTCATCATCGGTGGTCTCGGCTCGCTGTGGGGCACGCTCCTCGGCGGGCTGGTGCTCGGCGTCGCGCAGACCGTCGGCGCCCAGATCGACCCGGCCTACGGCGTTCTCGCCGGCCACCTGGTCTTCCTGGTCGTGCTCCTGTTCCGGCCCCAGGGCCTGCTCCCGAAGGCGGTCGTCGCATGACGGTGGACACTCTGACCGGCACCACCACCCTGAAGGTCGTACGCGGCGGCTGGCCGTCGCTGGCCGGCGGCGGCGTCCTCGCTGCGGCGGTGGTGTTCCTGGCCGCGGCACCGTGGTTCGTGTTCAGCCCGGGCGACGTGACCAACCTGGTCACGCTCTTCGCGCTGATCATCCTCGGCACGACGTGGAACCTGATGGCCGGCTACGGCGGGCTCGTCTCGATCGGGCAGCAGGCCTACATCGGTGCGGGCGGCTACGGCGTGATCAAGCTCGCCGACGTCGTCGGGCTGCCGATCCCGCTCGCCGTCCTGGCGGCCGGCGTGGTCTGCGCGGCCCTGGCCATCCCCACCTCGTTCCTGCTGTTCCGGCTGGTCGGGGGCTACTTCGCGATCGGCACCTGGGTCGTCGCCGAGGTCTTCAAGCTGGTCACCCAGGAGCTCCCGGGCTTCGGCGGCGGCTCCGGCCTCTCGCTCACCGCCTTCCAGGGCGTCGACCGGGTGACCCGGATCGCGACCGTCTACTACCTGGCGCTCGCGCTGGCGGTGCTCGTCGTCCTCGTGACGTACGTCCTGATGCGCTCGCGCGTCGGCCTCGGTCTGACCGCGATCCGTGACGACACGGTGGCGGCGGCGTCGCTCGGCGTCGCGGTGCGGCGCTCGCAGCGGCTCGTCTACGTCGCCGCCTCCGGGGGTGCCGGCCTGGCCGGCGCGCTGATCGCGGTCAACGGTCTGCGGGTCTCCCCGGACTCGATGTTCTCGGTCCAGTACACGGCGTTCATGATCTTCATCGTCGTCATCGGCGGGCTGGGGACGATCGAGGGACCGATCCTGGGCGCGGTGATCTTCTTCGCGCTGCAGCAGCTCCTGGACTCCTACGGCACCTGGTATCTCATCGCGCTCGGTGCCGTCGCGATCGCCGTGGTGCTGCTGGCTCCACGCGGTCTGTGGGGCCTGATGACGCGTGGCCACTACGAGGTCTTCCCCGTCGGCCACACGGTGCTGCCTATCCACCGCTCCTGAGAGTTATCCACAGGGTTGTGCACAGGTGGGGGAATGGTGTGGATCGCTTGGTCGCTTGGTCGATCCCACCTGGCGCACTACTCGTGAGTAACATAAAGCGCGTGACCGAGACGAGCACCCCCACGACCACCCCCGAGGCCCACGCGATCGAGCGTGCCGAGGGCACCAGCTTCACGCTGACGGTCGTCCGTGCGGCGGACCCCGAGGCGCCGGCCCTGCTGATCGTGCCCGCGATGGGCATGCCGGCCGGCTACTACGACAAGCTGATCGTGGCCTTCGCGGAGGCGGGGATCAACGTCGGCCGGATGGAGCAGCGCGGCCACGAGGAGAACGGCGGACGAGTCGCCGGCTGGGGCTACGACTTCGGCTACGCCGGCCTCGTCGACGACATCGCCGCCGCCGTCGACCGCCTCGGCGAGCTGATCCCGGCCGCGGCCGGTGCGACGTACGTCCTCGGGCACAGCCTCGGCGGACAGGCGGCCAGCGCCTATGCCGCGCTGTACCCCGACCGGGTCGCCGGGCTGATCTACGTCGCCTCGCAGACCCCCTACTGGCGCAACTACGGCCCGGGTTTCCTGGTCGCCAGCCAGGCGATGGGCCTCATCGGCCGGGTCGTCGGCCACTTCCCCGGCAAGCAGCTCAAGTTCGCCGGGCGCGAGGCGCGGACCCTGATGCGGGAATGGGCCAGGTACGCCCGCACCGGCCGGCTCCGCCTCGGGAGCCCGGCGCGCGACGTCACCGCGGACATGCGAGCCCTGGCGAAGCCGGCGCTGATCGTCTCCATCGAGGGCGACTGGCTGGCGCCCAGCGAGACGGTCGACGAGATCCACCGGCGGATGCCCGGTCTCGAGGTCGCGCGCGTGCACCTGGACGAGCCCGGCATCGACCACTTCAAGTGGGCCCGCAAGCCGGACTCGACCATCGCCGCCGTGAAGGCGTGGCTCCCGCTCGACAGCTGATCCGGGCCGAGTCGCGTACGCATTTCCGCCAACCCGCGACCCCACCTTTGAAGCGGCCCGAGCGGGCCGGTAAGACTCGCCCTGAGGCTGCGATCCCACACCCCGCCGCGGCCTCGGAAAGGTGAGGAACATGCCAGTCTTCGACGACGGCCAGAAAGAGACCGAGGTCCCCGAGACCGAGGATGTCGTGACCACCGACGTCCTCGTCGTGGGATCCGGTCCGGCCGGTGCGTCCGCCGCGCTCTTCCTGAGCGAGCTCGGTGTCGACAACATCATGATCACGAAGTACCGCTGGACCGCTAACACCCCGCGGGCGCACATCACCAACCAGCGCGCCATGGAGATCTTCCGCGACCTGGGCATCGAGGAGCAGGTGCTCGCCGACGCGACGCCGCACGAGCTCGTCGGCGACACCGTCTTCTGCACGAGCATCGCCGGCGAGGAGATCGGCCGCATCCGCACCTGGGGCACCCGGCCCGACCGCGAGGCCGACTACCAGCTGGCCAGCCCGTGCCTGACCGTCGACATCCCGCAGACCTACCTCGAGCCGATCCTGGTCCGCAACGCGACCGAGCGCGGCACTCAGACGCGGTTCTCCACCGAATACCTGAGCCACACCCAGGACGACGAGGGCGTCACCACGATCGCCCGCGACCGGCTGACCGGCCACGAGTACAAGATCCGGTCGAAGTTCCTCATCGGCGCCGACGGCGCCCGCACCCAGGTCGGCGCCGACATCGACCTGCCGCTCGAGGGCGCGATGGACATCGCCGGCTCGATGAACATCACCTTCAAGGCCGACCTCTCCGAGCTCGTCGACCACCGCCCCTCGGTCCTCTACTGGGTCATCCAGCCCGGCTCGAACGTCGGCGGCATCGGCACCGGCCTGGTCCGCATGGTCCGCCCGTGGGACGAGTGGCTGATCGTGTGGGGCTACGACATCAACCAGCCGCCGCCCGAGCTGACCGAGGAGTACGCCGTCAAGGTCATCCGCGACCTGCTCGGGATGCCCGACCTGGAGCCGGACGTGACCGGCTACTCGCTGTGGGGCGTCAACGAGATGTACGCGACCCACGCCCAGAAGGGCCGCGTCTTCTGCGCCGGCGACGCCATCCACCGGCACCCGCCGTCGAACGGTCTCGGCTCGAACACCTCGATCCAGGACTCCTACAACCTGGCCTGGAAGCTCGCCGCGGTGCTCCAGGGGTACGCCGAGCCGTCGCTCCTGGAGTCCTACTCCGCCGAGCGCGCCCCGGTCGCCAAGCGCATCGTCACCCGCGCCAACCAGTCCGCCCGCGAGTTCGGCGAGCTCTTCGAGGCGCTCGGTGTCGTCGGTCTCGAGGGCGAGGAGATGGCCCAGGCCATCGAGGAGCGCAAGGCCAACACCCCCGAGGGTGCGGCCAAGCGGGCCGCGCTGGTCACCGCGATGGAGCGCAAGAACTACGAGTTCAACGCCCACGGCGTCGAGCTCGGCCAGTTCTACGAGTCCGACGCGATCGTCTCCGACGGCACCCGGCCGGCGCCGACCGACGACGAGGACCTCTACCACCGGATGTCGACCTCGCCGGGCGCGCACCTGCCGCACGCCTGGGTCGGGGACAACGTCGAGAAGCACGCGATGCTCGACCTCGCCCCCTACACGCAGTGGACACTGATCACCGGCGTCGCGGGTGAGGCGTGGGAGGACGCGGCGGAGGCGGCGCGGACGAAGTTCGGGATCCCGCTCCAGACCGTCGTGATCGGCCCGGGCCGGGCGGTCACCGACCTCTACTTCGACTGGGCCAAGCTCCGCGAGGTCGAGGAGTCGGGTGCCCTCCTGGTGCGCCCCGACAAGCACATCGCCTGGCGGTCGATGTCGCTCCCCGAGGACCCCGGCGCCGTGCTGGGCGAGGCGGTCGCGACGCTGCTGGGCAAGGCCTGATCGTTCCGGCTGAGCGGGGGAATCTCATGAAGTTCACGCACGAGTCGCTGCCGCAGCGAGTCCGCTTCGCCACCGGCGAGGCGCCCGCGGCGGTGGCCGCGGAGATCGACGAGCTCGGTGCGCGGCGGGTGATGGTCATCGCCGGCGCGCGCGAGGCCGAGCTCGCCGCCCGGGTGACCGCCGACGTACCGGTCGCGCTGCGCCACGACGAGGTCGTGATGCACGTGCCGGTCGAGGTCGCCGAGCGGGCTCGTGAGCGGGCGGCTGAGGCCGCCGCCGACGCGCTGGTGTGCGTCGGCGGGGGCTCGACCACCGGCCTCGCCAAGGCCGTCGCGCTCACCACGGGGCTGCCGATCGTGGCTGTCCCGACGACGTACGCCGGGTCCGAGGCGACCAACGTCTGGGGCCTGACCTCGGGGGAGACCAAGACCACCGGCGTCGACGCCCGGGTCCTGCCGCGTACGGTCGTCTACGACGCGGCGCTGCTGAGGACGCTGCCCTGGGAGATGACCGTCGCCAGCGGCCTGAACGCGCTCGCGCACAGCGTCGACGCGATGTGGGGGCCGCGTGTGGACCCCATCGACCAGGTCAACGCCGCCGAGGGGATCCGAGGGCTCGCCGCCGGCCTGCCGAAGGTCGCGCGCGACTCCGCCAGCGTCGAGGGGATCGAGCAGACCCTCTACGGCGCCTACCTGGCGGCGGTCTCGTTCACCTCCGCCGGGTCCGGGATGCACCACAAGATCTGCCACGTGCTGGGCGGCATGTTCAACCTGCCGCACGCCCAGACCCACGCCGTCGTGCTTCCGCACGTGCTCGCCTTCAACGCGCCGAACGCCCCTGAGGCGGAGGCGCGGATGGCGGCCGCGTTCGGAGCATCGAGCGCCGTCGAGGGGCTGGCAGAGCTGCGCACGGCGCTCGCCGCGCCGCAGGCGCTCCAGGACTACGGCATGCCCGAGGAGGGCATCGCCAAGGCGGTCGCGCCGATCCTGGCCGCGATCCCCGACAACAACCCGACCCCGGTCACCGAGGAGAACCTGACCGCGCTGCTGACCGCGGCGTGGGCGGGAGAGGAGAGCTGATGGCCACCGAGATCTCACCCCAGCAGCAGGCGGTCGAGCAGACCCTGGTCGACACCGTGGTCGCGTCCTTCGACGCCTGCGAGGACCCGCGCCTGAAGGAGGTCATGGTCTCCCTGACGCGGCACCTGCACGCCTTCATCCGCGACGTACGCCTCACCGAGGAGGAGTGGGGCGAGGCGATCGACTTCCTGACGAAGGCCGGCCACATCACCGACGACGTACGCCAGGAGTTCATCCTCCTCTCCGACACCCTCGGCGCCTCGATGCAGACGATCAACATCAACAACGAGGCGTACGCCGATGCGACCGAGGCCACGGTCTTCGGGCCGTTCTTCGTGGAGGACTCCCCGGCGATCGAGCTGGGTGGGGACATGGCGTTCGGGGCCCCGGGCGAGCCGTGCTGGGTCTCGGGGACGGTCACCGACACGGACGGGAAACCGCTGGTCGGAGCCAGGATCGAGGTCTGGGAGGCCGACGAGGACGGGCTCTACGACGTCCAGCGTGACGCCGGTTCCCGGGCAGCGCGGGCGCACCTGTTCACCGACGCCGACGGCGGCTACCGGTTCTGGGGGCTGACGCCCACGCCGTACCCGATCCCCGACGACGGCCCCGTCGGCAAGATGCTGACCGCGGTCGGGCGCTCGCCGCTGCGTGCCTCGCACCTGCACTTCATGGTCAGCCACGAGGGCTGCCGCACGCTGGTCACCCACATCTTCCCCGAGGGCGACCCGATCGGCTGGAAGGACACCGTCTTCGGCGTCAAGGAGTCGCTGATCAAGAAGTTCGAGCAGCAGCCTGCCGGCGCGGCCACGCCGGACGGACGGGTCGTCGACGGCACCTGGTCGAAGGTGCGGTTCGACATCGTCCTGGCCCCCAGCGGCGTCTAGCGGCGAATCCGGGGTAGTCCGGTAGCGAACTGTCTATTACTGACGGGTATATGGACAGTTCGCTACCGGACTACCCCGGAAATGAGTCGTCCCTGGCACATGTCGGGCACAGGGGTGTTGTTCCGGCGTGCCAGGGGCAGCGGAGAGCGGAGGGGTCGGTCCGTAGTGGGGCGGCCCCTCCGTGCGGGTCACGGCGTGGGATGGACGGTGTAGGTGAAGTCCTCGTGAACCAGGACGTTGCCGGCGGAGTCCGTGATCACGAGGTGGTCGGTCACGCGGGAGTCGGGCGGATAGGAGTCGAACCCGATCGCCACCTCGGTCACGGTCTCCCCTTCGGGGAGGAAGGATCCCTTCACGTCGAGTCCGCCCGGCGGGGCCGGATGGTCCAGGGTGATCCGGAGAATCCCGTGCACCCAGCCGTCCGAGCCCTCGGGCGTCAGGATCGGCTCGTTGACGGTGAACCGGTCACCGGCCCGGAAGGGCCGGATCTCCGGTCGGACCTGCATCGTCCGGGCGGCGCTCTTCCCGTTGCGGGCCGCCCTGATCGTCACGTTGAACGCGGGCAGGGTCCCGACCGCCGGCGCCTTCGTGACCGCCGTGAACGACGCCGTACGCCGCCCGGCCTGAACCGTGAGCGTGCCCGGGACCGTGACCCAGGACGAGTTCGAGGTCAGGGTCACCGCCAGCGACGTCTTGGCGACACAGTCGAGCGTGACCGTCCCGGTGGCGTTCTGACCGGCGTGGACGTAGGCGGGCAACGCCACCGCGGTGGGCACCGGCGCGGGGTAGCACGGGGTGACGGTGCGGACGAGCGTCGCGCGGCGTACCACCTGCCGGTAGACGGCCTTGACTCTGCCGCTGCTGCGGACCGTCGTGGGTGAGGTCCGGACGGTGACCTCGCGCGTGCTCCGGCCGCCGGCGACATAGACGTACGCCGGGACCCGGATGCCGGTGCTGGCCCACAATTGCACCTTCGCGCGCCGGGGCGTTCGGCAGGTGAGCCTGATCGTCGCGGTGGTCGACGCGCCTCCGGCGACGGTGCTCCGGGCGAGCGTCAGCGACTTGAGCGCGGGCCGGCAGGCCGCCTCCGCTGACGGTGCCGTCACCGCGACAGGCACGTTGAGGACCGCGGCGACCAGGACGAGGCCGAGGACAAGTCGGGCAACACAGCGTGACATGGGTACCTCCAGATCCTCGGAACGTAGCGAAACCGTCGGCACGTGCTGCGCGCTCGTGCCGACGGTCCCTCAGATCAGGTAGTCCCCGGGCGGGCTACTCCGCGGTGTCGGTGTCGGCGAAGTCGACCTTGAGCGAGTCGAGGATCGAGGTGATGCTCTGCTCGGTCGCCTCCTTGTCGACGCCGGCGTCGTGGAGGATCCCGGCGCCGTCCTCGTGCTCGAGGAGGGCGAGCAGGATGTGCTCGGTGCCGACGTAGGAGTGCTCGAGCCGGAGGGCCTCGCGGAAGGTCAGCTCGAGCACCTTCTTGGCGTCGGCGGTGAACGGGATCATCTCCCCGACCTCGCCGTAGGGCTCCGGGGTCGCGGCGGTCGCCACCTCGCGGACCTTGTCGAGGGTCACGCCCTGGGCCCGGATCGCGTGGCCCGCGACCCCTTCGGGCTCGGCGAGGAGACCGAGCACGAGGTGAGGTACCCCGGTCTCCGCGTTCGCGGCCTTCCGGGCCTCACCTTGGGCGGCGACGACCACCGTGCGGGCGCGCGGGGTGAACTTCGCGAACCCGGCGCTCGGGTCGAGCGACTGGTCGCCGGCCTTGGGGACGTACTTCTTCTGGGCCGCCTGCTTCGTCACCCCCATCCGGGTCCCGATCTCGGTCCAGGAGGCGCCGGAGCGGCGAGCCTGGTCGACGAAGTGCCCGATCAGATGGTCGGCCACCTCGCCCAGGTGCTCACCGACGACCATCGCGTCGGCGAGCTGGTCCAAGGGCTCGGTCCGAGCCTTCTTGATCGAGTCGATCAGGGTGTCGAGGCGTACGGCCTTGAGGGCAGGGTCTGGGGTGCTGGTCATGCGTTTCTCCTAGGTCGATCGACAATGACGGGTCATGGCACGTGCCGGAACGGGACCGCGATGCCCACGGTGACGGTGTTGAGCGTGAACGTCCCGCCGAGGTCGTCGATGGCCGCACCGACCACCTCCAGCACCGGCGCACACTGTTCGGCGGACAGCCGGGTGAGGAAGCCCTGCGTCGGAACGAAGTCGAGCCACTCCTCGCGCGTGACGTCACGCGACCACGAGAAACGCCACGGCTCCGGCTCGGCGAACCCGCCGAGGTCGACGAAGCGCTCGCCGACCTGCCGGGCACCCGCTTCGTACGTCTTGTCCGCCTGCTTCATGCCACCCAGGCCGGGAGGGAGGTCGGGAACGACCTTCCTCAGGCCCTCGAGAAGTGCGTCGCCGACCGGCGCGGGCGGCTCATAGACGTTCCAGAAGGCTGCGAACAGGCCGCCGGGACGCAGTACGTTGCGCACCTTCGCGGCGCCGGCCACCGGATCGACCCAGTGCCACGCCTGTGCGGCGACGACCGCGTCGAACGTACGTCCCGCGGCATCCCAGTCCTCGAACCGCGACTCCTCCACGACGAGCCCGCGCGAGCGTGCGTACGCCGCCATCCGCCCGTCCGGCTCGACGCCGAGCACGTGCGCACCGGCCGCCTGAAGCTGCCTGGCCTCGATCCCGGTCCCGCACCCGACGTCCAGGATCTCGGGTCCCGGGGAGAGGTCCAGGGTGCGGGCGATCAGTTCGTCGGGATAGGCCATCCGCGCTCTGTCGTAACGGTCGGCATCAGCACCGAACGACTCGGCCATCTCCCGTTGTCGGTGTGCGGGGGCGGATCCCGATGCGGTCATGCGTCAACTGTAGGTTGACGATCGCGTGGCGTCAACCCCGGGTTGACGCACGGTGGAGGGCGGGCCGTCCGAAGAGCAGCGAAATGCGAGCGGGCCGGTCATCCGTGGAGGATGACCGGGCCCGCTGCGTACGTGATGTGTCAGCTGTTGGAGATCTGGATCATCTCGTCACGGGGGACGACCTTGATCCGCTCGCGGCCCTGGGCCTCGCCGAGGGAGCGCTCGTGGTTGTCGAGCCTCTCCCAGCCCTCGATGGTGGTGAACTCGACGCCCTTGCCGGAGAGGTGCTCGAGGACCGCCGCCGGGGAGGCGTGCTCGGCCGGCTTGAGCTTGTCGAGGTCGTGGAGGAGGTTGTCGATGGTCTCCTTGGCGTCGGACTTGGTGTGGCCGATGAGGCCGACCGGTCCGCGCTTGATCCACCCGGTGACGTACGTCCCGTCGATGTGCTCGCCGTTGAGGTCGAGCACTCGACCGCCGGCGTTGGGGATGACGCCGTTCTCGCTGTCGAAGGGCACGTCGGGGAGCGCCTCGGAGAGGTAGCCGACGGCGCGGTAGACGGCCTGGACCGGGGTGTCGGTGAACTCACCGGTGCCGGTGACGGTGCCGTCGCCGTTGTATTCGGTCTTCTCGCTGCGCAGCGCGACCACCTGACCGTCCTCGCCGACGATCTCGACGGGGTTCTGCATCATGTGGATGACGATCTTGTGGGGCTTGTCGCTGGCGGGCGCCTCCATGTACTTCAGGAGGATGTCGGCCACCAGCTTGGTCGCCTTGTGGCTCTGGATAGCCTTCTCGCCGGCCTCGTCGATCTCGAAGCCCTCCTCCTCGACGACCACCTGGACCGACGGGGAGTGGGAGAGCTCGCGCAGCTCCATCGGGCTGAACTTGATGTGCGCAGGGCCGCGGCGGGCGTAGACGTGGACCGTCTTGGCCGGGTTCTTCTTCAGGCCCTGGTAGACGTTGTCGGAGATCTCGGTGACCAGCTGCTCGTCGGCGGGCTTGGCCAGCATCCGGGCGACGTCGAGGGCGACGTTACCGGCGCCGAGGACGGCGACCTCCTCGGCGTCGAGGGGCCACTCGCGGGAGACGTCGGGGTGACCGGCGTACCAGCTGACGAAGTCGGCCGCGCCGTAGGACTGAGGCAGGTCGATCCCCGGGATGTCGAGCTCGCGGTCGGCCATCGCGCCGGTGGCGAAGATGACGGCGTCGTAGAACCGGTGCAGGTCGTCGAGCTTGAGGTCTGTGCCGAAGTCGACGTTGCCGATGAAGCGGATGCTGTCCTGGTTCAGGACGCGCTTCAGAGCCTTGATGATCTCCTTGATTCGCGGGTGGTCAGGAGCCACGCCGTAGCGAACCAGGCCGTAAGGGGCAGGCAGACGCTCGATGACGTCGACGCGCGCACCAGGGTGCTCCTTCGTGAGGATGTCGGCAGCGTAGATGCCGGCCGGGCCGGCACCGACGATCGCAACGCGGATGTCACGCATAAGGGAGTTCAACCTTCCGTGGATGTACTAAGGCAAGCCTAAAGGGGGTCGTGTAACCCTCCGAATCCGTTCCACCAGGTGGTTACGACGTCGAGCGTGGGTTTCACGCTCAATACTAGAACGTGTTCTTGTTTTGGGGGTGTCTGGGAACGTGATCTCGGACACGTACGGCGCGTCGCGCCCTGCTTTTCGGGCTTGCTGGGCTTGGTCGTCGAGCTCTGTCGAGGCTGGTTTGGTCTCGGGACGCCGCTCTCGGGTTGCCGTGGCTTGGTGTCGGTGTTCGCCGCCGACCCTTGCCTCGATTGTTTCTCGATCACGCACCGCGTCAAGGACAGGGTGCGCCCGCCGCTTCGCGGTGGCCTGCGGCCATCCTTGACCCGGTACCCGATCGAGAAAGATTTCGCCTGTATCGGGTCGGCGGCGAGGGTGTGGCGCAGCGGATTCAGTTGGGCACGGGCTTGGGGGCTGTGGCTGGCGTCCACAGCAAGCTCGAGGTCTCTTCGTGTGTACAACAGCCGAAGCGCCGCGTATCCGAACGCTTCCCCCTGCACCGGGTCGGGAAGTGTCCGCACGGGTGGTGAACGCGCGCAGATACGGGCCGGCACGACGGTGGCCCGGCCGGGACGACTCAGAACTCGGGCCGGTTCAGGGGCGGCGGGTGAACCGGATGGTCCCATCCGGCAACCGCTCATGGATGTAAGCCGGGTTGTGCGCCAGACGGTGATGATGCGGACACAACAAAGCCCCGTCCTTCAGGTCGGTCTTCCCACCGGCGGCCCAGGGGTCGAGGTGGTGGGCGTCGCACCATTCCGGGGGCATGTCGCAGCCTTCGGCTTGGCAGCACTTCTGCTGGAGTCGGAGTGCTTTGCGTTGGATGGGTTGGAAGAACCGGCTTGCTCGGCCGGCGTCGAGGACCTCACCATCGCCACCGAGGACCCAGGGGATGATGGTGGCGTTGCAGGCCATCCGCCGTGCCTCGGCGGCGGTGATCGTGGTGCCGTTGGTCTCGTCATAGCCCAGGGTGGCCACCCCGAGGTCCTTCCGGAGCTCCTCGAGGCTGATCACTACGTTAACCACGGTGGCGTCGCCACCATGGCGGGGCAGCGCGGCGGGGTCGATAGTCTCCAGCAACCGGGAGAACCCTTGGCCCATCATCCGCTCCCACGGCGGCAACGGAGCACCCTTGCCGACGAGGTGTTGTTTGCGGGGCTGGGCGTAGGCCTCGACGAGTCGTTTGAACCGCATCCCGATCGAGGTCGGGAGGACTCCCTCGAACCCGATCGTGCCGTCGTGGTTGTCCCAGACCCGCAATGCGGTCTTCTGCTGGGCCCGTTGCTCCTCAGCCAGGAGCGCCCGGGCTTCGGCGTCCTCGAACCGGACCGGGTCGATCTCGACCAGGATCCGTTTGCCCACGGTCCGCAGCTGGTTCACGGTCAACGTGCGCGCGTACTCGACAAGCAGCTTCTCAGCCGACACCAGGTCCTCGCCGCTGGTGACCGGGTCGGTCTTGATCTTGTCGAGTGCGTTGGTGATCACCCGGGCCTTGTCCAACGACACCACACCCTCGGCCAGCCCGGCAGCCACCAGGTCGTACCTGGCGACCCCGGTGGCGAGTTTGATCTGCGAGCGGGCCGCACCCTTGTCGATGAGCAGTTCGGCCCGCATCCAGGCCGAGGCGTCTTTCGCGCCGGTCTCTTCTGCGATGTCACCGGCGCTGGCGAGCACCTGAACACTGACCGCGCCGAGCTTGGCCTGGAGTTTCTCCAGCCGCTTCAACGCGTCTTTCTTCTGCTCGGTGCGCCAGTAGGCGGGGTCCCTGGTCAACAGTGTGTCGAGGGCGGTTTCGATGGCGGCCAGTTCGGCGTCGATCGCGTCACCGGGGTCGGTGCCCCAGCGGTCGATGTCGCGCCCGAGACTCATCGCCATCCCCTCTCTCAAAGGTGTGTTGTGATGGCTCTGATTCTACGCCTCAACCGCTCTCTTTACTATCTATTATCCCTGTTCAGATGCACTTTTTGCGGTGAGCGAGCATCCTCGCTTCTGTGAATGCTAAGTGGCCCGAAGGGTCACCCTTCACGCCCCAGCAACGCCATCCGTCCCAGGAATGAAATGCACCGCGCCACACCCGGGCCGCCGCCCCGATAGCCAGCCAAATCTTTTCTCGATCTGGTCCGGAGTCCAGGACCGCGAAGCGGCCGGCGAAGCCGGCGCCCGCAGGGCGTCCTTGACGCCGGACCAGATCGAGAAGACCCTCAAAGAACGGGTCGGCGGCCCAGACCAGCCCCGAAGAACGGTCACGCACAGGGTGTTCTCGACAAGCTCGACCACCGGGAGCCGACTCGGCAGGGTTTCGCCACCCTGCCACTGCAGCGAGACAGGACTGTGAACCACAGCACACAGGGTGAGCACAGCCGGACCGTAAGCCCGCCACAGTCCAACGCCCGAGCCTCGTGGGTATGACCCAGCTCCTCGAACCAGCGACGACGAGAACGGCACCCGAGCCGACAGCGACACCACGATGGCGCCCGACACCCGAGCGCGCGTCCCTGATCATTCTGCTCGCCCTGACCGCGGTGGCGTACCTGTGGACGCTGTCCGAGTCGGGGTACGCGAACCAGTATTACTCCGCGGCCGCGCAGGCCGGGGGTGAGAGCTGGAAGGCGTGGTTCTTCGGGGCGCTCGATGCGAGCAGCTCGATCACGGTCGACAAGCCGCCGGCGTCGCTCTGGGTGATGGGCCTGTCCGTACGCATCTTCGGGCTGTCGTCGTGGAGCATCCTGGTCCCGCAGGCACTGATGGGCGTGGCGACGGTCGGCCTGACGTACGGACTGGTCAAGAAGGTCGCGCCGTGGCAGGCGGGGATCGCGGCGGGGGCGTTCACCGCGCTGACGCCGGCGGCGGCGCTGATGTTCCGGTTCAACAACCCGGACGCGCTGCTGCTCCTCCTGCTGGTCGGCGCCGGGTTCTCGACGCTGAAGGCGATCGAGACCGGCAAGGCGCGCTGGATGGTGCTGGCCGGTGCGCTGCTCGGGTTCGGCTTCCTCACCAAGATGCTGCAGGCGTTCCTGATCATCCCGGCCATCGCCCTCGTCTACCTGATCGCGGGCAAGGGCTCGTTCGGGAAGAGGGTCGCGCACGGCATCGGCTGCTTCGTCGCCATGGTCGTGAGCGCCGGCTGGTACATCGCGATCGTCGAGCTCATCCCCGAGTCGTGGCGTCCCTACATCGACGGCTCGACCGGCAACTCGCTCCTCGAGCTGACGCTCGGCTACAACGGCGTCGGCCGGCTCAACGGCGGTGACTACGGCGGCCTCGGCAACGCCGGCTTCTCCAGCGCGGCCGGGATCCTGCGCCTCTTCCAGGGCGTCTCCGGCGGCATGGTCTCCTGGCTGCTCCCCGCGGCCCTGCTGTTCCTCGTCACCGGGCTCGTCGCGCTGCGCAAGGCGCCACGGACCGACCTGACCCGCGCCGCGCTGATCCTCAGCGGCGCCACGATGCTCGTCACCGGGCTGGTCTTCTCCTTCATGGAGGGCATCTACCACGACTACTACGTGGTCGCGCTGGCTCCGTGGATCGCGATCACCGCGGTCGTCGGCACGGTCGTCATGTGGCGCGACCGCGACAGCCTCTTCGCCCGGATCACCCTGGCGGTCGCCATGGCCGGCAGCTCGATCTGGGGCTGGGTGCTCCTCGGACAGTCGGGCGAGCAGCCGTACGACGCGCTGCGCTGGCCCGTCCTGATCATCGGTCTTGGGCTCGCCGCCGCGTTCGTCTTCGCGGACAGGCTCACCCGCCGGGCCGCGGCCGCGGTCCTCGCGACCGCCGCCGTCACCCTCGGCGTCGGGCCTGCGGCGTACGCGATCCAGACGATCGGCACCGCCCACACCGGCTCGATCGTGACGGCGGGTCCGTACGAGGGCGGCGGCCTGGGCGGGATGGGCGGTGGTCGCCCGGGCGGTGCCGGCGGTGGCCCGGGTGCTCAGACCCAGAACGGCACCCCGCCGACCGGCCAGATGCCCGGAGGAACGCCCGGGGCGACGCCCGGCGGCATGCCCGGCGGACCCGCTGGAGGGATGCGCGGCGGCGGGATGATGGGCGGCGGCCAGGTCGACGAGGAGCTCGCCGAGGCGGTGAGCACCAACGCCGGCAACTACACCTGGGTGGCCGCGACGATCGGCTCCCAGACCGCGGCCGGACTCCAGCTCGAGACCGGCGAGGCCGTGATGGCGATCGGTGGCTTCAACGGCACCTCGAACAGCATCACGCTCGAGCAGTTCCAGGAGTACGTCGCGAACGGCGAGATCCACTACTTCATCGCCGGCGGCGGCATGGGCGGCATGGGCGGGATGGGCGGCACGAGAGGCGGCGGCGACGAGACCTCCAGCGCCTCCGAGATCAGCGCCTGGGTGGAGGAGAACTTCACCCAGACCACCATCGGCAGCAGCACCGTCTACGACCTGACGGCGGACGCGTCGTGACCGCGGGAACGGAGCTCTCGGACGGCGGGTGGGTCCTCGAGGAGAAGCGGCTGCTGACGGCGGTCGACCTGGTGATCCCGGTGCACAACGAGGAGAAGGACCTGGAGACGTCCGTCCGCCACCTCGACGGCTACCTGCGCACCCTGCCCCACTCCACGACCATCACGATCGCCGACAACGCCAGCACCGACGGCACCTGGGAGATCGCGCAGCGGCTCGCGACCGAGATCACCAGGGTCCGGGCGATCCATCTGGACGAGAAGGGCCGGGGCCGGGCACTCAGGGCGGCCTGGTCCACCTCGCATGCGGAGGTGGTCGGCTACATGGACGTCGACCTCTCCACCGATCTCCGAGCCCTGCCGCCCCTGCTCGCCCCGCTCCTCTCGGGCCACTCCGATGTCGCGATCGGCTCCCGGCTGGCCCGTGGCAGCCGGATCGAGCGCGGCCCGAAGCGGGACTTCCTGTCCAAGGGCTACAACCTGCTGCTGCGCGGGGTGCTCTCCGCCGAGTTCACCGACGCCCAGTGCGGCTTCAAGGCGATCCGGCGTGATGTCGCCGAGCGGCTGCTCCCGCTGATCGAGGACGGCAGCTGGTTCTTCGACACCGAGCTGCTCGTGCTCGCCTCCGAGGCCGGGCTGCGCATCCACGAGGTTCCGGTCGACTGGGTCGACGACCCCGACTCCCGTGTCGACATCGCGGCCACCGTCAAGGAGGACGTACGCGGCATCGCTCGGCTCCTGAAGGGGCTGGTGTCGGGACGGATCGACCTGCGCGGCGTGGCCTCCCCGAACGCGGTCACCGTGACGACTCCCCAGCGGGGGTTGCCCGAGCAGCTGATGCGGTTCGCCGCCGTCGGGGTGATGAGCACCCTGGCGTACGTCGTCCTCTACTCCCTCCTCCGGGTCACGGTCGACGCCCAGATCGCGAACCTGGTGAGCCTGCTGGTGACCGCGGTCGCCAACACGGCCGCCAACCGCCGGCTGACCTTCGGGATCACCGCGCGGCAGGGTGCCGTCAAACATCACGTCGCCGGGCTGCTGGCCTTCGCGCTGGGGCTGGCGCTGACGTCGGGCTCCCTCGCGCTCCTCCACCTGGCCTCCGCGATGCCGGCCAGACCGACCGAGCTGGTGGTGCTCGTCGTCGCCAACGCCGCCGCCACCGTGGTGCGGTTCGTGATCCTGCGGGTGGTGATGGCCGCCCCGCGCGCGGCGGTCGCGGCCTAGGGGAAGGCCTGGGTGCCGATCACCCGGAGCAGGTCGAGCTTCTCGGCCGCGTCGGTGCCTTCGGCGGGGAAGTAGGCGACCAGCTGGATCTCCTGCCCCTCGCTGAAGAGCACCTCGCAGCGCACCTCGACCGCGCCGACCTCGGGATGGAGGAATGTCTTCCGGTCGGCACGGCGTACGCCCACCTCGTGGCGCTCCCAGAGCTCGCGGAACTCCGCGCTCGCGGCGAGCAGGTCGTCGACGAGACCGGTGACGTCGGGGTCGCCGGCGCGACGGGCGTGGGTCGCGCGCAGGTCGCTGACGTGGACGGCCGAGATCCGGTCCCAGTCCTCCTCGGGCATCTGCCGGAAGTCCGGGTCGGTGAACCAGCGCCACACCATGTTCTCGACCTTCCTCCGGCCGTCCCGGCCGCCGCCGCGCAGGTGCCCGAGCAGCAGGTCGGCCATCGGGTTGGTGAAGAGCACCTCGCCGAGGTCGTTGCAGATCATCACGGGCAGGTCGGTGAGCCGGTTGGCGAGAGCGACGAGCCCGGGACGTACGTGGCCCCGGCGGGGCGGCGGGGTCATCCCGGCCAGGTAGTAGAGGTGGTCGCGCTCGTCGAGGTCGCACTGCAGCGCGCGGGCGACCGCGTTGACCACCGACTCCGAGGGCGCCGACCCGCGGGCCTGCTCCAGCCGGGTGTAGTGGTCGGTGGACACACCGGCGAGCATCGCGACCTCCTCGCGCCGGAGGCCGGGCGTACGCCGGCGGGTGCCCTCGGGCAGGCCGACGTCGGCCGGGCGGATCAGCGCCCGGCGTCGGCGGAGGAAGTCGGCGAGTGCCTCGCGGTCGGTCACACCGACCAGTATCGATCCGGAGCCGATCCTCATCCAGGGAGACGCTGTCCCTGGATGAGCCGGCCCTGCCGTACGTCTCGGGGAGCCCGCACAGTGGTGGCATGACGAACTCACAGGCAACCCAGACACAGTTCCAGAAGCGCCGGCTCGGCAGCACCGGACCGGAGGTCACCTCCCCCGCGCTCGGCGGGATGAGCCTCTCCGGCGCCTACGGCGCCGTCGACGACGAGGAGGGCGTACGCGTCATCCACGCCTACCTCGACGCCGGCGGCACCCTCATCGACACCGGCGACTTCTACGGCGCCGGCCACAACGAGATGCTGATCGCCCGGGCGCTGCGCGAGCGGAACCGCGACGACGTGGTGCTCTCGGTGAAGTTCGGCGCCCTGCTCACCCCGGTCGGGCTGCCGGTCGGCTTCGACGGCCGTCCCGAGGCGGTGAAGTCGTTCCTGACCTACTCGCTGCAGCGGCTCGGGACCGACCACATCGACATCTACCGCCCCGCCCGCCTGGACCCGCAGGTGCCGATCGAGGAGACCGTGGGTGCGGTCCAGGAGCTGATCGATGCCGGCTACGTACGCCACATCGGGCTGAGCGAGCTCAGCGCCGACACCATCCGGCGGGCCGCCGCGGTGGCCCCGATCAGCGATCTGCAGATCGAGTACTCCCTGCTCAGCCGGGAGATCGAGACCAACGGCATCCTCGACACCTGCCGCGAGCTGGGCATCGGCATCACCGCCTACAGCGTCCTCGGCCGCGGCCTGATCGGGGGCAGCGGCGCGCTCGGCGGCGCGCTCGCGCACATGCCGCGGTTCCAGGGCGACAACCTCGACCACAACCGCGCGCTGCTCACCACCCTGGAGGAGATCGCCGCGGCCAAGGACGTCACCCTGGCGCAGCTCGCGATCGCCTGGGTCGCCGCCCGTGGTGAGCACATCGTGCCCGTCATCGGCTCTCGCCGGGTCAGCCAGGTCGAGTCGATGGCCGGGGCGAACGCGGTCGTGCTCGACGAGGCCGACCTCGCTCGCATCGACGCGGCGGTGCCGGTCGGTGCCGCCCGCGGCGACCGCTACCCCACCCAGTTCATGGACCAGCTCGACAGCGAGCGTCCGGCCGCGGGCTGATGTACCGGTCAGGCGGTGGGGTCGGTCGCCCGCCAGCGCAGCGGGTCCTCGCCCGACTCCTCGACGACGTGCGCGGCCAGGCCGACCGTACGGCCGACCTGGAAGAGCACCTCCGCGGCGTCCTCGGGCAGACCGCAGGTGAGGACGAGCGCGGCGAGGGCGCCGTCGACGTTCGGCCGGCGCTCGGTCCGCTCCGCGATCTCGTCCAGGCGCGCCAGGGTCGGTGCGGCACCCTCGACCAGGGCGAGGCGCGCGAGGATCGCGTCCGCTCGCGGGTCGCCCTCGGGGTGGCGCCAGTGCCCGAAACCGGGCAGCCGCTGCTCCGCGTCCTCCGGGCCGGCGCTCCTCAGCACCGCGAGGGCGGACGGACCGATGCCGCCGTGCAGCTGCCCCGAGAGCGCGGCGTAACCGGCGACCAGGCAGTCGTACGCCGAGGCCCGGGCCGAGGCCGCGACCCGCGCCGCGACCACCGAGGCGGCCAGGCCGTGGTCGACGAGCGCGACCAGCGCGGTGCTGAGCGTGGCCACCTCCCGCGGGCTGCCCGGGCGCCCGGCGACGGCGGCGAAGATCGCGTCGGGGAGCGGCCGTCCCGGCTCCGCCTGAGCACCGAGTGCGACGGGCGCGGCGGAGAGCAGCCCCTTGGCGACGCCCGCGGCAGCGGCGGGCTCGACCCGCTCGCCGGGGGACCCTGCCCACTGCGCGAGCGCGGGGAGCCGGCGGTCGAGCGGCAGCGCGGTCAGGTGCTCCGGCACCTCGACGGCGATCGCGGGGTCGGTGCCCAGGACCAGGTCGACCACCTCGTCCCACGGCTCATCGGCCAGGTCGGCCAGCGGCACGCCGCGCAGGAACAGCTCCCCTTCGCGCACCTCGCTCACGCTCGAGCGGACCGCACGCATCGGCAGCACGCCGAGCGGGGAGCCGGGATGGTGACGGGTGCCGGCCAGCGCGTCGATCTCGGCGCGGTCGAACAGGCTCTCCCCACCGCTGCGTCGCCGGGTGAGCAGGCGCCGGCTGACATAGGTGTAGAGCGTCGTGCGCTTGACCCCGAGGCGCTGAGCCGCCTCCCGGGTCGTGATCCACTCCGTCACGACCTCACTCTCGCCCATCTACCGGCTCCGGCGCCATGTCGACTCGATCGACATCGCGCGGTGCTGCTCCGCGGAGGCACGGTGAGCTCCCGACCCGTTCCAGGAGGAGACGCCATGCTGCCGCTGAACGACCTGACCGACATCCGGGAGAGCTACCGCTACCACGCCGCCGAGATGTCCACCTCGCCCTGCTACCACGCCTGGGCGAGCGCCGTCGCCGACGACCCGGAGGTGCTCCGGGTGCTGAGCGAGCTGCCCGCGCTGAAGCAGCAGGCCAACCTCGTCTTCGCCGCGGCCAGGTGGCACGGCCTGGAGCCTGGTCCGTACGAGAACCTGCGGGCAGTGCTCCTCGGCCCGGCGTGGCCGGCGGTGCGCGAGACGATCCTGGCGCGGCGTACGCAGACCAACGAGGTGGCTCGGCTGGCGGCGCTGACCCCGGCGCTCGGCATGCTCGGGGACGGCCCGCTCGCCCTGGTGGAGCTCGGTGCAAGCGCCGGCCTGTGTCTCTACCCGGACCGCTACGACTACCGCTGGGACGGCGCGGGCGAGCTCGGCGGATCGGGCGGGCCGACGCTCCGGGTCCCGACAGTCGGGCCGGTTCCGGTCCCCGCCCGACACCCACGCATCACCGCTCGCATCGGGATCGACCTCAACCCGCTCGACGTCACCGACCAGGAGGACATGAGCTGGCTGCTCACCCTGATCTGGCCGGGCCACGACGAGCGCCACGACCGCCTCGCCGCCGCGATCGAGGTGACCAGAGCCGAGCCACCCCACCTCATCGCCGGGGACATGCTCGACCGGCTGGACGACGCGCTCGAGGTCGCCGCCGCCTCGGGCGGTGTGCCCGTGGTCCATCACAGCGCCGCCGTGGCCTACCTGGACGAGCGCGATCGCGTCGAGCTCGAGAACCGCATGCGTGCGCTCGTCGCGGCCGGCCGCTGCCACTGGATCAGCCTGGAGGGTCCACGGGTGATCCCCTCGCTCGCCCCGGCCGCCCCGAGCTCGCTCGCTCCGGACCACTTCTCTCTCGCGGTCGACGGACGAGCCGTCGGCTGGTTGCAGGGCCACGGCGCGACGCTCGGCTGGCTCTGATCGCGGAATTTCGGGGTAGTCCGGGAGCGAACTGTCCATTACTCGCCAGTAAATGGACAGTTCGCTCCCGGACTACCCCGACATCACCACATCCCACCCACTCGCAGCACCCGTGAGGCCGTGAGGAAGACCACAGGTATTGGACCGATACAACCGGACAACCCTGGTGTCCACGGGCTGATCTGCCCTACCGTTACCGGCCAGTAACCAGCACGGTGGGGTTCCGGACCCGGCCGGTCATGAATCGGTCACGCGCTGATCGGCTGACCGGGGTCCCACCTTGCTGGAGACTGAAGACACTGCGCAGCTAGACCCAAGGAGTCGAGGATGCTCATCGGAGTGACCCGAGAGACGAAGCCCGGGGAGACCCGGGTCGCGGCCACCCCCGCGACCGTCAAACAGCTGACCGGTCTGGGCTACGACGTCGTCATCGAGGGTGGAGCCGGCGAGGCGTCCAGCTTCAAGGACGAGGCGTACGCCGAGGCCGGCGCCCGCATCGGCACGGCCGCCGACGCGTGGGGAGCCGACCTGGTCTTCCGGGTCAACGCCCCCTCCGTCGGCGAGGTCGAGCTGCTGAAGAGCGGCGCCACCCTGGTCGCCCCGCTGGCGCCGGCGCAGAGCAGCGAGCTGCTCGACGCCCTGGCCGCCCGCAAGGTCGACGCCTTCGCGATGGACGCGGTGCCGCGCATTTCGCGGGCACAGTCCATGGACATCCTCTCCAGCCAGGCCAACATCGCCGGCTACCGCGCCGTCGTCGAGGCCGCCCACCGCTTCGGCCGCTTCTTCACCGGCCAGGTGACCGCCGCGGGCAAGGTGCCGCCGGCGAAGGTGCTCGTGGCCGGTGCCGGTGTGGCCGGTCTGGCCGCCATCGGTGCCGCGAGCTCGCTGGGCGCGATCGTGCGCGCCACCGACCCTCGTCCGGAGGTCGCCGACCAGGTCAAGTCGCTCGGCGGTGAATACCTGAAGGTGGAGGTCGAGGTCGAGAAGTCGACCGACGGCTACGCGAAGGCGACCTCGGAGGCGTACGACCAGCGCGCCGCGGAGATCTACTCCGAGCAGGCCGAGGACGTCGACATCATCGTGACGACCGCGCTGATCCCGGGGCGCCCCGCCCCGAAGCTGATCACCGCGGCCGACGTCGCGTCGATGAAGCCCGGCTCGGTCATCGTCGACATGGCGGCCGCGATGGGCGGCAACGTGGAAGGCACCGTCAAGGACGAGGTCGTCACCACGCCCAACGGCGTCACGATCATCGGCTACACCGACCTGCCTGCGCGCCTGCCCGCGCAGTCCAGCCAGCTCTACGGCACCAACCTGGTCAACCTGATGAAGCTGGTGACGCCCGAGAAGGACGGCGTGCTCGCCCTCGATCTCGAGGACCAGGTCCAGCGCGGCCTGACCGTCGTGCACGACGGTGGCGTGCTCTGGCCGCCGCCTCCGGTCCAGGTCTCCGCCGCTCCGGCCGTGACCGCGCCCGCCGAGGTCGCGGTCAAGGAGGAGAAGAAGCCGCTCTCCGCCGGTGCGAAGCTCGCGCTGGTCGGCACCGGCGCGCTCGCGCTCTTCCTGCTCAACGCGGTCGCTCCGGCCGAGATCACCCGGCACTTCACGGTGCTGACGCTGTCGGTGGTCATCGGGTTCTACGTGATCGGCCATGTGCACCACGCGCTGCACACCCCGCTGATGTCGGTGACCAACGCGATCTCCGGGATCGTCGTCGTGGGCGCCCTGCTGCAGCTCACCGTCGCCGACAACGTGGTGCTCGTGCTCGCGGGCATCGCCACGCTGCTGGCGAGCATCAACATCTTCGGTGGCTTCGCCGTGACCCGCCGCATGCTCTCGATGTTCCGGAAGGCCTGAGGTAACACGTCATGGATATCTTCTCGATCGCCGGCGCCGCCTACCTCGTCGCCGCCCTCCTCTTCATCCTGTCGCTGGCAGGTCTGTCCAAGCACGAGACCGCCTCGCAGGGCTGGCTCTACGGCGTGGCCGGCATGACGCTGGCGCTCGTCGCGACCGTCATCCAGGTCGTCGACGACGGCACCACCACCGCGGTGATCGTCCTGGTCGCCGCCGTCGCGGTCGGCGCGGTCATCGGCCTGTGGCGCGCCAAGGTCGTCGAGATGACCGGCATGCCCGAGCTGATCGCGCTGCTGCACTCCTTCGTCGGTCTGGCCGCCGTCCTGATCGGCTGGAACGGTCACCTCGAGGCCGCTGCCGGTCACATCGAGGGCGGCGCGATCCACTCCGCCGAGGTCTTCATCGGCGTCTTCATCGGTGCGGTCACCTTCACCGGCTCGATCGTCGCGTTCCTCAAGCTCTCCGCTCGCATCTCCTCGGCCCCGCTGATGCTGCCCGGCAAGAACATCATCAACATCGGCGCCCTGGTCGTCTTCGTGATCCTGACGGTCGTCTACGTCATCAACCCGACGCTCCCGCTGCTGATCGCGGTCACCGTCGTCGCGCTGGCGCTCGGCTGGCACCTGGTCGCCTCCATCGGTGGCGGCGACATGCCGGTCGTGGTCTCGATGCTCAACAGCTACTCCGGTTGGGCCGCGGCCGCCTCGGGCTTCCTCCTGGGCAACGACCTGCTGATCGTCACCGGTGCCCTGGTCGGCTCCTCGGGTGCGTACCTCTCCTACATCATGTGCAAGGCGATGAACCGCTCGTTCATCTCGGTCATCGCCGGCGGATTCGGCATCGAGGCCGGCCCGTCCGGTGACGTCGACTACGGCGAGCACCGCGAGATCAACGCCGAGGACACCGCCGAGCTCCTCGCCGGCGCGTCCTCCGTCGTGATCACCCCGGGCTACGGCATGGCCGTCGCCCAGGCGCAGTACCCGGTCGCCGAGCTCACCCGCATCCTGCGGGACAAGGGCGTGGACGTACGTTTCGGCATCCACCCCGTCGCCGGCCGTCTGCCGGGCCACATGAACGTGCTGCTGGCCGAGGCCAAGGTGCCCTACGACATCGTCCTGGAGATGGACGAGATCAACGACGACCTGGCCGAGACCGACGTCGTCCTGGTCATCGGTGCCAACGACACCGTGAACCCGGCCGCCGCCGAGGACCCCAGCAGCCCGATCGCGGGCATGCCCGTCCTGCGGGTCTGGGAGGCCAAGAACGTCGTCGTCTTCAAGCGGTCGATGGCTGCGGGCTATGCCGGTGTGCAGAACCCGCTCTTCTTCCGGGGGAACTCGCAGATGCTCTTCGGTGACGCCAAGGCCAAGGTCGACGAGATCGTCAGCGCTCTCGCCCGGGTGCCCGCCTGATCTGGTCAAACACCGCCTGACCAGCGGAAACGTGACGCAAGTCTCGCGCTGGTGAATTCTGCACGGATCGGATACGACACCCAGAATGAGTGTCGTGTCCGAGCCGTTCGCAGATTCCCTCGAGTCGATCCGCGTCCCCCACACCCTGCTGGAGGACGCGCTCGGCTACGTGACCAGCATCGTGGTGACCTCGCTGGGTCTTTACCTGATCCAGTCGGTCGGCGCGGTGACCGGCGGCACCGCCGGCCTGAGCCTGCTGGTGAGCTACTGGACCGGGCTGCCGTTCGAGGTGCTGTTCGTCCTGGTCAACCTGCCCTTCTTCGGGCTCGCACTCTCCAAGAAGGGCATCGGCTTCACCCTGCGGTCGTTGGGCTGCGTCATCGCGGTCTCGGCGATGACCCGGGTCCACGCCGACCTGCTTCCGCTCGACGGGCTCGACACCGTCTACGGGGTCGTGGCGGGCAACCTGCTCGTCGGCCTCGGGCTCCTGGTGATCTTCCGCCACGGTGCCTCGCTCGGCGGGTTCAACGTGCTCGCCCTGCTCCTGCAGGAGCGGCTCAGCCTCAGGGCCGGGTACGTCCAGATGGGCCTCGACGTCAGCGTCGTCCTGCTCGCGCTCTTCGTCGTCTCGCCCGTGACGGTCCTGCTGTCCGCCGTCGGTGCGGTCGTCCTCAACATCATCCTGGCCTTCAACCACCGGCCGGGCCGCTACCTCGCCTGACGCTCGCTGAGACAGTTTGTCTCCCAAGTCAGTAGACATTGCAGAATAGAGGCATGACAGCCGCGAAGCGCGCGCCCCAGGCCGGCGCCGAGGACCTGACCGAGCACCTGCGCGACCGCTGGTCGGTGAGCGTCTTCGACCCGGCCCACGAGCTCGCCGACGCCGAGATCAGGCTGCTCCTCGAGGCGGCCCGGTGGGCGCCGAGCGCGGGCAACAGCCAGCCGTGGTCGTTCCTGGTCCTGCCCCGCGGATCGGCCGGGCACCAGACGTTCGTCAGCCACCTCTCGCGCGGCAACTCCGGCTGGGTGCCGCGGGCCTCCGCGGTGTTCGTCGCGATCTCCCAGGTCAGCGTGGGCCCGGACGGCACCGGTCCGAAGTGGTCGGACTACTCCCACTACGACCTCGGTCAGGCGGCCGCGCACCTGACCGTCCAGGCCGCCTCCCTCGGCCTCTCCTCCCACCAGTTCGCCGGGTTCGACCACGACGCCGTGGCGGCGGCCTTCGGTGTACCGGACTGGTGGAAGGTGATGACCGGGATCGCGGTCGGCCTCCACGGCGACCCCGCGCAGGTCGATCCCCGCGACGCGGAGCGCGAGGAGCGCGAGCGCGTCCGGCGCCCGCTGGAGGAGGTCGCGTACGCCGACAAGTGGGGTACGCCCTGGGCCTGACGCCCCGGCTGTGCGTCCCGGAAGGCGCTAAAGAAGACGTACCCGTCGGGGCATCGGTCTAAGGTGCCGGGGTGGAGAACGGTCAGGGAGCAGGTCGACTCCGGCGCGCAGCGGCAGGTCTGTTCGTGCTCGGGGTCCTGGGCGCCGGCCTGGTGATGACGACGCCGGCGGCCGTCGCGGCGCCCGACGACGGCGTCGCCGAGTCGTCGCGCACCCGCTACGTCCTCGATGAGGGCGTGGTCCGGGTGAAGTCCAAGATCACCGTCACCAACCAGCAGCCGAGCACGGCGACGACCTACTACTTCCTCACCGGTCACGCGATCCCGATCCCGGCCGGTGCGAAGAAGGTCCGGGCGACCAGCAACGGCTCGCGGCTCGCGGTGAGCACCGAGCGGATCGAGGGCACCGGTCTCGAGGTCGCCACGGTCTCGTTCCCGAACCTCTACTACGGCAAGTCGCGCACGATCACCTGGACGTACGAGCTGCGCGGCGCCCCGGTCCGGGCGAAGAAGAACCACATCCGGATCGGCGACGGCTATGCCGTCTTCCCTGTGCTCGGTGTCGGTGACGACAACTCGGTGACCGTCGAGGTCGTGCTGCCGCGGACGATGGACTTCTCCAGCTCCGTCCCCGGATTCACGAGCAAGACCAAGGGACACACCACGACCTGGAAGGCGAAGGGCGACTTCATCGAGGGCGGCGTGTCCGCCCGCGACCCGAAGGTCTACGACGAGGAGAAGATGGCCGTCGGCGACACCGATGTCTCGCTGCAGAGCTTCCCCGGCGACAAGGAGTGGCGAGAGTTCGCCAAGAAGCAGGTACGCGCCGGACTGCCGGTCCTGGAGGAGACGATCGGGCACGAGTGGCCCGGCGGCCTCGACACCATCCGCGAGGACGTCTCCTCCGAAGCGCTCGGGTATGCCTGGTTCGACCCCGACGCCGACGAGATCGTCGTCTCGGAGGACCTCGACGCCGCGGTCCTCTACCACGAGATGACCCACGCCTGGATCAACCCGGACACCGTCCGCGGGCGGTGGCTCTCCGAGGGGCTGACCGAGATGGTCGCTCAGCGGGTCACGAAGGAGACCGGCGCGAAGGGGCAGAGCTACGACAAGGTCAAGCGGCGCAGCAAGGACGCCTTCCCGCTGACGACATGGGACTCGTCGGGCCGGGGTGTGGAGGCGGACGTGTACGGCTACTCGGCCTCGCTCACCGCGGTCTCCGCGATGGTCGAGGACCTCTCCGACGAGCAGCTCACCGCCCTGCTCAGCGACGTCTACCGCGGGCGTACGGCCTACACGAACGACTCCGACGGCGATGCCGCGCGGCCGGGCGACTGGGCCACGTTCCTCGACCTGGCCGTCAAGCACGGCGCTTCCCCGAAGAAGGCCGAACGAGCGCTGCGCACCTGGGTCCTCACCAAGCCGGACGCGGGGAGGCTCAAGACGCACGGCGAAGCCCGCGCGCGGTACGAAGAGCTCGACCGGGCCAACGGTGACTGGGTCCCGCCCGCGGGCGTGCGCGACCCGATGTCGTTCTGGCAGTTCCACAGCGCGGAGACCGTCATCGAGATGGTCGAGGGCAGCAGCAAGGACGCCGTCGCCGTGCAGGAGGCAGCCGAGGCGGCCGGGATCCCGGTGCCCGCCGCGGTCGAGAAGGCGTACGAGACGGCGAACGTCACCAGTGAGTACCAGGACCTGGCCACCCTGCTGCCGAGAGCGGCCGAGGCGACCGCGGAGGTCGGCGCGGCCACTGCTGCGGTCGACGGCACCCAGAACCCCGTCACCGAGCTCGGCGAGCTCGTGCTGCTCCTGGACGTGGGTGCCGCGAGCGCACGCGAGGACCTGGACAACGGGCATCTCGACGACGCCTCGGCGACGGCAGCCGCGGTCCAGGGCCGGGCGCCGTGGGCCCTCTGGGTGGGGCTCGTCGCGCTGGTCGTGCTGGCCGGGGTGGCGTACGCGATCTTCCGGGGTGTCCGGAGCCCGGCCGCTCAGCGCCGGATCGCCGCGGCCCGGCGACGGCGGGCGGACCGGAAGGCGTTCCTCGCGCAGGTGAAGGAGACGAGGAAGGCGGGTGCTCCGTGGGATCGACCGGCGCCGCGCCCGCCGGTGGCCCCGCCGCCGTCGTCAGTCGGTGGCGAGCTCTTCGGCGTACAGCGCGGCCCCGACGGCTCCCGCGGTGTTGAGCAGCTTCGCCGGGATGATCTCGGTGTCCAGCTCCAGCAGCGGCAGGAATTCCGCCGCCTCCTTCGAGACTCCTCCGCCGACCAGGAATAGGTCGGGGGAGAAGAGCATCTCCAGGTGCTGGTAGTACTTCCGCAGCCGCTTGGCCCAGTGCTTCCAGGAGAGCTCCTCGCGCTTGCGGGCGACGTTGGAGGCACGGGTCTCTGCGTCGTGGCCGTCGAGCTCGAGGTGGCCGAGCTCGGAGTTGGGCACGAGCACGCCGTCGTAGAGGAGCGCCGAGCCGATGCCGGTGCCGAGCGTGGTCATGATGACCAGCCCCCGGCGACCCTTGGCAGCGCCGTAGCGGACCTCGGCCAGGCCGGCGGCGTCGGCGTCGTTGACCACGTGCACGTCGCGCCCGGTGGCCGCGGTGAAGATCGCGTCCGCGTCGGCGCCGATCCAGGACTTGTCGATGTTGGCCGCGGAGTGGACCACCCCGTGGCGTACGACGCCGGGGACGGTCACGCCCACCTTCCCGTCGTAGTCCGGGAACTGGGCCAGCAGGCCCACGAAGATCTCGGCGATGGCTTCCGGGGTCGAGTGTTCAGGGGTCGGGATGCGTACGCGTTCCGCGGCGAACTCGCCGGTGGCGAGATCGATCGGGGCACCCTTGATGCCCGTGCCGCCGAAGTCGATGCCGAAGGGCAGGCTCGTCGTCATGCGTCCATCCTATTTACAAGCGCCGACGGGACGTACGACACTTGACAGATCATCCTGATTTGTCAAGGGAGACGACGATGGAGATCGCCAACAGCACCGTGCCCGACGGTTCCACCGAGCAGTGGCGCGACAAGAAGCGCTATCTGTGGCTGCTGGGTCTGGTGGTGCCGCTGCTCGGGTTCATCGCGATCGGCGGCTGGCATCTCACCGACATCGGCGCGTTCCTGTGGACCGGGCCGATCATCATCCTCGTCGTGGTGCCGGCGATCGACCTGTTCGCGGGGCTCGACCAGTCCAACCCGCCCGACGACATGATCGAGGCGCTGGAGAACGACCGGTACTACCGCTGGATCGTCTACTCCTACCTCCCGCTGCAGTACGCCGTCTTCCTCGGCGGCATGGCCATCGCGGCTCACGGCGCCTTCGACGGCCACACGCTGAGCATGGTCGACCGGGTCGGGCTGGCGATCTCGGTCGGCTGCATCGGCGGGATCGGCATCAACACCGCCCACGAGCTCGGCCACAAGCGCGAGGACGTCGAGCGCTGGCTCTCCAAGGTCGCGCTCGCGCAGAGCTTCTACGGCCACTTCTACATCGAGCACAACCGCGGCCACCACGTCCGCGTCGCGACACCCGAGGACCCGGCCTCGGCCAAGGTCGGCGAGTCCTTCTACACCTTCTGGCCGCGCACGGTCTCGGGGTCGTTGAAGAGCGCGTGGAGGCTGGAGAAGAAGAGGTACGCCCGCCGCGACCAGCACCCGTTCCGGATCGGCAACGACGTGCTCAACGCCTGGCTGATGTCGGCCGTGCTCTGGGGCGCGCTGATCGTCTGGCTCGGGCCGGCGGTGGTCCCGTTCCTGGTGATCCAGGCGGTCGTCGGGTTCTCGCTGCTCGAGGTGATCAACTACATGGAGCACTACGGGATGCTGCGGCAACGCGTCGGCCGACGCTACGAGCGCGTCGACCCCAGCCACTCCTGGAACTCCAACAACATCGCCACCAACGTGCTGCTCTACCACCTGCAGCGCCACAGCGACCACCACGCCAACCCGGTACGCCGCTACCAGACCCTGCGTGACTACCGGGAGTCCCCGGTGCTGCCGACCGGCTATGCCGGGATGATCCTGCTCGCGATGGTGCCGCCGCTGTGGCGCCGGGTGATGGACCCCCGGGTGCTCGCGCACTTCGACGGCGACATGTCGCGGGCCAACATCCTGCCGCGCAAGCGGGACCGGATCCTGGCGAGGTATCCCGCGCCCGTCGCGGATCGTGCCGAGGCCGGCGACGAGACCGTCGCGCAGGTCATCGGCCAGGAGGTGCTGGCCGCCCGCTGTCCCGGGTGCGGCTACACCTACCGGGTGGAGGAGGGCAACGAGGCAGAAGGGTTCGCCGCCGGCACATCGTGGGGGGACGTGCCGGACGACTGGTGCTGCCCGGACTGCGGCGTGCGCGAGAAGGTCGACTTCGTGCCTCTCGCCTCGGACTCCGTCGCGTAGCCGTCCTCGGACGGCGACAGCCCCCAGCCTCGTACGAGACCGGGGGCTGTCTGCTGCCGGGCGACGCTCAGCGCTTCGCGAGCTCGGGTTCCCGCGGCTCCTCGGCGTAGCGGTCGGCGAGGTAGTGCCGCTCCAGGCTCTCGCCCTCGACATCGACGTTGGGAAGGATCCGGTCGAGCCACTTCGGCAGCCACCAGGCCTTCTCCTTCATCAGGTACATCAGCGTCGGGATGAGGAGCATCCGCACGATGAAGGCGTCGAAGACGACCGCCGCCGAGAGCGCGAAGCCCATCGACTTGATGATCGGGTCGTCCATCAGGATGAAGCCGGAGAACACCGCGGTCATGATCAGCGCCGCGGCGGTGACGACGCGGGCCGAGTTGCGGAACCCGTCGACCACGGCCTCGCGGTAGGAGGCGCCGTGGACGTGGGCCTCGCGGATCCGGGTCACCAGGAAGACCTGGTAGTCCATCGCCAGCCCGAAGACCAGCCCGATCAGGAAGATCGGGATGAAGCTGACGATCGGCTGGCCCTCGAAGATGCCGAAGGCGCCCTCCTGGAAGATCGCGACCGTGGCCCCGAGCGTGGCCAGGACCGAGAGCAGGAAGCCGAGGGTCGCGGTCAGCGGCACCAGGATCGAGCGGAAGACGAGCATCAGCAGGATGAACGCCAAGCCGATCACGATCGCGAGGTAGGGCAGCAGCGCGTCGTTGAGCTTCTCGGAGATGTCGGACATGATCGCCGAGGTGCCGGTGACCGCGAGGTCGGTGCCGGTCGCCTCCTCGATCGCACTCTCGCCGTCACGCAGGTCGGCGAGCAGATCTTCGGTCGCCTCGTCCTCCGGGGCGGTCTCCGGCTCGATCAGGATGACCGCGCCGTTGTCGTTGCCCGAGGGCGGGACCACCTTCGCCACGCCGTCCAGCGAGGCGGCCCAGTCGGCGACCTCGGCGTACGCCTTCTGCTTCGCGGCCGTGTCACCGGACATGTCGCGGGCGTCGACCACGAGCATCATCGGGTCGAGGCGGCCCGGGCCGAAGCCCTCTTCCACCAGCTCGACCGCCTGGCGGCGCGAGCTGTCCGCCGGAGCGGTGCCGTCGCCCGGCATGCCCAGGTGCAGGTCCTTGAACGGGATGGCCAGCGAACCGAGGCCGACGACGGCGATCAGCACCCACACGATCGGCGCCTTGCCGATGAACCGGGCCCAACGTACGCCGTTGTTGAGGATGTGGCCGTCGGCCTCACGCTTCGGGTTGTAGCGGCGTACGGTCAGGCCGAAGGCCTTCGACTTGAACAGGCCGAGGATCGCGGGCAGCAGGGTGAGCGCGACCAGGACCGCGACCACGACGGTGACGGCGGCGCCGAGACCCATCGCGGTCAGGAACGGGATGCCGACGACGCTGAGCGCGGCGAGGGCGATGACGACGGTCAGGCCGGCGAAGACGACCGCGGAGCCGGCGGTGCCGACCGCGATGCCGATCGCTTCCTCGCGGTCGTCGGTGTGGTCGAGCTCGCTGCGGTAGCGCGACAGGATGAAGAGGGCGTAGTCGATCCCGACCGCCAGACCGATCATCGTGGCGAGCATCGGGGTCGTCGAGGAGACGTCGGTGAAGGCGGTCAGGGCGGTGATGCCCATCGTGCCGATGCCGACGCCGACGCCCGCGGTGATGATCGGGAGGCCGGCGGCCACGAACGAGCCGAATGTGATCAGCAGGATGAACAGGGCGATGATGATGCCGAACAGCTCCGAGCTGGCGCTGCCGATCTCCATGACCTGCATGCCCTGGCCGCGCACCTCGATCTGCAGGCCGGAGGCCTCGGCGGCGTCCTCGACGACATCGGTGACCTCCTGCTGCATCTCGGGAGTCACGTCGGTCGCCTCGAGGTCCTCGAACTCGGTCGAGATGAGGCCGATCCGGCCGTCCTCGGACAGCGTCGGCTGGGCTTGGAGCTGACCGAGCAGCATCTGCAGCGCCTGCTGCGTCGTCACCTCCTGGCCGCTCTCGGCCGACATCGCCTTCGCGGTCGCCGGAGCCGCGGCCTCGGCCATCTCCGGCGTCCAGAGGTAGGAGATCTGGTCGGGTACGTCGTCGAGCGCGGCGAGCTTCGTGACGAGGTCGTTCACCGCTGCCTGGTTCTCGGGAGTCGTGAGGGTCTCGCCCTCGGGAGCGGCGACGACCACCTCGATCGAGGCGGCGTCGAGCACCGAACCGCCTTCGGTGCCCATGATCTCGGGCAGCTCCTCGGCGGCCTCGACCGACTCGAGGCCGGGCATGGTGAAGGTCGTGGACATCGGCTTGGACATCGTGGTCGCCACGGCGCCGATGCCGATGATCACCACCAGCCAGGCGGCGATGAACACCGGCCATCGCCGGTAGGCGGTCTTTCCGAGTCGATAGAGCAGCTTGGCCATCAGGGGTTCTCCCTAGGTAGGTCAGAAGAGATCGACGAGGTCGTCGAAGATCCGGGTGAAGTGGTCGGCGACGGTGCCGTCCGACGGGTTCTCGAGATAGCGGTCGAGCGCGGCGTCGAAGACGACGATCACGAGCTTGAGGAGGACTCCGGCGAGCTCCGGAGACATGCTGTTGCCCTCGCGCGCGGAGAGCACCTCGGCGAAGTGGTGGGTGCCCTTCTCGAAACGGCCGTGTGCCGCCTCGTGCACCTGGGGGTTGCGGACGAGGACGTGCCGAACGAGCCGGAGCTCCTCGCCGTCGATGTGGTCGGCCTCGAGCAGCGTGCGGACCAGGGCGCAGAGGTCGGCGCGCAGCTCGCCGGTCGGCCCGCCCTCCACGAACGTCGAGACCAGCGCCGGGTCCGGGTCGTGATCGGGGCCGAGGACGGCGTCCATCTTGCCCGGGACGTGGTTGAACAACGTACGCCGCGAGACGCCGACGCGGTCGGCGAGATGGTCCATGGTCCACCCGTCGTAGCCGAACTCCTCGGTGAGCTCGAGCGCGGCACGGTGGATCGCCTTGGGGGTCCCCTCGAGCCGCTTCACGACGTTGCACTTTCACTCATAGAGTGCATTCTTGCACCCTGGGGGTATTGGGTGCAAAACAATGTGGGCTGGTTCACCTCGCCGTGCCGGAGGGCCACTAGACTTGGCGCCCATGGGGGACCGCCGACCTGAGACCACCACGCGGCAGCGGATCCTCGACGCTGCCGTCGAGATGACCACCGAGACGGGATGGGCGAGCGTGACGATGTCGCGCATCGCCGAGCGGTGCGGGGTCAGCCGGCAGACGGTCTACAACGACATCGGCGCCAAGCCGGCGCTGGCGAAGTCGCTGATCCTGCGTGAGCTCGAGCAGTTCCTCGCCGTGGTGAGCGCGGCCTTCGACCAGGAGGACGACTTCCTCCCGGCGATCCGCCAGGCGACGTACGCCGTCCTCGACCGTGCCCAGGACAACAAGCTGCTGCACGCGGTGGTCTCGGCGACCCACGGCGCCGACACCGAGCTGCTGCCCTACCTGACCAGCCACAGCGAGGGGCTGCTCGGCTACGCGACCGAGATCATCCACGAGCACATCGAGAGGTTCGACCACGGGCTGAGCGACCACCAGGCGGATGTCGCCATCGAGACGGTCGTGCGGGTCGTGCTCAGCCACGTCATGCAGCCCACCAAGTCGCCCGACGAGACCGCCGACGACATCGCCTGGCTGTTGTCGCGCGTCCTTGCCTGAGTTACCCGTGAGTTGGGTGCTCACCGGCCCTCGCCTAACCTTCCTGCGGGGAGGTAAAGGATGCGAAAGGTCTCGTTGAGAGCGACCGCGGCGATCGGCGCGGTCCTCGTGGTGACCCTGGCAGCCTGTGCGGGCGAGCCGTCGAAGCCCGGCTCGGGCTCGCCGAGCAGCAGCCCCAGCGCCAGCAAGCCCGCGAAGGACGAGAGCCCCGTCGCCGACCCCTCCCACGCCGTCGACATCCCCGGCAAGCGCGAGGGCACGCTGCACTCCACCGACCTGCTGATCCTCTCCGAGGACACCCTCTCCTCCGGCGACGTCAAGAAGATCCGGGGACTCGACGGCGTCTCCGGCGTCGAGCAGATCTCGATGGCCCAGGTCAGCGTCGAGGGACGGCTGGTGAAGGTGGTCGCCGTCGACCCGTCGACCTACCGCAACTTCGCCCCCTTCCAGAGCGCCGACTCCGACGAGGTCTGGCAGCGCGTCGCCGGCGGCGAGGTGGCGATCGACCCCGAGCGTCAGGACGAGCTCCCGGCCGACAAGGACGGGTTCGTGAGGCTCGGCTCCAAGAAGGACGCCGCCTCCGTCCACGTCGGCGCCTACGCTCCCCAGCCGCCGGGGCTCGCCGCGGCCGTCGTCAACCACAAGTGGGGCGAGGAGATGGGCATGGAGAAGGGCAACGCGCTCATCGTCTCCACCGCCGCCATCGCCCCCAACCGCGTCGTCAAGCCGATCCAGAAGGTCGTCGGCTCGGACGCCTCGGTCCAGCGCCTCGACGTCGTCGCCCGCGCGGGTCTCGACCCCAACGCTCCCCAGAAGGCGTACGTCGTCGGCACCGTCGCCGAGGCCGTCGGCAACTACACCTACCGGGCCAACGGCGACGGCACCATCACCCCGGCCGCGAGCTGGGTGAGCTCCCACATCGTGACCGCCCAGGTGCCGATCCTCGGCTCGGTGACCTGCAACAAGGTGATGATCCCGCAGCTGCGCGCCGCGCTGCAGGAGGTCGTCGACCGCGGCCTGGCCAAGACGATCGACCCGAAGCAGTACGCCGGCTGCTACTACCCCCGCTTCATCGCCAACACCACCCAGCTCTCCAACCACGCCTTTGGCACCGCCGTCGACCTCAACACCGCCGGCAACCAGCGCGGCACCGTGGGCGAGATGGACCGCACCGTCGTCTCCATCTTCGAGCGCTGGGGCTTCACCTGGGGCGGCAACTGGAAGTGGACCGACCCCATGCACTTCGAGATGAACCGCATCGTCAAACCGGGCTGACCCTGGGGTTGTTGCCCACCCGCTTGGGATGCCGCATCTACGCTGGGGCCTGTGACGATTCTTGATGACGCCCGCCCGGGCATGGACGACAACATCCGGCCGCAGGACGACCTGTTCGGGTTCGTCAACGGCACCTGGCTCCGGGAGGTCGAGATTCCGTCCGACCGGTCCAGCTGGGGGCCGTTCGTGATGCTCGCCGACCAGGCCGAGAAGGACGTGCGCGCGATCATCGAGGAGCTGGCGGCCTCCGGCGGCGAGCCGGGCAGCGACGCCCAGAAGATCGGCGACCTCTTCGCGAGCTTCATGGACGAGGAGGGGGTGGCCGCGCGCGGCGTACGTCCTCTCGATGGCCTGAGGGCTGCCGTGGACGGGCTCCGCGACGCGGACGACCTGGCGGCGTTCCTGGGCGAGGTCGAGCGGATCGGCGGGCACGGGCTGTTCGGGTCCTACGTCGACAACGACGACAAGGCCTCCGACCGCTACATCTTCAACCTGCTCCAGGGTGGCCTCGGGCTGCCCGACAAGGACTACTACTTCGACGAGAAGTTCGCCGAGGTGCTCGGGAAGTACGCCGACTACCTCGAGCGGCTCTACACCCTCGCCGAGCACCCCGACCCGCGTGCGGCCGCCGAGACGATCATCCGGATCGACACCCGTCTGGCCGAGGGCCACTGGGCGCGTGAGGAGACCCGCGACAAGCAGAAGACCTACAACCTGCTGACCCTCGCCGAGCTGCGCGAGCTGGCCCCCGGCTTCAACTGGGATGCGTACGTCCGCAACCTCTCCGGCTCGAAGCTGACCACCGAGGCGGTGCTCGGTGAGGTGGTCGTGCGGCAGCCGTCCTTCTTCGCCCACCTCTCCACCGTGCTCGGCGAGGTCGACATCGACGACTGGAAGCTGTGGCTCTACTTCCACGTGCTGCGCTGGGCGGCGCCCTACCTGACCGACGACTTCGTCGAGACCAACTTCGACTTCTACGGGCGCACCCTCAACGGCACCCCCGAGCTGCGCGAACGCTGGAAGCGGGGCGTCGCGATCGTCGAGGGCGCCCTCGGCGAGGCGGTCGGCAAGGAGTACGCCGCGCGCCACTTCCCGCCCGAGGCGAAGGCCCAGATGGACGAGCTCGTCCACAACCTCCTGGAGGCCTATCGCAAGTCGATCTCCGAGCTCGACTGGATGGGCGAGGAGACCAAGGAGAAGGCGTACGAGAAGCTCGACAAGTTCACGCCGAAGATCGGCTACCCGTCGAAGTGGCGCGACTACTCGGCGCTGCAGATCAGCAAGGGCGACCTGATCGGCAACGTCTCCGCGGCGAGCGTCTTCGAGACCGACCGGCAGCTCGGCAAGCTCGGCGGCCCGGTGGACCGCGACGAGTGGTTCATGCTGCCGCAGACGGTCAACGCCTACTACAACCCCGGCACCAACGAGATCTGCTTCCCGGCCGGCATCCTGCAGCGCCCGTTCTTCGACAAGGACGCCCACCCGGCGGAGAACTACGGCGGCATCGGCGCGGTGATCGGCCACGAGGTCGGCCACGGCTTCGACGACCAGGGTGCCCAGTTCGACGGCGACGGCAACATGCAGGACTGGTGGTCGCCGGAGGACAAGGCGGCCTTCGAGGTGAAGACCAAGGCGCTCATCGAGCAGTACTCGGCACTGTCGCCGCGGGATCTCCCGGGCGAGTTCGTCAACGGTGCGCTGACCGTCGGTGAGAACATCGGCGACCTCGGTGGTCTGACGATCGCGCACACCGCCTACATGCTCGCCACCGGTGGTTCCGCCGGGGTCGGCGACCGGCAGCGGCTCTTCCTCAACTGGGCCTACGTCTGGCGTACGGTGCGCCGCAAGGAGCAGGCGCAGCAGTACCTGACCATCGACCCGCACAGCCCGCCGGAGTTCCGTGCCAACATCGCGCGCAACCTGGACGAGTTCCACGAGGTCTTCGGCACCGCTCCGGGCGACGGACTGTGGCTCGATCCGGAGGACCGCGTACGGATCTGGTGACCCGTGCAGGTAGGGGTATTGGTTAATATTCGATAACAACGTAAAGGAGTTACGCGGGGAGGCGGCCTCATAAATCCGCATTGCAGGAAATTGTTTCTTCTCGGTATCGATTCTGGTGCAAGGATTCCGTGCATCCTGGTCCCCACAATCGAGGAGAACCCCACGATGCGTATTGCTCGAGTAGCGGGAGCGGCAACCGCCGCCGCTGTTGCAGGAACTGCCTTCATCGCCTCCTTCGGAAGCCCAGCCGGCGCCACCCCTGCCGGCTCTGCCTCCACCATCACGCCTGAGACCCTGGCCGCTCAGAAGGTCATCGACGACGAGTCGATCGCGGACAAGGCCATCAGCGCCCTGACGAGCAAGCCGTCCACCTGGAAGGTCGGTGCGGGCCAGGAGCTCGAGCCCGTGGTGACCCTGAAGGACGCCAACGGTGCCACCCATGTTCGGATGAACCGGACGTACGAGGGCCTCGAGGTCGTCGGCGGCGACCTGGTCGCCCACCAGAGCAAGGCCGGCACCCTGACCTCGGTCTCCCAGGGGCTGACCAAGGTGCTCGACCTCTCGGTGAAGCCGGCCATCACCGGGCCCGTGGCCACCAAGGCCGCGCTGACCCTGGACGCCGTCACCAAGACGATCACCGACCTCCAGGCCGACAAGAAGTACGCGCCCGAGCTCGTCGTCGACGCGGTCGACGGCACCCCGACGCTGGCCTGGCGGGTGACCACCAAGGGCAAGCAGGCCGACGGTACCCCCTCGCGCCTCGCGAGCTACGTCGACGCGGCCTCCGGCAAGGTGCTGCGCCGGGTCGAGGGCATCCACACCATCGACGGCGAGGGCAACACCCTCTACTCCGGGACCGTCCCGCTGCAGGTGAAGCAGAACGGCTCGAAGTACGAGCTGCGTGACGAGACCCGTGGCGGCACCTACACGACCGACATGAACAACGCCGAGGACAGCCTGCTGTGCCAGCTCCTCGGGTTCGGGTGCGCGGCCGGGACGGTGGTCACCAGCCCGACCACGACCTTCGGCACCGGCTCCAACGCCGACCGGGCGACCGCGGCGGCTGACGCGCAGTACGGCACCAACGTCACCTGGGACTACTTCAAGAACGTCCACGCCCGCGACGGCATCTTCGGTGACGGCTCGGGCTCCTACAACCGGGTCCACTACGGCAACGGCTACGTCAACGCCTTCTGGGACGGCGAGAAGATGACGTACGGCGACGGCGACGGTGTCGGCTACGGCCCGCTGGTCTCGCTGGACGTCGCGGGCCACGAGATGACCCACGGTGTCACCGAGCACACCTCGGGCCTGGAGTACTCCGGTGAGTCCGGCGGGCTGAACGAGTCCACCTCGGACATCTTCGGGACGGCGGTCGAGTTCTACGCCGACAATGCCGAGGACCAGGGCGACTACCTGATCGGTGAGTCCTTCATCCTCGACGGTGGCGACCCGCTGCGCCGGATGGACAACCCGTCCTTCGACGGCAACTCGGTCAACTGCTGGTCCTCCTCGACCGGTGACCTCGACGTCCACTACTCCAGCGGTGTCGGCAACCACTTCTTCTACCTGCTCTCCGAGGGCTCGGGTGCGAAGACGATCGGTGGGGTCGAGCACTCGAGCACGACCTGTGACGGCTCGACCATCGCCGGGATCGGTCGCGACAAGGCGGAGCAGATCTGGTTCCGTGCCAACTCGACCTACTTCACCTCGACCACCGACTACGCCGGTGCGCGCGACGCGACGGTGAAGGCGGCCTCGGACCTCTACGGTGCCTCCAGCCCCGAGGTCGCGGCCGTCGAGGCGACGTGGACCGCGGTCTCCGTGAGCTGACCTGAATCCCTCCTCTCCACCAGCGGTTTCGACGGCGCCCTCCCTTCAAAAGAGGGCGTCGTCGACCGCTTTTGGTAACTAAAGTACGAATTCGGGCGTGTGGTTATGTCGGTGCGGCGATTGGACGCATACTGGAGATGCCGGGCCGGTTCTGCGGGTCCCCGTGGGGGAGGACCAACAGCGCCGGCTCGGCGTTGTCATGTGCACCTGGGTGAATAACGGTTCGCGTGGACGGGTCGTGGCTGGCTACCGTGGAGGCATGCACTCCGGTATCGCCTACATGCGCCTGCGTCCCGTCGCCTGACGGCGGCGCTCCGAGGCATACTCCCGCCGCTGTCCGGCCCTCTGCCGGGTAGCTGCCATCGCGCTCCCGGCTCCCGTATGCGAGCTGGAAGTTCACTGTCGTGTCTGTACAGACCCACCACACCTCTGCCCACCTGCGCGCCGAGGACATCTCGGTCACCCGGGGCGGGCGCCCCGTCCTGCGTGACGTCTCCCTGACCGTCTCCGCCGCCAACCGGTCCCGGTTGGCCGTCGTCGGCGAGAACGGCCGGGGCAAGACCACCCTCCTCCATGTCCTCGCCGGACTGCTCGTCCCCGACGCCGGCCGTGTCCAGCGGCACGGCAGGCTCGGTCTGGCGCAGCAGGCCCTGGACGTACGTCCTGGGGACACCGTCGGCACCCTCACCTCGGCCGCGCTGGCCGAGTCGCACGCCGCGCTCCGGTCGCTCGACGAGGCTGCGGTGGCGCTGTCCGAAGACCCGGCGGACACGTCCGGGACGTACGCCGCCGCGCTGGAGCGCGCGACCATGCTGGATGCCTGGGACGCCGACCGCCGGGTGCAGATCGCTCTCGAGGCGCTCGGTGCCTGCACCGACCCTGCCCGCGAGCTGGTGACGTTGTCGGTCGGCCAGCGCTACCGGGTGCGGCTGGCCTGCCTGCTCGGGGCGCACCACGACCTCCTCGTGCTCGACGAGCCGACCAACCACCTCGACGCGTCCGGGCTGGCGTTCCTGACCGAGCGGATCCGGGCACATGCCGGGGGCGTCGTGCTCGTCTCTCACGACCGCGCGCTGCTGCGTGCGGTCGGTGAGGAGTTCCTCGACCTGGACCCGAGCGAGGACGGTCGGCCCAGGACCTATGCCGGGGGCTACCTGGGCTGGCAGGACGGCCGCCGTCGCGACCGGGAGCGCTGGGAGCAGGACCATGCGGCCCAGCAGGAGGAGCACCGGCGTCTGCAGGACTCGGTCTCCGCGGCGCGGGATCGGCTGAGCACCGGCTGGCGGCCGCCGAAGGGCACCGGGAAGCATCAGCGACAGACTCGTGCGCCGGGGTTGGTGCGGTCCTTCAACCGCGACCTCGCGGCGCTCGAGGCGCACCGCATCTCTGTGCCGGAGCCGCCCATGTCGCTGGGCTTTCCCGTGCTCTCGCCGGGAGCGGGCACCCTGTTGCGGTGTGACGCGGTCAGTGTTCCGGGCCGCGTGGACGGGCCCGTCTCCGTCGAGATCGACGCCGGCGACCGGTTGCTGGTCACCGGACCGAACGGCGCCGGCAAGTCGACGTTGCTGCAGGTCATGAGCGGGATCCTGGTGCCGTCGGCGGGGTCGGTGCGGACCTCGGCGGGAACGCGGGTCGCGCTGGTCGGACAGGAGGAGCCGTCCTGGGATCCGGGGCTGACCGCAGCCGAGATCTACGATCGGCACTGCGGCCGGCTGGTCGCCGCCGGGGTGGTGCCAGAACGGGCGGTCCCGTCGCTGCGGTCGACCGGACTCGTGGACGCCGAGGCGCGGCGTACGCCTGCAACGCAGCTGTCCCAGGGGCAGCAGCGGCGGCTCGAGCTGGCGCTGCGGCTGGCCTCGCGTCCGCAGCTGCTGATCTTGGACGAGCCGACGAACCATCTCTCGGCCGGGCTGGTCGACGAGCTGACGGCCGCTCTGCGGTCGACGCAGGCGGCGGTCGTGGTGGCCACGCACGATCGTCAGATGCTGAGCGACCTCTCCGACTGGCCGATGTTGGCGCTGGGGAAGTAGTCGGTGGTCCCTGGTAGACCTAGGTGCATGACTGATCTGGCCACCGACGTACGTGCTCGTGCCGAGGCGCATCTGCGTGCCCTCGTGGGCCGCGATGACGCGACGCTGCGCGAGGACCAGTGGTCGGCGATCTCGGCGCTCGCCGTCGAGCGTCGCCGGGCGCTGGTCGTGCAGAAGACCGGTTGGGGGAAGTCGGCGGTCTACTTCGTGGCCACGCTGCTGCTCCGCGAGGCGGGTCTCGGGCCGACCGTGATCGTCTCGCCGCTGCTCGCGCTGATGCGCAACCAGATCGCGGCGGCGCAGCGGGCCGGGATCCGGGCGGTGACGATCAACTCGACCAACCCCGAGGACTGGGCCTCGATCGAGGAAGCCATCCACGCGGGCGAGATCGACGTCCTGCTGGTCTCGCCCGAGCGGCTCAACAACCCGAAGTTCCGCGACGCGGTGCTGCCCCGGCTGGCGGCCGAGTGCGGCCTGCTGGTGGTCGACGAGGCTCACTGCATCTCCGACTGGGGGCACGACTTCCGGCCCGACTACCGCCGGATCCGCACACTGCTGGCCGATCTTCCCGAGGGGATCCCGGTGCTTGCGACGACCGCCACCGCCAACTCCCGGGTGACCGCGGACGTCGCCGAGCAGATGGGTTCGGGGGTTCTCGTGCTCCGGGGATCGCTGGACCGGGAGTCGCTGCGGCTCGGGGTGGTCACGCTGAAGACCCCCGAGCAGCGGCTCGCCTGGCTCTCCGACCATCTCTCCGAGCAGCCCGGCTCCGGCATCGTCTACTGCCTGACCGTGGCCGCGACCGAGGAGATCGCCGACTATCTGCGCTCCCGAGGCCATGACGTGGCCGCCTACTCGGGGCGTACGGAGGCGGCCGAGCGGGCCGAGCTGGAGGAGTCGCTGGCCGCCGGGAAGGTCAAGGCGCTGGTGGCGACCTCGGCGCTGGGGATGGGCTTCGACGCGACGCTCGGGTTCGTGGTCAACATGGGCGCGCCCTCCTCGCCCGTCTCCTACTACCAGCAGGTCGGCCGCGCCGGCCGTGGCACCTCCGACGCCTCTGTCGTGCTGCTCCCCGGCATCGAGGACCGCGACATCTGGGCCTACTTCGCATCGCTGGCCTTCCCGCGGGAGGAGCAGGTGCGCCAGACCCTGGGCGTCCTCTCCGAGGCGGGCAGGGCCTTGTCGACGCAGGCGCTGGAGACGTACGTCGACCTGTCGCGGTCGCGCCTCGAGCAGATGCTCAAGGTGCTCGACGTCGACGGCGCCGCTCGCCGGGTCGGTGGTGGCTGGGAGGCGACCGGAGTCCCGTGGGACTACGACGCGGAGCGGTACGCGCGGGTCGCCGAGGCCCGGCGCCGGGAGCAGGACGCCATGCTCGCCTACATCTCGACCGACCAGTGCCGGATGCGGTTCCTGCGCGAGCAGCTCGACGATCCGGGCGCCGTCGACTGCGGCCGGTGCGACAACTGCGGTGGCTTCGCGGTGACGTCGTCGGTCTCCGAGGGTGCGGTCGAGGAGGCCTCGGCGCGACTGTCGCGTCCCGGAGTCGTCGTGGAGCCGAAGAAGATGTGGCCCACCGGTCTCGATCGGCTCGGCATCGCGCTCAAGGGCAAGATCAAGGAGGGTCCGCTCGAGGGTCGCGCGGTCGCGCGGCTGACCGACCTCGGCTACGGCCAGGCGCTGCGCGACCTCTTCCGCGAACCCGCCCAGGACGGCCCTGTTCCGGTGCCGCTCGTGCGGGCGGTGGTCGAGGTCCTAGGTGACTGGCGGCCCCGGGTCGGTGGCATCGTCTACGTCGAGTCCGCCACCCGTCCCACCCTCACCCGCGACTTCGCCGAAGGCCTCTCGCGCTATCTTCGCGTCCCGGTCCTCGGCTCGTGGGCCATCGTCGACCCCGACGTCGGCCCCGGCCAGGGCGCCTCCAACTCCGCCCAGCGCGTCGCCGCCATCGGCCGCCGCTTCTCGCTCCACGCCGATGTCCCACCGGGCGCCGACGTACTCCTCATCGACGACCGCATCGCGACCGGCTGGACCGTCACCCTCGCCGCCCGCGCCCTGCTCGACGCCGGCGCCGCCACCGTCCATCCCCTGGTCCTCGCCACCACCACCTGACCCCTCCGCCGGTCAGATCGCCGGCCGGACGATGCCGTGGTCGTACGCGAAGACGATGGCGGCGGCACGGTCGCGGAGGTCGAGCTTGGCGAAGATGCGGCCGATGTGGGACTTGACGGTGAGCTCGGAGATGACGAGGCGCTCGGCGATCTCGGAGTTGGTCCAGCCGGAGGCGACGCCGCGGAGGACCTCGAGCTCGCGGTCGGTCAGCTCGGAGACCTCGACGGTGCTCGACGCCGACGGCGCGACGGCGGAGCGGTAGGTGGCCAGGACGCGGCCGGTGATGGCGGGGTCGAGCCAGGCGTCGCCGAGGGCGACGGAGCGTACGGCCATGACCAGCTCCTCGGCGGGCGAGTCCTTGAGGATGAAACCGGCGGCCCCGGCACGGAGGGCGCCGGAGACGAGCTCGTCCTCGTCGAACGTGGTCAATACCAGCACCGGCGGCGCCGAGGGCAGCGCCCGCACCAGGCCGGTGGCGGTGATCCCGTCGATCTCCCGCATCCGAAGATCCATGACCACGACATCGGCCGGGTGGGCCTCGAGAGCCGCGACCACCTCCGAGCCGTCACCGCACTCGGCGACGATCTCCAGCCCGTCGCGCCGTCGCAGGATGCGGCGCAGGCCGCTGCGTACGAGCTCCTGGTCGTCGACCACGATCACCCGGATCGGCGAGGCTGTGCTGCCGGCGGCGGGGTTGATCGACGTCATGCGAGAGCCTTGCGTACGAGACAGTGCGGTGGGATCACCAGGTCAACCTTCCACATCGACTCCTCGGCTCCCGCCGACAACCGGCCGCGGAGCTGCTCGGCGCGGGCCGCCATACCGGCCAGCCCGGACCCCTCGCCGACCCCGCGCCGCGGGTCGACGAGCGGGTTCTCGACCGAGAGACGTACGCCTTCGTCCACGGCCAAGGAGACCGAGACCGGCGCGCCGGGAGCATGACGGATGGCGTTGGCGAGGGACTCCTGAAGGATCCGGTAGACGCCCAGCCCCACCCCCGCATCGACCTCGGAGAGGTTGCCGGTGGTCGAGAACGTGATCGACTGCCCGGCGCTGCGGCCGTCCTCGACGAGCCGAATCACGTCTGGTGCACCGGGGAGCGGTGTCGTCCCCGCGCCGGAGGCCGACAGCCCGCCGATCGTACGCCGGATCTCCGCCATCGCCCGGCGCCCGACAGCTTCCGCATCGACGAGAGCGGACACCGCCTCGTCCGGGTCGTCCCCCTCGGCGACGGCCCGCCGAGCCGCGGTCAGGTGCAGCAGGGTTATCGACAGCGAGTGTCCGACGAGATCGTGGATCTCGCGCGCGATCCGGGTGCGCTCGGCCTCCGTGGCCCGCGCGTGCTCCTGCGCCCGCGCGAGCCGTTCGGCGCGCAGCGCCCGCATCTGGGCGAGCATCATCAGGCCGCAGACCCAGCCGACGAAGAGCAGCAGCAGGTGGACCCCCACGCCGCTGCGGGTGTCCGCGGCGAAGACCCACATCACCACCCCCGAGGCGATCCCGTAGAGAGTGCCGGTGCGGAGACCCTCGCGGATGACCATCTCGAGCGTGATCGGCACCAGCACAGCCGGCGCGAAGTCGTGCTGGGGCCAGAACGCCGTCGCGGGTTGGGACATCAGCCAGCCCGCGCCCACGAGCGTGGGCGCCACATCGATGACCCACATGTGGTGCGTGAGCCATTCGCTGGAGGACGGGATGAAGAACATGCTCAGCGACGGGATGACGATGACCAGCCCCGCCAGCACCATCGGGGGGTCGAGCTCGCGCTGAAGCACCGCCACGACGACCACGCCGATGAGTGCGGCAGCCGACAGCAGTGGCGCCCACCAGGGGACGTCGAGGTCCTTGCTACGTACGCGACGGTCCAGGAAGTCGCGCACATCGCGAGCCAGGCCCAGGACACTCATACGACCAAGTCTAGGAACGCGTGACCCGGGCCGCATCCGCCCACGGCAGGCGGTCGGCCTGCTACCACGGTAGGAACGCAGGTGCCTGCCAGCGGCCGATGCGCAGGCGTGAGGCGGATCCGTAGCGTCGAACCATCGCGACGACGACGGAGACGGTGAGGACCATGACGTGGAACCAGACCCATGAGCGCTACCGGCTGCTGAACGAGGCGGAGGCCGAGCTGCGATCCGGCTTCGCACACCGGCTGCCGTGGTCGCCGGCCTATGCCGAGGCCTTCGGCACCCCGGAACGGCTGGCCCAGGCCCTCCGGCACCGCTGGCGGATCCGGTTCCAGGCGCAGCTCGACCCGACGCTGTCCCAGGAGGAGTACGAGGCGACCTTCGCCGACCTGCTGGCCGAGCTGGCCCCGTTGATGGGCCGGATCGGCACGCACGAGTTCCGGGAGGAGCTGGCCGATGCCTCGGCGTGAGCTGTCGCCGATCGAGCGGTCGAGGTCGTACGCCCGCTGGGCACTCTCCCAGGGCATCAACCGTGCGGTGCTGAGCCTCGCGTCGAGACGCGGCGACCCGCTCGCCGAGCTGATGTGGTCGCGGGACGTACCGGACTACCGCCGTCTGCGAGCGCGCGGCCCGGTTCACACCAACCCGTTCATGGCCGGCACGGTCTCGTACGCCGCTGCCGATGAGATCCTTCGCAGCAGCGACTTCGGCGTCGGTGACGGCCAGGGCGAGCTGCCCGTGCCGCTGCGATGGCTGCTCGGGAAGGTGAGCGCTCCTGACGCCCTGGGCCCGGTCGACCCGCCGTCGATGCTCGCCGTCGACCCGCCGCTGCACACCCGCTACCGCAAGCACGTCTCCAAGGCGTTCACCGCCCGCCGGATCAGCTCGATGGCCGAGATGGTCACCGCGGTCGCCGGCGACCTGCTCGACGAGATCGACCCGCGCGAGGGGCGGGTCGACATCATCGAGAGATACGCCGCGAAGCTCCCGATCGCCGTCATCGCCGAGCTGTTGGGCGTGCCTGAAGCGGACCGGCCGGACATCCTCCGCTGGGGTGACCAGGCTGCCGCGATCCTCGATCCGGGACTGTCGTGGCGGGACTACTCGCAGGTCGAGACCGCGATGCGGTCGCTCCACCACTGGTTCGAGGACCACGTACGCCACCTTCGCGCCGACCCGGGTGACGACCTCCTCAGCGCCCTGGTCATCGCGGGCGATCTCGACGACATCGAGCTCCACGCCCTCGGCCTCCTGCTCCTGGCGGCGGGCTTCGAGACGACCGTCAACCTGCTCGGCAACGCGGTGGCCGCTCTGGACGCTCACCCGTCCCAGCGCGCGCTGTTTCTCGCCGATCCGTCGCTCGTCGACGGCGTCATCGAGGAGACCTTGCGCTGGGACCCGCCGGTCATGGCCACCGTCCGCGAGGCCTACGCCGCAACCAACGTGGCGGGCGTGGACGTCGCCAAGGGCACCGCCGTCGCCGTCGTCCTCGGTGGCGCCAACCGCGACCCGTCGGCGTTCGAGGACCCCGACACGTACGACATCACCCGCCCCAACGCCGACCAGCACCTCTCCTTCTCCGCCGGCGCCCACTTCTGCCTAGGTGCCAGCCTCGCCCGCCTCGAAGCCCGCGTAGGCCTCCGCCTCCTGTTCGAGCGCTACCCCGATCTGCATGTCGAAGGCGAAGCCGTACGCCGCCCCACCCGCATCCTCCGCGGCTACGCATCCCTCCCCGTCGCCCTCGGAGGGCGGCCCGTGAGTTGACGTCGACGCTGCCTGCGCGGGACGGAACTTGAGCACGAACGATCTTGACCCTTGCTGCCGCTTCGCTCGGCTTGACAAGAGGATGTCGCGGCGACGGACATCCAGTCAGTCATCGTCTCTTTCGAGGCGAGCCGAACCAAAGATCCTCTCTTCGGATAGTTGCAGCCGCACGGATGGAGCCCCAACGACTTCAGCGGCAAGCTAATCGCGCGCTGACAAACGGTGTGCGGAGTGATGTACTGATGTCGCGCACCCGGCGGGGGTACGCACGGATTCAGCGGGAGGATCAGCATGGGTGACACCGACGAGATCAGGGCCGACCTCGACAAGCTGAACGATGCCCACAAGAACCTAGTCGCGGAGCGTGACCTCGTGAAGAGTCTTAATCTGGGGGACGCTCCTGCTGCCGCAGCGTTCGGCGGGTCGGCGTTGGGTCAGTCGTTGGCGCAGACGGTCGCGCGGGCGCATGCGAATCTGATCGAGGCGAAGCAGGACACGGTGCGGGGTTTGGATAAGTACGCCACCGCAACTCATGACGCCCAGACCGACATCATGGAGACCGACGAAGGCCAGGCCGCGGTGGCGCAGACCATGGCAGAGGCGCTACAGGCGTTGAGCAACCCGCTGGTGATGTTCAACAGGAAGGGCACCGCGTTCGGGAAGTCCATGCCGATCTGACGCCCTCCTCGGATGGGACTTAGAGGGTCTTGTACGTCGCCATGATCGGTGTGATCAGCGTCTCGGCGCCCTTCCGGTCGATATCAGACTTGTTGAACTCCCAGGTGACCGTGACCTGATCGCGAGTCGTTGACGCGACGGTTCCGTAGTGGTCTTGCCAGGTGAACTCGGTCTCGGCGCGGAAGTGGTAGAAGGACGTCCCGTTGATGGTCTCATCAGGAAGTCGCTCGATCTTGGTGAGGCTGGAGTCTTCCTTCAGTTGGCTGTGAACGAGCTTCGCAAGTCCCCCAACGGCTTCGTCGAGTTCTCCGTCGGCGCCGTAGGCATCAGCCATGAGCCCACCTGAGCCCGGGGAGAGCCCGACAGAGTTCTTTGGCGCACGCATCGTCTGGGACTGCTTGCGGTTGGAGCTGAGAGTCCAGTCTGGAGGAACTTGGAGCTGAGCGACGTCGACCGATGCGACCTGCCAGTCAGCAGGCACAGTCGGGTCGCTAGGGCTCTGGCCGGGGGACGCCTCGGACGTGGAGTTGGCCGACGTGCTTCTCGTGGGATCGGTGGTCGGGCTTTCGTCGCTCCCGCACCCGGCAAGGACAATACTGAGCGAGGTGGCCAATGCGGCGATGGTGATCGCCCGAGACGTCTTCATGGGCCATGACCCTAGAGCAGTTCTCCGGAATCGCTTGGCAGGTCCAGGGATCGCACGGTGTAATTTCAGTGGTCGGGGTCGTCTGTGCCCCTCGAATCGTTCTCGGGAGGGGACACGACATGGCTGGCGTACAAGGCCCTTGGATGGCTCGGCTTAAGGCGTATGTCGAAGGTGCCGACGAGGCTGTCCTCGACGCACTGACTGACCGTTGGAACGACGGAGAGCGCACGTTCCGTGCCGCGGGACGCACTCTCCATGAAAACGGCAAGAAGGTCGAAGATGGGTTCTCCTCGTCTTCGGAGTCTGGTCAGGCTGCACGACAAGGTATGCAGCAGGCGGGTGAGAAGACGGCAGACAAGAGCGACGTGCTGAAGGAAGCGGTTGCCGCGTTGCGGCATTACCGAGGCACGCTGTCAACGGCTCGGTCGCAGTACGCCACGTTGGCGGCCGGTCTGCCGAAGTCGCATGGTCCGGCGCCGGACCCAGCGGACTACCCGACCAGTGGGACGGGCGTGGATGGTGAGGCGAACGCGGCGGCGCTGAAGAACAAGCAGGCTGAACATGCGGCCGCTGAGGCGGCGATCGCGCATGCGGAAACTGAGGCAGCTGCACAGGTCGGCTACGTTGACGATGCGGTGCGCGAGGACGAGCCGAAGATCCGTGCTCTGTATGACGATGGCACCAACTCTGAGCCGCTCCCGGCGGGGACATCGGGATCGCAGCCGGGGTCCTACAGCCAGATCCAGGCCGCGAAGGCGCGGATGGCGAAGTACAACTCTGGCACCCTCTACCCTGACGGCTGGGGCCACGAGCTGATCGCTCAGGAGAAGGCGAACATCGAGGCGCACAAGGCTGAGAACAAGCCCGAGTGGAACGGCACTGAGTGGATCAACGCCGACGGCACCCCCGCTCCCGCGACCTCGTACGCGATGGTCGAGACCGCTGACGGCCTCGCGCCGCTGGCAGGCGGTGCTGGCGGGATGTCTGCCCTCGCGATCGCCGGCGGGGGAGCCCTGCTCGGTGCCGGTGTGGCCAAGGCGATCGCCAGCAAGCTCTCCGCTGGTGCATCTGCCAAAGCAGCAACCGCCGGCGCTGCATCGAGATCAGCCGCTGCCCGATCCGCAGGCGCCAGGGCGGGCACTGCCGGCGCACGGGCGGGAGGTGGTGCAGGCGCTGGCGGCCGTGGTGCAGGCGCGCGCGGTACGGGAGCAGGCGCGCGTGGTACGGGAGCAGGCGCGCGTGGCACCGGTGCCGGAGGACGTGGCGCCGGCCGGGGCGGCGCCGGTGGCCGAGGCGGAGCCGGTGGAGCGGGTGGCCGCGGTGCCAAGAAGCGGGACCAGAACGGCAGCCAGAACCAAGAGTGGGAAGCCGACTACACCGACGACTGGACCGAGACCGCAAGCGACGTCCTGGACCCCAACGCGTCCCGCGGGTGGGTCCCGAACGCGCCCGACGACAACGACGGTAAGCGAAGCTGACTCGTTCAGTTCGATGAGGACTGCTCCCGGATGCTGGACCGCCAACATCGCTGAACGGCGTTGGCCGTCTGGACAGTTCTCGATCGGAGCGGACTCGGTACGTTCAGCGTGCGAAGAGCTTGCCCAGCAGGCCCTTGTGTTTCCATCCGTGCGACTGGAGCCATGCGAAGAGCGGATCCTTGATGCGACTCGTCTCAAATGTGTACACAACGGGCTGGAAGCCGACCTCGGGGTCTTTCCCGCCGGTGGAACTCGATCCGAAGCCACCGAACGAGAAGCCTGCCTCCTTCCTGATCGACTTGCCGGAAGACCAAGACTTCTCGCCACCGATCGCGAAGCCATCCTCGGTGAAGCCGACGCGAGCTTCCACCTCGGTGCTGAAGTCTTGGTAGTCATACGTGCCGCTGCGCTCATCCAGAGTCACAGTCAGTCGGTATGACTTGTCGATGTGTTCGATCTCAGTCGCGTAGAGGGTCGTGGCTTTGACGATGTCCCACCAGCCAATGATCTGCGTCCCTTGGGCGTAGTAGCTGAAGGGCTCCGTTGGCAGGTTGAGGTTCACGATCTGTGGGAGCATCTCGGGAAGCGGCGTCGGCATGTCTCATTCCTACCTCGGAACCTTCATGTGCGCCACCAGCGCCTCCTCTGCGCTTCGTCGTGCCCGACAGTGGAGGATGGACGCGTCCCAGGCATGCCGAGTTGCGGGGCTACAGTGCGAAGGCGGTACAGCGAGCCTCGCGGAAGCCGTGAATCGCGGTTGCAGGTGTCGTCACACCTCAGTGTCGCCGGAAGTTGACGCCGTTTGCATTAGAGTGCAGACATCGAACGTCGTCAACACTCAAGGACCACCCATGCTCGGACGGAAAGTGGCATCCTCTACGATCGCGATCGCAGCGCTCTTTGGGCTTGCTGCCTGTGGAAGTATCGCTGAGGACGACCTCGAGAAGAACGTGACTGATCAGCTGGAGAAGATGGCTGGGCAGCGTCCTGACAAGGTCGACTGCCCTGGCGATCTGAAGGCAGAGGTTGGTAGCGAGATCCGGTGCACCCTTACTGCGGGCGGGGACACTCTTGGACTCACCGTCACGGTGACGTCGGTCGAGGGCACCGATGCCAAGTACGAAATTCAGGTCGACGAAAACTAGAAGCGTTGTCAGCGGGCGGCGAGCATATCTTCTGCTCCGGGAACGATGACCACTCGCTCGATGAAGTCGCGAAATTCGGATCCCACAGTTGCCCACTGGCTGTACTTGCACGTCACCGTGAAGATGAGCACGATGCGCTTTCGAGGGTCGTCTCCATCTACCACGGCTTCAATTACCTGTGCTTGGTAGAGGTCGAATCGCGTCCCCTCGATGTTCGCTTCCACTTCGAGGAGTTGGACGAGAGCAGGGGCACGCGACGACCCAGTTCGAGCTCGCTTCACCACATATACGGCCGCCCCTTGATCAAGCAGAGACACGCGCGTCTCGTCAGCGATTTCCTCAAGGCTCGCGGGATCGGTCCGGACCGATCCCCTGACGCTAAGAATGGGAACGTAGTTCTCCGTGTGGAAGCCGAACCTTACGGCTGCAAACGCTGCATCCTCTGCGTCGAGCGATTCAGGATCGACTTGGCGCCATTCTCTGTTGGGCATTTCGATCTCGACCGGAATAGGGAGTGCCGCCGTCATAGAAGTCCCCCAATCAACTTCGCTACCGATTCCCCTGTCTTCCTCGCTTCGCCCGGGTCAAACGTCATATGGTCGATGACCTTCCTGGCGCCGTCTGTGTCTCTGGCGGTTGTGATCCACTCGTCCGGGGTCATTGAGAAATTGTCAGCTATCTGATCCGGGTGCGCGATCATATCTTTTCCGGTGTCGTACATTTCGGGAAAGTCTAGGACTACCTCCGGGGTCACCTTTGCGCCAAGGCCCACGGCGAGTCCTGCGGCTGCTTTGATGTTCACGCGACCGTCTTCCCAGCCGACATCCAGGTCGGCTGCGTATCCAGCGCCGGCCCAACCCTCGACGTCGGCTCCCGCCCCCAATCCGCCGGCCCCGACTTTACCGCCACCGCCGATCTTGCCGCCCGCAAAGGCTTCGCTTCCGACATGGGCACCCTTATTGTTGAGCGTTAGCGAGTTCTCTGTCTCGGCGCCGCCGCTGCCATAGGCGGAAAGGTCGCCTTTCAGATATCCATGCTCCGCGCTGAACTCGCGTTTTCCGTTGATCAGATTGATGTGGGCGTTGGCTTCGAGGGTCAACCCTTCTTTGGTAAGCTTGGCGGCGATCTCGCCGTCTGCGCTATACAGTGTGTATGTTCCATCCCCGCTGATCTTTAGTTCGCCTACGTCTTCGGTCCACTTTTCTTCGAGCTTGTAGACATAGGCTTCGCCGTTGGCGCCAATGAACTGAATATTTTCGCCGTCAACCTTGAATCCTTCGAGGGTGCCTTCGGCGCCGAAGACGTCTCCTGGTATTCCGGCTTCCCTAAAAGCGGAACGCAACTTGTCTATGACAGCTATAAGGGCTTTGGGGTCGCCATCTTTTAGTTTTGATATCGCATCCGGAAGGGATGTGCCTAGGGAACTCTCCTGCTCGTCGAAGGCTGCTTGTGATATAGCCGCTAATCCGGCTGAATCAAAAGTGCTTCGCGCGTCATCGAGGATCTGCTGCGCCTCTTCACGCAGGGGTTGGCCGGGATCCTTGAATGGTCCAGGCTGGGTCAGCGCGATCGGTGGGACTACCTGGCCCGAGTGAATTGCAGAATTGTGGGCGGTGACCTGTCGATTGTAAGCGTCGATATCATCCTGGTGGTTGGCTTCGGCAGACCTGGTTGCTGCCTCGGCCTCATCCCACTTGGCGACCGCGTCTGCGGCAGAGTTCTGCGCCGACCTTAATGAGGTTGCGTAGGACTCTAGGGCTAGTGCTGAACGCTTCAAGCGTTCGACATAGAGGTCCCACTTCCGGACTAGTCCGACCCGCGTAAGCGAGTAGGCCATTTGGGTGATGCCCGTCCAATCGGGGATCTCTACGTGTTCGAACTCGGCTGCGAGCTTGGCTGCACTGCGCGCCTCTTCTTCGAGGGCCATGACCTGCTCTCCGACCGCGGTGACGGATCCTCTGATCAACTCCGTCGGATCTTTGGTCGAGCCTAGCGAAGCCCCGGAAGGCAAACTCACGATCCACTTCCATCGGTCCGGACTGGGCGGACTCCAGAGACACTCCCGCCATCGTTCCATTCGGCTGGCATCGGATCGGCTTTCGGGGCCGGAGAGTTGCCGTCGAAGTGACCGAGAAGGTCATTGGACTCGCTGGGGCGTCTTCCGCCCCAGATCGCAGGGAGTGGCACTCGTTGCCCGCCATCGGAGCACCTGATGCCTCGCTCGATGTCGGATGCATGGTCGCCGGCGTCCTGGTCGGCCCCCTGGATAGCGGCCGCCGCGTCACCGAGAGAGCCTGCGAGCTTCTCTGTTTCGGTCGCTAGCCCCTGACGGGCGTCCTTCAGATCGTCACGCAGATCGGAAAGCCAGTCCGTGATCTCGATGTGCCCGATCTGACCGGAGGCGGGTTGAGGGCACGCCTTCGGCTTGTTCAGGCCGTCTACTACCTCTGTGTACCGTTTCGATGCACGGCGGACGTCTGCGGGATCCACCCGAAGATCCATGGCAACTCCTTCAGCCCGAGAATGTTGCGAGGGATGAGCCCCGCTGCAGCACTTCAACATTTAAGCCCAAGTTCTGCGGTTTGGGTACGTCAATGTCCAATGGCTTCGCGCGCCGGCGGAGAAAGGGGTGCAACGCGGAAGCACATGCCGACCCAGAGGATGCGGCCCTTCAGCAGGCGTCGTAGACGTACGCCGGCTCGTTCTGTCCTACGAGGTCGCGGTCGCGGAGGATGGTGAGCGGGGAGCGGGTGGGGTCGGCGCAGACATCGGCGAAGGAGAGGTCGGCTTCGGCGAGGGAGTCGGGGTATTCGATCTGGAGCACGTGCGAGCCGTAGACATCGGTGTAGGCGGCGCACTCGGTGTAGGCGCCGCATTCTTCGACGACGGCGAAGTCGAAGCCCAGGTCGTCGTGGGCGGGGCGGGCGGCTTCGGCGGCGTTCTTCTGGGCGATCGCGAGATTCGCGTCGTGAGCAGCGGAGACGTAGGCCGCGGCCAGGGCGAAGGCGCCTTCCCGGGAGATCGAGTCGAAGCGGGTCCAGGTGTCGAGGTTGTCGATCTCGACGGCGTCGAAGCCGTCGTCGGCGCATCCCTGGATGATCGGGCCGATGACCTCGAGGATCGCCGCACGTGCAGATGCGGTGGAGGGGTCGAGGACGATCTCGTCGGGCCAGTCGGGGTCGCGTACGGGATCGCCGGAGGCGTCGCGCAAAAGTGCGGACGGGCGATCGGACCAGTCGGCGCCTGGCTGGGTTTGGAAGCCGTTGACGTAGCAGACGTTGTAGGCGCCATCGAGGGGCTCGGTGGTGGCGTCGCGTGCGACCACGTCGATGGGAGTGCCGTCTGGTAGCTGATCAGCGGTTCCGCCGAGTTGGTAGTCGAATGTGCCCTCGGTCGGCGGGAGAGCGTACGCGTCATCGGCGTCCGAGGATGCGGGGGATCCGCAGCCAGCGAGGGCGATCAGGCAGACGAGCGCGACGAGGGCCGGGCTGCCAGTGGCAGCCCGGCCCTGCGTACGCGCACGTGAGCGGGTCAGTGGAGGACCGTCGGAGCGGCGGCTCCGTGCTCGGCCTTGCTCTTGGGCAGGAACCACGCGGGGATGAGCGTGACGAGCACCAGGATCGCGGCGATCACGAAGGTGGCCGAGAAGGCCTCGGCCATCTCGGCCGGAATGGCCTGGAAGAGCTCCGGCAGCTTGGCCGGGTCGAGACCCAGCGACGCGGCAGCCTCCCCGACCTTCTGCTGGTTGGCCGGGTCGGCCAGGAACTTCTCCAGGCCGTCCGAGGAGACGCCGAGCTCGTCGGCGAGGTCACCGGCCGCGGAGATCGACTCCTTGCCGGCCAGCGCGTTGGTGAGCAGCACCGAGAAGAGCGCGGTGCCGGCGGAGGCGGCGACCTGCTGGACGATGTTCACCAGGGTCGTACCTCGGGCGATGGTGTGCTCGCGCAGCGTCGCCTGGGCGGCGGCGAAGGTCGGCATCATCGTCGCGCCCATACCGAGGCCCATGATGAACAGCGACAGGAGCAGGTACCAGTAGGGCGTGGCCTCGTCGAGCCGCGAGAACATGAACATGCCCACCGCGATCGTGGTGAGACCGCTGAGCACGATCTTGCCCGGGCCGGTGCGGTCCGCGAGCATGCCGGCGATCGGCATCGTGACCATCGCGCCCAGGCCCTGCGGAGCCAGCAGCAGGCCGGCGTGGAGGGCGTCCTCGCCGCGTACCTGCTGGTAGTAGAGCGGGAAGAGCAGCGAGGCACCGAAGAACGCCATCGCGAAGATCGACAGGGTGATCACCGCGACGGTGAGCTCCTTGTTGCCGAAGAGGCGTACGTCGATCAGCGGGTGATCGTTGCGGGACGACAAAGCCCACGGGATGAACGCGGCGATCAGCACCAGGCCCGCGACCATGAAGGAGAGCACCTTGGTGTCCAGGACCGTGCCGGCCTCGGGGATCGAGGAGACGCCGTAGAGGAACAGCGCCAGACCCGGGGACAGCAGCACCATGCCGAGGAAGTCGAAGGACTGCGACGGCTCGACGTGGTCCTTGGGCAGCGCCCGCCAGGCGTAGACGATGGCGATGACGCCGATCGGGATGTTGATCAGGAAGATCCAGTGCCACGAGGCCGAGTCGATCAGGGCGCCACCGATGATGGGGCCGAGGATGGGGCCGAGGAGCATGGGTACGCCGAGGATCGCCATCACACGGCCGACCCGCTCCGGGCCGGCGGCGCGGGTCAGGATCGTCATGCCGAGCGGCATCAGCATGCCGCCGCCGAGGCCCTGGATCACGCGGAAGGCGACCAGCATCGGCAGCGAGGTGGCCAGCGCGCACAGCGCCGAACCGAGCGCGAACAGCACGATCGCGGTCATGTAGAGGCGTTTGGTGCCGAACCGGTCGGCGGCCCAACCGGTCAGCGGGATCACCGTCGCGAGGGCGAGGGTGTAGCCGGTCATCGTCCAGGCGACCTCGGCAGAGGTGGCGTCGAACTCGCGCTGGAAGGTCTCCAGTGCGACGGAGACAACGGTGATGTCGAGGATCGACATGATCGATCCGAGCACTACGACGCCTGCGACGATGAGCACGCTCTTGTCGAGGTGATCGTCGGGCGCCTTCTCAGGCTTGGCAGAAGTGTCTGTCACGGGTTGACAGCCTACGTGTGAGTTGATAGGTCCCCTAGCCATTATTTACTTTTGAATGGTGACCTGGCTCACCCGCGACCTTGCCTCGCCGAGCGGCCGCGGCGAGCAGGAAGACCTTGATCGCTCGGTAGACCGGGCGTACGAGCCGGCCGGGCAGCGTGCCGTGGCGCTCCTCCTCCCAGACTCGTGCTCGCGGGTGGGACAGCAGCAGCCGGTCGAGCAGCGGCGGTGACCCCGGCGACGGCGCTCCGGCGAGCACGTCGATGCGGCACACATGCTTGATGTTGGCGTACCCGTACTGCGCCGGGCTGACCAGTCGCAGCGGCGCGCCGTGGGCGCCGTCGAGCGGCCGGCCGTCGAGCCGGTCGGCGAGCAGGACGTCGTCCGCCAGGAGATCGCCGAGCTCGGCGAGAAAGTGTTCGCCGTCGAGGCCGCGGACCATCGCGTGAGTGACGGTCGTGCCGGGCACGAGGGCCGGTGCGACGTACCGCCGATAGACGTCGGCGAAGGCGGCGCCCTCCCAGCGGAGGCCGGTCACCGACCAGCCGGCCACGCAGTGGAAGTCGGCATGGAGCTCGCGACGATCAGCGCCGACGAGCTCGTCCACGGCGATCTCGATCGGCGCGGTGAGCGCTCCGTCGAAGACCACCGTCGGGCGTGCGGACACGGCCGGTGGGGGCTGGGCGACACGTCGCCCGAAGCGTGGGAAGAAGTCGATCTCCCGCTGTCCGGGCGGGAGTGCGGTGCGTGGGTGAGCGGTCTCGGTCATGTCAGTCACCGTGACAGCGCCCCGAACTGCGCGCCTCAACCTTCGGGGGCGAACCCCTCATCCTCGAGGATGAGAAACAGTCGGTGGTGGCGGCTACGGTCGTCTCCATGTCCTTCGTACCCGTCACCGGCCGTGCGGTCTTCCGGCCCGCGCAGCCGCCACGGGACTCGGCCGTGGAGTTCGTGGACTCGCGGCGGTCGGTGTCGTTGCCGATGCGGGCCGCGCTGCCGGTGCTGAAGAAGGCGTACGCAGCGACCGACCTGCATCCCTCGGTCGCTCTGGTCGCGTCGGCAGCTCATCTCGGGCTCCGGTTCGTGGCTGCGGGGCAGCTCGAGCCGGCCGATGGTTCGTGGGCGGTCCGCTACACGCCGGAGGACGAGGAGCGGGTGCGGCTGCTGGCCTCCTCGCGCGCCTATGAGGATCTCGACGACGAGGCGGCCGAGCTCCTGGTGCGAGAGGTCGTGGCCGCGGTCGCGGACGCGGTGCCGACCTCGGCGCCGAAGGCATCCGGATCGGGCGCGTTCCGGGAGTCGCTGCAGACCCGGCTGTCGCGCTATCGGACCGACGAGGGCCCGGTGACGGCCTCGCTGCCGTCGCTGGTGCGGCTCTCGTTCCGGGTCGAGGCCCCGGAGGAGGATCTGCTCGCCGGGTCGCTGACGCTCGTGCCGCAGGTGCACGACGAGGCCGACCCCCTGCACGTGGCCGACGCCGCGAGACTGTGGGACGAGGCCGACGATCACGGGTTCGGCCCCCGGGCGCGTACGCATGCGCAGGTCGCCCTTCGTGGTGCCGCGGAGGCGTGGCCCGTGCTCGACAGGCTGCTCGACCTGCCGGTGCCCTCGTCCCTGACCCTGGCGAACGACGAGGTCGTCGACCTGCTCGAGGACGGGGTCGAGCGGCTCCAGGGGCGCGGTGTCGACGTGCTCTGGCCGCGCTCCCTCTCACGCGACCTGACCACGTCGGTGGCGGTGGATCGGGCGCCGTCGACCTCCACCCGTGCGCGCGAGGACCTGATGCGGGAGTCGCCGCTCGGGGAGAAGGGCCTCTTCGCCTTCCAGTGGCAGGTGGCGCTCGGCGGTGAGCCGCTGGACGCCGCCGAGATGGACGCGCTGGCGGCGGCCGCGGGTCCGGTGCTGCGGCTGAGAGGTGCGTGGGCGGTCGTCCATCCCTCGGTGCTCCGCCGTGCGCGCAAGCGGCTGCTCAAGCGGATCAGCGGCGGGGAGGCGCTGGCCGTCGCCCTGACCGGCCAGGTGCCGAAGGAGGTCGCCGAGGCGGCGCCGGGCGAGAAGGTGATCGTCGGGGCCTCGATCGCGCGGCTTCGGGACGAGGTGATCGCGGCGACGTCGGGCCCGGCGGTCGAGGTGCCACCCGAGCTGCAGGCCACCCTGCGCGGCTATCAGGTCGAGGGGCTGACCTGGCTGGCCGGGATCACCTCGCTCGGCCTGGGCGGATGCCTGGCCGACGACATGGGTCTCGGGAAGACGCTGATGACCATCGCGCTCCATCTCCATCGGCAGAAGGAGCACGCCGGGCCGACCCTGGTGGTGTGCCCGGCGAGCCTGCTGGGCAACTGGGAGGCCGAGCTCGCCCGGTTCGCGCCCGAGGTGGAGGTGCGGCGCCATCACGGTGCCGAGCGTGATCTCGACGGTGCGAGCGGCGTGGTGCTGACGACGTACGGGACGATGCGGCGCGACACCGAGCTGCTCTCGGCGGTGCCGTGGGGGCTCGTCGTCGCCGATGAGGCGCAGCACGTGAAGAACGCCGCCTCGGCGACCGCGAAGGCGCTGCGCGAGATCCCGTCGCACGCCCGGGTGGCGCTGACCGGCACCCCGGTGGAGAACAACCTGACCGAGCTGTGGGCGCTGCTCGACTGGTGCGTGCCGGGGCTGCTCGGCAGCCGCCTCGCCTTCCGGAGGGCTTGGGCGAGCCAGATCGAGGCCGGCGCCGACGTCGGGAAGGCGAAGGAGTTCGCCGCGCTGGTCGGCCCGTTCCTGCTGCGGCGCCGCAAGTCGGACCCCGGGGTTGCTCCTGAGCTGCCGCCCAAGACCGAGACCGACCACCTGCTGTCGCTGACCCGCGAGCAGACGGTGCTCTACGAGGCGTACGTCCGCGACGCGATGGCCCGCATCGAGCGGCTCGACGCCGACGACCCGCAGCGTCGCGGCCTGGTGCTGAGCCTGCTCACCGGGCTCAAGCAGATCTGCAACCACCCGGCGCAGTTCCTGAAGCAGGAGGGCGGCCGGATCACCGGGCGGTCGCAGAAGATCGACATCCTCGACGAGCTGGTCTCGACCGTCCTCGCCGAGTCGGGGGCGGTGCTCGTCTTCACGCAGTACGTCGCGATGGCCCGTCTCCTCGAGGCCCACTGGGCCGCCTCCGGTGTCGAGCACCAGTTCCTGCACGGCGGCACCCCGGTCGCGGAACGCTCCCGGATGGTCGAGCGCTTCCAGGACGGTGAGGTGCCGGTCTTCCTGCTCTCGCTCAAGGCCGGTGGGGTCGGGCTCAACCTGACCCGCGCCGACCACGTGATCCATGTCGACCGGTGGTGGAACCCGGCCGTCGAGGACCAGGCGACCGACCGGGCTCACCGCATCGGTCAGACGCGTACGGTCCAGGTGCACCGGCTCATCACCCAGGGCACCGTCGAGGAGCGCGTCGCCGAGCTCCTGCAGCGCAAACGGGTCCTCGCGGACGCGGTCCTCGGAGGCGGCGAGGCCGCCTTCACCGAGCTGTCCAACGCCGAGCTCCGCGAGCTGGTCAAGCTCGGCCCCCAGCAGCGCCGGAAGCGCCGCCGGATCGCCTCATGAGCCTGGCGTTGACCTTCGCCCGCGAGCCGCACCGGCGCGGGATGGTGCGGGTCGAGTCGTGGTGGGGGCGGGCGTTCCTGCGGGCGATCGAGGAGCTGGCGTACGACGACAACCAGCTCTCCGGAGCCCGCTCGATCGCCCGCTCGGGGCGGATCGGAGGTCTCGTCGTCGAGACCGGGAGATTCGCCGCGGCGGTCGATGACGAGCGCGGGTTGTGGACGGTGACCGGCACGGTTCCGGTGTTGAGCGCAGACGACGTCGCCGCGCTCTCGGAGGTCCTCGGCGCATCGGCCGAGCGGGCCGAGGCACTCCTCGTCGGAGAGCTGCCGCTGGACGTGGCCGAGCACGCCGAGGAGGCCGGGGTCGAGCTGGTGCCCTACGGCGAGGAGCTCGCGGTGACCTGCACCTGCGGTCACTGGCATGCGGTGTGCGGCCACTCGCTCGCAGTGCTGCACCAGCTCTGCTGGACGGTCGATCGCGACGCTTCCGTCCTGCTCCATCTGCGTGGAGCGGAGCGTGAGGAGCTGGTGGGCCGGCTGCGGAGGGCGATCCCCGGGGACCGCGACGAGGGGCCGGCGGCCGAGATCGCTGCGCCTGGCGAGGCGACCCGAGACCAGGTCGATGACGTCGAGATCGCGCTCGACGCGGTGCTCCGAGCACGCCATCTGCTCGAGGAGTGAGATGCCTGTGGTGATCACGCGATAACCTCGTGCAATGACCTCGGCCCCGACGAAGACCAGGCGCGAGCAGATCCTGGACACCGCGGCCGAGCTCTTCGCGGCGCGCGGCTTCCACGGAGTCTCCGTCTCCGAGCTCGGCGCTGCCTGCGGCATCTCCGGCCCGGCGCTCTACAAGCACTTCCCGAGCAAGGACGCGATGCTCGCCGAGATGCTCGTCTCGATCTCCCAGGAGCTGCTCCGTGAAGGACGGGTCCGGGTGAAGGGCGCATCGAGCACCGCAGAGGCCATCGAGGCGCTGATCGACTGGCATGTCGACTTCGCGCTGCGTGACCGGGCCCTGATCGTCGTGCAGGAGCGCGACTGGCAGTCGCTGCCGCACGAGGCGCGCGAGCAGGTGCGCACCCTGCAGCGGAAGTACGTCGACCTCTGGGCCGACCAGCTCCGCGACCGCGACCCGGCGTTGACCCCCGACACCGCCCGGGCGATGGCCCACGGCGTCTTCGGGCTGATCAACTCCACCCCGCACAACCGGGTCCTCCCCGAGGAGCCGACCCGCGCCGTGCTCACCAAGATGGCCCGCGCCGCCCTCGCCGAGTAGCGGTCCGCGCGGCCGACTTCGGAGTGGGGCTTGTCACACGAGGTTAATGAACGTTAACCTCCTCCCATGGCGTCGAATCTGCGCGAGCTGACCGACGAGCTGCGTGAGCGGCTCGAGCGTGTACGGCAAGGGGGGAGCGAACGCTCCCGGCAACGGCACACCGACCGCGGGAAGCTGCTTCCGCGCGACCGGGTGGACGGACTCCTCGACCCGGGGTCGCCGTTCCTGGAGGTGAGTCCGCTGGCGGCGTACGGGATGTACGACGACGGGGATGAGTGGGCGGTGCCGTCCGCGGGGGTGATCGCCGGCATCGGGCTGGTCGCGGGCCGCAAGTGCATGGTCGTCGCCAACGACGCGACCGTGAAGGGCGGCACCTACTACCCGCTGACCGTCAAGAAGCACCTGCGGGCGCAGACGATCGCGGCGGAGAACAACCTGCCGTGCATCTACCTCGTCGACTCCGGCGGCGCGTTCCTGCCGAAGCAGGACGAGGTCTTCCCCGACCGCGAGCACTTCGGGCGGATCTTCTTCAACCAGGCCAACATGTCCGCGAAGGGCATCCCGCAGATCGCCTCGGTGATGGGCTCGTGCACCGCCGGCGGCGCCTATGTGCCGGCGATGAGCGACGAGACGGTGATCGTGCGCGACCAGGGCACGATCTTCCTCGGCGGTCCGCCGCTGGTGAAGGCGGCCACCGGTGAGGAGGTCACCGCCGAGGAGCTCGGCGGCGGTCTCGTCCACGCGACGAAGTCGGGCGTCGTCGACCATCTGGCCGACGACGACAAGCACGCCCTCGAGATCGTCCGTGGCATCGTCTCGACGCTCCCTGAGCAGGAGACGCGGACGACGACGTACGACGAGCCCGTGGAGTGCCCCGAGACGCTCGCCGACGTGGTGCCCGCCGACACGAAGACCCCCTATGACGTACGCGAGGTGATCCGCCGCATCGTCGACGGCTCCCGGCTCCAGGAGTTCAAGCAGCTCTACGGCGAGACGCTGGTCTGCGGGTTCGCCCACATCGAGGGGCAGCCGGTCGGGATCGTCGCCAACAACGGCATCCTCTTCTCCGAGTCGGCGCTCAAGGGTGCCCACTTCGTCGAGCTGTGCAACCAGCGCGGCATCCCGCTGGTGTTCCTGCAGAACATCACCGGCTTCATGGTCGGCAAGGAGTACGAGAACAGGGGCATCGCCCGCGACGGCGCCAAGCTCGTCACCGCGGTCGCCTGCTCCGTGGTCCCGAAGTTCACCGTCGTCATCGGCGGGTCCTACGGCGCCGGCAACTACGGCATGTGCGGACGTGCCTACGACCCGCGGTTCCTGTGGATGTGGCCCAACGCGCGGATCTCGGTCATGGGCGGCGAGCAGGCCGCATCGGTGCTCGCGACGGTCGCGGGCAAGCCGGACGACGAGGAGTTCAAGGCGCCGATCCGGGACCAGTACGAGACCCAGGGCTCGCCCTACTACGCCACCGCGCGTCTGTGGGACGACGGCATCATCGACCCCGCCGACACCCGACGGGTGCTGGCGATGGGGCTCGCGGTGGCGGCGAACGCGCCCACGCCCGAGCCCAACTACGGAATCTTCAGGATGTGATGACCGTGTTCGAGAGTGTTCTGGTCGCCAACCGCGGCGAGATCGCACGCCGTGTCTTCCGCACCTGTCGTGAGCTGGGGATCCGCACGGTCGCGATCTACACCGCGCTCGATGTGGACGCGCCCCACGTACGCGATGCCGACGAGGCCGTCGAGGTCGCGTCCTATCTCGACGCCGACGCGGTGGTCGCGGCCGCCGCCGAGGCAGGCGCCGAGGCCGTCCACCCGGGCTACGGGTTCCTCTCCGAGCGGGCCGAGTTCGCGCGGGCGGTGGCGAAGGCCGGGCTGACCTGGGTCGGCCCGACGCCCGAGGTGATCGAGCAGATGGGCCGCAAGGACGCGGCCCGGGAGATCGCGGTCGCCGCCGGCGTACCCGTGGTTCCGCGGGGCGAGGACAGCCCCTATCCGCTGCTGGTCAAGGCCGCGGCCGGTGGTGGCGGCAAGGGCATGCGCATCGTCCGCTCGCCGGAGGAGCTGGACGAGGCGCGGGCGGCTGCCGCCCGCGAGGCGCTCAGCGCCTTCGGCGACGAGACCCTCCTGATCGAGAAGTACGTCGAGCGTGGCCGCCACATCGAGGTCCAGGTCTTCGGTGACACCCACGGCAACGTCATCCACCTCTTCGAGCGCGACTGCTCGACCCAGCGCCGCCACCAGAAGGTGATCGAGGAGGCCCCGGCCCCGACGCTCACCGACGAGCAGCGGAACCTGATCCTGACCAGCGCCGTCGCGCTCGCGAAGCAGGTCGGCTACACCGGCGCCGGGACCGTCGAGTTCCTGCTCGACGACGCCACTGGCGACGCCTACTTCCTGGAGATGAACACGCGCCTCCAGGTCGAGCACCCCGTGACCGAGGAGATCACCGGTGTCGACCTCGTCGCGCTCCAGCTCCGGGTCGCGGCCGGTGAGCCGCTGGGCATCACCCAGGACGACGTACGCGTCGACGGCCACGCCATCGAGGTCCGGGTCTACGCGGAGGACGCCTTCGAGGGCTTCCTGCCCCAGGCAGGCCGGACGAGCATCGTGCGCTGGCCCGAGCGTGCTCGCGTCGAGCACGCCCTGGAGAGCGAGCAGGTGGTCAGCACCGCCTACGACCCGATGCTCGCCAAGATCATCGTCCACGGCGCCGACCGCGAGGCGGCTCGGGCGGCGATGATCAAGGCGCTCGACGCGACCGCCGTCCTCGGCCTGACCACCAACACCGGCTTCCTGCGGGTGCTGGCCGCCTCTGACGCCTTCCGCGACGCGGAGATCGACACCGCCTGGCTCGACCGCAACGAGGTGCCCGCACCTGACCCCGACGTCCCGCGGACCCTCGTCGCGTGGGTCAGCGCGATGCTGGCGGCGGTCTCGGACACCACGACGCCCTTCCGCGCCGACGGCTGGCGGCTCGCCGGCTCGCCGGCGCCGACGATCGTCGACCTCGACCGCAGCGTCACCGTCGACCGCTCGTCCGGCCGCGTGGATGACCATCTGGTCAGGCAGATCAGCGCGGCCGACCACGTCCTGGTCGCCATCGTCGACGGCGTACGCCACTGGGCGGCCATCAACGTCCAGCCCGGTCTCGCCGAGATCGTCCACGAGGGCCACCGGTTCGACTTCTCCCCGCCCGACCGCGTCGCCGGCGCCGCCGCCCATCACAGCGACGGGGCCGTCGAGGCCAAGATGCCCGGCACCGTCATCGACGTCCGCGTCCAGGTCGGCGACCAGGTCGAGGAGGGCCAGGTCCTCGGCGTCATGGAGGCGATGAAGATGGAGGTCTCCCTCAAGGCCCCGTTCGCCGGCACCGTCACCGTCGTGGGTGTCGGCGCCGGCTCCCAGGTGCCGCTCGGGGCGGAGCTGTTCGTGGTGTCGCCCGATGCGGACTGATCCGTCAGTACCAGCTCTGGTTCTCGCTGCTGTCGCACTCGGCCAGGCTCCCGACGTACGGATCCCGGATGCACCAGTCGTAGGCCTCGTTCTGGAACCTGATGGTCCCGTCGGCCCAGCGCTTGACCCACCAGCTCTGCTGCTCGCTGTCGTTGCACGGGAGGCTGCGCAGGAAGATGACGCCGGTGCCGGTGCCCAGCTGGGCGTGCAGGCACTCCCCGGTCCTGCCGTTCTGGAGGCGACGGGTGCCGTCGTTCCAGACCTTCACGGTCCACTGCTGCGTGGAGACGCCGGCGCAGGCCGCGGTGCGCGGCTCGGTCGTGGTGTCCTCGAGGCACAGCCCCGTGGCCTGGTTGCGGAAGGTCTGGGTCGCGGCCGATGCGGATGTTGCGAAGCCGGCGACGAGTCCGGCGGTGGTGATGATCGTCGTGATGACAGCGGCCAGCAGAAGGGCCGCGGAGCGATGCGGGCCGCGCGGCCGCACCATGGTGAGAGTCGGGTTCGACATGTGAGGACCTGCCTGTCGTTCAGGCTCGGACCCGGCTGTCCGAGCGTCGGTTCGACGGTGTCAGAGCGCGCTCTCAGATCTCTGTCTCGTATCTGTCAGACCCCACGAGGACTAGGTTGGCAAGCATGAGTGATCTCCCCGCAGTCGTACGCCACGACGACCTGCCCAGCAGGATCACGATCTACGAGGTCGGTGCGCGTGACGGCCTCCAGAACGAGAAGACGGCGATCGACACCGGTGTGAAGGCCGACCTGATCACCGGGCTGCTCGACGCCGGACTGAGCCCGGTGGAGGCGACGAGCTTCGTGCACCCGAAGTGGGTGCCGCAGCTGGCCGACGCGAAACAGCTCATGGAGGAGCTGGTCGACCGCCTCGGCGACAGGGCGCGAGAGCTCCCGGTGCTCGTGCCCAACGAGAAGGGTCTCGACCGGGCGCTGGAGCTGGGGCTGCGGCACATCGCGATCTTCGGCAGCGCGACGGAGACGTTCGCCAACAAGAACCTCAACCAGACCTTCGACGGTCAGTGGGCGATGTTCGAGCCGACGATGAACCGCGCGAAGACGGCAGGCATGACTGTCCGCGGCTACCTCTCGATGTGCTTCGGCGACCCCTGGGAGGGGCGGGTCGAGATCGCGAAGGTGGTCGAGGCGGGCAAGCGGCTCCTCGATCTCGGCGCCGACGAGCTCAGCCTCGGCGACACGATCGGCGTCGCGACGGCAGGGCACGTGAAGGCCCTCATCGAGGCATTCACACACGCAGGCGTCACGACCGACCGGCTCGCGCTGCACTTCCACGACACGTACGGCCAGGCCCTGGCCAACACGCTCGCCGGCCTCCAGAGCGGCGTGACCACCTACGACGCCAGCGCCGGCGGCCTGGGCGGGTGTCCCTACGCCAAGAGCGCGACCGGCAACCTGGCCACCGAGGACCTGCTCTGGATGCTCGACGGCCTGGGGATCGAGCACGGCGTCGATCTCGACAAGGTCGCCGACACGAGCAGCTGGCTGGCCGGCCATCTCGGCAGGCCGAGCCCCTCGGCCGTCGTACGTGCCCTGCGGTCCTAGCTGGCCGTACGTCCTAGACTGCACACAAGAGTGACGGCCGGGTGACAAAAGACGGACCGCCGCGACAATCTCTACTAACTTGGTGCAGAATAGCGGGATCATGGCGCGCAAAGTCTTTCTCCACGTCGGCGCTCCGAAGACGGGCACGACATACCTCCAGGACAGGTTGTTCCACAACCGGGTGTCCCTGGAGAAGCATGGCGTCTTCTACCCGGTCGGCAGCCAGCCCGACTTCTTCCGGCCGGCGCTCGACCTGATCGACCGCCCGTGGGGCGGGATGAGGAAGACCGTCCACGGCGAGTGGGACACGCTGGTCAAACGCGTGCGCCGCCACGAGTCCGAGACGATCCTGATCAGCCACCACCTCTTCGCCGGCGCCAGGCCCGACCGGGTCGAGAAGGCGATGACCGACCTCGGTGAGGGCGGTCGCACCGAGGTGCACATCGTCTACACCGCCCGCGACATCGCGCGCGTGCTGGCAGCCGAATGGCAGGACCAGGTGCAGCGCGAGCGCAAGGTCACCTTCGCGCGCTACCTCGAGCGGATGCAGACCGCGAAGCAGTCGCGCTCGGCCGCCTGGTTCTGGCGTACGCACGGCCTGCCCGACGTGCTCAGCCGGTGGGGTCGCAACCTGCCGCCGGAGCGCGTGCACCTGGTCACCGTGCCGCACGACGGGGCGCCGAGCGAGGTGCTCTGGCGCCGGTTCTGCGAGGTCGTCGGGATCGAGGAGTCCTGGGCCCCGATCGACAGCGACCGCCACAACCAGTCGCTCGGCCGGGCGGAGGCGACGCTGCTGCGCCGGCTCAACGCGCGGCTCGAGTCGCAGGAGCTGCCCCGCGAGGACTACCGCCACATGGTCACCGAGGTGATCGCCAAGCGCACCCTCGCCCACCGTGACGGCCGCGAGCGGGTCACCCTGCCGCCGACCGTCTTCGACTGGGCAGACCAGGTCGCCGACTCCTGGATCGAGTGGGCCGAGCTGGCCAAGGTCGACATCTCCGGCGACCTCGACGACCTCCGCCCGCAGCGCCCCGACGCCGACGTCGAGTGGATCGACCCGGATGCGCCGCGCGCCAAGGACGTCGCCGACGCGGCGATCGACGCCCTGGTCGCGGTCGTCGTCGAGGCCGCCCGCACCGACCCGCCCCAGGGCCCGGTCGCCTCCCGCGCCGCCAGGGTGATGCGGCGGGTCAAGGGGCGACGCTCCTGATGCCAGCCACGCCGACACCCACCAGGGGTTGGGGTTGGGCCGCGCACCTGCGCGAGGGCGGTACGACTCCTTGGACGTCCTGGTCCGAGCCCGCCGCGCCCTTCACGACCGCACACCTGCCGGGTGCCGAGCTGCTCGAGCTGCTGCGGCGGCTCAACGAGACCGGCCCCTCGGAGCCGCACCGGGTCGAGGCGCTGCTGCGCACCAGCCCGCCCGGCCGTGGCCGCCGCGACCTGCCGCTGCTCGGGGACACCGAGACGAGGACGTACGGTCCGCTGCCGGTCGATCCGGCGACGCTGTCGCCGCGGGAGCTGCTGAGGGCGGCGAGCGTGCGGTTGGCCGAGGACCTGCTCGCCACCGGGGAGACCGAGCCGGTCACGCGCCGGCGGAGGTGGTCACGCCGGCCCAGGAAGACGGAGCCCGACCAGCAGCGGTATCCCTATCGCCTGGTCGGCTCGCCGTGGCTCACGCTGCCGATCCGCGAGGAGCTCGAGCGGCAGGGACGGCTGCCCGGCGGCGAGGACTACACCGTCTACGTCCTCGGCGGCCCGCTGGACGAGGTCGCCGCCGGCGCGTGGAAGTTCCGCACCTTCACCAACCGGGTCAACCCGTGGCACATCTGGATGCGCGACGCGCAGTGGCGCGGCTGGTTCGGGCCGCGGGCCGACCTGCCCCGGATCGCCCGGTGGTGGGCCGACCGGGTCGGCAAGGACCGCGTCGAGATCGTCACCGACCCCGCTCTGCTGCCCGGCCTCCTCGGCGTGGACAGCCTGCCCGGCCCCTGGCCGGTCTCGGCCGAGGCCAACGAGGTCGCCCGCGTGATCGGGCAGGTGCTCAGCGTACGAACCGACCTAGAGAGCCAGCGGAAGCTGTTGCTCGACCGGCTGCGACCGCGGCTGGAGAAGCTCGAACCGCTCGTTCCGGACGCCCGGGAGGTCGGCGTTCCCGCGGAAAGTTTGGATTGGGTCGAAACACAGGCGCGGGCCCAACGTGATGCATTGGTCCGAGCCGGATACGCTCTCCACGGAGACCCTGACCGGCTGCTCCCCTCAGGGGCGGCGACGCAGGGTCCCGATGAGCGCCGGGCGCTGGCGCTCGCGTTGTCATTGCTGGCGGGGCGTTCCTAGAGGAGTAGAACGTTGGAGACTGGGCGGCGCGTGCTGCTTCATGTCGGCACACCGAAGACGGGCACGTCCTATCTTCAAGACGTCCTCTTCCACAACCGGGAGTCCCTCGCCGAGCAGGGAGTCCACTACTTCGCCGACCGCTTCGACGCCCACTTCCTCGCGGCCCTCGACCTGATGGACCTGCCCTGGGGCGGCATCGAGGAGGAGGCGACCGGCGCCTGGGACGCGCTCGCGGAGAAGGTGCGCGCCGTCGAGAACGGCACCGTGATCATCTCCCACGAGATCCTGGCGAGCGCTTCCTGGCAGCAGGCCAAGCATGCGCTCGACTCGCTGGGCGACTCCGAGATCCACATCATGCTCTCCGCGCGCGACCTGGCCCGGCAGATCCCGGCCGAGTGGCAGGAGAACGTCAAGCACCGCTCGGTGGTGAGCTACGCCGACTTCCTCGACGAGATCCGCGACCCCGCCCGCGAGGGACGGATCGGGTCCTGGTTCTGGGGTGTCCAGGAGCTGCCCGACATCCTCGACCGGTGGACCCAGGGCATCGCGCCCGAGCGTGTCCACCTGATCACCGTCCCGCCGCCGGGGTCGCCCTCGACGCTGCTGTGGGAGCGGTTCTCCACCGCCTTCGACCTCGACGACCTGACCATCGACTTCGAGGGGATCGACCGCGGCAACCCGTCCCTCGGCGTGCCCGAGGCCGCCCTGCTCCGTGAGATCAACCTGGCGGTCGTGCCGGTGCTCGAGCCGGCCGACTACCGGCCGTTCGTGCGCGAGTTCCTGGCTCACCGCACGCTGGCCAAGCGCCGCGACTCCGCGCGCCTGGCGCTCTCCCCCTCGATCCTGCCGTGGGTCGAGTCGCTCTCCGAGAGCTGGGTGAAGGCCCTCTCCGGGCGCGGCTACGACGTGGTCGGCGGCCTCGACGAGCTGCTCGTGCCGGAGGATCTCGCGGGCAAGCCGTTCATCGACCCCGACACCATCTCCTCGCGCGAGGTCCTCGACGCCGGCGTCGCCACCATCGACGCGCTGCTCCAGGAGGCCATCCGGCTGCGCAAGTCGGAGGAGCGGCTGGAGGACGAGGTCGGCCGGCTCCGTGCCGAGTTGGAGCACACCCGGTCGCTGGTCCCGAAGCAGCGTGCCCGCGAGGGTCTCGAACGTCGCTGGTGGGGCCGCGCGGTCCTGAAGGTCTACCGGCTCCTTCGGCGCTAGAGGATCGCCTCGAGCCGTTCCGCGGCGCGGGCACGGTCGACGACGTGGACGCGGTCCCAGGACCCGTCGGCGTCACCGAAGGTCGCCGCGGTCAGGAGCCGCGGCTGGTGGTCGGTCCAGCGGTGCCAGTGACGGTCGAAGGACTCCGTGCGGAGGATCCGCCCGCGCTCGTGCTGGCCGTCGATCGCGGCGACGCGCGGCACGTCGATCATGACCAGCGACGTACGCCAGCCGCGGGCATGGGCGATCCGCCCGAGCAGCTCGCGCCGGCCGGGCCTGGTGGCCGGGTCGTGGACGAGGAGGGCGTGGGCACCGGGGGCCGGGCCGAGCAGGACGAGGACCAGGGTCGCGATCGCGTGCCACAGGTGCACCAGCGGCCGGTAGACGCGGTAGGGCACCTCCGGCAGCCGAGCCGCGAGCCAGCGCCCCGGCGTCTCCGGATCGAGAGTGCGTACGTCACGACGTCGGCCGGCGACGTCGCGGATCAGCGTGCTCTTGCCGGCGCCGGGCACACCACCCAGGAGAAGCAGGTGAGGTCTGTCCTCGACCTCGGCAGGGCGGGCCGGGCTGATCGGGGCGCACGTCGTGTCGACGGTCATCTGCTGCTCCTCCCAAGCGGACACCAACAGTGTGGGGCTCCGTGCTCGGAGGAACGTGGGAGGAACCTGTGAAGTTCCTGTGCGCCGGCCTCAGCCGTTGTCGGCGTGACGCGGCAGCAGCTCGCGCGATGCGTAGCGACCGATCTGGTAGGTCACCCACCCGTCGGCCCCGGCGCCGACGACGCCGCCGACCAGGGGCACTCGCTTGGCGGCCATGGAGATCATGCCCCTCCCGGTGACCCGGCTGAGCAGCTCCTGAGCCACCTCCGAGGCGACGAGGGCATCGATCGTGCGGTCGTAGGTCGGCGCGGTCGCGATGGCCATCGGCGGAGCGGGGATCTTCTTCGCCTTGATCTGCTTGCCGACCTTCTCCTCGCTCAGGAGGGTGAGCAGGATGCCGTTGCGCACCCGAGGATCGGTCAGGTCGTAGCCGCGGAGATGCGCGATCACGGCCACCATCCGGCACTGGATGATGGCCATCCCGGTGATGTTGGCCGGGAGCGTGATCGCCTGGGTGACCACACCGCCGATGTTGGTCGCGAAGCCGCCGACACCGGCCAGCCGCACGTGGTTGTCGATGACGTGCTTCACCGCGAGCTCGACGTCGTTGTCGTGCTCCTTGAGGTGCTTCTCGGCGGCCGCGGCCGCTGCTGGGAGCGGGCCGACCCCGACGATCGCGTGGTGCAGCGCCTGCCGGACCACGGTGGTGGTCACGCCGGGCGCGGACTGGATGACCTTGGGTGCGAGCCGGCCAGCCGCACTGGTGAGCACTGACTTGGGACCGATCATGGGGCAAATCTTAAATGTGTGGTGGTTGGGGCCGTACGGGGACGATAACGTTTCGTCGTGGCGAATCTTGGGGGTCCGATCGAACCGGAGCCGTCGCCGTGGGCCTTCGCCGACCTTCGGGACCCAGGTGCAGGCCATGGCGGGGCAGAGCTGGACGATCTGGTGGGAATGGGTGCGGACGTCGCGCCCGGGACACTCCTGGCCGCATACCGGCACGGGATCTTCCCGATGCCCGGGGAGTCCCCGCGCGATCCGATGATGTGGTTCTCGCCGGTCAGGCGCGGCGTACTTCCGCTGGACGGGCTCGTCGTCTCGCGGTCCTTGCGCAGGTCGGTGCGGGACTTCGAGATCAGGATCGACACCCGCTTCGACGAGGTGGTGGCCTCGTGCGCCGACCCGCGGCGACCGCACGGCTGGATCGACAAGCGGATCCGCCGGGCCTACGGCACCCTGCACGAGCTGGGCTGGGCTCACTCGGTCGAGGCCTGGCAGGACGACCGCCTGGTCGGTGGGCTCTACGGCGTTGCCATCGGCGGTCTCTTCGCCGGGGAGTCGATGTTCCACCGTGTCCGGGACGCGTCCAAGGTCGCCCTGGTCGGGCTGGTCTCGGCGCTGCGCGACGCGGGGTCGATGGACCAGCGGATCCTGGACGTGCAGTGGCGCACCGACCATCTGGCCTCGCTCGGCGTCGTCGAGGTGGGTCGCAACGACTACCTCGACCGCCTGGAGAAGGCGCTCAGGCTGCCGCTCCCGGAGGCGTTCGGCGGTCCGGGGGCCCAGCGGATCTAGAGGACGTACGCCTCGGCGCCGGTCTCGCTGACCATCGGCCGCCCGGCCGCGGCCCAGTCGAGCATCCCGCCGGCGAGGTTGACGACCTCGAAGCCCTGCTGGGCGAGGTAGTTGACCGCCTGGGCGCTGCGACCGCCGACCTTGCAGACCACCAGGGTCTGGCCCTCGGGAAGCTCACCGAGGCGTGCCGGGAGCTCCTGGAGCGGGATGTGGGTCGCTCCCTCGATGTGGCCGGCTGCCCACTCGTCGTCCTCGCGGACGTCCAGGACTGCCACGGGCAGGGGATCGGGCACTCCGGCGATCTCGACGGTGGGGATGGTCACCCGTCAAGCCTACTTGAGGAGCCTGGACATGCGGCGATCGGCGAGCGGCTTCCCGCCGGTCTGGCAGGTGGGGCAGTACTGCAGGCTCGAGTCGGCGAAGCTGACCTCGAGGATCGTGTCCCCGCAGACCGGGCACTTCTTGCCGGCCTTGCCGTGCACGGCGAGGTTGGACTTCTTCTCGCCCTTCAGCTCGCTCATCGCCAGGCCGGAGTCGCGCGCGACGGCCTCCTGGAGGGTCGTTCGCAGCGCGTCGTAGAGGCTCTCCGACTCCTCCTCGGTCATCTCGGCGGGCTTGAACGGCGACATCTTCGCCGCCCACAGGATCTCGTCGGAGTAGGCGTTGCCGATGCCCGCGATGATCGACTGCATCCGCAGCACGCCCTTGATCTGCTTGCGGCCCTGGCGTGCGAGGATCTCGCGGAACCGGGCCAGCGTGAAGTCGTCGGCGAGCGGGTCAGGACCCAGCGAGGCGACGCCCGGGACGTCCTGGGGGTCGTGGACGACGTAGAGCGCCAGGCGCTTCTTGGTGCCGCCCTCGGTGATGTCCAGCCCGGAGCCGTCGTCGAGTACGACCCGGATCGCCAGCCCCGACTTCGACCCCGGCCGGGGCGGTGTCGCCGGGACCTCGTCGCGCCATCTGATCCACCCGCCGCGGGCCAGGTGCAGCACCAGATGGACGCCGCTCGCCTCGATGTCGATGAACTTGCCGTGACGGGTCACGTTGTCGACGAGCGTGCCCTCGACGGCGGTCAGCGGCGGGTCGTACGTCTTCAGGGCGCTGAACTGCGCGACATGCACCTTCGTGATCGCGCGGCCGTCGAGGCGCCCGCGCAGGTCCTCGGCGAGCGCTTCCACCTCGGGGAGTTCCGGCATGTCCGCGAGTCTAGGTCGTCAGGCTTGCACTCGGGGAGAGAATCCCGCTATGATCGAACACACGTTCGAGACTAGCGGTCGATGTGAGAGTCTGCGCCTTTCTAAGGTTCATCCTAGAAAGACGAATAGAGACCTACGTTCATGAAAGATGTGGATCGCTAGCAAAATCTAAGACGCGTCCTAGAGATGTGGATATCGTCTGATCATGGACCCGATCCGCAATCCGTACGCTCCTGGAGCCGGTCAGCGGCCCCCCGAGCTCGCCGGGCGTAACGAGCAGCTCGGGCAGTTCGACGTGGTGCTGGAGCGGGTGGCGCGCGGTCGCCCGGAGCGATCGCTGGTGCTCACCGGCCTCCGTGGCGTGGGCAAGACGGTCCTGCTCAACACGCTGCGGTCGGCGGCGGTCCGCAAGGGCTGGGGCACCGGGAAGATGGAGGCGCGCCCCGACCAGTCGCTGCGCCGGCCGCTCTCGAGCGCCCTGCACCAGGCGGTGCGCGAGCTCGGTCACCCGAGCTCCGACGACGTCGACCACGTGCTCGGCGTGATCCGCTCCTTCGCCCAGCGGGAGGCCGGCCCCAACGCCAAGCTGCGCGAGCAGTGGTCCCCCGGCATCGAGGCGCCGGCCGTGCGGGGCCGGGCCGACTCCGGTGACATCGAGATCGACCTGGTCGAGCTGCTCACCGATGTCGGCGGGCTCGCCGCCGACGTCGGCAAGGGCGTCGGGGTCTTCATCGACGAGATGCAGGACCTCGGCCCCGACGACGTCTCGGCGATGTGCGCGGCCTGCCACGAAATCAGCCAGTCGGGGCTCCCGGTGATCGTCGTCGGCGCCGGTCTGCCGCACCTGCCGGCCGTGCTCTCGGCGAGCAAGTCCTACTCCGAGCGGCTCTTCTCCTACCAGCGCATCGACCGCCTCGAGCGCGAGGCCGCCGACCGCGCCCTCGCCGCCCCGGCCGGCGAGGAGGAGGCCGAGTTCGAGTCCGCCGCCCTCGCGGAGATGTACGCCGCCACCGGCGGTTACCCCTACTTCATCCAGGCCTACGGCAAGACGGTGTGGGACCAGGCGCCCCGCTCCCCGATCACCGTGGAGGACGTCAAGGTGGCGGCCCCCGAGGCCGAGCGCGAGCTGGCCGTCGGCTTCTTCGGCTCACGCTACGAGCGCGCCACCCCCGCCGAGCGCGACTACCTGCGCGCGATGGCCGATGCCGCCGTCGAGCTCGGCGCCGACGACATCGGCACCGTCGCCACCGCCGACGTCGCCGCCTTCCTCAACAAGAAGCCGCAGTCGCTCTCCCCGGCGCGGGACGCGCTGATGAAGAAGGGCCTGATCTACTCCGGCGAACGCGGCCGGATCGCCTTCACCGTCCCCCATTTCGGCCGCTACCTGCGTCAGCAGGGCTGAGCGGCTGGAGGTCTGCTGAAGCCGGAACTCACGCCACCGGCATCGTGGGGGGTGCCGTGGAGGCGCGCGGGATCAGCGAGGGCATCACGGTCGTGGTGTCGCCGGGTCGCACCTCTCCGGGTGCTGCGAGCAGACGAGCGAGGGCGGCGACGGCGCGCGCGGCGATCTGGTCGAACGGCACGTGAACGGTCGTGAGGGGCACCGGGAGGCGTGCGGCCAGGGGGATGTCGTTGTAGCCCACGACCGAGAGCTGGTCGGGGACGCTCAGTCCGGCGGCCCGGGCGGCCGCCAGCACACCGACGGCGGTGTTGTCGTTCACGGCGAACACGGCGGTGGGCCGCGGTGACGAGGCGAGGATGCGGCGACCGACCTCCTCCCCGGACTCCATCCCGAACGTCGACGGGTGGATGAGATGGTCGATGTCATCGATGCCGGCCTCGGCCATCGCTCGCCGGAACCCGGCAACACGTCCGACGGCGCTCGTCGCGTACGACGGCCCGGCGACCAGCGCGATCTCGCGGTGACCGAGGTCCAGGAGGTGGCGCGTCGCGAGGTAGCCGCCGAGCTCGTCGTCGCCGACGACGGCCGGCGTCACGCCGTCGTGTCGCAGCGCGAGGACCAGGGGGACGCCTCGCTCGCGCAGGTCGGGGATCACCGCGTCGTCCGACCGTGCGGTGGTGAGGACGAGGCCGTCGACGTGCTGGTCCAGAAGGCTCTCCACCGCAGACCGTTCGGAGTTCGGGTCGTCGGCGGTGGTGGCCACGATCGCGAACATCTGTCGCTCGGCCGCGGCGGCCGCGATGTTCTCGAAGAGGATGGCCATCACGGTGTCGCTCAGCCGGGGTACGAGGACGCCGATGGTGCCGCTCTGCTGGCGGCGAAGGGCGGAGGCACGGGAGTCCTTGCGATACCCCAGGCGAGCGGCTACCTCACGCACGCGTTCCGCGGTTTCGTTGCGAGAGGGTGGCAGTCGCTCGTCCAGCACCCGGGAGACGGTCGACGTGCTGACGCCGGCCTCGCGGGCGACGTCGCGGATCGTCGCGCGTGCGGATCGTGCCGCGCCTGGCGTATCCGTGCCCGCTGCATCCGCCATGTGTCACCTCCTCGCCGTCGGCGCGAGCATAACCGCTCCGACGGGTCGGGATTGCGGAGCGCGACGGCCCGGTCGGCAGGTGCTGCCGACCGGGCCGTACGTCCGCCTCGAGGTCACACGTTCGAGAGCATCGTGGTGATCGTGTCGATGAGCTGGTAGCACATGGCGATGATGGTGATGAGCCCGACCGCGGCCAGCACGTTCTGCCACCAGTGGTTGCGCAGGTCGCCCATCAGGCGGCGGTTGTTGGCGAGAATCACCAGCAGGATGCCCAGGAGCGGGGCGATCAGGACGGTCATCGCCTGGGCGGCGATGATCAGCTGCACCGGCGATGTTCCGGCAGCGAGGATGGTGACGCTCGCGCCGAAGGTGAGCACGCCGACGATGCCGATCCGTACCCGGCTGGAGGAGATCTGGTTCCCCAGCCCCAGGCCGTCGGCGAGAAGCGTTCCGCCCGCGGTGGCGTTCGCGATCATCGCGGAGAGGGCGGCACCGAAGAAGCCGAGGGCGAAGATCGTACGCCCGACCTCGCCGGCCACGGGCTCCAGGACAGCGGAGAACTGCTGGATCGTGGCGCCGGCGGGTCCACCCTCGCCGGCGAGCGTCGCCGCGGCCGCCGCGATCACGAGCGCGGTCATCAAGCCGGGGGCGATGATCCCGGGGATGGTGTCGGCGATCGTCGTGTCGCGGTAGTCGGCTCGCTGGAGGCCGCGCTCGCGGCTGGCGTAGCCGGCGTAGAAGGCGGCGTTGAGCGAGAAGTTGGTGCCGACCAGGGCAACGATGAGGAGGCCGACACCGTGCGGGACCGTGGGCACGACGGCACCTTCGGCGGCACCGAGCCAGTCCGGCTTCGTGACGATGGCGGTGACGATGAACGCGGCTGCCATCAGGGCGACGATGGCGAGCACCAGCTTCTCGATCACCTTGTAGGCGCTGCGCGTGAAGAGGATGGCGACGACGAGGACGCTGCACGCGATGGTCCAGATCACCGGGTTGCCGCCGAGGACCAGGGAGAGGCCGAGGCCGGTGCCGACCGCGTTCCCGACCGAGAAGCACAGCGTGATGCCGAAGACGCCGAGCCCGGCGGCGACGCCGGTGGGCTTGCCGAGCGTCTCCTTGATGGTCGCCACGACGGAACCGAGTGAGGAGATCCCGATGCGGACGCTCATGTCTGCGAAGACGAGCATCAGCACGGTGGAGAGGACGATGACCCAGATCAGGTCGTAGGTGTAGAGGCTCCCTGCCTGGACGGCGGAGACGAGATTGCCCGGCCCGAACTGCCACGCACCGACGATGAAGGCCGGCCCCATCAGTTTCAGCATCTGAAGGAATCCGCGCTTGCGCGGCGGGGAGGCTGGGCGGGGCGAGGCGTCCACGGTCTTGGACGATACGGCGGCCGGTGCGGCGGCTGGTACGGCGTTGGGGTGGGACATGGGAGGTCCTCTCATCTCGGCACTCCCCGGATGACGGTGGGATGTGCGGAAGAACGCTCACGACGCGTCTGGCGTCGGATGGGGCGGCAGCCGACCGGGACAGTCGACATGATGCCGTCGAGGGCTGCTCCGCGCGAAGCCCTGTGAGGGACGAGGCGCTGCGGAGAGTGGGCGGCGTGGTGGCGGTTCGTGTTGTGCGGTGTGGGTGCCGGCCCGTGCGGGTTGCCGCAGGGCCGGCACGGTGTAGCCGGCGTCGGTGCCCGACCTCGGCTCAGATGATGCCGGCGTGCTTGAGCGCGAGCGAGATCTCGCCCTGGGCCTCGGGCGCCAGCGGCAGCAACGGCGGGCGTACGGCGGCGTGCTCGAGCTTGCCGCGCTCGACCAGGGCCAGCTTGAGCGCGACCGTTCCCTCCATGTGGGAGCCGCGGTGATAGACGTTCTTGGTGACGGGCAGGAGGGCGTCGTGGATGCGGCGAGCCTCGGAGTAGTCCTTTGCCTTGCCTGCCGCGATGAACTCGACCAGCAGCTCCGGCGCGATGCCTCCGTAGCCGACCAGCAGACCGTCGACATCGAAGATGGTGTGCAGCAGATACTCGTCGTGGCAGCTCAGGATCTGCAGGTCGGGAAGCTCCTGGCGAAGAACGGGGATCTCGGTGTCCCAGCGGCGCATGTTGCGCACCCCGTTCTTGGTGGCGAAGACGCCGGGCTGGGCACCGATCTCGAGCTGGGTGGCGAGGTCGTAGGTGGCCTTGGTGGCGTCGGGGTACTGGAACAGGATCAGCGGGAGGCCGGACTCCTCGTGCACGATGCGGTAGCGCTCCTGGGGCGCACCCTTCTGGTAGCCGAAGCGCAGCCATCCATGAGAGGGGTAGAGGAGCCCGGCACGGGCGCCCGCCTCCATCGCTCGCTTGGCCTCGAGGCCGGCGACCTTGTCGCCCTCGCCGGTGATCCCGGCGATCACGGGGACGTCCCCGGCGTTCTCGACGGCGACCTCGATGACTCGCACCTGCTCCTCGGGGGTGAGGTAGGTGCCCTCGCCGGCGTGGCCCAGGTAGACCAGGCCCGTGATGCCGGGGGTCGAGGCGTACCAGCGGGTGAGCGAGGCGAGTGCGTCGTAGTCGACCTCGAGGTCGCGAGTGAAAGGTGTGACGGGCGCGGGGGTGAGGCCGCGGAGGTCGAGGTTCATGAGTGGGCTCCTCGTGTTCGATGGATGGGAACGTTTGCGGGAACGTTCCCGTTCATAGTGTGTGACCGACCTCATACACGTCAAGGGCGCGGCTGAAAGTTTGCTTTGGTGCGCGTGCGAGCTGAGGGACCACCGTCCCGGCGTACGGGCAGTTCGGCCCTCACCGATGAGTCGATGGCGGCTCTAGCGTCGTGAGCAGGCGCAGTCGTGGGGACGCGCGGTGGAAGGTGGGATCGCCGATGACGATCGTCTGGTTCATCATCTGGCTCATCGCGAACAACGTGGGGGCCGATGAGCCGCTCCTGTTCGACCCGGTCAACGTCTGGACCGGCACGCTGATCCTGGCGATCGCGCTGGACCTCGCCGGGTCGCACGCAGCGGCGGTCTCGTCGAGGCGAGAGCAGTGACTCCGGGGGCAGGACCAATGACCAGCCGGCGCGGCCCTTCTCCCCTGTGATCGTGCCGGCGCCTCGTCGGATGCTCGACCGAGACGAAAGGAGACGGTGGTGGCACATCCTGTGGTGCACTTCGAGATCGCCGGATCGGACGGGTCGGGACTGGCTGCGTTCTACCGCGACCTGTTCGGCTGGGACATCAACGAGTCCGGCCCCGACTACTGGCTGGTCGAGCCCTCGGAGGGCGGCATCGGAGGCGGGGTCATGCAGGCCCGCGGCGAGATGCCCTCCTACGTCACGGTGTACGCCTCGACCGACGACCTCGAGGGCAGCCTCCGTCGCGTCGGCGAGCTGGGCGGCGAGACCGTCGTGCCGCCCACCGAGATACCCGGTGTCGGGCTCTTCGCGATGTTTCGCGACCCCGGCGGCAACATCATCGGACTGTTCCGTGAGTGATCCAGCAGGGTGGCGGACCGAGGCGGGGCCCGTGACGAGCGAGCGACCTGCCGACCCGCTCCCGTCGCGAAGCCGCTGGACCCCCGGGCGGGTCGTCGCCGTCGTGGCCGGCAGCGTCCTCCTGGTGATCTCGCTCGGCTTCCTCGCCGGCGGAGCCGCTCTGACGGTGGCCTCGTTCCTGCGCGACTCCGACGGCTATCTGATGACCGACGTGGTCGCGATCTCCGCTCCGGGCCACGCGATCACCTCCGAGACGATCTCCGTGGAGACCGGCCCCGGGGTGGACGTCCCCGAACGACTGATCGGCGACGCGAGGCTGGTCGTCACCTCGGCCGACGAGCGGCCGGTCTTCGTCGGCATCGCGCGCTCCGAGGACGTCGCCGCGTACCTCGACGGCGTCCAGCACTCGACGATCGACGGCTTCGACGGCCGGACCCCGACGTACGACGCCGTGGCCGGGGGCCCTCCGACGATTCTTCCCGCGGACGCCGGGATCTGGACCGCCTCGACCACCGGCACCGGACCGCGGACCCTCACCTGGGACATCGAGTCGGGCGACTGGACCATCGTGGTGATGAACGCCGACGGCAGTGCGCCGGTGACCGCCGTCGCAGCGATCGGGGCGACCGTGCCGATGCTGGGCGCCGCGATCGGTGTGTTGCTCGGCATCGGTGGCGTACTCCTGCTGGTGTCGCTCGCCCTCCTGCTCGGTGGGCTGCTGTCGGCCAGCAGGGCGGAGCCTTCTAGCGGTAGGCCGCCTGCCCCGTCAGCGCCTGGCCGATGATCAGCTGGTGCACCTCGCTGGTGCCCTCGTAGGTGAGGACCGACTCCAGGTTGTTGGCGTGGCGCATGACCGGGAACTCCAGCGTGATGCCGGCGGCTCCGAGGATGGTGCGGCACTCCCGTGCGATCGCGATCGCCTCGCGGACGTTGTTGAGCTTGCCGAGCGAGATCTGCTCCGGACGGAGCAGTCCCTCGTCCTTGAGCCGGCCGAGCTGGACGGCGAGCAGCATGCCCTTGCCGAGCTCGAGGGTCATGTCGGCGAGCTTGGTCTGGGTGATCTGGTACGCCGCGAGGGGCTTGTCGAAGATGTCCCGTCCGGCCGCGTAGTCGATGGCGGTCTCGAGGCAGTCGCGGGCAGCACCCAGGGCGCCGAAGACGATGCCGAAGCGCGCCTCGTTGAGGCAGGAGAGCGGACCTCGCAGGCCCCTGACCTCGGGGAAGGCGGCGGAGGCGGGGAGTCGTACGTCGTCGAGCACCAGCTCGCTGGTCACCGAGGCGCGCAGCGAGAGCTTGTGCTTGATCGCCGGGGCGGAGAAGCCAGGGGTGTCGGTGGGGACCACGAAGCCGCGGACGCCCTTGCCGTCGCTGCCCTCGTCGGTCTGGGCCCAGATCACGGCGACGTCGGCGACGGAGCCGTTGGTGATCCACATCTTGTTGCCGGTCAGGATCCAGTCGCCGCCGGCGTCGCGCTGCGCGCGGGTCCGCATGCCGCCGGGGTTGGAGCCGAAGTCGGGCTCGGTGAGACCGAAGCAGCCGATCGCCTCCCCGGCGGCCATCCGGGGCAGCCACTCCTGCTTCTGCTCCTCGCTGCCCCACTTCCAGAGGGCGTACATCGCCAGCGACCCCTGGACCGAGACCAGCGAGCGCAGCCCGGAGTCACCCGCCTCGAGCTCGAGACAGGCGAGGCCGTACGCCGTCGCGGAGGTCCCGGCGCAGCCGTAGCCCTCCAGGTGCATGCCGAGGACGCCGAGGTCGCCCAGCTCCTTGGCCAGCTCTGTGGCGGGGATCTGGCCGGTCTCGTACCAGTCGGCGACATGGGGTTTCACCGATTTGTCGACATAGGCGCGGACGGTGTCGCGGATGGCACGGTCCTCCTCGGTGAGGAGGTGGTCGATCGAGAACAGGTCGAACGGGGTCTGGGCCATGACGGGCCCTCCTTCCGGGATCGGGAACGGGGTGGAGCGGCTCAGGCGAAGGCGTTGATGCCGGTCTCGGCGCGGCCGATGAGGAGCTTCTGGATCTGGCTGGTGCCCTCGTAGAGGGTCATCACGCGGGCGTCGCGCATGTACTTCTGGACGGGGTACTCATCGACGTACCCGTAGCCGCCGAAGGCCTGGATCGCCAGGTTGGCCGCCTTGACCGCGGCCTCGGAGGCGAACAGCTTGGCCTTGCAGGCCTCGGTGCCGAAGGGTTCGCCGGCCTCGATGAGCGAGGCGGCTCGCCAGGTGAGCAACCGCGCGGCGTCGGCGTCGACCGAGATCTCGGCGATCATGTCCTGGACCAGCTGGTAGGAGGCGATCGGCTTGCCGAACTGACGGCGCTGGGTCGTGTAGTCGACCACCGCCTCGAGGCAGCCCTGGATGATCCCCGTGCATCCGGCGCCGACCGAGACCCGGCCCTTGTCGAGCGAGGTCATCGCGAACTTGAAGCCGTCGCCCTCGGCGCCCACGAGCGCGTCGGCCGGGACGCGTACGTCGTCGAAGCTCAGCTCGGCGGTGGCCTGGCCCCGCAGGCCGAGCTTGCCGTGGATCTCGGTGCGCCCGAAGCCGGGTGCGTCGGTGGGCACGAGGAAGGCCGAGATGCCCCGGGCACCCTCGCCGCCGGTGCGGGCGAAGACCAGGCACACGTCGGCCCAGGTGCCGTTGGTGATGAAGATCTTCGAGCCGTTGATGACCCAGTCGCTGCCGTCGCGTACGGCCCGGGTCTTCAGGCCCGAGGGGTCGGAGCCGTTGTCGGGCTCGGTGAGCCCGAAGCAGCCGAGTCGGGTGCCGGTGGCGATCCCGGGGAGCCACTGCTGCTTCTGCTCCTCGGAGCCGTGGTCGAGCAGGACCTTGCCGAACAGGCCCATCGAGACCGACACGATGCCGCGGATCGAGGAGTCGGCCCGGCCGAGCTCCTCCATGCCGAGGCAGTAGGTGATGTAGTCGCCGCCGACGCCGCCGTACTCCTCGGGGATGGTGAGCCCGAAGAAGCCGAGCTCGCCGAGCTTGGGGACGATCGCGAGGTCGACGGCCTCGCGCCGGTCCCACTCGGCGCGGTACGGCACGACCTCCTTGTCGAGGAAGTCCCGCGCCATCTGCTTGAACGCGACCTGCTCCTCGGTGAGCGTGAGATCCATCAGTGCTGTCCCTTCAGGTCGGCGGTGCCGGTGCGGTTGCCCGCCTCGTCGTAGGTGTAGAAGCCACGGCCGCTCTTGCGACCGAGGTGGCCCTGCTCGACCAGCGCGGTCACGGTCGCGGAGGGCGCATCGGTGGGGTCACGGGTCTCCTCGAAGCGGGCGGTCTTGGTGAGGTAGCCGATGTCGATGCCCGTGAGGTCCATCAGCTCGAACGGCCCCATCGGGTAGCCCAGCGCGGTCCGCGCGGCGGTGTCGATGGCCTCGACCCCGGCGTAGCCGCCCTCGAGCAGGCCGATCGCCTCGTCGCGTACGGCACCGAGGAGACGGTTGGCGAGGAAGCCCGGGATCTCGTTGTCGAGCACCACCGGGGTCTTGCCGAGGCGTCGCGCGAACTCCACGGCCCGCTCGAGAGTGGCGTCGGTCGTGAGCGGGCCGCGCACCACCTCCACGCACGCCATCACCAGGGCCGGGTTGAAGAAGTGCAGGTTGAGGAACCGGTCCGCGCGGGCGGTGGCGGAGGCCATCGAGGACGGTACGAAGCTGGAGGAGTTGCTGGCCAGCAGCGTCCTCGCGGGGCAGAGCCCGTCCAGCCGCGCGAAGAACGCCCGCTTGAGCGGCAGCCTCTCCACGATCGCCTCGATCACCAGGTCGACCGCGGCGGTCTCCTCGGTCAGCTCGGTGGTGACGGCCAGGCGACCGAAGGCGGCCTCGACCTCCTCGCCCACCCGGCGGCCCTTGGCGACCTGGCGGCCCTTGGCGACCTGGCGGTCGAGCCGCTCGTGCAGATCGGTGAGCGCACGGTCGAGCGCGCCCCGGTCGATGTCGTAGAGGGTGACCTCGCACCCGGCGAGCGCGGCGACCATCGCGATCTGCGAGCCCATGGCCCCGGAGCCCGCGACGAGAACCTTCTCGATCATCGTCCGCTCCACTCCGGTGCCCGCTTGGCGAGGAAGGCCTCCGCGCCCTCGCGCTTGTCGTCGGTGGTGTAGAGCAGCGACTGGGCCAGCTGCTCCACGACGAGTCCGGTACGCCGATCCGCATCCATCCCGGTGCGGATCACCGTCTTCGCCAGCCGAACGGCCAGCGGCCCCTTGGCCAGGATCGACCGCGCCACCTCGTGTGCCGTCGGGAGCAGCGCGCCGGGCTCGGTGACCCGCGTGACCAGACCCGCGTCGAGCGCCTGCCGCGCGGTCAGCAGGTCGCCGGTCAGGATCAGGTCGATCGCCCGGCCGACCCCGACGAGCCGGGCGAGCCGCTGGGTGCCCCCGGCGCCGGGCAGGACCGACAGGTTGGTCTCGGGCAGCCCGAACCGGGCGGTGTCGGCGGCGATCCGGATGTCGCAGGCCATCGCCAGCTCGCAGCCGCCGCCGAGGGCGTAGCCGTTGACCGCGGCGATCGTGGGCTTCTCGTACGCCTCGACCTCGTCGTAGAGCCGCTGCATCGTGGACGCCAGGCCGGTGTGAAGGTCGTAGCTCCGCAGCTGGCCGATGTCCGCGCCGGCGGCGAAGGCCTTCTCCCCGGCACCGGTCAGCACGACGGCGCCGACGGTGTCGTCCTCACGGAAGGCGTCGAGCGCGGCGCGGAGGTCCGCCTGGACCTGGGCGTTGATGGCGTTGCGTACCTCGGGCCGATGGAGGGTGATCACCGCGACGCGGTCGGTGACCGCGACCCGGAGGGTGTCGTAGCTCGTCATGGGGTCTCCAGGAGTAGTGAGATGCCCTGGCCGACGCCGATGCACATGGTGGCCACGGCGCGGCGTGCGCTGCGTAGAGACAGCTCGAGGGCGGCGGTGAGGGCGAGGCGGCCTCCGCTGGCGCCGAGCGGGTGGCCCAGCGCGATCGCGCCGCCGTTGGGATTGACGTGCTCGGCGTCGTCGGGCAGCCCGAGCTCGCGGGTCACCGCCAGCGCCTGCGCGGCGAACGCCTCGTTGAGCTCGATCACGTCGATGTCGTCGAGCGTGAGCCCGGCGCGGTCGAGGAGCTTGCGGGTCGCCGGGACCGGCCCGATCCCCATGATCCGGGGCGGTACGCCGGCGACGGCTGCGCCGCTCACCCGGGCCAGCGGCGTGAGGCCGTAGGTGGAGACGGCCTGCTCGGAGGCCAGCAGCACCACGGCGGCCCCGTCGTTGACGCCGGAGGAGTTGCCCGCCGTGATCGAACCGTTCTCGACGATCGGCCTCAGCCCGCCGAGCTTCTCGAAGGTCGTCGAGCGCGGGTGCTCGTCGGTGTCGACGATGACCGGGTCGCCACTGCCGCGGATGGGCACCGGGACCGAGGTGATCTCTCGCGCCAGCCGGCCGTTCGCGATCGCCTTGGCGGCCCGCACCTGGGACCTGAGGGCGAGCTCGTCCTGGTCGGCGCGGCTGATCCCGCGCTCGGTGGCGAGGTGCTGTGCTGTCCGGGGCATCGCATCGGTGCCGTACGCGGCTTTCATGGCGGGGTTCACGAACCGCCAGCCGATGGTGGTGTCGTGCACCTCGGTGGTGCGCGACCACGGTCCGGCGGCCTTCGGCATCACCCACGGTGCGCGGGTCATCGACTCCACGCCGCCGGCGATCACCAGGTCGGCCTCACCGGAACGGATCATCCGGGCGCCCTGCGCGACCGCGTCCAGCCCGGAGCCGCACAGCCGGTTGACCGTGCCGCCCGGCACCTCGACCGGCAGGCCGGCGAGCAGGCCGGCCATCCGGGCGACGTTGCGGTTGTCCTCGCCGGCCTGGTTGGCGCAACCGAGGAGCACGTCGTCCAGGCGCGCCCAGTCGACCGTAGCGTACCGATCGACCAGGTGGCCGATCACGTGAGCCGCGAGATCGTCGGGCCGGACCGCTGCCAGCGCGCCGCCGTAGCGCCCGAACGGCGTACGCAGCCCGTCGACGAGATAGGCCGTGCTCATCGCGCGTCCCCCACGTCGCCGGAGACCTGCTCGCGCAGCTGGAACTTCTGGATCTTGCCGCTCGGGGTCTTGGGGAAGTCGTCGAGCACGACCACCTTCTCGGGCCAGTACTGCTTCGCGACCCCCTTCTCGGCGAGGAACGCCTGCATCTTCTCCATCCCGAAACCGGTGTGCCCGTCGTGGAGGACCACGCAGGCGCAGGCCCGCTCCTGGAGCCGCGGGTCCGGCATCGCGACCACCGCGACCGCGTCGATGTCGGGGTGCTCGTAGAGGACGTTCTCGATGTAGGCGACCGGGATGTTCTCCCCGCCCCGGATGATCACGTCCTTGGTCCGACCCGAGATCCGGAGGTAGCCGTCGGCGTCGATGTGGGCCAGGTCGCCGGTGTCGAACCAGTCGCCCCGGTCGTCGGCGGCCGGCCGCAGCTGCTCGCGGGTGAGCTCGAGCCGCTCGGCGTAGCCGACGAACAGGAACGGTCCGCGCACCTGCAGTGCGCCCTCCTCGCCGGCCGGCAACTCCTCCCCGGAGGTCACGTCGACGACGCGGATCTCCATCCCGGGCCAGGGGTAGCCGTCGGTCTCGACGATCTTCTCCTCGGGGTCGCCCGGGATGCCGATCGTGACCAGCCCCTCCTCGGACTGGCCCCAGCCGCCGACCACGACCAGACCGGGCAGCTTCAGCTTGGCCTCGCGGACCATCGCCCGCGGGATCGGCGCGCCCATGCAGCAGAACCGCACCAGCGACCTCGTGTCGTGATCGGCCAGGTTGGCCGCGGTGATCAGGTCGTGCAGGAACGGCGTCGCGGCCGAGGTGTAGGTGATCCGGTGCTTCTCGATCAGCTCCACGAAGGCCTGCGGATCCCAGACGTCCTGCAGGACGCAGGTGGCGCCGTTCTGCACGTTGAGCCGGGCGCCGTACAGGAAGCCGGTCAGGTGAGCCAGCGTCGAGGCCATGTGGAGCACGCTGTCGCCGGTGATGCCGAGGCGCCCCGGCAGCGGGTCGTTGGCCGCCACCATCGTGTTGTGCGTGTGCATCACGCCCTTCGGTTCCCCGGTGGTGCCGGAGGTGAAGATCAGCAGCGTGACGTCGTTCGGGTCGGGCCGGAGCTCGTCGAGCCCGCCGGGATCCTGGCCGTCGCCCGCGGCCGCGAGGTCGGTCCAGGACTGCTCGCCGACCACCACCACCTCGGGATCGAAGGCCCAGTCCGTACGCAGCCGCTCGATCATCGCGGGATAGTCGAACCCCCGGAACTCGGCGGGCACCACGATCAGCTTCGACCTCGCCGTGCCGACCATGAAGCCGACCTCGCGCTCCCGGTAGATCGGGATCAGCGGGTTGCTGACCGCACCGACCCGGGTCGCGGCGTAGTGGACCACGATCCACTCGATCCAGTTGGGCAGCTGGAAGGAGACGACGTCGCCGGGGCCGATGCCCTTGGCCCGCAGGCCCAGCGCCACCCGGTCGACCTCCGCCTGGAGCTCGGCGAAGGTCACCTGACGACGGCTGTCGACGAAGGCGACCTTCTCCGGGGTGGCCGCGGCCGCCTCGGCGAGGAAGTCGGTGATGACCTTGTCGGGCCAGTGCCCGGCGCGGGTCTCCCGAGCGATCCGCTCGGGAGACAGCAGTGTCTCGAACATGTCCGGTTCCCGTTCCTGAGCCGGTCAGCTCATGGTGAGGCCGCCGCTGACGCTGACGGTCTGGCCGGTGATGAAGGAGGCCTCGTCGGAGGCGAGGAAGGCGATCGCGTTGGCGAGGTCCTCGGGCTGGCCGAGACGACGAAGCGGGATCGCCCGCTGCAGCGCCTCGCGCAGCTTGTCGCCGCCCATCGAGGCGAACAGGGCGGTGTCGGTCGGGCCCGGGCAGACGCAGTTCACGGTGACCTTGGCGCGGGCCATCTCGCGGGCCATCGCCTTGGTGAACGCGATCACGCCGCCCTTGGCGGCCGAGTAGACGGCCTCGCCCGAGGAGCCGACCCGGCCGGCGTCGGAGCCGAGGTTGACCACCTTTCCGGAGCCCTGCTCGGCCATGATCGGCAGCACCTTCTTGGACGTGTTGAGCACGCCGTAGAGGTTGATCTGGATGATCCGGTCCCAGGTCTCGGGCTCGGAGTCCACGAACGGCTCGCCCTTGTCCCACCCCGCGTTGTTCACGAGTACGTCGATGCGGCCGAGCTCAGCGACGACCTGGTCCACCATCGCGTCGACCGAGCCGCGGTCGGTGACGTCGGTGCGGATGCCGATGGCGCCGTTGCCGAGGGCCGTCGCGGTCTGCTTGGCGGTCTCCTCGTTGATGTCGGTGACGACGACCGTCGCCCCTTCCGCGCTGAGCTTGGCGGCGACGCCGGCGCCGATGCCCTGTCCGGCGCCGGTGACGATCGCGATCTTGCTGTCGAGCTTTCCCATGGTCTTGTCCCTTCGGGTGAGCGAGGCTCAGGGCGCGTACGCGCGACCGAGCAGGTTGCGGGAGATGACGAGCTTGGAGACCTGCGCGGTGCCGTCACCGATCTCCAGGCCGATGACGTCGCGCAGGCGCTGCCCGACCTTGTGCTCGGTCGAGTAGCCGATGTGCCCGAGCGTGAGCAGGCACTGGTGGATGACGTCGGTCGCGAGCTTGGGCGCCCAGAACTTCGCCATCGCCGCCTCCGCGCTGTGGTCGAGGTCGCTGTCCTTGCGCCACAGCGCCTCGTAGCAGACGTGACGGGCACCTGCGACGTACGTCGCCTGCTCGGCGAGCGGGAACGAGACGCCCTGGAAGGTGCCGATCGGCCTGCCGAACGCGACCCGGTCGCGCGACCACTGCAGGGCCTCGTCGAGGCTCTGCTGGGCGGCCCCCAGGCAGAGCAGCCCGATGATCGCCCGGGAGTAGTCGAAGCCCTGCATGACCGAGACGAACCCGCCGCCCTCCTCGCCGATCATGTCGGCGCGGGTGACCCGGACCCCGTCGAAGTGGATCGACGCCCGGCCGATGGCGCGGCTGCCGAGGTCGTCGAACGCGGTCCGGGAGATGCCGGGATCGGACATGTCGACCCAGAAGGCGCTGACCCCGCGGGCCCCGTCCCCTCCGGTACGCGCCAGCACGACGGCGCCGTCGGCGGCCATGCCCAGCGTGATCGAGGTCTTCTCCCCGCTGAGCACCCAGGCGTCGTCCCCGTCGGGGACGGCCTTGAGCCCGAGGCTCGCCGCGTCCGTGCCGGCTCCCGGCTCGGTGATCATGATGCAGGGCACGGTCTCGCCCGACGCGATGCCGGGCAGCCACGCCTGCTTCTGCTCCTCGGTGCAGTTGCGCACCAGGATGTCGCTGATCAGCGCGGTGTTGATGATCAGGTAGCCGGCGTTGAAGTCGGCGCGGCCGACCTCTTCCGCGGCGATGCCCGCGATGACCGCGGTGGCGTCCTGGCCGCCGTACTCCTCCGGGATACGGAGGCTGGTCAGCCCCATCTGGGCCATGTCCAGCGCCTGCTGGCGCCGGAACACCGCCGCCTTGTCGTCGGCCTGATAGTGCGGCGCGAGGACCTTCTCGGCCCACCGGTGCACCTCGATGCGGAAGGCCTCTTCGTCCTCGTCGAACCCGTAGTGCATGGTCTCTTCCTTCGCTCGCGGCTGCGGCTCAGTGCCAGGTGACGTGCGGGGCGAAGTCGGGGGTGCGCTTCTCGGCGAACGCGGTCGCGCCCTCCATGCCCTCGGGCGAGACGCCGAAGATGTCGAGCGCGCTCATCGCCATGTTCGACAGCCCGGCCTGGTGGTCGGTGTCGGCGTTGAAGGACTGCTTCAGGAAGCGGATCGCGGTCGGGCTCAGGGCCGCGACCTCCTCGCACCAGGCCTTCGCCTCCTTCAACAGCTCGTCGCCGGGAACGACCTTGTTGACCAGCCCCATGTCGAGCGCCTCCTGCGCCGAGTACTGCCGGCAGAAGAACCAGATCTCGCGGGCCTTCTTCTCGCCCACGACCCGAGAGAGGTACGCCGACCCGAACCCGGCATCGAAGGAGCCGACCCGCGGACCGGCCTGGCCGAAGCGCGCGGTCTCGCTGGCGATCGAGACGTCGGCGAGCACCTGGAGGACGTGGCCGCCCCCGATCGCGATGCCGTTGACCGCCGCGATGACCGGCTTGGGGATGTCGCGCATCAGCTTGTGCAGATCGCCGATCCGGAACCGGCCCAGCTCGGCCGGACCGTAGTCGCCGGTCTCGGCACGCTGCTTGACGTCACCACCGGTGCAGAACGCCTTCTCGCCCGAACCGGTCAGCACGACGGCTCGTACGTTCTCGTCGGACCAGGCCGCGTTGAAGGCGGCGATGAGCTCGTCGACCGTCTTCGCGCGGAACGCGTTGTAGCGCTCCGGCCGGTTGATGGTGATGATCCCGGCCGCGCCGTCGATCTCGTAGGTGATGTCCTCGAACTCGCTCACAACTGCCTCCACGCCGAAGAATGAATATTGGTTCAGTGAGAGTGAACGTATATTCATTTTCGAAGAGGGTCAACGTCTCCTGGGGAGTTTTTGCCCTAGGATGAATCTCGATTCACCCCCGAAGGAGGCCTCATGTCCGAGCCCGTCACGTCGATCAAGCCGCCCGATGCCGCCCGGCAGGCGCTGGTCGAGCACCGCTCCCGTCAGCTGCTCGACGCGGCCGCCCGGCTCATGGAGCGCGACGGCTCCGAGGCGGTCTCGATGCAGGCCCTGGCGGCCGAGGCGGGGGTGAGCGTCGGCCTCATCTACCGCTACTTCGGCAGCAAGGATGACGTCCTCCTCGCCGTCATCACCGACGTGCTCGACGCCTTCGCGACCGCGGTCCCTGCCGCCGTCGAGGAGGCCGGCGAGGATCCCGTACGCCGCCTGGCGGCCGCGTTCGCGGCCTACTGCCGGGTCATCGACTCCCACCGCCACGCCGCGGTGCTGACCTATCGCGAGTCCAAGTCGCTCGACGAGGCCGGCCGCGACCGGATCAAGCGGCTCGAGGTCGAGACCAGCGAGCCGCTGCGCGCCGCGGTGCGCGACGGTGTCGAGGCCGGGAAGCTGGTGGCCGCCGACCCCGACCTGGTCGCCTACAACCTGCTGCTGCTCGCCCATGCGTGGGCCCTCAAGCACTGGTACTTCGAGCAGACCAGGACCCTCGACTCCTACATCCGCGACCAGCTCGCCCTCGCCCTACGGGCGATCCGCGCGGACGATCTCGGCGAGGCGTACGCCGATCTTCTCTCCGTCGGTCGTTGAGCCTGCCCGGGTCTCCATGGCCGCCGATCTACGGTGGACGACGTACGCGCCGAGAAGGAGACTGCATGTCGACCATCGCCGAACAGATCGTGTCCACCTTGTCCGCCAGCGGCGTCCGCCGCGTCTACGGGATCCCGGGCGACTCTCTCAACGGGTTCACCGACGCGCTCCGCAAGCGCGGGGACATCAGCTGGATCCACGTACGTCACGAGGAGGCCGCCGCGTTCGCGGCGGCCGCCGACGCGGCCACCACGGGTGAGCTCGCGGTGGTCGCGGGGAGCTGCGGGCCGGGCAACCTGCACCTGATCAACGGGCTCTTCGACGCCAACCGATCACGGGTGCCGGTGCTCGCGATCGCCGCGCACATCCCGACCGCCGAGATCGGCACCGGATACTTCCAGGAGACCCATCCGCAGGAGCTGTTCCGGGAGTGCTCGGTCTACACCGAGTACGTCGCCCAGCCGAGCCAGATGCCGCACGTGCTCGAGATCGCGATGCGTACGGCGGTCGAGAAGCAGGGGGTGGCAGTGCTGGTCATCCCCGGCGACGTCGCGCTGGCCGAGTCCGTGGTCGAGCGGACCGTCGAGATCCGCCCGACGCGCTCCCGGGTCATCCCCGACGAGGACGCGATCAGGCGGGCGGCCGACCTGCTGAACGCCGGTGAGCGGGTCACCATCCTCGCCGGTGCCGGCTGCGCCGGCGCGCACGACGAGGTGGTGGCCCTGGCCGAGACGCTCGGCGCCCCGGTGGTGCACGCGCTTCGCGGGAAGGAGTTCCTGGAGTACGACAACCCCTACGACGTGGGGATGACCGGCCTGCTGGGCTTCGCCTCCGGCTACCGCGCGATGGAGCGCGCCGACACGCTGCTGATGCTCGGCACCGACTTCCCCTACCGGCAGTTCTTCCCGAAGCACGCCAGGACCATCCAGGTCGACGTACGCGGCGAGCAGCTCGGTCGTCGCCACCCGGTCGACCTCGGGTTGGTCGGGACGGTCAAGGACACGGCCTCGGCGTTGCTGCCGCTGCTCGACCGCAGCGGTGACCGGCGGCACCTGGACGACTCCCTGGACCACTACCGCCGCACCCGGACCAAGCTCGACGAGCTGGCCACCCCGTCGAGGTCCAAGGCGCCGATCCATCCGCAGTACCTCGCTCGGCTGGTCGACCAGACCGCCGCCGACGACGCCGTCTTCATCCCTGACGTCGGGTCGCCGGTGGTCTGGGCGGCGCGCTATCTGACCATGAACGGTCGCCGCCGGCTGATCGGCTCCTTCGCCCACGGTTCGATGGCCAACGCGCTGTCGCAGGCGGTCGGCGCCCAGGTCGCCCACCCGGGCCGGCAGATCGTCGCGCTCGCCGGTGACGGCGGGCTCACCATGCTGCTCGGTGAGCTGGTCACGCTCATCCAGAACCGGCTCCCGGTCAAGCTCGTCGTCTTCAACAACTCCTCGTTGAACTTCGTCGAGCTGGAGATGAAGGCTGCCGGCTTCGTCACCTACGGCACCGACCTGGTGAACCCGAACTTCGCCGACGTCGCGAACGCGATGGGCATCTACGCCCGTCGCGTCGAGCACTCCGCAGATCTGCCGGACGCGGTCGCCGACGTCCTCGGCCACGACGGCCCTGCGCTCCTCGATGTCGTCACCGAGCGCCAGGAGCTCTCCATCCCGCCCAACATCACCGCCGAGCAGCTCAAGGGCTTCACCCTCTACGCCCTGCGGTCGGTCATGTCCGGTCGAGGTGACGAGCTGATCGACCTCAGCAAGGCCAACCTCCGCCAGCTGTTCTAAACACTTCGTAAGGCCTGACATGGGAGGGCGAGGAGCAGCCGAGCAGCCGAGCAGAGGAAGTACGACTTCACGGCGGCGTTTTGCGGGAACCGCGCGACCATGGATGTCGCGCTCTCCCTGAACGTGCGAAAGGTCCCCGGTTCAGGTCGGGGCGATGAGGGCTCGCATCGTGAACGTGGAGGATCGGCGCATGGTGCACGATCTCCTCGATCGCACAGCGCCGCACTGATAGTTTTCCTGTCGGTGGGTCGTCAGATCCGCTGATGAGGCCGTGCTGTGGCCTCGTGCCGATCGGGCGGCTGGAGGATCGCAGTGCTTGCAGATCTGAGCAAGACGACGCGCAAGTCGCGGACGGTCTTGGCATTCGTTGCGCTGTTCGCAGTCTCGTTCGCGGTGTCCACGGCCATCACCACATCGTTCAGCGCTGGTGAGCTGTCGGGGATGCCCTTGGTCGCCTTCCTCGTGGCGGCTGCAGCGACCCTTGCCGGATGGCTGACGCTGATTGCGTTCTCGTACTCCGTGGGCTTCCGGGGGCGCCGGCCAGTCGCGCTGGTGGCCGCTTCCTTGGTGGCCGCTCTTGTCGGCGGGGCCGTCTGCATGCTCGCCCTCACGGCCAGCGTTCTGACGGGGCACACGTTTGCTGGCCCGATTCTCGTTCTTCAACTCATATGGAGCTTCGCCCTCGGTGTACTCGGGTTCCTGGCTCTAGCAGGCAGCCGTTGATCAATCAGGGATGGAGTCGCGCAAATGGACCGGTACGACGTCGAGCGTCATGTGGCTGATCGGAGTCTGATCTGATGGATCTCGAGCCCCTGCATGAGCTCCGGGATGAGTCGATGCGCCTCCTGGCCGCGGTACGGACGGCCTCCGACGGCGATGCCCCGTCCATGACAGGGACACACGCTGGTTCCCGTGTCACCATCGATGGTCGGGGAATGGTGTCCGAGGTCTCCATCGACAGCAGTTGGCGGCAGGATCCCACCGTCAGATCCCCAGCGGACCTTGTACTTCTCGCATACCGAGAGGCATGTACCGCTCGTCTCCAGAACATGCTCGAGCGCATCGAGGAAAACTCGGCGCGCCCGCCGCTAGAGCAGAGGTTGAAGGCTGCGAACACGGTTCCTGACCCACCTCGTCCTTCCGCTGCGGCGGCGGAGAAGGCGATGTCTCAGATTCGCGAGCTCGGCGGTATCCGCGTTGCTACCCAGGACATGATCAGGGAGCTCACGGAAGTAGGCAAGGAGACCTTCGAAGCACGACTAGCCGACGGACGCGTCGTGGCCCGGGCGAACCGTCAGTGTGAGGTCACCTATCTGAGTGTCGATCCGTCATGGGCGCGCGAGGTGTCTGAAAAGTCGATCTCCCAGTATGCCGCGGCCGCGATGAAGAATGCCCAGGATCTCGGGGCCGCAGCGCCCTCGCTCGACGACCTGATGTGGAAGACCCCATTAGGGCAAGCATTCGGACTCATGGCAGAGCGACACGAGTAGATCTGAGGAGCAGATATGGTCACGGTTGCGGCAGCGGTTGCGGCGCTCACAGCAGATGCAGATCGCTGGACTGGTGTATCGAAGGCCCTGGGTGACGCGGCGACCGCGGTCGGTGGTCTTTCCGTTGCGGCGGGTGATTTCCCCAGCCGAGGCGGGGTGGACACCCTTTACCCGGCGCTGATGGAAAAGGTCACCAGCCTCCTGATAAGTGGCCGGAACGAGGCTCAGGAAGTGTCCGAGGAGCTCCGCCACGTCACGCGCGTGATCACTGGCGCCGACGAAGATGCGAAGGCGTCGATCGAGCAGTTCTGGGACTACACCTTCTGACGAGGAGACACGGAACGATGACGACGAAGAACGATCTCTACGGGATGCTGGAGGAGGCCGACGGCCTCATCGAGGATCTGCGCGATGCGGTGAACTTTGTGCTTCAGCACTTGCCCTTTTACGTGCCCGAAAGTGTTACAGACAAGATCTTGTCTGAGTGGGACAAGCTGAGTGCGAAGGCGACGACGGAGCTCTCCTCGTTGCGAACCAGCGTCGATGAGTCGGGGGAGGAACTGAGCCTGCGGGCTGCGGCCGACGGCTGGTCTGATCGCGTCAAGGCTGGTATCTCCGGGCTTTCGGGACGGATCGAAGAGGGAGCCTTGACCGCAGAAGACGCGACGACCTTCCAAGGGCTGGCGGCCGACGCGTATCGCGCCATCATTCCGGGACAAAAGAGTGCTATCGGCGCCATCGCTGGTCATCCGGACGACATCTCGTCCGGATTGGACGAGCTCGCTGGTGCCATTCAGACCTGGACGATCGCCTATGGTGTCGCACTCGTCGCCCTGCTGGGCGGAATCGCATCAGCGATCGCCGGAGTCGCAGCGTCCGAGACGGGTGTGGGTGCCATCGTCGGTCTCGCTGCCGCGATTGTCTGTTTCGCGACCCTCACAGGTTCCATTCTGTATGCAGAGAGCGAGCTCACGAACTCCGTTCAGGCGGTAGAGGGTAAATGGCGCGCCCTTCTCAATGAGTGGACTGGATTCGACGGTCAGGCCTGGCCCAATGCCGTATTCCCGCATTGAGCTTCCTCTCGTTTACCGAGCGCCTCTTGGTGTCTTACCGACGCCGACTTGGTGCATTCCAGCGGCCGATCGCATAACTAGCGATCGCGTCCGGCGGTCTCGAGCAGGCGCAGCCAGATCTCGCTGATCGTCGGGTAGGCGGGCACCGCGTGCCAGAGGCGGTCCAGCGGAACCTCGCCGACGATGGCGATCGTGGCGGCGTGCAGGAGCTCGGAGATGTCCGGGCCGACCGCGGTGAAGCCGACCAGGGTCTTGCGCTGCTCGTCGATGACCATCCGCGCCTGGCCGTGGTAGCCGTCCGCGTGCAGCGAGGCTCCGGCGACGGAGCCGAGGTCGTAGTCGACGACGCCGACCTCGATACCGGCCGCCTCGGCCGACTCGGCGGAGTGTCCGACGGCGACCACCTCGGGGTCGGTGAAGATCACCTGGGTGGTCGCGCGCTCGTCGGCGGTGGCGGCGTGACGCCCCCACGCGCTCAGGTCGGGCTCCTCGCCGCGCGCCTTGGCCGCGATCAGGTCGCCCAGCCCGCGGGCCTGGTATTTCCCGTGGTGGGTCAGCAGCACCCGGTGGTTGACGTCGCCTGCGGCGTAGAGCCAGCCGTCCTCGAGCTGCCCGCTGTCGTCGACCACGGCCAGGGCGTCGTCGACCGTCAGCCAGCTGCCGGGCTCGAGGCCGACGTGCTCCAGGCCGAGGTCCTTGGTGTTGGGCACCCGGCCGGTGGCCACGAGGACCTCGTCGGCGGTCACCTCGGTGCCGTCGGAGAGCGTCAGATGCACCTCGCCGGCATCGTCGCGCCGCACCTCGTCCGCGCCGAGGTCCAGGTGGAGCGTGACCCCGTACGTCCGGAGGGCCTCGGCCACCTGCTCGCCCGCGAACTTCTCGACGCTCGGCAGCAGTTGGGTGCGCGAGATCAGGGTCACCTGCGACCCGAGGGCGCTGTAGGCGGTCGCCATCTCGGCGCCGACCACCCCGCCGCCGATGATCGCCAGGCGATCGGGGACGGACGTGGCGCCCGCAGCCTCGCGGTTGGTCCAGGGCCTGGCCTCGTCCAGCCCCGGGATCGGCGGGATGAGGGCGGAGCTGCCGGTGGAGACGACCACGGCGTGGCGTGCCTGGAGGTCGGTGGTGGTGCCGTCGCCGGCGGTGACCGTGACCGAGCGGGTGCCGGTGATGCGCCCGTGCCCGCGGACGAGCGTGACTCCGGCCCCGGTCAGCCACTCGACCTGGCCGGTGTCCTTCCAGTGGGAGGTGAACTCGTCGCGCCGGGCGAAGACGGCGGCGGCCTCGAGCGTGCCCGTGACCGCTTGACCGGCGGCCGGAAGGGCACGGGCGGCGCGCAGCGCCGCCGCGTCCCGCAGGAGGGCCTTGGTCGGCATGCATGCCCAGTAGGAGCACTCGCCGCCGACGAGCTCGCGCTCGACGATCGCGGCGGTCAGGCCACCCTGCACGACGCGGTCTGCGACGTTCTCGCCGGTCGGGCCGGCGCCGATGATGATGACGTCGACGGTGAGGTCTTGGCTGGTGCTCGTCATGTCAGTTGACCTTACCCGCGCGCTGGCGCAGTCGGAGGGCAGAGATCAGGAAGAAGATGCCGCCCAGCGTCGCGTAGCCCGCGAGGCCGGTGAGGGACGCCTTCGGGCCGGCGGCCATCAGGATGAAGCCGGTTCCGGCGAAGGTCGAGATCCCGCCGCTGAGGATCATCGCCCACTGGCCACCGAGTCGGTAGCGGCGCACCGCGACGAACAGCTGGACCAGGCCGGCGGTGATCGCCCAGACGCCCCACACCCGCAGGATCCCCGGGATCCCGGAGGTGGCAGCGACGGCGACGCCGACGGCGGTGAGCAGGCTGAGTGCCATGTTGACGTACAGCAGGACGCGGGGGCCGTTCGCGCCTGAGGTGCGGTGGTCGACCACCGCGGCCACCACGTCGAACAGCGGATAGATCACCAGCAGCGCGATGCTCGCGGCGTTGAGCGTGGTTGCGGTGAGGGCGACGAGTGCGGCCCAGACGATCGCGAACCCGAAGCGGGCGAGGTAGAGCTTGGGCAGCGCCTGGGGCGGGGCGCTCAGTGTGCCGGAGTGGCCGGTCTCGACGGAGGTGGACATCGGATCCCTTTCTCGGATCAAGCATGAGACAGAACGATCGTTCTACCTGAGTCGAGAGTCTGCCCCAGCCGTCGGACAAATGCAAGACCGATCGTTCTGTCTGCTACCGTCGAGACAAGGAGAACGAGAGGAATGACAGATGTCTGAGGCGCGGGATCGACTGCTCAGCACGGCGAGTCGGCTCTTCTACACCGAGGGTCTGCACTCGGTCGGAGTCGATCGTGTGATCGCCGAGGCGCAGGTCACGCGGGCGACGCTCTATCGCCACTTCCGGAGCAAGGACGACCTCGTCGTGGCGTACCTGACGCAGGCCGACGAGGCGATCCGGGCGCGCGTGGAGGCCGCCCGGGCGGAGATCGAGGACCCTGACGATCTCATCCGGACCATCGGCCGGTCGATCGCCGCGGACATCCAGAGCGAGGGGTTCCGGGGCTGCGCGTTCCTCAACGCCGCGGCCGAGTATCCGAGCCCGGCGCATGTGGTCCATCAGGCGGTGCTGGAGCACCGGCAGTGGTTCCTGGCCACGATGACCGAGCTCTTCGACCGGACGGGGAAGCCGGACTCGGACTTCGCCGGTCGCCACTTCGTCATGCTGCGGGACGGCGCCATGGCGGCCGGCTGCCTGACCGATCCCGGACCCGTCTGCGAGACGTTCCTGCGCGGGCTCGAGGGACTCCTCACCTACCGCAGCGGGCTCGTCGCGCGCCCGTAGCCTCGCGTCAAATGGTTCCGGCTCGGCGCCGCGATACGCGACGCCGAGCCGGAACAGGTGTCAGCTCACGCCGTTGTCGGCGAGGAACTCCTTGGCGACGGTCGCCGGGTCGGCCTTGTCGACCTGGACCTTCGCGAGGGCCTCGGTCAGGTTGGCGGTGGTGAGCGCCTCGGAGACCGCGTTGAGTGCGGTCTCGGCGTCGTCGGTGAGCGCCTCGGAGCGGATCAGCGGGACGATGTTCTGGGAGAGGAAGAGGTTCTCCGGGTCCTCCAGGACGACCCAGCCGTTGGTGGGGATCGCCGAGTCGGTGGAGAAGACGTTGGCGACGTCGATGTCGCCCTTCTTCAGCGCGCTGGTCGTCAGCGGGCCACCGGCGTCGAGCGGCTTGAACTCCTTGAACGTGACCCCGTAGACCTCGTCGAGCCCGACGAGGCCCTGGTGACGCTCCTTGAACTCCGGGGCGCCGCCGAGGGTGAGGTTCTTCGCGACCGGCGCGAGGTCCTCGATGCTCGTCAGGGAGTACTTGTCGGCCGTCTCCTTGGCGACGGTGAGAGTGTCCTTGTCCTCGGCCTCCGACTGCGGCAGGGTCTCGCTGCCCTCCGGCAGGACGTCCTGGAGCGCCTCGTAGACGTCCTCGGGGGCGGAGACGTCCTCCGGGATACCGTCCGGCTTCAGGTAGGCCAGCAGGGCGCCGTTGTACTCCGGCAGCAGGTCGATGTCGCCGCTCTTGAAGGCCTCCATGTAGACCTCACGGGACCCGATGTTGGGCTTGGTCTCGACCTTGACGCCCTCGGCCTCGAGAGCCTGGGCGTACATCTCCATGAGCAGCTCGCTCTCGGGGAAGTTGGCCGAGCCGACGACGATCGTGCCGCCGCCGGAGTCTGAGTCGGATCCGGAGTCGAGCGGGTCCCCGCCGCAGGCGGTCAGGGTGCCTGCCACGGCGAGCGTCGCGAACAGATACGCGGTGGTGCGGGTTCGGCGGGACATTGAGATACCTCTCGGGTTGCTGGATAGGTCAGCCGGCGGGTTCGGGGCGGACGGTGGTCGGACGGTTGACGGCGTCACGCCTGCCGACGCCGGGCGACACGAGGAGCCGCTGGGCCCCCGCGAGCGCCAGGTCGATCGCGACCGCGAGCACGGCGAGCACGATCGCGCCGGCGACCACCTGGTCGTACTGAAGGGTCGCCAGCCCGTCGAAGAGATAGCGCCCGAGACCGCCCAGGCCGGCGTAGGCGGCGATGGTCGCGGTCGAGACCACCTGGAGCGAGGCGTTGCGCAGGCCGCCGATGATGATCGGCAGCGCGATCGGGACCTCGACCCGCCCGGCGATCTGGGCCTCGGTCATGCCGACGCCTCGCGCCGCGTCGACGGTCTCGTCGGCGACGGACTGGATGCCGGCGTACGTCGTGGCGAGGATGGGTGGGATGGCGAGCACGACCAGCGCGATCGTGACCGGGACCAGGCCGATCCCGACCAGACCGAGCGCGAGCATGAGCACGCCGAGGGTCGGCAGCGCGCGGCCGGCGTTGCCGAGGTTGATGGCGATCAGCGCACCACGGCCGGTGTGGCCGATCAGCAGACCGATCGGGAACGCGATCACGGCTGCGATCACCAAGGAGAGGACGGTGTAGCCGAGATGCTCGAGGATGCGCTGGGGGAAGCCGTCGGGGCTGGTCAGAGACCAGTTGGCGGCGTCGAACAGGTAGTCGAGACTCATCGCGCACCCGCTCTCGCCCACGGGGTGAGGCCGCGCTGGAGGGCGACGATGAGGACGTCTGCGACGACCGCGAGGGCCACCGAGAGGACCAGTCCGATGATGATCGGCGGCAGGTAGAAGCCGAGCTGGAACCCTCGGGTGAAGAGCTGCCCGAGGCCGCCGATGCCGATCAGGGCCGCGATGCTGACCATGCTCACGTTGGCCACCGTCGCCACCCGCAGACCGGTCAGGATCACCGGCATCGCCAGCGGCAGCTGGACCGTGAACCAGCGGCGTACGGGTCGATAGCCCATCGCGGTGGCGGCCTGCAGGACGGTCGTGTCGACCGCGTCGAGACCGTCGGCGGTCGTGCGGACGAGCAGCGCGAGCGAGTAGAGCGTGAGCGCGATGACCACGTTGATCGGGTCGAGGACGCTGGTGCCGAGGATGCCCGGGAGCAGCAGGAGCAGGGCCAGCGACGGGATGGTGTAGATCACGCTGCCCGCGGTGAGCGCGATGTGGCGCGCCGGGACGTAGCGGTGGACCAGGGCCCCGAGCGGCAGGGCGAGGACGAAGGCGATGGCCACCGGCAGCAGCGCGAGCCAGATGTGCTGGACGAGCGCGGTGAGGACGTCGTCGATGTTGGTCTCGAGATAGCTCCAGAGCTCGCTCACCGGGCCTCCTTCGAGGCGGCCAGTGCCGTCAGTCGCTCCCGCTGCTGCGAACGTACGCTGCCGGCGAGGTCCTCGAGCAGGACCAGCCCGTCGGCACGACCCTCGGCGTCGACCCGGACCGCGGCACCGGCGGGCGAGAGGATGACCAGGTCGGTGACCGTACGCAGGTTGGCGCCGTCGCTGAAGGTGCCCTCGGTCGGGAGGAGCCCGTCCGAACCGCGCCAGCCCAGCGGTCGGCCGTCCGGGTCGACCTCGAGGGTGAGCCCGTCGACGTCGCGGTCGATGGGCTGGAGCGCGACCGAGCTCCCGTCGGCGAACCCCAGGCCCCGGAAGCCGCGGTCGCGACCGACGAGCGAGGAGACGAAGTCGTCGGCCGGGGCGGCGAGGAGGTCGGCCGGCGGGGCGAACTGGGCCGGCCGGGCGCCTTGGGCGAAGACGGCTACCTTGTCGCCGAGGCGGATCGCCTCGTCGATGTCGTGGGTGACCAGGACGATCGTCTTGCCGAGCTGGCCCTGGAGCCTGAGCAGCTCCTGCTGGAGGTCGTCGCGCACGACCGGGTCGACGGCCGAGAAGGGCTCGTCCATGAGCAGCACCGGCGGGTCGGCCGCGAGCGCACGGGCGACGCCGACGCGCTGCTGCTGGCCGCCGGAGAGCTGTGCCGGGTAGCGCTCGCCAAGGTTGGCGGCGAGCCCGACGCGCTCGAGCAGCTCGAGGGCGCTCGCGCGGGCCTCCCGGCGGGAGACGCCCTGCAGGATCGGGACGGTCGCGACGTTGTCGAGCACCGTGCGGTGCGGGAAGAGCCCGGCGCCCTGGATCACGTAGCCGATCTCGCGCCGCAGCTGTGCCTCCGGGCGGCTGGTGACGTCGTCACCGTCGATCAGGATGCGGCCGGAGCTCGGCTCGATCATCCGGTTGATCATCCGCAGCGCGGTCGTCTTGCCGCATCCCGAGGGCCCGACGAACACGGTGATCTTCCCGGTGTCGACCGCCAAGGAGAGGTCTTCCACGGCAACGGTGCCGTCCGGATAGCGTTTGGTGACGCCCTCGAACTCGATCACAGCCACCGCTCCTGTCTGTCGTTCTCCACCTGCGGACGCCGTTGCACAAGATCCTCAGCCTGCCAGATCACGCGGAGGAACAGAAGATATTAAACGGATAGGCAAACTGGGGTTTGCTGCCTCTCGGTCCTGGATACTTGAAATGTGCCACATCCGCCCCGGCCTGTCGGTCAACCGGGACCCGACGCCCGAGATGTCGGTGCGGCGGCGGGGTTCAGTCCTCCAGCGGGCGCAGCTCGTCGGCATAGGAGACCGAGACGCGGCGCATCACGCCGTCGTCGCTGATCGCGTACTGCCCCATCCGCCACAGCGGCGGCGAGTAGGCGTGGATCGAGGCCGAGCCGTCGACAGCGCCGCTCATCCGGTGGATGTGGTCGGGCCCGAAGCCGAAGCTGCGACCCGCGCCGACCTCCCGTTGCACGGGCTCTCCGCCGAACCTGGGCTGCTGCTCGACGACGGCTCCGTGGGTCACCGCGACCGCACCCGAGGAGATGTCGTGGTCGTGCCAGCCGGTGTCGTCGACGGTGTTCCAGCACAGCAGCCAGACGTCGATGTCCTTGTCCCGGTAGAGCGAGACGTAGTGGCGCCCGCCGGTGTCGTGGCGCAGCAGGTGCTCCCAGCGTTCGGGGTGCGCCGCGAGCTCGTCGACCCAGGCGCGGAGCTCCCCGGGCGTGAGGGTGCGGTCCGGCAGAGCGGGCAGGTCCGCGGCGCTCAGGACGGTGTCGACGGTCGGTTCGGCGATGGTCATCGGTCTCCTCCGGTGAGCAGGTGGTCGGGGTTGGTGACGAAGATCGCCCGGGTCAGGGCTTCGCCGAGGCCGGGGTCCGTGGGCTCGGCGTAGGGCCGGTCCGAGCCGTTCACGAGCGGGTCGACACCGACCACGCGCGACATCGCGTCGATCGCCTGGGTGCCGTAGGACGAGGTCTCGTAGTAGACGTGCCGGTCGATCGCGCCGAGGTGGCCGCCGCGCTGGGCGAGGCGCTCGTGGTGGAGCGGTGCGAGCCCGGCCAGCGCCACGAAGGCGATCCGCAGGGTCGGCAGCAGCGACCGTCCCGCGACGTGCCAGGAGTGCCACGCGGCGCTCTGCTGGGCGACGTACGAGGTCAGGGCGGGCCACCAGCCGGGCACGACGTCTGCCTCGTGGGGGCCGGCGGGTCCCGGGTGCACGAGGACGGGCAGATCGGCCTGCTGGGCGATGGCGAGCACGGGGGCCAGGGCCTCGAGGGCGGACGGGGTCGCCAGGGCTGTCGCGGGCACCTGGAGGCCGTGGACGCGGTCGTGGGCGAGGGTCGCCGCGAGTCCGTCGAGGTCCGGGCCGACGAGCCCGGGCGCTGCCCACAGCCCGTAGTCGGTGGGCAGGTCGTCGGCGAAGCCGTGCCACGCGTCGAGCAGTCCGTGTGCCTCGTCCGGCGCGAGCGACTCGATCCCCAGCGGGCTGGAGAGGGAGAGCAGCACGAGCCCGTCCTCCTGCGCCGCGCGACGGGTGAGATCGTGATCTGTGGGGTCGACGGAGTAGGGCGGCTCGCCGTCGAGATGGAGCACCCAGCCGTCGAGGTACGGGGGCTGCCGCCGGCGGCGCAGCTCCTCGATCAGTGCCGGCGGCCACAGGTGCTGGTGGACGTCGACCTGGCGCTTCATGGGCTAAGTCAATAGGTTTAGTCGTGATTAAGCAAGCCTGACCGCCGATGAGGCACCATGGCCGGATGACCGACACCAACACCCAGGTCCTGCTCCGCTCCCGCCCGGTCGGCGAACCGACCGCCGAGGACTTCTCGATCGTCACCTCCGAGGTGCCGTCCCCTGCGGAGGGGGAGGTGCTGCTGCGCACCAAGTTCCTCTCGCTCGACCCCTACATGCGAGGCCGGATGAGCGATGCCCCCTCGTACGCCGAGCCGACCGCGCTGGGCGACGTGCTGCCCGGCGCCACGGTCGCCGAGGTGGTGGAGTCGCGAGATCCGTCGCGGCAGGTCGGCGACGTGGTGCTGGCGTACGGCGGCTGGCAGTCCTTCTTCGTCGCGCCGGCAAGCCACACCCGTCGCCTCGACCCGTCCGTCGCGCCCGTGTCCACCGCGCTCGGTGTGCTCGGGATGCCGGGGTTCACGGCGTACGCGGGGCTGACCCAGATCGGGCAGCCGAAGCCCGGCGAGACCGTCGTGGTGGCGGCGGCGACCGGTCCTGTGGGCGCCACCGTCGGCCAGATCGCGAAGATCCTCGGCTGCCGCGCCGTCGGCATCGCCGGCGGGCCGGAGAAGGTCGCGCATCTGAGCGAGCTCGGCTTCGACGCTGCCCTCGACCACCGCGCACCCGACTTCAAGGAGCAGCTGAGGACGGCGGTGCCCGACGGGATCGACGTCTACTTCGAGAACGTCGGCGGCCATGTGTGGAACGCGGTGCTGCCGCGGCTCAACAAGTTCGCCCGGGTGCCGGTCTGCGGGATCGTCGCGCACTACAACGACACCTCCGCGCCCGAGGGGCCCGACCGGGCGCCCGGACTGATGCGGCACGTGCTCAACAAGTCCCTGCTGATCAGGGGTTTCATCCAGGACGAGTTCGTCCGCGACCACCAGAAGACGTTCCTCACCGAGGCGGCCGGCTGGCTCGCCGAGGGCAGGCTGCGCTACCGCGAGGACATCACCGAGGGGCTCGAGAACGCGCCCGCCGCGTTCAACCGGATGCTCCGGGGTCAGAACTTCGGCAAGACGGTGATCCAGGTCAGCTGACCTCGATCACCCCGCGGGGACCTCCTCCTCGGGGGCCGTGGCCTCCGGGGAGGGGTTCTTGACGGTGGGGAACTTCTCGGACTCAGCGAGGGTGCGGAGGTAATCCCTGATCGTGAGGTCGGTGGGCATCGCGGTCTCGGGCTCGAACTTCGCGATGCAGTCGGCAACGACAGCGGCGTAGGTGTCGGGCTCGCTTGCTTCGAGCGTCTCGTAGACCGCCGTGGTCGCCGTCTTGCAGGGCGCCTCGAGCGTCGCTGCCGTGGCGGCGTCGGTCGGCTCCGGCTCCTCCGTGGTCGGGGGATCCGTGGGCGTCGGAGTCGGGGTGGGCGTGGGCGTCGGGGTGGGCGTCGGGGACTCGGTCTCGCCGCCCGAGGTGTTGTCGCCGGAGTCGGGGTCGCCGCCCGTGCTGTTGTCGGTGGGGGCGGGCGCCTTGCTCGGCGCCGGGGTCTTGACCGGCTCCTTGACCGGCGCGGCCCTGGTCTCCGACTTGGTCGTCGGCTTGACCGTGTTCGAGGTGACCGGGAGCGGGGAGGCGGTGGGTCGCATCGACGAGGTGGTCCCACCGTCCACGCTCGGGGAGCCGGGGAACTCGCCGTTGCGGTACTGCCCGGCGATCTTCAGCACTGCCTCGACGTACGTGTCGCTCTGGTTGTAGCGGTAGACCGCGGAGCTGGCGCCGGCGTCGGTGCTGACGTCCTCGGTGCCGGCGCACAGGTAGGCCGCGGTGGCGACGGCGGCGTCGTCCACGTCCTGGGGGTCGCGGCGGTTGTCGCCGTCACCGTCGGCGCCCACGACGGTCCAGGTGGAGGGGATGAACTGCATCGGCCCGACCGCGTGGTCGTAGACCGTGTCGTGGTCGTAGAGCCCGTTGTCGGTGTCGCGGATCGCGGCGTAGTTGCCGGCGCCGTTGAGCTGCGGGCCGATGATGGCGGGGAGGGCGAGACCGTTGGAGTCGAGCTCGCTGCCGCCGAAGCGTCCGTGGTTGCTCTCGACCATGCCGATCGCGGCGACCAGCGCCCAGTCGATGCGGCAGGAGGCATCGGCGTCGTTGAGCACGGTGGCCGAGCGCTGGTACGCAGCCAGGGCGACCGGCGGGATCGACAGCTCCTCGGCGTTGGAGGCCAGCCTCACGGCGTCGGTCGGGGTCAGGTTCTTCACGCCACCCAGACCGCCGGAGATGCCGAGAGGGTCCTGAAGAGCGCCCGGATCGGGCAGCTCGGGCTGCTGGTGACCGGTGTCGAGGTTCCCCTCGTTGGGGGCCGCGACGGCGAAGGCAGCGGTCAGTGCGACGGCGGCAACGGCCCGAGGCCCGATGCTGGTCAGCGCCGCTGTACTGATGCTTCTGGCCCAGAATTTTCGGGGTGCTTTGCTCATGCCGGTCTCACCTCTTCCACGCGTGGGGTACGTGTCCGTCCCATGAGCCTACCCAGGTATCCCATCGACGTGCTCGGCAAATAAGAAATCCCCTTCCTTGGTGAAGAACGTCAACGGTCGGGCCATCTGACGTTGGGCTGGAGTTCCCCGGCTCGCCGCCTGGGCTCACCTTGCGCCTGTCACCGTGGACGACATGACTGAACGGACTCGTCTGTGGATGGTTCCGCTGGTCGCGGCCGCGGGTTGGGGCATCGGTTTCCTGCCCCAGCTCGTCCAGCCGCAGCCCCTCCTGCTCGCCCCGATGGTCGCCGAGCTGGTCTCGTTCACGCTGCTCGCGGCCGCGCTCGGTGGGCTCGCTGCGGGGCTGCGCCCGGACCGACGGCTGCTCGGTGCCGTGCTCGCCGGCGCCGGTGTCGTCGCCGCGGCCTGCTCGGGGCTGATGTTCGCCGCGGGACCGGCGGCGACCGACTCCTCGATGCTGACCCATCTGATCGCCGTCGCCGCGATCACGACGCTCGCCGGTCTCGCCGCCGGGATCGCCGCGAGCCTCGGGCCGTGCGTGCTGCGGGCTCCGATGCTGGCCGCGCCGGCTGTCTGCGTACCTCTCTGGCTGGACGGGATGCTTCCCGGCGAGCTGCCGTCGTCGGTGATCGACGCGCTGCTGGCGGCCGCGCTGGTGACCGTCCTCGTGACGTCCGTACGCCGCGCCGTCGATGTCGTCGCCTGGGTGCCCGCCTGGATCCTGGGCTGGGCGATGCAGACGCTGCTGACGGTGCTGGTGGCCATCGGCGTACTCATCCAGGAGGGCCGCTCCGTCGATGCCGGGCTGCTCTCCGCGCACCTCGTCTACTTCCACGAGCGCTGGAACGAACCCGCGGTGCACTACCCCGCCGGATGGGCGCTCGCCGGCGTCCTGGCACTGGCGTTGGTGGGCTGGCGGCTGCGTGACACCCTTCGGGTGTGAAAGACGGATCTCTGCGCACGCTCATCACCGGAGGCACCCGCGGCATCGGCGCCGCCATCGCTCATCGGCTGGCCGCCGAGGGCCATTCCCTCGTGCTCGGCTACCTCTCCGACGAGGCTGCGGCCGTCGCCACGCGCGACGAGGTCCGCGCCCTCGGGGCCTCCTGCGAGATCGTGGCCGCGGACATCACCACCGACGCCGGGATCGCCTCGCTCTTCGAGGCCGCCGGCCCGCTCACCGGCGTGGTCAACAACGCGGGCGCGACCTACCGCTACGCGCCCCTCACCGAGACCCCTGCGGACGAGATCCGCAGGACGTACGACGTCAACCTGGTCGGTCCCACGCTGGTCGCCCGCGCGGCCGTGTCGGCGCTCGCCGAGGACGGCGGTGTCATCGTGAACATCTCCTCAGGCGCCGCGACGCTGGGGTCGCCGGGAGAGTACGTCCACTACGCCGCCGCGAAGGCCGGGATCGACGCGCTCACCAAGGGCCTCGGGCTCGAGGTCGCCCCGCTCGGCATCCGGGTCGTCGCGGTCGCCCCCGGGCTCACCGAGACCGACATGCACGCCAGCACCGGAGACCCCGGCCGGATCGCGCGGATGGCGCCCCAGATCCCGATCGGCCGCGCGTCCTCGCCCGACGAGGTCGCCGAAGCGGTCGTCTGGCTGATGAGCGACAAGGCCTCGTACGTCACCGCGACGACGCTGCGGGTGGCTGGCGGGCGGTGATGTCACAGGACGGCGGGCTGTCCCGTCCTGGTGGGCATGAACATCATCTTGTGGACTGTGACGATCTTTCTCGCTGCCGGTTTCCTGGCCGGTGGACTGGCGATGCTGCTGCTGTCGAAGGAGCGGTTCCGCAACGCGTTCGACGGATGGCGCTACGCCGATGACTTCCCGGACGGCTTCCTCAAGGTCATCGGCGTGATGAAGCTGCTGGCCGCCGCCGGGCTGATCCTGCCTGCCGTGACCGGGGTCGCGACCTGGCTGGTGCCGCTCGCCGCACTCGGGCTGGTGCTGCTCATGACCGGTGCGACGACCACCCGCATCATCCGCAAGGAGTGGGGTGCCGCCGTCGGCGACCTCGCCTTTTGGTCGCTGGCGGCGTTCGTCGCCTTCGGTCGTCTCGAGCTCGTCCCGTTCTAGGTCCGCGGCTTCTCGCTCGTGTCGCACACCGAGCCTGGGTCCATGCTTCACAATCTCCTCATGAGGCCCCAGGTGGTCGCGCATCGCGGCGCCAGTCATGAGATCGCGGAGCACACCCTGGCTGCGTACGTCGCAGCCCTGGATGCGGGTGCGGACGCCCTGGAGTGCGACGTCCGGCTGACCATGGACGGGCATCTCGTCTGCGTCCACGACCGGCACCTGCGCCGGATCGGCGCGCGGGGCCTGGTCTCGGAGATGACCCTCGCCGAGCTGCAGGCGATCGACTTCGCGGCCTGGAAGAACGGGTTCTGGGAGGGCGAGGACGAGCCGCCCGACCGGGACATGCGGGGCGTGCTCACGCTGCACCGGCTGCTGCGGGTCGTGCGGGACTACGGCCGGCACGTCGAGATGGCGATCGAGACCAAGCACCCCACCCGCTACGGCGGACTGACCGAAGGGCGGCTGGTCGACGTGCTCAACGACTTCGGCTGGGCGGGGCCGGGCAGCCCGGTCCGGGTGATGAGCTTCTCCTTCACAGCGCTGCAGCGGGTGGAGAGGCTGGCACCGGGCGTACCTCTGGTCCAGCTTATCGACCGCGCTGCCAACTGGTCGCTCCTGCGTCACGCGATCGGCGAGGGCTGGTGGCTGGGAGCCGGGATCGAGATGCTCACCGCCCACCCCAAGCTCGCGCGGCGGCTGGCGTCGAAGGGCCGCAACCTCCACGTCTACACGGTCAACACCGAGGAACAGCTCAAGCTCTGCCTCGACCTCGGGGTCAAGGCGGTCATCACCGACCGTCCGGGGTTCATGCTGGAGCTGCTCGGCCGCTGAGGCTGTGCAGCTGAGCAGGTGGCCGGCCCTGGTGTAACACGTCGTTCGTAGGACTATCCGGTCGTTCAGATAGGGCGAGTAGTCCTACGAACGACGTGTTACAGGGGGAACGAGCGCGGCAGGTTAGGGTTTGGCCGTGGCCAAGAAGTCCCGAGTCAAGAACCGTCAGGCGGCTGCGGCCCCGACGGAAGGTCCCAACCCGCGCGCGGCCTGCCCGTGCGGGTCCGGCAAGCGCTACAAGGCGTGCCACGGTGCCGCCGGTGGCGCGTTCGTGGGGCGCCCGTTCGAGGGCCTGCCCGGGGAGTGCGATCTGGTCGCGCTGCGTGAGCTGGTGCCCTCGGCGACGGTGTCGCTCACGGTGAAGGGCTTCGAGTCGACCCCCGTCACACTGGGCACCCTGCTGCCCGGTGCCGCGCCGGCGATGTCGCGCGACTCCGGCGAGGTCTGGGCCGGGCTCCAGGTGCAGCACAACTACGGCGACGTCTCGCGGGACGTGGCCGCGGCGCTGCTCCAGGCGCTGGAGAGCCGCGCTGCCGGTGAGTCCGGGATCTTCGGTCTGACCACCGCGCCCGGCCCCGGGCCGCGGCTGCAGGACCTGGTGACCGACTCGTCCCTGGACGTCACCGTCCACGAGGGCTTCGACTGGTGGCTGGCCGACGTCGAGGACAAGGGCGACTTCGAGCACGCGCTCGAGCACGCCAACGAGTCGGTGCTGCCGACGCAGCGACTGACCTCGGTCGAGGCTGCGTACTGGACCTCCGTGGGCTCCAAGGAGCACCTGCGCTGGGTGATGCCCGAGCCCGAGGACGCCCTGCTGACCGCGCTCGCGCGGCTGCACGTGACCGGCGACGACGTGATCGTCCCCGACGCCCGCTTCGTCGGCATGTTCCGTGCCCACGGTCTGCTCGCCCCCGTCTGGGACCTGCCGGTCGGCACCGGCGCCGAGGCGCTCGAGGAGCCGGCGGTGGCGTTCAAGAAGCTGCTCGACGAGGCCCTCGCCGACGACTCCGAGATCACCCCGGAGGTGCGCTCCGCTCGCGCCGGGCTCGCGAACCGGCAGGTCACCATCCGCTGATCCCCGCTGGTCTCGACACGGATTCGTTCGTTCCTCACGAATCCGTGTCGACCAGCGTGGTCACCGCTCGACCGGCAACCAGAGCTCGCACGACGCGTACGTCTCGGTGAGCTCGAGGTAGCGCAGGACGGACGGGCCGGGGCGGAGCCGCCACGGGTTCGACGGGAACCAGTCGGTCGCGGTGGCGGCCCAGAGCTGCTGCAGCGCCTCGGGGTGCGGGCCGCTGGAGGCGAAGACCGCCCAGGAGCCGGCCGGCACGGTGATGACATCCAGCCCCTCCGGCACCGATGCCGACGTCGTGACCGCGACCCCGTGCAGATAGGTGATCATCGACCCCTCCGGCGCATCGGGCGACGGGGACTCGGTGACGGCGAGGATGCCGCGCGGATCGGTGTCGTTGAGCTCCTTGAGCCGAACATGCTCCGAAGGCTCGAGAGAGGCGATGTGGGCCTGGATGTGCGGGTTCACGCCCTCGTAGATCAGCGGGACCTTGGTGGCGTGGCCGACCAGCCGGAGCTCGGGCATGTCGTTGATGGTGACGTCCATCGGGGTGCTCCCTTCGACGCTCAGACGGAACCTGAGCGTGGGTTGTGTGCGTAGCGGACCACCGGATCGACGTACGTCGGCGGGCGCCGAACCGTGCACGGCACGGAACGCGCGCCCGAACGCCTCGGTCGAGCCGTAGCCGTAGCGCACCGCGACCTCCAGGAGGTCGGGGGCGCCGGCCACCAGGTCGGCCGCTGCCAGGGTCATCCGGCGGCGGCGTACGTACTCCGACAGGGGCATCCCGGCCAGCGCCGAGAACATCCGGCGCAGGTGGTATTCGGTGGTGCCCTGGTCGCGTGCGACCCGAGCCACGTCCACCTCGCCGGTGAGCCCCTCGTCGAGCTCTGCCTCGACCAGGTCGACCAGGGTGTTGAGCGTGCCGATCATGTGGTCCTCCTTTCACCATCAAGCCTGGCTGGGGAGCACCTCTCCGGGCCCGACTTCTCTGGCCCGGTTCGGTCGGGTGGGTTCGGTCGGGTGGGTTCAGTCGGGTTGGGAGCGCAGCCGGAACGCCTGCAGGCGGGAGTAGCCCTTCACGCTCGCCCGCCGCATCTTCTCGATCCGGAAGCCGTCGACGTCCTCGAGCGCGGCGGCCGCGTTCTCGTCGATGACCACCGACGAGGGCCGGGCCAGGGTCGTGAGGCGGGCGGCGATGTTGACCGTCGGGCCGAAGACGTCGCCGAGCCGGAGCACCACGTCACCGTAGGATATCCCGGCCCTGACGTGCGGGAACGCGCTGTCGCGGTCCTCTCCGAGGGCGGCCAGCTCGAGCGCCGTCCGGGCCGCCGCCTCGACGTCCTCGAAGGTGAAGAAGACCCCGTCGCCGAGATACTTGATCACCCGTCCGCCGTGCTCGACCACGACGTCGGAGCAGGTGTCCTCGAACTCCTCGACCCAGTCGACCAGCTCCTTGTCGCTGAGCCGCTTCGAGCGGGAGGTGTAGCCGACGATGTCGAGGAAGCCGACCGCCAGCGGCACCGCGGTGGCGTCGGCGACGGTGAGCATCCGGCGCGCGGCGCTGACCAGGTGGCGGCGCCAGACGTAGTCCTGCAGCGACTCGACGAGCGGCAGCACCTGCGCGCTCAGCGCGACCAGGTCCTCGACCTCGTCGCCGCCCCGCTCCCGGGCGACCTCGGCCAGCAGCGACGTCTGCCATTCGGCCAGGCGCGCGTAGGAGCGCCCCCAGGTCCGCACGAGCGCCGCCTGCCGGTCCTCGCTGAGCACCCCGAGGCGTACGAGCTCCTGCGTCATCCGCAACGCCTCGACATCGGCCTCCGTGAAGGCGACCTCGTCCTCGCCCGCGTGCGGAAAGCCGAGGTGATGCCAGAGGTCTTCGGTGACCTCCATGGGTACGCCGGCAGCAGCCGCGACCTCGACGCGGGTCAGCGTGGGCGTCTGGCCGAGGACGAGGGACTCGACCACGGCCAGCGCCTCGGCCAGCTCGATGTCGGCCTCACGGCTGCGGCCCTGGCCGAGGCCCTCGTCAGCCTGATCGTCGGGGTGCTCGTCGGGGTGCTCGTCGGGGTGCTCGTCGGGGTGCTCGTCGGCCTGCTCCGAGGCCTGGTCGTCGAACGTCAGGAGCCGAACCTCTCCTTGGCGACCTTCTCCAGCGCCCTCGCGAACGTCGGCATCTCGACGGAGAGCTGCTGCAGCTTGTCGGCGCTGAGGTGGATCAGGTCGAGCGGGGTGAGGGCGACGATGGAGGCCGTGCGCAGCGAGCCCCTCATGATCGCCGCCTCGCCGATGATGTCACCGGGACCGCACTGGGCGATCTCCTCCTTGTCCCGGCGGACCGAGACGGTTCCGTCGAGGATGATGTAGGCCTTGTCCGGCGGGGTGTCCTCCCAGATCGGCGACCAGCCCTCCGGCAGATGCACACGGGTGCCGGTGGCGCTGATGTGCGCGATCTCCTTGGGCGTGAACATGGAGAAGAACGACTCGGTCACGAGGGTTTCCTTCGGGGTCGGCTGTGGGGTGGCTGCCGCTGTGTGACGGCGGTTACAGAGTTCAACGATGTTCGTCTACAGGGGTTACCCGCGGGTTCGGTCGGTTATGCGGGCAGCGGGTCGCGGGCGATCGGGCAGCTCATGCATCGCGGGCCGCCGCGGCCGGAGCCCAGCTCCGAGCCGGCGATCGCGATGACCTCGATGCCGGCCGACTCCAGGGCCCCGTTGGTCTGCGTGTTGCGCTCGTAGGCCACGACCACGCCCGGCGCCAGGGCCAGGGTGTTGTTGCCGTCGTCCCACTGCTCGCGCTCGGCGGCGACCGGGTCGAGCCCGGTGTCGATGTGGTGGAGCTTGTCGATGCCCATCGCCTCGGCCGCGACCTCGAGGAACGGGCGGGGGTCGGCGATGTTCAGCCGGCCGTCGTCGCCCGCGGGGGTGACGGCGTACGCCACCAGCGAGTCGACCGCGTTCGGGTAGATCACCATCTTGTCGGTGTTCACCAGGGTGGCGATCGTGTCCAGGTGCATCGTCGCGCGCTCCTGCGCGATCGGCACCGCGAGCACGGTGTGGGCGAGCTCCTCGGCGAAGACCTGGCGGGCGAGCCGCTCGGCCCCGGCGGGGGTGGTGCGCTCGCCGACGCCGACGGCGACGACACCGGGAGCGAGGAGGAGTACGTCCCCGCCCTCGACGTGCTCCAGGTGGGCGCCGTGCAGCCGTGGGCTGGCCCGGAAGCGCGGGTGGAACTGGTAGATCAGCTCGGTGAGCGCGGTCTCGCGCTTGCGGGCCGGCATCGCCAGCGACGTGACCGTGGCCCGATCGCGGATCCACACCGAGGAGTCGCGGGTGAAGAGCAGGTTGGGCAGCGGGTCGATCAGGAAGTCGTCGTGGGCGAGGAGGCTGGTGACCAGACCGTGGCCGCCGCGTACCTCGTCGTTGCGGATGCCCGCGGTCAGGTGGTCGGTCAGCTCGGCCGGCCCGGCGTCGGCGAGGGCACCGCTCAGGTAGTCGCGCAGGGTGTCGCCCAGGGTGAGCGAGCCCAGCACGTTGTCGAGCGCCAGCTTCCGCGCCTCGGGCACCTCGAGGGTCTCGGTGAGCAGGTCGGTCAGGTAGAGCACCTCGACGTCGCGATCCCGCAGCGCGGCCGCGAAGGCGTCGTGCTCGTCCTGGGCCCGCTTCACCCACGGAATACCGTCGAAGAGGAGCTTGTCGTTGTTGCGCGGCGTCAGCCGGGTCAGCTCCCGGCCGGGCCGGTGGAGCATTACCGTACGCAGTCGACCGACCTCGCTGTCGGCGCCAAGTTCAACCATGGCGGGCAGCCTAGGCGAACCTCGCTCAGGCGAGCACCTCGACCAACGTCAGGATGCCCAGGACGAGGCAGACGAGGGCTCCGATGTAGTGGAGTACGTGCAGCTTGATGAACCGGAGCAGCGTACGTCCCAGCAGCACGGCGAGCCCCGACACCGTCAGCAGCGCGGCCCAGGAGCCGATGAAGACCGAGACCGGGTCGTGGTAGCGGGCCACCAGCGAGACGCTCAGCAGCTGGGAGAGGTCTCCCCACTCGGCCGCGAAGAGGACCGTGAAGCTCGCCAGGACCTGGCGGAAGCCGCGTACGTCCTTGGCCTTCTCGGCGAACTCGCTGGCGTCCTCCTCGGTCGCGGTGCCGTGGTGGCGGCGCCCCTCGATGAACAGGAACACCGCGCCGCCGAGGAAGAGCAGGGCGGCGACGATGTGGATCAGGTCGGTCGGGAGAAGCGTGGCCACCCCGCCGATCGCCACCGCGATGAGCGTCTGGATTGCGAACGCCGCCCCCACCCCGAGCCACACGAAGATCGGCCGGTACTTCGTCGACAGCACCAGCGTCGCCAGGAACGTCTTGTCCGGCAGTTCGACGACGAAGATCGCGGCGAAGGCCAGCGCGATGACGGTGATGTCCATCAGGGGTTCCGTTCCAGTTCTTTACGTCCGGCCCCTATCGTCGCACTCACGAATCCGGCTCGACCAGCGGGTGGGCGAGGGCTTTGGCCTCCGCGAGTACGTCGATCGCCGGCCGATCGAGCGCGGCGGCCGCGCGGGCGACGTCGTCCCACTCGGGTTGCAGGTTGACGATCTGGCCGTCGAGGCGGGCGGCCTTGACGGCGATCGGGTGTCCGTCGACGGTCACGGTGAGGAGCTCGCGGGGCAGGGCGTGCTTGACGACCTCGTGCTCACGTACGCCGATCGTCGAGGTCTCCCGGAAGAACACCCGCCGGACCGCGTCGGCGGCATCGGCACGGGTGAGAGCGTGGAGGGTGTAGGCCGGGCGGCCCTTCTTCATCAGGATCGGCGTGACCCAGGCGTCGCGTGCGCCGGCCGCCAACAGCGCGTCGAGAGCTCCGGGGATGAGGCGCGGCTCGAGATCGTCGATGTTCGCCTCGATGACGAGCTCGGTCGGCGCAGGATCCTCCGGCCTCACCGCAGGATCACCGATCAGCAGCCGTAGGGTGTTGGACCAGCTCTCCGGGTTCCTGCTGCCGGCGCCGATGCCGATCGCTCGCGTCGTCATCGGCGGCTGGCTGCCGTAGGCCGTGGCGAGAGTGACCAGCAGGGCGGCGCCTGTGGGCGTGCACAGCTCCATCTCGGGATGTCCGGGAGGCCCCGCGAAGGAAGGTACGCCGGTGAGCAGCCGCGCCACGGCCGGCGGCGGCACCGGGAGGGTGCCGTGGGCGGCCCGGATCCAGCCCGACCCGACCGCGACGGGCGAGACCACGATCTCGTCGGCGCCCAGGTGCACGAAGCCGGCACAGACCCCGACGACGTCGGCGATCGCGTCCAGCGCCCCGACCTCGTGGAAGTGGACCTCCTCGGGAGAGATCCCGTGGACGGTCCCCTCGGCGACGGCGAGGCGCTCGAAGACCTGCAGCGCCAGGTCACGCACGGCGTCGTCCAGCGCGGCGCCGGTGAGCAGCGCACGGACGTCGGTCCAGGTGCGGTGATGGACCGAGTCGGCGATCTCCACATGGCACCGGGTCGCGGCGAGAGCGCCCCGGGTCACCTGCTCCGCGGCGAGATCCACCGGCTCGGGGGCCACTGCAGCGACCGCCGAGGCGATCACCGAGACGGGCACGCCGGCCCCGATGAGCGCGCCGAGCAGCATGTCACCCGAGGCTCCCGAGGAGGCATCGATCCAGATCCTCATCGAGCCCGCCGTGCGATCCGGGCCGCAGCGACCCCGGCACCGTAGCCGTTGTCGATGTTGACCACGGTCACGCCGGGAGCGCACGAGTTGAGCATCGCGAGTAGCGCGGCCAGGCCACCGAAGGAGGCGCCGTAGCCGACGGAGGTCGGCACCCCGATCATCGGCACGCCCACCAGCCCGCCGACCACGGAGGGCAAGGCACCTTCCATCCCCGCGACGACGATGAGGCAGTCGGCGTCGTCGAGGCGGTGGCGTACGGCCATGAGGCGGTGGATCCCGGCGACACCGACGTCGGTGATCCGCTCGACACCGGCACCGTGGACCCGGCAGGTGAGTGCCGCCTCGGCTGCGACCGGCCCGTCGGAGGTCCCGGCGGCGACGACGCACACCCGGCCGTGCGGGGTCGGCAGCGGCCCGAGGGTGACCGCGCGGGCCTCGGCATCGTGCACCGCCGTCGGCAGCTCGGCCGCGACACGAGCCGCCGCCTCGGCGGAGACCCGGGTGGCCAGGACCGCCCGCGAGGGATGCGCCTCGTGCAACCGGCGCAGGATCGCGACGACCTGCTCGGGGGTCTTGCCGTCGGCGTACACGACCTCGGGGTCACCCGTGCGCCGCTCGCGGTCGAGATCGACGCGGGCGAACCCGAGGTCGGCGACCGGCTCGTCCTCGTCCGGCATCGCTCAGAGCCGGGCGGGATCGGCGGGGTAGACCCCCAGCAGCTTCACGTCGGTGGTGAAGAAGGCCAGCTCCTCCAGGGCCCGCTTCAGCCCCGGCTGGTCGGGGTGACCGTCCACCTCGGCGAGGAACTGGGTGGCGGTGAACTTCCCGTCCACCATGTAGGACTCCAGCTTGGTCATGTTGACGCCGTTGGTCGCGAAGCCGCCGAGCGCCTTGTAGAGGGCCGCCGGGAGGTTGCGTACGTTGAAGATGAACGAGGTCACCACGGGACCCTGGTCGGCGGGCGCCTGGATGAAGTCGGGCGAGAGCACGACGAAGCGGGTGGTGTTGTGGTCGGCGTCCTCGATGTCGGTGGCGAGGACGTCCAGCCCGTAGATCGAGGCGGCCAGCGGCGGGGAGATCGCGGCCATCGTCGGGTCACCGGCCTCGACGACCTCGCGCGCGGCACCGGCGGTGTCGCCGGAGACGACCGGCGTGAACCCGTGCTCCCGGATGATGTTGCGGCACTGCCCCAGCGCGTGGACGTGGGAGTGGACCGTACGGATGTCGTCGAGATGGGCGCCCGGAAGGCCGAGCAGGTGGAACCGGATCCGCAGGTAGTGCTCGGCGATGATGTGCAGGTTCGACTCGGGCAGGAAGTGGTGGATGTCGGCCACCCGTCCGGCCAGGGAGTTGTCGATCGGGATCATCGCCAGCGACGCCTCACCCGCCTCGACGGTCGCAAAGACGTCCTCGAACGAGGCGCACGGCACCGACTCCAGCTCGGGGTAGTGCCGTTGGCAGACCATATGTGAGTTGGACCCTGGTTCGCCCTGATAGGCGATGCGATGTGGCTCGGACACAGCGACAGTCTAGATTCGCCCGTTGTGCTCGCTCTTGCCATTCTCAGTCTGCTGACAGCAATCGCCGCTCTGGTCCTCGCCGGAGCGGCCTGGCAGAAGACGAAGGACGTACGCCGCCCCGACCCTGCCGCCGTCGAGTCGCTACCGACCGACGTCGCCGGTCTGCGCGCCGAGGTCGCGGCCCTGCGCGCCGAGTCGGCGATGGATCTGCGCCACCTCGCGGTGGTGCGTTTCGACGCCTTCGGAGACGCCGGGGGCCATCTGAGCTGGTGCCTCGCGCTGCTCGACGACAACGGCGACGGGGTCGTGCTCACCTCGATCCACGGCCGCACCGAGGCGAGGTCGTACGCGAAGAGCATCAGCGCCTGGAAGTCGTCCCAGCTGATGTCGCCCGAGGAGACCGAGGCCGTCCAGCAGGCGAGGCCCAAGAGCTGATCCGGACGAAAAACGACGCCGGCACGCTCGGGCGTGGCGGGGGAACCGTTCCGAGCGTGCCGGTTTCAACCCGGGCTGCGGGTGGGACGGCCCGGGAGTCGACCACTGGTCGCGGGGGATTTCCGACCAGTGTGTGGGTCTTGCCACGTCGTCTGTCGGAGTCAGGCTTGAGCCCGGCAGAAGACGCCGACTCGGCTGACGCCGAGTCGTGTCAGACACCTTATGAACATTTACTGATCAACAAGACATCTGAGTCGGCGAGTCGTCCCGGATCGACACGAGAATCGATGGCAAACGCGCTGAAAGGAGGCAGAAAATAGGACCTTGGCCTCTGATTCGCGGGACTTTCGGCCCCTCCGCGTGTCGTGGGATTAGGGACCTAATCGGGACAAGGCCTGTCAGCGTGGCACGCGGACGAGCAGACGCCCGGGGAGGCACTGCATCCGCAGCTCCCGGCCCTCGGAGATCGTGTCTCCGTCCAGCTGGCGTGGCTGGTCGTGGTTGGTCCGGATCACGACGCTGGCGCCGGTCATCCGGTTGATCAGGTTGTCGGTGCGTGGCCGCTTGCTCAGCACCCGGACCGCGAGCGGGAGCCAGGACCAGAACCGCTGCGGATAGAGCAGCACCACGTCGATGAGTCCGTCATCGAGCGCGGCCGCCGGCAGCAGCGGCATGTTGGCCTGGAGGTAGCCGACGTTGCCGACCACGACCGTGCGGGCCCGATGCCGCGTGAACTCGCCGTCGTCGACGGAGATCTCCAGCCGCATCGCCGGGAACATCAGGCTCTTGAAGGCGGAGAGGACGTACGCCATCCAGCCGATCCGCTTCTTGATGTCCTCGTTGACGCCGCTCATGATCGCGGCGTCGAAGCCCATCCCGGCCATGACCAGGAAGTTCGTGTCCTCGAGGTTGTCGCCCGAGACCTCGACCAGGTCGATGGCCTGGTCCTGCCCGGTGAGCGCGACGTCGATCGCGGCGCGGATGTAGAGCGGGATCGAGAGGTTGCGGGCGAGCAGGTTGCCGGTGCCGCCGGGGACGATCCCCACCGCGATCCCGGTGCCGGCCAGGGCGGAGCAGACCTCTCTGACCGTCCCGTCGCCACCGCAGACGAGCACCAGGTCGGCGCCCTCCGCCTGGGCCGCTCGTGCCATGCCCTTGCCGGGGTCGTCGACCGTGGTCAGGTGCCAGGTCGGCGTCTTCCAGCCGGACTCCCTGGCCATCGTGTCGACCATCGTCTTGAAGTGCTCGACCGACTCGACCTTGATCGGGTTGAGGACGACCGCGATCCTCCGGTTGCCGCGCACCGAGTCGACCAACGGCCGTCGCCCCAGCGCGTGCGAGGTGGGCAGCGGCGTATAGATCGCCATGCCGAGGAAGACGGCCCCGGCGGCGAGGAGGATGCCGCCGAGCACGTCGGAGGGGTAGTGCCGGCCGAGGAAGACCCGGTCGGCGACGACGAGCACGACCAGCAGGACGAGGCCGGTGTAGGCCAGGCGACGGATGCCGCGGCGGCGTACGAACATCGTCACGACCACCGCGATCACACCCGCCAGCACCGCGATCCCGGTCGCATGACCGGACGGGTACGCCGGTGACTCGTGCAGCCACGACGTCAGCTGCCACGCGGGCCGGTCCCGGTCGATGAGCAGCACCAGCCCGCGGCGTACGACCAGGGTGATCACCACGACGCCGAGCACGTAGAGCGCGGCGCGCGGATACTTCCGGAACAGTCCCGCGGCGACCAGGAGGGCGACCCCGACCGGGAGATACCAGTCCGTGCCCACCTCGACGACGTGCCAGAAGTCGAGCATCCAGCCGTGCTCCGCCGTCACCGCCGTCGCGTCCCGGCCGAGCTCGTCGATCGTCGAGACCGGCGGCCACCCGTTGATCCCCGCGATCCCGATCAGGGCGCACAGAGCGAACAGCGAAGCCGCCCAGAGCAGCAGGGCACGGCGCGAGAGATCAAGCACGATGAGTCAGTATGCGCGAAACGTGATCCACACAGTGAATGAACGGGCCGTCCAAAACCGCACGCGGGGCCTGATGGAAAGCGCTATCGTTCGCTCTCCGCGCATGATTCGGGTCGGCGCCGGCATCCCTCGGTCCCTCGTCGTTGTGAGGTCTCTCATGCGCTCGCGCGTCTCCTCGTACGCCCTCCTCGGGCTGCTCTCCGTCCCCGCTGTCGCCCTCGGCGTCGGTGGCCTCCTCGCCGGCTCCGCCGCCGCCGCCGAAGGTGAGTGCGGTGGCAAGCCCGTAACCGTCGATCTCTCGGTCGAGGGGCAGGTCCCAACCGAGGGCGATGACGTGATCTTCGTGCCAGACGATCACTCGGTCGATGCGCTGGGCGGTAACGACATCATCTGTGTCGCGGGGTCGGGCACCGCCACGATCGCGGCGGGCGCGGACGATGATGTCGTGTATCCCGCCTATGGGAACCGGGTCGACGCGGGAGAGGGCAACGACACCATCATTGGTGAGAGCGGGTCCATCGACGCCGGGCCGGGGAATGACGTCATCCGCTCTACGCGGCAGCAGTTCGCTGCCACGGGCGGCGAGGGCGACGACGTTCATCACGTGGAGTCTGGTGCAGGCTGGTTCGAGGGCGGCGACGGCAACGACACCTTCTGGGGCGGCGACGGTGATGACCTTGTGCGCGGCGGCGCTGGGAATGACGTGGTCCACGCCGGCGCAGGTGATGACACCGTTCACAACGAAGCCGGTGATGACCAGATCTACCTGGGAGACGGCGACGACGGTGCGTTCTCAAGCAGCAACGGGCTCGGCGCGGACGTCATTCAGGGCGAGAACGGGGCTGACTTCATCCATGTAAGGGCGATTGGTGCAGCCGGCGACGTCATCGACGCTGGTTCGGCAGACGACGCAATCGACACACTCAGCATCTCCGGCTCCACGGTTGGCATCAACCTCGACATGGCGTCAGGTGGCACCGATTGGGACGCCACCTTCGCGGGGTTCGAAGGGGTGGAAGCGACGGACTTCGCCGACGTGATCACCGGTACGAGCAGTGACGACACCATCGACGTCGGCAACGGTGCCAACCGTGTCATCGCTGGTGACGGCAACGACACGATCGACGGTGGGCGCGATGTCGACCAGATCGATGCTGGCGCAGGCGATGACATCGTCCGGGCTTGGGAGGGGAACGACGAACTCCGTGGGGGCATCGGTGACGACGTGATCAGCGGAAGCGCGGGAGATGACTCCGTCAACGCCGGTGACGGCAACGATCGGATCGATGACAGTTCGGGCTCCGATGTCATCCACGGGGACTCAGGGGACGACACCATTCTTCCGAACGAGTTTTCTCCGGACGACTTCGACAGCCTTTATGGCGACAGCGGCAATGACACGATCACTGGCGGCCGGTTCGGTCACGACACCATTGATGGCGGCGATGGCGCCGACACGTTGACCGCCGTGGAAGCAGGTGCCGTCATCAGGGGCGGACTGGGCGATGACGCCATTCACCTCGGTGACTCGGAGACGTGGTCTCAGAGCGCCTATGGCCAGGATGGCAACGACACGATCCGAGTCGGCGCGGTCGGCGCCTCTGTGTCCGGCGGCAACGGCAGCGACGTGATCCAAGGCGGTGCAGGATCGCTCGATGCCAAGGGCGACGCGGGCGATGACAGGATCTTCGCCGCTGTGGGGTCGAGTTCGATCGACGGCGGGGCAGGAAACGACCTCATCGAGGGTGGATCCGGCCACGACAGTCTTGTCGGCGACCTCGGTTACGACACGATCCGGGGCCACGGGGGTGTCGACATCATCTACGGCGACCGGAACTACGGCGACGTCGCGGATGGAGACAGCGACACCATCGATGCCGGCGACGGCAATGACCAGGTGGATGCAGGGGCTGGCAGCGACGCAGTCTCTGGTGCTGGCGGTGCCGACATCATCGATGCTGGTGACGGCAATGACTCGATCACAGGCGGAGACGGTGACGACACGCTCGGTGGATCCAGCGGGAACGACCGGCTCACCGGCGGCAGCGGCAACGACAAGCTCACGGGCAGCTACGGAAACGACCGGCTCGATGGTGGCAGTGGCAACGACACGCTGTCCCCCGGCGCCAACAACGACACGGTCATCGGCGGAACGGGAATCGACGTGATCGACTACCGCGGCGCGAGCTCTGGCGTTCGTCTGAGTCTCGCTACGACAGGTGCACAGAGCACGGTCGGCTCCGCGACAGACGCGACAACGCAGGTCGAGAACATCTACGGCAGCTCCTACGGAGACCGTCTGACAGGCACGTCTGGGGCCAACGTACTTCTCGGCGGAGGCGGCAGCGACACGATCTTCCCCGGCCTCGGCAACGACCGCGCGGAGGGTGGCTCGGGCACCGACACCGTCGCGTACTCGAACGTACGCAACGGCGTGAAGGTCGCGCTCAATACGACCTCGACCCAGTCAACGGGGGCGGGAGCGGATCGGCTGCTGACCTTCGAGCGGCTGACCGGTACGAACTACGCAGACGTCCTGCGGGGCAACAGCGGAGCCAACAAGCTGGTCGGCCTCGGTGGTGCGGACCGGATCGAGGGCGGTTCGGGCGACGACTCGCTCTACGGGCACGGCGGCAACGACCGGCTCGTCGGCGGCTACGGCCGCGACTACGGCGACGGCGGCACCGGCACCGACAGCAGCTCGTCCGTCGAGCGGCGCGTCCGCATCCCGTAGTCACGCAGGTACGGGAGAGGTACGGGTTCGGGCAGCATCACCGGTTCGCGACACTGCCACTTTCGAGTGCTGAGCAGATGAATCGAGAGGGACCCCTACAGTGAAGACATCGATGCGGTTGCGCATGGGCGGCCTGCTCGCGGCGGCGGCCGTGGCAACGGGCGGGCTCGTGGCCGTGGACGCCGGCACGACGCCTGCGGAGGCTGCGGTCAGCTGCACGATCAGCAGCCCGAAGACCGTACGTCCCGGCAACACCGGCAGCTGTGTGACACTGCTCCAGAAGGTGCTCGGCGGGCTCAAGCCGGACGGTTCGTTCGGGTCCTCGACCACCGCCCGGGTGAAGGACTACCAGAGCGCGAAGGGGCTGGCGGCGGACGGCATCGTCGGGTCGCGGACCTGGTCGAAGATCAAGGCGGGCATGTCCGGCAGCGGCACGATCATCTCCTCGAGCGCGACCGCGAACTGGTACGCCTGCGTCATCGTCCGCGGCGGCCAGTCGGTCCGCTACACGGTCACCAACAAGCGCAGCACGGGGTGGAAGCAGGCCACGATCACCACCAGCGGCTCGCTGGCGAACCCGGTGATCCGTGGCTCGATCCCCAGCAAGGGCACGCGTTCGACGGCGTCGAACCCGTCGGGCTTCCCGAAGACGTACGCCACCTCGGCCGCCTACATCACCTACACCGGCGGCACCTACTTCACCAACGACTCCTACGGCTACGACTTCCCCAACCGGACGGTCTACCGCTCCTGGCTGCGCCCGTGCGGCAAGACCAGCCCGGTCTACTGGTGACCGGCCGATTACTGAAGTGAGATCTGGTGGTCCGGTCGACTAGCCTTGCCGCATGATCGACCCGCGCATCCTCCGCGAAGACCCCGACCGCGTACGTGCCTCGCAGGAGCGCCGTGGCGCGTCCTCCGACGTGGTGGACCGGGCGCTGTCCGCGGACAGCGCCCGGCGCGCGGCGATCGCGGACTTCGAGGCCAAGCGGGCCGAGCAGAAGCAGATGGGCAAGAAGGTCGCCCAGGCCAAGGGCGAGGAGAAGCAGCAGCTGCTCGCCGAGGTGAAGGACCTCGCGGCCGCTGTCAAGGCGGCCGAGGCGGCGCAGGGCGTGGCCGAGGAGGAGTGGAAGAAGGCTCTCAAGGCCATCCCCAACCTCGCCGACGACGCCCCGGCCGGCGGCGAGGACGACTTCGTCCTGATCGAGAAGGTCGGCAAGCCGCGTGACTTCGAGGCCGAGGGCTTCGAGCCGCGTGACCACGTCGAGCTGGGCAAGCTGCTCGGTGCGATCGACCTCGAGCGCGGCGCCAAGGTCTCGGGCAGCCGCTTCTACTTCCTGACCGGGGTCGGCGCAGAGCTCGAGTTCGCGCTGATCAACCTGGCGATGGAGCAGGCCCGTGAGGCCGGCTTCACCCAGGTCATCGCGCCCGCTCTGGTGCGCCCGGAGGCGATGGAGGGCACCGGCTTCCTCGACCAGGTCGACGACGGCGTCTACAAGATCGAGGACGACGACCTCTACCTGGTCGGCACCTCGGAGGTGCCGATGGCGGCCTACCACTCCGACGAGATCCTCGACCCCGACACGCTGCCGCGGCGCTACGCCGCCTTCTCCTCGTGCTTCCGCAAGGAGGCCGGCTCGGCGGGCAAGGACACCAAGGGCATCATCCGGGTCCACCAGTTCGAGAAGGTGGAGATGTTCGTCTACACCACCGTCGAGGAGTCGTACGCCGAGCACCAGCGCCTCCTCGAGTGGGAGAAGTCGTTCCTGGACAAGCTCGAGCTCGCCTACCAGGTCATCGACGTCGCCGCGGGCGACCTCGGTCCGAGCGCGCTGCGGAAGTTCGACTGCGAGGCGTGGATTCCCACCCAGGGGAAGTACCGCGAGCTCACCTCGGCCTCCAACTGCACCACCTTCCAGGCGCGCCGCCTCAACATCCGCGAGCGGACGGAGACGGGCACCACGCCCGTCGCCACCCTCAACGGCACGCTCACCGCGATCACCCGCGCCATCGTCGCCGTCCTGGAGACCCACCAGCAGGCCGACGGCTCGGTGCGGGTGCCGAAGGCGCTGCAGAAGTGGCTCGGCCGCGAGGTGCTGGAGCCGATCCAGAAGTGAGCACCACCGAGAGTGCCGCCGCCCGGCCCGGTGAGGCCGCCTGGCAGCCGAAGCTCGTCGCGCTCGACATCGACGGCACCCTGTTGCGGTGGGTCGACGGCACCGGGACCACGTCCGAGGCGCTCTCGGACAAGGTGCGTGACGCGGTTCGCCGTGCCTACGACACCGGGGCCCAGGTCGTCCTCTCCTCGGGCCGTTCGATCCACGCGATGACCGGCATCGCCGACCTCCTCGGAATCCCCGACGCCGGTGCCGACCGGCTCTGGTTCGTCGCCGCCAACGGCGCGGTCGTCTCGCGCTACCCACCGGCCGAGGTCGTGCACGAGGAGACCTTCGACGCGCGGGCTGCCGTGCAGGCGATCCTCGAGCGCCGGCCGAACGTGCTCGTCGCGGTCGAGAACCGCGGCGTCGGCTACCGGATGAACCGTCCCTTCCCGGAGGGCGAGCTGGGCGGCGACCGGACCATCACCCCCGTCGAGGAGATGGTGGCCGAGCCGGTCTCCCGCGTGATCATCCGCGACCCCGACGCGACCCCGGAGGACTTCCTCGAGCTCGGCCGCGACCTCGGTCTGCACGGCATCGACTACGTGGTCGGCTACACCGCCTGGCTCGACCTCACCCCGGTCGGCGTCTCCAAGGCGTCCGGCCTCTCCTACGTCTGTGATCAGCTCGACCTCGAGCCGACCGACGTCCTCGCCATCGGTGATGGCCGCAACGACGTCGAGATGCTCGAGTGGGCCGGCCGCGGTGTGGCCATGGGCAACGCCCCCGACGAGGTCCAGGCGATCGCTGACGCGGTGACCGCCCACGTCGCCGACGACGGCGCGGCGCTCGAGCTCTCCCGCTGGTTCTGAGAGTGCTGTTCTGAGAGTCTTGGCGCTCGTGACTCTTCCCACCACCATCATCACGGAGCGGCTGACGCTGCCGTTGTGGACCCGCGCCGACGTCGACGCCATTCGCGATCCCGACGGCGGGGTCGGGCGGCCGCAGAGCTGGCACCCGCAGTTCCCGCGCGAGGACGACCGCGACGCGGCGACGATGTGGGTCCAGGGTGACCGGTGGAGCTCCCGCTACATCATGCGCAACGGGACCGTGCTCGGCTCGATCGGCTTCTTCGGGCCGCCCGACGCCGCCCCCGACGGCACCCCGGAGACCGAGGTCGGCTACGGCCTGATCGAAGAGGCACGCGGGTGGGGTTTCGCGACCGAGGCGCTCAAGGGTCTGCTGGCGTGCGCGGACGAAGAGGGCGTACGCATCCGGGCTTCGGTCGAGCCCACCAACGCAGCCAGCCTCCGAGTGCTCGCCAAGTGCGGGTTCACCGAGCTGCGTGGCGCCGACGAGGACGGGCATCTGGTGATGGCCAGGCCGGTGCCCGGTGGCAGAATGGAAGAATGAGGACGCCGAAGCTCGTCGCCACCGACCTCGACGGCACCCTGGTCAGAGCGGACGGCTCGGTCTCGGACTTCACCCGTGACGTGCTCGTGAAGCTCGAGGAGATCGGCGTTCCGGTCATCTTCGTGACCGGCCGGCCGCTGCGCTGGACCCGTGAGCTCTTCGAGCACATCGGCAGCGTCGGACTGGCGATCGTCTCCAACGGGGCCCTGGTCTGGGACGTCGCTGCCGATCAGCCCCGGCTCACCCGGCTGATCGAGCCCACCCTGACCGCCGAGGTGGCGGCGGCGCTGAAGGCGAGCCTTCCCGGTCTGACCTTCGCGACGGAGTCGCTCGAAGGATGGTCGTGCGAGCCGGCGTTCGCGGCGCACGTCTCGGACGCCAGGCGGCCGGCCAGGCGCAGCGCGCCGATCGAGGAGCTCGCCGACGAGCCGCTGATCAAGCTGCTCGCCCGCCGTGGCGACGACGATGACGCCGACGAGCTGCTCGCTGCGGCGGTGGCCGTCGTCGGTGATCGGGTCAACGTCACCCACTCCTCGTTCCCGCTGCTCGAGATGAGCGCCCCCGGGGTCACCAAGGCCTCCACGCTGGAGCTGGTCTGCACCGAGCTCGGCATCTCCGCCGCCGACGTGATCGCCTTCGGCGACATGCCCAACGACCTGCCGATGCTGACCTGGGCCGGCACCTCGTACGCCATGGCGGACGCCCATCCGAGCGTGGTCGCGTGCGCGTCGCACCTGGCGCCCGGGCACCAAGATGACGGTGTCGCGCGGGTCCTGGCTGGAGTCTTCGGCCTGTGACTGGTTTGATCTTCGCCATGCGCCGCGTCCCTCAGTTCCTCGCTGCCCTCGCTCTCGCGGTGACAGCGGTGGTCATGACGAGCCCAGCCCCCGCCTCGGCGGCCCCGGTCACGGCTCCCGCGAAGTGCCCGGCCTTCGAGCTCGCCGACGCGGTCACGGAGCCGCTGGTCTTCCACGCACGGGTGACCGGCCCCGGGAAGGCCGCCAAGAAGGGCGGCGCGGTGGTCTATCCGGTGACCGTCGTCAAGGCGCTCAAGGGCGTCACCGGCGGCAGCAGCCTCGAGGTCGCGCTCAACCCCGGCGTGTGCCAGAAGAAGTCGCTGACCGCCAATGAGGACTACTACTTCTTCGCGCAGAAGAAGGGCGACACGATCCTCGCCGCCGGCAGCGCGCCGCGCGTCGAGGAATACACCGACAAGCTCCAGGCCGAGATCGCCAAGGAGTTCCCCGAGGTGATCGCCCCCGAGCCTCAGCAGGTGAGCTTCAGCGAGCCCGCGTCGCCCGAGGGCCAGAAGCTCGTCGAGGTCGCCGCCCCGGGCGTCGTACTCCTCGTCGTCGGCCTCCTCGGCCTGATCATCGTGATGATCCTGGGGCGACGCCGCTCGGCCTGACGGGCTGGATGTTCGTCTAGGTATGCAGCCGAACCCTCACATCCCTAGCGGAACTCCGCTAGGGATGTGACGACTGGCCTGCATACCTAGACGAACCGTCGCCCTCCGGCGCCCACCCCGGCGGCCGGAAGACGTAGCTCAGCCTGAGCCGCCAGCCGTCGGCGCTGCGTACGTCGTTCCAGAGCTCCCGGAAGGCGCCGTACTCCAGCCGGAGAAGGTTGTAGGTGTCGACCTTGTAGGTCAGGCCGTACGTCGGGCGCTGGCGCTCCTGCTGGAACGTGCCGAAGAGGCGGTCCCAGACGATCAGGATCCCGGCGTAGTTCTTGTCCAGGTACTCCGGGTCGGAGCCGTGGTGGACGCGGTGGTGCGACGGGGTGTTGAGCACGAGCTCCAGGGGCCGCCAGAGCTTGCCGATCGTCTCGGTGTGCACGAAGAACTGGTAGATCAGGTTGATCGAGAAGGCGATGTAGATAGCCGCCGGGGAGATGCCGAGGAACGGCAGCGGCAGGAAGAAGAAGAACTCGAACCACGGGTTCCACTTCTGCCGCAGCGCGGTCGCGAACGTCATGTACTCGCTCGAGTGGTGCGCCTGGTGGGCCGCCCAGCCGACTCTCGTCCGGTGCACGAAGCGGTGGTTCCAGTAGTAGGCGAGGTCGACGACCACGACCGAGATGGCCAGACCCCACCACGTCTCCGGGATCTGCCACAGCGACGCGTAGGCGAAGATCGCCGCGTAGACCGCGAAGGTCAGCACCTTGAACAAGGTCATCGACACGATCGACCCGAGGCCCATCAGGACCGAGGTGCGCGCGTCCTTGAAGACGTAGCCGGTCAGGTTGTCGTCGTGGTCGAGCCACTTCAGCGCCGCGAGCTCGATGAGGATCGAGATCACGAAGAACGGGATCGCGTACGTCAACGGGTTCTTCAACGGGTCGAGCATGTCGTTCATGGAGGACCTCCCGGGGATATGACCTTTGAGTAAGTTACCTCAAGGTCATATGCCACCGCTAGACTCGTGGACATGTCACGGGCCAACGCTGGAACCAAGGGCGTCCCGCGCGCCGACCGCGAGCTGCAGATCCTGCGCGCCGCCTGCGAGGCCTTCGGCACCACGGGGTTCGCCAAGGCGTCGGTCGCCGGGATCGCCGCCGACGCCGGCATCTCGAAACCGCTGGTCTACCAGTACTTCGGCTCCAAGGAGGGCCTCTTCCTGGCCAGCTTCAACTACGGCGCCGAGACGCTCGCCGCCGAGATGGAGCGCGTCGCCGCCGACGACTCGGTCGGCCTCGAACGCGGTCTGCGCACCCTCGACGGTCTCTTCCGGACCCTCGAGCCGCAACCCTGGTTGTGGCGGCTCCTCTTCGACCCGTCTGCGCCCGACGACGGCGAGGTGGCCGCCGCCCGCGCCGTCTACACCGACCGGATCACCCGTCTCGCCGTCGAGGGCGTCGGCGAGCTGATGAGGCTCGTAGGCGATGACGACCCTCTCGACGCCTCCGCCCTGACCGCGGTCTGGATGAACGCGGTCGATGCGCTGATCACCTGGTGGCTCGACCACCCGGGAGTCACCCCGGCCGAGATGACGGAGCGGTGCCACCGCCTGATCACCGCGATCTCCGGCGCCGCGCTGCCGCCGCAGCTCGCGGCTGAGCTCAGCATCGGCTGAGCCCGAGGCGTACGACGGGGAGATCTGCAGGGGTTACCGGCGCGTAGTCCTCTGCAGAACTCCCCGTCGTATCTCCTCGCCGGAACCAGTAACCTACGCGGCGTGAGCATCGGCAGAGACCTGCAGTCGGCGATCTTCCGCAAGGGCCTGTTCGGCCGTCGGCCCGTGGTGCCGACCGAGCCCTCGGCGCTCGCCGAGGCCGCCCGGCTGGCGATGAGCAAAGAGGCCTGGGCGTACGTCGACGGCGGAGCCGGCCAGCAGCGCACCGTCGCCGCGAACACCGCAGCCTTCGACCACTTCCGGCTGGTGCCCCGCATGCTGACCAACGTGGAGACCCGCGACCTGCGTACCACGCTGTTCGGGGTGGACATGCCCGCGCCGCTGATGCTCGGCCCGGTCGGCGTCCTCGAGCTCGCCCACCCCCGCGCCGAGCACGAGGTCGCCGCCGCGGCCCGGGCGACGGGCATCCCGATGGTGATCTCCACCCAGGCCTCCGTCCCGATGGAGGAGGTCGCTGAGGACTTGGGCGACACCCCGCGGCTCTACCAGCTCTACTGGTCGAAGGACGAGTCGATCGTCGAGTCCTTCGTACGCCGCGCCGAGGCGATCGGCTCCGACGCGCTGGTCGTCACGCTCGACACGCACATGCTCGGGTGGCGTACGCGTGATCTCGATCTGGGCTACCTGCCGTTCGCGCGGGGCCTGGGGATCGCGCAGTACACCTCCGACCCAGCCTTCCGTGCCCTCGTCGACCAGCGGATCGCGGCCGGCTCCGGGACGAGCGTGCGCCCCGGGGTCCGCGAGATCCCCGCCGCCCTCGCCGCGGTCGCCTCGATGGCCCAGCACCACCCGGGCAAGCTCGTCGACAACCTCCGCTCCGGTCAGGCCCGCGCCGCGGTCGAGACCTTCCTCGACGTCTTCTCCCGCTCCGACCTGATCTGGGACGACCTCGACCGGCTGCGGGAGATGACCGACCTGCCGATCGTGCTGAAGGGGCTCCAGGCGCCCGAGGACGCCCGGCGCGCGCTCGACCACGGCGTCGACGGGATCATCGTCTCCAACCACGGCGGCCGTCAGGTCGACGGCGCCATCGCCTCCATCGACGCCCTGCCGAGCATCGTCGACGAGGTCGACGGCCGCATCCCGGTCCTCTTCGACTCCGGCATCCGCTCCGGCGCGGACATCCTCAAGGCGCTCGCCCTCGGCGCCGACGCGGTCCTCCTCGGCCGCCCCTACGTCTACGGCCTCGCCCTCGCCGGTGCCGCCGGCGTCCAGGCCGTCCTGGAGCACATGATCGCCGAGCTCGACCTCTCCCTCGGCCTCGTCGGCTGCCGCTCGGTCGAGGAGATCGGCCGCGAGCTCCTCGGCTGAGCCCGAGGCGGTGTCGAGAGCGCGTAGGAGCGCTCTCGACATCCGCGATCAGGTCAGATGGTCTTCGCGTACGACGTGATCGTCTTGGAGGTGTACCCCGACCGGGAGCCGATCACGGTCACGGTGACCTTCTTGCCGTTCCAGGTCTTGCGGAGCAACAGCGACGCCGACGTACCTCGCTTCACGACTGTCCCGTTGATCTTCCAGACGTACGTGACCGACGACGGGGACGGCGACCACGTCCCGCGCACGACGGTCACGGTGTGGCCGTACTCGACGGTGCCCTTGAGGTAGGGACGCGGAGCAGTGAACGTGCCCGCCACCACCACAGCCGTCTTCGAGCTGGTCACGGTCTTCGTCGTGTAGCCCGAGCGTGCCCCGACCACGCTCACCGTGATCTGCTTCCCCTTGGCCGAGGCCGGGACGACCAGCTGGTTCAAGGTGCTCGACCTGAGCGTCGTGGTGCCCGCCTTCCAGACGTACGTCACGGTGCTCGGTGTCGGCGACCAGGTGCCCCGCGAAGCCGTCAGGGTCTTGCCGACCTTGGCGGTGCCGCTGATCGTCGGCGTCGGTGCGACGAACGTCCCGACCACCTTGACGGTCCTGGCCGTCGACCACTTCGGTGCACCGGGGAACGCCTGATAGGTGTAGGTCAGCGTGTGCGAACCGACGGCGAGCTTCTTCGCCGGGATGGTCACCGACTTCGTGCGAGCGTCGAACGTCGCACCCCCGAGGACGGTCGAATCCTCGCTGACGGTGACTCCGCCGTACGGAGTGATCGCGTCGGCACTGAGCGTGACGTTCGACGTGTAGGTGTTCCCATGGATGTAGGACGATCCACCGCTCACCGTGATCGCGGGTGGTGTCGCGTCAGCGCCGGTGCCGACGTCAAACGTGTGCCTGGAAGTCTGGCTGGAGTTGCCTGCCCGGTCGACAGCGCAAGCGACCGCTTCGACGACGCCATACATCGAGGGCTCATCCGGCGTATAGGAGAATCCCGTTGTGGCAGTGGCGGGTGATGACGCGCCTGTGCTGCAATACGCGTCCTTACCTGCTGCGTATCGATACGTGACCACGTCGACGCCGCCTCCACTGACCCAGAAGTAGCCCGGCACTTCTGGACGACCGCGGGGTTTGTCCGCAACGTAGACGGCATCAGCGCCGACGACCGGTGTGATGGTCGGCGGCTCCGGAGCAGTCGTGTCGACTCCGAAGGTGCAGGTCGCGGAACCGCCGGCAGCACCGCTGCGATCCAGGGAGGTCACGTGGAGGTCGTACAGGTTTCCGTCGGTGAACAGGTCGATAGGAAGACTTACCCCGACCCTGGAATCCCCCTTACTCGCGGTAGCAGTCTTCTCGATGATCGGTGTGCCCTCGGGGGACTGACCTGACGGGAAGACTCGGAACGCAGCCGAGACCCACTCTCCCTCGTAGGCCGCGTCGGGATCAGAGACGAACGCGCTCGTGTAGATGTCCTGGTTCAGCCACTGCGGCTCTGAAGTGCACGGACCTTCTGTGCTGTACAACCTGCCGATCCGAAGGTCGGTGGGGTCGTTCGGTGCACGATTGAAAACGACGGACAGTGATGCGGACTGGATGAGGTTCCACCCGCAAGCCATGCACGTTTCGTCGGCGGCTCTGAGGCCGATTGTGAGCGGGTCAGAGGCTCCTGCGTAGCTCTTGGCAACGCCAGTTGCGTCAAGGCGGAAGTAGCCAGTCCAGTAGTCACTGCGGTTGCACCCTGTGGGCGCGTAACTCTCGGCACTTGCTGCCGGGCGTGTCCAGTCGGCCCCTCCGTAGATCTCGAGCGTGCCGATCGTGCAGGGGTCGCGATCGAACCATGCGGTGCTCGCACCGACGAGCAGGCGGGCAGAATCGATGTTCGCGGGCGTGAGGTCGGCAAGCAGAGCCTGGGTGTTGAACTTCCAGACAAGCCGCTGGCTCGACGGCTCCGCGTCGCACGCGCTGAGAATCGTGTCGCGCAGACTGTGGCCCGGCGGCACCTCTGCCGGGTTGCATGCGCCGACCCATTCACGCTCCGTGGTGGGATCCCAATCCGTCGATCCGGTAAGAGAGTTCTGCACTGTTCCAGTGCGGGGGCTGTATCCAGTCGACGCGAACGCCGGGGCGGCGGTTGCTTCGACGGACGCTGTGGCGTCGAGGCGTACACGGCCATCCTCGAGAGCCGTGAGGATGGAGGCGTCGTCCGGCTGAAGGACCGTGACCTCTTGGTCGCATGCATGAGCGATCGCTTGTGCCTGATCGATCGTCGCGGCCGTTGTCGAGCACGTGACCTCAGCGGTGGAGGTGGTGGCGGCCGAGGCCGGGACAAGGGCACAACCGACGGCCAGTGCGGCGACTGCGAGCCCTGAGATCAGCGCAAGAGTGTGCCGACGTTGAGACATGGCGAGACTGCCTTCGAGACGCGTCAGCGCCATGGTGGGCGCTGCCGAGGTGGGCGGCCCGGGCGACCCTGAGCACATACCCCATGAGGACGTATTCGCGCCGGACCGGCGGAATCTAGCACCAGCGGCGCGGCGCTGTCCGGCAAGTTCATACTTTATGAGGGGGCGTGATCTGTGAACCCCACTTACGATGCAGGTGATGAACCCGCAATCTCCGCCAGACATCGTCGTGATCGGCGGCTCCAACATGGATCTCCACGCTCGGGCGCACGAGCAGGTGGTGATGGGTTCGAGCATGTCCGGGTCCGCCGGCCTCTCGCCCGGCGGCGTCGGCCGCAACGTCGCGGAGAACCTGGCTCGGCTGGGTGACTCGGTGGCGCTGGTGTCGGTCGTCGGCGACGACCCGATCGGGGACGAGGTGATCAGCTACACCGAGGACGTCGGTGTCGACTGCACCTACGTCCGACGCCGAGCAGACGTACGCACCGGCACCTACAACGCCGTGCTCGACTCCTCCGGTGAGCTGGTGGTCGCGGTGGCCGACATGGCCGCGACCGACGAGTTCTCCCCGCTGGTCGTGGAGGCGGCCCGCGACCTGATCAAGAACGCTCGCGGTGTGCTCGTCGAGGGCAACATCCCGGTCCGCACGGCTGACGTGGCGATCGACCTCGCCCGCGAGTTCGACGTGCCCGTCGGGTTCGACCCGGTCTCGGTGCCGAAGGCGAGGCGGGCCCGTGACCTGATCCGGGCCGATCGCGAACTCTATCTCGTCACACCCAACCAGGCCGAGCTGGCCGCGCTGACCGACCTGCCCGCCGGCACCGACGCGGAGATCGAGAAGGCCGTCCACTCGCTGCACGACCGCGGTGTCGGCGTGGTCTGGGTGCGCCTGGGGTCCCGCGGCTCGGTGATCAGCTATGACGACGTCTACCAGGACCTTCCTGCCGTGCCGACCGACGTCGTCGACGTGACCGGCGCGGGCGACGCGATGCTGGCGGCGTTCACCCACGAGCTGCTCCGCGACGTCGACCTGGTCGAGGCGGCGCGCTTCGGCCACGCCGCGGCCGCGCTGACCTGCGGCACCCACGACACCGTCCGGATGGACCTCAACGAGAGCCTCGTGCGGGAGCTGGCGTGAAGGTACGGCTCACCGAAGAGGTCGGCGTCGCCCTCGCCGAGGGTCGCCCGGTGGTCGCGCTCGAGTCGACGATCATCAGTCACGGCATGCCCTATCCCGACAACGTCAAGATGGCCACCGAGGTCGAGCAGATCGTGCGCGACAACGGCGCCGTCCCGGCCACGATCGCGCTGCTCGACGGCATCCCTCGTGCCGGCCTCGACCACGACGACCTCGAGCTCCTCGCCTCCGACCCCGCGGTGACCAAGGTCAGCGTCCGCGACCTTCCCTACGTCGTCGCCCGCGGCCTCCACGGCGCCACCACGGTGGCGGCCACCATGCGCCTGGCGGCGATGGTCGGGATCAGGACGTTCGTGACCGGAGGGTTGGGTGGCGTACACCGCGGGGCAGCGACGTCCTTCGACATCTCCGCCGACCTGACCGAGCTCGCCCGCACCCAGGTCGCGGTGGTGAGCGCCGGGGTGAAGTCGATCCTCGACATCGGCCTGACCCTGGAGACCCTGGAGACCTACGGGGTCCCGGTGCTGGTCAACGGGAGCGACGAGTTCCCGGCGTTCTACTCCCGCAGCTCCGGGTTCGCGGCGCCGCTGCGCATCGACGGCCCCGACGAGGCCGCCGCGGTCATGAAGGCCACCTGGGATCTCGGCCTCCCCAGCGGCCTGGTCGTCGCCAACCCGGTCCCGGCCGCCGACGAGATCCCGGCCGAGGTGATCGGGAAGCACATCGACCAGGCACTCGCCGACGCCGACGCCCGCGACATCCACGGCAAGGACATCACCCCGTTCCTGCTGGCCAGGATCGTCGAGCTGACCGGCGGAGACTCGCTGGCGGCCAACATCGCTCTGGTGCGCGACAACGCAGCCTTCGGGGCGCAAATGGCCGCATCCCATGCTGCGAGTGTCTAACTCCTCACCACTCGTTCACCCCGGAGACACCGGACGTGGCCTAACGTCTCGTCTCCCTATGCGTTGATCCTCTCGTGACCGTCAGCCCCCACTCCGGCCCCACCAGAATCGGCCCGTCCCGGCGCACGCTGCTCAAGGCCGGCCTGATCGGTGGCGCCGGTGTCGTCACCGGCCCGATGCTGTGGACGCAGGCCGCCAGGTCGGCGGCACCGGCCACCGGCGTACATCTGTCCTACGGTGCCGACCCGGTGAGGCAGATGAACGTCTCCTGGTCGACGGCAGGGTCGGTGCAGGCACCGCGGCTCGACCTGGGCGTGACCCCCGACTACGGCCTCACCCTGCGGCCCGAGTCGCTCTCCTCGATCCGGGTCGACAGCGTCTACCACCACGTCGACCTCGGCGGCCTGAAGCCCGGCACCCGCTACCACTACCGGCTCAGCCACGACGGCGGTACGCCGACCAGGGGCTCGTTCACCACGGCACCGAAGGGCAAGGAGAGCTTCCGCTTCGCCGCCTTCGGCGACATGGGCGTCGCCGAGGACGCGGCGCGCAACGTGAACCTGATCCGTCAGCAGGGCGCCGAGTTCGCGTTCGTCGTCGGCGACATCGCCTACGCCGACACCGGCGGCCAGGGCAAGAGCGGAGAGCTGCAGCAGGACTTCGGCGTCTGGGACGAGTTCCTGACCCAGATCCAGCCCAGCGCCGACGCGATCCCGTGGATGACCGTCGTCGGCAACCACGAGATGGAGAACGGCAACGGCGAGCTCGGCTACGACGGCTACCGCGCTCGCTTCCGTCACCCCGGCAACGGCGCCGGCGGCGGTGAGGAGACCTACTCCTTCGTCCGCGGCAACGTCGCCTTCATCGCCCTCGACGGCAACGACGCGACGTACGAGTACACGCGGAACGCGGGCTACCTCGGCGAGACCCTGGACGGCTGGCTCGAGCAGCGGCTGGCCGCCTTCCGGGCCCGGGACGACATCGACTTCATCCTGGTCGGCTTCCACCAGTGCGCCTACTGCACCAACATCGCGCACGCCTCGGACGGCGGCATCCGCGACCGCTGGGAGGCGCTCTTCGACCGCTACCAGGTCGACGTCGTGATCAACGGCCACAACCACTGCTACGAGCGCACCCACCTCATGCGCGGCGGCAAGCCGGTCCAGGAGGCGCCGCGCGGTGCCACGGTCAGCACCCACCAGGGGACCATCTACATCACGGCCGGCGGCGGTGGCGGCTCGACCTACCCCGACGTCCTGCCGGTCCTCTCCTACTACACCGACAAGAACGGCCTGAAGATCCCCGAGCCGACCACCTACCGCGCCGTGGGCGACGCGACCCACTCGGTCGCGTTCTTCGATGCGCACCCGCGCGACGCCCACGGGCAGGCGAGGCTGGACCTCGAGGTCATCGCCACCGACGGCTCCGAGGTCGACACGCTCACCATCTCCAGGTCGCGTTGATGCGCACCCAATTAGAGTTGATGCGCGTGGGGGGATTCAGAAGGAGGAAGCCGAGGTTGCTGAGCGTCGTCGTGCCGGTCTACAACGTGGCCGACTATGTCGCGGACAGCCTCGACAGCATCCTTCATCAGCCGTTGCGCGAGTTCTGCGCCATCGAGGTGATCGTCGTCGACGACGGCTCGACCGACCGGTCGGCCGACATCGTCAAGGAGATCGCCGCGAAGGACCCTCGGGTCACGCTGATCACCCAGCCCAACTCAGGTGTCTCCATCGCCCGCCACACCGGGATCGCGGCGACCACCGGTGACCTGCTCACCTTCGTCGACCCCGATGACATCCTCCCCCGCGACGCCTGGAGCTCGATGGTGAGGACGCTGCGGCGTACGGGCTCCGACTTCGTCGTCGGCTCGGCCGAGCGGGTCACCCTGGTGAACGGCGAGGAGCGGAGGTACGTCACCCCGCTGATGCGCCGCAACCACACCCGGACGCGCCTCAGATGCCGGATCGAGGACGCCCCGCTGATGCTCGCGGACGTGTTCGTGTGGAACAAGATCTTCCGGCGCTCCTTCTGGACCGACAACGACATCACCTTCCCCGAGCGCACCCGCTACCAGGACCAGGTGGCCCTCACCCAGGCGTTCCTGGCCGCCAGGAACTTCGACGTCCTCACCGACGTCGTCTACGACTGGCGCGTCCGCTCCGACTTCTCCTCCGCGACCCAGAAGCGCGCGCAGATCGCCAACCTGCTCGAGCGGATCACCACCAAGCGCCAGACCGTCGAGCTCGTGGCCGGCTCGGGCTCGACGAAGCTGATGCGGACACTGCGCACCGAGATCCTGCCGATCGACATGTGGGAGCACTTCCGCGCCTCGGTCAGCCCCACCACCGAGGACCCCGACCGCTACTGGTCGCTGCTGCGCGGTGCCGTCCTCGAGTTCTGGTACGACGCCGGCGTCCCCTTCGAGGAGACCACCGTCCCGCGGGGCCAGCGCCTGATGGCCTGGCTGGTCGCGCAGGACCGGCGCGAGGACCTCGCCGCCCTCATCGAGACGATCGACGAGCGTGGTCCGGCCAAGGGGATCGAGGCGTTCGCCGCCGCGGAGGACCTCCCGGTCGGGCTCTGAGCGCGCCGTGATCCCGCGTTCCGGTGGCCTTCTCCACCGGAAGCCCAGGGGTGTATCACATGGCCCTAGTGGCTCAGGGACCTAAGACCTGCGATATACCCAGATGCACGGGGAATTGGGCGATTCCCGTTGCACGGGTGTTCCCCGGGGGGCAAGGTGTGGGCACCCCACGTCATTGCTTCGAGGAGCCCACTGAATGCCCAGCGTCGAGCTGTCGGCCGGTCCGATCGATTTCGAGGATACCGGCGGTGACGGACCTGTCCTCGTACTCCTCCACGGAGTGCCGATGGACGGCCGGCTGTGGCGCCGCGCGCTGCCCTACCTGGGTGGCTTCCGGGTGATCCGGCCGACGCTGCCGCTGGGTGGTCACCGGCAGCCGATGCACCCCGACGCGGACCTCAGCCAGCAGGGGGTGGCGAGCATCCTCGGCGACTTCCTGGACGCGCTCGACCTCCACGACGTCACCCTGGTCCTCAACGACTGGGGCGGTGGCCAGTTCCTCATCAACGCCGACCGCACCGACCGGATCGCGCGGCTGGCGCTGGTGGCGTGCGAGGCCTTCGACAACTACCCGCCCAAGGCGGCGCGGCCGCTGGCGGTGCTCTCGAAGGTGCCGCCGCTGTTCACCGCGGCGCTGCAGCTGCTCCGCCTGGAGAGCGTCCGGCAGATGAGCTCCGGCTACGGCGGGATGTCGGTCGACAAGAGCTACCACCTCTACGACGACCTCGTTCACGGCTGGTTCGCGCCCGCGCTGACCGACCGGGCGATCCGCCGTGACTTCATCAAGTTCGCGGGCGGCGCGCCCGGCCGCGACGAGCTGCTCGAGCTGGCCGAGGGGCAGCAGAAGTTCACCAAGCCGGTGCTCGTCGTCTGGGCCGACCAGGACACGATGATGCCCGCCGAGCACGGCCCGCGCCTGGCCGCGCACTATCCCGACGCGCGCCTGGAGATCGTCAAGGACTCCTCCACGCTGGTGCCGATCGACCAGCCCGAGGTGCTCGCCGGGCTACTTCGAGCCTTCGTCGGCGAGCAGGGCGTCGGCGGGAGCGGTCCGGTTGACCCGGTACGCGAGGAAGCTCGGGACGAGTAGCGCGCACAGCGCGATCCCGAGGAGGTTCAGCAGGCCACCTCCGGTGGTCGCGATCGCGGTGCCGACCACGGCCGCCGCGCCTCCGTGCAGGACGTCGGCCACCCGCGGGCCACCCGCGACGACGACCGTGAAGACCCCTTGCAGCCGGCCGCGTACGTTGTCGTCGGCCGCCGACTGCAGGATCGACATCCGGATGGCCGCGGAGGCCACGTCGGCGGCGCCGGCGACCATCATGAAGAGCACGCCGAGACCCAGCATCAACGTCGTGAAGTGGTCGGCGAAGGTGACCGTGAGCCCGAACAGGGTGATCCCGAGGGCCCACACGGCGATGCACCAGACGACCACGCGCCCCTGGGCCTCGATGCGCGAGACCCAGCCGGAGAAGATCCCACCGATGACCGCGCCGGCCGGGATGGCCGCGAAGAGCAGCGCGAACGCGATCCCGCCCTCCGAGGGACCGCCGAAGGACTCGTGGGCGATCTGCGGGAACAGCGCCCGCGGCATCGCGAAGACCATGGCGATCAGGTCGACGACGAAGCTCATCAGCAGCACCGGCTGATGGCGCAGGTAGGCGAAGCCGTCCCACACCGAGCGGAGGCCGGGCACCCTGCTCCCGGCGCCCTCGACCGGGATCCGGGGCAGGAGCACGACCGCGTAGAGGGTCGCGAAGAGCGTGACGGTGTCGATGGCGTACAGCCAGGTGAACCCGGTGAGGGGCAGCATCACGCCGGCGACCAGCGGCCCCGCGATCGCGCCCGCCTGGAAGACCGTCATGCTCAACGAGTTGGCGGCCGGGAGCAGGTGCGCGGGGAGGATCTTCGGCAGCAGCGAGTTCCGGGTCGGCTGGTTGACCGCGAAGAACGCCTGCTGCACCGAGAAGAGGCACAGCAGCGCCCAGACGTTGGTGTTGCCGAGCGCGGACTGGAGCCAGAAGAGCGCGCTGGTGACGATCAGCCCGGTGGTCGAGACCATCAGGATCGTACGCCGGTCGAAGTGGTCCGCGAGCGCGCCGCCGTAGAGGCCGAAGACGATCAGCGGGACCAGTCCGAAGACACCGGTGAGCCCGACGTACGCCGACGAGCCGGTGTCCGCGTAGATCTGGGCCGGCACCGCGACGACGGTCAGCTGCGCGCCGATCATCGTGATGATCCCGGCGATCCACAGGCGTCGGAAGTGCGGCTCCTGGAGGGGGCGGGTGTCCGCGACGGCACCCCTGAGCTTGTCGGTGATGCTCACCGCTGCCGGGCCTTCAACATGGTTACCCATGCTAAGCGAATGAATTTACCTGGAGAAATTCTGATGTCAGGTGTCGGATACCGAGGTAGATGTTCGTAGCAAGGGTGAGAGGCGGTCACCGGGGCCGCCCGACACGAAGGAGTGAGCACCATGGCCAAGTACCTGATGTCCGTCTGGGGTCCCGACTCGGACTACGAGAAGGAGAACTACGGCTACGCCTCGGAGGAGGAGATGATGAAGTCGTTCGAGGCGACCGGGAAGTTCAACGACAAGCTCCAGCAAGAGGGCTACTTCGTCTTCGCCGACGGCCTCGACGCCGCCAAGACGGCGACCGTCGTCGACGGCCAGGGTGAGAAGCCGGTCATCACCGACGGACCCTACGCCGAGGCCAAGGAGTACATGGCGGGCTTCTGGATCATCGACGTCCCCGACCTCGATGTCGCCCTCAAGCTTGCCGCCGAGGCCTCCGCGGCCTGCCTGGGCAAAGTCGAGGTGCGCCCGATGCAGACCGGCCCCGAGGCGTGAACCGCCGTTGATCGAGGTCGACGAGGCGATCACCCGGGCCCACCAGGGGGAGTGGGCACGGGTGGTCGCCAGCCTCACCAAGCGGTTCGGCGATCTCGACATCGCCGAGGAGGCCGCGGCCGAGGCGTTCACGGTCGCAGTCGAGCGCTGGCCGCTCGATGGCGTACCCCCCAACCCGGGCGCCTGGCTCACCACCACCGCCAACCGCCGCGCGATCGACCGGATCCGCCGCGAGTCCAAACGTGACGACAAGCAGAAGGAGGCCGTCGCGATGCACGATGACACCCCGCACGAGCCTCTCGGCGCCATCGAGGACGACAGGCTCCGACTGCTGTTCACCTGCTGCCACCCCGCGCTCGCGCCCGAGGCGCGGATCGCGCTGACCCTGCGGATGGTCGGCGGCCTGACCGTGCCCGAGATCGCGAAGGCCTTCCTGGTCCAGGAGACCACGATGGGCCAGCGGATCACCCGCGCGAAGACGAAGATCAAAGCCGCGCACATCCCCTACCGCGTCCCCGAGACGGCCGACCTCCCCGAGCGCGTCTCGGGCGTCCTGGCGGTCCTCTTCCTGGTCTTCAACGAGGGCTATCTCTCCTCCGGCGACCACGAGAACTCCGTACGCGGCGACCTGACGCTCGAGGCCATCCGGCTGACCCGGCTGGTCCGCGCCCTGCTGCCCGACGACGGCGAGGTGGCCGGCCTGCTGGCCCTGATGCTGCTGATCGAGGCGCGGCGTGCGGCTCGGGTCTCGGCGACCGGCGAGCTGGTCCGGCTCGACGAGCAGGACCGCGGCTCGTGGGATCTCGCGCTGATCGCCGAGGGTCACGCGCTGGTGCGCGAGCGGCTCAGCGTGGTCGCGAACGGTGGCCCGCGGCCCGGGCGCTACCAGATCCTGGCCGCGATCAACGCCGTCCACACCTCGGTGCGCGACGCCCGCGACACCGACTGGTCCCAGATCGTCGCGCTCTACGACCAGATGATCCGGGTCGACGGCTCACCCATCGTCCGCCTCAACCGGGCGATCGCCGTCGCGGAGCTGGACGGTCCCGAGGTCGCGCTCGCCGAGATCGACCGTCACCTGGGCCCCAGCCTGGACGACTACCACGCCTTCCACGCCACCCGGGCCGATCTGCTGCGCCGCCTCGGCCGCAGCGGCGAGTCCCGGGAGGCGTACGACAGGGCCATCGAGCTCGCCGAGAACGCCGCCGAGGTCGCGCTGCTGACCCGGCGACGGGACCAGCTCGGACGGAGCTGAAGAAATATCGTCCGAGGCTGTCGGATCGGACCGGCAGCGTTCGTAGAAGGAGTGAGAGGCGGTCACCGGACCGCCCCGGAGACGAGGAGACGAAACGAATGCCCGAATACATGATCGCGTTCAACGACGAGTGGGTGGCCGAGCACACGCCGGACCAGCTGCGCGAGAAGAGCATCGCCTCGAAGGCCGTGCTCGACGAGATGAAGGCAGCCGGGGTCTTCGTCTACGCCAACGGCGGGATCGACGCCTCGACCGCTCTCTTCAGCGTCGAGGCCGACCACGGCGAGGCGGTCTTCAGCGACGGTCCCTATGTCGAGACCAAGGAGCACATCGGCGGCTTCACGGTCATCGACGTGGCCGATGACGAGGCGGCGCGCTACTGGGCCGGCAAGGTGGCGGTCTGCCTCGACTGGCCGCAGGAGGTCCACCGCTTCCCCAACGAGTACTCCTGGGAGGACTGAGCCTCGGGGGCACAGGTGGCGTACCTGTGAACGATGCCCGCTAGGGTACGTCCGCTGCGCTTGGCAGCGCCTCTATCGGGCACTCCTCGGTGCCGGTCTCTCGCAGGAGCTTCGTTGATTCCCCACCGCCGTCTACGGACGCATCTCCTCACCCTGCTCATCGCCGGACTGCTCGGTGCCGGGCTGCTGACGGCCCAGCCCGCGGCGGCCGACACCGCACCCCGGATCACCAAGGCGACCGTCCGCACCTGGCTGCCGGTCAAGACGACCGGGATCATCTGGTGGCACCCCACCTTCACGTACGCCGCGAGCGACGACGTGGGCATCGCCGGATATCAGGTGCAGGTCAAGGCCGCACCGAGGAGCAGCGCGGCGTCCTCGCCCGCGAAGCTGAGCGCGGCGAGCTACGTCTGGCGCACCGACGGCTCCAGCACCTGGCTCTACCCGTCGAGGACCTCGGTCACCACGACCGTGGAGTCGGGCGGGGTGGCCTGCTTCCGCGTCCGGTCCAAGGACACCGCAGGGCTCACCTCGGCGTGGTCCGGCTGGCACTGCTCCCACGCCCCGATGCTGGCCGGGGAGACCTACTCCTGGTGCTGCGGGCCCAACCTGGTCACCGGCGTCAACCTCGACGGGAGCGCGGACGGCCCCGACGTCGTCTACGTGTCGACGCGCTACGGGAAGCAGCGCTCCAACGGTGCCTACTGCGCGAAGGGCGCCCGGCTCCGGGTCTACAAGGGGCCGCACCAGGGCAGGATGACCGTCCTGCTCGGCTCGGCGAAGGTCGGCACGGTCAACGCATGGTCGAGCACGGCCGGGTGGAAGTGGGTCGGCGTCCGGCGCACCTCCACGGCCTGCGGGCGGCTGTGGCTGGCCCCGCTGACCAAGGCTCCGGTGCAGATGACGAGGAACTACATCCTCTACTGACAGGGTCGTGGCAGGCTTGCCGCATGAGTACGCCTGAGCCGCTTGCCCTGCCCGACACCGAGGCCGCGGAGGCCTGGGTCAAGGAGCGTACGTCGGAGACGCTCACCCACGTGCGCGAGCTGGCCGAGCGCCTGCGGACCTCGCCACCGAGCGAGGCGATCGACGTGCTGAAGGCCTGGGACGAGCTCTCCCTGGAGCTCGGTTCGCTCGGCGGGCTGGCGGGCCTGCTCGCCAACGTGCACCCTGTCGAGGCGGTCCGCACCGCCTGCGAGGACACCGAGGTCGAGGTCGACCGGCTGCGCACCGAGCTCACCCAGGACCAGGCGCTCTACCGCGTCTTCGCCGACCTTCCCCCGGAGCAGACCGAGGCGCTCGACCCGCTCGCCGGGAGGCTCCTGGCGAAGACCCTGCAGGACTTCACCCGCGCCGGCGTCGACCGCGACGACGCCACCAGGGCCCGGCTCACCGAGATCAACGAACGGCTCACCGAGCTCAACCTGGAGTTCTCCCGGGTCACCCGGGACGACGTACGCATCACCGTGGCCACGCCCGAACAGCTGGACGGGATGCCGGCCGACTGGCTGGAGGCGCACCCGGTCAACGACCAGGGGCTCGTGGAGATCACCACCGACTACCCCGACGCGCTCCCCGCGCGGATGTTCGTGAAGGACCCCGCGATCCGTCGCGCCGTCACCGTGGCCGGGCTCGAGCGCGGCTGGCCGCACAACGAAGCGGTGCTGAAGGAGATGTTCGAGCTGCGCCACGAGCTGGCCAACCTGGTCGGCTACGAGGACTGGCCCGCCTTCGACGCCGCGGTGAAGATGATCGGCGAAGGACCGGCGATCCCCGAGTTCATCGACAAGATCGCCGGTGCCGCCGAAGGGCGGATGAAGCGCGACCTCGAGGTGCTCCTGGACCGCTACGCCCGCGATGTCCCGGGCGCCAGCGCGGTCTCCGCCGCCGACGCCCTCTACTACGAGGAGCTGGTGCGGCAGGAGAAGTACGACGTCGACAGCCAGGTGGTGCGTACGTTCTTCGACTTCGCGAAGGTGCACCAGGGCCTGCTGGATGTCACCGGGCGGCTCTTCGGGCTGCGCTACGAGCCGGTCGCCGACGTCGTCACCTGGCACGAGGACGTGAGCGTCTTCGACGTCTATCAGCAGGACGGCGACGAGGTCCTCGGCCGGATCTATCTCGACCTGCATCCTCGCGACGGCAAGTACAAGCACGCCGCGCAGTTCGACCTGGCGCCCGGCGTGAAGGGCCGGCAGCTTCCCGAGGGCGTGCTGGTCTGCAACTTCTCCCGCGGTCTGATGGAGCACGACCACGTGGTGACGCTCTTCCACGAGTTCGGCCATCTGGTCCATCACGTGCTCGGCGGCCAGGGCGAGTGGGCCCGGTTCTCCGGGGTCGCGACGGAGTGGGACTTCGTCGAGGCGCCGAGCCAGATGCTCGAGGAGTGGGCCTGGGACGCCGACGTGCTCCGGACCTTCGCCACCGACGCGGCCGGCGAGCCGATCCCGGCCGACCTGGTCGCGCGGATGCGGGCCGCGGACGACTTCGGCAAGGGCTACCACGCCCGGCAGCAGATGTTCTACGCCGCGATCTCCTACTGGTTCCACAAGGAGCGACCCGACGACCTGACCAAGCGGCTCGAGGAACTGCAGGCGGCCTACTCTCCCTACCCCTACCTCGAGGGCACTCACTTCTTCGCCAACTTCGGCCACCTGGGCGGCTACTCCTCGGCCTACTACACCTACATGTGGTCGCTGGTGATCGCGAAGGACCTCTTCAGCGCCTTCGACCGGGACGACCTGTTCGACCCCGAGGTGGCGGGTCGCTACCGCGATCTCGTGCTCGCCCGTGGTGGGGAGAAGGACGCGGCCGACCTGGTGGCCGACTTCCTCGGCCGGCCCTACTCCTTCGATGCGTACGCGGCCTGGTTGGTCTCGTGAGGCGCGTTTCACGGTGATCGTGACAGGCGGGGCCGGATTGTAAATCATTCGTCTATTTGCGTCCGCTGGAGCGCCAAACTTGCTTCACGGCTCCATCTGGACGAACGTCTCTGGAAGCAGAGGTGCCTGTTGCGTGCATCACTCGGGCTGCTCGTCGATCTCAGGCACCTTCTCAACTGAACCCTATTGAGGGGAGAGACAAATGGATGCCGTGAAGGACATCGACTGGGTGGGTCTCGGGAGCAAGGTGCTCGCCGCGATCGTCATCCTCGTCGTCACGTGGATCATTGCGAAGGTCGTCGCTTGGGCGTTCGCGAAGCTGACCTCGAAGATCCCGGTTCTCCAGAAGGCTGGAAATGACGGGGACAGCATCGGCAAGAGCCTCGGTTCCGTGGCTGCCCTGCTGGTGTGGCTCTTCGGTCTGATCGCGCTGCTCGACCTGTTCGAGCTCACCTCCGTGCTGGCACCGATCCAGAGCCTGCTCGACGGTGTGATGGGCTTCCTGCCCAACCTCATCGGCGCGGTCTTCGTCTTCATCGTCGGCGCGCTCGTCGCCAAGGTCGTCCGCCAGCTCGTCGAGACCGCGCTCGGTGCGGTCCCGTTCGACAAGTGGCTCGGCAGTGGCAGCAAGCTCTCCGGCCAGGTCGACGCGACGGTGGGTGTCGACACCACCGCCGACCCGTACGACGCACCGGCTGCCCCTTCGGGCGCTGCCGCGCAGATCGTCAAGGTCATCGGTCTCGTTCTCTACGCGATCATCATGATCGTGGTGGCCATCGCGGCCCTGCAGATTCTCGGGATCAGCTCGATCTCGCGGCCTGCCGAGCTCATGCTCGCCATGATCCTGGCTGCGATCCCGAAGCTGATCGCTGCCGCGATCCTGCTCGGTGTCGGTGTGGTCATCGCCCGCTTCGCCGCCGACATCCTGGGCCAGATCATCGACGGTCTCGGCTTCGACAACGCGCTGCGCTCGATGGACGTGCTGCCGGCCGACAAGAGCGCGACTCCGGTGATCACCAAGGTGATCCAGATCGGCATCGTGCTCTTCTTCGCCGTGATGGCGGCGCAGATGCTGGAGTTCCCGCAGATCACCGCGTTCATCAGCGAGGTGCTCGAGCTGGGTGGCCAGGTCATCTTCGGTGGCGCGATCATCGCCGCCGGCGTCGTGATCGCCGGTGTCATCGCGAAGCTGGTGCCCGGGTCGGCCTCGCAGATCCTGAAGTACGCCACGATCGTGCTCTTCGTCGCGATCGGGCTGAAGTTCATGGGTCTTGCCGACTCGATCATCAACCTCGGCTTCGGTGCCGTGGTCGTCGGTGGTGCCGCCGCGGCGGCGCTCGCCTTCGGCCTCGGTGGTCGCGAGGCTGCCGCCCGGCAGCTGGAGCGCCTGCAGGCCGAGAGTGGTGGCGTGCGTTCGGCCGCGACGCCGACCGCTCACAACTCGACGCCGCCGCAGACGCCCGGCGTCTGATCGCACCCACGACCCTCAGGGTCTGACTCCGGGAGCCCCCGACCGTGCTGAAGAGCGCGGGCCGGGGGCTCCTTCGTTTGTGGCTTGAATCGCTCTGATCCGCGGCGTAAGATCACGATATATCGCGAAGGAACGCGATCTAGTCTTCCCAACGTAGGAGAGAACCTGATGACGTACAACAACAGCAACCCCTGGGGTGAGTGGATCGACCAGATGGGTCGAGAGTTCGGCAAGGGCGGCCCGCGCCGCTCCCATGGCTGGCAGGGTGGGCCCGGTTGGGGCGGTCCCGGCGGCCCCGGTTGGCAGGGCGGTCACCACGGCCGCGGTCGTGGACCGGCTGGTCCGCCGCCGTGGATCGCGGCACTGCTCGGCTTCGAGAACCAGCCCCCGCAGCGGCCCGGTCCCCGGGTCCGTCGTGGTGACGTACGCTCCGCGATCATCTATGTGATGGCCGAAGCGGCCGAGCAGGGCCAGGTGATCAACGGCTACCAGGTGATCCAGCAGATCTCCGAGCGCAGCTCGGGTGAGTGGCGGCCGAGCCCCGGCTCGGTCTACCCGACCATCCAGCAGCTCGAGGACGAGGGTCTCGTGGAGTCCGACGACGAGCACGGCCGCCGGGCGATCCGGCTGAGCGAGGCCGGCAAGACCTACGCCGCCGAGCACGCCGACGAGCTGGCAGCCGTGTGGAAGCCGTTCGACAAGGCCGTCGACAACGCCCGCGGCCAGGGTCGCGGCGGCCGCGGTGGTCCCGGCGGACTGGGTGACCTGGCTGGCTTCGGAGTCCTCGGCGGCGAGCTCGCCCAGGTCCTCCCGGCCGTGTGGCAGCTCGCCACCTCCGGCACCGACGCCCAGCGTCAGGCCGCCGCCGACATCCTCGCCGACACCCGGCGCAAGCTCTACGGCCTCCTGGCCGCCGGCGACGACGAACACACCGTCACCGCCGAGCAGGTCGACGAGGTCGAGGAGAGCGACGAGACCGACGGTCCTGGCGACCAGTCGCCGGGGGCCGCGCCCACCGCCTGATGTGGTCGATCGCTTCAGGAGTCGTGCGTTTGCGCTGCTGCGCGTCGTACGACTCCTGATTCGTCTCTGAGCTAACTTCGGCTCCATGAGCGCATCTGCCCCGACTCTGATCCCAGCCGGCACGGTGTTCACGGCCGAGGAGATCACGGTCTGGGCGGATCGAGGACGGCGTACGCTCGAGGAAGCGCTCACCGAGGCCGACCTCCTGGTGAGCGCGCCGCACGCCGGAGCGGCGATCCCGGCCGAGCTCGCGCCCTACCTGGCACCGGAGCTGACCAAGCGCCTGCAGCACGACTTCACCGACTGCACCACGGCCGCGATCGTGCGCCGCTGGGCGCAGATCGACCCACGGGTCGTCGCCGTGATCAACCCGCACCCGCGCATGGTGCGCGACCCCAACCGGGCCAAGCCCGCCGACGTGGTCGCAACGCTGCGCGAAGCCCTGGACCGGGTGGCGGCGGCCGGGCGCTGGCAGCGCGTCGATCTGTCCGGCGTCGACGCGATCCGGCCGGTCACCTTCTCGTTCTTCCCGATCCTCGACGTCCCGGGCGACGCGGACGGTCTCACCCGGCTGTGCGAGGACTTCGCCCGTGTCGCCGAGCACGGTCTCGGAGTCTACGAACGGACCCGGGACGCGCTCCTCGACAGCATGCTGGAGCGCGCATCGGACCACGGTGGCCGGGTCACCACCCTCTCCTTCCACGACACCATGAACACCACGACCACGCCGGAGGGTGCGGTCGACGTCGCCCGGGATCCGAAGGACCGGCTCCCTGCGGTCGTCGCGCTCTCCAATCGCGGTGACGCCGAGGGGGAGTCGCGCGGCGACGACGACCGGCCGACGATGGCTCCCGCACGCCTGCGTGCTCTCGCCGAGGCGCACCGTCGTGGTTTCGAGGTGGCGGCCGCGGATGACGTACTGCTCAATCAGCCCTACCTCGGCAGCCAGGAGATCGTCGCGGCTCGGGCACGGTTCGCCGACTTCCACGCCGCTCATCCCGGCAGCGGAGTCGTCACCGACGCGGTGCAGGCCGAGTTCTTGCGGGAGTTCCTGCTCGGGGAGCGAGCGACCGCCCAGATCCAGCGGCCCGGCACCGACTGGCCCGCGGCCGACGTCGAGCAGATCGAACGGGTTGCTCAGGCCTGCAAGCGGGCCTGGGCCGACTACCGCTCCGGTTCCTAGAAGACGTCGACCGCTGTTCCGATCAGGAACCCGGCGGTGATCGTCGTCACGGCGAGGATGATCGTCGGCAGCGAGAACGAGTGGTCGATCAGCTTGGTGCCGAGCTTGGTGCTGCCCGAGGTGTCGAAGTTGGCGGCGGCGATCTGCGAACCGTTGGTGGGCAGCAGGTAGATGCCCGCGAACGCGCCGGCCCACATGCCGGAGAGCACGCCCAGCGGCATGCCGGCGCTCAGCGCGATCGGCACCACCGTGTTGGTCGCGGTCGACTGGCTCGTGGTGAGCACGCAGACGACGAACACGCCGAGCGCGAAGATCCAGGGCGCCCGGGTGACCAGGTTGCCGATGCCCTCGCTGATCAGGTCGGTGTGGGCATCGAGGAACGTGCTGGTGAGCCAGGCGAGACCGAGCAGCGCGATCGCCGAGACCATGCCGGCCTTGAAGACCGAGGTCGACGGAACCTCGCTCACCGTGGGCTTCGAGACCAGGATGATCAACGTACCGACCACGAACATGATCATCGGGATGAGCTCGTTCATCTCGAGGCGGGTCTCGGCGCCGAAGGGCGGACGGATGTCGGGGAAGAGCCCGAAGAGCACGATCGTCAGCACACCGCTGAAGAAGATCAGCGCGGCGTTGCGGCCGGCCACGGTCGCCTCCGGAAGCGCGGTCGAGGGGTCGTCGGACTTCTCGCCGGTGGTGTTGCCGGGAGCGGGGATCTCGCCGGCGGCGATCTTCGCCTGGATCTCCGGGTCGTCCTTGATGTCCTTGCCGAGACGGTTGACCACGATCGCGGACAGGACGATGCCGATGATGGCGGCCGGCAGGGTCACCATGATGATGTTGATCATCTCGAAGCCGTACGCGCTGGTGAACCCGATCATCGCGGCCATCGCCGCCGAGACGGGGCTGCAGGCGAGGGCCACGCCGGTGGCCACGACCGAGAGGGACAGCGGACGCGAGGGCCGGATCCCGTTGGTGTAGGAGACGTCCTGGATGACCGGCAGCAGCGGGTAGAGGATGTTGGACGTACCTGCGCCGACCGAGAAGAGGAACGAGATCAGCGGCGCGACGAAGGTGATCATCTTCGGGTTCTTCTGGATCGCCTTGGCGGCGACCGACACCATCCAGTCGATGCCGCCGGCCTGCTGCATCATCGAGGCGGACAGCACCACGGAGAGCACGATGATGATCGCCGAGGTCGGGATCGCTCCGGCGGGAAGCTGGAACACGAACACGAGGACGGCGACACCGAGGCCGCCCCACAGGCCGAGGCCGACACCGCTCGACCTCGTTCCCATCAGGATCGCCAGGATGACGACGGCGAGCTCGAGCAGGATGAGAACGACGTCCACGACGGTCCGATCTGTTGCAGGGAGAGGGGCCGTGGGGGCGGGTGGTCAAAGTTAAGCAGCGAGCAGCCTCGAGCGTGATGAGGCAGACGCGTGTCGCGCTCAGAGCGCCTCGAGGTGGCCGGCCACGTGCCGGTGTCCGATGGCCTCGTAGCCGACGATGGTGACCACCGGCGCCAGCGCGACGACGATGAGGCACCACGACACCGGCACCCCCGCGACCGCCAGCGCGATGCTCGCGACCAGCACGACGGCCGTGAGCACGACGAGGAGGATGTGGAACCGGTCGATCACGTGCAGGAAGGAGTTGTAGAGGAGGTACAGGAGCAGGGCGTAGGCAGCCACGGGGATGGTCACCGACGCGACCGTCCCGACCTCGCCGAGCTTGGACTCGTGCTCGAGCAGGTAGGCGGCCACGTGGAGGCCGGCGCCGGTGGCCGCGATCGAGGCGAAGAGCAGGATGTGTCCGTAGCCCCACAGGAACGATCGGTCGCGGCGGCGGTGGAGCACCTCGGCCCAGGGGATCACGAAGTAGGTCCACCACTGGCCGAAGGTCAGTCCGATCCCGGCGGTGAGCAGGAGGATCGCGTCCATGCTCCACCCGATCTCCGGGTTGTGGACGATCGCCGACACCACCGCGACCGTGCCGATGACGCCCTCGCCGAGGGTGATGATCACCAGGAGCCCGTAGCGCTCGGCGATGTGATGGGCGTGCCACGGCGTGCCGCCGAAGCGGCGCTCGGCGATGAACGGGCCGACCAGCTCGATCACCAGTGGCGCCAGCATCGCGGCGAAGGCCGTCGGTACGTCGAGCGGCAGGACGGCGATGATGCACCAGAGCACCTGCGCCGTGAGGATGGTGACCAGATAGACCTGGTGCGCGCCGCGCCGGGCGGGATCCTGGCGCCAGGCGCGCAGCCACTGGCCGCAGAGCGCGACCCGCATCACGACGTACCCGGCGATCAGGATCTCGTTGTGGAGCCGCTCGCCCTCGTGGATGCTCTCGAACATCTCGGGCAGGCCGAGGGCCATGATGATCACGCCGACCATCTGCACCATCGTGAGCAGCCGGAACGCCCAGTCGTCGGTGTCGTAGGCCGAGGCCATCCAGGAATAGTTGATCCACGCCCAGCAGATCGCGAACGACGCGAAGGAGAACGCCACGATCCCGGCCGCGACATGGCCCTCCGCGAGCTGATGGGCCAGCTCGTTGCCGCTCACCCCGAACGTCACCACGAAGGTGAGGTCGAAGAGCAGCTCCAGGGGTGTCGCGGTCCGATGCTCCTCGTGCGGGTCGCGGCCGGTCATCTGGCGCAGGCGGCTGGTTGCGGTCACCCTGGTGAGGATAGGTCCTGAGGACGTACGTTTCGTGGCATGAGTGAGATCCTGATCAAGGTGCGTGGGTCGCACCATGTCGAGGTGGCGCCCGAGCGGGGGATGGTGGCTGCCGAGGTCTGGTTCGACGGCGCCTCGCCGGAGCCGGTGATGGAGCGGCTGCAGCGCGGGCTGCACGGCGTACGCACCGAGCTCGAGCGACTCGAGCAGGAGGGCGCGATCGAGAGGTTCCGCATCCAGCGGGTGCACACCTCGGCCGAGCGGCCCTGGCACCAGGACGGCAAGCAGTTGCCGCTGGTGCACCGTGCGTCCGTGGGTCTCGCGGTCGAGTTCGTCGACTTCACGGCGCTGGCGGCCTGGGTCGGCCGCACCGCCGGCGACGAGGGGCTCCAGATCCACCACGTCTCCTGGCAGCTGACCGATGACAGCCGTCTGAAGGTCGAGCGGGACGTACGTCAGGAGGCGGTGCGCCAGGCCAAGGTGCGCGCCCAGGACTACGCCGATGCGCTCGACCTCGGCCCGGTCGCGGTCCGGAGCATCAACGACGTCGGCGTCAGCCGGGAGGTGGGGTACGCGTCGGCGGCGATGGACATGCAGGCCGCGCCCGCCGGGATGGCGAAGGGCTCGGGCGCGCCCGACCTGGCCTTCGACCCCGACAACATCTCGGTCTACGCCGAGGTCGAGGCGGCCTTCACCGTCGACGCCGGGTAGGCCTCACTTGGCGGCGGCGCCGAGATGGGCGTCGAGGCGCTCGGGGGAGAGCAGGTGGTTGATGACCACCGCGGCGCAGCCGACCATGCCGGTGGAGTCGGCGTGGGTGGAGGGGACGAAGCTCAGGTCACGGGTGGCCAGGGCGGTCGAGCGGGAGTAGACCGTCTCACGGACGCCCGCGGTGTAGAGGTCGAAGGCGCCGGCCATGTCGCCGCCGATGACGACGACCTCGGGGTTGAGCAGGTTGATCGCGATCGCCAGCACCTCGCCGAGCTGGCGCCCGGCCTCGCGCAGCAGGCCGCGGGCGATGGCGTCACCGGCGAGCGCGGCGGCGACCAGGTCGCGGATGTGTCCGGCGGAGACGCCGGAGTCGACCAGGCCCTGGGTCAGCGCCCAGCCGGCCGCGACCGTCTCCAGGCACCCGGTCGCGCCGCAGCGGCAGGGCCGCTCGCCGGCGGACTCGACCCGGGTGTGGCCGATCTCGCCGACGGCGCCGGCGTGGCCGCGCAGCACCCGGCCGTCGGCGATGACCGCCAGGCCGAGGCCGGTCGATGCCTTCACCACGAGCGCGTCGCGCGGGTGCAGCCCGCTGCCGAAGAGCTCGGCCGAGGCCAGGGCGTCGGTGTCGTTGACGAGCACCAGCGGGCCGTCGGTGAGCCGGTCGAAGTAGGGGTCGAGCGCGACGCCGTCCCAGCCCCGCATCACCGGTGAGTCGACCGAGACCAGGCGGACGGGGTCGACGACGCCCGGCAGGCTCATCCCGACGCCGAGCACGGGCGGCTCGATGCCCTCCAGGAGCCGTTCGAGCCGGTCGGTCACGTCGGGCATGAGGTCGTCGGCGGCGATGCCGACCTCGTGGTCGCGGGTGTCGCCGGCGAGCTCGCGGCCGTCGAGGTCGAAGACGGCGAGCTGGCTGCGGGAGCGCCCGATGGCCACGGCCAGAACCACCCCGGCGTCGGCGTTGAAGCTCAGCGAGCCCGGCGGCCGGCCGCCGGTGGAGGCGAGCTCCTCCCCGGTGAGGATCAGTCCGGCATCGACGAGAGCCGAGACCCGGGAGACCACGGCCGTACGCGACAGGCCGGTCGTCTTCTGCAGGTCGCTGCGGGTCAGGGCGCGTCCGGAGCGCACCAGAGCGAGCACGTCGGCGGCGGTTGTCATCTCGGGCATGGGGTGTAGCGTACGCCTCTTATGTCTTTCGTGTACCAAAGATTTACTTGTATCGATCCAAAGATCGTGTCAAGGTGTGCCAAAGCACACTGCCTTTTGGAGGACCCGTGACCGCCGTTTCCCCCACCGTCGCTGACGTCACCGCCCGTCTCATCGAGCGTTCCGCGGCCACGCGGGCCGACTACCTGGCACGCATCGCGTCCGCCCGCGCGACCGGTCCGGCCCGCGGCCGGCTGGCGTGCAGCAACCTGGCCCACGGTTTCGCGGCCTCCAGTGCGCCGACGAAGGCCGAGCTCAAGGTGATCACCCCCGCCGCGAAGCCCAACGTCGCGATCGTGACCTCCTACAACGACATGCTCTCCGCGCACGCGCCCTACGAGACCTACCCGCCGCTGCTCAAGGCCGCCGTGATGCGGGCCGGCGGGCTGGCGCAGGTCGCCGGCGGCGTCCCCGCGATGTGTGACGGCATCACCCAGGGCCGCGACGGCATGCAGGTCTCCCTCTTCTCGCGCGACGTGATCGCGATGTCGGCCGGGATCGCCCTCTCCCACGACATGTTCGACGCGGCGCTGATGCTCGGCGTGTGCGACAAGATCGTGCCCGGTCTCCTGATCGGGGCCCTCTCGTTCGGTCACCTGCCGACCGTCTTCGTGCCGGCCGGCCCGATGTCCTCGGGCCTCCCCAACAAGGAGAAGGCCCGCGTCCGCCAGCGGTACGCAGCCGGCGAGGCCAGCCGTGAGGAGCTGCTCGAGGCCGAGGCCGCCAGCTACCACTCGCGCGGCACCTGCACCTTCTACGGCACCGCCAACTCCAACCAGCTGCTGATGGAGGTGCTCGGCCTGCACCTGCCGGGCTCGTCGTTCGCCTCCCCGGACACCCTGCTGCGCGCCGCGCTCAACCGCGCCGCCGCCGCGCGCGCCACCGAGCTGGCGCTCGCCGGTGGTCCCGGCATCGGCGAGATGATCGACGAGAAGTCGATCATCAACGCCTGCGTCGCACTGCTCGCCTCGGGCGGCTCGACCAACCACACCATGCACCTGGTCGCCATCGCCCGCGCCGCCGGGATCCAGCTGACCTGGGACGACCTCTCCGACCTGTCGCCGGTGGTCCCGCTGCTCACCCGGATGTACCCCAACGGCTCCGCGGACGTGAACCACTTCCACGCGGCCGGCGGCGTCAGCTTCCTGATCCGCACCCTGCTCGAGGCCGGGCTGCTCCACGAGGACGTCACCACGATCCTGGGCCCGGGGCTGTCGACCTACACCCAGGAGTCGCGGCTCACCCGCGACGGCGAGATCGAGCTGGTCGAGGGCGCGCCGATCTCCGGCGACCTCGACGTGCTGCGCCCGGCCGACGACCCGTTCTCGCCCGACGGTGGCCTGCGGGTGCTGACCGGCGACCTCGGCACCGCCGTCATCAAGACCTCCGCGGTCGCGCCCGAGCACCGGGTCGTCTCCGCCCCGGCGATCGTCTTCGACGACCAGGCCGACTTCCTCACCGCCTTCTCCGAGAAGCGCCTCGACGGTCGCGACTTCGTCGCGGTCATCCGCTATCAAGGCCCCGCGGCCAACGGCATGCCCGAGCTGCACAAGCTCACCCCGGCGCTCGGGGTCATGCAGGACCGCGGCCAGCACGTCGCCATCGTCACCGACGGCCGGATGTCCGGCGCGTCGGGGAAGGTGCCCGCGGCCATCCACCTGACCCCCGAGGCCGCGCTCGGCGGTCCGCTCGCCCGCGTGCAGGACGGCGACCTGATCACCGTCGACGCCGTCGCCGGCACGCTCTCGATCGGGGTCGACCCGGACGAGTTCGCGCACCGCCCGACCACCGGTCGAGCGCCGCTCGACGCCGAGTGGCGCGGCACCGGCCGCGAGCTCTTCGCCGCCTTCCGTGCCACCGTCGGCTCCGCCGACACCGGCGCTTCCGTCTTCCCCTTCGCTCCCGTCCAGCAGAGCGCCGCATCGTCCCAGGAGAGCCCCGTCCATGTCTGACCTGAAGTCCACCGACCTGCTCGACCTCTCCCCGGTGATCCCGGTCGTCGTCGTCGACACGATCGACCAGGCCGTGCCCGTGGCTCGCGCCCTCGCCGAGGGTGGCGTGCCCGTGGTCGAGCTGACCCTGCGTACGCCGGTGGCGCTCGACGCGATCCGCGCCATCGCCGAGGAGGTGCCGGAGGTCCTGATCGGCGCCGGCACCGTGACCACTCCCGTGCTCGCCAAGGAGGCCGCCGCGGCAGGCGCCCAGTTCCTCGTCTCACCGGGCGCCACGCCGACGCTGCTCGGCGCGATGCGCGACACCGGCCTGCCGTTCCTGCCCGGCACCGCCACCGTCTCCGAGGCCCTCGCGGTGCTCGAGACCGGCCACACCGCGATGAAGTTCTTCCCCGCCGAGGCCTCCGGCGGCGCCAAGTACCTGGGCTCGCTGCCGTCCGTGCTCCCCGACGCGCGCTTCTGCCCCACCGGCGGCATCTCGCTCGCCACCGCCCCGAGCTATCTCAGCCTCGGCAACGTCGGCTGCGTCGGCGGCTCCTGGCTCACCCCGGCCGACGCCCTCGCCTCCGGCGACTGGGACCGCGTCACCGCGCTCGCAGCCGCCACCGCCGCCCTCCGCTGACCTCCGCTGACCTCGCCGGGTGGGCGAGGTCAGCGGTAGAGCAGGTACTGGCGACGGGTCGAGTCGAAGGCGGCGAGCTCGTCTCGCCAGGCCGCCTCGACCTCGTCGCCGGTGGCGCCAGCATCGATCTGCGTACGCAGCCTGGTCGATCCGGTGAGCTTGTCGATCCAGAACGGGCGGGCGGTGTCCCAGGAGTCCTGGCGCCAGGCGAACTGGGGGTAGAGCGCCTTGGCGGTGACCAGCATCTCGACACCGGTGCGGACCGGGTCGAAGCGGTCGCGGTCCTGGATCGTGACCTGCACGCCGCCGCAGACCTGGCCGGCGAACTTGTTGACCGAGGGGTTGAAGTACGCCTCCCGGAACGTCACGCCGGGCAGCCCGGCCTCCTCCAGCGTCGCGGCCCAGCGGTGGTCGACGAACGGTGCTCCGATCAGCTCGAACGGCTTGGTGGTGCCACGCCCCTCGGACAGGTTGGTGCCCTCGAACATGCAGGTGCCGGGGTAGGCCAGCGCGGTGTCGGGGGTGGGCATGTTGGGGCTGGGCAGGATGAAGTCGAGCCCGGTGTCGGCGTACAGCGTTCTTCTGCGCCATCCCGAGACCTGGACGATGTCGAGCCGCGCCAGCCGCCCGCCGGCGTGCTCCTCGAGGAACTCCCCGTCGAAGAACAGGGCCAGCTCGCCGACCGACATCCCGTGCTGCTGGACGATCTCCCGGGCGCCGACGCCCGAGGTGTACGCCGCGGTCATCATCGGTCCGCGGGCGGTCCCGCCCACGGGGTTGGGGCGGTCGAGGACCACGAAGCGCTTGTCGGTCGCGACGGCCGCCTGCATCGCCGTCCACATCGTCCAGATGTAGGTGTAGAACCGCGAGCCGACGTCCTGGATGTCGAAGACGACGGTCTCGACGTCGGCGGTCGTGAACAGTTCGGTCATCTTCGCCACGTTCGCCCCGTAGGCGTCGTAGACGGTCAGTCCGGTGCGCTCGTCGACGAAGGTGCCCTCCGAGCCGCCCGCCTGAGCGGTGCCGCGGAAGCCGTGCTCCGGACCGAAGACGCCGGCTATCCGGACCGCGCCCGACTCGTGCATCTCGTCGACGACGTTGCGCAGGTTGCGGAGCACGCCGGTGGGGTTGGTGATGATGCCGACCCGCTCGCCGGCCAGCACCGACCAGCCCTCGGCCGCGGCGCGTTCGGCGCCGGTCCTGACGGCCTGCGCCCGTCCGAGCGGCTCGGCAGCAGCGCTCGCCGACCCGCTCGATCCGGTGAGGAGCGGAGCCGCGGCCGCTCCCGCCGCAGCCGCGCCGAGCAGACGGCGCCGATCGATCCTGGGGACTTCAGTGCTCATGGGGGCGCTCCTGTGCCGAGGGGTGAGGATCACCTTGCAGGCTAGCCCTGGCGGCGCCGGTTCGGAGCCGAATTTCCGGGTCGCCGTCGCTGCGGGCCGGCGGGAGGGCGTACGCCCTTTCTGGTCCGCGCCCGGCACCGGCACGGTCTCCGAGGCGCGCGCTCGACCGTTCGTCCCGGCAGAACGACCGTTCGTCGTCGTCTCGGGTGAATTGGGCTGGACACGGTCCACGATTGTGACCAAGGTCACAGGTCGTCCAACCCCACTTCGACAGATCTCGGAGGTGACTCATGCCGTCCTCGTCCAAGGGCCCGTGGATCCTCGTCGGGATCCTCCTGGTCGCGGCAGCGGCACCGTCACTCGCGGTGCCGCTGTATGCGAAGGAGGATCCGACGCTCGCCGGATTCCCGTTCTACTTCTGGTTCCAGCTCGTCCTCATCCCCTGTTCGGTCCTGTTCACGACCATCGCCTACGTCGTCGCCAAGGCCGCGTTCCGGCGTGACCGCGCCGCCGCCGGGCGTCCGTGGAAGGAGGGTGGCCAGTGAGCGCGGTAGCAGTCTCCGTCTTCGCCTTCCTCTTCCTGCTGGTCACGATCCTCGGCTTCTCCGCCGCGCGCTGGCGCCGGGCGAAGTCGATGGACAACCTCGACGAGTGGGGTCTGGGTGGCCGCGGCTTCGGTACGTTCGTGGCCTGGTTCCTCATCGGAGGCGACCTCTACACGGCCTACACCTTCATCGCGGTGCCCGCGACGCTGTTCGCCGGCTCGGCCGTCGGCTTCTTCGCCGTGCCCTACACGATCCTCGTCTACCCGATCATCTTCGCGTTCCTGCCGAAGCTGTGGTCGGTCTCGCACAAGCACGGGTACGTCACCCCGGCCGACTTCGTCGTCGGCCGCTACGGCTCGAGGTCGCTGGGCCTGGCCGTCGCGATCACCGGCCTGCTGGCCACCATGCCCTACATCGCGCTGCAGCTGGTGGGCATGGAGGTCGTCCTCGAGGTGATGGGCCTGCAGAGCGACTCCTCGAACTGGTTCATCCGTGACCTGCCGCTCTTCATCGCGTTCGCGGTGCTGGCCGCCTACACGTACTCATCCGGGTTGCGGGCGCCGGCGCTGATCGCGTTCGTGAAGGACTCGCTGATCTACATCGTGATCATCGTGGCGATCCTCTACATCCCCTCGCAGCTCGGTGGCTGGGGCCACATCTTCGACACGGTGCAGAACAGCTTCGACACGTTCAACACCGAGAACGCCGACGCGATCGCCGCCGGTGACGCCGCCCCGAAGGCACTGTTCCCGGCTGCCGCCGCGGGCCAGTGGGCCTACGCCTCCCTGGCCCTCGGCTCGGCGCTGGCGCTGTTCATGTATCCGCACTCGATCACCGGCGTGCTTTCCACCCGCAGCCGCAACGTGATCCGTCGCAACGCCTCGCTGCTGCCGGCGTACTCGTTCCTGCTGGGGCTCCTGGCGCTGCTCGGGTTCGTCGCCCTCGCGGCCGGGGTCATGGTCGGCGACCCGCCGAACCCCCAGCTGGCTATCCCGCAGCTCTTCGAGGACCAGTTCCCGGCGTGGTTCGCGGGCGTCGCCTACGCGGCCGTCATCATCGGTGCGCTGGTGCCCGCGGCGATCATGTCGATCGCGGCGGCGAACCTGTGGACGCGCAACATCTACAAGGCCTACCTGAAGCCCGACGCGACCCCGCAGGACGAGGCCAAGCAGGCCAAGATCGTGTCCCTGATCGTGAAGTTCGGAGCGCTGATCTTCGTGCTGGCGCTCTCGAAGTCGTACGCCATCAACCTGCAGCTCCTCGGCGGTGTCTGGATCCTGCAGACGCTGCCGGCGATCGTCGTCGGGCTCTACACCCGGTGGTTCCACCGGTGGGCGGTCCTGGCCGGCTGGGCGGTCGGGATGGCGTACGGGACGATCGTCGCGTACGGCGTCTCCTCGCCCACGCAGGAGCACTTCGGTGGACCCCTGGCGCCGTTCCCGGGCACGGAGACGCCCATCTACATCGCGCTCACCGCGTTCCTGCTCAACCTCATCGTGGTCGTCGTCCTGACGCCGATCCTGAGGGCGCTCGCCGTGCCCGACGGGGAGGACGCCACCGTGGCGTCGGACTACTCGGTCGATGCCGGCGACGAGGGTGTCGTCGAGGAGCTGAGCTCGACGACGGAGGTGCGCTGAGGCTCACTGAGCCTGCCGCAAAGTCCCGCAAACACGCCCTCGCGACGTGTTTGCGGGACTTCTCGGATTTTCTTCGAAGAACTGCAACGTCAGCGCGAGGACGTACGTAACAAGTACTGAAGGCTCTGATTCGGACCGACTCGGGAGCGTCCATGGTGAGCAATGAGGCTGTAACGGCCTCGACGACCAGTCGAGGCGACGGCGTAAGCCGCGCCGCGATGGCTCGTGCCGCGACGATCGAGCGTCGAGATGAGCAACGGATCCATGCGGGCGATCGGACGCCGGGGGGCGTCGCCCTGCATGGATCTACCACCGGGCGTGAAGCTGGCCAGTCGACTGAGACTGCCGATCCGTCCGGTCCGATGGGTGGGGCTATGAGCGTGACCAGGAACTCGCTCGCCCCGCTCGGCGGGACCCCGTCCGCGCCAGCCGCGATCCCCGAGCGCTCGGGCGCCGGGTGCGGGCGCCGGCGGGGTCCCGCATTCCCACAACACCCGAACACCTCCGTCCAGAGCAGCTCGGAGGCCTGCGGCCACGGGCCGTACGACTCACATCAGGAGAACGCGATGAACTTCCTCGGGGGACTTCGGCGATCGGTGGCAGTGACGCTGCTGGCCGGTGGCTTGATCGCCGCCGGCGCCACGGTCGCGTGCGCCGACTCGCAGTCCGTTGAGCACGCTGACGGCCGGGGCGCCTCGGTGGCCCAGCCGATCAAGGCACCGGATCGTGGACCCGTGGGTCCGGTGACGGTCTCGGGAGCGGCAGCCGGCAACGACGGGGCGGTGACGGTGACGACCGATGGGACGACGGTCGTGGTCAGCGGCCGTGCGCACATCGAGTCTCCGGTCGACAACGCCGCCGGTGGTGGCGTCGTCCACCATGACGACGACGCCCGCACCCCGCTGGGCCGTGGCGTCGATCTCGGCACGGATCAGCTCGGCTTCGCCGGAGGAGCGACCGGTGACTCCTCATCCGTGGATGTCGTCGGAACCGCCCGCGTCGGGGCGGAGAAGCACTACTACGTTCAGGACGTCACGGGGCCCGACGCTTCCTGAGCGATGCGCGAACAGAGATGCGTCGGGCCACCGGGAGGTTCCCGGTGGCCCGACGCATAGTGGGTCAGCTCGACCGCAGGATCAGGCAGCCTCGTCGGCGTTCTTGATCGCGGAGATGTCGAACTCGAGCTTGATCTTCTCGGAGACGAGGACGCCGCCGGTCTCGAGGGCAGCGTTGAAGGAGAGGCCCCAGTCGGTGCGGTTGATCGCGACGGCACCCTCGAAGCCCACGCGGGTGTTGCCGAACGGGTCCTTGGCGGAGCCGGTCTGCTCGAAGGGGACGGTGACCGACTTCGTGGTGCCCTTGATGGTCAGGTCGCCGGTGATGTTCCAGGTCTCGCCGTCGAACTCGACCTCGGTCGACTCGAAGGTGATGTTGGGGTGGTTCTCGTTCTCGAAGAAGTCACCCGAGAGCAGGTGGCCGTCGCGGTCGGCGTTGCCGGTGTCGACGGAGTCAGCCTTGATCGTGAGCGACACCTTGGACTTGGCCGGCTCGGCGGTGTCGATCGTCGCGGTGCCCTCGAACTCCTTGAACGAGCCGCGGACCGTGGTCACCATCGCGTGGCGGGCCGAGAAGCCCAGACGGGTGTGGGCGACGTCGAGGGTGTAGTCACCCGAGATGTCCTCGATGGCGGCGGTCGGGGTGTCGAACTCGGTCGCGGCGGGGGCCGTGTCCTTCTTGCTGAAAATGCCCATAGCGGGTTAGCTCCTGGAAGAATTGGTTGAAACTGCAAGCATCATAACGGGGGAATCTCTCGCAATGTTCCCGCTCCCGTGGCCTTTCCTGACGACAGCGGAAGATTGGTTGCAGTGACAACGCTATCCCTAAACGCACGAGGCCCGCTCCCCTGACGGGGGCGGGCCTCGGAAGCGTTCAGCGGATGTCAGGCAGCGTGACGAGTGGTCGCGGGTGCACTGACTTCGACCCAGCGGGCCTCCAAGTGCTTACGGCCGCGGCGGTCGACGACGGGGAGCCAGCGGAGCTCGAGCTTGTTGGTCACTTCATTTCCCTTCATCAGACACCTCCTGTTCACCTTGTGTTCACCTAAGGTACCGCACCCCCACTCGGATGTCCAAGTAGTCCGTCAGGTGACGTGCGACGCTCCACATCGAGACCCCGAAGTGCGTGATCCGAGTGTCCCGCGCCCCACTTCGGCTGAAATCACGTGTTCTGCCCGAAATCGGGCAGAAATTTGAATGTCGCGGGTCGGGTAGCTCAGAGTGGGTGAGATGGATGCCGAGCAAGCGCTGATCGACCACCTGGTCGCCACCACCGGGCTCCGGCCTGCGGAGGCGGCGCGGGTGATCGAGGACGTGGTGGCGTACTTCGACGAACCGGTCGAGGCCTACGTACGCCGCCGGCATGCACAGCTGAAGACCTACGGCGCGAAGAACGACGCGATCTTCGCGCAGCTCGCCGATGAGCTTCGGGCGCGGGTCGTTGCCGCGCCGCAGCTGACCGAACGCCAGCTGCGTCGGCTCATCTACGGATAGAACGACGGATTGATTGGACGGGACACATGTGCGGAATCGTCGGCTACATCGGACCCCAGCAGGCCGCCGGCCTGCTCACCGAGGGACTGGCCCGGCTGGAGCACCGCGGCTATGACTCGGCGGGCGTCGCGGTGCTGGGCAGCAGGCTCCAGGTGGTGAAGAAGGCCGGACGCGTACGCGATCTGGTCGATGCGCTGCCGAAGCGGTTCGCCGGCAAGGTCGGCATCGGCCACACCCGGTGGGCGACCCACGGCCCGGCCAACGACACCAACGCCCACCCGCACGTCTCCGCCGACGGCCGCGTGGCCGTGGTCCACAACGGGATCGTCGACAACGCCGCCTCGTTGCGGGAGCGGCTCACGGAGGCGGGCGTCGAGCTGGTCAGCGACACCGACACCGAGGTCTTCGCCCACCTCATCGGGTCGTCGACCGCGGACACGCTGGAGGCCAAGGTCGTCGACGCGCTCTCCCAGGTCGAGGGCACCTGGGGCCTCGCCGTCGTGCACGCCGACTTCCCCGACCGCATGGTCGTCGCCCGCAACGGCTCGCCGCTGATCGTCGGCGTCGGCGACGGCGAGATGTACGTCGCCTCCGATCTGGCCGCGGTCGTGCGCCACACCACCACCGTCGCCCATCTCGACGACGGCGAGCTCGCGACCGTCACCGCCACCGGCTTCACGACGTTCCGCCAGGACCTGACGACGACCACCACGACGGCTCGCGAGGTCGACGTGGACCCGTCGGCGTATGAGTACGGCGAGCTCGCCGACGAGCCGCGGATGTTCACCGAGATCCTGGAGCAGCCGTCCTCGGTCGAGCGGGCGCTGCGCGGCCGGCTCGACGAGCGGTTCGGGACGGCCCATCTCGGCGGGCTCAACCTCGACCCGCGCGAGCTGCGGGCGATCCGCCGGGTGAAGATCCTCGGCTGCGGCTCCGCCTACTACGTCGGCCAGATGGGCGCCGGACTGATCGAGGAGCTCGCCCGGGTCCCCGCCGACGCCGAGGCGGCGTCGGAGTTCCGCTATCGCAACCCGATCATCGAGCCCGACACCCTCTACGTCGCCGTCTCCCAGTCCGGCGAGACCATCGACACGCTGCTCGCCGTCCAGGAGATCAAGCGCAAGGGCGGCCGGGTGCTCGGTGTGGTCAACGTCGTCGGCTCGGCGATCGCGCGCGCGGTCGACGGCGGCATCTACCTGCACGCCGGACCGGAGATCGCGGTCGCCTCGACCAAGGCGCTGACCAACATGTACGTCGCGTTCTCGCTGCTGGCGCTCCAGCTGGGCCGGGTGCGCGACCTCTCGATCGCCGACGGGAAGCGGCTCATCGCCGGCCTGCAGGCGCTGCCGACCCAGATCGAGGAGATCCTCAAGAGCGAGTCCCACCTCGAGGAGGTCGCGGCACGGCTGGCCGAGGCCGAGTCGATGTTCTTCGTCGGTCGCGTACGCGGCTACCCGGTCGCGCGCGAGGGCGCCCAGAAGCTGAAGGAGATCTCCTACCGGCACGCCGAGGCGTATCAGACCTCCGAGCTCAAGCACGGCCCGCTCGCGCTGATCTCGGAGTCCGTGCCGACCGTGGCGATCGTGCCCCAGGACGAGCTGACCGACCGCAACGTCGCGGCACTGCACGAGATCAGCGCCCGCCGAGGGCCGCTGGTCGTCGTCACCCACCCCGATGTCGACCTCGGGGAGCTCGACGCGCTGCGCGTGGACGTACCGAAGAACGAGGTCGAGCTCGACCCGATCCTGCTGACCATCCCGCTCCAGCTGATCGCCTTCCACGCCGCCAAGGCCCTCGGTCACGACGTGGACAAGCCGCGCAACCTCGCAAAATCGGTCACGGTCGAGTAGCGGTGTCCGCTTCAATGGGCCCCATGCGCCTGGCAGCGATCAACATCCATCCGGTGAAGTCGACGGCGATCAGACCCGTCCAGGAGGCGTACGTCGGCAGGGCCGGGATCGTGGGGGATCGCGAGTGGATGGTCGTCGACGGCAGCGGCAAGCTGGTCACGGCTCGTGAGGTGAGGGAGCTCTTCAAGGTCGTGGCCGACACCCCGTCGACCGGCGGGCCGGCGGGCGTGGACCTGCTGCTGAGCGCGCCCGAGATGGACCCGCTGGAGGTGGCGGTGCCTGCGCGGGAGACGCCGGCCGTCGGCGTACGTTTCTTCGGGAAGCCGCTCACGGCGCAGGCCGTCGGGGAGCCTGCCGACGCGTGGCTGAGGAAGGCGCTCGGTCGCGACGACCTGAGGCTCATGTGGTGTGCCGACCCGACGAAGCGGGCGATGAACCCGACGAAGTATCGGCCCGGTGAGTTCGCGGCCTTCCACGACTCCTCGCCGGTATCGCTGATCACGGACGCCTCGGCCGAGCAGATCGATGCGTGGGCCGACGGAGAGGTCCCTGCGGAGCGCTTCCGCGCCAACCTGCTGATCGAGGGTGCGCCCGAGGCGTTCGCCGAGGACGGCTGGCACGAGGTCGCGATCGGCGGCGCCCGATTCCGGGTCGCGGCCCCGATCGACCGGTGTGTGATGACGACCATCGACGCCGACACGCTGGAGTCGGGCAAGGACCCGCTCCGTGCGCTCGCCAAGCATCGCCGCTGGGACGGCAAGGTCTGGGCGGCGGTGCATCTCGCCGTCGCCCATCCCGGTGAGATCGTGGTCGGCGACGAGGTCATCGTCTCCTGAATGACCCTGAGTGACGGGGGCCACCGCGCCGAGGAATGCTGAGATCGTGCTATAAGGGCCTACCGTTGGAGGGTGAGCACCGACGCTGATTCTGCCGTATCCACCACTCCCGCGCCCGAGGAACCGAGCGCGCCCAGCGGTGGGTCCAGCGTGGAGGCCGATCAGGGTCCGACCTTCGACTCGCTCGGTCTGTCCGCCGGCGTCCTCGAGGCCGTCAAGGCGCTCGGTTACGAGACGCCGAGCGCGATCCAGGCCGCGACGATCCCCTCGCTGCTCGAGGGCCGCGACGTCGTCGGTCTCGCGCAGACCGGCACCGGGAAGACCGCCGCGTTCGCGCTGCCGGTGCTCTCGAACCTCGACGTCTACCAGAACGCGCCCCAGGCGCTGGTGCTCGCGCCGACGCGCGAGTTGGCCCTGCAGGTGTGCGAGGCGTTCGAGCGCTACGCGTCCAACCTCGACGGCGTACGCATCCTGCCGGTCTACGGCGGGCAGGGCTACGGTCCGCAGCTGACCGCGCTGCGTCGCGGCGTCCACGTCGTCGTCGGCACCCCGGGCCGGATCATGGACCACCTGGAGAAGGGCACGCTCGACCTCTCCCAGCTGCGTTTCCTGGTGCTCGACGAAGCCGACGAGATGCTTAACATGGGCTTCGCCGAGGACGTCGAGACCATCCTCGCCGACACCCCCGAGGACAAGCAGGTCGCGCTCTTCTCGGCGACGATGCCCGCGCAGATCCGCCGGCTGTCGAAGAAGTACCTTCGCGATGCGAAGGAGATCTCGGTCAAGGCGAAGACCCAGACCGCCGCCAACATCACCCAGCGCTACCTGATGGTGTCCTACCCCCAGAAGGTCGACGCGCTCACCCGCATCCTCGAGGTCGAGAACTTCGAGGGCATGATCGTCTTCACCCGCACCAAGTCCGAGACCGAGTCGCTGGCCGAGAAGCTGCGTGCGCGTGGCTTCGCCGCGACCGCGATCAACGGCGACATCGCCCAGGCCCAGCGCGAGAAGACCGTCAACCAGCTCAAGGACGGCTCCCTCGACATCCTGGTCGCGACCGACGTCGCGGCCCGCGGTCTCGATGTCGAGCGGATCTCGCACGTGGTCAACTACGACCTGCCGACCGATGTCGAGGCGTACGTCCACCGCATCGGCCGCACCGGCCGCGCGGGCCGCACCGGCGACGCGATCTCGTTCGTCACCCCGCGTGAGCGGTGGCTGCTGCGCGCGATCGAGAAGCACACCAAGGCATCGCCGACGCAGATGCAGCTGCCCTCGGTCGACGAGGTCAACGCCACCCGCCTCTCCCGCTTCGACGACGGCATCACGGCCGCCCTCCAGGAGGGCGAGAAGATCGAGTTCTTCCGCGACGTCGTGCGCCACTACGTCGACGAGCACGACGTCCCCGAGGTCGATGTCGCCGCCGCTCTGGCTGCGGTCCTCCACGGCGAGGAGCCGCTGCTGCTCGAGCCCGAGCCCGAGAAGCCGGCCTACGAGGACCGGCGCGGGCGTCGCGACCGCGATGACCGCGGCGGTGACCGTGGCCCCCGCCGCGAGACCGGCACGTCGCGTCACACCGGGCAGCCGCTGGCCACCTACAAGATCCAGGTGGGCAAGCGTCACCGCGTCGAGCCCCGCCAGATCGTCGGTGCCATCGCCAACGAGGGCGGCCTGCGCCGCGCCGACTTCGGCAACATCTCCATCCGCAACGACTTCTCGCTCGTCGAGCTCCCCGCGGACCTGGCTCCCGAGACCTGGAAGGCGCTCGAGTCGACCCGCATCTCCGGCAAGCTCATCGAGCTCTCCGAGGACTCCGGCGGCGGCCCCGTGCGCCGCTCGGGTGGCCGCTTCGACAAGGGCGGCCGTCAGGGCAGCTCCGACTTCGGCGACCGCCCCCGCAAGCCGCGGCAGAAGCGCAAGTTCGACTGACCCGAGACGTCGCCTGCGTTGGCCGAGGCGTCGCTTGCGTTGGCCGAGGCGTCACGTCGTGACGTGTCGCCCGACCTGAGTGACGTCTCGGGCGACCGGGGTGACGTCTCGTCCGACCGGGGTGACGTCTCGTCCGACCGGGGTGACGTCTCGCCCGACCGGGGTGACGTCTCGGGCGAGCGGGGTGACGTCTCGGCTAGCAGGCGGCGAGCGTGCGCTGGGCGGAGACGGCGACCAGCGCGAACGGCGCGGCCATGAAGGCGAGCGCGCTGAGAGCCAGGAGCACGGTGAGGCCGCCGGTCAGGGCAAGCATGGTGAAGCCGATGATCGGCACGATCATGGCGGTGGCCAGGGACCAGGCGGCGGTCAGCTGGGCCGTACGGCGCCCGATCCGGAGCCAGCGCTGACCGCTCGCAGTCGCCACCAGGGCGATGAGCGCGCCGAGGGCGCCTGCTGTGCCGACGTACCCGATGATGATGTCGAGCAGGTGGAAGAGGCCGCTGTCCGGGGCGGCCGAGTGGGCGCTCGCGCCGAGCTCGATCCCGCCGTCCCACAGGAAGGCCTGGGGGATCATGACGAGGACGAGCATGAGGGCGGTACGTCGCGCGGCACCGATCGCGACGGTGTCGCGGAAGCCGGGCGCGATGTCGTCGACGGAGCCGAAGTCGCGCAGCGCGAGCGCCTCGGCCTCGGTGGTCGTGTAGCCCGCGGCGGTGTAGGCGTCGGTCGCGTCCTCGAGATGGTCGCCGGCCTCGCGCAGGAGGTCGCGCCGGGTCCAGCTCGGGCCGGGGATCGCGGCCCGCAGGTCCGCAAGATAGACGTCGACGGCGCTCATGCGCTCATCTTCCGTCCTCGGCTGTGCCGGCCACATCAGGGAACCCCCTGAATGACTCGCCAGAGGTGACGTCTCGGCCGGCGGGGCGGCGGGTCAGGCTTCGCCGAGTACGCCGGAGACGACCTTGGCGAACGTGCGCCACTCCTGGCGGTGGGCGGCGAGGGCGGTGCGGCCGGCGGAGGAGAGCACGTAGGTGCGGCGCTTGCGGCCGCCGACCTCGGACCAGGAGCTGTCGAGGTAGCCCGCCTTCTCGAGACGGCGCAGCGCGGGGTAGATGGTGCCGGTGGGGAGGTCGAGCTCGCCACCGCTGCGGACGCTGAGGGCCTCGATGATCGCGTAGCCGTGGAGGGGCTGCTTCTCGACGACGGCCAGGATCAGCGAGTCGAGGTGGCCACGGAGGGCGTCGGCTTTCATGTAGACAGCCTACACAGTCCGCCGTACATTGTCTCCATACATGTTGTCTGGCTACCTATAGCCAGACGAGACAACGACAGGAGACATGATGACCACGCAGACGATCACGAGACCCAGCCCGCTGCGGCGGCTGGCGTCCTTCTCCCAGCGCCATCACTGGACCGCGCTGCTGTTGTGGGTGACCGTCCTGGTGGGCGTGACGGTGGCGGCGCAGAGCATCGGCGACGACTACCGCAACTCCTTCGACATCCCCGGCACCCAGTCGCAGGAGATGGCCGACCTGCAGGCGAAGCACGGCGGGTCGACCGGCGACGAGGTGCGTGCGGTCATCCATGACGAGCGCGGGTGGAACACCGACCAGCAGGCCGTGGACCAGCTGCTCGCTGACCTCGCCGAGGTTCCTCATGTCGAGACCGTCGAGGCGGCCGATCCGCAGCGCGGGTCGGTGAGCGAGGACGGTACGACCGCGCTGGTCACCGTCGTGATGGACGCCGAGGCGGGCGAGCTCCCGATCAGCGCCTACGAGCCTTTCCTCGACCTGGCGAACGAGACCTCGACCGGCGACCTCCAGGTAGAGATGGCCGGCGACTCGATGCGCGAGGTGAACGAGGGGGAGGGTGGCGGCTCCGAGGGGATCGGCATGCTCGCCGCCCTGGTGATCATGCTCTTCATGTTCGGCTCGTTCCTGGCCGCGAGCCTGCCGCTGATCACCGCGATCTTCGCGGTCGGCACGACCTTCGGCGTGGTCACGCTGCTCTCGCACCTGACCACGATCCCGGACTACACCGCGCCGATGCTGATGATCGTCGGGCTCGGTGTGGGCATCGACTACGCGCTGCTGGTCTTCTCGCGCTACCGCAGCGAGCTGCTCGGCGGCGCCACCCGCGAGGACGCCACGGCGACCGCCATCGACACCGCCGGCCGCTCGGTCCTCTTCGCCGGCGTCAGCGTGATCCTGGCGCTCTGCGGCCTGTACGTGCTGCAGCTGACCTCGATCCAGGGCGTCGTGCTCGGCGTCGCCCTCACCGTCCTGATGACCATGATCGCCGCCGTCACCCTGCTGCCGTCGCTGCTGACCCTGTTCGGCAAGCGCCTGGAGAAGTCCGTACGCAGGCACGCGGCCCGGTCGCGGCGTGAGCCCGGCCAGCGCTGGCGCGCCTGGGCCTCCGGCGTCCAGCGGCACCCGTGGGCCGCGCTGGTCGTCTCCCTGGTCGCGCTCGGCGCGCTGGCCGCCCCGGTCCTGGGCCTCCAGCTCGGTTTCGCCGATGCCGGCAACGACGACGCCTCCTCGACCACGCGCAAGGCGTACGACCTGGTCGACGAGAAGTTCGGCCCCGGTGCCAACGGCCCGCTCGTCGTCATGGTCGAGGGCTCCCAGGAGCAGGCGGTCGCGGCGTACGAGAAGGTCCAGGCGTACGCCGGCGTGGCCGCCGTGACGCCGCCGCAGCCGTCGGCCGATGGTGCGGTGTCCACCTCCATCGCCTTCCCGGAGACCGGCCCGCAGGACGCCGAGACCACCGAACTGGTCAAGGATCTCCGGGACGACCTCGGCGACGACGTCCTCGTCGGCGGGTCGACGGCGGCGCTGATCGACTACTCCGACGCGGTCGCGAAGAAGCTGCCGCTCTTCATCGGGCTCGTCGTCGGGCTCTCCGCGCTGCTGCTGATGTGCGTCTTCCGGTCCGTCGCGGGGGCGATCAAGGCGGCGATCCTCAACCTCCTCTCGATCGGCGCCTCGATGGGCGCGATGACGTACGTCTTCCAGGAGGGGCTGCTCGGGGTCGAGCCGGGTCCGATCGAGGCGTTCCTGCCGGTGATGACCTTCGCGATCGTCTTCGGGCTCTCGATGGACTACGAGGTCTTCCTGATCTCGCGGATGCGTGAGGAGTGGCTGCGCAGCGGCGACGCCCAGGAGGCGGTCCGGGAGGGGCTGGCGCACACCGGCGGCGTCATCACCGCCGCGGCCGCGATCATGGTCGTGGTCTTCGGTGCCTTCTGGTTCAGCCCGGACCGGATGCTCCAGGAGATGGGGTTCGTGATGGCGGTGGCGGTGCTGATCGACGCGGTCGTGGTGCGGTGCCTCGTCGTCCCGGCGGTGATGCGGCTGCTCGGCGCCCGCGCCTGGTGGCTGCCGCGCTGGCTCGACCGGATCCTGCCGCGCCTGCAGAACGCCGGATGAACCCGGCTGAGCGGGTTCCGGACAGTTACTTGGACGTGAAACAAATTTCCTGCGGGCGGGAGCAGGAGCGCGTACAACCGTAGAGAAGGGCCGCCCCCAGCGGTCCCCGGCTTTCGGGAGTTGCCATGAACGGTTCGATCTTCCGCCTGTCCAAAGTCCGCCTCGCGGTCTCCCTCACATCCATCGCCCTTCTCGGTGCCGGCCTCGCCGTCGCCCCCGGCTCCCCAGCCTCCGCGGCTGGGGAGCCTTACGTCGCGCTCGGTGACTCCTACTCCTCAGGAGTCGGCACCCGCACCTACATCAACGACGGCAGCAACTGCATGCGCTCGACCCTGGCGTACCCCAGCTTGGTCGCCGCCGCGAAGAGCTACAGCCTCAACTTCCGCGCCTGCTCGGGGGCGGTCGTCGCCGACGTCACCAACAGCCAGCTCAGCGCGCTGTCGAGCTCGACCCGCTACGTGACCATCTCGGTCGGTGGCAACGACGCCGGCTTCGCCGACGTGATCACCGAGTGCGCTCTCCCCGCCTGGGCGAGCGACTGCGCCGGAGCGGTCGCGGGTGCGCAGAACTACATCCGCAACACGCTCCCGGCCAGCCTCGGGACGCTCTACTCGAGGATCCGATCGGCCGCTCCCAGCGCGAAGGTGGTGGTCGTGGGCTACCCGAAGCTGTTCATGGGTGAGGACTGCAACGCGCTCACCTGGTTCAGCCCGTCGGACGAAGCGATCCTCAACGACACCGCGGTGCTCCTCAACAACACCACGGCCTCGCGGGCGAGCGCTGCCGGGTTCAGCTACGTCAACCCGATCAGCCGGTTCACCGGGCACGCGGTCTGTGACAACCCCGAGTGGGTCAACGGGCTCTCCAACCCGATCGCGGAGTCCTATCACGCCAACACCGCCGGCCACCGTGACGGCTACACCCCGCTGGTGAGCTCGCCGCTCACCGGCGCCGCCATCACCGCGACCCCGGCCGTCCTCGCCGCCGCCGAGGCGACCGGTCCCGCGCAGGCCGCCAGGCAGCGGAAGTACGCCGCCCTCGACCGCCACATCGAGCCGAAGGTGTTCCAGCCGCCGACCCGCGAGCGCCTGGAGAAGCTCGCCGACCAGCGCGGCGTCGACCTGGACGCCTGGCTGGCGACGCACTGATCCAGGTGGTGTGGAGCCGGGCGTGTCCACAGCCGCGCTCGGCTTCACAACCTCCGCGTTGGACAGGTGTAACCCAATCTTGGGGGCGAGGCTGATAGAACCGTTCCATGCGAGTCTCCCGGGGCATAGCGGCCCTTGCTGTTGCCTTACCGCTGCTTGCTGCCTGTGGTGGGGCCAAGGAGCCGGGTCCGAGCATGTCGACCCTGACCACGGCGCTGGAGACCGGCTCCTTCACGAAGGTCGACTTCGTGGCGAAGACCGATCCCGAGGTCGTCGCCACCGACTACAGCGACCTGACGGGCAACCTGTTCGGGAAGCTCGGCGCGCCCGACGTGTCCGCGACCAAGCCGGTCTTCTCCGGCCACGGCACCGACAGCGCGACGTCGACCCTCACCTGGGCGTGGGGACTGCCGGGCGGCCGGTGGACCTACGAGTCGGAGGTCGAGCTCCGCAAGACCGATGAGAAGTGGGAGTTCGTCTGGGAGCCGACGGTCGTCGCCCCGACGCTCGCCGAGGGACGCAGCCTCCACGTCGAGACCGTCCAGCAGCAGCGCGGCGAGATCCTGAGTACGTCGGGAGCGACCCTGGTCGCGGACCGGCCGGTCGTCACCGTCGGCATCGACAAGACCCTGATCGACCCCGTGGCCGCGCCCGCGGCCGCCCGCGACGTCGCCGCGATCGTCGGCATCAACCCGAAGCGCTACGCCAAGCGCGTCAAGGCCGCCGGTGACAAGGCGTTCGTGGAGGCGCTCTCGATCCGCAAGCCGATGATGACGAAGGCCAAGGCCGCGAAGATCGCCAAGATCAAGGGCGCCGCGATGCTCAACCGGACCCTCCCGCTCGGCCCGACCAAGGGGTTCGCCTCTCCGGTCGTCGGCATCGTCGGTGAGGTGACGGCGGAGATGATGAAGAAGAAGCCCGGGACCTACCTTCCGGGTGACCTCGCCGGGCTCTCCGGCCTGCAGGCGCGCTACGACGACCAGCTGCGGGGGAAGCCCGGGCTCCAGGTGGCGGTGCTCGGCGACGAGGGCGAGGTGCTCAAGAGGCTCTACAGCACCGACCCGATCGACGGGAAGTCGCTGACCGTCACCCTCGACGCGCGGCTGCAGAAGAACGCCGAGAAGATCCTGAAGCGCGTCAAGCCCGAGAGCGCCCTGGTCGCGATCCGGCCCAGTGACGGTGCCGTGCTCGTCGCCGCCAACGGCGAGGACAACAAGATGAACCTGGCCACCTACGGCCAGGCGGCGCCGGGCTCGACCTTCAAGACCGCGACGACGCTGGCCCTGCTGCGCAAGGGGCTCAACGCCAAGAGCCAGGTCACCTGCCCGGCCAAGGCCACCGTCGACGGCAAGACCTTCAAGAACGACTCGTGGTACCCGAAGTCGGCCCTCGGCGAGATCACGCTCGCCCACGCCGTCGCGGAGTCCTGCAACACCGCCATGGTCGGTGCGGCCGGCGAGGTCGGCCACGCCGAGATCGCCTCCGCCGCCGCCTCGCTGGGCTTCGGGATCGACCGCGACGCCGGCTTCACCTCCTACTTCGGGGAGATCCCCGAGCCTGCCGGAGAGACCGAGCTCGCCGCCGACCTGATCGGGCAGGGCAAGGTGCTCGCCTCGCCGCTCGTGATGGCCACCGTCATCGGCTCCATCCAGGCCGGCCACACCGTGGTCCCGACCCTCGTCGAGGGCCAGGTCGCCAAGCCGTCGGGCGTCGAGCCGCTCGCGGCCGACGAGGCCGAGCAGCTGCGTAGGATCTTCCGGGGTGTGGTCACCGACGGCACCGGTTCCGGTCTGGCCGACGTGCCGGGCAAGCCGGTGATCGCCAAGACCGGCACGGCCGAGTTCGACCGCAACGGCAAGCGCCTCACGCACACCTGGATGATCGCGGCGCAGGGGGACCTGGCCGTCGCCGTCTACGTCGACGAGGGCGAGAACGGTGCCGCCACCTCGGGCCCGCTCGTCGAGGCCTTCCTCCGGATGGTCGCCGAGCGCTAGCGACCGCGACTCTCGGTCGCAAATGAGAGGTGGCCCGGCCGTGAGGCCGGGCCACCATCAATTTCCCTCGGTGCTTCTCTACCGACGGGGGGAACAGTAGAGAAGCTCAAGGGGCGAGCCTGGCGGCCTTGCGGCCGCGAGGCCCGGTCGAGGCTTGGAGTGCTCCCTCCCTACGTCGACGTGGATACATAACCAGACTTGTTCCTGGCTGTCACGTTTATGTCCGTTTTCCCCGGGATTGGTGACCGGGTGTTGGCAAGGTGTGGATCGGTCACTGTCCGGCCGGGATCTCGGCGGTGCCGTTCACCGAGGTCGAGTCGGAGGCCTTGCGGAGCATCGCGCCGAGGTCGACGCCGGTCGCGGTCTTGAGCATGTTGAGGGTCTGGACGACGTTGTCGTTGACCTGCTTCGGGAGCGCACCGGCACCCTCGGTGGAGAGCACGGTGAGGTTGTCGATGGCGCTGATCGGCGCGGCGACCTCCCGGGCGACCTGGGGGAGGACCTCGATGAGCATCTGCAGGACGGCGGCGTCGTTGTAGGACGCGAACGCCGCGGCGCGCTTGTCCATCGCCTCGGCCTCGGCGTGACCGACGGCCAGGGTGGCCGCAGCGCTCGCCTCACCCTCGGCCCGGGTGGCCTCGGCGCCGGCCAGACGCAGCGCCTTCTGGGCGTCACCGCGCTTGGCGCCCTCGATGGCCTCGGCCTCGGCCAGCGCGGCACGGCGGGCCTTCTCGGCCTCACCGGAGAGCCGGGCCTGCTCGGCGTCGGCCTCGGCGGCGGCGATGGTCGCGGCCTTACGAGCCTCGGCGGCGGCGATCTCCGAGTTGCGGCGACCCTCCGCCTCCTGCTCGACGCGGTAGCGCTCGGCGTCGGCGGGCTTGCGCACCTGTGTCTCGAGCTGTCGCTCGGTCAGTGCCGCCTGGCGTACGGCGACCTTCTCCTGCTCGGTGAGGATGGCCTGGTCGCGGTCGGCCTGGGCCAGCGGGCCGGAGGCGGCGGCGTTGGCCGAGGCCGCGTCGGTCTCGGCCTTGATCTCGGCCTGCTTGAGCGCGAGCGCACGCTGGGCCACTGCGATCTCCTCCTCGGCCTTGATGCGGGCCTGCTCGGCGGCACGGCGGGCCTCGGCCTCGGCGATCGAGGCGGCCTGGGTGATCCGGGCGGCCTCCGGGCGGCCCAGGTTGGCGAGGTAGGAGCCGTCGTCGGTGACGTCCTGGATCTGGAAGGTGTCCAGGATCAGGCCCTGGCCGGTGAGCGAGGACTCGGACTCGTCGGCGACCCGCTGGGCGAAGGCGGCCCGGTCCCGGATGATCTGCTCGACGGTCAGGCCACCGACGATCGAGCGCAGCGCGCCGGCGAGCACCTCCTGGGTGAACGGCTCGATCTCCTGCTGCTGGGAGAGGAAGCGCTGCGCGGCCAGCCGGATCTGGTCGGCGTTGCCGCCCACCTTCACGATCGCGACACCCTCGAGGTTGAGCTTGATGCCCTGCCCGGAGACCGCGCCCCGGATCTGGACCGAGATACGGCGCGAGGAGAGGTCCATGGTCGCCAGCTTCTGGACGAACGGCACCACGAAGACACCGCCGCCGAGCACCACCTTCTGGCCCGAGAGGTCGGTGGTGAGCTGGCCGGTCTCGGGGTTGAGCACCGCCTTGCCCTTGCGGCCGGTGACGATGAAGGCCTGGTTGGGACCGGCGACCTTGTAGCGGCTGGTGACCAGCAGCAGAAGCAGGATGAGAAGTACGACAAGGCCGGCGATCGGCACCAGCAGTTCCATGGGGACCCCTTCAGGTCAGGAGGTGATCTCGCGCCAGGTCGGCGCGACGGTGACTGCCGTCGGTGAGAGGACGCCGGTCACGTGCACGGCGGTGCCGGGGGTGATGGCCTCGCCGGTGTCGGGCGCCTTGGCGTTGTAGGTCACCGTGTGGCCCCCGAGGGCGACCCGCACCACGCCGAACCCGTCGGCCGGGATCGTGGTGATCACCGCGGCGTCCAGACCGACCGCGGCCTCGCCCGAGGGTGCCGCGTCGGTGTGCTCCTCCTTCAGCAGGCGGGTCAGCCACAGCGCGAACCAGGCGAAGAGCGCACCGCCCACGGCGCCGATCCCGATGGCCGGGATCGTGCCGAGCGGGCCGACCGCGAGCGCGCCGCCGAACCCGAAGGCGGACACGAAGCCGCCGATCGCGGCGGTCGAGAACCAGTCGGCATCGAGCGCGCCGCCGAGGAAGCCGTCCAGGAGGTCGCCGATCACCAGCGACACCAGCAGGAGGCCCAGCCCGACGGCTCCGATGATCAGGAACGTCGTCACACCAAACCTTTCGGCAGAGTCTCCACACTGAGCAGCAGTCTGGTGCGGACTTTATCCGTCGAGCCGGGGCTTGTCCGCCCTATTCGAAGGTCCAGAGAAGAAGCTCCGTCGGTACGCCCGCAGCCACCGTGAATTCCGGCGGGAGATCCTCGCCGGCGGTGATCTCGAAGGCGTCACCGGCGGTGAGCGGCTCGGCCATCCCGCTGCGTAGGAGGGCGCCGGAGGCGACATGGAGATGGCGTAACCGGCCCTGCGGGAGGGTGATCTCGGCGGGCCCGTCGGTGCCGACATGGCCGACCCGGAGCGACCCTTGGTCCAGGCGGACCGCCTCGACCCACTCGCCCTCGACCGGGGTGACGTCGTGGACGGCGTACGCCGGCGCGCCGGTGCTGCCGGCGATCCAGACCTGGATGAACCGGGTGCCGGCGGCCGAGGCGAACTCGGAGTGGTCGACCCCGTCGCCGGTGGTGAAGACGCCGACCTGGCCGGGCGAGACGGTGCCGGTGGCGCCGGTCGAGTCGGTGTGGGTGACCTCGCCGGACAGCGGCCAGGTCACGATCGTGACCCCGGCATGGTGGTGGTTCTCGAACCCCTCACCGTTGCGCAGCAGGTGCTCGTCGTAGGCCACGATCGGGCCGAAGCCGACCCTGCTGGGGTCGTAGTGGGGTCCGAAGGAGTAGGTGTGCCAGGTGATTTTTCCTGGCCGTAGGCCGGGTGGACGTTCCGTGAATCGGGCGGTTCCTCGGCGGATCTGGGCAGTCACAGTCATGATTGTGCCGTGGCGTTTCCCAAGTTCCCGACTGGCTTCGTGTTCGGCACTGCAGACGCCACCCGGCCGGGGGGCGAGCAGGATGTTGCGCTGCTCCAACGTCTCGGTGCGCCGGGATACCGGTTCGCGGTCTCCTGGCGTGAGCTCCAGCCGGGTGGGCGCGGTGCCTTCGATCCCGATGCCCGCGCTCGTTACGACCGCCTGGTCGACGAGCTGCTCGAGGCCGGTCTGCGCCCGTCGGCCACGCTCTACGCCGGCGAGCTGCCGGAGCCGCTGGCTGCCGACGGCGGCTGGCTCAACCGCGCCACCGTCGATGCCTTCGGCGAGTACGCCCAGACGGTCGCCGACCTGATCGGCGACCGGGTCCCGGAGTGGGTGCCGGTCCAGGACCCGAACGTGGCCGGCTACCTCGGCTACGGCCTCGGCACGATCGCGCCCGGCCGGCGCGCGGGCTGGGGAGTCGTCGCCGCGATGCACCACCTGCTCCTCGCCCACGGCCGCGGTGTGCAGGTGCTGCGCGCCGCCGGGGTCGAGTCGGTCGGGTGTGCCAACCACCACGAGCCGATCTGGCCGCTCTCGGAGGATCCCGCCGACGTCGGCGCGGCCAAGCTCATCGACCTGGCCTGGAACGCGGTTCCGCTCGAGGCGATGCTGATGGGCCGCTACCCCCGCGACATCGCCGGACTCGCCGACGAGGTCGCGATGCCGGGCGACATGACCGTGATCCGCTCACCCCTCGACTTCTACGGGGTCAACTTCTTCGCCCCGCAGCGCATCGGCGCCTCCGCCGAGGGCGACGACATCCCGTTCCGGATGGTGCCGCTGGTCGGCTATCCCGCCACCGACACCGGCTGGGGCGTGGTGCCCACCGCTCTGCGGGAGTGGCTGATCATCACCCGCTCCCGCTATCGCGCCGCGATGCCGCCGATCGTGGTGACCGAGTGCGGGGCTGCGTACGACGCTCCGGTGGTGGACGGCGAGATCGACGACCAGGCCCGCATCGACTACCTCGAGGCGCACCTGGAGGCGGTCTCGGCCGCGATCGAGCGCGGGGTCGACGTCCGCGGCTTCTACGCCTACACCCTGCTCGACCGGGACGGCTGGGAGGCGCCGTTCACCGGCAAGGACTGGGAGGACGGCGTCGGCGGGAAGTACGGCCTGGTGCACGTCGACGCCGCCGGCGTGCGGACGCCGAAGCGGTCCTTCGGGTGGTACGCCGACATGGTCGCCGCCCACGCCGAAGGCGCTCCGACGGGCTGAGCCCTAGAAGGCGAGCTTCTCGCCGATCGCCTTGATCGCGTCCAGGTCGCCCGGCTTCGGCACCCACGGGAGGGTGAGCGAGTCCTTCGTCTTGTCCGTGTAGCGCGGGATCACGTGGAAGTGCAGGTGGAACACCGTCTGCCAGGCGGCCGGCCCGCAGTTGTTGAGCACGTTGACCCCGTCCGCCTGCAGCACGTCGACCGCCCGCTTCGCGACCGCCTGGGCGGTCTTGGCGGCCGCGGCGTAGACCGCCGGGTCGGCCTCCAGGACGTCCTTGGTGTGCGTCTTCGGCACCACCACCGTGTGACCGACGGCTGCCGGGGCGATGTCGGTGAAGGCGTACGTCTCTTCGTCCTCGTAGACCTTCGTCGAGGGGATGTTGCCCGCGACGATGTTGCAGAACAGGCAGTCGGGATCGCTCATGCGGGACAGGCTACAAGCCGGCGGCGACCTCGGTGCCCTGCCGGATCGCGCGCTTGGCGTCGAGCTCGGCGGCGACGTCGGCGCCACCGATCAGATGCCAGTGCTCCCGCTCGGTCCACAGGTCGCGCACCGACTCCTGACCGGCGCAGAGGATGACGTGGTCGACCTCGAGCGTGCGGGGCTCGCCGTCGACGGCGTAGTGGAGGGTGAGGGAGTCGTCGCCAGCCTCGATCTTGTCGTACGTCGCACCCCGGACCTGCGTGACGCCGTCCTGCTTCAGGTGGGCGCGGTGGGCCCAGCCGGAGGTCTTGCCGAGGCCGATCCCGATGGGGGTGGCCTTGCGCTGCAGCAGCGTCACCTGGCGGGCAGGGGCCTCGAGCACGGGCGTGGCGAGACCGCCGCGGAAGATCGCCGGGTCACCGACGCCCCAGCGGGCCTTCCACTCCTCGAGGGTCTCGGGCTGGTGGGTCAGCCAGGCGGACACGTCGACGCCGATGCCGCCGGCGCCGATCACCGCGACCCGGCGGCCGGGGACGACGCGGCCGGCGAGCACGTCGGCGTACGTCACGACCCGGTCGTCCTCGGAGCCGGCGATCTGCGGGAGCCGCGGCGTGACCCCGGTCGAGACGATGACGTGGTCGAAGGACTCCAGGTCGGCGGCGGTGGCCTCGGTGTCGAGGCGTACCTCGACGCCCAGCACCTCGAGGCGGCGGGTGAAGTAGCGCAGCGTGTCCTTGAAGTCCTCCTTGCCGGGCACCGCCATCGCGAGGCGGAACTGGCCGCCGACCTGCGAGGACTTCTCGAAGAGGGTCACCGCGAAGCCGCGCTCGGCGGCCGAGGTCGCGGCGGCGAGGCCGGCAGGTCCGGCGCCGACGACGGCCACGGTCTGCTTGAGCTTGGTCGGGGTGAGCACCAGCGTCGTCTCGCGCGCCGCGCGCGGGTTGACCAGGCAGGAGGCGGCCTTGTTGGCGAAGGCGTGGTCCAGGCAGGCCTGGTTGCAGGCGATGCAGGTGTTGATCTCGTCGGTGCGGCCCTCGGCGGTCTTCTTGGCGAACTCGGGGTCGGCCAGCAGCGGGCGGGCCATCGAGACCAGGTCGGCCTTGCCCTCCGCGATCGCCGACTCGGCGAGCTCGGGGGTGTTGATCCGGTTGGAGGCGCAGACCGGGATGTCCACCTCGGCCTTGAGGCGGGCGGTCATGTCGAGCCAGGCGCCGCGCGGGACCTGGGTGATGATCGTGGGCACCCGGGCTTCGTGCCAGCCGATGCCGGTGTTGAACACCGAGACGCCGGCGTCCTGGAGCGCATAGGCGAGCTCGACCGTCTCCTCCCAGGTCTGGCCGTCCTCGACCAGGTCGAGGATCGAGAGCCGGAAGATGATCGGGAAGTCGTCACCGACCAGCTCGCGGCTCCGGCGGACGATCTCGACCGGGAACCGCATCCGGTTGGTCGCGGTGCCGCCCCAGCGGTCCTCGCGCTGGTTGGTCCGCTCGGCGAGGAACTGGTTGATCAGGTAGCCCTCCGACCCCATGATCTCGACCGCGTCGTAGCCGGCCCGCTTCGCCAGCGAGATGCTCTTGGCGAAGTCGTTCACGGTCGCCTCGACAGCCTTGTCGGAGAGGGCCGCGGGCTTGAACGGGTTGATCGGTGCCTGGACGGCCGAGGCGCTGACCGAGAACGGCGTGTAGGCGTAGCGGCCGGCGTGCAGCACCTGCATCGCGATCGCGCCGCCCTCCTCGTGCACCGCGCCGGTGACCCGGCGGTGCTGGGCGGCGTGCAGCCGGGAGCTCATCTCGCTCGCGAACGGCTTGAGCCAGCCGCGCTTGTTGGGGGCGTAGCCGCCGGTGATGATCAGCCCGGTGCCACCGCGTGCCCGCTCGGCGAAGTAGGCCGCCAGCTTCGGGATGTCCCACGCGTGGTCCTCGAGGCCGGTGTGCATCGACCCCATCACCACGCGGTTGCGCAGGGTGAGCGACCCGATGGTGATCGGTGAGAGCAGGGATTCGTACGCCATGGACGTATGCTACTCACGAGTAATAAGAAGCGGCTAGTGCCCGTACCATCTACCATTCCGCACATGCGCACTCGCCTTACTGCCCTTCTCGTCGCTCCGCTCGCTCTCGCTGCCGCCCTGACCGCCTGCGGGAGCGAGGCCGAGGACAGCGCCGAGGGTGGCGCGCCCGCCTCGTGCGAGGCCGCCGACCTGCCGCTGAAGCAGGACGGCAAGCTGACCATCGGCACCGACTCCCCGGCGTACGAGCCCTGGTTCTCCGAGAACGACCCCAGCAACGGCAAGGGCTTCGAGTCGGCGGTCGCCTACGCCGTCGCCGAGCAGCTCGGGTTCGCCAAGGACGACGTCGTCTGGGCCAAGCAGGCGTTCAACACCTCCTACACGCCGGGCGAGAAGAAGTTCGACTTCGACATCAACCAGATCTCGATCACGCCCGAGCGGGCGGGCGTCGTCGACTTCTCGCAGGGCTACTACACGGCCTCGCAGGCGGTCGTGACCATGGAGGACGATGCCGCCAAGGCGGCTTCGCTCGAGGATCTGAAGGGGCTCAAGCTCGGCGCCCAGACCGCGACCACGTCGCTCACCGCGATCCGCGAGGACGTCCAGCCGACCACGGACCCGCTGGTCTTCGACACCAGCGACCAGGCCAAGCAGGCCCTGCTCAACGGCCAGGTCGACGCGCTCGTCTTCGACCTGCCCACGGCGTTCTACATCACCGCCGCCGAGATCGAGGGCAGCACGATCACCGGGCAGTTCGAGAGCAGCGAGAAGCCGGAGGAGTTCGGCCTGCTGACGGAGAAGGACAGCGGCCTAGCGCCGTGCCTCGACGAGGCGCTGACCGCGCTCGAGGAGGACGGCACCCTCGCCGCGCTCGAGAAGGAGTGGCTCTCCGACGTCGTCTCCGTTCCTGTGCTGAAGTGACAGGGTCGAGTCGTTCTGTGGAGGGGGCTCGACAGGCTCGACCACCGAGTGCGCGCGAGCTGGAGAGGCAGGCCGTACGCCGTCGGCTGAGGTTCCAGCAGGTCGCCATCGCCACCGCGGTGACCGTCGTGGTCGTGGTCGGGCTGGCGCTGCTGGTCGTCTCCTCACCGGGGTGGGACCGGGTCCGGGAGTACTTCCTGAGCTGGTCCCATGCACGTGACTCGTTCGCGGCGATCGCGGAGGGGTTCTGGATCAACATCCGGATCTTCCTGGTCGCCGAGCCGTGCGTGCTCGTCCTCGGCGCCCTCGTCGCGATCGCCCGCCAGACCACCTCCCCGTGGCTGGCGCCGCTGCGGCTCCTGGCGACCGGCTACACCGACCTGTTCCGCGGGGTGCCGTCGATCATGGTCGTGGTCATCTGCGGCATCGGGATCCCGGCGCTGGGCCTGTCCGGGGTGACCAGCTCGCTCTTCTGGCTGACCACGTTCGCCCTGGTGCTCTGCTACGGCGCCTATGTCGCGGAGGTCTTCCGCGCCGGCATCCTGGCGATCCATCCCACCCAGGTCGCCTCGGCCGAGGCGCTGGCGCTGACCCGCGCCCAGACGATGCGCTTCGTGGTCCTCCCGCAGGCCGTACGCCGCGTCGTACCGCCGCTCATGAACGACCTCGTCTCGCTGCAGAAGGACACCGCGCTGATCTCGGCCGTCGGCGTCTTCGAGGCGCTCCGGGCGGCCCAGGACTACCAGGGCTACCACTTCAACGGCACGCCGCTGCTGGTCGCTGCCGCCTACTTCCTCATCGTCGCGGTCCCGCTCACCCGGCTCACCGACTGGCTGATGCGGCGACAGATCGAGAAGGAGCAGGGCCGATGACGGGCTCGATGGCGTCAGGGCTGCTGGAGGCCAAGGGGCTGCGGAAGGCCTATCGAGGGAAGGCCCAGCCCGGAAAGGTTGTTCTGGACGACCTGGACCTGTCGGTGGCCGAGCACGACGTGGTCTGTCTGATCGGTGCCTCGGGATCGGGGAAGTCGACCCTGCTGCGCTGCCTCAACCTGCTCGAGACGATCGACGACGGGGTCATCACCTTCGACGGCCGGGAGATCTCCGACCCGCTCGTGGACCCGCGCTCGGTCCGCCGCGAGATAGGGATGGTCTTCCAGGCGTACAACCTCTTCCCGCATCTGTCGGTGCTCGACAACTGCACGCTGGCACAGGTGCGGGTGCACGGTGTTCGCCCTGGTGAGGCTGCCGATCGAGCCCGGGAGCTGCTGGCCCGGTTCGGCCTGGCCGACAAGGCCGACGCCCACCCCGACGCCCTCTCCGGAGGTCAGCAGCAGCGGGTCGCGCTGGTGCGCGCGATGTGCACCCGGCCGCGGCTGCTCCTCCTGGACGAGATCACCGCTGCTCTCGACCCCGAGCTGGTCGGGGAGGTGCTGGAGATCGTCCGGGCCGAGGCTGCCGCCGGCACCACGCTGGTCCTCGCCACCCACGAGATGTCCTTCGCCCGCGAGGTCGCCACCAAGGTCTGCTTCCTGGACGGTGGGCGCGTGCTGGAGCAGGGGCCGCCGGAGCAGCTCTTCGGTGATCCTGTGGAGGAGCGCACCCGCGCCTTCCTCGCCCGTGTCCGTCAGTAGGCGAGGAAGAAGGCAGCCCGGCAGATTTCCACAGGGTTTTCCACAAGGTGCGTGATGGTGGGGATGCGAGCCCGAGGATCTGCTGAAGGTAGCGTATCTATCATGCTAAAGGTAGCGTCCACCTCCTGCTGAAGGTAGCGTAGGCGGCGTGCCGTACTTACGAAGGACCGTGGACGACGAGCTTGATGAGCTGCTGAAGCTGGCGCCGGCGATCGCCCTCGACGGCCCCAAGGGAGTCGGTAAGACCGAGACAGCCAGTCGCCGGGCGAACGCACGCTGGCTGTTGGACGAACCGGATCAGCGGTCGCTCGTGGAAGCCGACCCCAGATTCCAGGACGCTGGGGAAGGCACCCTTCTCCTCGATGAGTGGCAACGCCTCCCGGAGGTCTGGGACTCCGTACGTCGTCGCGTCGACGAAGGTGCGCCCGCGGGACGGTTCCTGCTGACTGGAAGCGCGACGCCGCGAACCGGAGTCGACACGCATTCGGGTGTGGGGCGGATTCTCTCGCTGCGTATGCGACCGCTTGCGCTCTACGAGCGCGAGTCGACGACGCCGAGTGTCAGCCTCGGCGCGCTCATCCGGGGCGAGTCGGCCAAGATCCAGGGCGACACCGCATTCACGGCCGGACGGTACTTCCAAGAGATCGTCGCCAGTGGCTTTCCCAGCATCCAAGGAGAAGATCCGAGGCTGATCCGAACCTTTCTCGACGCCTACCTGCAGCGGATCATCGACCGGGACCTCCCCGATCATGGCTTGGCCGTGCGTCGGCCGGAAACGCTGCGCCGGTGGTTGGCGTCGTACGCAGCGGCGTCGTCGACGACGACCGCATACTCACGTCTGCTCGATGCGACCACGGCAGGGGACGGGAGTCAGCCGGCGAAGACCACCACGATCGCCTACCGAGACCACCTCTCGAAGATCTGGATCCTCGACGAGGTGTCCGGGTGGAGCCCCAGCCGCAGTCCGATCTCCCGCTTGCAGCAGGCGCCCAAGCACCAGCTCGCCGACCCGGCCCTCGCGGCTCGCCTCCACAATCTCTCCGCGGGCGCGCTTGGGTCTCCACGTGGGGCGCATCTGGCGGGACCGCTCTTCGAGTCGCTCGCCACGCTGTCGGTGCGTGTTGCCGCGCAGCTCGCTGAGGGCCGGGTCGGGCACCTTCGCACCACCAACGGCGACCACGAGGTGGACCTCGTGGTCGAAGGGGTGGACGGGCAGGTCGTCGGCATCGAGGTCAAGCTGGCGGCCAACGTCAACGACACCGACGTACGCCATCTTCTGTGGCTTCGCGAGCGTCTCCCGAACGACGTGGTCGACCTCGTCGTCCTCACGACGGGGTCTCGCGCGTACCGGCGCCCGGACGGGGTTGCCGTGGTTCCCCTCGCGTTGCTCGGTCATTGACGGGCGGGTGAATGAACGCTGCCCCGCCTCATCCGGAGATCGGACGGGACGGGGCAGCGTAGAGGTCGGGCTCAGACGGCGGCCGGGGCCGGGAAGGTCGGGTACTCGACACCGGAGATCGACTGCACGGTGCGGACGACCTGGCAGGAGTAGCCGAACTCGTTGTCGTACCAGACGTAGAGGATCGCGGAGTCGCCGTCGACGATCGTCGCGTTGCCGTCGACGATCGAGGCGGCGCGGGAGCCGATGAAGTCCGAGGAGACCGCGTCGCGGGCGGTGGTGAAGTCCACCTGGCGACGCAGCTCACCGGTGAGCGAGGCCTCGCGGAGGTAGTCGACGACCTCTTCCTTCGAGGTCTCGCTCTTGAGCGAGAGCGACAGGATCGCGATCGAGACGTCCGGGGTGGGGATGCGGATCGAGTTGCCGGTGATCTTCGCCTTCAGGTCCGGGAGCGCCTTGGCCACGGCGGAGGCGGCACCGGTCTCGGTGAGCACCAGGTTGAGCGGTGCAGAACGGCCGCGACGGTCGGCCTTGTGGTAGTTGTCCAGCAGGTTCTGGTCGTTGGTGAACGAGTGCACCGTCTCGACGTGACCGCGGACGATGCCGAAGCGGTCCTCCATCAGCTTCAGCGGCGGCACGATCGCGTTGGTCGTGCAGGACGCGCAGGAGATGACCTGCTCGTCGCCGGTGAGGGTCTGGTGGTTGACGCCGTGGACGATGTTGGGGACGTCGCCCTTGCCCGGCGCGGTCAGCAGGACCTTCTTGATGCCTGGGCGCAGGTGCTGCGAGAGGCCCTCGCGGTCACGCCACCTGCCGGTGTTGTCGATGAGGATGGCGTCCTTGATGCCGTACGCCGTGTAGTCGACCGTCGTCGGGTCGTTGGAGTAGATGAACTGGATCGGGTTGCCGTTGGCGATGATCACGCCATTTTTCTCGTCCACCGTGATGGTGCCGGCGAACTGCCCGTGGATCGAGTCGCGACGTAGCAGCGAGGCGCGCTTGATGAGGTCGTCCTCGCCACCCTTGCGCACGACCACGGCCTTCAGCCGCAGACCGTGGCGCGAGCCGGCCTTCTCGACGAGGAGCCGGGCGACGAGCCGGCCGATCCGGCCGAAGCCGTAGAGCACGACGTCCTGGCCGCCGTTGCGCGCGAGCTTGTTCTCGCCCGTGGCGCCGGACAGCTTCTCGGCGACGAAGTCGTCGACGGAGAGACCGCGCTGGTCCTCGGCGTACTGGACCGCGAGCAGGCCCAGGTCGATCTTCGAGGGACCGAGGTCGAGCTTCGCGACCGCCTGGAGCAGCGGGAACGTCTCGGTGACCGAGAGCTCCTCACCCTCGATCTGGCGCGCGAAGCGGTGCGCCTTCAGGATCGAGATGTCGGACTTGCTCACCAGCGACCGGCTGTGGACCAGGATGGTGACATCCTTCTCGCGGTAGAGCTTGCCGATGATCGGGATCATCGTCTCCGCGAGCTCCTCGCGGTGCTGCCAGTCGTTGAAGGTCTCGTCGGTGTCGCTCACAGCTCAACTTTCGGTTGCTCGGGAAGATGGACGGCACACCCCGCCAGGCTCGATTATCGGTACGACGGGACGCCCGGCCACCTTGATCGATCCAACCTCGGCCACGGTGTGACCGGGGTCTCTCAAACCCCTGTGAGCCGCCTCCCGGAACGAGCCGGGTACGCCGTCAGGGAGTCGCGGTCGCCGTCGGATCCCCGGCAGGATCCTCGGTCGGCTCGGCCGTCGCGGTCTCGGTCGGCTCGGCCGTCGGTGTCTCGGTGGCCGGGTCGGTGGCCGGGTCGCTGGGGGCCGTCGCGCTCGCGTCGGGTGAGGTCGAAGGAGTCGCGTCGCCGGTGGGGGCACCGTTGCTGGGCGCGATCTCGCCGTCGTCCTCGGCGCCGCCGCCACCGGGCTCCTCGTTCAGCCCGGGATCCGTCCCGGTGTCGACCGCGCCGCCGACGGGTGTGCTCGGCGCCGTGCTCTCCTCGCCGGTGGTCGGCTCGGCGGACGGGGTCACCTCGCCGACGGTCGGGGTGTCGTCCTCGCCGGTCAGGAGACCGGGGTTGGCGGCGACGGCCACACCGGCCGAGACGAGGACCACCGCCGCCGCGGCCAGCACCGCGACCTTCCACCGGCGGCCGGAGGGCTCGGCAGGCTCTGCGAACGTGGGCGCCAGCGTCGGCAGGTCGGCGGTGTTGCCGGAAGCCGTGGCAGGGTGTGGGGCGCGAGCGATCCCACCCGTGGCGAGTGCCGGCGGCAGCGCCCCAAGGCTGGTCTCCTCCGCCGAGGTGACTGGGGCGGGCAACAGGGTCCAGTCGCCGTTGGTGGCGAGGATGTCCGCGGCGGACGGGCGTGCGGCCGGGTCCTCGGCCAGGCACGCGGCGACCAGCGGACGCAGGTAGACCGGGCAGAGGCTCAGGTTGGGCGACTCGCCCTTGAGGAGATGTCCCATCGAGCCGATCTCGCCGCTGAACGGCCAGCGACCGGTGGCGGCGACGAAGGCGACCAGACCCAGTGCCCAGATGTCGACGGCGCTGGAGAAGGTGCCGGTCTGGACCTGCTCCGGTGCCTGGTAGCCGTAGGTGCCGACCGCCTTGCCGGTCTGGGTCAGCGCGGTGCCGTCGACCGAGCGGGCGATGCCCATGTCGATCACGCACGGGTCGGTGGTGCCGTAGAGGATGTTGCCCGGCTTGATGTCGCGGTGGACCAGCCCTGTACGGTGCACCGCGGCGAGAGCCTCGGTGACGCCGGCGACCAGCTGGCGTACGTCGATCTCGGGCAGGCGCTGGCCGTTGCCGACCAGCTTGCTGAGCGGCGGGTCGGGGACGTACTCGCTCGCCATCCAGGGCTGCTCGGCATCGGGGTCGGCGTCGAGGACCCGCGCGGTGAACCGGCTCTCGACCCTCTTGGCAGCCTCGATCTCACGCTCGAAGCGCGCGCGGAAGCCCGGGTCGGAGGTGAGCTCGGGGAGGATCACCTTCACGGCCGCCTGCATCCCGTTCGCGTCCTCGCCCAGGTAGACGACGCCCATGCCGCCGTGGCCGAGGCGGCCGGTGAGCGCGTACGGACCCATCTCGCGGGGATCGTTCGCGGTCAGCGGGCTGACCGAGCTGGGGCGGGACTGGGGGGATGTGGGGATTTCCCGAGACAACTTCTCTGCTCCTGTGCACCGGCGAGTGTGTCTCGGAGCGTATCGGACTCGGCTCCGCGATCAGGTCACGCCGGGCGGAGGGTTCCGTACTCTGCAAGGATCGCCGTCATGACTGAGTCGAGGGAGCAATCCACAGTGACATTGGGCCAGGGCACCGGACCGCTCCGCGGGGTCAAGGTGGTCGAGCTGGCAGGGATCGGGCCCGGGCCGCACGCCTGCACGATCCTCGCGGACATGGGTGCGGACGTGATCAGGGTCGACCGGCCGGGCGGCAACGTGCTCGGCGGCGGTGCCGGCGACCTGCTCACCCGCGGCCGCCCGAGCATCGCGCTGGACCTCAAGAACCCGGACGCGGTCGAGACCGTCCTGCGCCTGGTGGAGACCGCCGACGTGCTCATCGAGGGGCTGCGCCCCGGCGTCACCGACCGCCTCGGACTGGGCCCCGACGCCTGCCTGGAGCGCAACCCGCGTCTCGTCTACGGCCGGATGACCGGCTGGGGCCAGGAGGGCCCGCTGGCGCAGTCCGCCGGTCACGACCTCACCTACATCGCCACCACCGGCGTGCTCAACGGCCTCGGCCAGGACCCGGCCCGTCCGCACTTCCCGCTCAACCTGCTCGGCGACTTCGGTGGCGGATCGACCTATCTGGTGATGGGCATCCTGGCCGCGCTCGTCTCGGCGAAGACGACCGGCCAGGGGCAGGTCGTGGACGCCGCGATCGTGGACGGCACCGCCCACCTCGCCACGATGATCTCGGGGATGCTCGCCTCCGGCGCCTGGCACGAGCAGCGGCAGAGCAACCTGCTCGACGGCGCGATGCCGTTCTACGCGCTCTACGACACCGCCGACGGCCGACAGGTCGCGGTCGGTGCGCTGGAGGGCAAGTTCTTCGCCGAGATGGTCACCCGGCTCGGGCTCGACGGGGTCTGCCCGGGGCAGTACGAGATGGAGCGCTACGACGAGATGCGCGACCTCTTCACCAAGACCTTCGCGTCCAAGACGATGGCCGAGTGGGCCGAGCTCTTCGAGGGCACCGACGCCTGCGTCGCGCCCGTCCTCACCCCGTCGGAGGCAGCGACCCATCCGCACCTGCAGGCCCGCCAGACGTACGTCACCCAGCACGGCGTCACCCAGCCCGCCCCCGCTCCGCGGTTCAGCCGGACCACCTCCACCTTGGGTGCGGGGCCGGCCGCCAGCGCGGGTCAGCACACTCGCGAGGCCCTCGCCGCCTGGGGCATCGACGACGCCGACGCGCTGATCGAGAAGGGCGCGGCGTTCCAGGACTGACCGAGATCCTGCCGAGTCGGCGCGTCATGACGAGCCGACTCGGCAGGAGATGCGAACGGCGCGGCGTACGACCCGAAGGTCATACGCCGCGCCGTTTCAGGTGACGCGGGTCGGCTCAGTCCTTGTGGACCAGAGCGGCCGCGCGGCGACGCAGGACCACGACGAGCGCGGTGCCGGCAGCGGCAGCACCGGCGAGCATGGCCAGCAGCGGCCACATCGCGGGCACGGCAGAGTCGCTCTCACCGGCGAGGCCGGCGTCGATGTTGGTCGGGACGTCGGAGTCGGCGACCGGAGCCGAGGAGGACTCCTCGTCAGCGGGCTCGGTCTCGTCCGCGAGCGGGGTGGCCTCCGACGGGGACTCCGAGGGCTCCTCGGTCGGGGTCTCCGACGGCGACTCCGACGGGGACTCGGAAGGAGACTCGGACGGCGAGGGCGACTGGGTCGGCGCGTCGCAGTTCTCGAACCAGAAGACCTTGGACTTGGTGTCGTTGCCCTGGCTGCCCGGGGTGTGGACGGTGACCTTCACGTGGTAGCCCTGCTTGGGGTGGGCGACACCGGTCGAGTTGAGGGTGTAGACCTCGCTGGCGTCGAGGCCGTCGTCGGTGCCGGCGCCGGAGGCGGGGTCGCCGCCGACGAAGACCTCCGCGGGGCCGTCGACGGTGAGCTCACCGTCGAGGGTCGGCGCCTGCAGCTCGAAGGAGACCTTCGAGATGATGTCCTCGCCCTCGTCGAAGCCGTACCACTCGATGACGAACTTGCAGTCCTGGTGGGGATCGTTCTCCGGCGTGGTGTCGGGCGCGTCGTCGGGAGCGACGTACTCCTCGATCTTGACGGTGCCGTTGTTGCCGGCCGGGTCACCGTGGTCACCGGTGGCGAACGCCGGCGCTGCGGCGAGCCCGGCGAGGGAGACGCCCGCGACAACCGCGCCGGCGCGTACGAAATTCAACACTCGAAAACCTTTCGAAGACCATGACCGCACTGTGCGGTCCGCATGCAGCCTCAGCCATCGAAAGCGACGGGTGAGTGACCCCGAAGTCGCCGTGGATGCGTGCCGCCCCCACGGCTGCAGACCGCAGGTTAGCGGCCCCGCGTGCGCGCGTGGAAGTGGGGTGTCGCCGGTGTTACCGAGCCGTGCACGGCTGCCTGTCCTCCGAATTGCTTGCAAAAGTTCGCGGGACAGGGTGTCGCAATCAGATACTTCCGGGTAACCTCAGGCACATGCATGTCGACGTACTGATCATCGGGGCCGGCGTCTCCGGCATCGGAGCGGCCGCACAGCTCCGCGAGCGCCTTCCTGGCAAGACGCTCGCGATCCTCGAGCAGCGTGAGGCCAGTGGCGGCACCTGGGACCTCTTCCGCTACCCGGGCATCCGGTCCGACTCCGACATGTTCACCTTCGCGTTCAAGTGGCGGCCGTGGCAGAGCGCGCAGGCCCTCGCCGACGGTCATCAGATCCGCGACTACCTGCGCCAGACGGCGAAGGACTACGGCGTCGACAAGCTGATCCACTACGGCCACAAGGTCACCGGCGCCGCGTGGAGCAGCGAGGACAAGCAGTGGACGGTCTCCGTCGAGACCCCCGAGGGTCCGACCGAGATCACCGCCGGCTTCCTGTGGAACTGCTCGGGCTACTACGACTACGCCAACGGCTACCAGCCGGAGTTCGCCGGTCTCGACGACTACGAGGGCACCTTCGTCCACCCGCAGCACTGGCCCGAGGACCTCGACTACGCGGGCAAGAAGGTCGTCATCATCGGCTCCGGCGCGACCGCCGTCACCCTCCTGCCCAACCTGGCGGGCGAGGGCAGCGACCGGGCCGAGAAGGTGACGATGCTGCAGCGTACGCCGACCTACATCCTCTCCCGCCCCGGTCAAGACGCGATCGCCTCGCTGCTGAAGACGGCGCCGTTCAAGCTCCTCGGCAGGCTCCCGTTCAAGCGCGTGCGCGAGAAGCTCGGCCACGAGGCGGTCCGCTGGGAGAACATCGCGCTCACCGTCGGCACCTACCAGCTGGCGCGCCGGGCCCCCGGCGTCGTCAAGAAGGTGATCCGCGACCAGTGGATCAACGGACTCACCGCTCGCGGCGGCCGCCCCGGCATGACCAAGGACGAGGCGGTCGCGTACGTCGACAAGCACTTCAACCCGCCCTACAACCCGTGGGACCAGCGCATCTGCTTCGTCCCCGACGGCGACATGATGAAGTCGATCCGCGAGGGGTACGCCGCGGTGGTGACCGACCGGATCAAGACGTTCGTGCCGAAGGGCATCGAGCTCGAGTCGGGCGAGACGCTCGAGGCCGACATCGTCATCTCCGCCACCGGTCTCAACCTCAGGCTCTTCGGTGGCGTCGACTACACCGTCGACGGTGAGCCGGTCCGCCTGCCCGAGCAGATGGCCTACAAGGGCCTGATGATCACCGGGATGCCCAACTTCGCCTACACGATCGGCTACACCAACGCCTCCTGGACGCTCAAGGCCGACCTGGTCACCGACTACGTGATCCGGCTGCTCGACTTCATGGGCGAGAACGGCTACGACGTCGCCGGGGTCACCCGCGACCCGAGCGTCGAGGAGCGGCCGTTCATGGACCTGGCCTCCGGCTACATCCAGCGCTCGCTGGACCAGATGCCGAAGGCCGGCGAGCGCGCGCCGTGGGCCGCGAAGCAGAACTATCTCGTCGACATGAAGGGGCTCGGGGCGCCGGTCGCCGACGGGGTGATCCGGTTCTCCTGAGCCGTTCCTGGCGCCGGGCTCCGGAGCGACCTGTGATTACTGTGACAGGCGTTCCAGGCTCGGCGTGAAGTACGTGGGACTACGATGGTCCCACCATGGATGGCAGGGCAGTTCGCTGGAAGCGTCACAACGACGACCGACGAAAGCGCATCGTCGATGCCGCGATCGGTCTGATCGAGACCGACGGCGTCAACGTCAGCCTGCAGGCGATCGGCCAGGCCGCAGGGCTCTCCCGCTCGGTGGTCTACCGGCACTTCGCCGACCGGCGTGAGCTCGACCTCGCCATCCAGGCCGACATTCTCGACGGGCTGTGGGCCAAGCTCTTCCCGGCGATGGAGCTGACCGGATCGATCCGGCAGATCATCTCCCGCACCGTCGGGGCGTACGTCAACTGGGCGCTCGAGCACCCGCTCCTGCACCAGGTGGCCGACGTCGACACCGCGCCGAACGGCAGCGGTCCCCTGCAGCAGGGACTCGACCGGATCGCGGAACGGATCAAGGAGCTGATCCTGGCCGCGTTCGAGCTGACCGGAGTCGAGGTCTCCGAGGTCGACAAGAAAGCCGTCGACCCGCTGATCTACGGCCTGATCGGGATGGTCTTCGGCGCCGTGCGCCGCTGGGTCCACCTCGGCGAGGGCATTCCCGACGCCGAGCATCTGACCTCGGTCGTCACCGAGGCCGTCCTGGCCATGATCGACACCCGCACGACGGCGTACGGGCTCACGATCGACCACGACCAGCCGCTCGAGGACCTCTTCGCCTGATCGGCCCTCAGCCGGGCAGCGTCAGGTCCGGCGGCACCACGCGAGCCAGCGCGGCGCGGCACGCGATGATCCCCGGGGAGTCGGCGATGGCGGTCCGGGTCGCGGTGAAGACCGTACGCCGCGGCGAACCCGGCAGCTCGATGAGCCGCACCGCGGTCCGATGGCGGACCCGCATCAGGTCGGAGAGGAGGGCGACGGCGTTGCCGGACTCCACGAGCGCGACATGGGCCTCGACGTCGTCGGTCTCGTAGCGGACCTCGGGCTCGAAGCCGGCCCGGCGGCACTGCTCCTCGATCCAGTGGCGAGACGCCGTGCCCGGCGGCTCCATCGCCCACGGGACGCGGCCGGCGTCGGCCAGGGAGGAGATGTCGTCCCAGATCTTCCCGGAGCCGACGGGCGGGACGGCCAGCCGGAGCCGGTCGGTGGTCAGCGGCTGCCGGTCGAGACCGTCGAAGTGCGGTGCGCCGTGGTCGGGGTAGTGCTCGGCGACCACCAGGTCGAGCTCGCGCAGGGCGAGGTCGTTGAGGGCCTGCTCGGGCGCGCGCTGGGACAGCATGACCCGCAGCCGTGGATGACGCCGGGTCAGGTCGGCGAGGGCCTGCGGCATGTAGGCGAGCGCCACGGACTGGAAGACGGCGACCCGCACCGTGCCCGTGGTCTCGTCGCCGAGCGCCGTGACCGCGGCCTCGGCGGCCTCGAGCCGGGCGAGGATCTCGGTCGTGTGCTCGACGAGCACCTCGGCCGCGGCGGTGAGCTGGACCCGTCTTCCCGCCTTGGTCAGCAGGGGGACGCCGACCTCGCGCTCGAGCTGCCCGAGCTGCTGGGAGACCGAGGAGGGGCTCTGGTGGAGGGCCTCGGCGACCTCGGCCAGGGTGCCGCGGGCGGCGAGCTCGGCGAGGAGACGGAGGCGGCGGACGTCGAGCATCTAACCGTTCACCTCTACTTACGAATGATCTCCAGGAAACATCGCTTTATCTTACGTGACTCCGGTCGCATACTCGGCTCTATGACCACCAATGACGCGCTCATCGCCGAGGTCGACCACCTCGTTCGCGGCTGGCTGGCGAAGGCTTCGACCAAGCCCGCCGCCCCGGCCGCACAGCGCCTCGCCGACGTACTCAAGGACCCCGCCGGACTCGACTTCACCGTCGGGTTCGTCGACCGGGTGATCCGGCCCGAGGACGTACGCGTGGCCGCGGCCAGCCTCCGTGAGCTGGCCGGCAACGTACCTTCGTTCCTGCCCTGGCACCTGAAGCTGGGCGTGAAGCTCGGCGCGCTGATGTCGCTGGTCGCGCCGTGGTTCGTCATCCCGGTGGCCCGCCGTGCGCTGCGGCAGATGGTGGGGCACCTGCTGATCGACGCCTCCGACGCGCGCCTCGGCACGCAGATCGAGCGGATCCGCGAGCGCGGCGTGAACCTGAACATCAACCTCCTCGGTGAGGCCGTCCTGGGGCAGAAGGAGGCCGACCGACGACTGGCCGGCATCCGCAAGCTGCTCGCGCGCGACGACGTCGACTACGTCTCGGTGAAGGTCTCCTCGCCGGTCGCGCCGCACGCGGTCTGGGCCTATGACGAGGCGGTCGAGCACGTGGTCGAGCGGCTCCTCCCGCTCTACACCTACGCGGCGGAGTCCTCGGCCGCCGGGACGAAGAAGTTCATCAACCTGGACATGGAGGAGTACCGCGACCTCGACATGACCATCGACGTCTTCACGCGGCTCCTCGACCTTCCCGAGCTGGCCGATCTGGAGGCAGGCATCGTCCTGCAGGCCTACCTGCCCGACGCCATGTCGGCGATGATGCGGCTCCAGGAGTGGTCGGCTGCTCGGCGAGCGCGTGGGGGCGCGCCGATCAAGGTGCGTCTGGTCAAGGGCGCCAACCTGCCGATGGAGCACGTCGAGGCGTCGCTGCACGGCTGGCCGGTGGCGACCTGGTCGACCAAGCAGGACTCCGACACCAACTACAAGCGGGTGCTGTCCTGGGCGCTGACGCCCGAGCGGATGGCCAACGTGCGCGTCGGCGTCGCCGGCCACAACCTGTTCGACGTGGCGTACGCCTGGATCCTGGCCGGTCAGCGCCAGGTTCGTGACTCGGTCGAGTTCGAGATGCTGCTGGGCATGGCCGAGGGCCAGGCCGAGGCGGTCCGCGAGACCGTCGGTGGCCTGCTGCTCTATGTGCCGGTCGTGCACCCCAAGGACTTCGACGTCGCGATCGCCTACCTCGTGCGTCGTCTCGAGGAGGGCGCCAGCACCGAGAACTTCATGTCGGCCGTCTTCGACCTCAACTCCTCCGAGAGCCTCTACCAGCGTGAGAAGGACCGGTTCGTGCGCTCCCTGGCGGCCGTCGACGAGTCGGTGCCCCGGCCGAACCGGACCCAGGACCGCCGTGAGCCGGTGGCCGATGACGTGCAGCGGACGTTCGACAACACCCCTGACACCGACCCGCACCTGCCCGGCAACCGCGAGTGGGGCAAGGCGATCATCGCCCGGGTGGGCACGTCGACGCTCGGCGACCAGCTCGTCGCCGACCACACCGTGACCTCGGTCGATGCCGTCGAGTCCGTGCTCGAGGGCGCCGTCGGCGCCCAGGCCGACTGGGGCCGCAAGTCCGGCGCCGAGCGGGCCGCCGTGCTGCGGGCCGCCGCGGTCGAGGTCGAGCGGCGCCGGGCCGAATGGCTCGAGGTCGCTGCCTCCGAGTGCGGCAAGACGCTCGACCAGGGGGACCCCGAGGTCTCCGAGGCGATCGACTTCCTCAACTACTACGCGAGCCTGGCCGAGGGGCTCGACACGGTCGACGGCGCGCGGCAGGTGCCCGTACGCCTCACCCTGGTCACCCCGCCGTGGAACTTCCCGCTCGCCATCCCGACCGGTGGCGTCGCGGCGGCGCTCGCGGCCGGGTCGGCCGTGGTGATCAAGCCGGCTCCGCAGGCGCAGCGCTGCGGCTCGGTCCTGGTCGAGACGCTGTGGGCCGCGGGGGTGCCGAAGGAGGTGCTGCGCCTGGTCCACGTACCCGAGAACGAGGTCGGTCGCGCGCTGATCGCCTCGCCGCTGGTCGACCGGCTCGTGCTGACCGGTGCGTTCGACACGGCCGAGCTCTTCCGCTCGTTCCGTCCGGACCTGCCGCTGCTGGCCGAGACCTCCGGCAAGAACTCGCTGGTGGTCACGCCCGACGCCGACCTCGACCTGGCCGTCAAGGACCTCGTCTACTCCGCCTTCGGCCACGCCGGGCAGAAGTGCTCGGCGGCATCGCTGGGCATCCTGGTCGGCTCGGTCGCGACCTCCCGGCGCTTCCGTGACCAGCTGATCGACGCGGTGACCTCGCTGAAGGTCGGCTATCCGACCGACCCGACGGTGCAGGTCGGACCGGTCATCGAGCCCGCCTCCGGCAAGCTGCTCAAGGCGCTCACGACGCTCGCTCCGGGCGAGTCGTGGCTGGTGAGGCCGCGTCAGCTCGACGACACCGGGCGGCTCTGGTCGCCGGGGGTGAAGACCGGCGTCGTGCGCGGCTCCGAGTTCCACCTGACCGAGTACTTCGGTCCCGTCCTCGGTCTGATCTCGGCTGACTCGCTCGACGAGGCGATCGAGATCCAGAACCAGGTCGACTACGGCCTCACCGCGGGCCTCCACAGCCTCGACCGGGCCGAGATCTCGCAGTGGCTCTCGTCGGTCGAGGCCGGCAACGTCTACGTCAACCGCGGCATCACCGGTGCGATCGTGCGCCGCCAGCCGTTCGGTGGCTGGAAGAAGTCGGCCGTCGGTGCCGGGACGAAGGCCGGCGGGCCCCACTACCTGGTCGGCCTCAGCGACTGGGTCTCGGCCCCGGCCACCGAGCTCGCGACGCCGGCTCCCGCCGTACGGTCGCTCGTCGACTGGGCCGGCCGTCTGGGCATCGACGACATCGACATGCTCGAGCGTGCGGCCGGGTCGGACGCGGTCGCCTGGGAGCGCGAGTTCGGTGCCGCCCGCGACGTCTCGCGACTGACCGCCGAGGTCAACGTGCTGCGCTACTCCCCGGTGCCGGTCACCGTCCGCTACGAGGGCGGCCCCGTCGCTCACCTGCTGCGGGTCCTCGCCGCCGGTGTCGCCGCCGGGGCCCCGGTGACGGTGTCGGTCGCCGACGCGCTCGACGAGGAGACCGCCTCGCTGGTGCGCGCGACCGGAGCGACCTATGTCGTCGAGGACATGGCCGCGTGGGCGGCGATCCTCTCCGGCGCGCATGCGCCCAGCCGCGTACGCCTCCTGGGTGGGTCGCGCGATGTCTTCGCGGAGCAGAGCCAGGGCCGCGTCGACATCGCGCTCTACGCCCAGCCCGTCGTCGAGGCCGGCCGGGTCGAGCTGCTGACGTTCCTGCACGAGCAGGCCGTCTCGATCACCGCCCACCGCTTCGGCTCGCCGACCCCGCTGGTGGACAACCTCTTCTGACACCAATCCACGCCGAGTCGGCTCGTCATGACGAGCCGACTCGGCGCGGAGATCGGTGAGGACGAGCCGACTCATCGTGCTGCGGGGCGTTCTCCTAGAGTGATGCGATGACCTCGATCGCGCGCACGGTCGCGCGCCTCCTGCTGGGTGCGGCGATGGTGGGCGCCGGGGTGGCGCACCTGACCGCCCAACGCCAAGAGTTCCGAGCACAGGTGCCGGGCTGGTTCCCCGTCGACGAGGATCTGACGGTGCTCGCCTCGGGCGTCGTCGAGATCGGGCTGGGGCTGGCCTTCCTCCTGCTGCCGGGAAGGCGCCGGCTCATCGGGGCGCTGCTCGCCGCCTTCTTCGTGGCGGTCTTCCCCGGCAACATCGGGCAGTACGTGGAGGGCGTCGACGCCTTCGGTCTCGACACCGACACCAAGCGGTTGGTCCGGCTGTTCTTCCAGCCCGTGCTCATCCTCTGGGCGCTGTACGGCGGCGGTTGGCTGCGACGTTCGAGAAGCGACGACTGAACCGCACCAGCGCCGAGTCAGCCGGCGGCGGCCTGCGCCCCTGCCCACGTACGCAGGTAGGTCTCCGGGCCGCGGACGATGTCGTCGATGACGTCCTGACCGCCGGTGAGGCGGAGGTCCTCGAGGTAGTCGGGGACCATCCCGTAGTGGGCGACGCCGTCGGTGTTGTAGTCCCAGATCCGCTGGCCGGTGACCTGACGATCGATGAGCGAGCCGCCGTCGAAGCTGCGGAACGGGTAGGTGACCCGCGTCTTCGCCGGCCCGGGCGTGCCGCCGAAGCCGTTCATGTCGAAGCCGAACCCGATGCCCGCGCCGTAGCGGTCGCGGACGGGGGCGGTGCGGGCGTACTCCGCCAGGAACTGGTCGGTGCTGTGCCCGTAGATCGTCGAGAAGCCACCGAGGGCGTAGAGCCGGTCGAGGTAGCGCTCGTCCATCCAGGAGTGGCTGGCGAGCACCCCCGGGTAGTCGGTCTCCTCGAGGATGTCGAGGGCCCGGCCGGCGGCCTTGGCGCTCATGTGGTCGACCTCGACCATCATGCCGCGCTTGATCAGCCCGCGCAGCGCGTATTCGCCGAGGGCGGAGAGGCCGTAAGGATTGCAGACGGTGCCCGCGGGGTAGATCGGCGGCTGCGGCAGCCAGTCGAGCTCGGCGGGCCGGTCGACCAGGCGCGGGTTGTTGTCGTGCGGCTGGCCGGGGTCGCAGGCCTTGGGGGTCCAGAACGTGCCGGTGGTGAGGAACTGGCCGGCGTTGATCAGCAGCCCGGTCGCGCCCTCGTCGTAGCGGACCCCGCACAACGCGTTGTCGAACTTGTGGCACAGGAACATCGAGGAGACCCCGAGCGACTTCAGCTCATCGAGCCCGGCGTCGATGTTGGCGCGTGTGCACATGGCCAGCCGGAGCTTCTGGGAGCAGCCGAACGGTTCGGAGGTCTCCACCCCGAGCACGACGGCGAGCTTGCCGTCCTCGATCACCTCGCGCGCCTGGCCGGCATCGGTGACGATCCGGTACCAGCCCCGCCCCGCGCCGCCGTACTGCGCGTCGATGAAGGCCTGGGTGTCGTACGCATCCCGGGCCTGCCTCGGCACCGCGGTCATCTCGTCGCAGGACTGGTGGGTGCCCGGGTTGATCGCGCACAACGCCTTGTTGCTGGTCAGGTTCACGACCATGATCCGCTGCCCGGCACGCCAGGAGCGCTCGACCCAGCGGTAGTACATCTGCTGGTGGGTCAGCGAGTCGTAGGCCGGCCAGTCGGCGAACGACGGCCAGCCGGTCGTGTCGTGGAACCCGAGCGGGCTGCCCGAGCGGGTCAGGTTCTCCAGGAGCGCGGTCTCCCCGGCGATCCCGTGGGAGGGGCAGTCCTTCAGCGCGTCCGCGATCCCGGCCTCCGAGAAGACCTTCCCGCAGACCGCCGCCCCACCGATCCCGTCCTGCATGAACATGTGGCTGTGAGCGTCGATCAGCCCCCGAACCGTGCCGTCAGGGGCGGTGCCGGTGAACGGCTCACCGGTCACGTTGACCTCCGACTCCGGCGAGGGGAGCCGACGCTCCACCTCGCCTCCCGCAGCGGGCGGACCCACCATCGCGACCGTCGCCGCGAGGGCGACCACAGCAAGCAAGGACGTACGTCTGAAGCGCATGTGGCCTCCCGGTGACCAGCGGCGACTTACGGGTGCGGGTATCGAAACCTAGCAGTTGCTTGGGTCGCTCGGGGGTGGAATCGGCGCGAGACCTTCCGGCTGTCAGCCGCAGCGGCTGGCGGAGGCGCCTGAGGTGTAGCGCGCGGCCACCGAGCTTCCGGTCGCACCGTCCATGAATCGGTACAGCCCGTGGTCCGACTTGTGCCGGAGGATGCGGATCTTGTCGCTCCGGCCCGGTGAGATCGTGGCGGGGCTCTTGTACCTCATCAGCTCGTACTCGGAGTTGTTGGCCCAGGTGCCCGCCGGGGTCAGGTAGTTGTCCGCCCAGGCGAGGCCTGCTCGCATCGCGTTGTCGTAGGAAGCCTGTCCGCCCGCCCCGAAGACGGTGTTGTTCCACGCACGCGTGGCCGCCACCGTGCGTGGGCCGAAGACACAGTCGACGTCAGCGGAATCGAGCCTGCCGTCGAAGTACAGAACGGTCTGCCAGAGGCCGACCGCGTCCGCGGTCGAGTAGGTGCCGGGGCCGAACGGCCCCTCGTCGCCCCAGTCGTTCTGCCCTCCCGGGTCGGCGTCTACGTAGCCCTCGCCCGCGGCCGTGGCCGAGGTAGGACTGATCAGCATGGTGGTCGCGATGGCGGCTGCGACCAGAATGGAGCGGTAACGGAACTTGTGCATCGGAGTCCTTCGTGGCGTGGTCGTGGTCTTCTGAAGTCCCCCCGGGGCTGCTCGTCAACCGCTCGGAACGCTAGGGGAGCCGATGGCACTGCCGCTCCCGTACGTAACCCGTACCTCACCCGTCGGAGACGGTGAAGCGTGGGAGTTGAGAGACTGCAGCCATGACCATCGCGATCATCGGTGCAGGCAACATGGGCGGGGCTGTCCTCGCCGGACTTCTCGAGGCCGGTCACGCCCCGGAGGGCGTCATCGTCGTGGAGGCGCGCGAGGAGCAGGCGGCGGCGCTCCGGGAGAAGCACGGCATCCGTACGCTGCCGGCCGCCGAGGCAGCGGCCGAGGCCGATGTGGTGGTGCTGGCCGTGAAGCCCTACGGCGTGGTGCCGGTGCTGGAGTCGGTCGCGTCGGCCCTGCGCGAGGGGACCACGGTGATCTCCCTGGCCGCCGGTGTGCCGACCTCGGCGATGGAGCCCGCGGTCCCGGACGGCGTCTCCGTCGTGCGGGTGATGCCCAACACCCCGGCCCTGGTCGGCGCCGGCATGTCCGCGGTCGCGGGCGGGGCCAAGGCGACCCCGGAGGCGGTCGCCACCGCGGCCGACCTGATGGGTGCCGTCGGCAAGGTCGTCACGGTCCCCGAGTCGCAGATCGACGCGGTCACCGCGATCAGCGGCTCCGGCCCGGCGTACGTCTTCCTGATCGCCGAGGCCTGGATCGAGGCGGGCGTCCACCTGGGTCTGACCAGGGACGACGCGACCACGCTGGTCATCCAGACGCTCTCCGGATCCGCCAAGCTGCTCGAGAGCGGCACCCATCCGGCGGTCCTCCGCGAGCAGGTCACCTCCCCGGGCGGCACCACCGCCGCGGCCCTCGGTGCGCTCGAGCAGAACGGCCTGCGGGCGGCCTTCCTCGAGGCCACCCGCGCCGCCTACGTACGCAGCCAAGAGCTGTCCTAGCCGGCACCGCTGGTCGAGCCGTCCCCGGCGCCGCTGGTCGAGCCGCCGGAGACGCTCGCTGGCGCTCGCGGCTCGACCGACGGGGACCGCCGGGCTACAGCCCCAGGTGGCGGCTGATGATCAGCTTCTGCACCTCGGTGGTGCCGCCGTAGATCGTCTGGATGCGGCTGTCGATGAACGCCTTCGCGATCGGGTATTCCATCATGTAGCCGTAGCCGCCGTGGATCTGGACGCCCTGGTCGACGAACTTCTTCTGCAGCTCGGTGGTCCACCACTTCGCCATCGAGGCCAGGACGGTGTCGGCGGTGCCGGCGTTGAGCTGGGTGACGGCGTCGTTGAGGAACAGCCGGGCGAGGTAGGCCTCGGTGGCCATCTCGGCGAGGGTGAACGCGGTGTTCTGGAAGCGGCCGATGGGGCGGCCGAAGGCCTCGCGGTTGCGGGCGTAGTCGAGGGAGAGCTCGAGGACCTGCTCGACCGCGGCGACGGCGATCGAGGCGACCGAGATGCGCTCCTGCGGCAGCAGGGTCATCAGCGAGATGAAGCCGGAGCCCTCCTCGCCGAGCAGGTTCTCCTTGGGCACGACCACGTCGGTGAAGGAGAGCTCGGCGGTGTCCTGCGCCTTCATGCCGACCTTGTCGAGGTTGCGGCCGCGCTCGAAGCCCTCCATCCCGCGCTCGACCACGAGCAGCGAGATGCCGTGGGCACCGGCCTCGGGGTTGGTCTTGGCGACCACGATGACGAGGTCGGCGTTGATGCCGTTGGAGATGAACGTCTTCGAGCCGTTGAGGAGGTAGTGGTCCCCCTTGTCCACCGCGGTGGTGCGTACGCCCTGGAGATCCGAACCCGCGCCCGGCTCGGTCATCGCGACGGCGGTGATGATGTCGCCGGACACACAGCCCGGCAGCCAGCGCGCCTTCTGCTCGGGCGTGCCGAGGTGGGAGATGTAGGGGACGATGATGTCGGTGTGGACGAAGAAGCCGGGCCCGCTGGCGCCGATCTTCGCCATCTCCTCGTGGAGGACCGAGTTGAACCGGAAGTCCTTGATGCCGGGGCCGCCGTACTCCTCCTCGACGTCGAAGCAGAGCAGCCCGGTGTCGCCGGCCTTCTTCCACAGCTCGCGGGGGACGATGCCGTCCTTCTCCCACTGGTCATGGAAGGGCGCGACCTCCTTCTCGAAGAAGGCCTTCGCGGTGGCGCGGAAATCTTCGTGCTCGGCCTCGTAGATGGTGGGCTTCTCGGGCATGACACTCCTTGGTCGAGGTTCGATCTCATCGGGCTCACGACTGTGACGCAAGACACCGACGGAGCAACTGTGACAGTAACACTGGCGAAGTAGCAACACTTTGGTCTACGGTCCCTGGCTATGACCGAGACGACCGATGAGCTGATGACGATCGACGAGCTGTCGACCGTCACCGGGGTGTCGGTGCGGACGACGCGCTACTACGCGAGCCTCGGGCTGATCCCGCCCGCGATCAGGCGCGGCCGGATCGCCTACTACGGCCCCGAGCACCGCGCCCGCCTCGACATGGTCACCGCGCTCCAGGAGCACGGGTTCACCCTGCAGGCGATCGAGCGCTATCTGGCCAGGCTCCCGGCCGAGACCACCCGGGAGGATCTGGCGATGCAGCGCGCCATGATCACGTCCTGGGCCACCGAGCCGACCGACGACATCCAGGCCAGGATCGGCCGTGAGCTGATCGCGCTGGGGCTGCCCCGGGACGCGCTGGCCGCGGCGTACGCAGCGACCTCACGCCTCATGGCCGACCTCGCCGCCGAGCTCAACACGATCCTTCGCGACCAGGTGATCGACCCGTTCAAGCGGACCCACCACACCGCGGAGGAGGCCGCCCACCTCGAGGAGGTGCTCCCGCGGCTGCGCCAGCTGACCACCGAGGCCATCGTGGTGAGCTTCCAGGACGCGGTGAACCGGACGATTTCCCGCAATCTGTCGTGAACCTTTGGGCAACACCCTGTTGACTGTGACAGTTTTAGTGTCACAATCGGCGCATGGCTGAAGCATTCATCTATGACCACCTGCGCACGCCGCGCGGGAAGGGTAAGAAGACCGGAGCGCTCCACGAGGTCAAGCCGATCGACCTGGTGGTCGGCCTGATCGACGAGGCGCGCAAGCGGAACCCCAACCTCGACCCCGAGCGGATCGACGACGTCGTCCTCGGTGTCGTCACCCCTGTCGGCGAGCAGGGCGGTGACATCGCCAAGACCGCCGCCATCAAGGCCGGTCTCCCCGAGACGACCGCAGGTGTGCAGCTCAACCGTTTCTGCGCCTCCGGCCTCGAGGCCGTGAACCAGGCCGCCTCCCGCGTACGCGGCGGGTTCGAGGACCTCATCCTCGCCGGTGGCGTCGAGTCGATGAGCAAGGCGCCGATGGGCAGCGACGGCGGCGCCTGGGCGCAGGACCCCGACACCGCGCTCAAGACCGGCTTCGTCCCGCAGGGCATCGGCGCCGACCTGATCGCGACGCTCGAGGGCTTCAGCCGCGCGGACGTCGACCGCTACGCCGCGCAGTCCCACGCGCGCGCGGCCGCCGCCTGGGAGAACGGCTACTTCAAGGACGCCGTGATCCCGGTCGTCGACCAGACCGGTCTGACCGTGCTCGACCACGACGAGCTGATCCGCCCCGGCACCACCGCCGAGACGCTGGCCGGCCTCAAGCCGTCCTTCCTCCAGCAGGGCCAGGAGGCCGGCTTCGACGACGTCGCGCTGGCCAAGTACCACTGGGTCGAGAAGATCGACCACGTCCACCACGCCGGAAACTCCTCCGGCATCGTCGACGGCTCGGCGCTGATGCTGATCGGCTCCGAGGAGGCCGGCAAGGCCAACGGGCTCACCCCGCGTGCCCGGATCATCTCGGCCGCCGTCTCCGGCGCCGACCCGACGATCATGCTCACCGGCCCCGCCCCGGCCTCGCGCAAGGCGCTGGCCAAGGCCGGTCTCACCGTCGACGACATCGATCTGTTCGAGATCAACGAGGCGTTCGCCGCGGTCGCGATGCGGTTCATGAAGGACATGGGCATCGACGAGTCGGTCACCAACGTCAACGGCGGCGCGATCGCCATGGGTCACCCGCTGGGCGCGACCGGTGCCATCATCCTCGGCACCCTGGTCGACGAGCTCGAGCGTCAGGGCAAGCAGCGCGGTCTCGCCACGCTGTGCGTCGGTGGCGGCATGGGTATCGCGACGATCGTCGAGCTGGTCTGAGCCGGGTGGATGTTCGGCTAGGTATGCAGCCGAACATCCACATCCCTGGCGGAGTTCCACGTGGGAAGTGACGACTTCCCTGCATACCTAGACGAACATCCCGGCCCGAGCCGGCCCAGACGTTAGGAAGCACAGATGAGCGAGACCGCGGTCCGCTACGACAAGGACGCCGACGGCATCGTCGTCCTCACCCTGGACGACCCGAACCAGTCGGCCAACACCATGAACGAGCTGTACAAGACCTCGATGGCGGAGGCCGTCGAGAAGCTGTACGCCGAGGGAGACGACGTCACCGGCGTCGTGATCGCCTCCGCGAAGAAGACCTTCTTCGCCGGTGGCGATCTCAAGAACATGATCCAGGTGCGGCCGGAGAACGCCGCCCAGGTCTTCGAGGAGGTCGAGTCGATCAAGGCGACCCTCCGCAAGCTGGAGACCTTCCCCAAGCCGGTCGTCGCGGCGATCAACGGCGCCGCGCTCGGTGGCGGACTGGAGATCGCGCTGGCCGCGCAGCACCGCATCGCCCTGGACGCCCGCTACGACATCGGCCTGCCCGAGGTCTCCCTCGGCCTGCTCCCGGGCGGCGGTGGCGTCACCCGCGTCGTACGCCTCCTCGGCATCATGACCGGGCTGATGGACGTCCTGGGTCAGGGCACGAAGTTCAAGCCCGCCGCCGCCCTCGAGAAGGGTCTGATCCACGAGCTGGTCTCCTCCCCCGATGAGCTCGTGCCCGCCGCGAAGGCGTGGATCAAGGCCAACCCCGACGAGATCGCGCAGCCGTGGGACAAGCCCGGCTACAAGATGCCCGGTGGCAAGCCGACCTCGCCGGCGCTCGCCGGCTTCCTGCCCGCGTTCCCGCCGATCCTGCGCAAGCAGCTCAAGCAGTCCGACATGCGTGCGCCGAAGGCGATCCTGTCGGCCGCGGTCGAGGGCGCGATGGTCGACTTCGAGACCGCCACCCGGATCGAGTCGCGCTACTTCGTCTCGCTGGTCACCGGCCAGCAGTCGAAGAACATGATCCAGGCGTTCTTCTTCGACCTCGGTGCCATCGGCGCCGGCACGCTGCGCCCCGACGGCGTCGAGAAGTTCAAGGCCACCAAGGTGGGTGTGCTCGGTGCCGGGATGATGGGTGCGGGCATCGCGTACTCCTTCGCCCGGGCCGGTGCCGAGGTCGTTCTCAAGGACGTCGCCATCGAGTCGGCGGAGAAGGGGAAGGCGTACACCGCCAAGCTCAACGAGAAGGCGGTCTCGCGTGGCAAGCTGACCCAGGAGAAGGCCGACGAGATCCTCAACCGGATCACCGCGACGGTCGCGCCGGAGGACTTCGCCGGCGTCGACGTGGTCGTCGAGGCGGTCTTCGAGGACGTCGCGCTGAAGCAGAAGGTCTTCAGCGAGATCGCCCCGTTCGTCAACGAGGACGCGGTGCTCTGCTCCAACACCTCGACCCTGCCGATCACCGAGCTCGCCAAGGGGATCGACCGCCCGGCCGACTTCATCGGCCTGCACTTCTTCTCGCCCGTCGACAAGATGCCGCTGGTCGAGATCATCCGCGGCGCCGAGACCAACGATGTCGCGCTGGCCAAGGCGTACGACGTGGTCCAGCAGATCAAGAAGACCCCGATCGTGGTCAACGACAGCCGCGGCTTCTACACCTCGCGCGTCATCGGCACCCAGATCCAGGAGGGTCTGGAGCTGCTCGCCGAGGGCTTCGCGCCCTACTCGCTCGAGCGCGCCGCGACCCAGGCCGGCTTCCCGGTCGGGCCGCTGCAGATCGCCGACGAGCTCAACCACGAGCTCATGGTCAAGATCGCTCGTACGACCCGGGAGGCTGCCGGCATCGAGGAGCTGACCACCACGGAGAAGGTGCTCAACCCGCTCATCGAGGCGGGTCGCTCCGGCAAGCTCAAGGGCGCCGGCTTCTACGACTACACCGACGGCAAGCGAGGCTCGATCTGGGCCGACCTCGGCAGCGTGTTCCCGGTGGCCGAGAAGCAGATCCCGATCCGGGACGCCGAGGAGCGGATGCTCTTCATCGAGGCCCTGGAGACGGCGAAGTGCTTCGAGGAGGGCGTCATCACCTCCGCCGCGCACACCAACATCGGCTCCATCTTCGGCATCGGCTTCCCGCCGCAGACCGGTGGTGCGGCCCAGTTCATCACCGGCTACGAGGCCGCCGACGGCTCGATCGGCATCGACGCCTTCCTGGCCCGGGCCGACGAGCTCGCCGAGACGTACGGTGAGCGGTTCCGCCCGACGCAGTACCTCCGCGACCTCGCGGCGAAGGGTGAAGGCTTCCCGGCCTGACCTGTCTCCACAGCGATGTGGTGAACCGGCACGGATCCTGTGAAGGAACCGTGCCGGTTCTCTATTTGCGGGGCTGTCCGACCCTGTCCTGTGCGAGCGTGTGCCTTCCGAAGCTCTCGAGGAGGACGTACGTGGCGATGCCGGGCAGCACGCGGAGGCGCGAGCTCTGGGTGGGGATCGTGGTCGTCGGGCTCGTCCTGCTGGTCGTGATCGGGAGCGCGGTCGCGATGCTCTGGGCCCGTCCCGTCGTGTCAGCGGCCGGGACGCGGACGCCGGAGTCGCTGTCGAAGCTCCTCGATCTCTCCGACGAGTGGCGGTCCGTCCCCGGCGTACGCGAGGTGCTGGCCGTCGACGAGTCCAGGCGCATCCCAGGAGAGGACTTCGGGGAGGCCGACCGCGTGGAGCACTCGGTCAGCGTCGAGGTGACCCTGGAGGAGGATCTGTCCGGGGCCGAGGCGGCCGCGGCGAGCCAGGAAGTGCTCCGGCTGGTGCGCCCCGAGATGACCCGTCTTGCGCCCGAGGCGGAGGCGGACCGGGCCAGGGTCTCGTTCTCGCTGGGCCAGATCAGGGTCACGGTGGGCGAGCGTGGTCTGGACCGCGGTGACGGCATCGGTGATGCGATCGCTGATGCCGTCGCGCTGCGCGAGGCAGGGGCGACGTGGGTGTCGTCGACTGTCGCCGACCAGCAGACGGGCCGTCCTGCCAGGGCCGACGTCGAGGCGCCGCAGGACCGGCTGGTCGGGCTCGCCACGGTGGCTCGCGAGCGGCAGCGGCCGGTGGATCTCCACGGCGGCAAGGCGTGGTACCGGTCGAACGAGGTGCCCGACCCGGCGGCGGTGGGGCTCGTGGTGGCTGCCGCCGAGCGGCCGTCGGTGACCTCGGCGCAGCTGGCCGCTCCGTACGAACCGCTGATCGTCCTGGTCGAGGCCGCTGAGGGCGATCGCCTGATCGACGACGTCAGCCGGTGGCTCACCGGCTATCACGGCTTTCCCGTGCGGTCGGGGCAGCCGCTGGCGTACGCGGTCGAAGGGACGCGCGGCGGCAAGGTCGAGGGCTGGGTCGGCGGAAAGACCCCGGGGCCGACGACGATGCCACCGTTCGGCGATGCCGCGCCCTGGCCCGCCGACCCGGGAGCGCCGCCCTGTCGACCATCGGACCTCGAGGTCACCTTCGGTGGCCAGGATGCGGCGCTGGGATCGCGGCAGGCGTGGCTCCGGGCCCGCATCCTCGGCCGTCACGCCTGCGCGATCGAGGGCGTGCCCGTCGTCGAGTTCCTGAATGCTGCCGGTGCTCGGCAGACCGAGGTGACGGTCAAGCCCTACGAACCGTCGATGGTGCCCGAGCGCGTCGTCGTCCCTCCAGGACGGTCGGTGATGGCGGTGATCGACTGGCAGGCGATGTCCACCGCGAATGACCCGGACGTCACGACCGAGCTGCTCGTGACCGCGCTGCCCGGCAGCACGCCGATGACGCTCGGTGTCGCGGTGACCGACGGGCGGCGCGATCTCGACATCCTCGACGGGGCCGAGGTCAGGATCAGCCCGTGGGCGCAGGCCGCTGACTGACGTACGCAACCGGGACGAATGGGTGGCAGCGCCCATTCGAATTGGTGCCTGGGCCGAGAAGACTCGAAGCCATGGGGGAGATGGCGACGGTTCTGGTGATCGCGGCGATCGCGGTCGTCCTCGTGGCGGCCTCGTTGGTACGTCGGGCGCCCCGTGGTGAGTGCCTGGTGGTGACCAGGCACCGGCGGATCGTCCGGATCGCGTCCGACTCGATGACGCTGGCGGTCCCGGGCTTCCACGAGGTGCTCGAGTGGCCGACCGGGCAGATCGAGATCGCGGTCGTGGTCCGGACCCGGACCGGCGACGCCCAGGACGTACGCGTCCTCGTGACCTTCTCCGTCGACGTCGACCCGCCACGGGTCGGCGCCGCCTACATCGACCCGCGTGCGGTCCTGCACACGGCGCTGGAGCGACGGGTCGCCGAGGCGGTCCGAGCCCGTCCGGCATGGCGGCTGACCGGGCCCGACGGCCTCGAGGCCGCCATCGGGGGCATCCGGATCGACGGTCTCGCCGCTGGTGTCGTCACCGACGTGGTCATCGACGAGGTCGACCTGCTGCTGCATCCCGGCCGACCCGACGGTGACGGCTGAGCGCCACCGCCGGGTCAGGTCGGGTTGGGTCGGGTCAGCGGATGGTGCTGGTCGCCGCCGACGTCGCCGTCTTGGTGTGGTAGCCGGTCTTGCGGCCGGTCACCCGGACACGGATGCGGTCACCGCGGTCGACGGACCGAAGCCGGTACGACTTCCCGGTGGCCCCCGAGATCGCGACGCCGTTGCGCAGCCACTGGTAGGAGAACGTGATCCCCGACGGCTTCCAGCTGCCTGGATAGGCGGTGAGCAGGTAGCCGACCCTGCGGGTGCCGCCGATGGTCGGCGTGGCCGCGGTGAGATAGCCGGCCGCGATCTTCGCGGTCGCGGCGCTCGCCCGGACCCCTGGGTTGGCGGCGGGCCAGGACGAGGCGTACGCCGTCACCCGGACCCGGATCTCCTTGGTGTAGTCGGCCCCGGTGAGCTTGTACGTCGACGCCGTGGCGCCCGAGATGGCGGCGCCGTTGCGCAGCCACTGGTACTTCACCGTCGTGGCGGTCGGGCTCCAGGAGCCCTTCGTCGCGGTCAGGGTGTAGCCGACCCGCGCGGTGCCGCTGATCGTGGGCGGCGCGGTGCTGGCGACGGTCAGCGGGTTGCAGGTGTAGAGCTCGAGCTCGTCGATGAACCAGCCGACGAAGGAACCTTCGTTGTCGCCACGGACGAGCCACTGGAACTGGACCGTCTTCCCAGCGAACGCGGACAGGTCGACGCGGGAGCTCATCCAGCCGTTGGAGTCGCCACCGAAGCCGGTCAGCGGCTTGGTGGGGCTGTTGAGGAGCAGCTTCTGCTTGGGCCCGTTCACCCAGGCCGAGGCCGGGATCGCGGTGGCGACGCCGTTGACCAGCAGACGGGCCTCGCCCCCGTCGTAGTACTCCGGCGCCGGGTACGCGGGGTCGCTGCCGGTGTACCACTCGAAGAGATACCAGTGGCTGAACCGCAGATAGGTCCGCTTGCCTGTCGGCACCTTGACGCCAGCCGTCGTCAGGCCGCTGACGGTCGGGTCGCCATAGGCCTTGGGATCGGGGTTCATGCCGAACTCCGAGCCGTTGCCGTCGCGGTCGTTGGCGGGGATGCCCTGCGCGGCGTCGGGCGCCTGGTGCCACAGGCCGCCGCGGGTGCGCGACGGGGTGGTCATCGCGGCCTTCCCGGTGCTGCCCGCGGGGCAGGTGTTCGGCGCCTCCGCGGGCCGGGTCGCGCCCGCCTTGGTGGGCGACTTGGCCAGCTCGGTCGCGTCGGTGGCGAGGGTGACCTGGGTGCAGTCGTCAGCGGTGAAGCCGGCGGTGCCGGCGGCCACCAGCGCGGAGCAGCCGCTGGACAGCGTACGGCGCAGGTCGGCGTACTGGCTTCCGGAGACGAGGTGCTGGATCGTGTAGAGGTAGAGCGTCGCGGTCTTCTGCAGGGTCGGGTCACCGGCGTCGATGCCGGTGATCGAGCGGCCGTTGAAGGTGCCGCCCTGGGAGATGAGGTACGCCGTCTTGTTCCCGACGCCGCTGTTGGTGTGCACCCCGCCGCCGTCGGCGTAGTAGGTGAGGTCGTCGGCGTCCCACAGCGAGCTGGTCATCCGGTCGGGCTGGTCGTGCGTCGTCGGGTCGGCGAGATCGCGGATCGCGCCGAACGAGGAGTCCTCGCCGACGCGCCAGTCGGTGGGGGAGTCGCCGGGAGTCGCGTAGCGGTGGTCGACGATCTCGCCCATGATGTCGGCCATCGACTCGTTGATGGCGCCCGACTCGTACCAGTAGAAGAGGTTCGAGCTGTGCTCGATCACGCCGTGGGTCAGCTCGTGACCGACGATGTCGTCGACCACCAGGCCCTGGCCGAGGTAGATCTGCTGGCCGTTCCAGAAGGCGTTGTCCATCGGGCACGGCGGCGTGTAGCCGGGCTCCGTCGGCTCGCAGTAGCGGGTCGTCGCGGTGACCGCCTTGCCGGTGGCACCGCTGGACCAGCCGATCTCCTCGGTCAGGTCCAGCCCGAGGGAGGCGTAGAGGTCGGAGGTCGCACCGAGCAGGTCGTACGCCGTGTCGACGTCGGCGAGCCCGGAGGGCGCATCGCCCTCGCGTCGCTTGACCGTCAGGCTCGTGTCGGCGCAGCCGTTCGCCGCGGCGCGGACGTTGGCGTTGTCGCAGATCCGGCGGTTGGCATGGGCGATCTCGTTGACGTGCATGAGTACGCGGCCGCTGCCGGCGTGGGCGAGCACGGTCTCGCGGATGGTCGAGCCGTTGGTCACCGAGAACCGGAAGACGCTGGTCTCGCCGAGCTCCGGTCCGGCGACCAGGTCGTCGTCGTAGAGCCAGGCGCCCTCGTCGTTCACGGTGAGGCCGGTGGCTCCGTGGTGGGCCTTCGCGACCACCGCCTCGGCCGCCGCTTCGGCCTTCGCGCGCACGGACTCGTCCGGCGCGGTGACCTCGCCGACCGTGGCGTCGGAGAGGTTGGTGGCCGCCGAGGTGAGGCCGCGGTCCTTGTCCAGCCCGACGACGACCTCGCCGCCGAGGACCGGGAGGCCCGCGACGTACTGCTCGAACCTGGTCACCGACCCGCCGCCGACGGCCTTCTCGGTCGTCGTCTCGCGCAGGTCCGTCTTCTCGGTGCCCAGCGCCTCGGCGGCGCGGTCGAGGTGGGTCCTGGCTGCCTTGGCGGGCTTGACGGCGACGCCGAGCGGGTCGATGGCCTCGGTCTTGGAGCCGATGAAGTCGGCGGTGCCGTCGGTGGCGCGATGCACGGTCAGAGGGACGCCGGCGCGGTCCTTGTAGGTCGCGACCGGGTCGGGTTCGGCGGAGGCGGGCGGGGCCATCGGGATGACGCTGAGCCCGCTGAGGGCAAGCGCGGTCGCGGTCAGGGCGACGACGCGTCTACGAGGTGACACTTCGACTCCTTCGGGAGTGGGAGCGACCCGGAGGAGTTTCACGGGAACGCAGGACCGCCGGCCCGAACCCAGCGGGCAGAAGTCTCTCAGGTGGCCGCCGGTGCCGTCGCCCGTATTTCGGAGCGGCTTGCGATGGGATACATACTCGGTATATACATACTCAGTAAGTAACCAAGGGAGGTGATCGAGTGTCCGTGAAACACGCACTGCTGGCGCTGCTGGAGAAGCCGCGCTACGGCTACGAGCTGCGCGCCGAGTTCGAGCAGCGCACCGGCGCCAGCTGGCCGCTGAACGTCGGGCAGGTCTATACGACTCTGTCCCGGCTCGAGCGTGACGGCCTCGTCGAGGCCGGAGGGACCGACGCGGAGGGACGGTCCCTCTACCAGCTCACGGAGGCCGGGAAGGTCGAGGTGAAGGGGTGGTTCGACACCCCGGTGGAGCGTACGCAGCCGCAGCGCGACGAGCTCGCGATCAAGCTCGCGGTCGCGGTCGCGGTGCCGAGCGTGGATGTCGGCAAGGTCGTCCAGCAGCAGCGCAACGCGACGATGCAGGCGCTCCAGGGATACCGCCGCCAGTCGCGGTCCGGAGCCGGTGAGGACCTCGCCGGCGGGCTGGTCCTCGATCGCCTGATCTTCGCGGCCGAGGCCGAGATCCGCTGGCTCGACCACTGCGAGGCCCGGCTCCGCCGGGCGGCCGCGTCGAGCACCGCCCCGGACCCTGTCGACGGAGCGGACCGATGAACGCCGCCCTCGCCCACGACCTGCGCCGCCTCAGCCACGACCAGAACCGCTGGCTCGCCGACGCCCGCGAGCGGCTGAGCCGCCGTACCCACGCCACGCCCGTCAAGCCGGGCACCACTTCGACCAAGGAGTCCACCGATGAGTGAACCCGTTCTCCGGCTCACCGACGTGAGTCGCGTCCACGGCACCGGCGCCGCCGAGGTGCACGCCCTGCGTGGCGTCAGCCTCGCGGCGTACGCCGGTGAGCTGGTCGCCATCATGGGGCCGAGCGGCTCCGGGAAGTCGTCGCTGCTGACCATCGCCGGCGGCCTCGACTCACCGACCTCGGGGTCTGTGACCGTCGACGGCCAGGACCTCGACGAGGCCGGGGTCAGCGGGCGTGCCAGGCTGCGGCGTACGTCGATCGGCTATGTCTTCCAGGACTTCAACCTGATCCCGGCGCTGACCGCCGCCGAGAACGTCGCGCTGCCGTTGGAGCTCGACGGTGCCGGCCGCCGTCCGTCGCGGGACGCGGCGCGGACGGCGCTCGAGGAGGTCGGGCTCGACGGCTTCGCCGACCGGTTCCCCGACGAGATGTCCGGCGGGCAGCGGCAGCGGATCGCGATCGCCCGGGCGATCGTCGGCGATCGCCGCCTGATCCTGGCCGACGAGCCGACCGGCGCCCTCGACACCGAGACCGGCGAGGACATCCTCAAGCTGATCCGGGCGCGCTGCGACGCGGGTGCGGCCGGGGTGCTCGTCACCCACGAGCCGCGCTACGCCAGCTGGGCCGACCGGGTGATCTACGTGCGTGACGGGCTCGTCGTGGACGAGGCCGGCGAGACGCCGGGCACGGTGCTCGTGGACGAGGTGGAGGCATGAGCGGCGGCCTCGCGGGCTGGCGGCTCGCCCTCCGCCTCGGGCAACGCGAGGCCCGGCGGGCGAAGTGGCGCAGCCTGCTGGTCATCTTGATGATCGCGCTGCCGGTGGCGGGCGTGACCGCGGTCGCGGTGACGTACCGGACCTATGACGTCGACACCGTGGAAGGTCTCGACCGCCGGCTCGGCACCGAGGCCGCTGCGAGCATCGACGTCCAGGGCGCCGCTTCCGTGCGGCAGGGCATCGACCCCGAGAACGCGTCCGAATGGCTCGACGAGTCCGACGCCGACCCGCTCGACGCGGCCGGGGTCAAGGCCGTCATCGGGGACCGCCCGCTGCTCTCGGCGGTGGACCGGACCTTCGACGTACGCACCGACAAGGGGGTCACCTGGGCGAGCGGCCTGCAGACCGATCTGAACGACCCGCTCGCCGCCGGGCTGGTCCGGCTGACCGACGGCCGGCTACCGCAGAGTCCGGACGAGGTCGTGGTCAACTCCGACCTCGCGTTCCGTGGCCCGGGCCTCGGTGAGGAGCTGCTGATCCCGAACGGCGACACCGACGAGACGCGCAAGGTCGTCGGGATCGTCGAGTCCGCGAACGTACGCAACGACCCCTTCATCGCCGGTCAGGACCTGCCGGTGGACTACAGCAGCGAGCGTTCGACCTGGCTGGTCGGCGGTGGACCGGTGACCTGGTCCGACATCGAGGAGCTGAACGCGGCGGGTGCCTTCGTGCTCTCGCGCTCGGTCGTCATGGACCCGCCGGCGGCGGCGCGCGCGGCCGACAAGGAGCTTCGTCCGCCCCTGGGCGCCCCGGACGCGTCCGAGCTCGTGGTCCTCGTCCTCATCGTGGTCATGGTGATCCTCGAGGTGGTCCTGCTGGCCGGACCGGCGTTCGCGGTCGCGGCCCGGCGCCAGGCGCGCGACCTGGCCCTGATCGCGGCCTCGGGAGGCACTGCTCGACAGTCCCGGCGCGTCCTGCTCGGGATGGCGATCGTCATCGGTGCGGTCGCGGCCGTCGTCGGCGCCGTTCTCGGGATCGGGCTGGCGCGGCTGCTCCAGCCGTTGGCCCAGGATCAGGTCTCGGCCTGGTTCGGCCCGTTCGAGGTGCCGTGGCTCCAGGTCCTCGCCGTCGCCGTCATCGGCTTCGCGGCCGCGATCTGCGCGGCGATCGTGCCGGCCTGGATCGCCTCGCGGCAGAACGTCGTCGGCGTACTGTCCGGGCGGCGGTCCGAGAGCCTGCCCTCGCGGCGCTCGCCGATCATCGGTCTCGCGCTGGTGGTCGCCGGAGTCGCATCGGCGGCGTTCGGCACCCGGAACGCGCTCAGCGGGATCCCGATCGCTCTCGGCGTACTGCTCTGTGTCGCCGGGGTGCTGTTCATCCTCCCCGCCCTCGTCTCCGCCGCCGCGCGGTTCAGTGCCCGGCTGCCGTTGGTGATCCGGTTCGCGACCCGCGACGCCGACCGGCATCGCACCCGGACGGTGCCCGCTGCCGGTGCGATCGCGGTGACGGTGGTCGGTGTGGTCACGCTCGGGATCGCGTTCAGCAGCGATCAGGAGCAGAATCAGGAGAGCTATCTGCCCTCGTTCACGATCGGCGACGCCGTGGTGCATCCGCGACACGGCGCCACCGAGGGGGACGTCGACCCGGACGAGACGCGAGCGCGGTGGGAGAGCGTCGCCGCGCAGGTGGAGAAGGCCATCCCGGGCGCGAACGCGGCACTCACCGTCGGCGCGACACCCGACGACGACGGACGGTACGTCGTCGTGGAGACCGGTGATGGTGGGGCGATCCCGCTCGACACCACCATCGGCGAGTTCGGGGACCTCGTCGTCGCCGACGCCGACGGCACCCTCCCGCCAGCCGTGGCGCGGTCGCTCTCCGAGCCCGACGCCGCTGCGGCCACCGAGACCCTGCGGTCCTCCGGTGCGGTGGTGTTCACCACCGACGGCGAGCTGACCTCGTCGCAGCAGTCCGCGCGCCTGGTCATCAAGGAGTGGTCCGAGAAGGAGCAGACGGATCGCGACGCCGTCACCGTCGAGGTGCCGGCGACCTACCTCGACGTCGGTGAGCGGGCCGCGCCGGCGTACGCGGTCGTGACGCCGGCGATGATGCAGAAGCTCGGTGTCGAAGCGCAGGTCCTGGGCCTCTACGTCGAGAACGCCCGGCTCGGCGCCGATGCCGAGACGGACCTCGACGAGGCCCTGGCCGCGGGGCAGTTCCCCACGACGATCCTGATCGAGCGCGGCTACCAGGAGACGGACACCGCCGTGATCGTCTGGCTGCTCCTGGTCACCCTGGGTGCCGTGCTGATGATCGGCGGCGCGCTGACCGCGACGCACCTGGCGCTCAACGACGCCCGCCCCGACCTGGCGACCCTGTCGGCGGTCGGTGCCAGGACGCGTACGCGACGCGGGGTCGCTGCCTCGTACGCCCTGGTCGTGACGCTCCTCGGGGCGGTCCCCGGCGCGCTGATCGGGTTCGTTCCCGGGATCGCGATCAGCTATCCGATCACCACCGAGGGCTGGCCGGAACGCGACAGCGTCGCCGCGCACTACCTCGAGATCCCGTGGGAGCTCGTCGGCATCGTGGTCGTCGGGCTGCCCCTGCTGATCGCGCTCGTCGTCGCGGTCACCACCCGCGGTCGGCTGCCCATGGTGGCTCGCGTCGAATAGCGAGCCGAGGCGTCAGGTACGTCGGCCGAGGCGTCACTCCCGCGGATCGAGTTGGCATGTTGGTGCCGACTCGATCCGCGTACGTGACGTCTCGGCCGACGCGGGTGACGCCTCGGCCTCAGGCCTGGCAGAGGCAGAACGGGTGGCCGGCGGGGTCGAGGAAGACGCGGAAGGTCTTGCCGGGCTGGACCTCGTGCTTGGTGGCACCGAGGGCGATGGTGGCCGCCTCGGCGGTGTCGAGGTCGTCGACGAAGACGTCGAGATGGGTCTGCTGAGGGACGTCCTGCGACGGCCACTTCGGAGCGCGGTAGTCCTCGACACCCTGGAAGTTGAGGGCGCCGCCCTTGCCCCAGGCCTCGGCCCAGGTGCCGTCGTCGTCGACCTTGGTCTCCCAGTCCAGGAGCTGGGCGTAGAAGGTGGCCAGGGCTGCCGGGTCGGGGCAGTCGATGACCCAGTGTGGTGTGCGTGCGATAGCCATGTGGCCGACGTTAGGGGTGGTTCCGGACGTTCGGCTTCCGGCTGTCGGGACGTCGTCTCAGAAAAATACAGTCAGGGTTGACTGTTTGTTTCTGGCGCGGCAGAGTGCGTTCCTGTGAGCCAGGCCACCCGCGTACCCCAGGAACAGCGCACCCGCGCGATGCGGGCCCGCCTCCTCGACGCCACCGTCGAGCTGCTGGCCGAGCGTGGCTTCGCCGGCACCACGACCACCCTCGTCTCCCAGCGTGCCGGGGTCTCCCGAGGGGCGCAGCTGCACCACTTCCCGGCCAAGAACGACCTGGTCGTGGCGGCGGTCGAGCACATCACCGAGGCCCGTGGCGAGGCGCTGAAGGAGGCTGCCGGCGCGCTTCCGGAGGGCGGGCAGCGTACGCGGCACGTGCTCGCCATGCTCGCCGAGCAGGTCACCTCGCCGGTCTTCGCCGCGGCCCTGGAGCTCTGGGTCGCCGCCCGCACCGACGAGCAGCTGGCCGCGGCGGTGGGTCCGCTCGAGCAGCGCATCGGCCGGGAGCTCCACCGGGCCACGGTCGAGCTGCTCGACGTGGACGAGAAGAAGCCGGGGGTGCGCGAGCTCGTGCAGGCCACGCTCGATCTGGTCCGCGGCCTGGCTCTGGCTGACACGATTACCGACGACGCCGCCCGACGCGAGCGGATCCTCGATCACTGGGCCGAGGTTCTGGAAAGAGAGCTGCGATGAGTCTGCTGGATCAACTTCTCGAGGACCTCTCCATGGAGGGGTTCGAGCTGCGCCAGGTGGTGGCGGGGCTGAGCGAGGCGGGCTGGCGCGAGCCGACGCCCGCCGCGGGCTGGGACGTCGCCGCCCAGATCGCCCACCTGGCCTGGACCGACGAGGCCGCGATCGCCGCGACCGAGTGGGTGGCCGGTGACGCGACCGCCTGGGACGAGCTGGTGACCGAGGGGCTCAAGAACCCCGAGGGCTACGTCGACGAGGCCGCGCTGGCGCTGGCCACGATGCCGGCGACGGAGCTGTTGCAGCACTGGGACGGCGTACGCGGCGAGCTCGCCGGGGCGCTCGCGAACGTCCCGGACGGGCAGAAGCTGCCCTGGTTCGGGCCGCCGATGTCACCGGCCTCGATGGCGACCGCGCGGTTCATGGAGACCTGGGCCCACGGGCTGGACGTACGTGAAGCGCTGGGCCACACCTACGAGCCCAGCGACCGCATCAAGCACGTCTGCCACCTCGGCACCCGCACCCGCGACTTCTCCTACGGCGTCCACGGCCTGACCCCGCCGAGCGTGCCCTTCCGGGTCCAGCTGACCGCCCCCTCGGGTGAGATCTGGGAGTGGGGGCCCGAGGACGCGGCACAGAGCGTCCGCGGCCCGGCGTACGACTTCGCCCGCCTCGTCACCCAGCGCATCCACCGCGACGACACCGCGCTCGAGGCCACCGGGGACGACGCCGAGAAGTGGCTGAGCATCGCCCAGGCGTTCGCCGGACCCGCCGGGTCCGGACGGGCCCCGGAAGGGGACGCGCGATGATCACGATCGGCAACTGCTCCGGCTTCTACGGTGACCGGTTCTCGGCGATGCACGACATGCTCGAGGGCGGCCGGCTCGACGTGCTCACCGGCGACTACCTCGCCGAGCTCACCATGCTCATCCTCGGCAAGGACACGCTCAAGGACCCGACGACGGGCTACGCCAAGACCTTCCTGCGTCAGGTCGCCGACAGCCTCGACCTCGCCCTGCAGCGAGACGTCAAGATCGTCTCCAACGCCGGCGGTCTCAACCCCGCCGGGCTCGCTGCCGCCATCGAAGCGCTCGGCACCCGCGCCAAGGTGGCCTACGTCGACGGCGACGACCTCCGCGGTCGCCTCGACTCCCACCCCGACGCCCTGACCGCCAACGCCTATCTCGGTGCCTTCGGGATCGCGCACGCGCTCGATGCCGGTGCCGACATCGTCGTCACCGGCCGGGTGACCGACGCGAGCGTCGTCGTCGGGCCGGCGATCGCCCACCACGGGTGGAAGCGCGACTCCTACGACGAGCTCGCCGGCGCCGTGGTCGCCGGGCACGTGATCGAGTGCGGCACCCAGGCCACCGGCGGCAACTTCTCCGGCTTCCTGACCATGTCGCCGCAGGCGCGGGCGCGCCCGCTGGGCTTCCCGGTCGCCGAGATCGCCGTGGACGGCTCCTCGATCATCACCAAGCAGGACGAGACCGGCGGCACGGTCACCGTCGACACGGTCACCGCCCAGCTGCTCTACGAGATCCAGGGGCCGCTCTACCTCGGTCCCGACGTAACCACCGACCTCACCTCGATCGGTCTGGAGGAGGTCGGGATCGACCGGGTCGCGATCACGGGCGTGACCGGCACTCCGCCGCCGGCGACCCTCAAGGTCGCGGTCAACTCGCTCGGTGGCTACCGCAACTCCGCCGAGTTCGTCCTCACCGGGCCCGATATCGACGCCAAGGCCGCCTGGCTGCGCGACCAGCTCGACGCCGAGCTCCCGATCGGTCCCGACTACACCTGGTCGACCTACCGCATCCCCGCGCCCGACTCGCCGACCGAGGAGGGAGCCGCCTGCATCCTGCGGCTCTCCGCCAGGGCGGCGGACGCCGACGCCGTCGGGCGCGCGCTGACCGCTCCGGCCATCGAGCTGGCGCTCGCCTCCTACCCGGGCTTCCACGTCACCGCGCCCCCGGGACGGCCGTCTCCGTTCGGCATCTACAAGGCTGCGTACGTCCGGCGCGACCGCGCCGCCGAGACCGTCCATCTCCCCGACGGGTCGACCTACGAGGTTCCGTCCCCCCTCGCCTACGCCGAGGCGTCACGTACGTCGGCCGAGACGTCACGCGCGTCGGCCGAGGCGTCAGGTACGTCGGCCGAGACGTCACGCGCGTCGGCCGAGGCGTCAGGTACGTCGGCCGAAGCGTCAGGCGTGTCGACCGGAGTGACGTCTCGACCGACCGAAGTGACGTCTCGCTCGACCGGAGTGACGTCTCGGCCGACCGGGGCGACGTCTCGGCGAGCGCTGGGAGAGCTGGTGTACGCGCGGTCCGGGGACAAGGGCGGGGACGCCAACCTCGGGCTCTGGGTGCCACAGGGACGCCCGGAGGCGGCCGTCGAGTGGCTGCTGGAGAGCGTCACCCCGAAGTGGGTCAAGCAGCTGCTGCCCGAGACCGAGGATCTCGCCATCGACATCACCCCGCTGCCGCACCTGCGCGGCGTGAACATCGTCATCCACGACCTCCTCGGCGAAGGAGTGGCGGCCTCGACGAGGTTCGACCCGCAGGCGAAGGGCCTGGGCGAGTGGGCCAGGAGCCGATTTGTCGCCGTACCTGATGAACTCATCCCGGAGGAGCTCCTGTGAGCAACGACCTGTTCGATCTGGGCGCTGAGTTCGCCCGTCGCGAGGTCTTCCCCGATCTCCAGGCGTGGGAGGACGACCAGGAGATCCCGCGCGAGCTCCACCGGGCCGCCGCCAAGCAGGGTCTGCTCGGGATCGGCTTCCCCGAAGAGGCCGGGGGCGAGGGCGGCGGGCTGGCCGACACGGTCGCGGTGACCGAGGGGCTGATGTCCGAAGGCGCCTCGTCCGGCCTGCTCGCGGGCCTGTTCACCCACGGGATCGCGCTGCCGCACATCGCCAGGCACGGCTCGGACGACCTCATCGACCGATACGTGAAACCGACCCTGGCCGGCGAGAAGATCGGCAGTCTCGCGATCACCGAGCCCGACGGCGGGTCCGACGTCGCACACCTCCGCACGACCGCAACCCGCGACGGCGACGAGCTCGTCGTCAACGGTGCGAAGACGTTCATCACCAGCGGCGTACGCGCCGACTTCGTCACCACCGCCGTCCGCACCGGCGGGAAGGGCGCCGGCGGCATCAGCCTGCTCGTGATCGACAAGGACACCCCCGGCTTCACGGTCACCCGCAAGCTCGAGAAGATGGGCTGGAAGTGCTCCGACACGGCGGAGCTCGCCTTCGAGGACGTACGCGTCCCTGCCGCCAACCTCGTCGGCGAGGAGAACGCCGGCTTCGTCTACATCGCCGAGGCGTTCGTGACCGAGCGGATCGCGCTGGCCGTGCAGGGCTACGGCACCGCCGCCCGCTGCCTGGCCCTCACCGCCGACTACGCGCGCCAGCGCGCGACGTTCGGTGAGCCGCTGATCAAGCGTCAGGTCGTACGCCACAAGCTGGTCGAGATGCACCGGCAGGTCGAGGTCGCCAAGGCCTACACGCACGCGGTCGTCGCCCGTTACGACCGTGAAGGCTCGACGCAACAGACGATCGCCGAGGCGGCGCTGGCCAAGCAGACAGCGGTCGAGGCCTGCACCTGGGTCGTCGACCAGGCCGTCCAGCTCCACGGCGGGACGGGATACATGCACGGGACCGAGGTCGAGCGGCACTACCGCGACGCCCGGATCCTGCCGATCGGAGGAGGAGCCACCGAAGTGATGACGGACCTGGCCGCCAAGCTGTTGGGACTGGACCGATGAGCGGAAACAGAGAGGCCCTCCTCGAGAAGATCGAGGCCCTGGACGCCGAGCACGCCAAGGCGGCGGCCGGCGGCGGGGAGAAGTACGTCGCCCGCCACAAGGCCCGCGGCAAGCTCCTCGCCCGCGAGCGGATCGAGCTGCTCCTGGACGAGGGCAGCCCGTTCCTGGAGACCCAGCCGCTGATCGGCTGGGGCAGCGACTTCCCGGTCGGTGGCTCGATCATCACCGGCATCGGTGTGGTCGAGGGCGTCGAGTGCATGATCGTCGCCAACGACCCGACGGTGAAGGGCGGGGCGCTCAACCCCTACTCCCTCAAGCGCTCCTTCCGGGCGGCCGAGATCGCCGAGAAGAACGGTCTCCCGACGATCAACCTGACCGAGTCCGGCGGCGCCGACCTGCCCACGCAGAAGGACATCTTCATCCCCGGCGGCAAAGGCTTCCGCGACCTCACCAGAGCCTCCGCCCGCAAGCAGCCCACCATCTCGGTGGTCTTCGGCAACTCCACGGCCGGCGGTGCGTACGTCCCCGGCATGAGCGACTACGTGATCATGGTCAAGGAGGGCGCGAAGGTCTTCCTGGCCGGACCGCCGCTGGTGAAGATGGCGACCGGAGAGGACACCGACGACGAGTCGCTGGGCGGCGCCGAGATGCACTCCCGCATCTCCGGCTCCTCCGACTTCCTCGCCGTCGACGAGCACGACGCCATCCGTCAGGCCCGCCGGGTCGTGGCCCGGCTCAACTGGCGCAAGCGTGGCCCGCTCCCGAAGGCGTCCTACGAGCCCGAGCTCGACCCCGACGGCCTGCTCGACCTGATCCCGACCGACCTCAAGGAGCCGTTCGACCCGCGCGAGGCGATCCTGCGGATCGTCGACGGGACCGGCCCCGACAACGAGGTGCCGTTCGACGAGTTCAAGCCCCTCTACGGATCGAGCCTCTGCGTCGGCTGGGCCCGGCTGCACGGCTACGAGATCGGCATCCTCGCCAACGCGCGCGGCGTACTGATGTCGGAGGAGGCCCAGAAGGCGGCGCAGTTCATCCAGCTCGCCAACCAGAAGGACACCCCGCTGCTGTTCCTGCACAACACCACCGGCTACATGGTCGGCACGGAGTACGAGCAGGGCGGCATCATCAAGCACGGCGCGCTGATGATCAACGCCGTCTCCAACTCCACCGTCCCGCACCTGACCGTGATCATGGGCGCGAGCTACGGCGCCGGGAACTACGGCATGAACGGGCGCGCGTACGACCCTCGCTTCCTCTTCACCTGGCCTTCCGCGAAGTCCGCGGTGATGGGGCCGGCGCAGCTCGCCGGGGTGATGGAGATCGTCGCGCGCGAGTCGGCCGAGAAGAAGGGCGAGGTCTTCGATGCCGAGGGGTTCAAGGGCGTCAAGGAGATGGTCGAGGGGATGGTCGAGGAGCAGTCGCTGCCGATGTTCCTCTCCGGCCTCGGCTACGACGACGGGGTCATCGACCCGCGCGACACCAGGACCGTGCTCGGCCTCTGCCTCTCCGCCATCGCCACCCGACCCATCGAAGGCGCCATGAACTTCGGCGTCTTCAGGATGTGAGTGCCATGATCAACCGAATTCTGGTCGCCAACCGCGCCGAGATCGCCTCGCGCGTCTTCCGCACCGCCCGCAAGCTCGGCATCGAGACCGTCGCGGTGCACTCCGACGCCGACGCGGACCTGCCGTTCGTGGCCGAGGCGGACCATGCCGTACGCCTGCCCGGCAACGCCCCCACGGACACCTATCTCCGCGCCGACCTCGTCATCGAGGCGGCCAAGGTCGCCGGTGCCGACGCCATCCACCCGGGCTACGGGTTCCTGTCGGAGAACGCCGACTTCGCCCGCGCCGTCGAGGCCGCCGGTCTGGTCTGGATCGGGCCGAGGCCCGAGTCGATCGAGCAGATGGGCTCCAAGATCGAGGCCAAGAAGATCATGGCCGCTGCCGGCGTCCCGGTCCTGGAGGCTCCGGCCTCGCCGGTCGAGGCCGACCTGCCGCTGCTGGTCAAGGCCTCCGCCGGCGGTGGTGGGCGCGGGATGCGGATCGTCCGCTCTCTCGACGCTCTCGGTGCCGAGATCGCCAAAGCCGAGGCCGAGGCCGCGTCCGCCTTCGGGGACGGGACCGTCTTCGTCGAGCCGTACGTCGAGGCCGGCCGCCACGTCGAGGTCCAGGTCGTCGGTGACGGCGCCGGCAACGTCGCGGTCTTCGGTGAGCGCGACTGCTCGGTGCAGCGCCGCCACCAGAAGGTCGTCGAGGAGTCACCGGCCCCGCTGCTGCCTGAACCCGTCCGTGAGGCGCTCCACGAGGCGGCCCGCAACGCCGCCGCGGCGATCGACTACCGCGGGGCGGGCACCGTCGAGTTCCTCTACGACGCGGCCTCCGAGCGGTTCTGGTTCCTGGAGATGAACACCCGGCTCCAGGTCGAGCATCCGGTCACCGAGCTGGTGCACGGGGTCGACCTGGTCGAGCTGCAGATCGCTGTCGCGGAAGGTGTTGGTCTCGACACGCCTCCGCCTAGCGGCTCCGGCGGCTCGACCAGCGGGGTCGACGGGCATGCGATCGAGGTGCGGCTCTACGCCGAGGACCCGTCGGCGGACTATCAGCCGCAGTCCGGAGTCCTGACCAGGCTGGAGTTCCCGGGCGACGCCCGGGTCGATGCCGGCTACACCTCGGGCTCGGAGGTCAGCACCTTCTACGACGCGATGCTGGCGAAGGTGATCGTGCACGCGCCCACGCGCGACGCGGCGATCCGGCGGCTGGTCTCGGTGCTGCGTACGGCCAAGATCCACGGCCTGGTGACCAACCGGGAGCAGCTGCTCGGGATCCTCGGCTCGGATTCGTTCCGAAGCGGCGAGGTCACGACGGCCCTGCTCACGAAAGAAACTTTTCTTTCAACGGCCGACGACACCGGTGCCCCGGTCGCCGCCGCGATCGCCCTGGCCGAGCGGACCCGCCGCCCCGGGATCCCGGTCGCCTGGCGCAACGTCACCAACCAGCCGCAGCGGACCGTCTTCGAGGACGGCTCGGACGACGGCCGCGTCGTCGAGTGGTACGGCACGCGCGACGGCTACCGCATCGACGGATTCGAGGTCATCGACGCAGGTCAGGACCGGGTTGTGCTCGAAAAGGACGGCCTGCGCACGACGTACGCGATCGCGGTGGACAGCGACCGGATCGACGTCGACTCCTCGTTCGGCCACACCGCGCTGCGGAGGCGCCCGAGGTTCACCGATCCGGCGACCCAGACCCAGCCCGGAAGCCTGCTGGCGCCGATGCCGGGATCGGTCGTCAGCGTGCTCGCCGAGTCCGGCAGCAGCGTCACCGAGGGCCAGCCGCTGCTGGTCCTGGAGGCGATGAAGATGCAGCACACGGTGACCGCGCCCGCCGACGGCGTACTCACCCAGATCCACGTGAAACCAGGAACCCAGGTCGCCGCCGGCGAGGTGCTGGCCGTCGTCGAGGAGGAGACAGCATGACCACCGCCACTGTGCCCAACCCATTCGGTGAGCCCGAGGAGCGGATCGCGCTGCGCGAGGCGGTGGCGAAGCTGGCCGGGAAGTACGGCCACGACTTCGTCGCCAAGCAGGCCCGTGAGGGCGGCAAGATGACCGAGATGTGGCTCGAGATGGGCCGCAACGGGTTCCTCGGCGTCAACATCGCCGAGGAGTACGGCGGTGGTGGCGGTGGCATGAGCGACCTGGCCGCCGTGCTCGAGGAGGCCGCGACCGCCGGTGCCCCGCTGCTGATGATGGTCGTCAGCCCCGCGATCTGCGGCTCGATCATCGGGCGCTGCGGCACCGAGGAGCAGAAGAAGCGCTGGCTGCCTGCCATCGCCGACGGGAGCCTCCTGATGGCCTTCGGCATCACCGAGGCCGACGCCGGCTCGAACTCCCACAAGATCACCACCACCGCCAAGCGTGACGGCGACGAGTGGGTCCTGAACGGCCAGAAGACCTTCATCTCCGGCGTCGACGAGGCCGACTCGGTCCTCATCGTGGCCCGCACCGAGGACGCCAAGACGGGCAAGCTCAAGCCCGCTCTCTTCGTGGTGCCGACCGACTCCGAGGGCTTCACCAAGCAGGTCATCCCGATGGCCTGGGAGGCGCCGGAGAAGCAGTTCACCCTCTTCATCGACGACGTACGCCTCCCCGCCGAAGCCCTCGTCGGCGACGAGGACGGCGGCATCTGGCAGCTCTTCGCCGGCCTCAACCCGGAGCGGATCATGGGTGCCGCGCTCTCCTGCGGGATGGCCCGCTACGCGCTGGGCAAGGCGGTCGAGTACGCCGCCAGCCGCTCGGTCTGGAAGGACGCCCCGATCGGCTCCCACCAGGGCATCGCGCACCCGCTGGCGAAGGTCAAGATCGAGCTCGAGCAGGCCCGCCTGCTGTGGCAGAAGGCCGCCGCGCTCTACGACGCCGGTGACGACGCCGGCGCCGGGGAGTACGCCAACATGGCCAAGTACGCCGCCGGCGAGGTCGCCTGCAACGCCACCGATGCCGCGGTCCACACCCACGGCGGCAACGGCCTGACGGTGGAGTACGGCCTGGCCAACCAGCTCGTCGCCGCCCGACTGGGCCGGATCGCCCCGGTCAGCCGGGAGATGATCCTCAACTACATCGCCATGCACACGCTGGGACTCCCGAAGTCCTACTGATCCCGCGCACGAGAACAGAGACAGGGCCGGTCGCGCGAGCGACCGGCCCTGTGCCGTACGTCTGTGTCTACCGCTTCGGCTCGACGATGACGATCGTGCTGAGGATCTTGTCGGCGAAGGTCTGCCGCTTGTCGTCCCACAGCGGCCACAGGTAGCCGATGTAGCAGGCGAGCTGGTCGAGGTAGTGGACGAAGAAGCGCCCGATCGAGAACCAGGTGCCGAGGACCTGGCCGTCGGCCTCCTTGACGACCTTGATGCCGAGGACACCCTTGCCGATCGTGTAGCCGGTCTTGCCCTGCTTCAGGCCGTAGTTCCAGAACAGGAAGGCGAGGCTCACGAGGAAGCCGATGAACATGAGCAGCCCGCCGATGGCCATGAGCGCCCCGTTGGGTTCGCCGCCCGGCGTGTACATGCCGGTGTTCGGGTCGTACTCCGAGGTCCCGCCCGCGGCGGCTCCGCCGATGAGCAGGCCGTAGCCGATCCAGAACGGGATCATGGCCACCGCACCGACGAGCCCGTCGATGATGAACGCGCCCGCACGAGCACCCCAGGAGGCGTACGGCGGGGTCGGGGCGCCGTAGCCGTAGCCGGCCGGGGCCGCACCGTAGCCGGTGGGCGCGGCGGGGGCGGCGCCGTAGCCCGGCGCCGGCGGAGGCGGCGGAGCGCTGGGCTGACCGTAGGCCGGTGCCGGCGGCGGGGTCGGCGGCAGAGGCTGGCCGGAGGGGTCCTGCGGGGCGCCAGGGGGCGGGCCGTAGTTAGACATGCGCCGAGTATGGCCACATCGCAACGTAAATGTCAGCGCACACGCCACGCATCACGTCTGGGACCGCGGCTCCACGACGACCAGCGTGCCGACGATCTTGTCGGCGAAGGTCTGCCGCTTGTCGTCCCACAGCGGCCACAGGTAGCCGATCAGGCAGAACGCGTCGAGGATGTGGAGCAGCTGACGTACCAGCGCCGTCGGGGCGCCGATCGTGGCCTGCGGCTCCTTGCGGACCAGCTTGATCCCGATGACGCCCTTGCCGATGGTGTAGCCGGTGCGGCCCTGCTTGAGGACGTGGTTCCAGACGGCGAAGCCGATGAACCCGAACCAGCCGACCGCGGTGACCAGGAGGCCGAAGACGGTGACGAAGAAGCCGGACTCCTGCGACAACCCACCGCCCACGCCGGCGACCAGGTAGAACGGCACCAGCAGGGCCGCGTCGATCAGCGCACCGCTGACCCGCCGGCCCCAGGTCGCCAGCGGCGGGCCGGAGGGGACGTACGCCTGCTGTGCCCAGGGCGGGGCCTGCGGCTGCGGTCCACGAGCGGGGTCCTGCGGTGCGCCTGGCGGCGGCCCGGGCGGCGGGCCGAAGTTCGACATCTGGTGGGTCATCTCCTCGAGTGTGATGGCCTGCTGACCTGGCCGACGTTCAATCTATCGGGTCGCACAGGGGTTAGCCTGACCCTTATGGCTGGAGCGGCGACGGCAATGGATCGGGCTCAGCGCCGGTTCCCGCCGGTCGCGTTCCCGCTGGCTGTCCTCTACAAGTTCTGGGACGACCAGGGCAACAACCTCGCCGCGATCATCACCTACTACGCCTTCGTGGCGGTCTTCCCGCTCCTGCTGCTCGCCTCCTCGATCCTCGGTTTCGTGCTGGAGGGCAACCCGAGCCTGCAGGAGGCGGTGCTCGACACGGCGCTGGCGCAGTTCCCGATCATCGGCGACCAGCTCGGCCGCAAGGAGCTCACCGGGTCGACCGGCGCGATCATCATCGGTGGTCTCACGGCCCTCTACGGTGCCCTCGGCCTAGGCCTCTCGTTGCAGAACGCGGTCAACACCGCCTGGTCCGTGCCGCGCAACAGCCGTCCCAACCCGATCCTGCTGAGGGTGCGGGCGCTGCTCATGCTCGCCGCCGGCGGTCTGGCCATCCTCTCGGTGACCGCGTTGTCGCTGGTGCTGAGCCGCACCGACTTCCTCGGGTTCAAGGCGGTCGACGTCGGCTACTGGCTGGTCATCCTCGGCACCGTCGTGATCGTCACCGGGATGCTCTGCGTCGTCTTCCGGATGGCGACCACGCGCGACCACGCGCTCGGCCACGCCCTCCCGGGGGCGTTCACGTTCGCGCTGCTGTGGCAGGTGCTGCAGTACTTCGGTGCGGAGTTCGTCCAGCACGTGCTCGCCGCCACCCGCGGCATGAACCAGACCTTCGCGCTGGTCCTCGGTCTGGTCGCCTTCCTCTACATCGCCGCGCTGATGATCGTGATCTCGATCGAGGTCAACGTCGTCTACTCGCGCCACCTGTGGCCGCGCGCGCTGCTCACCCTCTTCACCGACGAGGTCGACCTGACCGAGGCCGACCGCCGCGCCTACGCGAGCTACGCCCTGATGCAGCGCCACAAGGGCTTCGAGACCGTCGCGGTCACCTTCGAGGGCCGGGACGGCAACAGCCACGAGATCGTCATGGACCCCTCCTGGCTCCGCAAGACCGCGCGGCGGATCCGGCGCCGCGACGAGTTCAGCCGGCCGATGCCGCCGACCAAGCCGCCGCCCCCGGTGCCGCCGGGCCAGCTGCGCGCGCTGCCGCACCCGGACGAGGACGAGCCGAAGCGGCGTACGCCCTAGGTCTTGCGCAGCGGCACGAAGCGATACCAGCCGTGGCTGCTGAGCCGCGCTGTGCCGGTCGCGTTGCGTTCGACCAGCATCATCAGGCCGGCGACCGGGACCACCATCCGACCGGGCGCGGCGAGCTGGTCCAGCAGCTCGTTCGGCAGCGCATCGGCCTCGGCGGAGACGAGGATGCGATCGTACGCAGCCTGCTGCGGCCAGCCGAGGACCCCGCTCTTCGCCTTCTCGATGCGAGCCCACGGCTGGCCGGTCGCGGCCAGGTTCCGGCGGCCGAACCTGACCAGGGTCGGCTCCAGCTCGACCCCGATGACGCTGCCCTCGGGACCGGTCAGGTGGGCGAGCAGCGCGGTGGTCCAGCCCGACCCGGAGCCGACGTCGAGCACCGTGTCGCCCGGTGCGACCTGGAGGAGCCGGAGCATGTCGGCCACGGTTCGCGGCTGTGAGTTGGTCTGCCCGTGGCCGATGGGAAGCGGCTCGTCGAAGCCCGCGAAGTCCCGCTCCTCGGGTGGCAGGAAGCCCTCCCGAGGGATGGCGGAAAATGCATGGAGGACCGGGTCCACACGTCCAGTCAAGCACCGTAGGGTCTGCCCCATGACTGAGTCGCCCGAAACCACCACCGAGCTCGTTCACCTCGACGTCGCCGACGGTGTCGCCACCATCACCCTCGACTCGCCGGCCAACCGCAACGCGCTCTCCCGCCAGCTGGTCACCGAGCTGTTCGAGGCCTTGCACGCGTCCGACAAGGACACCTCGGTCAAGGCGGTCGTGCTCCAGGCCACGGGCACCGTCTTCTGCTCCGGTGCGGACCTGTCCGAGGCTGCGACGGTGCCGATGGAGGAGGGCACCCGCGGGATCGTACGTCTCCAGCGCACCATCGTCGCCCTGACCAAGCCCGTCGTGGCGAAGGTCCAGGGCCCCGTGCGCGCCGGCGGCCTCGGGCTCGTCGCTGCCGCCGACATCGCGATCGCCGCCGACACCGTCTCCTTCGCCCTCACCGAGGTCCGGCTGGGCCTCGCCCCCGCCGCGATCTCCCTCTCGATCCTGCCCCGGATCGACTCCCGCGCCGCCTCCCGCTACTTCCTCACCGGCGACAAGTTCGACGCCGCCGAGGCGGCCCGCATCGGCATCCTGACCGCCGCCGTCCCCGCGGACTCCCTCGACGCCGAGGTCGCCGCCATCACCTCCTCGCTCCTCGAGGGATCCCCCCAGGGCCTGCGCGAGACCAAGCGCCTCATGGTCCGCGGCCTCGTCGAGCACATCGACGCCGGCGGCGAGGAGATGGCCGCCCTCTCCGCCCGCCTCTTCGGCTCCGACGAGGCCCGCGAGGCGATGACCGCCTTCCTGACGCGGAAGCGGTAGTCGACTGATGGCACCCGTGCCCGCATAACACCACGTCGGGGGTAGAGTTACCTCCTTGCCGTGCGCCATGGGGGGCGCACGGCGGGTGTGGATCTTTGTGACGGGGGAACATCCAGTTGAACGACAAGCTGGCTGAGCGCGAGATCGCTCAGGAGCAGGGGTTCGTAGATCGTGTCTACCTCCAGCTGGGGGAGTCGGCGCGCGCTGCGCAGGAGCTGGCCAACGAGGGCCGCGAACGTGGGGCCCTGGGGCACGAAGGCGGTCTGGTCGAGCGCGACGCGTTCGCCTTCCAGGCGGCGCGACGCATCGCACAGCTCGATGCCGCCCACGAGGGGCTGGTCTTCGGCCGCCTCGACCTCGACCCGTCGGTCGACCCCGAGCCGCGCTACGTCGGCCGCATCGGTCTGCGCGACGCCGAGCGTGACTCGCTGCTCATCGACTGGCGGGCGCCCGCGGCAGCGGTGTTCTACCAGGCCACCGCGGTCGAGCCGAGGTCGGTGATCCGGCGCCGGGTGCTCCGCTCCGAGGGGCAGAGCGTCATCGGTGTCGAGGACGAGCTGCTCGATGCCGAGGCGCTCGAGCGCTCCGGGGCCGACCTGCCGATCGTCGGCGAGGGCGCGCTGATCGCCCAGCTCAGCCGTGCCCGCGACCGCACGATGCACTCCATCGTCGCCACCATCCAGGCCGAGCAGGACAAGGCCATCCGTGCGCCGGGCAAGGGCGTCACGACCATCTCCGGCGGCCCGGGCGTCGGCAAGACCGTGGTGGCTCTGCACCGCGCCGCCTACCTGCTCTACACCGAGCGCCGCCGCTACGAGTCCGGTGGCGTGCTCATCGTGGGCCCGTCGGGCGTCTTCATGCGCTACATCGAGCGCGTCCTCCCGAGCCTCGGTGAGACCGCGGTGGCGCTGCGGTCGCTGGGTGAGGTCGTGGACGGCGTACGCGCGACGTGGCACAACGACTCCGCCGTCGCCGACGTGAAGGGCTCGGCCCGGATGGCCGAGGTGCTGCGCCGTGCCTCGCGCCAGCAGGCGCCGGGCTCCCCGCGCGAGTTCAAGGTCTTCTACCGCGACGACTCGCTGCGGCTGGACGGCAAGCGGCTCGGTGAGCTGCGGCGACAGCTGATGAGCCAGGGCCGGCGCAACCAGCAGCTGCGCCGCGTACCCCAGATGCTTCTCGACATCCTCTGGCGGCAGGTACGCGGCGAGCGCGGCCGCGAGCGGGGTCGCGAGGTCTTCAACGACGAGATGCTCGACAACCCCGCCTTCCTGGAGTTCGCCGCCGCGTGGTGGCCGGCGCTGGAGGCGCGCGAGGTGCTCGGCTGGCTCCGCGAGCCGGAGTTCCTCGCCCGCGTCTCCGAGGGCGTCCTGACCCACGACGAGCAGCAGCTGCTCCTCAAGTCGTGGGCCGGCCGCGGCCTGACCGATGCCGACCTGGCCATCGAGGACATCCCGCTGCTCGACGAGCTCCGCTACGCGATCGGCGACATCCCCGAGCAGGCGGCCGACGAGCGTGACGCCGACCAGAGCGGCATCGACATCGCCGAGCTGATGACCGCCTCCGACCGCGAGTTCGCCTCGGGCCGGGGCTGGCGTCCGCCGACCTACCGCATCGACGACGACCCGTTCGCCCACATCCTCATCGACGAGGCCCAGGACCTCACCCCGATGCAGTGGCGGATGGTCGGTCGCCGGGGACGTACGGCCTCCTGGACCATCGTCGGCGACCCCGCCCAGTCCTCGTGGCCGGTGGCGGAGGAGGCCGAGGCGGCCCGGGCCAAGGCGCTCGAGGGCAAGCCGGTCCACGCGTTCCACCTGTCCACGAACTACCGCAACTCGGCCGAGATCTACGCCTTCGCCGCCGCCTACGCCGAGAGGGTCGGGCTCAACGCCGACCTGCCCACCGCGGTCCGCTCCACCGGCATCGAGCCGAAGGTCGTCGAGCACGCGGTCGACCTGGAGAAGGCCACCCGGGAGGCGGTCGCCGAGATCGCGGCCCAGGTCGGCGGCACCGTCGGCATCGTGGTCCCGGTCGCGCGCCGCTCCGAGGTCAACTCGTGGCTGGCGTCGTGGTACGAGTTCGCGGCCGACGCTCCTTCAGCTGCCGCATCTGCCGCCGACCCGACCTCGGTGCCCTCCGGCGAGGACCGCATCGTCGTCCTCACCGGCCTGGACACCAAGGGCCTCGAGTTCGACGGCATCGTCGTGGTCAGCCCCGACGAGATCGAGCGCGAGTCGGCCACCGGCCGCGCCACCCTCTACGTCGTCCTCACCCGCGCCACCCAGCTGCTGACCACCGTCTCCTGACTCGGCGATGGTGGGGGAACTAGAGGGCCGCGATCCAGGGGTGGTCGGGCACGGTCTGCTCGAGCGCGCGCCGTAGCCAGCGGCGCCGGCGGTCGTCGAGCAACGGCAGGGTGTTGTCGAAGTCGAGCTGGTCCTTCGTGCGCAGCCCTGGGGCCTTGTAGAGGAGCTGGATCTCGGGCTGGAGACAACGGATCCCGTCGTGCTCCCAGACCGCCTCGGACATCGGCATCCGGATCGACCCGTCCCGCCGGTAGACCCACTCTGCGGCCGTGCCCGGGTTGAGCAGCAGGTCGTACTCCCACGGATCCTGAGCGCTCCGCCGGGTCCAGACCTGACCCTCGGTCTCCCAGAGGACATCGTCCGCGGCGCCGTCGGGATCGTCGTCGGGGAGCAGCGGACGCAGCGCCCCGGTGCCGGCCGCCCAGACGTCGAGGCGCCCGGCCAGATGTGTGCGCAGCACGGCGAGCTCGCTGCGGAGCACGCCGACGTCGATGTCCTCGTGCTCGCGACGTACGCCGGTGAAGGCTTCGATCGCCCAGCCGCCGGCGATCCACCAGGCGCCGGGATAACCCGCGAACAGTGCGGCCACATCGACCGGCGTGTGCGAGGCCCAGCGCCCATAGAGCCGCTCGAAGTCCTCATTGCTCAGATCGTTGACCGCCACCGGCGGAGCCTAGCCGTCATCGCCGACCCGGCGCGTCTGTCCCATCCGAAGCGCTCGAGTCGGCGCAACTGTCCCACGTTGTTGGGACAGATGCGCCGACTCGGCGTGAGGGTCAGCCGACGGACGGTTGGGCGTCGGTGGTGACCTCGACGCCCTCGGCGAACTCGACGAGCTGCTCGTCGGTGAGGTGGATGGTGTTCCACATCTGGATGACGACGGTGAGGTCGCGGTGGGCGTACTTGAGCATCGTCGCGCCGTCGGGGGTGGTGACGAGGGTGGCGGGTTGGCCGTTGACGGTGGTGTCGGTGCCACCTTCGGAGTCTGACGGGGTCGACTCGAGGGTGACCACGATCTTGTCCCGGAAGTCGCTGATGGAGGACGTGTCGTCGGGGCGGGCGACGGCGAGGACGAACTGGTCGGACCCCTGCAGCACGAACCCCTCGGGCACCTTCGCCACGGTGTAGCCGGGCATCTGGGTCCCGTGGTAGTCGACGAGGCGTACGTTGTCGGCGGCCTGCACCGTCGGCGCGCCGTCGTCGCCGGAGGTCAGCGCGATGCCGCCGAAGGCGCCGCCGACCGCGAGGGTGAGCGCGGCGCCGCCGAGAGCCGCGCGCTTGATCCGGCGGCGGGAGAGCGCCCGGTGGCCGCGGCGCAGATCGGCCGAGGCATCCTCCGCCGGGGCGGCAGGGGAGGGGGTCAGGCGGGCGAGCCGGTCGATCACGTCGTTCATCGGGAGTCTCCTGTCAGTTGGGTGGGGGTGAGCAGGGCCCGGAGCTTGTCCAGGCCGCGTGCGGTCTGGGACTTCACGGTCCCGGTCGAGCAGCTGAGCGCGTCGGCGACCTCCTCGACCGAGAGGTCGTGGACATGGCGGAGCACGACGGCGGCACGCTGCCGGGGCGGCAGCTCGGCCAGTGCGGCGACCAGCTCGGGATCGACCATCGCGGGATCCTCGACCGGAGCCTCGGGCAGCGAGTCCGCGCCGTGCTCCCGCCGGAAGAACGGGCGTCTGCGGTGGTCGGTCAGGCAGTTGACCAGGGTGCGGCGGGCGTACGCAGCGGGCTGCTGGGATGCTCGCCCCCAGGCCAGGTAGACCTTGACCAGGGTCGTCTGGACCAGGTCCTCGGCGAGGTGGGCGTCGCCGGCGGTCAGCAGTCGGGCGGTGCCGACGAGCGGCGCCCGGTGGCGGCGTACGAAGGCCTCGAACTCGGCGTCTTGGGAACGTCTCACGCACTGTCAACGGATCAGGGGGACCGCGGGGTTGCACGGGGCCCACCATCCGAATCGAATGCGTCTCCCACGCGCGCGACAATTAGGCTCATGCCCATGACGACCAACAGCCCTGCCAAGACCGCGATCGAGGAGATCACGGGGCACGAGGCGTGGGCGATCATCCGGCGCTCCTCGCGGGCCGGTGACCGCGACACGGTCGGCATGCTGGCCGGCACGCGGTCGGTGGTCGAGTCGCTGCTCGACGTACCTCTCGAGGAGGGCACCCCGGAGCCCGGCAAGGTCGCCGACCGGCTGCTCGCGGTGCCGTTCCGGCAGGTCAGCGAGCGCGGCTTCGAGGCCCACGACGACGGCACCCCGCTGGTGGTCGTCGACGTGGAGCGCGAGTGGGAGTTCTCGGTCGCCGAGGTGATCGAGGCGCTTCCCGACGTGCCGGTGGAGTTCGTCGACCGCGGCGGGTTCGACGTCGACGACGACACCTACGCCGACCTGGTCAAGACCGTCATCGAGGACGAGATCGGGCAGGGCGAGGGCGCCAACTTCGTGATCGGCCGCCACTACCGCGCCCAGCTCGACGACTGGAACCACGATCGCGCGCTCACCGTGCTGCGTCGGCTACTGGAGCGCGAGCGCGGGGCGTACTGGACCTACTGCTTCTTCACCGGCGACCGCTACCTCATCGGCGCCTCGCCGGAGCGGCACGTGAGCGTCCATGGCGGCGACGTCCGGATGAACCCGATCTCCGGCACCTTCCGGCTGCCGCGCGACCTCGAGGGCTCGCCCGAGAAGATCGCCCACGACCTCAAGGGCCAGCTCACCGACTTCCTGACGGATCAGAAGGAGGTCTACGAGCTCTTCATGGTGGTCGACGAGGAGCTCAAGATGATGTGCGACATCTGCGACCAGGGCGGCCAGGTGCTCGGCCCGTTCCTGAAGCCGATGTCGCGGCTGATCCACACCGAATACCTCCTCGCCGGCCGCTCGGCCCGCGACCCGCGCGAGATCCTGCGCGACACGATGTACGCCGCCACCGTCACCGGCTCGCCGGTCGAGAACGCGTGCCGGCTGATCAAGAAGTACGAGCCGGAGGGCCGTGGCTACTACGGAGCCGCGCTCGCGCTGCTCGGCCGTGACGAGTCCGGCGCCCCGACGGTCGATTCGCCGATCGTGATCCGCACCGCGGACGTCTCCGTCGACGGCCGGCTGAAGGTGAGCGCCGGCGCCACCCTGGTACGCGACTCCGACCCGAACTACGAGGTCGCCGAGACGCACGCCAAGGCCGGCGGCATCCTGTCCGCCTTCGGTCTGGTGCCCGCCGCGCCTGCCTTGGCACAGGACGTCTCCGAGCTGGTCAACGACGAGGACCTGCTGCTGACCCTCGCCGCCCGCAACCGCCGGCTGTCGTCGTTCTGGCTCACCGACCAGGCCGACGAGGAGCCCTCGGCCCACCTCGCCGGCAAGCACGCGGTGATCCTGGACGGCGAGGACGACTTCGTACGCATGCTGCGCCATGTCCTGCGGGTGCTCGGCATGACCTCGTCGGTGATCCGGCACGAGGACTACTCCGAGGGTGCCTTCGAGGGTGCGGATCTGGTGATCGTCGGACCCGGTCCGGGGGACCCGCGCGACGGCTCCGACCCCAAGATGGCCAAGCTGCGGGCCGCTGTCGCCTCGCTCTTCGAGACCGGACAGCCGTTCCTGGCGGTCTGCCTCGGCCACCAGGCGCTGTGCCATCAGCTCGGGATCGGGCTGCACTACAAGGACATCGTCTTCCAGGGCACCCAGACCCGGGTCGGCCTCGGGTTCGGTGGACGGCCGCGCCGCGAGCGGGTCGGGTTCTACAACACCTTCGTCGGACGGGTCGGCTCCACGGAGCTGCCCGAGGGGGTGTCGGTGGACGCCGATCCCGAGACGGGTGACATCCACGCCATCTCCGGACCGCACTACGCCGGCATCCAGTTCCACGCGGAGTCGGTCCTCACCGAGCGCGGCTACGACCTCATCCACGACGTCGTCAGCGATCTGCTCGCCCCATGACCAGAGTCGTCGTGGTCGACCACCACGACTCCTACGTGTGGAGCCTCGTCCACATGATCGCGCAGGTCAGCGGGGTCCTTCCGGACGTGGTCGAGCACGACGAGGTGAAGCTCGGGGACCTCGCCGGCTACACCCATGTGGTCCTCTCGCCCGGCCCCGGCCACCCGGCCGACCCGGAGGACTTCGCGGTCGGGCGAGAGGTGCTTCTGGCGGCGGATCGCCCGGTCCTCGGGGTCTGCCTGGGCATGCAGGGGCTGGTGACCGCCTACGGCGGCGTCGTCGACCGGATCGAGCCCGCTCATGGTGAGGTGGCGCGGGTGACGCACGACGGGCGCGGCGTCTTCGCGGGGCTCCCCTCACCGCTCGAGGCGGTCCGCTACCACTCCCTCGCGGCCGTGTCCGTCCCCGACGTCCTGGAGGTGACGGCCCGGTCCGAGGACGGCGTCGTGATGGGCGTACGTCATCGTGAGCTGCCGCTCGAGGGTGTTCAGTTCCACCCCGAGTCGGTGCTCTCCCAGCACGGGGCGGCGATGGTCGCGAACTTCTTGAACCAGCACAGCCTGGGTCGACCGGGACCACGATGAGCGTCGAGGAGCTCTTCGCCGAGGTCGCCGCCGCCCACCCCCGCTGCGTCTGGCTCGACGGCGGCGGCGCGCGCGAGTGGTCGGGCAGCCGGTCGCTGATCGGTTGGCTGGAGGACGACGACGTCTCGCTGACCTACTCCGCCACGCGCCGCGAAGTGCTGCGCCACGCCGGCGGCCGCTCGGAGGTCGTGGGCGACGACATCTGGCAGGTTCTCGAGCGCGAGATCGGGCCCGGGGAGCAGTGGTTCGGCTACCTCGGCTACGCCTGCCGCGCGGACCTCCCGGCGACCCCCTCGGCGGACATCCCGGACGCCGTCTGGATGCGGCCGTCGCACGTGCGGCTGTTCGACCACGGCGGGGTAGTCCGGGAGCGAACTGTCCATATACCCGGCAGTAATAGACAGTTCGCTACCGGACTACCCCGAAATGCCGCCTACGCCGCTGCCTTCGACGAGGTCCAGGAGGCACTGCGGGCCGGGGACACGTACGAGGCGAACCTGACCTACCGCACCACGGTCCGCACCGACGCCGACCCTGTGGAGACCTATCTGCGGCTCCGGAGCATCAACCCCGCGCCGTACGCGGGATTCCTCCAGCACGACGTCGCGAACCATCGAGCGTGGTTGCTGAGCTCGAGCCCCGAGAGATATGCGCTCATCGACGAGGACCGCACGATCGAGACCAGGCCGATCAAGGGCACGACCCCACGAGGCGCCACGGCGGAGGAGGACGCCGCCAGCGCGGAGCTGCTGCGCACCGATCCGAAGCTCCGCAGCGAGAACCTGATGATCACCGACCTGCTCCGCAACGACCTGGCGATGGTCTGCGAGCCGGGGACGGTGGAGGTGCCCGGGCTGATGCAGGTGGAGTCCTACGAGAGCGTGCACCAGCTGGTCACCACTGTCAGGGGCCGGCTCAGCGACGAGATCACGACGATCGAGGCGCTGCGCCGACTCTTCCCGGCCGGCTCGATGACCGGTGCGCCCAAGCTGCGCACGATGGAGGTCATCGAGCGTGCCGAGCGTGACCTGGGCGGCCCGAGGGCGGCGTACGCCGGTGCGTTCGGCTGGATCTCCGGCGACGGACCGGCCGACCTGGGTGTCGTCATCCGCACGCTGACCACCCATGACACCCACACCTGGCAGATCGGCACCGGCGGCGGGATCACGGTCAGATCCGACGTCGCCGAGGAGGCCGAGGAGGCGCGGTTGAAGGCCGATCGGGTGCGCGCTTCCCTCGGCAGATGATCAAACAGGTGAAAAGACGGCGACACGTTGAGACGGCGGCCGTTGTCTATTGGATCGTTCATAAAACGGGGACTACCGTGGACTCATCATGGCCACCATCGATGACAAAGCCCTGCCACATGTGATCGTGCTCTTCGGTGCGACGGGTGATCTGGCGCGCCGCAAACTCCTGCCTGGCCTGCTCAGACTCAACGAGGCCGGGCTGATGACGGATGCCCAGATCGTCGGCACGTCACTCGAGGACATGTCCGACGAGCAGTTCATCGAGTTCGCTCGCGAGGCGTGCGAGGAGTTCGGCAAGGGCGACATCACCGACGAGCGCTGGGAGGCGTTCGGCGGGATGCTCTCCTACGTCTCGACCAAGGAGGGCCCGCACGCCCTCGCCGACGCGGTGAAGCTCGCCGAGAAGAAGCTCCAGGGGCTCGGCAGCGACGTGCGCCGCCTCCACTACCTCAGCGTGCCGCCCAAGGCCGCTCAGGACGTGATCCGTCAGCTCGAGGAGGCCGACCTCGTCGAGCGTGCTCGGATCATCATGGAGAAGCCCTTCGGCACCGACCTCGAGTCGGCCAAGGAGCTCAACGCGAAGATCCACGAGGTCTTCTCCGAGGAGCAGATCTTCCGGATCGACCACTTCCTCGGCAAGGAGGCCGCGCAGAACATCCTGGCCTTCCGCTTCGCCAACGGTCTCTTCGAGCCGATCTGGAACCGCAACTTCATCGACCACGTCCAGATCGACATCCCCGAGACGCTGGGCCTGGAGGGGCGCACCGCGTTCTACGAGAGCACCGGCGCCTACCGCGACATGGTCGTGACCCACCTGATGCAGGTGCTGGCGTTCATGGCGATGGAGCCGCCGACCTCGCTGGCTCCCGACCCGATCGGCGAGGAGAAGAACAAGGTCTTCCGGTCGATCCGGCCGCTGGACCCGCGCAACGTGGTGCGGGGTCAGTACTCCGGCTACCGCGGCAAGAACGAGGTCGCCGACGACTCCGACACCGAGACCTTCATCGCGATGAAGGTGATCATCGACAACTGGCGCTGGGCGGGCGTGCCGTTCTTCCTGCGCACCGGCAAGAAGCTGGCCGAGGGCGCGCGGATCATCTCGATCGCGTTCAAGGAGCCGCCGCTGACGATGTTCCCGGCCAACTCCGGCGCCGGCACCCAGGGGCCCGACCACCTCACCTTCGACCTGGCCGACCAGTCGAAGATGTCGCTGTCGTTCTACGGCAAGCGCCCCGGGCCCGGCATGAAGCTGGAGAAGCTCTCCATGCAGTTCGCCACCCAGGAGACGAGCTCCTCGACCGGCGTCCTCGAGGCGTACGAACGCCTCATCCACGACGCCATGCGCGGCGACCACACGCTCTTCACCACCGCCGAGGGCATCGAGACGCTCTGGGAGATCTCCCAGCCGCTCCTCGACAACCCCCCGCCCGTGCGGCTCTACGCCCCCGGCTCCTGGGGCCCCAACTCGATCCACCAGCTGATCGCCCCGCACGCCTGGCGCCTCCCCTTCGAGCGCTCCTGGCGCGAGACGAAGAAGCACTAGCCGAAGCGTCACGTACGTCGCCCGAGGCGTCGGCTAGGTCGCCCGAGGCGTCACCCCGGACGGCCGAAGCGTCACGTACGTCGGTCGAGCTGGCCATGCGTGACGTCTCGGTCGACGGGGTTGACGCTTCGGCTACGGCGCGTTGGCGCTCAGCTGCTCGAGCAGGGCCTGGGCGGCGCGGTCCATGGCGTCACCGTCGTACGGATCCAGGTCGACGGAGTTGAAGCTCTGGATCAGGGTGCCGTTCTGGACGAAGCCGGTGACGGCGTACGAGTTGGTGCCCTGCTGCTTGACCAGCCGGGCGTCATCGGCGCCTTCGATCTCGGGCTCACTGACGTCCCCGGCCTTCACGTCCATGGTCTTCCACGCATCCGCGAGGGTGCCGTCGAAGGGCAGGTAGTTCAGGTCGTACGCCGTCCCGCCGGACTCCTCGGGAAGCAACGCGCAGCGGGGTGCCGCCGAGGTGCCCTTCTCGACGCGGAGCTGGCTGCCGAGGGCCTTCTCCACGGGGGTGATGTCGAGCCCGTCGCAGGGGTTGAACGTCTTCTTGGCGGCATCCCCCGAGGCGGACGCCGACGGATCGGCGGGCTCCCCGGCTCCGCAGGCAGCGAGGGAGAGCAGCGCCAGCAGAGCGGGCGCCAGGACGGCGTATCTCAATGGTTCGACCCTCAATCGTTCAACACAGCCGTGGGTGGTTCGGTCGGCCGGGGTGAGGCCGAGCCGGGCAGGCGCAGGGTCATCCGTGCGCCACCGTGCGGTGAGCGGGATGCGGAGACCGACCCGCCGGTGCGCTCGGCGACCTGCCGGACGATGGCGAGGCCGAGCCCGGAGCCGGGCATCGAGCGGGCCTCGGTGGAGCGGTAGAACCGGTCGAAGACGTAGGGGATGTCGTCGTCGGCGATGCCCGGACCCTCGTCGTCGACGTTGAGCACCCCATCGCGGAGCGAGACGTGCACCGTGCCGGACTCGGGCGACCACTTGGCGGCGTTGTCGAGCAGGTTGGTGATCGCGCGCTCCAACGAGCTGGCGTCACCCAGGACCCACCACGGCTCCATCTCCTCGGTGAAGGTCACCGACGGCGCGCGCAGGCGCACCCGGGAGAGCGCCCGGTCCACCACGTCGGAGACGTCCACCGTCTCCAGGGTCGGCTCGGCCGGCGCATCGCGGGCCAGCTCGACGAGATCGCCGATCAGGTTGGTGAGCTCCTCGATCTGGGCGCGGATGTCGCCGAGCAGGTCGGCCCGCTGCTCGCCGGAGATCGAGGCGTCGGCCTGGGTGAGGAGCTCGACGTTGGTGCGGAGCGAGGTCAGCGGCGTACGCAGCTCGTGCGAGGCGTCCGCCACCAGCTGCCGCTGCCGGTCCCGGGATGCGGAGACGGCGGACAGCATCCGGTTGAACGAGGTGGCCAGCCGGGCGATCTCGTCGTCGCCCTCGACCGGCAACGGGGTGAGGTCCTCGGTGGTCGCGATCCGGTCGACCGACGCGGTCAGCCGCCGCACCGGCCGTAGCCCGCCCGCTGCCACGAGCCAGCCGGCGAACGCCGCGGCGACGACACCGGCCGCGCCGAAGAAGAGCACGACGAGCCCGAGTCGCTTGTACATCTCCTGCTGCGGCCCCAGCGACTGTGCCAGCATCAGAGCCGAGTTGCTCTCGGGGATCGGGACGGTGACGACCCGGAAGACGCCGACCTTGGTGGAGACCGTACGGACCGACTGCTTGGCCTCGCGCTTGGCGACCGCCTCCTCGGGCACGCCGGGGCGTGGGAACGTGCCGAGCGTCGGTGACCAGTAGTTGTGCGAGTCGTCGACCTCGGCGACCTGGATGTCGCCTGCGTTCAGCACCCAGGTAGGGAAGGCCGCGCCTGTTCGTGCGTCCTGGATCGATGCGGTGTTGGCTGCGGCGGAGGTGGCCCGCTTCAACAGCGACTCGTCCATGTTGGCCTGCAGCTGGATGCGTACGACGAAGTAGAGCCCGACCGCGATCAGCGCGATCGAGCCGGCGACCGCGAGGGTCGTCAGCAGGGTGACCCGGCCCGCCAGAGAGCCGCGGTAGCGCGAGCTGGTGGCCGGCGTGGTCACGGCGCTGCTCACGGCTCCTTCAGGACGTAGCCGATGCCGCGCACGGTGTGGATCAGCCGGGCCTCACCCTCGGCCTCGGTCTTGCGCCGCAGGTAGCCGACGTAGACCTCGAGCGAGTTGGCCGTCGTCGGGAAGTCGTAGCCCCATACCTCTTCGAGGATGAAGGACCGGTCGAGTACGCGGCGGGGTCGGCGCAGGAACATCTCCAGGAGCGTGAACTCGGTGCGGGTGAGCTCGATGGCGCGTTCGCCCCGGGTGACCTCGCGGGTGGTGGTGTTCATGGACAGGTCGGCAAAGGTGAGCGTCTCCTCGTCGTCCTCGCCGATCGGAGCCGCCCGGCGCAGCAGTGCACGCAGCCGGGCCAGCAGCTCCTCGAGCGCGAACGGCTTGGTGAGGTAGTCGTCGGCCCCGGCGTCCAGGCCGTCGACCCGGTCGCCGACGGCGTCGCGGGCGGTCAGCACCAGGATCGGTACGTCGTTGCCGGCTGCCCGCAGTGCCTTGGTGGCCTCGATGCCGTCGAGGCGGGGCATCATCACGTCCATCACGACCACGTCGGGACCGTGGTTGGCGATCCCGGCCAGCGCCTCGGCGCCGTCGCCGGCCAGGGCGACGACGTAGCCGTTGAACTCCAACGACCGGCGCAGCGACTCACGCACGGCCTTGTCGTCGTCGACGACCAGCACGTGCGGCTTGTCGCCGGGGCTGTCGCTGGACCCATCACGAGGGGTGGCAGGGCTGTTCACACTCCTACCTTGCCACCCCTCGCTGAGTCGCTACTGAGAACGGCCCCGGTGTTTTGCTAAGCGTTCTCCTTGCGGAAGGTGGAGATTCCCCACCAGACCGCGAGTGCGAACAGGGCGACGGTCCAGCCGAGTCCCCAGCCGATGTCGCCCATCCCGAGGTCACCGAAGAACGAGGCACGGACCGCGTCGACGATGTGCTTGGTCGGGATCACGTCGGCCAGCGCCTCGAGCCACCTCGCGCCGAAGCTCATCGGCAGGAAGATGCCCGAGAGCAGCAGGATCGGCATCAGCAGCATGTTGGTCACCGGCGCCATCACGTCCTCGCTCTTCACGAGCAGCGCGAACGCGTTGGAGGCGGCGGCTCCGGCACCACCGATCATCACGGTGATCGCGATCCCGACGAGGATGCCGACCGGCCTGAAGTCCATGCCCATCACCAGGCCAAGGGCGACCAGGATGATCGCTTGCACCAGGATCTGCAGCAGGTCGCGGTAGAGACGCCCGAACAGCAGCGCGCCCCGCGACGCCGGGGTGACCCGCTCCGCCTCGATGACGCCCTCGCGCCACTCGCCGATCAGCGAGAAGCCGGCGAACATCGCGCCGAAGATGCCGAGCTGGACGAGCATGCCGGGGACGAACCAGTTGTAGGCGTTGCCGCCGAGCTCCTCGATGAGCGGCTCGAGCAGCGGGCCGAAGAGCAGCAGGTAGAGGATCGGCTGCATCACGCCGATCAGCACCCAGGCCGGGTTGCGGAGGTTCATCCGCAGCTGGCGGTTGAAGACGACCATCGACTCCCGGAAGAAGCCGGACCTGAGGACGGGCTGCTGGAACTCGGTCATCACTGGGCCTCCTGGGTCTGCTCGGCCTCGTCGGCCTCGGGTGTGCCTGAGTCGGCATCGCGCAGCGATCGTCCGGTCAGCGTCAGGAAGACGTCGTCCAGGGTGGGGCGGGCGACCTCGATCGACTCCAGGGAGACGCCGTTGGACTCCAGGTCGCGCAGCAGGCCGGGGACGGCCTTCCCGGCCCGCGGCACCCGGCCGCTGACCAGCCGCTCGTCGACCTCGACGTTCTCCGAGATCGAGCCGAGCTTGTCGCGCGCGATCGCGACCTGCTCGTCGGTGGCGACCTCCAGGGAGACGAGGTCGCCGGAGACGGCGGCCTTGAGGTTCTCCGGGGTGTCGTTGGCGACGATGCGGCCCTGGTCGATGACCATGACCCGGTCAGCGAGGGTGTCGGCCTCGTCGAGGTAGTGGGTGGTCAGGAAGACCGTCGCCCCGTGGTCCGTACGCAGCGAGGCGATGTGGTCCCACAGGTTGGCCCGCGCCTGCGGGTCGAGGCCAGTGGTGGGCTCGTCGAGGAAGACCAGCCTCGGGGCATGGATCAGCGCCATCGCGATGTCGAGGCGGCGCTTCTGCCCGCCGGACATGTTGCGGGGCTTGCGGCGCCACAGCCCGTCGAGCTGAAGCCTCTCGAAAAGCGCCTGCCCGTGGGCGACCGCGTCCTTCTTGGACATCCCGTAGAGCATGCCGTGGTCGACGACCTCGTCGCCTGCGTAGGCCCCCGAGAAGGTCGATCCGACCTGGGAGCAGTAGCCGATGCTCCGCCTGACCTCGACGGACTGCCTGGCCACGTCGAAGCCCGCGACCGTGGCGGTGCCCGCCGTGGGCTTGAGGAGGGTGGTGAGGATGCGCAGCGTGGTGGTCTTGCCGGCGCCGTTCGGGCCCAGGAAGCCGACCACCTCGCCCTCTTCGACGTCGAGGTCGACTCCGTCGACCGCGACGACTTCTCTCTTCTGCTTGCCATGGCCGGAGGCGAAGGTGTGCCTCAGGCCGCGTGCGTGAATCATGTGTCACTCCCTTGTGCGTGCAAGTCCCAGACAAGCACGGACCATCGATGACTATCACTCGATTTTACCGAGATGTTCAAACTTGAATAGGGCGAGTGTTCAATCTTGAACCCGGGTTGTCAAACCGATTCCGCCGGGAGGGTGGAGGCTCAGCCCCGCAGCATCTCCCGGTAGCGCTTCCGGTCGGCGTCCATCTGCCACCCCGGGTCGTCGTCGGCAGGCGTCCACCCGGGTGCGTCGCCGGCGAAGAACAGCTTGCCGCTGCGTACGTCGTCCAGCACCTCGACCAGCCAGGACCGCTCCGAGCGGAGCTTGTCGATCTGGAGGTGCAGGCCGCTGACGGTGTGGGGCGGCGCCATGCGCGCATTCACCCGGGCCGCGGCGTCGAGCTCCTTGATCGTGCGCTCCAGGTTCTTCAGCCGGACGCTCAGGTGCTGGACCGCGGCCGGCCGCTCCAGCAGCGGGACGAGCGAGAAGGCGGCGTAGAAGGAGAGGCCGTTGTAGGCGTCGACGGCCTCCAGCGACCGGGTGATCAGACGCTCCAGCTCCGCGCGGCCGCCGGCGCTGATCTCGTAGACCGCGACCGTACGCCCGTTGTCCACCAGATCGTGCCTGGTCAGATGGCCCTTGTCGGCGAGCGAGGTCAGTGCGTGGTAGATCGAGCCCGGGTTGATGTTGGCCCACTGGTCGACCTGCCACGACATCAGCTCGCGCCGGATCTGGTAGCCGTTGACGGGCTCGAACAGCGCCACCGCCCCCAGCAGCAGCATCCGTGTGTCGTCTCCGGCCATAGGGAGATTCTAGGGGTGGCACGACCGGTCCTCAGCGGGACGTCAGCTGCCAGAGATGGCCGTCGGGGTCCGCGACGAGCGCCCGGTACTCGCCCCACGGTGCCGCCTCCGGCGCGATCACTCCGCGGCCGACCGTCGTGGCGGCCGCGTAGCGCGCCTCGATGTCGTCGCGCGAGCCGAGCTCGAGGGTGACCAGGCACTGCTTCGGGCCGTCGGGCGGGGGCAGCGTCGCCGCGTCGATCGGCTCGTCCGCGAGCTGGCCGGTGACCCATCTGAACCCGCCGGTGGGGATCATCATCACCTCGCAGGAGTCGGACAGCGTTGCGCGCAAGGGCTCGGGGACCCCGTCCTCAGCGAGCTCTCCGGGCGTCTCCAGGCCGAGGCCGTCACGGAGGAAGACATGGGACCGGGGGCGATCCCGGGTGGGGAGGGCGATCGTGATCATGGAACTACGTTAAACATAGTTGATACTCTTGTGAAGAGAGTTGGAGGAAAGATGCCGAAGAAGCAGACGTACGCCGACCTGGGTGATGCCTGCGCGACCGCGCACGCCATGGATGTCATCGGCGACCGGTGGAGCATGGTGATCGCGCGGGAGCTGCTGCTCGGTCCGCGCCGTTTCGCGGACCTCGCCTCGGCCGTCGTCGGGATCACGCCTGCCGTCCTCACCGCCCGGCTGAAGGCGCTGCGGGACAGCGGCGTCGTCGAGCAGGCCCGGCTCGACGACCTCGGGCGGACCCACGTCTACCGGCTCACCGAGTGGGGGCAGGGGCTCGAGGACGTGATGCGATCGCTCGGTCGCTGGGCGCAGCGCTCGCCCGGCTTCCCGGTGCCGGAGGGGAGCATGACCCCCGACGGGGCGATCGTGGCGATGCGCACCATGGCCCCCTACGCCACGATGGCCGGGTGGGACGAGGGCCCGGTCCGGATCGCGATCGACCTGCACGACGAGCGGCGTCCCGCCGCAGGCGTACGCCGCTACCGCCTGCACTGGGACGCGGACCGTTTCGAGCTGACCGAGGGTGCGGACGATGCGCCCGCGGCGACCGTCTCCGGCGACTCGACCGCCTGGGCCGGCGTGGTCTTCGCCGGCGCGCCGGCCGACACGGTCGGCATCGAGGGCGACCGGCGGGCGGTGGAGCGGGTCGCGGCTGCGTACGCCGCGATCGCGTAGCGCCGGCATTTCACCGGCGCGGCGGGACCTCTGGCACTGACCACCCGTAGTTCGGGCTCACTACCCTCGATGGGATCGAATGACTCGGAGAGGATCGACGTGACCCTGAACCTGACCTACGGGGACCTGGGAGACGCGTGCGCGGCCGCGCACGCCCTGGACCTGATCGGTGACCGGTGGAGCCTGATCGTGGTGCGGGAGCTGATGTTCGGGCCGCGCACCGCCCGCGACCTGGAGTCCTCGGTGATCGGGGTCGGCCCCGACGAGCTCAAGGACCGCCTGCAGTTCCTCGAGCACGCCGGCGTCGTGGTCGAGACCGAGCTCGGCTACATCACCAAGACGACGGCCTACGCCCTCACCCCGTGGGGCCGTGAGCTCGAGTCGATCCTCGGGGCGCTCGGTCGCTGGGCCCATGGCTCGACCCGCTTCCCGATCATGTCCGCCGGGATGACGCCGAGCGGCGTGATGGTGGCGATGCGCACGATGGTGCCCGCCGGCAGCGCGACGACCCCCGAGCCGATCAGCGTCGCCTGGGAGCTGACCGACGCCCGCCGTCCGGACGCCGACCCGCAGCAGTTCCGGCTCGTGTGGAAGGGCAACCAGTTCGACCTCGCCGAGGGCACCCTCGAGGACGCCGACGTCACCATCGCGGGCGACTCGACGGCCTGGACCGGGGTCGTGTTCATGGGCTTCCCCGTGGACGCCGCGATCGCCGAGGCGGGGCTCGAGGTCGCCGGCGACCGCGCCGCGCTGGACCGCGTGCTCGGGCTGTTCGCGGACACCCTTGCCGAGGCCAGCTGACCCCCGGCTGACCACTGGCTGACCACGGGCCGACCTCGGTGCCTGCGCGCCGTGGGTGTGGCGTGGTTCACTGGAATCGGCGGATCCAGACTCGGAGAGGATCGACGTGACCCTGAACCTGTCCTACGGGGACCTGGGAGACGCGTGCGCGGCCGCGCACGCCCTGGATCTGATCGGTGACCGGTGGAGCCTGATCGTGGTGCGCGAGCTGATGTTCGGGCCGCGTACGTCTCCTGATCTGAGGTCCTCCCTGATCGGTGTCGGGACCGAGGAGCTCAACGAGCGGCTGCGGTTCCTGGAGCGTGCGGGCGTCGTGGTCGAGACCGAGCTCGGCTATCTCACCAAGACCACGGCGTACGCCCTGACCGACTGGGGCCGGGAGCTGGAGGAGGTCCTCAGCGCCCTGTCGCTGTGGGCCCTGGAAGGATCGGCCCATTTCCCCGTCCCGTCGACCGGGATGACTCCCAGCGGGGTGATGGTCGCGATGCGCACGATGGTCCCGCCCCGCAGCCTGACGACCCAGGCTCCGGTCCGGGTGCGGTGGAACCTGACCGACGCTCGCTGCCCCGACGTGGCGCCGCAGCAGTTCCGGCTGGACTGGAACGAGTTCGGCTTCGACCTCGACGTCGGCGACCTCCCCCGGGTGGACGTCGCCGTGACCGGCGACTCGACCAGCTGGGCGGGCGTGGCGCTCCTCGAGCAGCCCCTCGACGAGGCCCTGGCGAAGGGCGACCTCCAGGTCGAGGGCGACCGAACGGCGCTGGAGCGCGTGATCCGGGTCTTCCTCGACGCGATGGCCGCGGTGGGCTGACCCTGCGTCTCTAGGGAGCCGGGTCGGCGCAGAAGGCGATCAGCTCACCGCGCGCCTTGCCCTGCTCGATCAGCTGGCCGACATCGAGGGGGACGTGCTTCAGCTCGCCGAGCGGGGAGCGGATGATGGCGCTCTCCCGGCGCCAGGGCGCGATCGTCGGCGGAGCCACGCAGTGGTGCTGCTCGAGCATCGCGGCGAGCTCGGGCTGCTCCCTCTTCGCCAGCGACCGAGGCTCGGACGGCGTGGTGACGGCAACCAGACAGAAGGCTGCCAGCGCCGTCAGCGCGCAGATCTTCATGGCGACGACGACCAGAGTCAGGAGTCGCGGGGTGTCCGAGTGCACGCCTGTCCAACGACCGATAAGCCCGACGGTGACGGTCTGCGCCGGGCACTATGACGAAAGTCCTACCCGGACACCGGGAGCAGACCAGGAGCGGAGTCGCTAGTGTCGCGTCATGCCTTCGCGTACGTCTTCCTGGTTCTCCTCGCCCGCCGAGGCCGTCACCCGTCTGGGAGACGTCGGCTACCTCGCGGACGACTCGACCGCGCTGACGACCTACCTCGCGGGGGCGCTGGAGAAGCCGGTGCTCATCGAAGGGCCGGCCGGCGTGGGCAAGACCGAGCTCGCCAAGGCGATCACCCGCGCGACCGGGGCGGAGCTGGTCAGGCTGCAGTGCTACGAGGGGCTGGACGAGGCCCGGGCGCTGTATGAGTGGAACTACAAGAAGCAGCTCCTCCGCATCCAGGCGGCCAGCGACGGTCAGGCGTGGGAGGAGACCCACGACGACATCTTCTCCGAGGAGTTCCTGCTGACGCGGCCGCTGCTGACCGCGATCCGCCGTGAGGAGCCGACGGTGCTGCTCATCGACGAGGTCGACAAGACGGACGTCGAGGTCGAGGGGCTGCTGCTCGAGGTGCTCTCCGACTTCCAGGTGACCATCCCCGAGCTCGGCACGATGACCTCGACCCGCCGTCCGCTGGTGGTGCTCACCTCCAACGCCACCCGCGAGCTCTCCGAGGCGCTCAAGCGACGCTGCCTCTACCTCCACCTCGACTACCCCGACGCCGACCGCGAGCGCGAGATCGTCCTCTCCCAGGTGCCCGGCCTCGACGACAAGGTCGCCCGCCAGCTCGTCTCGGTCGTCGGCCGGCTGCGCGAGCTCGAGCTCAAGAAGTCGCCGAGCATCGCCGAGTCCGTCGACTGGGCGCGCACCCTGATCGCGCTGGAGATCACCGACCTCTCCGACAAGGCCGTCGCCGACACCCTCGGCGTCGTCCTCAAGCACTCCTCCGACGTCGACCGCGCGGTCCGAGAGCTGCGGTTGAAGAGGTGACTCTTCTCGACCGGCACATCGAGTTCCTCGAGGCACTTCGGGGAGCCGGGCTGCCGGTGTCGCTCTCCGAAGGCCTCGACGCCGTCACCGCCCTCGGCCTGATCGGCTGGAACGACCGGACCCAGGTCAGGGAGGCGTACGCCGCGACCCTGGTCAAGCGCGCCAACCAGCGGACCACCTTCGACGGGCTCTTCGAGCTCTACTTCCCGCGGATGGTCGGCTCGGGGACGGACGCCGAGGCGGAGGCCGCCGGGGTGGCGAAGGACGGGCCCGAGGCGCTCTCCGAGTTCAGCTCGCGGCTGGCCGAGGCGCTCGAGGCCGACGACGTCGAGATGCTCCGCCAGCTCGCCGCCGAGGCGGTTGCGCGCTTCGGCGCGATGCCGGGTCGCGGGCCGGGGCTGAGCTCGTGGTCGTCCTACACGGCGCTGCGCCGGCTCTCGACCGACGAGCTGACCGCGCGGCTCATCGAGGGCCTCCAGCAGGGCGGCTGGACCGAGGAGGAGGCGGCGCGCGTCGGCACCCGACGCATGGATCGGTTCAGCGGTCTCGTCGAAGCCGACGCACGCCGCCGGATCGCGGAGGAGAAGGGCCCCGAGCAGATCGCCAAGATCGCCGTCCGCCCCACCATCGAGAAGCTCGACTTCCTGCACGCGCGCCGGGCCGACCTGGAGGCGCTCCGGCGCGAGATCTACCCACTGGCTCGCCGGCTGGCGACCAGGCTCACCCAGGAGCACCACGCCCGCCGGCGAGGAGCGGTGGACCTGCGGCGTACGCTCCGGTCCTCGATGTCCACCGGCGGGGTCCCCGTCGACCTGCGCTACCGCCCGAAGCGGCCGCACCGCACCGAGCTGGTGATCCTGTGCGACGTGTCGGGTTCGGTGTCCAACTTCGCGACGTTCACGCTGATGCTCGTCTTCGCGCTGCGCGAGCAGTTCGGGAAGGTACGTGCGTTCACCTTCGTCGACGAGATCCACGAGGTCACGTCCTACTTCAAGCCCGGCGCCGACCTGGTCGACACGATGACCGAGCTGACGAAGGCGACCGAGCACTCGGCCCGGATGGGGCGCACCAACTACGGCCGGGCGTTCTCCCTCTTCCAGGAGCGGCACGCCGACGCGCTCGGTCCGAAGTCGTCGCTGCTCATCCTCGGCGACGCCCGGTCCAACTACTCCGACCTCGCCGTCGGCTCGCTGCGCGCGATGGTCGAGGGGAGCCGGCATGCGCACTGGCTCAACCCGGAGGTTCGTACGCAATGGGACACCGGGGACTCGGAGGCGACCCGTTACGGGTCGATCATCGAGATGCGGGAGTGCCGCAACCTCACGCAGCTCTCCGAGTTCGTCCACGACCTGGCCTGACGGTCAGGGATCGTGATTTTGTGGTGGTGTGGGCCGCCGACCCGTTCCTCGATTGTTTCTCGACCTGGTCCGGAGTAAAGGACGGCCTTTGGCCGCCGGCTTCGCCGGTCGCCTTCGGCGATCCTTGACACCGGATCAGGTCGAGAAAGATTTGGCTGGCTATCGGGGCGGCGGCCGGGGTGTGGTCGCCAGTACTGGCTCCTTGGAGGGTGTCGTTTCGCGGCGAACGAAAATTCGTTCGCCTTCCAACCCGTCGCTTGGAGACACACCCTCCCGGGTGAAAGAAACTTTTCTTTCACCGACCGGCCCGGCCGTGCCGGCGACGAACGAAAATTCGTTCGCCCCGCGGCAGCCGACAGGCGCTACTGCAGCTTCAGGTCCAGTCCGTAGACGATCCGGTCGGCGACCCCGACGGAGTCGGTGATGCACACGACGCGGTCCTCGGCCAGGAAGCGGCGCCGGTCGGAGAGGACCGGGGTGCCGTCGGGGATCTGCAGGTCGTAGGTCTCCTGCGGCGTCGGCATCCGCGACTCGATGTCCATTGCGACCGTGGTCACCTTCACGCCGACGGTGGCCAGCAGGTCCTTGATCGGAGGCTGCGGCCAGTCGTCGGTCGGGGTGGCCAGCGGGGTGTCGATGACCAGCGGATACGGGATGTAGGCCGTGGTGCGGTACTCGGCGGTGTCGTCGCCGCTGATGTAGAAGGTGTAGGTGGTGCTGAGGAGCTCGCTGCGGGGATCGATCTCGAAGGCCGCCCCGAGCTTCTCGCCGGCCGCGATCACCTCGTAGGCGTGCTCGATCGAGAGACCGTCGTCCGGGCCGCGCGGCGGCTGGTTGTAAGCCGCGTCCGGCTTCGCCGGGTGGCTCCGGTCGGTGATCAGCATGCTCATCAGGTCGTAGCGGGTCTTGGTGGCGTCGCGTACGAAGACACCACGGCCCTGCTCGCTGGTGATCAGGCCTTCGTTGCGCAGCACCGCCAGACCTCGCCGGATGGTGGCGCGGTCGTAGGGGAAGGTGTCCATCAGCTCGGGTTCGGTCGGTAGACGCTCGCCGGGCTGGTAGGTGCCGTCGTCGATCTGGGCCCGCAGATAGTCGGCCACGTGGAGGTATTTCGGCAGGCCGCGCGGACGGGGGTTGCTCATGGGAGAACACGTTACTGAGGCGTACAGATCCCGAATAGCCGCATAGCCCCACCCTTTCAGCCTTGACCCATTGCAATGAGTGGACTTAGGGTCGAACAAGCCTCGGGGCGTTGGGCGACCTGGCCCCCGCTGGAGACCGGCGTCTCGAGGCACTCAACGACGAGAGCCATCGACATTCCTTGGGGGGAATTCGTGTTCGTAGACGACAGACTCAGCATGCGATCCAGTGAGAGGCCGCCGGTCCTGTCCAAGGATCCGCTGGTCTACCGCACCGACCGAGGCAGCTTCTGGCACCTTCGCTCGGTCAAGAGGAGCAACGGGTACGTGATGACCATGTGCGGCCGCCGATTGGGCACGTGGCACGTGCTGCCGCCGCGCAGGCTCAGCAAGGTCGCGCCCGACCAGGTCTGCGTCGGGTGCCTGCGCAAGACCCCGATCGGCGAGGTGAAACGCCCGAGCGGGTCAGGCAACCTCGAGAAGGCTGAGGTCGGTGAGCCACTCGACCGGCGCGACGTCGTCGGTGTAGACCGTCCCGCCCCGGACGCCCGGCTCGAGCCGGGCGGCAGAGTCGGTGAGGGTGCCGGCGAGGTCGGCGGGCTGCGACTGCGCGGTGGCGATGAGATCGGCCGCGGGATCCGCATCCGGGTCGACGGTCGCGATCAGGTGCGTGTTGGTCGGGCCGGAGTCCGACCGCCACACGGCCTCGCCGAACGAGGTCCGCAGGGTTGCGGTGAGGACCTTCTCCAGCGCTGTGGAGCCCTCCGGGTGGGCTGAGTTCACGACGAGCACCCCGCCCGGGTTCAGGTGGGACTTCGCCAGCGCGAAGAACTCCTTCGTGGTCAGGTAGAACGGGATGTAGGGCTGGTGGTAGGCGTCGACCATGATCGCGTCGTACTTCCGGGTCTGCTTCTGCAGCCACGGGCGGGCGTCGGCGGTGTGGAGGTGGAGGTTCGGGTGGTCCTGGAGGTCGAAGAGCTTCTGGCCGACCTCGGTGACGTCCTCGTCGATCTCGACGGCGTCCACCCGGGTCTCCGGGGCGAAGTGACCGAACTGGCGCGCGGTCGTCCCGGCGGCCGAGCCCAGGATCGCCACCGACTTCGGGGCCTCCGCACCGGCGTACGACAGCGAGAGCATCTCGTCCCAGTAGGCGCCGGTGAGCCATTCACCCTCGTTGTAGACCGAGTGCACGGCGTGGCCCTCGTTGAGCTCGAGGTAGCGGCTGCCGTCGTCGTACTCGACCACGCGGGCGTACTGGTATTCGGTCTCCTTCTCCCAGATCACCTCGCCGCCGTTGCTGGTCAGCGTCTTGATCGACCCGGTCGGCAGTGCGATCAGGGCGAGGATCGCGACCGGCACGACCGCGGCCGGCAGCCGCCGCTTGACCAGGTGCGGGATCGCGCAGACCGCCATCAGGAGAGCGAAGATCAGGAACGTACGCCGGGTCCCGACGACCGGGATGAGGAACAGCGAGGCGGCGAAGGTGCCGACCAGGGAGCCGACCGTCGAGATCGCGTAGAGGCGTCCGGCCGCGTGGCCGGCGTCCTCGACGGCCTCGACGCTCAGCCGGACGGCATAGGGGCTGACGATGCCGAGCAGGAACAGCGGGATCGCGAGCAGCACGCCGACCCCGACCAGCGAGCCGGCGAAGGTCGCGATGCTGAGCTGGTCGACCGCCTTGACCGCGAGCGGGAGGAACGGGTCGGCGATGAACGGCACCGCGGCCAGGAGGGCGGCGGCGACGAGCACGATCTTGGCGAGGCCGGAGGGGTGCGGGTTCCGGTCGGCGATCCTGCCGCCGACGGAGTAGCCGATCGCGAGCGCCACCAGCACCGTCGCGATCGTGTTGGCCCACACGATCGTCGAGTCACCGAACCACGGAGCGAGCAGCCGAGCCGCGGCCATCTCCGATCCCAAGGTGCCGGCACCGACGGTGAAGACGAGAAGCTCGAGCGCACGTGCACGCAGTTTCATGGGGGTGAACCTATCCGGCGGCTCCAACGTCGGCACACGAGGCGGGTGCTGGCCGACGTCTGGCGCTGATCCGGTCCAGCACGGCTGGCTGCCCGAGGAGTACGCCACCGAGCACCAGCGCCATCCCGAGCCCGCTGATCGGGGTGAGATGTTCTCCCGCGAAGGCGAGGCCGATGAGGATGCCGGCGACCGGGTTGAGCAGGCCGACCAACGACACCGCGGCGGCCGGCAGCCGCCGGGCGCCACGGAACCAGACGGCGTAGGCGACGACCGTGCCGACGATGCCGATGTAGGCGTAGCCCCCGATCGCGGGCAGGTCGAGAGCGGGCGGCGGACCTTCGACGAGGAGGGCCACCGGGGCGAGGGCGAGGCCACCGAGAACGAGCTGCCAGGCCGTGAACGTGAGCAGCCCGACCGGCGGCTGCCAGACCTTGACGAGGATGAAGCCGGTGGAGAAGACGGCGACCGCGGCGAAGGCGGCCAGGACCCCGATCAGGTCGAGACTCGCGCCCCCGCGGAGCACCAGCAGGGCCACGCCGACGGCACCGACGACGCCGGCGGCGAGCGACCCGGCCCGCGGGCGTTCGCCAGCGAACGCCCAGGCCAGCAGCATCACCACGATCGGCGAGACCGCGGTCAGGGTCGCGGCGAGGCCGCCGGGGAGCCGGTAGGCGGCGACGAAGACGAGGGCGAAGAACGCCCCGAAGTTGAGCAGGCCGAGCGCTGCCGTACGCCACCACCAGGAGCCGTGGAGCAGGCCCGGCCGGAGCGCCAGGAGCAGCAGGCCGAAGGGCAGCGCCCGCACCACCGCGCCGAACAACGGCCTGTCCGGAGGTAGGAACGTGGCCGTGACGAAGTAGCCGGACCCCCAGGCCACCGGGGCGATCGCGGTCAGCGCGAGGGTCGCCAATCTACTTTCCATGGAAGAGATAATATCTTCCTCGTAAGATATATTCCAGTGTCATGGCAGACCACGTCTCGACCGTGATGGCGCAGTGGGAGCAGGAGCGCCCCGACCTCGACATCACCCCGCAGGCCGTCATCGCCCGGCTGCACCGCCTCGCGCTGCGGCTCACCGACGAGCTCGTCGAGGTCTACGCGGCCCATGGCCTGGGCGAGGGGGAGTTCGACGTGCTGGCGACGCTGAGACGGCAGGGTGCTCCGTACGCCCTGACTCCGAAGGAGCTCGGCGAGCAGACGATGGTCTCCTCAGGGGCGGTCACCAAGCGGGTCGACAGGTGCCTGGCCCAGGGCTGGGTCAGCCGGGACCGCCGGGACGAGGACGGTCGCGGGCGCCGGATCGCGTTGACCGAGCGCGGTCGGGAGCTGATCGACGCCGCTTTCACCGACCACATCGCCAACGAGCACCGCCTGCTCGCCGTCTTCACCGCGGCGGAGCGGCGTTCCCTCGCCCGGCTGCTCGAGAAGTGGGCCGAGCAGACCGGGGCTTGAGGTTGCCCCAGGGTCAGACACCAATCTGATGACACCGGTGACCATCACCGGGGAGGATGGTGATCATGAGCGAGCGTCAGCGAGCGACGACAAGCCTCAGGCGACCGCTCTCGTATTCTGGCGCTTGCGCCACGGGAGCGGTCGCATGAGCGGCCTGAAGGGGCTTGTGAACATCGGCGACTTCGCCCGGGCGACCGGGCTGACGCCGAAGGCGCTGAGGTTGTACGACGACCTGGGCCTGCTGCTGCCTGCCGAGGTGGATGCGGCTTCCGGCTATCGCCGCTACGCGCCCGACCAGGTGGATCGTGCTCGCCTGGTGGCCAAGCTGCGGCTGATCGGGATGCCGCTGGCCCGGATCCGGGAGATCGTCGACATGCCCGCCGCGCTCGCGGCGGCCGAGCTCGAGACCTACTGGCGCCAGGTCGAGGCCGACAACGCCACCCGTCGCACCATGGTCTCCGTCCTCGTCCACCGATTGAGGAGCGAGGCACATCCGATGACCACATCAACCGAGACCCTGCACGCCGAGTTCGGCGTCAGCCACGAGACCGGTCGCCGGGCCAGCCAGCAGGACGCCGTCCTGGTCACCCCCGAGCTGATCGCCGTCGCCGACGGCACCGGCGAGCGCGACGACCTCGCCGGAGCGGCCCTGACGGCGTACGCCGGTGGCGGGCTGCGCGCGGCCATCCAGGAGGTCTTCGCGGAGGTGCCGAAGTCGGGCACCACCCTGACCGCCGTCGATCTGCACGGCTCGACCGCGCGGATCACCCACATCGGCGACGCCAGGGTCCACCTGGTGCGGGACGGGCACGTACGCCAGGTCACCCACGACCACACGGTCGTCGCCGCCATGGTCGAGGCCGGCCAGTTGACCGCCGACGAGGCCCGCTCCCACGAGCACCGGGCGCTGCTCAACCGCGCCCTGGTGCCCGGGGTCGTCGCCGACGAGATGTCGCTGGAGCTGCTGCCCGGTGACCGGCTGGTGCTCACCACCGACGGCGTCCACTCCTACGTGGACGACCTCGATCCGCTGATCACCGCCGAGGCCGGCCCGCAGTCGGTCGCCGATGCGGTCTCGGCCGCCGTCGCCGCCGCCGGGGAACCCGACAACCACACCATCGTGGTCGCCGACCTCTCGTAGACGCTGGTTGAGCCGCGAGCGCCAGCGAGCGTGTCGGAACCAACACCGCAGACGACCGGGTTGGTTTCGACACGCCTCCGCCTAGCGGCTACGGCGGCTCAACCAACGGCGCTTCGGCTTTGCCGGAGTCTCCGCGTCGAGTGCGGCGGCCGCCCGGGCGAACGAGTCCCGCAGCGACGGGTAGACGAGCTTGATCTCGGGGTGCTCGAGGAGCGTCTGGGCGATCCGGCGGGTGAGCCGTTTGCCGACGGTGGCGATGTGGCGGACGACGGCGTCGACCTCGTCGTCGGTGAGCTGTTGCGGGTGGAAGGGCTTCGGCGCCTTCTCGCGCAGCAGCTCCCGCATGGGCTCGAGGGAGTCGATGTCGTATCTCAGCGCGAGCGCGCGCAGCTCGTCGTCGGCGCTCTTCCGGAGCCGTTCGTGGTCGGCAGGAGGTATCAGGGTGTAGCTCGTCGGCCCGAGGGGGCAGGACTGGAGGTGGACGTCGAGGCGCTCCTGCAGCTGCGGCCCGATGGGGAGGACATTGAGTGCTCGCTTGATCTCGAGCGCGTGCAGCGAGTAGGAGAGGTTGACCTGCTTCAAGGACAGGTCGCCGAGCACGGCGGTGTCGATCCCGGCGGTGTGGAGCAGGTCGGTGAGCAGATTGTCGCCGACGAAGAGCTCGGGCAGGTAGGGCCGGAGGACGAGCCGGGAGCGTACGGCCTCGGAGTCGAGCGCGCGGTAGAGGTGCTCGTGACCCAGCCAACCGCCGTATGCACCGGGCGACGGCTCGAACGAGTCGACGTGCGCGAGCCGCTTGACCCGCTGGTTGTAGTCGGACTCCAGGAAGGCGAGGGGATCGCGGACGTACAGGACGAACCGGGCCTGTGGCGGCAGCAGCTCAGCGATCCCGGGCAGCTCGGGGAGGAACGCCTCGGAGGAGAGCAGCAGCGTGTGGCAGCCGCTGGCCTCGAACTCCTCGAGCGTCCGGGCGACCTCGTGGGGCGAGGCCACGAAGAGATGACCTGAGCGCTCCATCAGCGACCCGGCGTTGCCGGCGCTGATGCCGTTCTGGTCGACGCGGTGCTGGGGGTAGCGGATGCCGGCCCTGGCGAGCGTGTCCGTGTGGGCGCTGAAGAACGCCTGGACCGCGGAGGTGCCCGTCTTGGGGAGGCCGGCGTGGACGACGATGGACTTCACGAGGACCGATCGGGTAGGCGTCAGAGGGCCCTCCGCGATCGACTGGCCGGTGACCGAGCACAGGTGAGGTCGGGGATGGTGCCGAGGGTCATCTACACCGTATCGACTCCCATCCCCGAGGCAAGCCCCGCGGCTCTAGCCGAGGTATCCCAGACTGCGGATCCGCGCGATCTCGTCGCGGAGCTCGTCGTGGGCGGCGTTGTCCGCGGCCCGCCCGCCGGCCACGTACTGGCTCTCCTCCGCCACGGTGCCGTCGTAGACGACCGTGAACCGGTGTCCGACACCCGCGTTGATGAGCCCGCCGAGGAGCGCGACCGGGTCGGAGCGGTCCTCGAGCGACAGCACCCGCGTGGTCTCCGGAACCCGCGGCGCGGCCGCGCCGGGAGCACCCACGGTGACCACCTGGTCCACGACGTACGCAGCCCCGGCTGCTGCCGCGATCGCGGCCGCCGCGGTTCCCCCGGCCGCGGCGCCGACGAGCATCACGTGTGAGTCGGCCTCGACCGCCTCCTCGATGGTCCGCGACGCGGTGGCGATGTAGTCGGAGAGGTCACCGGAGACGAGCCGCAGGCGACGGCGGCCGGCGTAGGGACCCGGCAGGTAGGCGATGTAGCGACCGGGCGCTGTCTTCTGGACCGCGACACCGGTCTCGGTGGCCTCGAGGGTGCGGATCAGCTCCTCGACGGTGGCCGGGGCGGCGGCGGTGACGTCGCCCGCCGGGGTGTCCTCCTCGGTGGCGGCCAGCGCCCCGCCGACGTCGCGCAGCGCATGCCCGGCATCGGCCGCGAACGCGTCGACACCGACGGCACGCAGCGCGCCCGCGGTGGCCGCCCCGGCGTCGTCGCCGCGCGGGAAGTCGGCGGTGAGCAGCGAGCGCAGCTCGAGCGACTCGAGCAGCCCGCCGCCGGTGGCGATGTGGTCCATCAGCTCGGGGTGACCCTGGGCGAGCTCGCCCAGGTAGGCGGTGACGCCCTCACGGTCGAGCGCGTCGGTCTCGATCAGGCCGGCGGACAGCAACGACCCACCGAGCTCGACCTCGGGGGCGAGGTAGTCGAGCGCGTTGGCCGCGATGGCGCCCAGCGTGCTGCGGGCCGCGGTCTGGAGCTCGTCGATCCAGCGGTAGGTCTGCACGGTCGCACGCACCGAGAGCGCATCGGCCTCGAGCGCCTGGCCGAGCCCGAGGACGCCATGCTTCTCGGAGGTCGCGGCCCGGATCTCCTCCTCGGCCGGCTCCCAGGTCTTCGCGGAGAGCTCGGCGGAGAGGGTGACGTCGTCGTCGGTGAGGATCTCCGCGCCGATCTCGGCCCACTCACGCAGCTGCGCGCCGGCGTCGCCGATGGAGCCGGCCAGACCGAGGATCTGCTCGTACTTGTCCTCCGGACCTGCGGGAGGCGGCACCGAGTCGGGCGCGCCACCGGGGAGCGGCCCCAGACGGTTGATCGGATCGTTGGACGAAGTGCTCATCGGACCTCCGCGAGAACAGGAGCAAGGTCGGCGGCGAGCTCGGACGGCTCGACGCTGGTGATCAGCAGTGTCAGCTCGCCATCGAGCGACACCGTACGCATCGAACGCCAGCCGTCGTTGACCAGCGTCCAGGAGACCGTGCCGATCAGCGGGTTCTCCGGGTCGGCGGTCGTCGCGACGACCGCGCGCAGCCGGCCGTGGGCCTCGGTGGACAGCGCCTCGAGGGCTCGGGAGACGATCACGTCGCCGTCGGTCAGCACCGGCACCAGATCGCCGCGCCCGGTGCGCAGGGCCTCGAAGACGGCGTCGGCGGTCGCGAACGGGACCTCCAGCTGCTCGGGCACCGCCGAGGTCAGCCGGGCGGTGTCACCCGGCAGCGTCGCGGTTCGGCCGAGCTCGGCCGACCAGGCCGCCGAGGGATACCAGGAGAGCTCGAAGACGAGGCCGTCCACGGTGGCGAGCGAGGCGGCCGCCTCCCCCTTCTGCCGGTGCCAGGCGCGGCCACGGAGGCAGTCGACGACGACGTCGAGGTCGATGACCACCTCCGGCGTCGCCAGCAGGCCCAGTGCGCCGGTGATGCCGGCGTCGAGGGCTCCGTCGGCGTCGAGGAGGTCACGGCGCCGGAGGGACGTGCTGCCCTCGCCGAAGCCGGCGACGGCGCGAGCCAGGGCCTCGTCCTCGGCTGCCGAGCGGGTCTGTCCCAGCCGGGCGTCGAGCCCGTCGTCGCGGTGCGTCGCGACCTCGAAGGGGAGCGGCGCCCCGATGCTCTCGCAGGCGTGGGTGAGCTCGGGGAGGGTCAGGCCGACCCGGCGCGGCACTCCTGCCCATGGCTCGGTCGGTGCCGCCGGAGCGGGGCCCAGATCGATCGTCGTCATCGGAAGGTGACCTCCAGCCAGTCCTTGTGGCCCGGCTCGGGGGCCTCGAATCCGTCGACCGCCAGCCCGTCGCCGGCCAGCGCCTCGGCGCGAGCCTCGGCCTCGGCGATCTGCTCCTTGAGCAGGTCGACCTGCTTGAGGTGCTTGGCCAGGGCGTCGGCCGCGCGATCATGCTTCTCGGCCGAGCTTCGCAGCGCGGTGGCGCGCTCCTTCATCCGTCCACGGAGGGACTCCGCAGCCCGCCCGTGCCACGGCACGGCCTCGGCCTGCGTCACCAGCTTGTCGGCACTCGCGCGGATGTCATCCGCCTGCTCACGCAGACGGCTCACCCGGCGGCGGATCACGTCGCTGTCGCCGTACATATCCCTCCTCGGACAGGTCTCTGTGTTCCTCCTACCCCGCTGGAGTGGTTCTAAACGTAAAATCGTGAACTTTCTCGAAATCGCCTCCGGCCGCGGACTGCGGCCGTCGGTGTTCAGTAGATCGCGCCGGGTTCCTCGGTGACCTCTGGCAGGATCACGCCGTTCTCCAGGGCGTTGGCGCCGGGGATCTCTTCGATGAAGATCGCCAGGCTCTCCTTGGCGTCTCCGGTGACCTCGGACCAGGCGTCGGCGATTCCGTGGATGAGCCTCGCTCGCACCTCCGGCGAGCGGCCCGCGCGGATCAACCCGACCATCCGGGGCGCGTCGATCGCCTCGCCGGCCACGAAGAGGCTGCCACGCGGGACCTCGACGAACGAGCAGTAGACGTAGGCGCCCGACGCACCGGTGACCTCGGTGTGCACCCTCGTGGCCGCCGCGGCGACCTCGGCCTTGTGCTGCAACGTCGCACCGCCCGCCGGGACCGTGAACTGGTAGTAGGGCACTGGGCCACCTCCGTGAGCCGCGCTGACCGAGCCTGGTAGGACTCGAATTGAGTCTGACTCTAGGGCGTACGTGTTGCTTCATCAAGGTGTGCGCCTTCCGCTGCCTACCTTGCGGCAGGCTCAGGACATCACCGTGCGAAGGAGTCGCTCCCTGGTCCGTGCTGCTGTCGCTACCAGGCGTCCGGCTCGAACTCGGCGGTCATCTCGCGCCAGGACACGGGCTCGGCGCAGTGCGCACAGGTCAGCTGTGGGTCGGCTTCGTGGCCACAGGCGCGATGGATCAGCCGCACCGGTGGGATGTCGTTCTTGTACTTGTCCCCCCAGGACATCAGGGCGACGAGCACCGGGTAGAGGTCGGCGCCCTTGTCGGTGATCCGGTACTCGTGCCGCGGAGGGTGTTCCTGGTACTGGACGCGATCCAGGATGCCCTCGTCCACCAGGACCCGGAGCCGGTCGTTGAGGACGTTGCTGCCGAGGCCCAGCTTGTAGCGGAAGTGGTCGTAGCGACGTTCACCGCGGAAGCACTCGCGCAGGATCATCATCGTCCACCGCTCCCCGATCACCGACCAGGTGCGTGCGACGGAGCAGTACAGCTCCTGCAGGTCATCGTGCTTCATGGCGCCAGTGTAGGACTCCATTTGAATCCGAAAGGTCCCGTGCATCCACCCCCTTGGACCTTTTTTGAGTCTTAGGTGTTGATGCGGAAGTTGCTGTGGCCTATAGTCCGACTCAATTCGAGTCCTAGTCCTGTTCGGACTGAGCACACTCGACCGGATCTCGACCGCACGGAACAGGGAGAACTCTTTGTCTGCCATCAGTACGACCACCACCCCGGCCGATGTGGCCCGGCAGTGGGCCGATGCCTGGAGCGCGCCGACCCCGGAAGCCTTCGTCGCCCTCTACGCCGAGGACGGCGAGTACTTCGACGTGACCTTCGGGGTGCGACGCCGAGGGCGCGACCTGATCGCCACCCACCACCGTCTGTGGCGGGCAGCCGTCCCGGACTTCGTGATGTCGGTCGAGGACATCCACACCGGTGACGGGTTCGTGGTCGTGGAGGTGACCGGCCGGGGCACCTTCTCCGGTGACGACCTCGGCGGCGGGAAGATGAAGGCGACCGGCAAGCCCTTCAGCGGTCGTTCGGTCGCCGTCCTGGTGCTGGACCGAGACCTCGAGATCGTCTCGTGCCGGGAGTACTACGACCGGGCAGTGATGCCCGGCGGAGCGGCCACGCCGTTCGGGGAGTGAAGACCAGGCGGAGCGCGGCCTCCCTACCGCAGAACGGTGGAGAGGCGGTCTAGCCCCTGGTCGATCTCGGCGGCGGAGCCGGCGAAGGAGAGACGTACGAAGCGGTGTCCGTCGACCGGGTCGAAGTCGATCCCGGGCGCCATCGCGACGCCGGTGCGGTCGAGGATCTGGTGGCACCAGGCCATGGTGTCCTCGGTCCAGCGGCTGACGTCGGCGTAGACGTAGAACGCTCCGTCGGCCGGGGCCATCTCCGTGACCCCGAGCGAGCGGAGGCCGTCGAGGAGCACCTCGCGGTTGGTCGCGTAGCGGGTCACGTGACCGTCGAGCTCGGCGTACGCATCCGGGGTGAACGCCGCCACCGCGGCGTGCTGGGCGAGCGCCGGCGGGCAGATCGTGAAGTTGCCGACCAGGACGTCGATCGCGCGTCGCAGATGAGCGGGGGCGAGCAGCCAGCCGATACGCCAGCCGGTCATCGAGAAGTACTTCGAGAACGAGCCGAACACGACGGCGTCGCGCGAGGTCTCCCAGGCGCTGCGGCCACGGCTACCGTCCCCGCCGTACGTCAGACCGTGGTAGATCTCGTCCGAGATCAGCTGGATGCCGGCCTCCTCGCAGTAGCGGGCCAGCGCGGCCAGCTCCTCGGGTAGCAGCATCGTGCCGGTCGGGTTGGCCGGACTGGCCACCACGAGCCCCTTCAGGCCGACGCGCTCGTGCAGCTCCCGCACCTGCTCCACGGTCGGCTGGAACCGCTCGGCGGCACCGGTCGGGATCTCCACGACCTCGCAGCCGAGCGCGGCGAGCACGTTGCGGTAGCAGGGGTAGGACGGCCGGGCCATCGCCACCCGGTCCCCGACGTCGAAGGCCGCGAGGAAGCTGGCCAGGAAGCCGCCGCTGGCACCGGTCGTCACGATCACGTCGTCGGGGGAGACGTCGATCCCGTGCCACGCCCGGTGATGTCCGGCGATCGCCTGGCGCAGCTCGAGGATGCCGGTCGCCGGCGTATAGCCCAGCGGGTCACCGCTCTGCAGCAGCCGCACCGCCTCGGCGCTGACCGCCTGCGGCGCCCCCGTGGAGGGCTGCCCCGAGGTGAGTGAGATGAGATCGGCGTACGTCCGCTGTCGCTGCGCCGCCCGCTCGAGCATGTCCATCACGTGAAAGGGAGGCACGTTCGCGCGTCGGGCGACAGTCAGGCGGTCCATAGGAGCAAACACTAGGATGCAGTCCCAGAGGTCGGAGGGGGGCCCGGCGCGCATGAGTTTCGACGTCCATCAGTTCGACATGTTCGTGCTGATCGGCTCCCTGGTCACGCTCCTGGCGATCCTCGCGGTGCGTATGTCCACGAAGGCCGGGCTCCCGTCGCTGCTGATCTACCTGCTGATGGGCGTCCTGCTCGGTGAGTCGGTGCTCGGGATCCGGTTCGACGACGCCGCGCTCGCGCACGCGGTCGGCTTCGGAGCACTGGCGCTGATCCTGGCCGAAGGTGGTCTGACGACGTCGTGGAAGGACGTACGCCCCTCCTTCGGGCTCGGGTTGATGCTGGCCACGGTCGGGGTCGTGATCTCGATCGGGATCGTGGCGGCGGGTGCGCACTACCTGCTCGGGCTCTCCTGGCAGCTGGCGTTCCTGCTGGGGGCGGTGACCTCGCCGACCGACGCGGCCGCGGTCTTCTCGGTGCTGCGGGTGGTGCCGCTGCCCAAGAGACTGACCGGCGTCCTCGAGGCCGAGTCGGGGCTCAACGACGCCCCGACCGTGGTGATCGTGACGCTGATCGCCAGCGGTGCGATCGCCGACCACCATCCGGTCGTCGTCGCAGGGGTCGTGGTGGGTGAGCTCCTGCTGGGCATCGCGATCGGTCTGCTCGTCGGGTTCGGCGGAGCATGGCTGATGCGGAGGGCGGCGCTGCCCTCCGCCGGCCTCTATCCGCTGGCGGTGATGACGCTGGCCTTCCTGGCGTACGGCGGAGCGGCGTGGCTGCACGGGTCGGGGTTCGCGGCGATCTACGTGGCCGCGCTCGTCCTCGGCAACTCCGAGCTGCCCCACCGCGGCGCCACCAGATCCTTCGCCGAGGGCGTCGCCTGGCTGGCCCAGATCGGGCTCTTCGTGATGCTCGGGCTGCTGCTCTCCCCGGGGCGTATCGACCTCCAGACGATCGGCCTCGCGCTCGCTGCCGGCCTGATCCTGACCTTCGTCGCCCGGCCGGCATCCGTGCTGGTCAGCACGGTGGTCTCCCGGATGTCGTGGCGCGAGACCGCATTCGTCTCCTGGGCCGGGCTGCGCGGCGCGGTGCCGGTCGTGCTGACCACGATCCCGCTGGCCGAGGGCGTCGACGGTGCCGAGGAGCTCTTCGACCTGGTCTTCGTGATGGTCGTCGTCTACACGCTGCTGACCGGCCCGACGCTGCCCTGGGTCGCCCGGGTGCTCGATGTCGCCCGTCCCAACGACCCGCGCTCGCTCGACCTCGACGTCGCGCCGCTCGAGCAGATCGCGGCAGACCTGATCCAGCTCCGGATCCCGCCCGAGTCGCGCCTGCACGGCGTCGAGGTCAGTGAGCTCCGGCTGCCGACCGGGTCGTCGGTGTCGCTGCTGATCCGCGACGGACGGACCCTGGTCCCGGAGAGCACCACGGTCCTCCGCGCCCGCGACGTCGTCCTGGTCGTCGTGCCCCGCCACCAGCGTGAGCATGCCGAACGGCGCCTCGAGATGGTCAGCCGGAAGGGACGGCTCGCGGGCTGGCTGCGGTGACGAGGCCGCGCTCTACTCGACCGGCGGGCTGCAGATCGTGCCGTCCGCCTTGGCGGTCACGGTCTTGTCGCCGCCGGTGACCTCGGGGAAGTTCTCGCCGGTGACGACCACGATGCCCGGGATGTCGGACTTCGTCTCGACGATCTTCGCGTCGCCGAGCCAGCTCGCGACGAGCGCGGCGGAGGGAGCGTTCTTGTCGGGCGTCCAGACCTCGACGGTCTTCAGCTTGGTGCCGCTGGGCGCGTTGCCGGTGGACCCCTTGACGAAGCCCGCGTCGACGAGATCCGTCATCGCCCGGGTGGCGAGCCCGGCCCGTGTGCTCGCGTTGAGCACGGTCACGACCACCTGCGACGGATAGACCTCGGAGCCCTTCTTGACCGGCGCGTCCACGCACGGGCCGACATCGACCTTCTGCGGGAAGGGTGCGGTCATCGCCTTCCATCCCCAGGCGCCGGCCAGAGCGACCGCGACCGCGAGGACGGCGAGGATGATGAACGTACGAAGTCCCGTGAGGGCCGAATCGAGCATGACGCCGAGCCTAACGGCTCGGAACGTCCTGACCGAGGCTGTGCACGCGGGCGTGCAGCACGTTGCGCTGCTGCAGCGCCGCGCGGAGCGCCCGGTGGAGCCCGTCCTCGAGATAGAGCTCGCCGTTCCACTCCACGACGTGGGCGAAGAGGTCGCCGAAGAACGTCGAGTCCTCGTTGAGCAGAGCGACCAGCTGAAGGGTGTCCTTGGTGGTCACCAGCTCGTCGAGTCGGACCGTCCGAGGAGGCAGCGCGGCCCACCCCTTGGTCGTCAGACCATGGTCGGGGTAGGGGCGAGAGTCGCCGACACGCTTGAAGATCACCCTCGTGACTGTATCGCCCTCGGGGCAAAACCCAACATAGAGTCGGCGCATGACGGATGCTGCTGCTCTCTCAGAAGCGGTCGGGCCCGGCTACCAATTCGAGGGTTCCGCCCTCGAGCTCGGGGGCCTCATGGCGGACGCTGAGACGTTGTTGGACACGCCGATTCGCATTCCCCTGGGGATGTTGAACCGGCATGGGCTGGTCGCGGGCGCGACCGGAACCGGAAAGACCAAGACCCTGCAGCTGCTGGCCGAGCAGCTCTCCGCAGCCGGGGTCCCGGTGTTCGCCGCCGACATCAAGGGCGACCTCTCCGGTCTGGCCGCTCCGGGCGCGTCGAGCGAGAAGCTGACCGCGCGGGCGGCCTCCGTCGGGCAGACCTGGCAGGGGCGCGGGTTCCCGGTCGAATACTTCGCGCTCGGCGGCGAGGGCACCGGCATCCCGGTCCGGGTCACGGTCGACGCCTTCGGCCCGACCCTCCTCTCCAAGGTCCTGGACCTCAACGAGACCCAGGAGTCCTCGCTCGGTCTGGTCTTCCACTACGCCGAGAAGGCCGGCCTGAAGCTGGTCGGGCTCGACGACCTGCGCGCCGTGCTGCAGTGGCTGGTCTCCGACGAGGGCAAGGCCGACCTCAAGGGCCTGGGCGGCCTCTCGTCCGCGACGACAGGAGTGATCCTGCGTACGCTCATCGCCTTCGCCGACCAGGGCGCGGACGAGTTCTTCGGTGAGCCGGCCTTCGCCGTCACCGACTTCGTGCGCAACGACGGGGACGCCGGGATCATCTCGCTGCTCGAGCTGCCCAACCTGCAGGACCGGCCGGCGATCTTCTCGACCTTCCTGATGTGGCTGCTGGCCGAGCTCTTCCGGGCACTGCCCGAGGTCGGCGACGTCGACAAGCCCAAGCTGGTCTTCTTCTTCGACGAGGCGCACCTGCTCTTCAACGACGCCTCCGACGCGTTCCTCGACCAGATCACCAACACGGTCCGGCTGATCCGCTCCAAGGGTGTCGGGGTCTTCTTCGTCACCCAGAAGCCGACCGACGTCCCCGACGACGTGCTCGGTCAGCTCGGCTCTCGCATCCAGCACCAGCTGCGGGTCGCCACGCCCAACGACGCCAAGGCCCTCAAGGCCAGCGTCAACACCTACCCGACCTCCTCCTACGACGACCTCGGCGCGGTCATCCAGACGCTCGGCATCGGTGAGGCGATCGTGACCGTCATGAACGAGCGCGGCGCGCCGACGCCCGTCGCCTGGACGCGGCTGCGTGCCCCCGAGTCGCTGATGGGTCCCGCGGAGGCGGCCGCGATGGAGGCTGCCGTGGCGGCCTCGCCGCTGGCGGCGAAGTACACCGCGACCGTCGAGGTCGAGTCCGCCGCCGACCAGATCCAGGCGAAGACCGACGCGGCAGCCGCCGCACGCGCGGCCGAGGCGGAGGAGAAGGCGGCGGAGAAGGCGGCCAAGAAGACCGCCCCGAAGAAGACCTCGGGTTCGCGATCGCGGTCGCGTGACGATGACGACTCGATGATCGAGACCGTGGTGAAGTCGACCGCCTTCAAGCAGGCCGCACGCACCGCCGCCAGGGAGCTGGTCCGGGGGATCTTCAAGCGCCGCTGAGCCGGCGGCCTGAAGGTCGGCCGGGTCTGATTGGCACGGGCATGGGCAGAATCCTTATCGTCTGCTCATGCTCGACCTTCTCCTCCGGAACGTACGCATCGTTCCGCTCTCACCCCGGGCGAACGCGCCCGCCGGGGTGGTTGACGTTCGTGTCGCCGACGGTGTCGTGTCGGCGGTCGGAGAAGGCCTCGACCGGCCTGATGGCGTCGAGGCGTACGACGCCGGTGGCCGCTGGCTCGTGCCGGGGCTGTGGGACGCCCACACCCACCTCGGCCAGTGGACACTGCGGGCCAGCAGGCTCGACCTGCACGGCACCCGTTCGCCCGCCGAAGCGCTGGCCCGGGTCGCCGCCGCCGCCCGAGAGGTCGGGCCGGGCGAGGCGATCGTCGGGATGGGCCACTCGGCCGGCACCTGGGACCGCTGGGGCACCGTCTCCGAGCTCGACTCTGTCACCGGCGGCACCCCCGCGATCCTCGTCAACCACGACTTCCACCACGCCTGGCTGAACACCGCCGCGCTCGACGCCGTGGACCTGCCGCGCCGGGAGGACATGGTGCAGGAGACCGAGTGGTACGAGACGTATCCGCGGATCGCGGAGCTCTTCGAGTCCAACGGGAGCACACCGGCGGCGTTCCGCCGGATGCTGACCCGGACCGCCGCGCTCGGCGTCGTCGGGGTGACCGACTTCGAGGTCGGTGTCCGGCTCGACGACTGGCGCTCGCGGTGGGTGTCCGGGTGCGACCTGGTCCGCATCCGGGTCGCGACCTATGCCGACCAGCTCGACGAGGCGATCGCCGAGGGGCTGCGTACGGGCGACCGGCTGCTCCCGGGCGAGGACCGGCTGACGATGGGCCCGCTCAAGATCATCAGCGACGGTTCGCTCGGCACCCGGACGGCCTGGTGCTGCGACCCGTACGCCGACGACCCCGACAGCTGCGGAGCGCCGAACCAGTCTCCGGACGAGCTGCAGGGGCTGCTGGCGAAGGCACACACCGCCGGCCTCGAGGTCGCCACCCATGCGATCGGGGACCGCGCGGTGTCGGAGGCACTGGCGGCGTACGCGACGACGGGGGCGCGGGGGAGCATCGAGCACGCTCAGCTCGTACGCCGCGAGGACCTGCCGCTGATGGCCCGGCTCGGGATCACCGCGTCGGTGCAGCCGGCGCACATCCTCGACGACCGCGAGATGACCGAGGACGTCTGGCCGGGCCGGGAGGACCGCTGCTTCGCGACCCGCTGGATGCTCGACGAAGCGGTGCGGATCGCCCTCGGCTCGGATGCTCCGGTCGCGCCGCTCGACCCGTGGCTGGCCATCGCGGCCGCCGTCGGACGCTCGCGTGACGGCAAGGAGCCGTGGCATCCGGAGCAGGCACTCACCGCCCAGGAGGCGTTGGCGGCGTCGGTCGACGGTCAGCCCACGGTCGCTCCCGGATCTCGAGGCGACCTGGCCGTGCTCGACATCGACCCGCTCCGGGCCTCGGTCGGTGATCTCGCCGCGATCGCTCACGGCGGGGTCGTGCTGACCACCGTCGGCGGCCGGATCGTCCACCGCAGCTCCTAGCCAGAGCCTCAGAAATTGGCGAAGGCCCGGCCGTCGTCGGCCGGGCCTTGCGCAACGGGATCGCTGGATCCCCTCAATCAGCTGCTGGTCACGCGGACCAGCGCACCGAGTCGTCGACGAAGTCGGCGAACACGTGAACACCGCGCAGGTCCTGGCGCTCGTCCATGAGCTTCGTCAGGGCACTGGCGTGACGGAACTTGAGGCTGTGCTGCTTCGCGGCACTGTTGGCCTCAGGCTGGGTGGCGGTGAGTGTTTCCATCGAGGTCCCCCCTACAACGGATAGATGGTGTGCATCGTGGTTTGTTCTGCGCATCAAGCATCCCGCCCGCAAGTCGCAAGCAGGTTGTTTGAACGTTACAAGCCGGTTTCGGTAAAAGAAATGGCTGTCGATGCCTGTCGCGGTATCTGCCGAGCGATAGGGCCGAATCTCGCTAGACAAAGGCGATGGGGGCTCAGTCCGCGGCGGATCTGAGCGTGTCGACCGCCTGGCGGGCCTGCTCGAGGAGCCGCAGCGCGGCGCTCGCGTCGGGAAGGTTCGGCTCGGGGGACCAGAGCTGGTCGGTGTCGCTGATCGGATCGGCTCCGTCGATGATCGGGTCGAGGTCGGTCACCAGCGCGCCCTTCGACGGGTCGCCGGCGAGCGACGAGCGGATCTCGTCGCCGTCGATCGGGGACGCCGAGGCGATCAGCGTGGCGTTGCCGAACCTCGCTCCCGCGAGCGCGGAGCCCTGCACGATCATCGCGACATGCCCGAAGACCGTACGCAACGTGGCGAGCTCGCGACGGGTGAAGAGCAGCTCGGGGCCGGCGACGGAGTTCAGCACGAGCCGGCCCTCCTCGCGCAGCGCGCGGCGTGCCGCGGTCATGCACTCGAGCGAGGTGAACGCCGGCGGGATCCGGTTGCCGACGAAGACGTCGATGACGATGGCGTCGTGCTCCGGGTCGGGGTGAGCCTCCAGCCACGAGCGTGCCTCTGCGGTCTCCATCGTGATCCCGGAGGGAAGCGGGAACCGTGACCTGGTGAGCTCGACGAGCGCGGGCTCGAGCTCCACGACCGTCTGCCTGGCCGCGGGCCACCGGTGGGCGACCGCACGGGGGAGAGCCAGCAGCGCCCCGCCCAGGTGGGCGGCGCGGCGCGGTGCCCGATCCCCGAGCGCAGCCAGCATCCACCGGATCGAGGCGAGCTTCGGCGGTAGCGCCGGGTCTTCGCCGAGGTGGGACTGGGCGACGCCGTCGATCTGGATGGCCCAGCCATCCTCCTTGCGTACGAGATCGGCGGTGCTCCCGTCCGAGAAGACGATGCGCTCGAGACTCCCGGATGGCCCGGAGGGTGTTGACATGCGTCGATCCTCCCAGACACCATCGCGCCCGAGCCGGGACATTCCGGTAACCTGCTGGCGTCGTTGGTCAGCGCCGCAGTTCTCGGACGTCGGGACTCGGATATCGGGCGTGAGGGAGTTCTTGCGGTGGAGATATGGGAGGTCGCCGAGCATGACGACCGGATCGAGGGTCTCACCGCCGATGGAAAGCCGGACCCGGCCTACGCCGCCTCGCTCGGACTGAAGGACGCGCCGCTGGGCCGTCGTGCCGTCGCGGCCGCCGTCGACATCGTCTGCTACCTGCTCCTGCAGGTCCCCTATCTCGTCTTCACGCTCCCGCTGCTGCTGAAGCTTGCCCAGGGCAAGTTCGGCTTCGCCCGGTTCCTCAGCCACCCCGACTTCATGCTGGCCGCGATCGCCGGTGGCGCGACCGTGTTGCTGAGCCTGATCTTCGTCATCGTCCAGATCGTCTTCCACGGCCGCCGCGGGGTCACGCTGGGCAAGTCCGTCGCCGGGATCCGCTCGATCAACGTCAAGACGCTCGAGCGACCGGGCGTCGGCCGCGCCTTCCTCCGCGCCCTGGTGCTCTGGGGCTCCGGGATCATCCCGATCGCCCCGATCGCCTTCCTCGCCTCGCCGCTCTTCGACAAGGAGGAGCGCAACCGCGGCTGGCACGACAAGGTCGCCGAGACCTGGATGGTCGACGTACGCGCCGGCCTCGACCCCTATGACGAGAAGCGGATGCGCATCGCCCGGAAGACGGTCGCGGCCGCGCCCGTCGCGGAGCGGAAGTCGCTGCCGTCGCTCAGCACCCCCAACGACCACGACGCCGGCAGCTACCGCCCCGCCGGGCGGGTCAGCGCGGGTGTGCTCGGCGTATCCCGCCCGAAGGCGAAGCACGACGAGACCGGTGCCTCGCCCGGTGGCGCGCTCGCGACCCCGCCGTCGGGACCGGTCGCACCGACGCCGGTGACCCCGTCGATCCCGCCCTCGCGCGCGACGCCGGGCCAGGGCCAGACGGTGCCCCCGCCGCCGCCCACCCCGACACCGACGCCGTACCCGGCACCGGCCCCGACGCCGCCGGTTCCGACGCCACACCCGACGCCCGCGCCGACGCCGCACGCCACCCCGGCTTTCACGCCTCCGCCCTCGTCCGGCGGTCAGCCGCCACGCGAGCGGGGCATCATGCTGAAGGTCGACTCCGGCGAGCGGATCCCGGTGACCGGCCTGGTGCTGGTCGGCCGTGACCCGGCTCTGACGGAGAACACCCTGGGTGCGCGTACGGTCTCGATCATCGACGTGTCGGTCTCGAAGACCCACCTGTCGCTGCGCCCCAGCGGCGACGGCGTCGAGGTCACCGACCGCGGCTCGACCAACGGCACCGTCGTGATCCACGAGGGTGCGACCCGACGACTGAACGCCTGGGAGCCGGTGCTGGCACCGGTCGGCGCGATGATCCGCTTCGGCGACCGCTCAGCCCTGGTGCGCCGCGGGTGACGCGGCCCCATCCGCACGATCTTGCTGCATGGTCTTTCAGGCACGTTGACGAGGGGAACGAAGGATGAAGGTCAAGCTCACTCTGCACCGGCCCGGTGTCGCGCCTGCGGATGTGATCGTCACGGCCGACTCCACGGCCACCGCCGGTGACGTCGCTCGGCACATCGCCGACGCGGACCCGGCGCGCTCGATCATCGCGGGCGAGCACGACGTCTTGACCCTGGCGGTCGCCCCGCCGACCGCGGAGCGGATGGAGCCGCTCCAGCACGACATCCCCATCGGTGAGGCTCCGATCGGGTCCGGGTTCGCCGCTGCGGTGGTCAACTTGGGACCGGACAGTGAGGCGACCGGCTCGCGGCGCAAGAGTGTCGGCGTGCTGCGGGCGATCGACGGGCCGGTGCGCGGCCAGGCGTTCCCGCTGGTCACGGGCCATGCCTCGATCGGTCGCGGCCCCGAGAACGAGATCGTGCTCGCCGACCCGATGGTCTCCAAGCGTCACGCCCGCATCGAGGTGGACCGCTCGGTCGAGCTGGTCGACCTCAACTCGGCCAACGGCGTCGTCGTCGACGGCACCCAGGTCTCCCGCGTACGTCTGGCGCCGGACACGCCCGTCGTCATCGGCAGCACCACGCTGGTCATGCAGCTCTCGGCCGACTTCCTCTCCGCCGTCGAGGACCCGGTCCTCGAGCGCGGTGGTGGTCTGCTCTTCAACCGCAGCCCGCGGGTCGACGTCCGCTACCCCGGCACCGAGCACCCGCCGCCGTGGATGCCGACCGAGATGCAGAAGAAGCTGTTCCCGTGGTTCGTGCTGATCGCGCCGATCATCATGGCGCTCTCGATCTACGCGATGACCGGTCGCGCCCGGGCGCTGCTGCTGGTTGTGATGACCCCGATGATGGCGGTCGGCAACTACATCAACCAGCACCGCCAGGCTGGCGCGAAGCAGGACCACGAGATCGAGCTCTTCGAGCGGCAGTTCGAGAAGCTGGAAGAGGTCTTCTACCGCAGCAAGCCCGAGGAGGAGCTGGCGCGCAACGAGGAGGTTCCTGCGGTCGCGGAGGTCTTCGAGCAGGCGATGCAGCTCGGTCCGCGGCTGTGGACCAGGCGTCCCGAGCACTGGAACTTCCTGGCCGTACGTCTCGGCACCACCCGCGCGCTGTCGCGCAACTCGATCGCGGAGCGCGACACCCAGAACGGCCTGCCCGAGTTCATCGAGCGGATCGACCGTCTGAAGGAGCGCTACAAGTACGTCGATGACGTACCGCTGCTGGAGTCGCTGCCCGCGGTGGGCTCCGTCGGTGTCGCCGGCCCGGCCGGCCCGGCGGCCGACGCGATGCGCGGGCTCGCGGTGCAGCTCTTCGGCCTGCACGCGCCCAACGAGGTCGTGACCGTCGCCTTCGCCGACCCCGACTGGGTCGAGGAGTTCGAGTGGCTCAAGTGGCTGCCGCACACCACCTCGGAGACCAACCGGTTCAAGGACATGCCGCTGGCCGACTCCGCGCCGACCGCCAACGCCCTGCTCAGCGCGCTGGAGGAATACATCATGCGCGCCGGCCGGACCGCGGAGCACCGCGGCCCGTTCGCCGAGAAGTGGAACCCGATGCAGTACGGCACCGACGTCGCTCGGGCCGGCGAGGAGACCAACGCGCGGGTGCAGGTCTCCATCATCGTCTTCGTCACCAACGACGCTCCGGTCGACCGGGCCCGGCTGGTCCAGGTCCTCGAGCGCGGCGCCGACGTCGGCGTACACGCGGTCTTCCTCTCCTCGACCGTCGAGGCGCTGCCGGCCGTGTGCCGCAGCTTCCTGGACGTCAGCAACGGCCTCGAGCGCGCCACGGTCGGGCTGGTCCGCAACGGCGACCTCTACGAGGGCGTGACCGTCGAGGGCGTCTCCAACGCCTACATGGACATGTTCGCCAAGCGGCTCGCGCCGGTGGTGGACGCGAGCACCGTCGTCCACGACTCCTCCGACCTGCCCAACTCGGTCGGCTTCCTGTCGCTCGTCGGCAACGAGGTCGCCGAGGACCCGCACTCCGTGGTGGAGCGCTGGCGGCAGAACAACTCGATCATCGACCGCTCCGACCGGCCGCGCCCGCGGTTGAAGAAGGCCGGAAACCTGCGCGCCATCATCGGCCAGGGCGCCTCGGACGCGATGACCCTCGACCTGCGTACGCAGGGCCCGCACGCCCTCGTCGGCGGGACCACCGGTGCCGGTAAGTCCGAGTTCCTGCAGGCGTGGGTGCTCGGCATCGCCTCGGCGCACTCGCCCGACCGGGTGACCTTCCTCTTCGTCGACTACAAGGGCGGCTCGGCCTTCGCGGACTGCATCGAGCTCCCGCACTGCGTCGGTCTGGTGACCGACCTGAGCCCACACCTCGTACGCCGCGCGCTGACCAGCCTCAAGGCCGAGCTGCACTACCGCGAGCACCTGTTCAACCGGAAGAAGGCCAAGGACCTCCTCGAGCTGGAGAAGCGCCAGGACCCGGAGTGCCCGCCGGCGCTGGTGCTGGTCATCGACGAGTTCGCCGCGCTGGCCGGTGAGGTCCCGGAGTTCGTCGACGGAGTTGTCGACATCGCTCAGCGAGGCCGTTCGCTCGGCATCCACCTGATCATGGCGACCCAGCGTCCGGCCGGTGTCATCAAGGACAACCTGCGGGCCAACACCAACCTCCGCGTCGCGCTGCGCATGGCCGACGAGACCGACTCCAAGGACGTCGTCGACGACCCGATCGCCGGCACCTTCCCGCCGTCCCTGCCGGGCCGCGGCATCGCGAAGACCGGCCCGGGTCGCCTGACCCCGTTCCAGTCGGCGTACGCCGGTGGTTGGACGCGCGACGACGAGGTCGTCACCGCCGATGTGAAGGTGGCCGAGCTCAAGTTCGGTTCGATCACCGAGTGGGAGCCGGAGCGTCCGCCGGAGAGCGACTCGCACGACGAGGACCTCGGCCCCAACGACCAGAAGCGGATCGTGGCCACCCTGATCAAGGCTTCGGCCACCGCCGGGCTGATGACCCCGCGGCGCCCGTGGCTCGACGATCTCGCCTCGGTCGTCGACATGCGCGACCTCCCGCTGGAGGGCGACAGCCAGATCCTGCTGGGTCTCGCCGACATCCCCGAGCGGCAGCAGCAGAACGCGACCTACTTCGTCCCCGACCGCGACGGCTCCCTGCTCATCTTCGGCTCGTCGGGTTCGGGTAAGTCGACGCTGCTCAAGACGATCGCGACCGCCGCCGGTGCCCGGCCGGAGCTCGGCCGGGTCCAGGTCTACGGCCTGGACTTCGCCTCCGGTGCGCTGGGCGCGATCGAGCGTCTCCCGCACGTCGGCTCGATCATCGACGGCGACGACGCCGAGCGGCTGCAGCGGCTGATGCGCACGCTCGAGCGGGAGATGGACCGCCGCTCGGAGCTGTTCTCCAAGGCCGCGGCCGCGAACCTCAGCGAATACCGCGAGATCGCCGACCAGTCGATGCCGCGCATCCTGCTCCTGATCGACAACTACCCCGAGTTCAAGAAGGAGTGGGAGATCGCCGCCGGCCGCGCGCCGTTCTACCAGTCCTTCATGCGGGTCCTCGGTGAGGGCCGCCCGCTCGGCATCCACGCGGTCATCACCGCCGACCGGTCGGGGTCCGTCCCGACGGCGGTCTTCGCGAACATCCCGCGCCGTGTCGTCATGCGGCTCTCCGACCCGAGCCAGTACGTGCTGGTCGGAGCACCCAAGGACGTACTCAACGAGCAGTCGGTGCCCGGCCGTGCCGTCGTCGACAAGGCCGAGGTGCAGCTGGCTGTGCTGGGTGGCACGACCAACGTCGCCGAGCAGACCAAGGCTCTCGACGAGCTCGTCTCCCAGCTGCGGGCTCTCGGTGTCCCGGAGGTCGGCGAGATCGGTGCCCTGCCGACGAAGATCTCCAGCAGGGACCTTCCGGCTCAGGCGAACGGCCAGCCCGTCTTCGGTATCTCCGACGACACCCTCTCGGCGCGCGGCTTCGACCCGATCGGGTCGTTCATCATCACCGGCCCGCCGCAGTCGGGCAAGACCAACGCCCTCAAGGCGCTGGTCGAGTCCGTCGAGCGCTTCGACCCCGAGGTCAAGCTGTTCCACCTCGGTAGCCGTCGTGCCCTGCTCGGCGACTTCCGGCCGTGGGTACGCAGCGCCACCCGCCCCGACGACGAGAAGGTGCTCGTCACCGAGCTCGCCGAGATCGTCGCCGACGAGTCCTTCCCCGGCCGCATCATGATCGTCGCCGAGGACATGACCCACCTGGCCGACGGCCCCGCCGACCGCCCGATGCGGGCCCTGCTGCAGGCGATCAACAACTCCGACCACCTCTTCGTCGGCGACGCCGACGTCACTCGGGCCGGCGGCGGCTCGGGTGTCATGGGTGAGTGGAAGGCCGCTCGCCAGGGCATCGTGCTCAAGCCGGACACCTACGACGGCGACACGCTGTTCAAGGTTCCGTTCGGCAAGCTCAAGCGCACCGACTTCCCCGCGGGCCGCGGAATCTTCGTCCAGGCCGGGCGCATGGTGACCATGCAGATGCCTCTGGCGAGCGACTCCGAGAACTCAGGATGAATCTGACAACGAATCTCTTTTTACCCTTCACAACCTCGTGACGGGTGCCCTACGGTGGCCAGCGGCGTTTACTTACGTCAGGTAATGAAATCGCGGGAGAGGGCTAGGATCGATGACTGATTTCGGGGCAACCTACGACGAGATGACCGGCACTGCCGACAAGCTCGACCAGGGCAAGGACACGATCGAGTCGGCGCTGGACGAGTGCCAGGGCTACGTCGACGAGCTGGTCCAGGACGGCTTCAAGACGGAGAAGGCGTCGGGCAAGTTCCAGGACGGCTACACCGAGATGACCACCGGCCTCAAGGACGCCATCGCCGGTGTCGAGGACATGGCTCAGGCTCTGCGTGACATGGCCACGGCGATCCAGGACCTGGACTCGCAGCTCGCCGGCGGCTGAGCCGCAGGGCTGGTCAAGATGGTGGGCAAATTACGGCCCACCATGACCCGTCTCGGTCGATTGCCGCGGTGTCGGCGCCCGCCGGCGCGCACCTGCGACCGCCTCACCGAGATTGCTTCAAACTTTACTTTCGGAGATGTTTAGAACTCGACGGAGCGGGTAGGACTACCGCGACGACGTTGATTGCCCGGATCTCGGACCACACCCGGGAAACGGTGTCGGCTCGTTGGGTTCACGCTTCACGACCAGGTGATGCGTGAGTGATGGTGACGAACGGCGCCGCAATGGGTGTCGTGTCATGAAGATTGCGGGAAAGGCAATGATCGATGAGTGACTTCGGGGCAACATACGACGAGATGACCGGCACTGCCGACAAGCTCGACCAGGGCAAGGACACCATCGAGTCTGCACTTGATGAGTGCCAGGGTTACGTCGATGAGCTGGTTCAGGACGGGTTCAAGACGGAGAAGGCGTCGGGCAAGTTCCAGGACGGCTACTCGGAGATGACCACGGGTCTGAAGGACGCCATTGCTGGTGTCGAGGACATGGCGCAGGCTCTGCGTGACATGGCCACGGCGATCCAGGACCTGGACTCTCAGCTCGCCGGCGGCTGATCCATAAAGTCGCCCAGATGGTGGGCTAGCGCCTGCTAGCCCACCATCTCTCCATTTCTTTCTCTTGATCACGCGCTGCGAGGACAACACTCGACGGCGTGCTCAGTAACCACGTGAAGGGTGCACAGCCATGGCGGATATCTTGATCAAGATCTCTGAGCTCGAGAAGGTCAAGACGTCATTGGACTCGATTGTCGACGAGTTCGAGAACGCTACTGACAGCTCCGAGGACCTCGAATCTGACATCGGCGATCCGTTCGACATGAGCGACCTGCGCGACAAGGCCTGTGACTTCGAGGAGCGCTGGGACGACAAGCGCAACGACCTCAAAGACAGCTTGAAGAAGGTCAGTGAGCACATCAAGGGCGTTATCGACGGGATCGAGCAGTGGGACAGCGAGACCGCCCTCCAGTTCGAGCCCAAGAAGAAGTAGAACCCCAAGCCTTTAAACGCTCCTGACGGAAAGGACAACCCCCACATGTTCGGTGGCATGCAGGACTCCCCGAAGGGGCGCGAGATCAAGTCGGTCGAGGGTTCGCCCTCGGGGATCATCGCGCGAGGGTCCGCTATCGAGCGGCTCGGCAAGATGATGGACGCCTCGGCTGACACGCTGCGCGACATCAAGGAGAACACCTTCGCCGGCGGCGAGCAGCAGGGTAAGGCCATCGAGAAGCTTCAGGAGACCATCGGTGACTCCTACAAGGTCCTCGAAGAAGCGGCCGACCTCTACAAGCCTGTTGGTCCGGTGCTCGTCGCCTACGGCGAGATGCTGGAGACCTACAAGCCGCTGATCGACCGCACCGCGTCCTCGTGCAGCGACCTCTGGGACATCTACGACGCCCTGCCCGGTGACAAGGACGACAGCACGACCGAGGACGACGGCGGCTTCCTCGGCATCGGCGACACCGACAAGGAAGAGGCCGCCGACAACAAGGCCAAGAAGGAAGCGTACGAGAACTGGGAGACCGAAGCCGAGGTCTTCGACACCTGGTACGACGTATGGGAGGACGGCTTCGACGCAGCCGTCAGCGGGATCTCCGACGGCCTGTCCGGATCCATCGAGGACGGCTTCTGGGACAACTACGGAGACTTCATCGACGCGGTCTACGAAGTCCTGACGTGGGCCGCTCTGATCATCGCTGTGGTCGCGATCTTCTGCACCGGTTTCGGTGCGCTGGCAGCCATCCTCGCGCTCGCTGCCTTTGCTGTCTCTGCCATCAAGTTCGCCTGCGGGCAGCAGAGTCTGGGGCAACTGGGCCTGGATGCCCTGGCCATCATTCCGATCGGCAAGCTGTCGAACCTGTCCAAGCTCGGCCACCTGGCCAATATGGCGAAGGGCGGCAAGGTGACCGCTCTGTCCAGGACCTGGAAGGCCATGAGCAAGGGTCCGATCGGCGACCTGACGAAGGCAGCGCGACTCAAGGACGCCTTCAAGGTGAAGAGCGGCGCCGAGGTTCTCGAGGGCGTGATCGGTAAGCCCTTCAAGGCATTCCGGACCGACAACCTGAAGATGTACATGGGCAACCTCGACGCCCTCAAGGGTGGTCTGGGCGCGTTCCGGGGCCTGACGAAGGTCGAGTTCGGGGTAGCCCGCTTCGGAGCGACGCTCGGCACCCTCGGCAATGCCGGAAAGCTCACGCAGGGGACGGATCACTTCGACCCCATCCCGATCGACATCCCTGAGATCAAGGTCCCGGGCATGCCTGCCTGGCTTGGTTTCTAGGTTCGGTTCAAGCGCAACAAACGTCTGAGGTGCAGAGTGGCGAAGTGGGCAGTAGAGCTGGTTGACGACCTGGACGTTCCAGGTTGGCTCCCTGTTCCTGAAGGGTTGACACCGACCGAGAGCGAACGGTGGGTCGACGAGACGTCGAGCATGCTCGATGAGCTGGTCGGTACGCCGCGCTGGGATGGTGAGGCGACGACGATCGAGGACATCCGCGGGCTGCTCCAGATGGCCCTCGACGAGCGTGCGACCTCTGATGCGTACGCCCTGTTCCAGGTGTGGCCGGTGATGTCGGCGGCTGCGGTGATGTGCCACCTGCATGTGATGGAGACGGAGTCGGTCCTGGACATGTCGCTATGGGATGGCGTCGTGCACGCGGCCGACGCCGATCACATCGGACCTGGCGCTCAGCTGTCGTCGCGCAAGGAGCTGAACTTCGAGGGTGGCTCGGTCATCATCGAGTCGGTGAACTTCGCGTTCAGCGATGGTGAGGCGCTCCTGCTGCTCGGCGTGGACGAGTGCATTCCGCAGCTGACGACCTCGGTCGTTCGCGGACTGGTGGCGCTCAAGGACATACTTCGGATGGTCCGCGAGGACGGGAAGGTGTTCGAGTCGGTTCCTCTGCGCGGAGTGCCGGTGGACGAGGCTTGGCCGATCGCGACAGATGGGGCGACGCTGTGAACCTACGTGAGCAACTTGGCGTGCGTAAGACCGTGGACTTCGAGATCGACCTCCCGCGGGGGTGGGCTCGTTTCGACATCGATGGTGGCCACGACGAGCTCCTCAGCGGGATGAAGAAGCGGTTCATGGAGGGTCACCGCCCCGACCTGTTCGCCGAGGCGAAGGCCATGTTCGACAAGGCCTTCGACGGGATGCGGAAGAACGACGTCTTCGCATTCTTCGCGCCGGCAGGCGAGCAGCCGGACGGCGCCGTCGTCCTGCCGGCCTCGATCAACGCTTCGATCCGCACGGGCGAGCCCGGTCAGTCCTTGGACAAGATGGCCCACAACGCCATCCAGAAGTACGGCGCGAAGCCGTTGTTCGGCGACCCGCGCACCCTGCGGTTCGAGCGGGAGCGGACGATCGACCTCGATGGCGAGCCGATCATCAACCACTCCCTGATCTACTTCACCCCGGTCCCCGGCACCCAACGGCGTAGGGCCCTGCAGCTGGTCGCAGCCTTCGCGCGTACGCCGGACGTAGGACCTGACGCGCCCGCGCTGGTCGCGACCCGCGCGCTCCTTGACGCATCCGTCGCTACGCTGCGGTGGAAGCGCGGCAGCGCGTGACGTGGGGACTGATTCCTATCGATTGTGGAAGGCCTGAACTTGCTGTCCTTTGACAAGGGCCCGTCGGCGCAGGAGTGGGCACGGTCTGCCGACGTCGCCACCCCGGTCAAGTGGGGTGACCTCGAGAAGCAGATCATCTCGGAGCGGCTCACCCCGAGCGGAGACGAGGGTGCGCCGAACTGGCTCCTCGGCGTGCTCATGGTTCCGATGTTGACGGTGCTCGGTGCGTTCCTGCTGGCGCCGGTGCTCGCGGCCGGCTTGGTCGCATGGGCAACCACGACGGAGGACGCTTCCGCCCAGGGTGATCTGACGCTGATCGCGACCTTCCTGTTCGTCATCTCGATCGTCGTCTCGGCGGCCTGGCTCAGCATGTGGTGGCAGACGCGTTCCCGGTCGGTGATAGCGATCGTCTCGGGTCTTGTGGCGACCGTGTCGGTCGTGGTCACCTTCGTCGTCGGGAAGTCCTACGACGGCGATCTTCCCGGGGACTGGCTCGAGTGGTCGGCGTTGGTCGCCGGCCTGCTCGGTCTCGCCCTGACGATCCTCCAGTTCGTGTCGAAGTCGGAGCATCGTGCGGGCGTGCCGAAGAGCGATCGTGCGCAGCGGCGCTACAGCGCCGCGCGCGAGGAGGTCCTCGACGTGCTCAGCCAGCGCGGGATCGTAGAGCTGACCCCGGATCAGCGTCATCGGATGCAGCGAATGCGCGTCGGAACGTGGCACAAGTTCGATGCTCAGGGGCGCGTGTAGATTCACGGCTTTCATCCATCTAGGTAGCAAAGGGTTCACGTGGGTTCGGAACGAGCGAGAAGTGCTGACCTCGATGTCACCCCGGAGGCGGCCTTCCAGGCTGCTCTCGGCGTTGCACAGCACGAGAAGAAGTACGAGATCAGGGCCGTGCACAATGAGGGCCAGGCCCTGATCATCAGGCAGAAGACCAAGGCCCTGTCGTGGCCGAAGGTCATCATGCTTCGAGTCCACCAGAACGGGTCGGGGTCGTCGGTCAACGTCCTGGTCCAGAACATTCCGGGCGGGCCGACCGCCCTGCTCGATGGTGTCTTCAACGGAAAGATCGCCGAGAAGTACCTCACGGGCATCCAAGGTGCGTTGGACGGAACCGTCACCGCTCCGGCAACCGCAGTGACTTCCCACTTCGTTCGTGACGACGGCTCCGAGGGCTCGTGGGATGACCCGGACGAGCTCCCCGAGTTCTGAGGTCACTCAATTCCGTGACTCGGGCTGCGACACACCTTGGCCTGTCGCGCGACCGATGTGCGGTTGGCGCCGGTAAGGTGATCGGCTGGTTCTGGTCGCCCGTATCCCGTGCTCTGGTGCGCCTTGCGGGATATTTCGGTTGTGTCGTGACGGTCTCATCGGCGACCCAGCGGATGCCGCTGGCGGGCGTGAACGAGAACTCTGTATGAAGATGACAACGAATCCGTTATTGCGCTTCACAAGCTTGTGAGGCGTGACCTACGGTGACCAGCGGCTGCCCATTGGGGCACCGTGCAAATAAATCGCGGGAAAGGCAATGATCGATGAGTGACTTCGGGGCAACATACGACGAGATGACCGGCACTGCCGACAAGCTCGACCAGGGCAAGGACACCATCGAGTCTGCACTTGATGAGTGCCAGGGTTACGTCGACGAGCTGGTTCAGGACGGGTTCAAGACGGAGAAGGCGTCGGGCAAGTTCCAGGACGGCTACTCGGAGATGACGACCGGTCTGAAGGACGCCATTGCTGGTGTCGAGGACATGGCGCAGGCTCTGCGTGACATGGCGACCGCGATCCAGGACCTGGACTCCCAGCTCGCCGGCGGCTGAGTCACAGCGTTGGTCAAGGTGGTGGGTCGGCATCTGCGGGCCCATCACCTATCCATCTCGGGTGTCGGTCAGGTGCAGCGGTGTGTCGACTCCCGCTGGTGCACTGCCTCGACCTCCTAACGGGGGCCAGCAGAACTTTACTTTCGAAGGTGTTTAGAACTCGACGTAGCGGGTAGGACTACCGTGACGACGTCGATCGCTCTGATCTCGGACCCGTCCGCGATGACGGCATCGGCTTGTCGGGCTTGCGCTTCACGACCGTGTGACGCGTGACTTATGGGACGAACGGCCCCGCAACGGGTGTCGTGCAATGGAATCGCAGGAAGGTAATGATCGATGAGTGACTTCGGGGCAACATACGACGAGATGACCGGCACTGCCGACAAGCTCGACCAGGGCAAGGACACGATCGAGTCGGCGCTGGACGAGTGCCAGGGTTACGTCGATGAGCTTGTTCAGGACGGGTTCAAGACGGAGAAGGCGTCGGGCAAGTTCCAGGATGGCTACTCGGAGATGACCACGGGTCTGAAGGACGCCATTGCTGGTGTCGAGGACATGGCTCAGGCTCTGCGTGACATGGCGACCGCGATCCAGGACCTGGACTCCCAGCTCGCCGGCGGCTGATCGACATCTTTCGTGGGTGGGACGACCAACTCGTTCGTCCCGCCCCGTGTGTCAGATCTGGCTCGGGCTTGACCGCATATCGAAGGGAAGCGGGCAGTGGCGGACGTCAAAATCAAAATCGAAACGTTGGCGCGGATCTCAGCACAGCTCGAGGCGATCGTCGGCGAGTTCGAGAACGCGACAGACAATTCAGAGGCACTTGAAGCGGATATCGGAAATCCCTTCGACAAGAGTGAGCTTCGCGAGAAGGCGCAGGACTTCGAAGAGCGCTGGGACGATAAGCGAAGCGACCTCAAGGACAGCCTTAAAGACGTTCATGAACATGTCAAGGGTGTCGTTGAGGGATTCGAGAACTGGGACAGCGAAACAGCTCTCCAGTTTCAGACGAAATAGGTCTATTCAACTCCGTTAGGAATCGCCGTCCGACTCGACCGAGTAAAGACGGTGACCTTGTGAAATGTAGATCCGGCGAAGGAGCGCATAAGCCATGGATCCATCCCCTCGGGGCAGGGAAATCAGGACGGTCGAGGGAAATCCCTCGGGAATCATCTCGCGTGGGAACTGGATGGAGACCCTCGGCCAGATGATGAAAGAATGCCATGACACGTTGAAGGACATCGCGGAGCACGACCTCGCTAACGGCGAGATGGACGGCAAAGCGGTCGAGAAACTTCAAGACGTCATCGGTGACTCCTATGACAAACTCGACGAGGCCGCCGAGCTATACACCCCGGTGGGTCCGTTGATCGCGAAGTACGGCGAGGACCTGCAGCACTGGCAACCCCTGATTCTGTCGCAGACCGAGGCATGCAAGGACGCTTGGGCCAAGCTCGAATCTATGCCTGATGCGCCGGCCCGCCTTCCTGGTACTGAGCCGGAGGAGGGCAGTCCTGAGGCCCAACAAGAAGAGGCCGACGCTCAGGCGCGCGAAGAGGCGCAGCGCGAATGGGACGACGCTTCGGGAACCTGGGATGCCTACTACGACTCGTGGGAAGACGCCTACGATGAGGCCGTTAGCGGGATCGGTCACGAGATGTCGGGCAAGATCAAGGATGGCTTTTGGGAAGTCCTTGACGACATCATCGCCGTTCTTGAGTTCATCGGATTCGTGCTGTTCGTCGTCGGCATGTTCGTGGCAGGTCCGATTGCTGCAATCGCATTGATCGTTTCGGCACTCGTCTTCATCGGTAAACTCGCGCAAGCCCTCGGAAATGGTGGGGGCTGGGACGACGTGGCTTGGGCGGCGCTGGACCTGATTCCGTTTGGGAAGTTCGGAAAGATCGGCGACGCCGTGGGTGCCCTGGACGACACTGCCAAGGTGGGCCAGAAGTTTGCCGCTGGATTCAAGGTCGCAGGCGGACTTGACAGTGCTTGGGAGTTCAAGAAGTTTGGCGATGTCATCACCAGCCTTCACACCGGCATGGACATTGCTGACTTCGAGCGCCTCGGATCCTACGGAAAGGTCGCCCTCGCTGGTTTGGAGGTTCAGGGGGCGCTGGCCAAGACGGGTGGTGCCTACAAGAGCGCCGTTGAAGCTGTCAGCGGGGCGGGCGACACGTTCACCGACAACCCGTTCGGGTAAGACTAGGCTGCAGGTCGGGCCGAAGAGAGGCACGGCATATCGTGGAGGCGAAGATGAGTACGTCATGGCAGGTCTCGGGCGTCTACGCGGGAGAGCGTTGGACTGCCGTCCAGTCGCCGACCGCGGCCCCTGACGGTTGGCTCAGCGACGAGGTCAGCCGACTGGAACAGTTGTGGACCGGAACGGACAAGGACGAGGCCGCCCGCGAGGTCACGGAGATTCTCAATGACACCGCCGAGTTGCTAGCGGATCCCAGTATGGTCCTGGCGCTAGTTCATTGGCCCATGTCCGTCCCTGTACCGTGCCGTGTTCGCGTTGCGGTGGCTGATGCGGATGCGCTTGGCCTGGAGGAGTGGCGCGGTCTGGGGTACGAGGTCGATGAGTACCCGGGTTCGTCCCTTGGTCCGGGGATTCACTGTCACGCCACGCGCGATGAGGTCGTTCACGGGTGGCCAGTGCACGTCTCGACTTCGATCTTTGCTTTCACAAACGCGATCGGGAGCGTCATGCTAATCGTTGAATCAGGCGTCCGAGATGCATACCTGGCTACGATGCTGGAGATTCCGCGTATGCTTTCAGAATTGGAAGTATCGCGTGAAGACGGAGAGGTCTTCGTTGCCAATCCTGTTGTTGGCGTAACCAGGAATCAGGCGGACGAGTGGGGGTTTGTGCCGAATGCCTAAGTCTGCCGCACCAAGTCCCGCTGAGTGGGCGACGACGCACCCGAATTTCTCTGGGTTCAGTATCGATGATTTGAACCGTGTAGTCCTTGATTATGCGCAGATCGAACTCGAAGCTGCCGAACGGCGAGCACGTCGGCCCGTGCTGGTTCGCCTCATCGCCAAACTGTTGTTCTTCGTCGCTGTGATTGGTCTCGCCGGACCTATCTTCGCGGCGGTGGTATTCATTGCGGCCAGCAACAGTGGCGAGATGTCAAACGATCCCTCGGTCGTCGGATTTGTTGTCTGCGTCTATGCCGGCTGTGGGTTGGGTTGTGTTTCGCTCCTTTATCGTTTTGTTCCTTGGGTGCGATCATCGCACCGCCAATGGGATCGTTCTCTATTTGGATTCTCAGTAATTGTCCTGGTCCCCACGGTGGCACTACTAGTGGCTGTTGTTGTCAGTGATCCAGCCGTATTCAATCGGTCCATCTTTCTGGTTGCGCCTCTGATCACGTTGCTCCTGAGCGTTGGGGTGATGGTCGCTGAGTTCCGTCTATATTCTCAGCAGAAGCCTCCGGCGGTTGATGTTTCGAGACTGTCTGAGCGTGAAATTCAGGTGCTTCTCGACCTACGCCACAAGGCATTGGAGACGCTACGATCACGCTCGATCGTTTCTTACGACGACTTCGATGAATTCGACCATCATCCGCTTGTTTCGGCCAACTGAAGAGGAATACCAAGTGCCTGGAAGTGACTCGGGTTCGCTGCGTGAGGCTCTCGGCGTGACGCGCGATCCAGAATTCGAACTGAAATTGCCGGACGGCTGGGAACGCCACGTTCCAGATGATGCTGACAAGGCGTCGTTGGATGCGTCGCTGAAAAGGCGCCTGATGTCGGTGAATCGTCCTGACCTGCATGCCTCCTTACGTGTGCAGCTGGATCAGGCGTTCGCCAACATGAAGCAGCAGAGCGTCGTAGCGTACTTCGCGGCGACGAAGGAATCGGAATCGGGTGCTTACCTTCCAGGATCCATTGTTGCGACAATCCGTAGGTCCCCTTCGGGGGAGAGCCTCGATGAGTACGTTACGCACGCAATTCGTGAGTATGGGGCCGAACCGTTGTTCGGCGACAAGAGGTTCATTCGCTTTGAGCGGGAGTCGACCAAAACGGTCGACGGTGGCCCGCTCGATGTGACAACGATCGTATATGTCACGCCTATCCCTGGGTCGAACCGCCGGCGCGGGCTTCAGTTGAGCGCGACCATTGTTCGTGATCCCGAGACTTCTGCGGACGACCGCAACTTCGTCACGTGGAAGACTGCTCTTGATATCTGTGTCTCGACACTTCGCTGGACTTCTCCCGTATTGTAAATCTCGTGTCGCGAATCCCGCGACTGATCGATAACGTCGACAGCGGCCGGACCAGTGAAATGTGGGCGAGTTTGTGACCCGAGATCTCCCGAAGTTTCAGCGTTTGCTCGGGTTGAGTCTGTCGGCCTGGTGTCTCGTATTCGGCCTCATTCACCTGGTGTCGCCGCGGACCTTCTTGGTGACCGTTGTTCCAGTGAGCTCTGGTTTCGAAGAACCTGTGGGGTTCTATGGCTTTGTCTTTGCTGTCTACATGTTGCTCTCCGCTGGGTTGATCGCGCAGCTTTCTGACCAACGGCCGTCCGTCGTGGTCGGTCGCCATGCCGCGATCAGGCGAATGTCGTTGTTGATCCTGTCGTGCGCGGCCCTTGTGCGTGCTGTCCTGGGATTGCGAGGTATAGCGGAGCGCGATGTCGCGGCCGTGGCCGTCTTGGCGGAGGTGTGGTTCGCGATGGCTGGCATCGCAGGGATCCTCTTATGGACGACGTTGCTTGCGAGAAAGAGGGACCTCGAAAGATAGAAGAAAGGGCCCGAACTGGATGTCTCCGTCGACGTGCTTGGTGGCGACCACTGACGCCTCTTCTTCCAGACGGGGAGGATCGTTGCCTGCGTGCGTCCAGGTGGCCAGGCGACGCCTGCGGCGTACGAGATGAATCGTCAGCCATGCCGGGGGATCAGCGTCGCGATGCCGATCAGCAGCGCGGCGACAGCACCAAAGCTCATGTTGTGCTCCACTTGCCCGAGGTCGAGGAGCCACACCCTGTTCTGCGGCGTTGAGCGACGGCGGCGAGAGGTCGGGGCCGGCGATCGCTAGCCTGTCCGCGTCGTACCTATCTATTGATGACGGAGTGTGAGCGGTGGCTCGGGGAATCGCGGCGATGACGGTGGCTACGGCTGCCTTGGTCTCTGGTTGCAGTGTTGGCCCGCCGCCGAAGGATTTCGGGATCGAAGACGCGGTTGCGGCGTTTCGGGTGACGGAGGGCGGGGAGGACTCCAGCTATCTCGTGCTGGTCTCGCCGGAGGGGAAAACTCGGGCGATCGAGCTCGAGGAGGTCGAAGGCGCCGGAATCTCCTGGACGGAGCACGGGATCACGACCTCCGACACGGCGCACGACTACGTGATCGACGAGTCGGGGCTCACCGACAACAAGCGCACGAGCGGCGACAAGTCTCTCGAGACGATGCACGAGTGGTACCGCGTGCAGGTCGGTCAGGGGACGTTGGTCGGGTTCAGCCCCGCGGATTCGTCCGAGGATCCGTTCGTGACCTACATCGACGGGGGCAGTGGCAAGGCGACCACCCGGGTGTCTCCGTACGGCCAGACGACGACGGCCGCGGTGTGCGACGAGCGTGTGTTCGCGCCCGGGAGGGGCACCAGCACCAAGGCCTTCGAGGAGGACAGCGAGTCGATCCCGGAGGACCAGTGGGACCTTGCGGCGTTGACCTCGGCCTATCCGCATGACGGCACGGACATCCTGAGCACCTTGGAGCCCACCAGCCCGGGCAGCACGTCGCCCTGTGCCGATGGCATCGTCTACGAAGGGTGGGAGAACGACGACGACCAGCACTTCATCCGCACCTGGACCACTACGAAGGGGACGTCGCCGGACAAGGCTGCTGTTGACCACGAGATCGTCTATCCGGAGGACGCCTCCTCGCAGATCGGTGCACCCTCGGCGGTGACGATCGCGGACGGCCAGCTCGTCTGGGTCGTCGAGAACACGATGTGGAGCGCCCCGCTCCCGACGAGCGCGAAAGCACCGGTTCAGGCGCGCGAGATCGGTTGGGTGGAGGGATACATCGGGCTCGACGCGGAGGTGCTCACCTACTCCTCCAACGCTGCGTACACGATGACCAACGAGACCGAGCTGCACAAGCGGTTCACCAAGCGCCGCCGCGATCGGGTCTGGACCGAGCTGACAGCGCTGAGCCTCGTACGCACGGACCTGGCGACCGGCAAACCTTCCATCGCCTTGGAGATCGATGTGGAGGACGTCGACTTCCCGACCAAGGACGCGTCGGTGACGGCTCTGGCGGTCAACCCGGAGTGGGTGGCCGAGAACAGCCGATAGGCGAAGGCCAGACGATGTCGTCGGGATCACCGCGACACGCCGAAGTAAAGGACGATCACCAGGGGCACGGGTTGCCAAGGTGGCGCCGTACCTCTCGATCTCGGGAACATTCACTGTTGAAGGGGATTCCTCATGCGTAACACCACCGTCCGGACCTATCGATCGGCCGCCGTCGGCCTCAGCCTCGGCCTCGCGCTCGCGTTGACCGGGTGCGGCTCCGAGGAGACCGACTCGGACGCTGACGCGGCGGTCGAGGTCGAGTCCAGCGCGCCGGCCTCCGAGTCTCCGTCCGCAGCACCGGCTGGCGAGGAGAAGGAGGTCAAGATCGGGAAGACGATCAAGGACCCCGACATGGGCGACACGATCGAGGTCGTCTCGGCCGTCCGGGACTTCCCGTCGACGGAGGAGGCCGAGCTCATCGCCGAGGGTGGCGAGGTCGTGCTGCTGCAGGTGAAGATCAAGCCCGGCACGGAGTTCGGCGGCCGGATCTCGGAGGGGAACTTCGAGATCTCCTGGGACAACGGCGCCGACTTCGAGAGCTCGGACACCCGCCTGATGACCGAGGAGCTGACCGCCGCGAAGCGTACGCCGCTCGAGGACGTGCAGCGGCGCGACGGCGGCGAGCACACCGGCTGGATCGCCTTCCAGGTGGAGGAGAAGGCCGACGCGTACCTGGTCGAGTACGAGCGCGACGGCGCGAAGGTGATCGGCTCGGACAAGACCATCGCCGAGTTCACGGAGCAGGTGGAGATCCCCGCCGGCTGAGGTCTCGACAACCTGGTGGACGGAGACCGGCTACGTCGGTGGCCGGTCTCCGTCGAGGCTCGTTAGGATCTGGGCGTCCGTTGTCTCGGAGAGGGGACTTGAAGTGCATCCTGGGGCACGTCGTCGAGCGGGACTCGTTTCCGTTGCCAGTCTGGCGCTTGTCGCCACCGCCTGTTCGGGTGATCTTCCGGCATCCGTGGAGGAGGGGGCCGAGGTCGCCGTCGCGTGGACGGGTTCCCTGACGAGCACGAACCCCGCGAGCGCGGCGAGCGTGACCGACGGAAACCTCGACATCGCCTCGCTGACCCGCGGGGCCTTCGGCACCCTGGTCGATGACGACGTCGAGATGGACGAGACCTTCGGCAAGGTCACGATGGAGGGCGACAAGCAGCCCAGGGTGCGCTACGACTTGGCCGAGCCGACCTGGTCCGACGGGGTGCCGATCGACACCGCCGACCTCATGCTCGCCTGGGCGGCGACCTCGGGCTACTTCGGCACCGCCCAGGAAGACAGCGACGGCACGGTGGACTTCGGCGGAGTGCCGACGGGTCTGACCAAGAGCGCCTACATCCCCGAGGTCGACGAGGGCGCGCGCGCCATCGAGGTCCCGCTGGTGGTGCCGGTGGTCGACTGGCGTACGGCCCTGGACGTCGCCGTGCCGGCGCACGTCGTCGGGCAGAAGGCGCTGAAGATCGAGGACCCGATCGAGGCCAAGGAGGTCGTCGAGACCGCGATCGAGGAGTCCGACACCGCGAAGCTGACCAAGATCGCGGAGGCCTGGAAGTCGACCTTCGCGGTCGCCGAGGACGGCAAGGCGTCCGAGGACGCGCTGCTCTCCAGCGGGCCCTACACGATCTCGAAGATCTCGGTCGGAGAGGCTGGCCAGGAGGTCGACCTGGAGGCCAACCCGGAGTACGCGGGCGAGGCCAAGCCGACCTACGAGCAGGTACGCCTCACCCCGGCCGGCGCCGACGCGCTGGACAGCCTGGGGGAGAAGGTCGACGTCGTCCAGGTCACCCCGACCAAGGCCAACCGGAAGCAGGTGCGCGACCTCGAGCGCCGCGACTACGGCGTCGCCGATGCCCACGACGGCACCATGTGGGCGCTGATCCTCCGCACCGACCGCGGCTTGTTCAAGCGCAAGGACACCCGCACCGCCTATCTGCGGGCGGTTCCCCGCGGCGACATCGCCGAGGGTGGCGCGGGCGATTGGGCCGAGGCGTACGAAGCCACCGACGTGGTGCTGTTCCCGCCGGGTGGCGAGGGCTACCAGATCGCGACCGAGGACTCCGGGTTCTCCACGAAGTTCGGAGCCTCCCAGGACGCGAAGGCTCCGCGTGGCGCCCGGGTGTGCATCGCCTACGACAAGTCGAGCGCCTTCGCCTCGGGCGCCTACGACGCCATCGCGAACGCCGTCGACGACGAGGGCTGGAGCACCGCCGACTGTGGCGTGTCCTCGGCCGACAAGGTGCTCTCCGGCAACAGGTCGGATGCTGTCCTCGCCCGCATCCCGATCCCGCAGACGCCGGAGGAGATCTCGGCGCAGTGGGGGAGCAAGGGCAACCAGAACGCGACCGGCGGCGGCGACCGCGAGCGCGACCGACTCATCAGCGAGCTGGCCCGCACCGCCGACCCCTACGAGGCCCGCGACGTACGCGTCCAGATCGAGAAGACGCTGGTCCGGGACTCGATCGTGGTGCCGATCGTGATGAACCCGACGGTGACGGTGAGCGACAAGAAGGTCGACAGCGTTCGGCCCCGGTCCGGACAGGTCGCGCCGCTCGTCTCCACCATCGTCGAGTGGTCGCCGACGAAGAAGTAGGCGACTTTTAGCACATTGGAGTGGTTGGGTTCCGCGACCCTTGAATAGGGTGCGGGCATGACGACGCTTCATCCCGGGGCAGTGTTCGGCCACTACCGCCTGGATCGCATTCTCGGCGAAGGTGGAATGGGCGTGGTCTACGACGCCTTCGACACCAAGCTCGAACGGCAGGTCGCCCTGAAGATGGTGCATGCCCACCTCGCCGACCGACAGTTCATCGACATGTTCATCCGCGAGGGGCAGACCCTCGCGCAGATCAGGTCGCCCCACATCATCGCGATCTACGACATCGGCGAGCAGCACGGCAGCCCGTTCATCGTCACCCAGTTCATCAAGGGCGGTGATGTGACCGGACTCGTACGCAGCAACGGACCGTTGGCGCCGCACCTGGCGTGTCTGGTGAACGCGCAGGTGGCGGGGGCGCTCCACGACGCCCACCAGGCGGGGATCATCCACCAGGACGTCAAGCCCTCGAACGTGCTCGTACGCAACCCGGCGAGCCCGCTCGACCCGTTCGCGTTCCTGTGCGACTTCGGGATCGCGACCTCGTCCTCCGACTCGCCGGCCGGCGGGATCACGGGCACGTGGAACTACCTCGCGCCCGAGTACATCCGCGACGAGCGCGACGCGCAGGGCCGGCCGATCTCGCCGGAGCCGTCACGAGACATCTACGCGGCCGGCTGCATGCTGTGGTTCACGCTGACCGGCAAGATCCCCTACTCGGGTGCGGCCGTGCAGGTGGCGATGGCCCACCAGAACGCACCGATCCCGCAGTTCGTCGGCTCCGACGACTGGACCAAGGCGGCCAACCGGATCCTGCAGCTCTCGATGGCGAAGGACCGCCGGAGCCGCTACCAGAGCGCCGCCGTCTTCAAGGACGACCTGCTGAGGCTGCGCGAGATCACCGCGCCCGCCCAGCTGGTGCCGGCTCCTTCGATGAGCGACCCCCACCCGCTGCCGATCCTGGTCGCGGCCGTGCGGGCGCCTTCCGAGAGCGAAGCGATCCTGATCGAGGAGGCGCAGCGGCCGTCGAAGATCACCCCGCTCCGGGTCGGCGCCGCGATGGTCGGGGTGGCCGCTCTCGGGGTCGGCGGTGCCCTGGCGATCACCCAGCCCTGGGTCGAGCACGGGCCCGAGCCCATCGTGCCGACCGTCAAGGGGGCTGCGTACGCGGATGTGAACGGCGACAAGTTCGGGGACGTGGTCACCAACGTCCAGAACCCTGACGGCAAGGGCGTCGACGTCGTCACCTGGAAGTCGGACGGACGCACGTTGACCCCGTCGAAGCCCGTCACGTACGACGACCCTGCGCTTCCGGCGGACAACGACGGGGGCGAGGTGTTTCCGCTCTGCGCCGACTTCACCGGCGATGGCAAGAACTCCTTCCTCACCTTCGTGCGGAGCGAGAAGGGCTTCACGTTCCAAGGCGATCTGGAGGGGTCCCTCAAAGCCCCCGCCGGGGTCGTCGAGCAGGGCAAGAAGATGACGGGCTCGAACTTCTACTACGACCTCGGCACCGACGACTTCGACGGTGACGGGGTCGCCGATCTGTTCATGTCCACCCACTTCGGCAACCCGGACCCCGCTCTCGACAGGCAGGGGAGGAGGACCGGGGACGGCACGATCTGGGTCTACCGAGGAACCGGGTCGGGATTCGCCGAGCCGACGCTCTTCGCGGCCTATCCGGCCACACCGGTGGAGCAGATCTCGGTGGGTGAGTTCACCGGTGACGAGAAGGCCGATCTGGTGGTCCTGAACCGGGTCGAAGGGAGCCCGGAGGACATGACGCTCACGTCCGGAAGCTCTGACCTGGACCTCTACCAGGGAGAGGGGGCGACGGTGGCCGCCGCGAAGACGTTCCCGTTCAAGCACCAGTCGATCAGCTCGTTCCTCGCCGGTGACGTCAACGGCGACGGCCGGGACGAGATCGTCGCCACGGAGTCCGGTCGTGGCGAGGGCCAGTCGATCACCGTCGGCACGTTCAGCGAGGACCTCACCCAGTTCTCGATCGCCACTCGCGGCAAGCTTCCCAAGCCCCGCAACACCCTCAAGACCACCAGCAGGTATCCCGCGACCGTTGCCGACGTCAACGGTGACGGACGGACCGACATCGTCGCGGTCACGCAGGACACCAGCGAGAGCCCCTACGCCTTCTACGTCGCTCTGGCCTCGAAGACCGGGACGTTCTCCGGTCACATGATGGCGACGTGGAAGAAGTCGCCCGACGATGTCCGCCGCTACAACCTGATGGGAGGAACGCTCGGATGAGCGATTCCACCGGAACCCCTGACCCCACGCCCCGCGGTCCCCAGCCGTCGTTCGAGCGCCCCCCGGTCGACGATCCCGACAAGACCACGATCAGGCCGCGGATCGCTCGGCCCGGCGGACCCTCGAGTACGCCGCCGCCACCGCCTCCTCCTCCGCCGACCCAGCAGCCGATCCAGCAGCCGGCTCAGACCCCGCCACCCCCGCCGCCGCCCGTGCAGACAGCTGCCCCCGCGACCGCGCCGCAGGCGGACGCCCCCGGCATGATCGGGCCCTACCGGCTCGAGCAGCAGGTGGCGTCCAACGACATGGCGGTGGTCTACCGGGCCACCGACACCCGGCTCAACCGAGCGGTCGCCCTCAAGGTGCTCCTCGGGCGCGGCGCCCGTGACCCCGAGTTCGTGTCCCGGTTCGACAAGCAGGCTACGCTGATGGCCAAGCTGGACTCGCCGCACATCATGGGCGTCTACACCAACGGCCGGACCAACGACGGCGCCCCCTACCTGGTCTCCCAGTTCGCCGACGGCGGCGACCTCGGCTCGCTGCTGAAGGCCCGTGGCCGTCTTCCCGGCCCGCTGGCCGCCGACATCTGTGCCCAGATCGCCGATGGCCTGGCGGCGATCCATTCGCCCGAGGTCGGCGTCGTGCACGGCGACGTGAAACCGTCGAACATCCTGCTGCGCGACGGCAACACGCCGCCGTACGTCTACCTCGCCGACTTCGCGGCGGCGCGTGCCGACGACTCCGCGACGGCCAGGCCCGGGATCCACTCCGGCGCGTGGAACTACCTGGCGCCCGAGCGCGCGATGGGGGCGCCGGCCACCCCGGCGAGCGACCTCTACTCGCTGGGCTGCCTGTTCTACGAGCTCGTCACCGGGACCGTTCCGTTCACCGGGGCGAACGACGTCGAGACCGCGATGGCTCATGGATCGCAGCCGATCCCGACCCTGCCCGGGCGCGACGACTTCACCCTGCAGGCCAACGACCTGCTCTCCGGTGAGCGTGGTCTGCTCGCGAAGGATCCCGCGCAGCGTACGAACGAGGCGGTCCGGGTCCGGGACCGCTTCGCCGCGATGGCCGGGCGCCAGATGGGGTTCGCGTCCGGAGCCACGGTCACCCTCAAACGCGCCAAGGCCACGTGGTGGATCGCCGGTGCGGCGGCACTCGCGGTCCTCGTTGCGGGCGGCACCGCGGTGGGCGTGACCCTCGCGACCACGGAGAACACTCCCGCGAAGCCCAAACCGGCGGTGAGCGGAGACATCGACGGGGACCGGCTGGGCGACCTGGTGCTCGGTGCGCCGTTCGGTGACGTCAACTACAACTGGGACGGCAACGCCGCGACCCTCTTCGCCTCCACCGGCAAGGGGTTCGAGGCAGCCACCACCAAGGGCCTCAAGTTCGGCAACCTGCTCGGCGACCTCGATGCCGACGGGCGGGTGGACGTGGTTCAGGTCTCCGGCATCGGCTCCTCGTTCAACGTCGACTCCAACGCGAAGAACCAGCCTGACGGCGCGATCCAGGTGCCGGCATCGGGCAAGCGGCTGGCCATGTTCTGCGCCGACTTCAACGGCGACGGCCGCGACGACATCGGGATGATCTCGGTCGGCAACGGGACCAAGCTGCCCAAGGAGGACGCCGACCTGGCCAAGCTCGAGGACCTCGAGTTCCAGATGACGGTCATGCTGAGCAAGGCGGACAACACCTGGGGCAAGAGCGCCGAGTGGTACACCGGTCCCTGGAAGGGCCCGACGTTCGACATCAACTTCGACGTCGGGGACTTCGACGGCGACAAGCGCGCCGACGTCGTCATGGGGGCCAGGGAGACCTCGCCGGCTGCGGTGGTCCTGCTGATGAGCAATGGCTCGAAGCTCACCAAGACCGACCTCGAGGTGCCCGGACCCGACGGTGATCGGGTCGCCGGATCGTCGAACATCGCCGACGTCACCGGTGACGGGAAGGACGAGCTGATCACCCAGGAGATCGTGGACCAGAAGTGGGCCATCCGCGTCTACTCCTACGACCCCGAGGGCAAGAAGTTCGTCGCCGAGCCGTCGTGGGACATCGACGACCCGGTCAAGAACGACGACGCGCTCAGCGGGTCTCAGATCCCCGGTGTCGCCGATGTCAACGGTGACGGCAGGGACGACCTGGTGAACCCGTTGCGTGCGGGTGACGGAGACTACGAGTACCTCAACAAGGCGTCGGTCCTGATCTCCGGCAAGGACGGGTTCACCGCCGAGACCTGGGAGATGCCCGGGGCCGACCAGTTCCAGACCCACCCGCCGTTGCGCAAGGCGTCCAACAACAACGGCACCGGGACGCTCTGAGCACCGGCGAACGACGAGACGGCCCGCGACCTGGATCAGGTCGCGGGCCGTCTCTCGCTCGGGCTGTCGAGGGCTAGACCGTCGATTCGCTCCAGGCCAGCTGGATGACCTCGATGCCACGGTCACGGGTGACCAGGCGCCCACGACCCGGGAGGGTCGGGACCGGCTTCAGGTTGCCGATGAGCGGGCCCTCGTCGGGGTTGCCGGAGAGCAGCAGGCCCGGCATCGCCAGGTCGCGCATCGACTGGATGACCGACTCGTAGAGGGATCGCGACGCGCCACCCGAACGGCGGGCGATGATCACGTGCAGGCCCACGTCGCCGGCCTGGGCCATCAGCGGCTGCAGGGGCGCTAGGGGCGAGCCCTGCTGCGTCGAGACGAGGTCGTAGTCGTCCACGAGCACGAACAGCTCCGCGCCGGACCACCACGACCGGTTGCGCAGCTCCTCGGGCGTGACGTCCGGGCCCGGGATCCGCTTGGTCAGGTACGCCGCCAGGTCGTTCAGCGTCGGGTTCGCCTGCGTCGCCGAGGTGAGGTAGCCGACCAGGTAGTCCTCGGGGATCTCGCCGAGCAGCGAGCGCCGGTAGTCGACGACCGCGATCTGCGCCTCCTTCGGGGTGTAGGTCCGCATGATCTCGCGGGCGAGGTTGCGCAGCATCGAGGACTTGCCGGACTGGCCGTCGCCGAAGACGAGCAGGTGGGGCTCGGTGTCGGGGTTGAGACCGACCGGAGCCAGCTCCTTCTCGTTGATGCCCAGCAGCAGACGCTTGCCGGGCTTCTCCTCGGTGACCCCGGCCTGCTCACGGATCCGCTCGATCGTGATCTTCTCGGGCAGCAGCCGCAGCTTCGGGCCGGCGGGACCCTGCCAGGCGGCGGAGACCCGGGAGATCAGGTCGTCGACGCCGTCGCCCAGCGTCGCCGCCGAGCCGTCGCCGTCCATGCGGGGCAGGGCGCTGAGGAAGTGGAGCTTCTCCTTCACGATGCCTCGGCCCGGACGCCCGGTCGGCACCAGGGCGGCGAGCTTGCGGTCGAGCTCGGAGTCCATCGGGTCGCCCAGACGAAGCTCGAGCTTGGTGCCGAAGATGTCGCGCATCGAGGAGCGGAACTCGGCCCAGCGGCCGGCCGCCGCGACGATGTGGACGCCGAAGGTCAGGCCTCGCGGAGCGATCTCCTGGATGGCGTACTCGAGATCGTCGAAGTCGGCGCGCAGCGTGCCCCAGCCGTCGATGACGAGGAAGACGTCGCCCCAGCCGTCGTCGGCCTGGCCGCGGGCACGGCGGGTGCGGTAGGTCTCGATCGAGTCGATGCCCTGCGCCCGGAAGTAGGCCTCGCGGCGGTCGATGATGCCGGAGATCTCGGCCAGCACGCGGCGTACGACATCGGGCTCGGAGCGGGTGCCGACGCCGGAGACGTGCGGGAGCTTCGCCAGCGGCGCGAACGTGCCGCCACCGAAGTCGAGCACGAAGAACTGCACCTCCTGCGGCGTCATGGTCAGCGACATCGAGGTGACGATGGTGCGGAGGGTGGTCGACTTGCCGGTGCGTGGGGCACCGATGACCGCGACGTGACCGGCGGCCCCGCGCAGGTCGACGGTGAGCGTGTCGCGCAGCTGCTCGCGCGGCTTGTCGACGATGCCCAGGGGTACGACCAGCCCGCCGAGCCGCTTCCAGGCCGGCGAGTGCAGACCGAGCTCGGGAGACGTGGTCAGGTCGGGCATCAGCGAGTCGAGCGTGTCGGGGATGTCGAGCGGCGGCAGCCAGACCTGGTGGGCCGGGGTGCCGTGTCCGGTCATCCGGTCGACGGCGATGTCGAGCATCGACTTCTCGACGCCGTCGGCGCCCACGACCGGGGCGGCCGGACGATCCTCCTCCTCGGCCGGCATCGCCAGCTGCTTCACCTCGGCGATCGAGAACGGGAAGATCCCCTGCAGCTTGCCGCCCTCGTCGCGGCGGATCCGCGACCCGGCGGCCGGCGGCCCCGAGACGTACGCCGCCCGGAACCGCTGCATGTTGGTCGGGTCGGGCTTCAGGTAACCGAGGCCGGGGACCGCCGGGAGCTCGTAGGCGTCCGGCACGCCGAGCACGGTCCGCGACTCCTGCGCGGAGAAGGTGCGCAGACCGACGCGGTAGGAGAGGTGCGAGTCGAGACCGCGCAGGCGGCCCTCCTCGAGGCGCTGCGAGGCGAGCAGCAGGTGGATGCCGAGCGACCGGCCCAGACGACCGATCGCGACGAACAGGTCGATGAACTCGGGCTTGGCCGAGAGCATCTCGGAGAACTCGTCGACCACGATGAACAGCGACGGCAGCGGCGCCATCGACGGGTCCTGCGTACGAGCCTTCTCGTAGTCCTTCAGCGAGGAGAAGTTGCCGGCCTCGCGCAGGAGCTCCTGGCGGCGGGTCATCTCACCGGAGAGCGCGTCCTGCATACGGTCGACCAGGGTGAGCTCGCCCTCGAGGTTGGTGATCACCGCGGAGACGTGCGGCATGCCCGCCATCCCGGCGAAGGTCGCACCGCCCTTGAAGTCGACCAGCACCAGGTTGAGGACCTCCGGCGGGTGGGTGAGCACCAGGCCGAGGACGAGGGTGCGGAGGAACTCCGACTTACCGGAACCGGTCGCGCCGATGACGAGGCCGTGCGGCCCCATACCCTGCTGGGCCGACTCCTTGATGTCCATGTAGATCTGCTGGCCGGCCTCGCCGACACCGACCGGCACCCGCAGCCGGTCGCGGTTGGCGCGGGGGCGCCAGGCGACGTCCGGGTCGAAGGAGCGTACGTCGCCGAGACCGAGCAGCGCCATGTAGTCCTTCGGCGCCGCGATCTCGGTGTCCTGCGGGGTCTCGGCGGCGGCGTCGGAACCCTCCGGCGCCACGGTGTAGAGCGCGGTCAGGCGCCGGGCGTACGCCTCGGCGTCAGCCATGGTCATCTGGTCCACGCGCAGCCGGACCGGGTCCATGCGTACGCGCACCTGGTAGCCGGAGACCGTGTTGTTCTCGTCGGGCTCCTCGTCGTCGATCAGGAACCGCACCCGGCTGGAGTCGAACAGCTCGTCCCAGTGGGTCGGCAGGTCGATGACGGTGACGCCCTGGATGCCGTCGTCGGGGAGGACGTGGTTGCCCGGGGGGACCGAGCCGCCGTCGACGATGACCACGACCTGGGGCGAGGGGATCCGGTCGTCGGTGCCCCAGCGGGCGCGCTCGCCGACCTCGGTCGGGAGGAGCGCGGCGAGGTCGTTGATGTTGGTGACCACCATCCGGCGCGGCCCGACGGCGTCGACCTCGCGGCCGCTCTGCGCGTGCGGGAGCCACTTGACCCAGTCCCACTCGGCCAGGTTGCGCTCGGAGGTGAGGACGGCGACGATCAGCTGCTCCGGCGAGTGGAAGGCCGTCATCCCGCAGATCAGGGCGCGGGCGAGGGCCCGGGCCTGGTCCTCGTTGCCGCAGATCTCCATCTTGTCGAAGCCGCGCAGGTTGGTCGCGGCCGGCAGGTCGGGCTGCACCCGGTGGACCGTCAGCAGCCGGTGCAGCGCGCTCGCCGACGCGGGGTCGACCTGGTCGATCGGGGTCTGCTGGGGCGGCACCAGGGTCAGGGCCAGGGGTTGGTGCGCGACGCCGTAGCGGACGTCGAGGTAGCGCTTGTGGGTGTTCGCGCGCTCCCACAGCCGACTGCGCTCCTCGGCGATCGCGGGCAGCGAGGACGGCGCGGGATAGTGCCAGGTCAGCGCCTTGCGCTGCTGCTCGCCGGCCCTGCGCGCCGACTGCCGGACGCCGGCCAGGTAGCGCAGGTAGTCGGTGCGCTGCCCACCGACCTGCTTCTGCTTCTGCTTCCGCTGGCGGTCGATCTGCACGAAGATGAAGCCGAGCGTCGCGAAGAGGAACATGCCGGCGGCGATGTAGCGCTGGATCGGCGGGGACCCGCCCGCACCCGACTGCATCGTCGCGATGAGCACGATCGACCCGAGGCCACCGAGCATGGGGATGGCGTTCATCAGGATGCCGCCGACGCCCTCGCCCTCTTCGATAGCCGGCGGAGCATTCAGAGCCAGCTCCCCCTCGGGGACCTCCGGCTCCTCGGTGCGGGTACCGCCGGCTGTCGCAGCGATGGTCACGTGTCCCCCTGAGACTGGTTCAGTGCCCCGCGGGCCCGGATGCCGCAGGTGGTCAGGATCTTAGAGTGCCCGCTACCCGGCTACTACCCTTAACCGTGCCGGTCGGGTAAAACGGGCGGTGGAGCTTCCGATGTGGAACTCTGTCACAGGGTCATCACGCATCCGGGAGGTGTCATGCCCACTCAGACGGCCGATGCCGTAGAGCCGGCGCTCGCAGCAGGCGGCCTGGCGGTCACGGTCCACGGCACCGCCGGAGTGGTCGACATCGTCGTTCCGTCCGATGCGCACGCCTCGGACCTGGCGCGGGAGTACGCGACGGCCGTCGGCCTTCCCGCGGCTCCGGTCCTGCGGGACCGGCGTGGCGAGGTGATCCGGCCGGACGCATCGCTCGCCTCACGTGGCATCACCTCGGGCGCCCTGCTCGCCGCCGACTCGCCGCCGACGCAGGCCTACGCCCGCCGCGAGGTCGTCGAGACGGCCGCTCCGGTCCGAGCAGGCAGCTTCTCGTTCTACTGGGTCGGTCTGGCCACCCTCCTCGCAGTCGCCGCGGCCGGGTTCGGCGCCCAGGCCGACGGCTGGCAGCGACTGGCCATCGCCGGTCTGCTCGCGCTCGGCGCACTGGTCGGCATCATCCCCGCGGGGCCGTACGCAGCGCGCCGGGCCATCGTCGCCCCGGCCTTCGCCGCCGGCGCCGCCTTCGTCATCACCGTCGACCCGGCGCCCGAGACGCTGCCGATCGCGGTCGGTGTGGCCGGGCTGAGTGCCGCGGTCGTCGCGACGATCTCGAGGTCGCTCGTCGACACCGTCGACGAGGGCCTGAAGATCTGGACCGCGACCGGCGTGGCGGTCTTCGTGGTGACCGCCCTGTGCGCTCTGCTCGGCACCTCGCCGCAGGTGCCGTGGTCGATCCTGTTCGCCGCTGCCGCGCTGGCGGCGCGGATCGTCCCGTCCTACGCCGTCGACGTCCCGGACTCCTATCTCCTCGACGTCTCCAAGCTGTCGGTGACCGCCTGGTCGGCGCGGGCCAAGACGACCTCCGGCAAGGCGACGGTCCCGATCGACGAGGTCACCGAGGTCGCCGAGCGTGGTTCCCGCACCCTGGCGGCGGCCTCCTGGGCGATTCTCGCCGTGGTCGCGGTGAGCGGGCCCGGGCTGGTGGCGACCGCCACCGACGACGTGGACCGGATCGGTGGCTGGCTGATCACGCTGACCGGTGCCTTCGTCATCCTGCTCGCGGCACGCAGCTACCGCTACTGGCTGCCTCGCGGCGTACTCCGGGTGGCAGGAGTTATTGCGCTGGCGGTCGGGGTCGACGCCTTCGTAGGCTGGGCCGACCCGGAGCTGGTCTCCTGGTTCGGTCTGGGAGTCGTGGTGATCGGGTTCGCCGTCATCATCGCGGCGATCGCGACCGGCCGGGGCTGGCGCTCGGCGAAGTGGGCAGCTCGGGCCGACTGGGCGGAGTCGCTGTGCGGCGCCGCCGTCATCGCGTCGTTCGTGGTCTCCTCAGGGTTCTTCCGACACCTGTGGGAGTCGGGTTTCAGCGGCTAGACAGCAGGGCCGAAAAAGTTCAGAGATTTGTGTTTAGAACTCCGGGGACGGGGTATGAACACATTGTCCGGACCTCGGGGGAGCCCATCGGGAGCCGGGCTCCAACAGGTATCTAACCTAGGAAAGCCGGTTCCGCCGGTGGAAGGACAGCACCATGAGCAGTGAGATCAAGCAAGGTCAGGCGATCAACACCGCCGTCAACTTCATCAACGAGACGAAGGCCAAGCTGCAGAGCGTCAACAGCCGCACCGTCTCGGAGGCCCAGGCGGAGGGCGCATCGGGCTGGAAGGGTGCCGGCGGCACCTCGTTCCAGCAGCTGATGAACACCTACAACGAGAAGTCGCGCGAGATCACCAACGCGCTCGACGAGCTCACCGCGGGTCTCGAGAACGCCCGCAAGGTCGGTAGCCAGGCCGACGAGGATGTTGCCGGACAGTCCAGCTCCGTCACCTCCAGCATGGACAGCATCTCCTACAAGATGGGTGGCTGACCACCCGGTCAGCCCGCATTTCAAGCACAGGACTGGAAGGAACTGACATGGGTGAAGAGATTGTCGTAAACCACGGGAAGATGGGCTCCATCACCGACGTCCTGCTCAAGGGCGTCGCCGACATGGACCGCGAGCTCGACGAGCTCGAGCGTCACATCCTCGGTCTCCAGGAGAACTTCACAGGTGAGGCGGCCGACGCCTACAACCGGGCCCAGGCCAAGTGGAACCAGAGCATCCGCGAGCTCGGCATGGCTCTGGACCGCGGCAGCAAGTTCGTCAACGAGGCCAACGCCAACATGCACGACGCGGACCGACGCGGTGCCGGCGGCTTCGGCGGCTGAGTTCTTCAGCACACAGGCAACACGGGGGGATCGGTGCGGGGCACCGGTCCCCTCGTCGCTGCTTTTATGGCAAAGTCAGCGCTGATGCTCGCCGGCTGGCTCAGCCGGCGATGGTAGGGCGTAGATCTCGGGACATTCGGTCGGTTCGTCTCGGGCACAGGCACGACGCGAGGAGTTCGTGAAATGACGCAGGCGCAGGTGGCGCCCACTGGGCTGGTCCGGGTGACGGTCGCCTCCGGCACCCGTCGGATGGATCTGGTGCTGCCGGGCTCCGTGCCGGTGGCAGAGCTGGTGCCCGAGCTTGCGCGAAGCGTCGGGCTGCTCGACCCGCAGACGGCGTACGCCGGCTACCGCGTCGTGCTCGCCGATGGCCGCAAGCTCACCGGTGACCTCGGTCTGATCCCGCAGGGCGTCGAGGACGGCGGCGTGCTGACCGTGAGCGCCGGGATCGACGACAAGCCGCCGCGGGTCTACGACGACGTGGTCGAGGCGATGACCGACGTCGTCGAGAGCGAGATGGCCCCGTGGAAGCCCGAAGCAGGACGGCGTACGTCACTGCTGGCTGCCGCGCTGCTGCTGCTCCTCGGCGCCGGTGCGTTGTGGACGCAGGCCCCGTCGATGCTCGCCGGCGTCGCTGCCGGGGTGATCGGCATCGTCCTCGCCGGAGGCGCGATCGTGCTCTCCCGGCTCGAGGCCGAGAACGACGCCGCGATCGCGGCGGTGTGGATCGGTGAGGTCTACGGCGCGGTCGCCGGCTTCCTGATCGGCTCGGCCTCCCTCGGCCCCGAGGGCGGCGTCGGGATGCCGCTGGCCTTCGCCGGCGCGGGCGCGATGCTCGCCGCCGCGATCGGCTTCCTCGGTCTGGGTGAGGCCCGGATGCTGGCGATGCCGGGTGCGCTCGTGGGTGGCGTCTTCCTGGTGGCCGGCATGCTGCTGAGCATGACCGGCTGGAAGGCCGGTGTGGTGCTCGGGATCGTGCTGGTCGTCGTGGTGCTGGCCGGCAGCTTCTTCCCGTGGCTCGCGCTGAGCACGACCAAGACCGACGTCCCGCAGCTCTACTCCGACGAGGACATCAACCTCGACCCCGACGAGATCCGGCAGGACCAGGTCCGGGTCGACGCCAGGGTCGCCCACGAGATCCTGGTCGCCATCTCGCTCTCCGTCGGCGTCCTGGTCGTGCTGACCGCGCCGTTCGTGGTGCGCCTCGGGCTCTTCGGCACGCTGCTGGCTCTGGCCGCGTGTGTGGTGCTGATGCTGCGTACGCGGCAGTACCGGACGGGTTCGGAGGTGCTCGTCGGCCTGGTCTCCGGGATCGCCGGGCTGCTCGCGATCGGCGCGGCGTTGCTGGTCTACCACGAGTCGTGGCGGCCGACGACCGCCGTCGTGCTGGCGGCCGCGGGTGGCGTACTCCTGGTGCTGACGCTGGTCCCCGACGTCGGGTCGATCCGGCGTGGGCGGCTCGCTGACGTCGCCGAGACGGTCTGCCTGCTCGCGATGCTGCCGCTGATGGTGCTCGCCTCGGGCCTCTTCGGCGCCGCGGTGGCTGGTTTCTGATGGCCAGCAAGAAGGACCTCGTAGAGGCGCATGCCTTCAGCCGTCGCCGGCTGGTCTCCGCGTTCCTCTCCGGTGCCCCCGGTGGGCGCGAGGTGGAGCCTGCTCGCCCCGGCCGCTCCGTCTTCGGCGGCCTCGTGCTCGCGGTGCTGCTCATCGCCGGCGGCGCCGTCGCCCACTTCCTCTCGCCCAAGCCGGCGACCGGCTGGGCCGACACCGATGGCCTGATCGTCACCAAGGGCGGTGCGCGCTACGTCGTCACCGGCCCGGACAAGGACAAGGAGCTGCACCCGGTCGTCAACCTGGCCAGCGCGCAGCTCATCCTCGGTCTCGACCTGGAGAAGAGGTCCAAGGTCATCGATCAGGAGGAGATCGACAAGGAGTTTCCGAAGCAGACGATCGGTCTCTCCGGCCCGAAGGTCCCCGAGGAGCTGCCGCTGACGTCCGACTTCATCAACTCCGGCTGGACCGCGTGCACCGCCAACGGCGCGGGGACGTTCCTGAACATCTCCGCGAAGCCCGACGTCAAGGCCGCCGCGGACACCGGCTTCATGGTGCAGACCGAAGACGGCAACTACCTCATCGCGGAGCACGAGACCACCGACGGATACACCCAGGCGTACAGCTACAAGATCGAGGGCGACTCGGAGACCTATGCCGACCGCACCTTCGACGGGCCGGTCTCGACGCCGACCGTTCCGCAGGCTTGGGTCAACCTCTTCCCGTCCGGCGCGCCGCTGTCGGGCAACTCCTTCGGAAGTGCCTTCACCAAGGTCGGTGGCACGGTCGAGGGTGAGGAATACCCGATCGGCACCAAGGCCAACTACCAGGCCAACAACTACCTGATGACCGAGTCCGGCTGGATCCGGCTGGACGAATTCGCCAGCGAGATCTATGACGTCGCCTTCGGCAGCAAGGGCAACCAGCAGTCGCTGAGCTCGCAGCCGAACATCAACGGTGAGCGGCTCGAGACCTCGTGGCCCGCGTCGACCCTCGAGCCCGGAACGGGCAGCGTCTGCGCCAAGCTCGAGACCGAGGACAAGACGACGGTACGCCTCGGTGTCGACCCGGGTGAGAGGGCCTGGCCGACGTCGGAGCCTCCCGCGGCGACCGACTTCACCTCGGCCCGGGTCGACCCCGGCAAGGGCGCCTTCGTCTTCGCGGCCAACGGTGAGGAGCTCCAGAAGCAGAGCGCGACTCCCTACCTGATCGACGCCCGCGGCACCGCCAACACCCTCGACGGCAAGCTCACGGTCGAGCGGCTCGGCTTGTCGAACGACTCAGGCCCGATCGTGCCCGGCACGTGGCTGGGGCTGCTCCCGGCCGGCGCTGCGCTCTCGACAGAGCTGGCGTTGTGCCCGCCGAGCACCGGAGAGGTTCAGGAGAGCAAGTGCGTGGCGACCGAGTGACGCTGGTGCGTTCTGGCATCGCGCTCGTGGCCGTCATCGGTGGGCTGAGTCTGCTCGGCGGCCCGAGCCCTGCGTACGCAGCGGAGGAACGAGCCGACTGCTCGGTCTACGCGCAGAACACCGGTGGCGGTGCACCGCCGAAGGCGGAGACCAAGGCGGCGCCGGTGCCGGAGACAGTGGCTCCGTTCGCGATCATGCGGATCGGCGAAGCGCAGAAGGTGAGCAAACAGGGTCAGGGGATCCGTGTCGCGGTGATTGACTCCGGTTACAGCGCCAAGGCACAGGACTATCGCGGCACCGTTGCGGCGGGCCTGATCTCCGGGATCGCTCCCAAGGCGACGCTCAGCGACCACCCGGTCCTCAAGGTCGGCCAGGAGAAGTCCACGATCGACGCCAAGCGGATGGTGGCCGAGCTCAACTCGCTCGCCAAGGGCAATGCGAAGGGGCTGATCGTCGACATCGGTCTGCCGGCGACGGAGGTCGCCGCGGGCCTGGACACGGCCGTCGACACCCTCATCAAGAAGGGGGCCATCGTGGTGATGGCCGCGGACTGGTCCGGTGTTGCCAGTGGCACCGACCGGGACATGGGCCCCAAGGTCTTCCCGAACGCCAACGACTCCGTGGTGACGGTCAGCGCTTCCGGAACCTGGGCCTCCGACCCCGACTCGGCGGTGCTGCCCAACTCCAACACCGACGTGGCCGCACCGACGTACGGAGCCCCGTCGAAGACGCTCTTCGGCAAGCCGTGCTGGGTCGACTCGATCTCGACGTCCTTCGCCTCCGCCGAGGTCTCGGCGGTGCTCGCGCTGATCTGGTCGACCAACCGGAGCTGGAGCGCCGCCCAGGTCATCGACCGTCTTTACAGCACCACGTCCGGCCGTGAGGGCCAGGGCGGCCGGTTCTGGGGTGCGGGTGTCGTGAATGCGTACGACGCGCTCACCCGGCCGCCGGTCGAAGAGGCCGCGGCCGCGCCGGAGGTCGAACAGGCCCCGATGGCCCGCGACGAGGTCGATCCCCTCGCGACCGTCCGCGACAACGCGATCTGGTGGGGCATCGCCGGCGGCGGCGCACTCGGTCTCGGGCTGGTCCTGAGGCCGCTGTTCTCGCGGCGCAAGAGCTCGATGTAGTTCACCCGGCTGGGAAATGCAGAACGCCGATCCGGAAGCTTGCGCTGTCCGGATCGGCGTTCTTGCAGGTCAACCAAGGTTTCCTGCTGGCGGATCTGGGGGGATTCGAACCCCCGAGGGCGTTAACCCAACACGGATTCCAGCCGTGCGCCATAGGCCACTAGGCGACAGATCCGTGAGGGATCCTACGCGGCTCCGCGAGCATCGGGGAAATCGGCGGAGGGTCGGCGGGTGTGCTTTGGGATCGGCGAGCGGACTCGTCTAGACTCTTCGGCAACCCCCCATGTGGCGACATCTTGTCGAACCTCCCCAGGGCCGGAAGGCAGCAAGGATAAGCGAGCTCTGTTGGGTACGTGGGGGGCCTTTTCTATTTCCTGACAGCCTGCCCCGCGCGGTCGCAAACTGTCGGTGCGGGCGGATAGGGTCTACCGGGTGGACGCACCGCTAGCTCTCTACCGCCGCTACCGGCCGGAGACGTTTGCCGAGGTCATCGGCCAAGATCACGTCACCGGCCCGCTGCGCAATGCGCTGGCGGGCAACCGGGTCAACCATGCGTACCTCTTCTCCGGGCCACGTGGCTGCGGCAAGACGACCTCGGCGCGGATCCTGGCGCGGGCGCTGAACTGCGAGAGGGCGCCGATCGCGGACCCGTGCGGCGAGTGCGAGTCGTGCCGCGACCTGGCGCGCGGTGGCCCCGGCAGCATCGACGTGATCGAGATCGACGCGGCGTCGCACGGTGGTGTGGATGACGCCCGTGACCTGCGCGAGAAGGCGTTCTTCGCGCCGGTGAAGAGCCGCTACAAGGTCTACATCATCGACGAGGCCCACATGGTCTCGACGCAGGGCTTCAACGCGCTCCTCAAGCTCGTCGAGGAGCCGCCGGAGCATCTGCGCTTCATCTTCGCGACGACCGAGCCGGAGAAGGTCATCTCGACGATCCGGTCGCGCACCCATCACTATCCGTTCCGCCTCTTCCCGCCCAAGCTGGTCTCCGACTACATCTCGACGCTGTGCGAGAAGGAGGGGATCAACGTCGAGCCCGCCGCGCTGCCGCTGGTCGCGCGCGCGGGCGCCGGGTCGATGCGCGACAGCCTCTCGGTCATGGACCAGCTGCTCGGTGGTGCGGGTCCCGAGGGCGTGACGTACGAGCTGGCCGCCGGGCTGCTCGGCTACACCCCTGACGCGCTGCTGGACGAGGTCGTCGACGCCTTCGCCGCCCATGACGGGGCCGCGGTCTTCGGCGTGATCGACAAGATCATCGAGACCGGCCAGGACCCGCGGCGGTTCACCGAGGACCTGCTGCGGCGACTGCGTGATCTGGTCATCGTCAAGGCGGTCCCGGACGCGCCCGCGACCGGACTCATCGACGTCTCCGAGGACGGCGGCGAGCGGCTGGTCGCCCAGGCCGGACGCTTCGGGCCCCACGATCTCTCGCGGGCCGCCGATGCGGTCGCCACCGGCCTGACCGAGATGCGTGGCGCCACCGCACCCCGGCTTCTGCTCGAGCTGATCTGTGCCCGGGTGCTGCTGCCTGCGGCCGACGGCGCCGATGGTCTCGCGGCCCGGCTCGACCGTCTGGAGAGGCGGATCGAGATCAGCGGTACGCCGACGGTGACCGCTCCTCCGGCGGCGGCCGCCCCCGCCCAGGACCGGCCGGTGCTCAAGCCGTCCGTCGGCGCTCCGGGGCACGAGCCGGCCGCTCCGGCGGCGCCGCAGCCCGAGCCCGTCCAGGCGTACGCCTCGACCCCCGAGCCGGCCCGCGAGCCGGCCTCCGAGCCGGTCCGCGAACCCGCTCCGGCCGCGCAGACGCCTCCGCCGCAGGCGCCGGCCGCTCCCGAGCCGTCGAGCCAGCCTCAGCCGCAATCGGCGACGCCGCCGCAGCCACAGCCTCAGGCACCTGCGCAGTCGCCGGGCGGGATGGGCAACGTGGACGTCCGCCGCCTGTGGGACGACGTGATCGCCCAGACCAAGGGCTTGCGCCGTGCGACCTGGTCGTTGGTGGGCCAGAACGCTCAGGTGGTCGACTTCCGCGACGGTGTGCTCACCCTCGGGTTCGCCTCGCCGGGACTCCGCGACCGGTTCGCGACCGGCGGGCACGAGCCGATCCTCGGGCAGGCGCTGGTCAACGTGATCGGCATCCAGCCGAAGATCGAGGCGATCGTCGCGGGCGGAGGGCAGGGAGCCCCGCAGCGGCAGGCTCCGCCTGCGCCGCAGTCGGCCCAGCCCCAGGAACCCTCTCCGCAGCAACAGTCACCGGAGGCATCCTGGAACGAGCAGGCGCCGCCACCCGACTGGGCCACCGAGCCGCCGCCACCCGACCAGCCACCGGCTCCGCCGGAGCCGCCGGCGGCCTCCTCGCCGCAGCCGGCCGACCCGGGAGCGATCGCGCTGGCGCGGGAGGCGATCCGTCCGACGCGTGCGTCCGACTATGAGCCCCCGGTCGACGACACCGCGGCCCGTCTGGCGGAGGCCGACGCCGCGGTGAACCCCGACGACCAGGCCTACGACGGTCCGGCCGCGATGGGCGCCGAGGCGCTGCTCGCTCAGGAGCTGGGTGCAACCATGATCGAAGAGATTCCTCACAACTAGGACGGCACAGATGACGAACCCACTCGAAGGCCTCGGCGGCGAGGGCGGCTTCGACCTCAACGCGATCATGCAGCAGGCCCAGGCGCTGCAGAGCCAGATCGTCGACGCCCAGGAGAAGCTCGCCGAGACGATCGTCGACGGCACCGTCGCCGGTGGTGCGGTGACCGTCAAGCTCACCGGCACCGGCGAGCTGGTCGGTGTGGAGATCAAGCAGGGCGAGTTCGACGGCAGCAACCCCGACGACCTCGAGGACCTCGGCGCCGTGATCGTGGCCGCCTACCGCGAGGCCAAGGGCAAGGCCGACGCGCTCGCCGGTGAGGCGATGGGCCCGCTCGCGGGCGGTCTCGGCGGCCCCGGTGCGCCCGGCGGCGGCGAGCCGCCGTTCAAGCTCGGGTTCTGAGACAAGCACAGCTAGAGACAGGCGATAACCAAGTTGTACGAGGGTGTGGTCCAAGACCTCATCGACGAGCTGGGACGGCTGCCGGGCGTAGGTCCGAAGAGCGCTCAGCGGATCGCGTTCCATCTGCTCCAGGCTGATCCCGCCGACGTACATCGGCTGGCCTCGATCCTCAACGAGGTCAAGGCGAAGGTGAAGTTCTGCTCGGTCTGCTTCAACGTCTCCGAGGAGGAGACCTGCCGGATCTGTCGCGACCCGCGTCGCGAGCAGTCGGTGCTGTGCGTGGTCGAGGAGTACAAGGACGTCGTCGCGATCGAGCGCACCCGCGAGTTCCGCGGGCGCTATCACGTGCTCGGTGGCGCGATCAGCCCGATCGACGGGATCGGTCCCGACCAGCTGCGGATCCGGGAGCTCGTCCAGCGGCTCAACGACCCCGGCATCACCGAGGTGATCCTCGCCACCGACCCCAACCTCGAGGGTGAGGCGACGGCGACCTACCTGACCCGTCAGCTGAGCCCGCTCGGGCTGAAGGTCACCCGCCTGGCCAGCGGCCTCCCGGTCGGTGGCGATCTGGAGTACGCCGACGAGGTCACCCTCGGGCGCGCGTTCGCCGGCCGGCGCGCGGCTGAGTAGTCGCTAAGAGCCGACTCTTTACCCTCGTCAGGCGGCGACTTCGGCGGTAGCCTGACGATTCAAGGGACCTCGGGAAGGGGGCCGTCATGACGAACGACTTGACCGGCAAGGACTTCGCCACCAGCATCGCCGACTCGGTGGAGAGCTTCCTGCTCTCGGTGCGGGCGATAGCTGCCGACGGCGATGGTGGCAGCGCTGTCCCGATGCTGCTGCTGGAGGTGAGCCAGATCCTGCTGGCGGGCGCGCGACTGGGTGCCCAGCAGGACTTCGAGCCTCGTGAGGAGTTCCAGCCCGACGTGGGTATGGAGGCCGACGTCGATGAGCTCCGGATGGGGCTTGCCGAGATGTTCGGGGACATCGACACCTACAGCTTCGTCTTCGATCCGTACAGCCCGGACGTGGTCGACAGCCAGATCTCCGACGACGTCGCCAGCCTGGTGACCGACCTGGAGTACGGCCTGCGTCACTACCGTCTCGGCGACGTCGACGAGGCGCTGTGGTGGTGGCAGTTCAGCTACGTCAACAACTGGGGCAACCTGGCCGGTGCCGTGCTCAACGCACTGCTCACCGTGGTCGCTCACGACCGCCTCGACTCCGAGCCGTTCACCGGTGAGGACGAGGACCTGGCTGCCGCTGATGAGATGCTGGAGAAGACGCCCGTATCGGCAACGTAGACTTTCCCGCCGTGGGAATCGTCGTTCAGAAGTACGGTGGCAGTTCGGTCGCGGACGCTGCAGGCATCAAGCGCGTGGCTCAGCGAGTGGTCGCGACCAAAGAGCAGGGCCACGACGTGGTCGTGGCCGTCTCTGCCATGGGCGACACCACCGACGAGCTGATCGACCTGGCCAACAAGGTCTCGCCCGATGCGACCGCGCACGCGCGTGAGTTCGACATGCTGCTCACCTCCGGCGAGCGGCAGTCGATGGCGCTGCTCGCGATGGCGATCAACGACGTCGCGAACGAGCGCGGGCTGGCGTACGAGGCTCGGTCGTTCACCGGGTCGCAGGCCGGTCTGATCACCGATGCGCAGCACGGGCGCGCCAAGATCCTCAGCATCACCCCGGAGCGGATCCAGGCAGCGATCGGCGACGGCGCGATCGCGATCGTGGCCGGCTTCCAGGGCGTCTCCAGGGACACCAAGGACATCACCACGCTGGGCCGTGGCGGCACCGACACCACCGCGGTCGCGCTGGCGGTGGCGCTGAACGCCGACGTCTGCGAGATCTACACCGACGTCGACGGTGTCTTCACCGCCGACCCGCGGATCGTCCCGACCGCTCGCAAGCTGAGCTCGGTCGCCTTCGAGGAGATGCTCGAGCTGGCGGCCTCCGGCGCGAAGGTGCTCCACCTGCGCTCGGTGGAGTTCGCCCGGCGTCACAGCCTCCCGATCCACGTACGCTCCTCCTTCTCCACCCTCAACGGCACCGTGGTCAAGGGCAGCATCGACGCGGGCTCGCCGCAGGGCGACCACCAGCCGGGCACGGATGCCGGTATGGAGGCGCCGATCGTCGCCGCCATCGCCTACGACCGCAGCCAGGCGAAGATCACCGTCGTCAACGCGCCCGACAAGGTCGGCGCGGCCGCGAAGGTCTTCGAGATCATCGCCGGAGTCGGGATCAACGTCGACATGGTCGTTCAGGACGCCTCGGCGGCCAAGACCGAGCGCACCGACATCACCTTCACCCTGCCCCGCGACGACGTCGAGCGTGCCGTGGAGGCGCTGGAGCTGGCCCAGGCAGAGGTCGGCTTCGAGCGGGTCAGCGCCGAGCCGAGGATGGGCAAGGTCTCGCTGACCGGCGCCGGGCTGCGCACGCAGCCGAAGAAGATCGCCGACTTCTTCTCGGCCATCGCCCAGGCCGGGGTCAACATCCAGATGATCTCCACCTCCGAGGTGCGGGTCTCGGTCGTCGTCGACGACGACGAGGTCGACCGGGCGGTGCAGGCCGCGGCGGAGCAGTTCAGCGACGTCGAGGTCGAGAAGGTCTCCTACGGTGCCGAGCCCAACGGCGACGTCCCCGAGATCGTCGGCATCGCGCACGACCGCAGCGAAGCCAAGATCACCCTGGTGGGTGTCACCGACGAGCCGGGCGAGGCGGCCCGCGTCTTCGACACCCTCGCCGAGGCCGGCATCAACATCGACATGATCGTCCAGAACGTCTCGGCCGAGGAGACGCGACGCACCGACATCTCGTTCACGCTCCCGCGCACCGACGTGAAGTTGGCCCGAGCGGCCCTGGGCGACATCCAGAGCGAGATCGGCTTCGCCGACCCGATCGCCGACGAGCAGATCGGCAAGCTCTCCATCGTCGGTGCGGGGATGCGTACGCATCCGGGGATCACCTCGCGATTCTTCGCCGCGCTCGCCGCTGCGGGAGTCTTCATCCGGATGGTGTCGACCTCGGAGATCAGGGTCTCGGTGCTCGTCAGCGCCGACGACCTCGACCGCGCCGTGCGCGCCACACACAAAGCATTCGGCCTCGACAGCGACGTAGAGGCCATCGTCTACGGAGGGACCGGCCGATGAGCATCAATCTGGGAATCGTGGGAGCGACCGGACAGGTGGGCGTCGCCGTACGCCAGATCCTGCTCGAGCGCGGCTTCCCGCTGGGCGAGGTCCGTTTCTTCGCCTCGGCACGCTCGGCCGGCAAGACCATCGAGTTCGGTGACCGCTCGGTCGTTGTCGAGGACGCCGCCACCGCTGACCCGTCGGGCCTCGACATCGCGATCTTCTCCGCCGGTGGCGCCACCTCCAAGGCGCTGGCGCCGAAGTTCGCGGACGCCGGTGTGATCGTCATCGACAACTCCTCGGCGTGGCGCAAGGACCCGGAGATCCCCCTGGTCGTCTCCGAGGTCAACCCCTCGGCGATGGACGGGGTGATCGCGGCCCGCCAGGGCATCATCGCCAACCCCAACTGCACCACGATGGCCGCGATGCCGGCCCTCAAGGCGCTCCACGACGAAGCCGGTCTCGAGCGCCTCATCGTGTCGACCTACCAGGCGGTCTCGGGCTCCGGCGTCGCCGGTGTCGAGGAGCTCGTCAACGGCGTCGCCGCCGCCGGTGACAAGGCCCGCGAGCTGGCCTACGACGGCTCCGCGATCGCGTTCCCGGAGCCGGACAAGTACGTCGAGACCATCGCCTACAACGTTCTCCCGCTGGCCGGGTCGCTGGTCGACGACGGCCTGAACGAGACCGACGAGGAGCAGAAGCTCCGCAACGAGTCCCGCAAGATCCTGTCCCTGCCCGACCTGCGGGTCTCCGGCATCTGCGTCCGCGTCCCGGTCGTCACCGGTCACTCGCTCGCGATCAACGCCGAGTTCTCCTCGCCGCTGACCCCCGAGCGAGCCACCGAGATCCTGTCGAACGCCCCGGGCGTCGAGCTTCGCGAGGTACCCACTCCGCTGTACGCCGCCGGCAAGGACCCCTCCTACGTCGGCCGGATCCGCCAGGACGAGGGCGTACCGGACAACCGTGGCCTCGCGCTGTTCATCTCCAACGACAACCTCCGCAAGGGCGCTGCGCTCAACACGGTCCAGATCGCTGAGCTGGTAGCCGCCGCCCTCTGACGAGACGTCAGGTACGTCGGCCGAGGTGGCACCGTGGTGACGCTTCGGCCGACGGGGGTGACGTCTCGGTCGACGGGGGTGACGTCTCGGTCGACGGGGGTGACGCTTCGCCCGACCGGGCTGACGCTTCGGTCGACCGGGCTGACGTCTCGCCCGACCGGGCTGACATCTCGCCCGACCGGGCTGACGTCTCGCCCGACCGGGCTGACATCTCGCCCGACCGGGCTGACGTCTCGCCCGACCGGGGTGACGCTTCGGCCGAAGGGGCTGACGTCTCGGCCGTCGGGGTGACGTCTCGGCCTTGGCGGTCAGTCGATGTAGTTGGTCGTGACCCAGTAGGCGAGGGCGTAGGCGGCGGCGGAGAGGATCACGACGATGATCACTCCCCAGGCGTGGACGAAGAGGTCGGTGAGGAAGAGCATCGAGAGTACGGCGACGAGGGCCGAGCCGAGGAAGCTGATCGTGAAGGGGGAGCGGGCGGCGGCCAGGCGGAGGAGGTAGCCGCCGACGATGATCGCGAGGGCGAAGACGGCGATGAGGATGATCGCTCCCTTGTCGCCGAGCGACGAGGTGCCTCGTGTCCACTGGCTCACGGTGCCGCTGAACCAGACGGCCAGGGCCATGAATGCGCCGACGATGGCCCCGATCATGACCGCTGCGGACAGACCCGACGGAGTGCCGACATTGATCCGTCGCCGGCTCGGGTCCTTGGGCTCCCTGGGCGCCTTGGGGGCTTTCGGTTCCTTCGCAGGCTTGGGCGGCTTCTGCGCCTTCTGCTTCTTCGCCGGCTTCGCGGCCGGTTTCTCCGCAGACTCCTCCGCAGGCGGCTCGGGAGCGATGACGGGTGGTGCCGTCTTCTCCAGCACCTGGGTCTTCTCCGCCGAGGCTGACTCGACCGGAACGGCCTCGACCGATGCCGTCTCGACCCGAGTCTTCGGGGGCTGAGCCTTCTGGGGCTGGGTCTTCTCTGGCTTGACGTTCGCCGGCTTCGTACCCCCACGCTTCTTCTTGAAACCGAACGACGGCGCGGCGAGCTTGTCGGCGGGGTCGTTGCTCATGAGGGGCAGTTTCGCATGCCGAGCGTCACATTTGAACTCAGGCGCGGGTCAGACGGATGACCGGGATCTCGCGGTCGGTCTTCTCCTCGTAGGTTCCGAAGTTGGCAGCGGAGGCGACGATCCTGGCCCAGGCCTGCGCCCGCGCCTCACCGTGGAGCTGCTCGGCCGTCACCGGAATGGTCTCGCCGCCCAACTCGATCGTGACCCGGTCGGGGTTGGCGGCGAGGTTGTAGTACCAGGCAGGGTTCTTGGCCGCGCCGCCGGCGGAGGCGACGACCAGCCAGGTGCCGTCATCGCCCGGGAACCAGGCCAGTGGCGACGAACGGGGTTCGCCGCTCTTCTTGCCGATCGTGGTGAGCACGAGGAGGCGCATCCCGGCCGTCGTGGCCTTGCTCTTGCGGGCGCGGCTCATCATCAGCTTGTTGCCCAGCTTGAGGAGGAGGTTGGCCGAGGGCTGCCTGGCGCCGCGGGTGCCGTTGCGCGTGTCGAAGCTCATGGCGACGACACTACTGCCTCGGAAAACGGGATCAGGCTCGGAGATCTTGCGATCTCCGAGCCTGAGCTCGATGTCGGGTTGACAGGATTTGAACCTGCGGCCCCCTCGTCCCGAACGAGGTGCGCTACCAAGCTGCGCTACAACCCGAATGCTGCACCGAACAAACGGTCCAACGAGGAATGAGCATAGCCCAGAGACTCCCCGGACCCGTAATCGGGCCCTACCGACGAGAGGACCCACGCGGGGTGAGCGTTAGGAGGGTCGCCTCGGGCCGGCAGGCGATGCGGATCCGGGTGTAGGGCGAGGTGCCGAGGCCGGCGGACACGTGCAGCCAGGCCTGGCGTCCGGCGTGGGTGTGAGTGTGCAGTCCGCGCACCCGGGCGGGGTCGAGATCGCAGTTGGTGGCCAGGGCTCGGCCGCCCGGCAGGCAGATCTGACCGCCGTGGGTGTGGCCGGCCAGGATCGCGTCGTAGCCGTCGGCGGTGAACTGGTCCAGGACTCGTAGATAGGGGGCGTGGGCGACCCCGAGGCGTACGTCCGCGGCCGGGTCCGCGGGGCCGCGGACCGCCGACAGGTCGTCGAGGCGCAGGTGGGGGTCGTCGACGCCCGCGAAGGCGATCTCGATGCCCTTGACGGTCAACGAGGAGCGCGTGTTGGTGAGGTCCAGCCAGCCGGACTTGGTGAAGGACGCGGACAGGTCACGCCAGGGGAGCTGGGGCACGTTCGTCTGCCGCTTGCCGTTGTCCGGCAGCAGGTAGCCGATCGGGTTGCGCAGCCGCGGCTCGTAGTAGTCGTTGGAGCCGTGCACGAAGACGCCCGGTACGTCGAGCAGCGTGCCGAGGGCGTTGACGATCGACGGCACCGCCCGCTGGTGGGCCAGGTTGTCACCGGTGTCGACGACCAGGTCGGGCTTCAGCGCGGCCAGCGACGCGATCCAGTCGAGCTTCTTGTGCTGCGAGGGAACCACGTGCATGTCGGAGAGATGGAGCACCCGCAGCGGGTCCGCGCCCTCGGGCAGCACGGGCAGCCCGACGTGGCGCAGCGTGTACTGACGGGCCTCCCACAAGGCGTACGCCGTGATGGCCGCGCCGGTGGCGAGCCCGGTGCCCAGTGCTGTGCCGACTACTGGGCCGATTGCTGGGCCGATTGCTGAGGCGAGCCGCATGGCTCAACCCTGCCACAATGGGTCCATGAGCACTCTGAAGGACCAGCTGAGGACCGACCTGACCTCCGCGATGAAGGCCCGTGACAAGGAGCGCGCCGGCACGCTGCGCATGGTCATGGCCTCGATCACCGAGGCCGAGGTCGCCGGCAAGGAGGCCAAGGAGCTCACCGACGACGAGATCATCACGATCCTGACCCGCGAGGCCAAGAAGCGGCGCGAGGCGGCGACGGCCTTCGCCGACGGTGGTCGCGCCGAGCAGGCCGAGAAGGAGACCGCGGAGGCCGCGGTGATCACCGAGTACCTGCCCGCTCAGCTGAGCGCCGAGGAGATCTCCGACCTGGTCAGCAAGGCCATCGCCCAGACCGGTGCGGCCGAGGAGGGGATGCGCGCCATGGGCAAGGTGATGGGCGTGCTGACCCCGCAGACCAAGGGCAAGGCCGACGGCGGCGCCGTGGCCGCCGAGGTGCGCAAGCAGCTCGCCTGAACGGTAGTCCGAGAACGACTGTGGCCCCACCGAATCGGTGGGGCCACAGTCGTTTGGACAGGGTTCGGCGTCAGCCGGTCGGCCATTCCCAGCCGAAGTCGGGCTCTTCCTCGACCGCGGCCGGTTTCTCGTTGCCGCCGCCGGGCTTCTTCCTGTCCGGCTGCTTCTTCTTCTCGGGCTTGGGGTCGGGCTTCGGCTCCGGGCCGAGCGAGGTGTAGATCGTGATCGGCGATCCCTCGGCAGCGTCACCGGAGGGCGTGGTGAAGGCGACCAGGCCCGGGTCGTACTCCGAGTGCGCCTGCGGGCCCACCTGGACCTGGAACCCGGCCTTCCTCAGCACCTTCGTCGCCTTCTCGACGGTCATGCCGCCGACCCAGGGGACGTCGACCGTGTGACCCGCGATCACGTTCGGGTCGGGCTCCTCGAAGTCGACCCACTTGAGGTACTTGTCGATCACCTGCATCGCGTCGCCCCACATCGGGCCGGCGAAACCGGATCCCGATGCGGTGGCGATGTAGTCGCCGCCGATGTACTGGCCCTGGAGTCCCAGCGGCGTGCCCGCCGAGTTGGCTCCGGCGATCATCGCCGCGGTCGCGAGCCGCGGCGTGTAGCCCATCAGCCACACCGCCTTGTTGTCCTGCGTGGTGCCGGTCTTGCCGGCGCTCGGCACCGACAGGGCCAGGTTCTGGCCGAAGCCGCCCGGCTCCATCACGCCGCGGAGGATGTCGTTGACCGCGTCGGCGGTGCCCTTGGCCATCGCCTGCTCGCAGGTCGGCTCGTACTTCTTGATCACCTTGTCGTTGGCGTCGAGGATCTCGTTGACCGGCACCGAGTCGCAGTGCTTGCCACGGGCGCCGAACGTCGCGTACGCCTCCGCCATCTCGAGCGGGCTGACGTCGACGACGCCGAGGGTGAAGGTGGGTACGCGCTCGGCGCCGCCGCAGCGGGTCTCGCTCGGCTTGCAGACGTGACCGTCGTCGAAGCTGACCCCGAACGGGGCGGTGAGCTTGACGCCCATCTTCTGCGCCATCTTGTAGGGCGTGCACATCCCGGTGAGCTGGAAGAGCTGGGCGTAGAAGGTGTTCACGGACTCCCGGGTGCCGGTGTAGGCGTCCTTGCTGCCCGAGGTGGTGGAGTTGTGGAAGGTGTGCGAACCGACGCGGTTGCCGTCGCCCGGGCAGCCGGCGAAGGTGGACTCGTTGAGGGTCAGCTCCTCGGGGGAGTTGATCTTCTGCTTGAGCGGGAAGCCCTGCTCGATGGCGGCGGCCAGGGTGAACGCCTTGAAGGTCGACCCGGCCTGGAAGCCGTTGGAGTCGCCGGCCTTCTCCTTCGGGACCAGGTAGTTGAGGTAGGACTGGCCCTTCTTCTTGTTGTCACCCATCGGACGGGACTGGGCGAGCGCCCGGACCCGACCGGTGCCGGGCTCGACCATGGCCAGCGCGCCGATGGCCTGGTCGGTGGCGTGGACGTGATCCTCGACCGACTCCTGAGCGGCGTCCTGGAACCGCTGGTCCAGCGTGGTCTTGATGGTCAGTCCGCCCGACTTGATCAGCGCGAGCCGGTCGGTCTCGTTCTCGCCGAAGGCCGGGTCCTTGAGCAGCCACTTGATCACGTAGTCGCAGAAGAACTCCGCCGACGAGCCGAGGCAGCCGTTGCGCTGCTTCTGGACGTTGAGGCCGAGGCTGGCGTCCTTCAGCTTCTCCGCCTCGGGCCGGGAGACGACCTTGAGGGCGGCCATCCGGTCGATGACGACGTTGCGGCGGGCGATGGTGGCGTCGGGGTAGTTGGTCGGGTCGTAGCCGGTGGGGTTCTTCACCATCCCGGCCAGCATCGCCGCCTGCTGCCAGTTGAGCTCGGAGGCGTTGACGTTGAAGTAGTGCTTGGCGGCGGCCTGGACGCCGTAGGAGCCGTCGCCGAAGTAGGCCGCGTTGAGGTAGCGCTCGAGGATCCAGTCCTTGGAGTGCTGCTCCTCCAGCGCGATCGCGTAGCGCAGCTCACGGATCTTGCGGGCCGTCGACTTCTCGATGGCCGCCTTGCGCTCGGCCTCGGTCTTCGCGGAGTAGACCAGCGTCGTCTTCACCAGCTGCTGGGTGATCGAGGAGCCACCCTGCACGGAGTCGCTGGCTTGGTTGGTGATCAGCGCGCGCAGCGTGCCCTTGAGGTCCATCGCGCCGTGCTGGTAGAAGCGGTAGTCCTCGATCGCCAGCAGTGCCTTCGTCATGTTGGACGAGATCTGGTCGAGAGGACGGTAGACGCGGTTCTGGTCGTAGAGCGTCGTGATCAGGTTGCCCTTGCGGTCGACGATCTTGGTCGTCTGGGACATGTCGTCGACCTCGAAGGCCTTCGGCAGCGAGTCCATCTTCTCGGCGGTCTCCTTGGCCGCGATCCCGGCCACACCGGCGAAGGGGATGGCGAGACCCGCGGCGACGACTCCGAGGACGGCTGCCACGCCGCACATGACGGCGAGGTGCTTGAGCACGGTCTGCGGGCGCAGCGACGGCGAGGACATGCTCGTCATCGTAGGTGATCGCGGCTAATAGCACATGATTCGCAACCGGGGCCGGACAGGGAGGCCACAAACGGGGTCCCGAGGCCCCTTCTAGTCATTTAGAACTACGTACTTTGGGTCAGAAGGGTGTGTCACTCGACCGGTCAAGGTCCTTAACCTTTAGTCCGCACGGGCGCCCACGCCGTCATTTGGGGAGGGCGATGCGCTCCGACGAAGGGATGGCACACAATGTGGGTTGATGAATGGTCGCTGCAGGCCGCTTGTCGTGAGAACGAGCCCGACGAGCTCTTCGTGCGTGGAGCCGAGCAGAACAAGGCGAAGATGGTCTGCTCCGGTTGCGTCGTCCGCACCGAGTGCCTCGCCGAGGCGCTCGACAACCAGATCGAGTGGGGTGTCTGGGGCGGGATGACCGAGCGCGAGCGTCGTGCGCTGCTCCGGCGCAGCCCGAACGCCTCCTGGCGCGCCGTGCTCGAGGCCGCGCGCACCCGCGCCTCGGTGGAGTGAACGCTCGTCCCCTACTCGAGTGGATCGCTGAAGATCTTGGTCTGAGCCAGGACGTACGTGACGTACGTGACGTACGTCCTGGCTCGACCTCTTTTCCGGGTGCTCAGCCCTGGGCCAGCAGCCGGCCGATCTCGCGGAGCCCGTCGAGATCGTGTACGTCACCGGGCAGCGCCGGCACGACGGCGGTCGGCACCTGGGGATGGGCGACCGCGAAGCGTTCGCGCAGCTGGTCCTGACGCTCGACCAGGAGCGCACGGTCGGCATGGAGCCGCAGCAGCCCGGCGGTGAGGGGCGCGTCGGGGAGACGCTCCGAGGCGGCCCCGGCCGCCGCGGCGGTCAGAGAGGCGTCGTCGGGCAGGGTGGCCCGGTTGACGACCAGGCCCTGGAGCGGCATCCGGTCGCCGGAGAGGCGCTCGACGAAGTAGGCGGCCTCGCGGAGCGCGTCGGGCTCGGGAGCCGCGATGACGAGGAAGGCGGTCTCGTCGGCCTGGAGCAGGGCGTACGTCTCCTGGGCTCGTTGCCGGAAGCCACCGAAGACGGTGTCGAGTGCGGTCACAAAGGTCTGCAGGTCGGTGAGCATCTGCCCGCCGAGCACCTTCTTGAGCGCGTTGGTGACGATGTTGATCCCGGCCGACATGAGGCGGACCGGACCCTTGGCCGGGGCCAGCATCAGGCGCAGGAAGCGCCCGTCGAGGAAGCTGGAGAGGCGCTCGGGGGCGTCGAGGAAGTCCAGCGCGCTTCGGCTCGGGGGCGTGTCGACGACGATCAGGTCGTAGTCGCCGTTGCCGCCGTTGTGGGCGAAGGAGTCGCGGTAGAGCTGGCCGAGCTTCTCCATCGCCATGTATTCCTGCGTGCCCGCGAAGCTGGAGCTCAGCGCGATGTAGAACTGGTTGTTGAGGATCTGCTGCGCCTTCTCGGGGCTGGCCTGGGACTCGACCACCTCGTCGAAGGTGCGCTTCATGTCGAGCATCATCGCGTCGAGCCGCCCGGGGCCGATCCCGGAAACGGTGCGAGGCGTGTTGTCGAGCCGCTCGATGCCCATCGACTGGGCGAGGCGTCGCGCCGGATCGATCGTCAGCACCACCACCTTGCGCCCGCGCTCGGCCGCTCGGAGGGCGAGCGCTGCCGAGGTGGTCGTCTTGCCCACGCCGCCGCTGCCGCAGCAGACGATGATGTGGGTGTCGCGGTCGTCGAGCAGCCGGTCGATCTCGAGGGCGCGGGTGTGGTCGGCGTGGGCGGCGAGCGGGCCGACGCGTGGATGCGACGTCATGCCGCCGCCTCCGTAGGACAGCGCCAAGAATACGGAACCGGCGGCACGACCCCTATGGTCGCTCGCTTGCGGTCGCTCATGCGAGCCCCTGGTCCTTGAGCTCGGCCGCGAGCTCGTAGAGCCCGCCGATGTCGATCCCGCCGGCGATCCGGTCGAGCTCGTAGGTCGGGACCCCGAGGCCGGCGACGAGGTCGCGCTGGGCGTCCTCGAGGGCTCGACGCTCGGCGTACTCCTTCGCCTCGTCGGCCAGGGCGGAGATCAGGGCGGGGTCGGGTTCGACGCCGGCGCGCTTGAGGTCCTCGGCGATCGTCTCGCTGTCGAGGGTGCCGGCGAGGGCGGGGGCGAGGGACTCGTCGGGGAGGTCGCGGGGGCGTACCTGGTTGACGATGACACCGCCGACCGGGAGCCCGGCGGCACGCAGCTCGCTGATGCCGTCGGCGGTCTCCTGGACCGGCATCTCCTCGAGCAGCGTGACCAGGTGGACCGCGGTGCGGCGGGAGCGGAACAGGGTCATCATCGTGTCGGCCTGGTTCTTGATCGGGCCGACCTTGGCCAGGCCGGCCACCGACTCGGAGACGTTGAGGAAGCTCGTGATCCGGCCGGTCGGCGGAGCGTCGAGCACGACGGCGTCGTAGGTCCGCGCGCCCTTGTTGCGACTGTTGCGCTGGACGGCCTCGAAGAGCTTGCCGGTGAGGAGGACGTCTCGGACCCCGGGAGCGATCGTGGTCGCGAACTCGATCACGCCGAACCGGTCGAGGGCGCGGCCGGCCGGGCCGAGCTTGTAGTACATCTTGAGGTATTCGAGGAGGGCTTCCTCAGGGGCGATGTGCAGGGCGTAGACGTTGCCGGGCTCGGCGTCGGCACCGGACCTCGACCGCATCCGCAGCCCGGTCGCGATGCGGGTCTCGGCATAGGGCAGCGGGTCGACGTCGAACATCCGCGCCACCCCCTGGCGGCCCTCGACCTCGCACAGCAGGACGTTCTTCCCGTGGGAGGCCAGCCCGAGCGCGAGGGCCGCAGCCACCGTCGACTTGCCCGTGCCACCCTTGCCGGTCACCACATGCAGCTGCACGTGTGGCCAGTCGGAGCTCATGCGCCGACTTTATCCGGGCTGAGGAGGTTGTGAACCCGAGAGTGACCTATCGATCACTCTCGGACTCGCAACTCAGGGGGTGATGTTGAGGTTCTCGACGATCTTGGTGCCGAGGGTGGCCTCGCCGGAGATCCTCACCTTGGCAGGGTCGGCCGAGGCACGTCCGCCGGCCAGCAGGACGTACGTCTCGCGGTCGGTGGAGAGGGTGACGGTGGGGTCGGCGACCGGGTCGGCCTGCGGGACGCCCTTGCCTTCCTTGGTGACGGTGAAGGCGTAGGGGTCGTGGCCCTCGACCTCGACGACGACCGTGGAGCCGGGGGCGCCGCCGGCCTTCTTGGCGAGCACGAAGCCGACGCCTTCGAGGAGGTAGTCGGCGGTGTGGAGGGCGCCGGGGCTGTCGAGGTTGCCGGGGCGACCGGTGGCGCGGCGGATGTCCTGTTCGTGCAGCCAGAGGTCGAGGGGGCGGTTGCGGAGCAGCTTGCCGGTGGTCCACCCGATCGCACCGAAGACGCCCGGCGCCGGTGCCGCGGGGTCCTCGGGCGGAGAGGCGAGCAGCTCGTCGTGGCGTACGGCGGTGTAGCGGCGGATCTCGTCGATGATGCTCGCCGGCGAGGCGTCGCGGCGGGTGATCACGCCGATCTCGGTGAACTGGCCCATCGGCGACTTGATGTGGGCCGACTCCGGCACGGAGACGTCCTCGCGGGGTGCGCCGGCGGTGAGGCCCTCCAGGTGAGCGACGTGGGAAGCGATGGCGCGGACGTCCCAGCCGGGGAGGTCGGTGGGCTGGTCCCAGTCCGGCTCGGAGAGCTCCTCCAGGAGCGCGAGGAGGTCCTGGACGGAGGACCACCAGGTGTCGACGTACGTCTTCAGCTGCTCTGTGGAAGTCACGGACCCGACGATAGTGGGCCGGATGCACGGTTGGAAGGTCAAACCTTCTCGCCGAGAAACCCGTCCGCGGGTCCGCGAAGTAGGGTGCCGATATGACCAAGTGGGAGTACCAGGTAGCGCCGATCCTCAACCACGCGGCGGCGCAGATCCTCAACAACTTCGGTGCCGACGGGTGGGAGCTCGTCTCCATCCTCGACAACGGCACCGGCAACTACGTCGGCTTCTTCAAGCGGGCGGTCTCGGAGTGAGCGGGCCCGAGGAGGTCCTCGCCGAGCTCGGGCTGAGCGTGCCGGACGTCGTGCCGCCGGTGGCTGCCTACATCCCGGCGGTGCGCTCGGGCAACCACGTGTTCACCTCGGGCCAGCTCCCGATGAAGGACGGCGCGCTGCTGTCCACCGGGAAGCTCGGTGGCGAGGTCTCGCCCGAGGAGGGCGTAGCGGCCGCGCAGCAGTGCGCGCTCAACGCGCTCGCCGCGGTGAAGGCCGAGATCGGCGATCTGTCGCTGGTCAAGCGGGTCGTCAAGGTGACCTGCTTCGTCGCCTCCACCCCTGACTTCACCAGCCAGCCGGGCATCGCCAACGGTGCTTCCGAGCTGCTCGGCAAGGTCTTCGGTGACGCTGGGCGCCATACCCGATCCGCCGTCGGCGTACCCGTGCTGCCGCTCGACTCTCCCGTCGAGGTGGAGATCATCGTCGAGATCTGAGCCTCGGACGGGGGTAGGGCCCTGGTGTGAGCGTCGCTACAGTGACGAACGTGCGTATCCCGATCCCTCCAGTCCGGCTTGGTGACGACATCGTGGCGTTGGCCGGGGAGTACGCCGAGGGCGTACGCACCCCGGTCGAGCCGCGCGACGCAGCGACGGTGCTGCTGCTGAGGCCGGGCTCCGGCGCCTCCTCCGGCCCGGAGGTCTATCTGCTCCGTCGGCAGCTGACGATGGGGTTCGCCGCCGGGATGGCCGTCTTCCCCGGCGGTGGCGTGGACGTACGCGATGCCGATCTGCCCGACTCCTGCTGGGCCGGGCCGTCCGCCGGTGAGTGGGCGCGCCGGCTCGGCGTCGAGGAGTCCCGGGCGCGGGCGCTGGTCGCCGCGGCGGTGCGGGAGACGTTCGAGGAGTGCGGCGTGCTGCTCGCGGGGACGTCGGCCGATGCCGTCGTCTCCGATGTCTCGGGCTCGGACTGGGAGACGGACCGGGTCGCCCTGGAGTCGCGCTCGCTGTCGTTGACCGAGATGCTGACCCGGCGTGGGCTGGTGCTGCGTACGGATCTGCTGGCGCCGTGGGCGGCCTGGACGACGCCCGTCTTCGAGCCGAAGCGCTTCGCGACCTGGTTCTTCGTCGCCCGGCTGCCCGAGGGGCAGGTGACCCGCGACGTGTCGACGGAGTCCTCCTCGGTGCACTGGCTGGGTGCCGCCGAGGCGGTCGACCAGGTCGAGGCCGGCGAGCTGGCGATGATGCCGCCGACCTACCTCAACTGTCTCGAGGTCGCCTCGATCGGCTCCGAGGACGACGTCCTCGCCGCCGCCGCGGAGCGCGAGCTGACCATGTTCACCCCGGCCGTCACGGCGGTCGACGGCGGCCACGCGCTGTCGATGCTGCCGCTGCACGCCACGCTCCTCGCCGGAAGGGGACGCTCATGAACGAGTCCTGGTCAGGCGGTGTTTTCGGCGAGCGCGGTCGCTGCATCCTCGCGCCCAACCCCGGGATCATGTCGCTCGACGGCACCAACACCTGGGTGCTGCGCGAGCCCGGCGCGCGCCGGTCGGTCGTGATCGACCCCGGGCCTCTCGACGAGGGGCATCTCGATGCGGTCGCGGAGGCGGCCGGCGAGGTGGCGACGGTGCTGCTGACCCATCATCACTACGACCACTCCGAGGCGGCACGGGCCTTCGCGGAGCGGGTCGGAGCCGGCGTACGCGCTCTTGATCCTGAATACCGGCTCGGCACCGAGGGGCTCGGCGACGGTGACGTCATCGAGGTCGACGGGCTGGAGATCCGCGTCGTCGGGACTCCCGGGCACACCTCGGACTCGTTGTCCTTCTGGCTGCCGGGCGATGGGGCGGTGCTGACCGGTGACACGGTCCTCGGGCGGGGGACCACGGTGGTCGCCCACCCCGACGGCGAGCTGGGCGCCTACCTCGACTCGCTCGACCGGCTCCACGCCTTGGCCTCCGAGCACGGTGTCGGCAGCGTCTGGCCCGGTCACGGCCCGGTCATCGGCAACGCACTGGGAGCCCTCGACTACTACATCGCCCACCGCCGCGAGCGCCTCGGCCAGGTCGAGGCCGCTGTGGCCGGGCTCGGGGTCACTCCGGCCGACGCAGACCCGCGGGCGATCGTCGAGATCGTGTACGCCGACGTCGACCAGGTCCTCTGGGGTGCCGCCGAGCTCTCGGTGAGGGCGCAATTGGCTTATCTCGCCGAGCGCTGAGGCCTACTCTTCGGCTCATGGCCACCCTGCCCGGAGTCGAGCTCCTGCTACCCGATCCGCCCGCGTGGCGGACCTGGTTGGACGAGCACCATGCCGATACGCCCGCGGTCTGGCTGGTGCTGACCAAGAAGGGCGGCACGCTGACCACGCTGACCTGGCAGACCGCGCTCGACGAGGCGCTCTGCTTCGGCTGGATCGACGGTCAGGCCCGGCGGCGCGACGAGCAGTCGTCGTTCCAGCGGTTCACCCCGCGAGGGCCGAAGAGCCGCTGGTCACTGAGGAACGTCGAGCACATCGACCGTCTCGAGCACGAGGGCCGGATGACCGCCGCCGGGCGGGCCGCTGTGGAGGCGGCGAAGGCGGATGGGCGGTGGGAGGCGGCGTACGCCGGACCGGCCACCGCCGAGACCCCGCCCGACCTCCTCGCGGCGATCGCCGCGGTGCCCGAGGCGCAGGCGATGTACGACGTCCTCACCTCCCAGAACCGCTACGCCCTCTATCACCGCATCACCGCCCTGAAGACCGAGGCCGCGCGGGCGCGGCGGATCGAGGAGTACGTCGCCATGCTCGCTCGGCACGAGACGCTCCACCCCCAGAAGCGCCGGCCTCGATAGACCCGTCTGGGGGAAAACAAAGGCACGGCCTCCTTTCACCGGCTACTACGCCGGATGAGAGGAGGCCGGGTGCCTGTTGAAAGGTAAAAGAATCAGCGGGCGCGGCGGGCCATGCGCTCGATGTCCATGATGACGACGCTGCGGGGCTCGAGACGGAGCCAGCCGCGGCTGGCGAAGTCGGCCAGGGCCTTGTTGACGGTCTCGCGGGAGGCGCCGACGAGCTGGGCGAGCTCCTCCTGGGTGAGGTCGTGGTGGACGTGGACGCCGTCGTCGGCGGTGCGGCCGAAGCGGTCGGCGAGGTCGAGGAGGGCCTTCGCGACACGGCCGGGGACGTCGGAGAAGACGAGGTCGGCGACGACGTCGTTGGCCTTGCGGAGGCGGCCGGCCAGCTGGGCGAGCAGGCCGCGGGCGACGACCGGGCGGCCCTCGAGCCACTTGAGGAGGTCTTCGTGCGAGAGGCTCGCGAAGGCGGAGTCGGTGACCGCGGTGACGGTGGCCGAGCGGGGGCCGGGGTCGAAGAGGGAGAGCTCACCGAACATCTGGCCGGGGCCCATGATGGCGAGCAGGTTCTCGCGGCCGTCGGACGAGGTGCGGCCGAGCTTCACCTTGCCGTCGATCACGACGTACAGCTTGTCGCCGGAGTCGCCCTCGTGAAAGAGCACCTCTCCGCGGCGGAGCTTCGACTCTGCCATCGAGGCGTGCAGGGCCGTCATCGACTCGTCGTCGAGTGCGCTGAAGAGCGGTGCCTGACGGAGTACGTCGTTGTCCATTGCGGCCATTCCTCCTGGATTTTCCCCACATCCGCGGGTATTACACCGGGAATCCTATCTGTGGAACGTCTCACAAGTGCACATCACCCACCGATAAGGGCAGAAAGTGCATGTGTTGAGCGGTGTTTGTGGTAGCCGTCCTCCGGGCCGGATCGGCATTGTCGGTGCGGCCGCGTAGCCTTGCTGCGTGCCTGCCCAGAAGTTTGCGACTGAGACGCGCCTGGGTCTGGTGCGTCGTGCCCGTCGGATCGACCGCATCCTCGGTGAGACCTACCCCGATGCGAAGGCCGAGCTCGACTTCACCAACCCCTTCGAGTGCCTGGTCGTCACCGTGCTGAGCGCGCAGACGACGGACAAGCGGGTCAATCTGGCCTCGCCCGCCCTGTTCGCGGCGTACCCGACCGCGAAGGAGATGGCGGCCGCGCCCCGGGAGCACCTGGAGCAGCTCGTCGGGCCGCTCGGCTTCTTCCGCGCCAAGACCGACGCGCTGCTGAAGCTCAGCGCCGTCCTCGTGGAGGAGTACGACGGCGAGGTGCCCGACCGTCTGGAGCAGCTGGTCAAGCTGCCCGGTGTCGGGCGCAAGACCGCCAACGTGGTGCTCGGCAACGCCTTCGGCAAGCCGGGGATCACCGTCGACACGCACTTCGGACGCCTCTCCCGGCGCTTCGGCTGGACGACCGAGAAGGACCCGGTCAAGGTCGAGCACGAGGTCGGCGCGCTGTTCGAGAAGCGGGACTGGACGATGCTGTCGCACCACGTGATCTGGCATGGACGGCGGATCTGTCACGCCCAGAAGCCGGCGTGCGGTGCCTGTCCGGTGTCACAGCTGTGCCCTGCGTACGGGGAGGGCCCGACCGATCCTGACGCTGCCGCCAAGCTGGTCCGCACGGAGGGCCGCAACTGATGCTTCGTGTCCTGGGGAGAGCCCGGGTCGCGTCGGCAGCCGCCCTGCTGCTGGCGGTCCTGGCGGGTTGCGGCGCCGATCCCTCGAGCGGTGGCGGGCAGTCCGGCGCGCCGCTCGCCGACGGGCCGTCCTCCTCCAAGGTCGACGTCGCCACCGCGGAGATGGTCGCGGCCAAGAAGGCATCGAAGGTGGAGGCCTGCCAGGAGGGGCCCGCGAATGACGGCGGACTGCCGTCGATCGTGCTGGCCTGCCTCGGCGGTGGCGAGTCCGTCGACCTCGCGTCGTTCGAGGGACCGATGGTGATCAACCTCTTCCAGGGTTTCTGTGCGCCCTGCAAGGAGGAGATGCCCGCGCTGCAGAGCTTCTACGAGACCTACGGCGACGAGGTGCCGGTGATCGGCATCGACGTGATGGACACCGTCCCCGGGGTCGCGCTCGAGGAGGCGATCTCGCGCGGGGTGACCTTCCCGATGTACGCGGATCCTGGCGGTGAGCTGCAGGGCGGGTCGCTCACGGCGCGCTCGGTGCCGGCGACGTACGTCCTGTCCTCCTCCGGCGAGGTGGAGCTGCTGCAGATGGGTGGCATGACCAGTGCGACCCAGGTCAAGGAGCTCGTGGAGAAGAAGCTGGGGATCACGCTGTGAGCGAGCGTCAGGCGGCCAACGGGACGCGGCCGGAGTGGTTCGAGGAGATCGTCGAGGCGGCGCAGCAGATCCAGGGCGAGGACATCTCTCAGTTCCTGCCGCCGGCCGACGGCAGCGCACGCGAGTCGGCCGTGCTGATGCTCTTCGGTGACGGGCCCTCGGGTCCTGATCTGCTGCTGACCGAGCGCTCGCACACGATGCGTTCGCACCCCGGACAGGTCTCGTTTCCCGGCGGCCGGCTCGAGCCGGGGGAGACGGCGGAGGAGGCTGCGCTGCGGGAGGCGTGGGAGGAGACCGGGCTCGACCCGACCGGTGTCGACGTGGTCGGCCGCCTCCCGGCGCTGTGGATCCCGTTCTCCAACCACGCGGTGGTGCCGATCATCGCGTGGTGGCGCGAGCCGTCTCCGGTCACCAACCGGTCGCTCGAAGAGGTGCACGCCGTCTACCGGGTGCCGTTGTCGGATCTCATGGATCCGGCTCACCGGATTCAGGTCGGCGCGCCGGGCCGCAGCGGATGGCTGATGCCCGCGTTCTTGATCGGACCGGAGAAGGATGTCATCCTCTGGGGCTTCACCGGTGGAATCATCAGCCGCTTCTTCACCTATCTCGGGTGGATCACGGAGATTCCGGACGCCCCGATCAAGGAGTTGCCCGAATACATGCTGCAGGGACGCGAACGGAATCGGCCGTGAACTTTCTTGATTGGATCCTGATCATTCTCGTCGGGGCCTACGCGCTCTCGGGCTACTGGCAGGGCTTCATCACCGGCGCCTTCGCGACCGGCGGACTGCTGCTGGGTGGCTTCATCGGCATCTGGCTGGCACCGAAGGTGCTCGGCAGTGCGGCTCCGTCGTTGTGGGTCTCGCTCGGCGCCCTGTTCGTCGTGATCGCGTGTGCGTCGATCGGGCAGGCGGTGCTGCAGTACGGCGGAGTGCGCGTGCGGGACGAGATCACCTGGCAGCCGGCCCGGATCGTCGATGCGCTCGGAGGGTCGTTGCTCAGCGCGGCGGCCGTGCTGGTGGTCGCCTGGGCGCTCGGGGTCGCGGTCTCGGGGGCGCAGATCAACGGGCTCACGCCCGCGGTGCGTGGGTCGGCGATCCTGGCCAAGGTCGACTCGATCATGCCGTCGCCTGCCGACCGCGCGCTCAGCGCGTTCAACGACGTCGTCGGCACCTCGTTCTTCCCGCGCTACCTGGAGCCGTTCGCCCGCGAGCGGATCGTCGAGGTCGGACCCGGTCCGCGGCGGATGCTCACCGACCCCGATGTCGTACGCGCCGGCGAGTCGGTCCTCAAGATCCGCGGCGCCAACGAGTGCGGCAAGGGTGTCGAGGGCACCGGGTTCGTCATCGGCCGCGGCTATCTGATGACCAACGCCCACGTCGTCGCCGGCGTACACGACCCCAACGTCATCGTCGGTGACGGCGCCAACGACGCCAAGGTCGTCCACTACGACCCCGAGATCGACATCGCGGTCCTGAAGTTCGAGGGAGGCGGCAACCTCAAGCGGCTCGAGTTCGACAGCACTGCCGCCGCCGAGGACCCGATCGCCGTCCTGGGCTATCCGCAGGACGGCCCCTTCGACGTACAGCCCGGGCGTATCCGTGCCGAGCAGCGCCTCCGCTCGCCGGACATCTACGGCGTCGGCACCGTCATCCGCGACGTCTACTCCGTGCGTAGCCTCATCCGCCCCGGCAACTCCGGTGGCCCCATCGTCGACTCCGAGGGTGACGTCGTCGGCGTCGTCTTCGCCGCCTCGGTCACCGACTCCGAGACCGGCTACGCCCTCACCACCGACCAGGTCATCGACATCGCCCGCCAGGCTCGCTCCCAGACCGCCGCCGTCGACACCGGAGCCTGCGCCGGCTGACTCTCGCCGAGACGTCACACCGGTCGGCCGAGGCGTCACGCCGGTCGGCCGAGGCGTCACGCCGGTCGGCCGAGGCGTCACGCCGGTCGGCGAGGCGTCAGGTACGTCGGCCGAGACGTCACGTACGTCGGGGGGGGGGGGGGGGGGGGGGGCCCCACGCCCCCCCGGGGGGGGGGGGGGCCCCCCCCGGGGGGGCCGCCCCCCCCCCCCGGGGGGCCGACCGGGCGCGGGGGGGGGGGGGGGCCCGGGGCCGGGGGCGGGGCGCCCCCGCGGGGGGGGGGGGGGCGGGCCCGGGGCCCCCCCCCCCCCCGGCGGGGGGGGTTGGGGCGGGGGCCCCCCCCCCCCCCCCCACGGGAGTGACGCTTCGGCATGCCCGGGTGACGCCTCGAGCGACGGGAGCGACGCCTCGGCCGGTGGGCCTGACGCCTCGGCCGACGCGGGTGCCGCCTCGGCCGACGGGGTGCCGCTTCGATCAGAAGCGGCGGGAGGAGTAGGTCGGGATCAGGGCGTCCTTGATCTCGCGGAGCCAGGCGTCGAGACGGTCACCGGTGAAGTCGCCCTTCCGCACGATGACGATCGTCCAGCCGTGATCGATCAGCCAGCCTCGTCGCTCCTCGTCGTAGATGCGTTGGTCGGGATCGTCGTGGTCCTCCCCGTCGTACTCGATCGCGACCTTGGCGAGTCGATAGGCGAAGTCGAGGCGGTAGGTCGGGATCCCCTCGACGTCGACCCAGACCTGAGCCTCGGGAAGAGGAAGTCCGGCGTCGCTGATCGCGAGCAGGGTCCACGATTCGCGTTGGGACTCGAGGCGACGATTCAGCAGCGGGACGAGCTCGCGGAGCTGGACGACACCGCGACGCCCGCGAAAACGGGGCAGCTGCTGGTCGAGGGCGTCCCGCGTGATCCCGTGGTGTCTGGCGAACTCGTTGAGCGCCGCCATCGCCTCACGCCGGTTCAGGTTGCAGCCGAGGTCGAGCGCGGTGCGGAGCGGCGTCGTCACACGTACGCCGCCGATGGCCGTGATGTCCTCCGGCAGGAGGTCGCGCGAGCGGCCGTCGGTGCCCGGGCGCCGCGTGCGGGTGTGACCACGGACGGCACACGTCTCCACGGCCGGTAGCTGTGCCATCTCGGTCTCGGTGAAGGTGTTGACGCCGTGCACCCAGGCGGCGGTTCGGTCACTGATCACCTGGTGCGCGGAGACCACCTGCACGAGCGCCTCGGCGCGCTTCACCGGGTCGTCCTCCGCCTGCGCGGCGAGATAGACGCCCCGGAAGGGGCGGCGCACGTCCCCATGGTTGATCGCCTGGGCGAGTGCGTACCGGTTCGTCGCAACGGACTCGATGTCGGACGTGGTGAAGGGGCGCTCGGGCAGGTGGCTGTCGGTCTTGACGAGTGAGAGATTCATGGCCGCAGCGTGCGACAGGTCGCGGACGAAATCATCCGTCTACGCAGAGACTGTGGATAACTCCGGACCCAGCGCGCCCTGTGGACGGAAACTGGCCCGCCACCGTGACGCCTCGGCCGACGGGGCTGACGCCTCGGCGGGGAGGGTCAGTACTGGCCCCGGAGAGCCCGGGGGATCTCCTTGCCCTGGGCGATGGCCTTCTCGGGAGCCTTGACCTTCTTCACCTTGCGTACGCCGATGAAGGCGAGCAGGGCGGCGAGGAGGACGTAGAAGCCGAAGACGATGAGGAAGGACCAGTGCAGGCCGAGGCCGGTCAGGTGGATGAAGTAGGCCGCCGAGACGGAGAGCATGATCACGGCCAGGACCAGCAGGAACGCGGTGGCCGCGAAGAGACCGACGCCGACACCGGCGTTGGTCACCGAGACCTTGAGCTCCTGCTTGGCGAGCGTGATCTCCTTGTTGACGAGCTCGGAGATGTCGCGGGTGGCGTCGACGACGAGCTTGCCGATCGTCGGGTCCTCGTCGCCCGGGGACTTCACGATGTCGACTGCCATGGGAACCCTTCGCTGAACGTGTGTTGGGGAGCGCCCACGACCTTACCGGTCCAGACCCCGATCATCCTCGAACACGTCCGGCACGCCGTCGTTGTTGGCGTCGATCGTCTCCAGCTCCTCGATGCGGCGGTAGACGCGGTTGCGGGCCCGCAGCACCACCGTCGCCAGCAGTGCAGCCAGCACGGACCCGAACAGCACGCCCACCTTCATGTGGTCGTGAGCCGACGGATCCGAGCTGAAGGCGAGCTCGCCGATCAGCAGGGACACCGTGAACCCGATGCCGGCCAGCATCGCCATCCCGATCACGTCGGTCCAGGCGAGGTCGTCGTCGAGGGAGGCACGGGTGAACCGGGCCAGCAGCCAGGTCGACCCGGAGATCCCGATGGTCTTGCCGACGATCAGACCGAGGATGATGCCGAGCGTGATCGGGTCGTGCAGGGCTCCGGTGATGCCCGCCCAGCCGCCCAACGACACGCCGGCGGCGAAGAAGGCGAAGATCGGCACCGCGACGCCTGCCGAGATCGGCCGGACCAGGTGCTCGAAGTGCTCGGCGAGCCCGCGCTTGGCCTCCGGGTTGCGAGCGATCACGGGCACGGTGAACCCGAGCAGCACGCCGGCGACGGTGGCGTGGACGCCGCTGGAGTGGACGAGGGCCCAGGCGATCAGGGCGAGCGGGAGGAGCAGCCAGGGGCTGCGTACGCGGCGCTGCACGAGCACCGCGAAGAGCCCGATCGGGATGAGCGCGAGCAGGAGGTAGCCGATGTGCAGGTCGGAGGTGAAGAAGACCGCGATGACGATGATGCCGAGCAGGTCATCGACGACGGCGAGGGTCAGCAGGAACGTACGCAGCCCCGCAGGCAGGTGCGTCGAGATGACCGCCAGGATGGCGACCGCGAAGGCGATGTCGGTGGCCACCGGCGTTGCCCAGCCGGCCAGCGAGCCGTCTCCGATCAGGTTGACGGCCACGTAGACCAGCGCCGGCATGACCATGCCGCCGACCGCGGCAGCGATCGGCAGCGCGGCCCGCCGCGGGTCGCGCAGGTCGCCGGAGACGAACTCGCGCTTGAGCTCCAGGCCGGCGACGAAGAAGAAGATCGCCAGCAGGCCGTCGGCCGCCCACGCCCCGATGGTCAGATCGAGATGGAGGGACGCCGGTCCGACCCGGAAGTCGCGGACCGCTTCGTACGCCTCCTGCCAGGGGCTGTTGGCCAGGATCACCGCGATGAACGCGGCGATGATGAGGAGTACGCCGCCCGTCGTCTCGGCGCGCAGGATCTCGGCCGTCCGCGAGGTCTCCAGCCAGGATCCGCGGGTGAACAGGCGGTTGCGGGTGTCGGTCACGGGTGTGCCTCCAGGGGCTCAGGGGTCGACGAAGTCACGCCGACCAGACTTCCCGGCACACCTGACGACGACCCTAGCAAGCGCCGTGGTCAGAGGCAGGAGGGTGATCAACACGGGGCCACTTTCGACCAAAAGTCGAAGGAAAACCAGAGCAAACACAAGCAAAACCATGAAATGGAGAGTGAGTTGCTCCACAAATGCCCCGCCCGGCACCGATTTTCGTTGCATAGTGGATGAGCCCTCACCGAATGGTGGGGCCGCTCCGGTCGCGCCGAGGCCCGTCACAACCGGAGGAGAGTCGATCCGACCACGGTGGCGGGCACGGGGGAGCCGAGCAGTACGCCGGGAGCCAGAGACAAGGCAGACCGGCTCGGGGTGAAGGCGTAGACGGAACACCACCAGCGCCCGGGCAACAGCAGCCCGAATCCGACAGGTAAACCTTCGCAGGCGTCGCTGCAACAGGGGAACCCCGAATGACCGGATCGTGTGTCCGTGCGCTTTCGCGCGTCTACAGAACGATGACCGTCGGCCTCGCGACCGCCCTTGTGGTCGGTCTCGCGCTCGTCGCCGCTCCCAACCAGTCCGCCACGGCTGCCGCCCCGCCGGGCGCAAGTGCCCAGGCCGGCGCCGACAAGGGTGCCCGGACGAGCACCCCCACCACCAAGAAGAAGCACAAGAAGTCGCGCGGGCTGCGAGCGCTGCGTCGCGTCAAGAGCCAGGCCGGCGATCCCTACTCCTACGGCGCCAACGGCCCCCGCGCCTACGACTGCTCGGGCCTGACCCAATGGGTCTACAAGAAGCTCGGCCACAAGCTGCCGCACAGCTCATCGGCCCAGGTCGGCCACACCTTCAAGGTCAAGAAGCCGCGCAAGGGCGACCTCGTCTTCTTCTACGGCAGCGGCGGCGTCTACCACGTCGGCATCTACGCCGGGAAGCGCGACGGTCGCCGCTGGGTCTGGCACGCCCCCGGCTCCGGTAAGGCCGTCACGAAGGACCCGATCTGGACCAGCAGCCACTTCATCCGCCGGGTGAAGTACACGAAGCACTAGGACGTACGCAGCGGCCCGGTCACCCCTCGCGGGGCGACCGGGCCGCTGTGCTAACCGAGCGTGATCAGTCGTCCGTGGCGGTCGTCTTCCCGGCCGCGATCAGATCCATGATCGTCTGGTCGGCGAGCGTGGTCGTGTCGCCGACGCCGCGACCCTCGGCGAGGTCGCGGAGCAGCCGCCGCATGATCTTCCCCGAGCGGGTCTTGGGCAGCTCGGGCACGATCATGATCTGCCGCGGCTTGGCGATCGGGCCGATCTCCTTGCGGACGTGGTCGGAGAGCTCCTTGTGACAATCCTCGGGCGACCCGTCGCGCAGGATGACGTACGCCACCACCGCCTGGCCCGTGTCGGGGTCGGTCGCGCCGACGACCGCCGCCTCGGCGACGTAGGGGTGCGAGACCAGGGCCGACTCGATCTCGGTCGTGGAGAGCCGGTGACCCGACACGTTCATCACGTCGTCGACGCGGCCCAGGACCCAGACGTCACCGTCCTCGTCCTTCTTCGCGCCGTCGCCGGCGAAGTAGTAGCCGCGGTCCTTGAAGCGGGCCCAGTAGGTGTCGACGTAGCGTTCGTCGTCCCCCCAGATCGTACGCAGCATCGACGGCCACGGCTGGGTCAGCACGAGGTAGCCCCCGGCACCGTTCGGCACGGACTCGCCGTTGTCGTCGACCACGTCGGCGCCCACTCCGGGCAGCGCCTTCATCGCCGAGCCCGGCTTGCCGTTCGTGACGCCGGGAAGCGGCGAGATCATGATCGCGCCGGTCTCGGTCTGCCACCAGGTGTCCACGACGGGGACCTTGTCGCCGCCGATGACCGAGCGGTACCAGATGTAGGCCTCGGGGTTGATCGGCTCACCGACGGACCCGAGCAGGCGGACCGAGGAGAGGTCGCGGGCGTCCGGGATGGCGCGGCCCTGCTTCATGAACGTCCGGATCGCGGTCGGCGCGGTGTAGAAGAGGGTGACGCCGTACTCCTCGATGATCTGCCACCAGCGACCCTTCTCCGGGAAGTCCGGGGTGCCTTCGTAGAGCACCTGGGTCGCGCCGTTGGCCAGCGGTCCGTAGACGATGTAGGAGTGGCCGGTGATCCAGCCGATGTCGGCGGTGCACCAGTAGACGTCGGTCTCCGGCTTGAGGTCGAAGACCTCCCAGTGGGTGAACGCCGCCTGGGTGAGGTAGCCGCCGGTCGTGTGCAGGATGCCCTTCGGCTTCCCGGTGGTGCCGGAGGTGTACATCACGAAGAGCGGGTGCTCGGCGTCGTGCGCGACGGGGGTGTGCTCGCTCGACGCCGACGACACGACATCCGACCACCACTTGTCGACCGAGTCGTTCCAGTCGACGTCCTGGCCGGTGCGCTTGACCACGAGTACGTTCTCGACGAGGCCCGGCTGGGTCGCCTCGACCTTCGTGACCGCCTCGTCCACGGCGGGCTTGAGCGCCGAGGGCGCGCCGCGGCGGTAGCCACCGTCGGAGGTGACGATCAGCTTGGCGCCGCAGTCGACGACGCGGGTCGCGAGGGCGTCGGCGGAGAAGCCGCCGAAGATGACGGTGTGGATCGCGCCGATCCGCGCACAGGCCAGCATCGCGAAGACGGCCTCGGGGATCATCGGCAGGTAGATCGCCACCCGGTCGCCCTTGCCGACCCCGAGCGCCTCGAAGGCGTTCGCGGCCCGGGAGACCTCGTCCTTGAGCTCGGCATAGGTGATGGTGCGCTTGTCGTCCGCGGGCTCGCCGACCCAGTGGATCGCGACCCGGTCCCCGAGCCCGGCCTCGACGTGGCGGTCGACGGCGTTGTAGGCGACATTGATCTCGCCGCCCTCGAACCACTTCGCGAACGGCGGGTTGTCCCAGTTCAGGACGCGGTCGAACGGCTTCGACCAGGTGAGCCGCTCCGCGGCGGCCGCCCAGAACGCGTCGCGATCCGCCGCGGCGGCGTCGTAGGCATCGGCCTTGACGTTGGCGGCGGCGGCGAGCTCGGCGGGGGGCTCGAACCGGCGCTTCTCGTGCAGCAGGTTGGACAGGGTCTCGTCGCTCACAGTGACTCCTACGTACGAAAAATGTGTGGCTCAAGCCACAGGGTAGTGCGGGGGAAAGAATGATGGCGGGCCGTCGTACGACACCAGGTGTACGACGGCCCGCCGAGGGGGATCAGTGCGTGATCGCCTTCTCCGAGCCGGCGCCGGTGAGGGCGCGGACCTCGAGCTCGACATAGCGCTCAGCGGTCTCCGGCTCCTTCGACGTCACCGTGCCCAGCCAGCCCAGGAAGAACCCGAGCGGGATGGAGATGATGCCGGGGTTCTCCAGGGGGAACCAGGAGAAGTCCACGCCGAGCGGGAAGAGCGAGGCGGAGATCGTCTCGCCCGTCACCGCGTCCACGGCCGTCTTGCCGGAGACGACCGGCGAGAAGAAGACCAGGCCGACGCAGGAGATCAGGCCGCCGTAGATCGACCAGACCGCGCCGCGGGTGTTGAACCGCGCCCAGAACATGTTGTAGATGATCGCCGGCAGGTTCGCCGAGGCGGCGACCGCGAAGGCCAGCGCCACCAGGAACGCGATGTTCAGGGACTGTGCCGGGATGGCCAGCAGGATCGCGACCAGGCCGATGCCCGCCGCGGCCCAGCGCGAGACCTTCAGCTCGTCCTTCTCGGAGGCCTTGCCACGCTTGATCACCGAGTTGTAGATGTCGTGGGCGACGGAGACCGACGAGGTCAGCGTCAGGCCCGCGACGACGGCGAGGATCGTGGCGAAGGCGACCGCGGAGATGAGCGCCAGCAGTACGGCACCGCCGACGGAGCCCTCGCCGCCGCCGACCTCCTGGGCGAGCAGTGGCGCCGCCAGGTTGCCCGCCTTGTCCATGGTGGCCGGGTCGACCAGCGCGGCCGCGCCGAAGCCCAGGACCAGGGTGAACAGGTAGAAGACGCCGATCAGGCCGATCGCCCACAGCACCGACTTGCGTGCATCCGCCGAGGTCGGGACGGTGTAGAAGCGGATCAGGATGTGCGGCAGGCCGGCGGTGCCGAGCACCAGGGCGAGACCGAGCGAGACGAAGTCGATCTCGCTGGTGAAGCTCAGGCCGTACTTCAGACCGGGCTGCAGGAACGCGTCGCCCTTGCCCGAGGCGTCGGCGGCGGAGCCGAGCAGCTCGGAGAGGTTGAAGCCGAACTGGGCGAGCACCAGGATGACGATCAGCGCCGAGCCGGTCATCAGCAGGACGGCCTTGACGATCTGGACCCAGGTGGTGCCCTTCATCCCGCCGACGGTGACGTAGAAGATCATCAGCGCACCGACGAACAGGATCACGACGTTCTTGACCGCCTGGTCCTCGACGCCGAGCAGCAGGGCCACCAGGGCGCCCGCACCGACCATCTGGGCCAGCAGGTAGAAGATCGAGACGACGACCGTGGAGGTCGCCGCGGCCATGCGGACCGGGCGCTGCTTCATCCGGTACGCCAGCTGGTCGGCCATCGTGTAGCGACCGGAGTTACGCAGCACCTCCGCGACCAGCAGCAGCGCCACCAGCCAGGCGACGAGGAAGCCGATCGAGTAGAGGAACCCGTCGTAGCCGGACAGGGCGATGGCGCCGGAGATGCCGAGGAACGACGCCGCCGACATGTAGTCGCCGCCGATGGCGAGGCCGTTCTGGAAACCGGAGAAGCCGCGGCCACCGGCGTAGTAGTCGGCCGCGGTCTTCGTCTGCCGGCTCGCCCAGAAGGTGATGCCGATCGTGATCGCGACGACCGCGAGGAAGAGGACCGTGGTGAGGATCTGGCTGCCGTCCATCAGAGCTGCCTCTTCTCGATCTCGTATTCCTCGTCGAGCTTCCGAGCCAGCGGGTCGAGGTGCTTGTTGGAGTAGTTCGCGTAGAGGTACGCGATACCGAACGTGGTCACGAACTGGAGGAGCCCGAAGACCAGCGCGACGTTGATGTTGCCGATGAGCTTGGTGTTCATGAAGTCCTCGGCCCAGTTGGAGCAGAAGACATAGAGGAGGTACCAAGCCAGGAATGCCACCGTGGCCGGGAATACGAACTTCCGGTACGCCGACCGCAGAGCGCGAAACTCTGCCGTGGCGTGCAGTCTGTCGTAGACCGGGTCGTGCCGGTGGGCCTGGTCGTGTGCTGCGTCGCTCACGGTCTAACCCTTTCGTTGACGAGGCCATCCATCGTGGGGGTGAAGGACGGACGACGTGTGATCGCAGTCACATTAGGGGTCGCTCGCCCTGCTCGTCGCGGGGTAACACGCAGTCCCTCGGTGGACGGCGCGGTCGCGCGATGAGCGGTCGATTTCGTACGTCGAGTGGCTGGTCCGGCCGCGACGCCCGCCGCCGGCGGCGGCATCGAGATCAGCGCTGCAGGGCGGGTGCTACTGCGGGCTCGATCGTGGGCTCGGGCGAGTGCAGGCGCACCAGCAGCCGTGTCGTGTGGGCCGGGACGTGGGCGGAGGTGGCGAGGCTGACGGTGATCATGACCGCGAAGGAGAGCGGCACCGCCCACAAGGCCGGCTGGGCGAGCACGACGTCGGCCCACGTGCCCGTCCGCGAGCCGCTGATGGTGAACACCACGGCCGTCCCGGTGGTGACCAGGCCGGTGACCAGGCCGGTGGCGGCGCCGTAGGCGGTCAGCCGGCGCCACCAGATGCCGAGCAGGAGGAGCGGGCAGAAGGTGGCGGCGGCGAGGGCGAAGGCGAGCGCGACGCCGCGGGCGACGCCGACGCTGGGGGTCAGCAGGGCGCCGACGACCGGGACGATGACGGCGACCAGGGAAGCGATCCGGAAGGCGGCGACGCCACCGAAGCGGCTGCCTCTTCGGCGTAGGAGGGGGACGACCACGTCCTGGGAGAGCACGCCGGAGACGGCGATCGCCAGACCGGACGAGGTCGAGAGGAAGGCCGCGAAGGCGCCCGCGCAGACGAGTCCGGTCAGGGCGTCTCCGGCCCAGCCGGGGACCATCAGCCGGGGAAGCTCGAGCACCAAGGTGTCGGCGGAGGCGGGGGTGGCTGCGTACACGCGACCCAGGAGGCCGAGGATCGGCGGCAGCAGGTAGAAGACGCCGAGGAGGGCGAGCACGACCAGGGTGGTGCGGCGGGCGGCGCGGCCGTCGGGGTTGGTGTAGAAGCGGACGCCCACGTGCGGCAGGCCCATGGTGCCGAGGAAGGTCGCCGCGATCAGCGAGTAGGTGGCGTAGAGGCCGGCGGAGCCGTCGGTGCCCATCGGCAGCGACCACGCCTGGCTGAGGTCGGTCGCGCGGGGTGCGCCGTCGCTGCCCCAGACCGCGACCAGCACTGCGACGGGCACCAGGAGTGCGGTCAGCTTGAGCCAGTACTGGAAGGCCTGCACGAAGGTGATCGAGCGCATCCCGCCCGAGAAGACGCTGACCAGCACCACCGTCCCGACCAGCACCGGTCCCACCCAGCGAGGCGCTCCGGCGACCAGCTCCAGGGTCAGCCCGGCGCCCTGCAGCTGCGGCAGCAGATAGAGCCAGCCGATGCTGACGACCAGCAGCGAGCACAGCCGCCGCACGCCGCGTGAGGCGAGCCGCTCCTCGGCGAAGTCGGGCAGGGTGTACGCCCCTGACCTGCGCAGAGGGGCCGCGACCAGGGTCAGCAGCACGAGATAGCCGGCAGTCCAGCCGATCGGGTACCAGAGCATCTCCGCGCCGGAGGTGAACACCAGCCCGGCGACCCCGAGGAAGGAGGCGGCCGAGAGATACTCCCCGCCGATGGCGCTCGCGTTGAGGCCTGGTCGCACGGAGCGCGAGGCGACGTAGAAGTCGCTCGTGGTCCGGCTGAACCGCAGCCCCCAGGTGCCGATCGACAGGGTCGCCAGGGTGACCAGGGTGACCGCGACGATGGCGGGGGCGGAGTCGAACGTCATCGCGCCTCGTCCTCGGAGCCCGAAGAATCGGTACGGAGCAGGTCGGCGTAGCTGGCCTCGTTGCGCTCCGCGCCGCGAAGGTACCAGCGGCCCAGGAGGAACAGGAACGGGTAGACCAGCACCCCGAGAAGAAGCCAGGGAAGGGGCACGCCGAACGGAGCGGTGCGCACCAGCCCCGGAGCCAGCCAGAACAGCAGCGGGAGCGAGCCGACGCCCAGGAAGAGCACCGCCAGGGTGCGTACGGCGATCGAGAGCTGGGCGCGCATCAGCGAGCCGAGGTAGATCTCACCGAGGCGGGTGTCCTCACCGACGTCGACCCGGCGCACGGCCGGTCGTCGCCGGGGCGGTCCGGTGACGCGTACGCGTTGGGGCTCGGTCATCAGGCTCTGCTGTCGGATCGGGTCATGAGCGTCGGGCGAGCAGGTCCTTGAGCTGGCGCGTGTGCCGGCGGCTCACCTGCAGCTCGCTGCCGCGGGCCGGGCCGCCGACGACGACCGAGGTGCGTCCGGCCTCCGAGCGCACCTCGGTCACGTGGGCGAGGTTGACGAGGAGGGAGCGGTGGATGCGTACGAAGCGGGCGGAGGCCCACTCCTGCTCCAGCTGGGTCAGCGGGACCCGCACCAGGTGGGAGGCGTCGGCGGTGTGCAGCCGGGCATAGTCGCCCTGCGCCTCCACGTGGGTGATCTGGGAGCGCCACACGAAGCGGGTGACGCCGCCGAGCTCGACCGGGATCTGTACGTCGCCGCTCGGCTCCTCCTCTGGCATGCTGCCCATCAGCCGGGTGACGGTCTCGGCCAGCCGCTCGGCGCGCACCGGTTTGAGCACGTAGTCGACCGCGCGCAGGTCGAAGGCCTCCAGCGCGTGCTCCTCGTGAGCGGTCACGAACACGACCGCCGGCGGCGTCTTGAACCGGGCCAGCAGCCGGGCCAGCTCGAGCCCGTTCAGGCCCGGCATCTGGATGTCGAGGAACACCGCGTCGACGCCCGACCCCTGCAGCTGCTGCAGCCCGTCGGTCGCGTTCAGGCAGGTGCGCACCTCCGCCACCCGGGAGTCCTGGGTGAGCAGGTAGGAGAGCTCGTCGGCCGCGGGCGGCTCGTCGTCGACGACGAGGATGCGGAGCCGGCCTCCCGGCGCTCCGTGGCGCGCGGCAAAAGCCTGCGTCGTACGGCCGTTCATGGGTGCACTCCTGGGGCGAACTTCGGGATCCTGAGGATGACCTTCGTGCCGGCGGCGGGCGCGGTCTCGACGACGAGCCCGTAGTCGTCGCCGTAGGCGTTGCGGAGCCGGGCGTCGACGTTCCCGAGCCCGACGGAGTCGGCCCCGCCGGCCAGCGCGTTGCGCACCTTCTCCGGGTCCTCGCCGGCGCCGTCGTCCTCGACCTCGATCACGCACTCGGTGCCGCTGTCGGCGGCCCGGATGGAGATGTGGCCGGTCTGCGCGTCGGCCAGGCCGTGGCGTACGGCATTCTCGACCAGCGGCTGCAGGCACAGGAACGGCACCGCGATCGGCAGCACCTCGGGCGCGACCGAGAGCCTCACCGAGAGCCGCTCGCCGAACCGGGCCTGCTCCAGGAGCAGGTAGCGCTCCACGGAACGGAGCTCCTCGGACAGCGTCGTGTACTCGCCGTGGGTCCGGAAGGAGTAGCGGGTGAAGTCCGCGAACTCCAGCAGCAGCTCGCGGGCACGCTCCGGGTCGGTGCGTACGAAGCTGGCGATCGCTCCCAGCGAGTTGTAGATGAAGTGCGGGCTGATCTGAGCGCGCAGCGCGCGGACCTCGGCCTCCATCAGGCGCCGTCGCGACGCGTCGAGCTCGGCCAGCTCGAGCTGACCGGAGACCCAGGTCGCGACCTCGTCGGTGGCGCGGACCATCATCGCCGAGGTGTCCGGGGCGTACGCCTGCAGAGTGCCGACCAGGTGGTCGTCGACGACCAGCGGGCTGACCACGGCCGAGTGCAGCGGGCAGCCGGCCTGGCCGCACTCGAGGTCGACCCGGTCGTAGAACCGGGTCGCGCCGCGCTCCAGCGTCCCCTCCGCCAGCTTGGTGACCTGCTCCTGGTGGTGGGTGCCGATGCCTTCCCAGGCGAGCAGGCCGTCGGTGTCCGTGATCGCGAGCGCGGGAGCGGCCAGGAGCGCCTGCAGATGAGGGGCCGCGCGCTCGGCGCTGTCGACGGTCAGGCCGCCACGCAACGCCGGGCTCGCCAGCGATGCGTTGTGGAGGGTGCGGAAGGTCGCCCGGTCGGCCTCGGTGCCCAGGTGAGTGCGCCTCCAGCGCCGCATCCGCACTCCTTCTCTCCGGTGGTCGAGCTCATCGAGCGGGGTATCGAGCTCGTCGAGATGACCTCAACAATTGTGACGGCGCCCACGCTATCTGTCACCCGAGCCGCTCCAGGGTCGCGAGGTAGGTTTGCGGCATGCGATTGAGTCGAGTGATCCCGGGTCTGCTGGCAGTCGGCGTAGCGGGTGCGGGCGCCGCCTTCGTGATCGGCATGCGCAACAAGTCGCCCTGGCTGCAGGACCGCATCCGCGCCTTCTCGAAGCGGTTCGCCGCCGAGGCACTGAAGACGGCCGGGACCGAAGGCGCCACCAACGGCGTCGTCCTCCACGTCGGCCGCGCGAGCGGCCGGGAGTACGCCACCCCGATCACGCCGTTCCCCACCCCGGACGGCTTCGTCATCAACCTGCCCTACACCTCCAAGGTCGACTGGGCCCAGAACGTCCTGGCCGCCAACTCGGCCACGATCGTCTACGACGGCGTCGACCACCGGGTCACCGACCCGCGCGTCGTCCCCTACGCCGAGGTCGCGCCGCTGCTCCCGAAGGCCGCCGGCGTCTTCCGTGCCGTCTTCGACGTCCAGGAGTTCCTCCGCGTCACCAACACGGACTGATCTCACCCGTCGGGTTGGCGGGACTCGAACCCGCGATCGCCTGGACCGAACCAGGAGGGATGGCCGCTTCCCCACAACCCGCTGAACAACTGGTTCTCAGCGGTGTCACGGAAGCGGTCGCGGCTGCATGCCGACCACCGTAGACAGGCCCGGACCTCGGGCGCACACCATTTATCGGTAGCCGACTACCGCTGGTGCCGGTGCCGGATGTCCTCCTGGTCCTCCAGGCCGCGGTCCTCCATCGCGATCACGTCGTTGTCCGCGCGGTCGTCGCTCTCGACCAGCTCGTCGAGCTTGAGCAGGATCGCCTTGGTCTGGCGGTTGGTCATGTGCTGGATGCTGAAGAGCACCAGCAGGCTGACGATGGAGCCGGCCGCGTAGACGAGGCTGTGCCAGCCCGCGCCGAACCCCGTGACCAGACCGGCGATCAACAGCCCGGCGACGGCCAGCATGCTGATCCCGCTGGCCCAGGCCGACCCGGCCGCGCCGGCGAGCGCGTGCGCAGCGACCGAGAACCGGTCGCGTACGTAGTCGGAGCCATCCCGCCCGGGGTGGCTCATTCCGCGCTTTCCCGTTCCTCCAGACCCACGGCCTCACGCAGTTCGTCGCGGTCCTCGCGAAGCTCGGGATGGTCGCGGGCCAGGCGCTCCATCATGCCGGAGAGTCCTTCGGCGATGGCGTTGAGCTTCTGCTGGACGGCATCGTCGGCTCGCTTCTGGGTGTTCTGCAGGAGCGCCACCAGCAGGAACGTGACGATCGTCGTGGCCGTGTTGATGATCAGCTGCCAGGTGTCCACGTCGGGCAGCACGATGATCGACGGTGCCCAGAGCACGACCAGCAGCACGCACAGCATGAAGAACCACGCCCGTGACACGAACGAGCTCGCATGGGTGGCGAACCGGTCGAAGACACCCACCTTGCTGGTGACCTGGGAGGGCATCGTCTTCACGTTGCCGTGGTGTGACTCGCCGGACCCGTTCCGTTCGGAGTGCTGCTGGCGCTCGCTCGTCGACATCACTACCTCCTGTGCCGAGGGTCCGGTACCCGAATCGCGGCCCGCCATACCCACGGCCGATCGCCGTGGGCACCACCGACGACATCGGGCCGGGTCGCCCGAGGACGACCCGGCCCGAGGGGCGACGTACGTCAGTTGCTGACCGGGAAGGCGAGCAGCGAGCCCGGGTGGGTGAGCTCGGTGGTCGGGGCGTCCCCCTCACCGCGGACGAGGCCGGCGGTGTCGGTGATCGCGTAGACCGTCTTGCCGTCGGGGCTGACGACGGTGGCGCGGAACCGGTCCTGGTCGCTGTAGAGCGGCTCGACGGCGACCACGTCGGTCTCGGTCGAGTTGAGGGCCAGCCGGTAGATCGTGCCGTCCTTGAGGCTGGTCATGATCACCGAGTTCTCCCAGCCCGGCATCGCCCGGCCGGTGGCCGGCTTGTAGTAGGTCAGGCTGGAGGGCGCGATGGTCGGGTAGCAGATGTAGTAGAGACCCGACTCGTCGCACGGGGCGCCGGTGAAGTCGTGGTCCCAGGTGACCGACGTGCCGAAGGTGTCCAGCGGCTCGGTGAAGCGCTGGGTGAACTCCGACTCCTTCCATGTCGGTACGTCCTGGTGGATCTCGAAGTCGGAGTGCGTCAGCTCCGCGCAGGGCGTGGGGGAGGAGGCGCTCCAGTCGCCGTAGACGTAGGCGGACTCGTCGTCCTGATAGCCGGCGACGTTGGGCCAGCCGTAGTTGCCGCCGGCACGGAGCAGGTTGATCTCGTCGTCGGTCTTGGGCCCGTGCTCGGCCTCGAGGAGCTTGCCGGACGCGGTGAACGCGAAGCCCTGGGGGTTGCGGTGGCCGTAGGTCCAGATGTGGCTGCGTACGCCACCGATCGTCGGGTTGTCGGTCGGGATCGAGCCGTCGCGGTTCAGGCGCAGGGTCTTGCCCTGGTAGGCGAACCAGTCCTTGCCGGCGACCTCGGCCGCGGTGGGCAGGGTCTGGGCCTGGTTCTGACGGCAGGCGAGGGAGTACTGGTTGGTGCCCTGGTCGCCGATCGAGTAGTAGAGCTTCCCGTCGGGACCGATCAGCAGGCGGCCGGCCTGGTGGTCGATGCTTCCGGGCAGCCCGGAGATGATCGTGGCCGGCCTGACCAGCTTCTTGGTGGCGTCGTCGTAGCTGTAGCGGACGATCTTGGTGCGCCGGGTCTCGCCCGTGGACTCCTCGGCTCGGCCGGAGTCGTAGGTGAACGAGACGTACGCGTAGCCGCGGTCGTTGTTGACGACCGACGGCTCCACGGCCAGGCCCAGCACGCCGTCCTGGCCGCTGGAGACGGCCTGGGTGGAGAGGTCCAGCAGGGTGCTCTTCGCGCCGGTCGTGGGGTCCACGCTGAGGACCGACCGGCCGCTCTTCTCGGTGAGCCACAGCTTGTCGCGGGCTCCCCACGCGAGCGAGTAGGGGTTGTTGAGGCCGTCGGCGACCACGTTCGGTGCGCCCAGCGCCGGGTCGGCCCCGGTGGCCGCGGTCGCGGGCAGAACGGTGATGGCCAGCGCTGCCAGCGCAGCGGATCCGGCGGCGAGACTCAGGCTTCGAGTGATGCTCATGAGACGTACTTCTCCTCCAGGGGAAGGGGGATCGAAGAAAACGAAAACAGCGCTCCTCCCCGAGAGATGTGGCCGGTGCCACGAGGACGCTGGCGCGAACTATGGCGGACATGAGTTGATCTGGCAACGACCATGTTCCGGGCCCGAGCGGTAGGTTGCGGAGCGTGGGATACGAGCTGAGTGACCGGTTGGTCGTCGGGATCGCGTCGAGCGCGCTCTTCGACCTCACCGAGTCGGATGCGTACTTCCGCGAGCACGGGGAGGAGGCCTACCGCCGCTACCAGGACGAACGCATCGACGAGCCGCTCCGGCCGGGTGTCGCGTTCCCGTTCATCAAGCGGCTGCTGAGCCTCAACGACCTGGCGCCGGACGCCGAGGACGGGCTCGTCGAGGTGATCGTGGTCTCGCGCAACGACCCGAACACCGGGCTGCGGGTGATGCGGTCGATCGAGCACCACGGCCTGCCGATGACCCGCGCGGTCTTCACCCAGGGCCGCTCGCCCCACCCCTACATCGGCGCGCTGGACATGTCGCTGTTCCTCAGCGGCAACCGTGAGGACGTCATCGCGGCCAACCGAGAGGGATTCCCGGCCGGTCACGTGCTGCCTTCGGCGGCGACGTACGACGAGACCGACCGCTCCGTCGTCGTCGCCTTCGACTTCGACGGCGTGCTTGCCGACGACGGCTCCGAGCGGGTCTTCCGCGAGGAGGGCATCGAGCGGTACCGGGCCTACGAGGCGAGCCGCAAGGCGGAGCCGCTCGCGCCCGGGCCGCTGCAGCCGCTGCTGCGCGACCTCAACCAGATCCAGCAGATCGAGGAGCAGCGCCGCCTGGAGGATCCGGGCTACGAGCCACGGCTGCGGATCGCGCTCGTCACCGCCCGCGGCGCTCCGGCCCACGAGCGGGCGATCCGGTCGCTGCAGTCCTGGGACGTCCACGTCAACGAGGCCTTCTTCCTCGGTGGCGTCGAGAAGGTGCGCGTGCTCCAGGTGCTCCGCCCGTTGATCTTCTTCGACGACCAGACGACCCATCTGGACGAGGTGGTCGAGTCGATCGCCGGGGTGCACATCCCCTACGGCGTCGCCAACTCCGACGACGTTCCCGCTGGTCAATAGGGCCGTCACAGTTCAGCCACAGGATGTTCTCAACTGGGGGACGGCCCCTGGCGTATGTCACCCTGGAACGAGTTGTACAGATTCCGTTCACGTATGAAGTGCGAGGAGTTCACTCGATGACTTCGGCTATGTGTGCCAAGTGCACCGAAGACGAGGAGATCCGGGTTCTCTCGCGTACGGCGGGGGGCCGCCGGCGACTGATGTGCTGCAGGTGTGGGTACGCGTGGGAGAGCGGGCGCTCCGGCCCCGCCCGGAGAAATGGCCTGACCGGCCTGTTCAGAGCGGCCTGAGGCGCCGCCTCGGCGTACGTTTTCACGGTGTCGTCGTCTGAGGTTCACCTCAGGCGGGCGCCCGGGTGTTGCGGAGTGGCTTGGGTAGAGGGCTGAGACCTGTCACGGGTTCCCCTACGAAGCTCCGAGGAGTTCCAACCCATGTCCGCAACTCGACGCTCCCTGCTCACCGGAGGAGCCGCGGCCGGGGTCGGCCTGGCCGTCGCCGGTGCCGTACCCGCTCTGGCCGAGGCGAAGCCGGCACGGCCCGGCACTCCCGGGCGCAAGCGCGCCCGCGAGCCGTTCCCGCCGCTCGTGGACGACCCGAAGGGGATCCTCGCGCTGGCCGAGGGGTTCACGTACGCCATCGTCACCTCGGCCGGCGAGACGACCCTGAAGACGGGGGAGAAGACGCCGTCCAACCACGACGGGATGATGGTGCTCGGTGGCAGGCGTGGGCGCTACACGCTGATCCAGAACCACGAGATCGAGCCCGGCGAGGGCGTACCGGTGCCGCTGGTCGAGGGCACCGTCTACGACCCGGGCGCGCCCGCGGGCGGCTGCACCGTGATCACCACCGACGCGGGCGGCGCCAACCTCGGTGAGTTCGTCGCGATCTCCGGCACCTCCACCAACTGCGCCGGTGGCCCGACGCCGTGGGGGACCTGGCTGACCTGCGAGGAGACCGTCAACGACGCCGGCGAGGAGTGGGAGGGCGAGGACGGCACCACGGGCGTCTACGAGAAGGACCACGGCTACGTCTTCGAGGTCTGGGCCGACGGCTCGGCCGACCCGCGCCCGATCAAGGCCCTCGGCCGCTACGACCACGAGGCGCTCGCGATCGACAGGACCCGCACCCAGGTCTTCCTCTCCGAGGACGCCGACGAGCCGAACGGGCTCTTCTACCGCTGGACCGCTCCGGCCGGGGTCAGGCTCGGGCCGGGCGTGCTCACCGAGCTGGCCGACGACGCCGGCACGCTCGCCGCGATGCAGATCATCCTCCCCGACGGCTCGGTGCTGCCGGACGTGGCCTACCTGACCTCCGCGCAGCTGGGCCAGTCCTTCCCGGTGACGTGGAAGACGGTCCCCGAGCGCGACGCCCAGGAGACGCCGTGCCGCGAGCAGTTCGCCGACGGCGAGGTCACCCGCGGGCGCAAGTTCGAGGGCGTGTGGGGCACCGACGAGGGCGTGTACGTGGTCAACTCCTACGCCTGGGAGGACACCGACCTCCCCGCCGACGCCTCGCCGCACGACGGCATGGTCTGGTTCTACGACTACCGCGCCGAGACCATCCAGCTGGTGACGTACTTCCCGCACCAGAGGCAGTCCGAGGACGACGCCCCGGCGCCGAAGTACACCGATCTCACCTTCGACGGCCCCGACAACGTCACCGTGACCCCCTGGGGTTCGCTGGTGCTCGCCGAGGACGGCACCGGCGCCTCGCACGTGCTGGGCGCGTTCCCGGGCGGCCCGGCGTACGCCATCGCCCGCAACGACCTCAACGACTCCGAGTTCTGCGGCCCGTGCTTCTCGCCCGACGGCAAGGTCCTCTTCGTCAACATGCAGGACCCCGGCTACACGCTGGCCATCACCGGCCCGTGGGAGCGCTACCTCGGCTGAGCCCGAGAAGGAAGACGTACGCGGCGGGCGGCTCGGGCCGCCCGCCGCGTCGTCCGGATCACCCGAGGTTGACCAGCTTGCCGGCCGGCGCCGAGGTGCCGTCGGTGCCGGAGAGGACGTCGATCGTGGCGACCACGCCCCACCTGGTCCACTCCACCGCTCCGGGAGTGGGCTTCTCCGCCTTGGTCCAGCGGTGGCCGTGACGTACGGCGGTGATCTTGTTGCCGAACATCTCGGCGACGTAGATCGTGCCGTGCGGGCTCACCGCGACGCCGGTGGCGCCGAGGAAGTCACGAGCGACCTGCTTCGTGTGTCCCGTCCGGGCGTCGATCTTGAAGACGCTGCCGCGGGGACCGAGCTCGGGACCCTCCGGTCCGCCGGGCAGGCTCGTGACGTAGAGCCGCCCGTGGTGGCCGGTCTCGACATCGGTCGGCACGCCCTCGAAGTAGTAGGTCCGGCCCACGAAGCACTCGTCGAGCCCGAAGCCCTCGACCACCTCCGGCGTGAACGTGTACGGGATCCCCGGCAGCGTCGTCACGGTCCGCACGTGACCGGACGAGGAGACCGACAGGATGCTGTTGCCACCGGCGTCGGCGACGTAGGTGCGACCGTGGGCGCCGGCAGTGGCGTACGGGTGCGAGTCGATGCCGCCCTTGTAGGCCGCTGGCGCGCCGATGTCGGCCGGCCACTTCGCGTTGCAGGCGGTGTCGCCGTCGCGGAACCCGTAGGACGTACGGCCGTCGGGGTTGCGCTTGGTCTCGTAGGCGTGCAGGTCGGCGACCGTCTTGACCTTGCCGGACGGGTAGAGCCGCTTGAGCCAGCTGCCCGTGTTCTCGAAGGTCTCGCGGTTGGACCGGGTGACGACGAACGTCACCACGCCGTCGTGGACCGAGAGCCCGCCGACCTCGTAGCCGTCGGGGTCGGTGTAGATGACCTTGGCCGCCTTGCCCGGCCGGACCTTCAGGATCTGGCCGGCGAAGTTCGAGGAGACGTACGCCGTTCCGTCGTCGTCCACCGCCGCGCTGAGCGGGCTGAGCAGACCGGTTGCGAGTACGCCCTTGGGCAGACCAGGTTTGGAGTGGGCCTGTGCTGCCGGGGTGGTGGCGATGAGCGCCGCGCCGAGGATCAGTGCGACAGCCGCCGTCAGACACCGTGGAAGTCTGGACATGGTGTGTCCCCCTTGTGTTGTCCGTACCGACCGGCGACCGCGTCGTCACCGGTCGTCGTTCAGTCTCATTGCCTTCGGTGGCGATCGAATCGCCCGGTTTGGGTAAGGCCTTTACCTAAGTGCCGGCGGCAGACGTGAGGCTGTGAGCGCTGTGAGACCGTGAGCGGAAGTTGACGGTCTCGCACGCGAGAGCCTGCGGCTGCTGAAACCTGGGCTGGCGATCGTGGGTGGTATCTCGCCGACCGCCCGCACCTGAGGAGCCCACCATGAGCCGCCGCTACTGGATCGACGACTGGCGTCCGGAGGACGCCACCTTCTGGGAGGAGACCGGGGCCAGGACCGCCCGCCGCAACCTGATCTGGTCGATCTTCGCCGAGCACCTCGGCTTCTCGGTCTGGCTGATCTGGTCGGTCTCCTCGGCCTTCCTGGTCGCCCAGGGCTTCGACTTCACCCCCAGCCAGCTGTTCTTCCTGATCGCCATCCCCAACCTGGTCGGTTCGCTGCTGCGGGTGCCCTACACCCTCGCCGTGCCGAAGTTCGGTGGCCGCAACTGGACGATGATGTCGGCTGCGCTGCTGCTCGTGCCGACCCTCGGCTTCGCGTACGCCGTGACCCAGCCGTCCACTCCCTACTGGGCCTTCTGCCTCATCGCCGCCACCGCCGGGCTCGGCGGCGGGAACTTCGCCTCCTCGATGGCGAACATCAACTTCTTCTACCCCGCGTCGAAGAAGGGGGCGGCGCTCGGTCTCAACGCCGCCGGCGGCAACCTCGGCGTCGCGCTCATCCAGTTCCTGCTGCCGGTCATCGTCGGGGGTGCCGGCATCTTCGGGCTGATCAAGGCCTCGTCCGGTGGCATCCACCTGGAGCGGGCCGCGTTCGTCTACGCGGCGCTGGCCGTCATCGCGATCCTCGCGGCCTTCTTCTTCATGGACAACATCAGCTCCGCGAAGTCGCCCGTACGTGAGCAGCTCTCGGTCGTGAAGTCGAAGCAGACCTGGATCATGTCGTTCCTCTACATCGGCACCTTCGGGTCCTTCATCGGCTACTCCGCCGCGATGCCGCTGCTGATCAAGCTCAACTTCTGGGTGCCCGAGCCCGCGCCGCTCGGCACCGGCATCTACTTCGCCTACTTCGCCTTCCTCGGCGCCCTCATCGGCTCCGCTACCCGTCCGCTGGGTGGCTGGCTGGCCGACCGCTGGGGCGGCGCCAAGGTCACGCTCGGCGCCTTCCTCGGGATGGTCGTCTTCACCCTCGCGGTGCTGTGGACCCTGATGCAGCTCACCCCGAACCCGGACGCCTCGCCCGCGATCGCCCAGGCGAACCAGTCCTGGTTCCCGGTCTTCCTGGGCTTCTTCATGCTGGTCTTCGCCTCGACCGGCATCGGCAACGGGTCGACGTACAAGATGATCCCGTCGATCTTCCGCCGCGAGGCCGAGCTGGCCACCACCCCGGGCACGGCCGAGCGGGACGCCGCACTCGTCGGCGCGACCAAGAAGTCCTCCGCCGCGGTCGGCATCATCGGCGCCGTCGGCGCGGTCGGCGGCTTCCTCATCCCGATCGCGTTCAACAGCCCGTGGGTCGACAACCCCCTCGACGCCACCAAGTCGGCGTTCGTCGCCTTCACCATCTTCTACGCCGTCTGTGCCCTGGTCACCTTCGTGGTCTACCTGCGCCCGCAGCGTGCTCGGGTCGGCGAGCTGGTGGACGTCCGGATCTGACGGATCTGACGGACCCGGCAGGGGTAACACGGTGTTACACCGGGTAGCAGCGTGCTGCAGCACGCTCTTACCCGCGCGGACACCGTGTCACCCCTGGCTGCGTCGTCAGCTCAGCCCGATCGCAGCCTCCGCGGCGGCCAGGACCGGGGCGGTCACCTCGCGGCACCTCGCTGCTCCGGCGGCGTAGACCTCGGTGACGTACGCCCGGTCGGCGGCGAGCTCGCGGTAGCGCTTCTGGATCGGCTCGAGCTCGGCGACGACGGCGTCGGTGACCGCGGCCTTCAGGTCGCCGTAGCCCGACAACTCGGCAGCGGAACCGCCGCAGGCCTCCAGGATGTCGATCAGGTTGGTCACTCCCGGCCGCTCGGGATCGCGGGAGACGTCCCCGGCGGAGTCGGTGACCGCGCGAGCCACCTTGCGGCGTACGACATCGGCCTCGTCCAGCAGGAAGATCGAGCCCGGGTGCTCGTCACCGGCCGACTTCGACATCTTGCTCGTCGGATCGGCCAGATCCATGATCCGGGCGCCGGCCTCGGGGTGCACGGCCCGGGGGACCGAGAAGACCCGGCCGTACGTCGTGTTGAACCGGATCGCGATGTCCCGGGCGAGCTCGACGTGCTGGCGCTGGTCGTCGCCGACGGGCACCTCGGTCGCCCCGTAGAGCAGGATGTCGGCCGCCATCAGCACCGGATAGATGAACAGCGACGCACGCACCGACGCCCCGACTCGGCGTGACTTCTCCTTGAACTGGATCATCCGGCCGAGCTCGCCGGTGTGCGCGACGCACTCGAGCAGATAGCTGAGAGACCGATGCGCGGGGACGTGGGACTGGAGGAACAACGTGGCCGGTTCGAGCCCGGACGCCATCAGCAGGAGGGCCATCTCCTCCGTCCGCGTACGCAGCACCGACGGTTCGTGCGGCAGCGTCAGGGCGTGCAGGTCGGAGAGCCCGTAGAAGGCGTCCGAGTCGGCCGAGGCAGCCATCGGCCGTAGCGCGCCGAGCAGGTTGCCGAGGGTGAGCCGGCCGGAGGGAGTGATGAGGGAGAGTCGCTTCGTCATGGTGGACCTTTCGGGTGGTGAGGCCCACGGGTCAGCGACGATCGAGATCAGAAAGGCCGCCCGTGGGCGGCCTGATGTGAGTGCTCGACAAGAGGGTGGACCGCCTAGGAGGCGGACCACCACTGGGTGGAACGAATGCTGAACACCTCTCCAGTGTTGCACACCTCACGGATACCGTGTGGCCCATGACGACTCCGCCGACCACAGGGCCGACCACGTGGCCGACCTCGTGCCAGGGGCACTCGACGGTCGTCTTCGACGAGAGCCTGGCCGACTACGACTTCGGCCCGACCCACCCGATGGCGCCGATCCGGGTGGACCTGACGATGCGCCTGGCCGGGGAGCTCGGCGTGCTCGACCACCTGAAGGTCGTCGAGGCTCCGATGGGCACCCCGGAGCAGCTGCTCACCGTCCACGACGAGAGCTACATCGAGGCGGTCATCAGGGCGGGCCGGAGCGGCGAGTCGGATCTCGCTCACGGCCTCGGCACCGAGGACGACCCGGTCTTCACGCACATCCACGACGCCAGCGCCCACATCGTCGGCGCGAGCATCGAGGCCTGCCGTCAGGTCTACTCCGGCGAGAGCCTGCACAGCGCCAACATCATGGGCGGCCTCCACCACGCGATGCGCGGACGAGCCTCCGGGTTCTGCATCTACAACGACGTCGCCGCCGGCATCCAGTGGCTCCTCGACCAGGGCGTGAAGAAGGTCGCCTACGTCGATGTGGACGTGCACCACGGCGACGGTGTCGAGCGGGCCTTCTGGAACGACCCGCGGGTCCTGACGATCTCGCTCCACGAGACCGGGCAGCTGCTCTTCCCCGGCACCGGCTTCGCCGAGGAGGTCGGCGGACCCGAGGCCGAGGGGACCGCGGTCAACGTCGCGCTGCCGCCCGGCACCGCCGACCACGGCTGGCTGCGCGCCTTCCACGCCGTCGTGCCCGACCTGATCCGTGAGTTCCAGCCGGAGATCCTGGTGACCCAGCAGGGCTGCGACTCCCACACCGACGACCCCCTGGCCGACCTGGCGCTCAGTGTGGACGGCCAGCGGGCGGCGTACGTCGCGCTCCACGAGCTCGCCCACGAGGTGTGCGCGGGCAAGTGGGTGGCGTTCGGCGGCGGCGGTTATGCGGTCGTCGACGTCGTGCCACGCGCATGGACGCACCTTCTTGCGCTAGTGTCGGGGAATCCCTTGGAGCCGACGCTCGACGTGCCAGGTGGCTGGCGTGAGCACGTGCAGACGCGCCTCGGGAGGGTCGCGCCGTTGCGCATGACGGACGGACGTGAGCCGGCCTACCGCGACTGGGGAAGCGGATACGACCCCGGCACGTGGCTGGACCGGCAGGTCCACGCGACTCGCACAGCGGTGTTCCCGCTGCACGGGCTCGACCCGATGCCGTAGCCCGACGCCTAGTTTCGAGCCGGTCTAGAAACCTCAGATCGCCGCGCCCAAAAGCAACTCGACACGCCGGTGGTATGTGAGATTCTCAAGGGTGTCCCCTTCCCCATCCGTCACATCAGGCCCTATTCTCACTTTGGGATCGCGTTTTTGGACCAGCGGTGGGGAAGCCGCTGGCGTCGCGATCACTCGAGAGAGAACGGTGGAAGCAGATGGTTACTCCTTCTGGAGACATCTCTGACAGCAAGTTCCTGACCGTTGCCGAGGTTGCGTCGATGATGCGCGTCTCCAAGATGACGGTCTACCGGTTGGTTCACTCGGGCGAGCTGCCTGCGGTGCGCGTCGGTCGTTCCTTCCGGGTTCGGGAGGACGACGCGAACGAGTACCTCAAGAGCTCGTTCTACAACGCGGGCTAGTTGTCGGGCCCCGCGCCCGAGCAGGATGGGCGCGGGGGCAACACCGGTCTCACCGGGTCACCGATTCTCTCTGGGTGCCCAGGCTTCGTTAGTCTTACCCCCTAGGTCTGTTTGCCGCGCGCTGCGGTGAGTGGCCGCGTCGGCACCGGGCCGGCATTCTCTGCAACGATCGTGAAGGGTTCCCCGTGGGTTCTGTCATCAAGAAGCGTCGCAAGCGCATGGCGAAGAAGAAGCACCGCAAGCTGCTCAAGAAGACTCGCGTCCAGCGCCGCAAGCTCGGCAAGTGACGTTCGTGGCGTAGGTGGCGGAACGCACCGGACCCGGCCGGGTCCTCCTGGTCACCGGGGTCTCGCGTGACCTCGGTCGCCGTTTTGCGCGCGCTGCCGCCCGCCACCCGAACGTCGAGCGGGTGATCGGCGTCGATGTCGCACCGCCTCGCGGTGACATCGGCAAGGTCGGATTCGTCCGAGCCGACATCCGCAACCCGGTGATCGCCAAGGTGATCGCCAAGGAGGAGGTCGACACCGTCGTCCACCTCAGCGTCATCGCGACCCCCGGCTCCACCGGGGGTCGTTCGACGATGAAGGAGCTCAACGTCATCGGGACGATGCAGCTCCTCGCGGCGTGCCAGACGGCGCCGTCCCTGCGCCAGGTCGTGGTCAAGTCCACGACCCAGGTCTACGGGGCGAGCAGCCGTGACCCGGCGATGTTCACCGAGTCGATGGAGCCGCGGCGCACCCCGTCCTCCGGCTATGCCCGCGACGTGGCCGACATCGAGTCCTACGTACGCGGCTTCGCCCGTCGTCGGCCGGACATCGCCGTCACGGTGCTGCGCTGCGCCAACGTCCTCGGACCGAGCGTGGTCAGCCCGATCACGGCTCACTTCCGGCGCGCGGTCGTGCCGAGCGTGCTCGGCTTCGACCCGCGCCTGCAGTTCCTCCACGAGCAGGACCTCTACGGCGTCCTCGAGCATGCCGTACGCACCGGTGTGCCCGGGACGTTCAACGTCGCCGGCGACGGCGTGCTGACCCATTCGCAGGTCGCGCGCCGGCTGCAGCGGGTCACCGTGCCGATCCCCGAGCCGCTGTTCGGTCTGGCGAGGTTCGGTGGCGGCGAATACCCCGCCGAGCTGAGGGCACTGCTGACCTACGGTCGCGGCGTCGACACCACCCGGATGCGCTCGCTGCTGGGTTTCGAACCTCGATACACCACCGAGGAGACGGTCGTAGACTTTGCGGACAGCGTGATGCCGTCCGCCAACCGTGCCGACCGTGCGCTGGCCGCCTTGGAGAGCCGACTGACAGGAGCGCCCGGTGACTGAGTCCGCCGCCCAGGGTTTCACCGGCACCACCGCACGCGAGCGCCACCCGCTGCGGGCGATCCCGGCGGCCGACTGGGCCGCGGCTCTGGAGATCGCCGCGAAAGAGGTCTTCGGCACCGAGTGGGAGGAGCAGCTCGCTCGGTTCATCGTGTTCCTGCGCCGCCGGATCTCGGGGGAGTACTCCGTCGACGAGTACGGCTTCGACCGCGAGCTGACCCAACGCTTCCTGCTGGCCGTGCTGCGACCGATCAAGGAGAAGTGGTTCCGGGTCGAGGTGCGCGGCATCGAGAACATCCCGACCGACGGCGGCGCCCTGATCGTCTCCAACCACTCCGGCACCATCCCGATGGACGGCCTGATGACGATGGTCTCGATCCACGACGAGCTCGGGCGTGACCTGCGCCCGCTCGGGGCCGACCTCGTCTTCCGGATGCCGATCGTCGGCAACATCGCCCGCAAGGCCGGCGCGACGCTGGCCTGCAGCGAGGATGCCGAGCGGATGCTGCGCAACGGCGAGCTGGTCGGCGTGTGGCCCGAGGGTTTCAAGGGCATCGGCAAGCCCTACAGCGAGCGCTACAAACTCCAGCGCTTCGGCCGCGGCGGCTTCGTCTCCTCCGCGCTGCGCACCGGCGTCCCGATCGTGCCGCTCTCCGTCGTCGGCGCCGAGGAGATCTACCCGCTGGTCGGCAACATCCCGGCCCTCGCCAAGGTCCTCGGCGTCCCCTACCTGCCGATCACGCCGTTCTTCCCGCTCCTCGGGCCGCTGGGTCTCATCCCGCTCCCGTCGAAGTGGCTGATCGAGTTCGGCGAGCCGATCCGCACCGATGCGTACGACGACTCCGAGGCCGACGACCCGATGCTCGTCTTCAACGTGACCGACCAGGTGCGCGAGACCATCCAGCAGACCCTCTACCGACTGCTGGGCGAGCGCGCCTCCGTCTTCGGCTGACCCACCCCGGCCAAGGTGTCGCCCCCGTCTGCCGAGACGTCACCCCCGTCGGTCGAGGCGTCAGCCCGGTCGCTCGAGGCGTCAGCCCGGTCGGTCGAGGTGTCACCTCGGTCGCTCGACGCGTCACGCATACCGCCTCGATCGGCGTAGGTGACGCTTCGACCGACGCGCGTGACGCTTCGGCCGACGCGCGTGACGCTTCGGCCGACGCGCGTGACGCTTCGACCGACGTACCTGACGCTTCGGCCGACGCGCGTGACGCCTCGGCGTGCGTTACGGGGTGAGTAGGCCGGTGGCGCCGGCGAGGACGTCGCCGACCAGGCCGGTGACGCCGGTGACCAGGCCGGTGACGGGGTCTGTCACGGTGCCGGTGTCGGTGTCGGGCTCCTCGGAGGGATCGCCGTCGGCCGGGTTGGTGGGGCTCGGCAGGATGCTGCCGTCCTCGTCTGGTTCCTCGGAGGGCTTCTCCGGGTCGTCCTTCTCGTCCTTGGGGTCGGTCACCGAGCCGGGACCGATCTTGTCGGGGTCGATGGAGGGCAGGTCGAGGGCGTTGTCGTCCTGGGTGAGCGGCGGCAGCGCCTCGGCCTCGACGACGGTGTCGGCCGGAAGCAGCCCGTCGATGTCGGAGGTCAGGCTGGAGACCAGCGTCGCCGGAAGCTCGGTGATGCCACCCTCGCAGGTGGGGCAGAGCTGGGCGGCGGCCTGGTCGATCAGCACGAGGGTCTGCGCGGCGTCGGAGACCGCGGGCTCGGCCCGCTCGGGCACCTTCGGGCTCAGCTCGGCCAGCTCCTCGACGCCGTCGGCCGCGAACGTACGCAGCTGGGCGAGGGAGTCGTTGTCCTGGGACTGCTCGAAGTCGCTGATCAGCAGGTCGGAGCCGTGCGCGGCCTGTCGCGAGAAGGTCTCCAGCGTCGTGGTGACCCGCTCGGCGTCGGTCGTCGGCCCGTCGGCGACCAGCGACTTGGCCTCGCGCAGGCGGGTGCCGGCGTCCTCGAGGATCCGGATGCCACGGGCCTGGGCGCTGACGGTGAAGCCGGCGGAGACGTTCTCCACGGCACGCTTGACCGGGTAGAGCGAGTCGCCGGGCAGAGCGGTCTGGGACGCGGCCGCGGCACCCGCGGTGCCGCCGACGATCGCCATCGCGGCGAAGGCGACGGCCAGCTTGCGCTGCCGGCGCGGCCTGCGCACGGGACCGACGGTGAGCTTGCGCTCGACAGTCTTCTCGGTGCGGGGCGCGGGCACGAGCTCGGTGTCGGCGGCCTCCATGAGGCGCTCGCGCAGGGAGACGGAGAAGTCGCGACTGGGGACGGCGGAGTCGCTGAGAGTGGAGAGCGACGAAGCGAAGACGGCCAGATCACGAAGCTCGTCGGCAGACTGCGAGGCACGCCGATCCGTCGCGGCACACGCCGCGACCATTCGGTCGAACTCGTCGGCACGCTTTCGCGCCGGGAACGCCGGGCTCATCGGAGGGTTCCTACTCGGTATCGGCTGTCAGGGATTCGTCGAAACAGCTGCGCACAAGGTGCAGCCATGTCGGACAACGAGTCGCCCCGGCCGCGGGTTACGGCAACCGGTCGAGCATTCAAGGTGGTGCGGAACACAGTCATCAGCGGATCCCGTCAGGCATCTGCTTGGCGAGATTGCGGATCCCGCGCAGCTGGAGCTGTTTCACGGCTCCGTCGCTGCGCCCGAGGATAGCGGCTGTCTCCGCGATTGACAGCCCTTGGAGGAAACGCATGATGATGCAGTCGCGCTGCTCGTCGGGAAGCTTGGAGAGAGCGCCGAGCAGCATCTCGTTGGTGATCCCGGCCATCACGATCTTCTCGGGCCCGTCCGAGGAGGAGTCGTGCTGGCCCATGTCCTCGGTGGTCATCTCCAGGCGCGTACGTCCCGCCTTGAAGTGGTCCGTGGCCAGGTTGCGGGCGATGGTCATCAGCCAGGCGCCGAAGTCCTTGCCCTGCCAGCGGAAGCCGGTCATCGAGCGGAGCGCCCGGAAGAACGTCTCCGAGGTCAGGTCCTCGGCGACCTGGGTGGAGCGGGTCCGGTAGAAGAGGAACCGGTAGACCGCGCCGTGGTAGTGGTCGTAGAGGAGACCGAACGCCTCCTTGTCGCCCTTGCGGGCGAGCTCGACCAGCGCGATCAGCCGGGTGCGGTCGGCCTCGCTCTCCTCCGAGGAGGCGGCGAGCTCGGTGTCGTCGTCCGGCTCGTTGTCGGAGCGGGGCGTGGAGTCGTGGGTGCCACCAGAGCCCCGACGCCCGGGCTCGGCGAGCGGGCCGGACGCGCCGGCCACTCCGGCGTATGCGGGTTCGTAGCCCTCGTTCATCAAGAGCTCGACCGCAGCGCGAAGTGCATCCAAGCGACGATGGACGTCATTGGCGCGGCGCGACATGTGGGTCCCTCCCGAAGACTCCCCCTGAGCGAGCCCAACCTTACGGGTTGCGGACTCCTGATGTCAGGTCCCGAGCCGAAGTTGCCTCGGCGTGTGGTGGCATTTTTCCGACAGGACGGCGAATACCCGTCACTGCATGCGGGTCGCCAGCGGCGCGATCACTCCCGCCGCCCGCGCAGCGCGATCGCCACCGCGATCGCCCCCGTGGCCGCGCCGCCCAGCGCTGCGGTGACCACGCCGGCCCGGGCCGCCTTGCGCCCGGTGCGGTAGTCACGGATCGGCCAGCCCTTCGCGCGCGCGTGGGCGCGCAGGCGCGCGTCCGGGTTGATCGCACACGGATGCCCGACCAGCGAGAGCATCGGCAGGTCGTTGTAGGAGTCGGAGTAGGCCGCACAGCGAGAGAGGTCGAGGTCCTCCCGGGCGGCGATGGCCTTGACCGCCTCCGCCTTGGCGGGTCCGTGCAGCATCTCGCCGACCAGCTCGCCGGTGTAGACGCCGTCCTCGGTGGCCGCCACCGTCCCGAGCGCGCCGGTGAGGCCGAGCCGCCGGGCGATGACCCGCGCGGCCTCGACGGGCGCCGCGGTCACCAGCCACACCCGCTGCCCCTGGTCGATGTGGGTCTGCGCGAGAGCGCGGGTGCCGGGCCAGATCCGGTGGGCCATGCCCTCGTCGAAGATCTCCTCCATCAGGCTCTCGACCTCCTCGGCGCGATGGCCGCGGATGAACGACAGTGCCGAGGAGCGCGCCGACTCCATGTGGGCCGGGTCCTCGACCCCGGCCACCCGGAAGTAGGCCTGCTTGTACGCGGCCGAGGCGATGTCGCGCGTACGGAAGAACTTGCGCCGATGCAGGCCGCGGGCCAGATGGAAGATCGTCGCGCCCTGCATGATCGTGTTGTCCACGTCGAAGAAGGCTGCCGCCGTCGGGTCGCCGGTCGTCGGATAGAGCCAGGCCTCGATCTCCGCTGCCGCGGCCGATGCCTCGCCGGCGAGAGCCGAGCGGCGTTTGAGGTCTTTTCGCCGCAGCTCGGCGCGGCGGCGGTCGCTGGCGCTGCTCATTTCGCCAACAGTAGTGGTCCGGACGTCGTCACGGGACCCAGGTGCCAAGATGGTCGGATGGAACCGCGTGTGACCTTCTACACCCGTCAGGGCTGCCATCTGTGCGACGAGGCTCGGCTCGTCCTCGAGAAGGTGGTCGGGGACGACTACACCGAGGTCGACATCGACGCCGACGAGAAGCTGCGGGAGCGTTTCACGAACGAGGTGCCCGTGACGTACGTCGACGGGAGGCAGCACGACTTCTGGCGTGTCTCCGAGGAGCGGCTGAGGGCAGCGCTCGCGCGCTCCCCAGAATAACTGTCGATCGGCCCATTACCCCGAACAACCCCCCTCTGCCAACTCGGCAAACACGTGTGCTAGCCGACGGTCTGCGAGTTTGTTCTCGCGGTCACAAACTCCGTATGGTGGCTGAGCCGCAGGGCGATCCCGGGCTAAAAAGCCCCCGTCTGTGGCGCCGGCATTGAAAGAGCAGAGCGTGACGGCACGGAGTACGAATACGGGCGAGGGCAGCGGTGCCCAGGACCCCCACCGGGACATCCCCGAGGCGACAGTCGCCCGGCTTCCGGTCTACCTCCGGGCCCTGACCTCGCTCGCCGAGCGCAACATCGTCTCCTGCTCCTCCGAGGAGCTCGCGACGGCCGCCGGGGTCAACTCCGCCAAGCTGCGCAAGGACCTCTCCTACCTGGGCTCCTACGGCACTCGTGGGGTCGGCTACGACGTCGACTACCTGAGCTACCAGATCGCCCGCGAGATCGGCGTCACCCACGACTGGCCGGTCATCATCGTCGGTATCGGAAACCTGGGCCAGGCGCTCGCCAACTTCTCCGGCTTCAGCAGCCGCGGCTTCCGCACCGTCGCGCTCCTGGACGCGGCCGCGCAGATGCAGGGCCGCACGGTCGCCGGGCTCGAGGTCCGGCCGTTCGCCGACCTGGCCGAGATCGTCGCGGCCGAGCAGGTCTCGATCGGGGTCATCTCCGTGCCGGCGACCGCGGCCCAGGACGTCGCCGACGCGATGGTCGCGGCCGGCATCAGCAGCATCCTCAACTTCGCACCGGCCGTCCTGAACGTGCCGCCCGGTGTCGATGTACGCAAGGTCGATCTCTCGATCGAGCTGCAGATCCTCGCGTATCACGAGTCGCGCAAGGCTGCAGAAGCTGACGAGACGGTGGACAATGGTTCCGAGGAAGGGATCACCGCATGAGTGTCCTTGTTGTCGGCATCTCACATAACTCTGCGCCGGTCTCGCTGCTCGAGGCGGCGTCGGTGGATGCGGACGGCCTGCAGAAGCTCCTCACCGACGTGGCTGGTTGTGAGCATGTCAGCGAGGCAGCGGTCATCGCGACCTGCAACCGTCTCGAGATCTACACCGAGGTCGAGCGCTTCCACGGCTCCGTCGAGGAGCTCTCCCGCCGCATCATCGAGGGCGCCGGTCAGACGCTCGAGACGATGCTGCCGCACCTCTACGTCCACTACGACGACGGTGCCGTCTCCCACCTGTTCAAGGTGGCGGCCGGGCTCGACTCGATGGCCGTGGGCGAGGGCCAGATCCTCGGTCAGGCGCGTGCGGCCCTGCAGCTCGGCCAGGAGATGGGCACGGTCGGACCGGCGCTCAACAGCCTGTTCCAGCAGGCGCTGCGGGTCGGCAAGCGCTCGCGCGCGGAGACCGACATCGACCAGGCCGCCCCGTCGCTGGTGACGGCGTCGCTGGACCGTGCCGCTCGAGCCGTGGGTGACGTACGCGGCAAGCGGGTCGCGGTCGTCGGGGCCGGTGCGATGGCCGGGCTGGCCACCGCGACCGTCTCCCGGCTCGGTGCCGCCGACGTCGTCGTGGTCAACCGCACCACGGCCAACGCCGAGCGCCTCGCCAAGGAATACTCGGCGCGCTCCGCCTCCCTCGGCGAGCTCGCCGACGAGGTCGCGGCCGCCGACATCGTGATCACCTGTGCGGGTGCCAACGGGCTGCTCGTCCCGGCCGACATGGTCGGTGACCGCAGCGGCCGGCCGATCGCGCTGATCGACCTGGCTCTGCCCCACGACATCGACCCCGACGCGGGGTCGCTCCCGGGGGCCACCCTGATCGACCTGGCCGCCCTCGCCGACGAGCTGCACGCCTCGCCCGCCGGCCAGGAGGTGCTCGCGGTCCGCGACATCGTCACCCAGGAGGTCGCGGCGTTCCTGAGCGCTCGTCGCCAGTCCGCGGTGACCCCGACGGTGGTCGCGCTGCGGAGCATGGCCACCGGCGTCGTCGCCGCCGAGATGGAACGCCTCGACAACAAGCTGCCCGGCCTCGACGAGGTGACTCGTGCCGAGGTCCTCCGGACCGTACGCCGCGTGGCCGACAAGCTGCTGCACGAGCCGACCGTCCGGGTCAAGGAGCTCGCCAACGAGACCGGCGCGGTGTCCTACGCCGCTGCGCTCGCCGAGCTCTTCGCGCTCGACCCCGAGGCCGTCTCCGCGGTGACCCGGGCCGACGTCCCAGGAGACCACTCATGAGAACTCTTCGCCTCGGCACCCGCCGTTCCCAGCTCGCCGTCACCCAGTCGACCCTCGTCGCGGAGATGCTCCGCGCCCAGGGCCACATCGTCGAGCTGGTCGAGATCGTCTCCGACGGCGACCGCACCCAGGCGGCGAACACCCCGCTGACCAGCGCGAACTCGACCGGCGTCTTCGTCAGCGCGCTGCGCGACGCGCTCCACGCCAAGGAGATCGACCTCGCGGTCCACTCGCTCAAGGACCTGCCGACCTACCCCGAGGACGGCATCGAGCTGGCCGCGATCCTGCCGCGCGAGGACCCGCGCGACGTGATCGTCGCCCGCGACGGGCTGACCCTCGGTGAGCTCCCGCCGGGCTCGCGGGTCGGCACCGGCTCGCCGCGACGCGTCGCCCAGATCAAGGCCCTCGGCCTCGGCCTGGAGCTGGCCGGCATCCGCGGCAACGTGGACACCCGCATCGGCAAGGTCCGCTCGGGCGAGTTCGACGCCGTCGTGCTCGCGCGGGCCGGCCTGGCCCGCATCGACCGGCTCGACGAGGTCACCGAGGTCCTCGACCCGATCCAGGTGCTGCCCGCTCCTGGGCAGGGGGCCCTGGCGGTCGAGTGCCGTGCAGGTGACGCCGATGCCGACGTACGCAAGCTGCTGACCTCCCTCGACGACTCGTCCACCCGAGCGGCCGTCGAGGCGGAACGCGCGGTGCTCGCCACCCTCGAAGGTGGCTGCGCCGCGCCCATCGGGACCCTCGCCGACGTGGTGGAGGGTGAGGAAGGACCAGAGCTCTGGGTGCGGGCAGTGGCGCTCTCACTCGATGGCTCGCTCTCGGTTCGACTCTCCGCATCCGGGCCGGTCGACGACGCCGCAGGCGTCGGGCGTCGGCTCGCCGAGGAGATGCTCGCCGAGGGTGCAGCAGACCTGACCGACGACCCCACCACTGAACCCGGCCAGGCTGTCATGGACACGGGCGGTTCCCCCCAGACCGCTCCCGAGCAGGACAAGGTGCACAACGCATGACCCGAGCAAAGACCACCGAGCAGACGGCCGAGCTCAGCTCGGCCACCCCACTGGGCTGGGTGTCCTTCGTCGGCAGCGGTCCCGGTGACCCTGAGCTGCTGACGGTACGGGCGATCGACCTGCTGAAGCAGGCCGATGTTGTCGTGACCGAGGCCCCCGAGCACGCTTCGATGGTGCGCGGCGTACTCGGCATCCCCGAGCCGGTCGAGCCGGCCGAGGGTGAGGAGACCCCGGAACCGGTCGGACCCGAGTTCATCGACGGCGGATTCGGCGTGGACGGCCAGCCCCTGGCCAACGCCGCCCGTGCCAAGGCCGTCGTCAAGCAGGCGAAGCTGGGCAAGCGCGTCGTGCGCCTGATGACCGGCGACCCCTTCCTCTACGCCTCCGGCCCCGAGGAGGCGCAGTCCTGCGCCAAGGCGGGCATCGGCTTCGAGATCGTCCCCGGCGTCTCGTCGGTGTCGGCGGTCCCCGCCTACGCCGGCATCCCGCTGACGACCAAGGACCACCAAGAGGTCGCGGTCGTCACCTGCAACGAGAAGATCGACTGGAGCCAGTACGCCGACAACCGCACCCTGGTTCTCCTCTCCGGTGTCGGCATGATCGGTGACATCGCCAAGGAGCTCGTCGCGGCGGGCCGCCCGGCCAAGACCCCGGTCGCGATCACCCGCGTCGGCACCACGACCGAGCAGTCGACGGTAGAGTCGACGCTGGAGAACATCGCCGTCGACGCTCGTGCCGCACGGATGGCGCCGCCGGCGATCGTGGTGATCGGCAAGGTGGTCAACTTGCGTGAGACGCTCTCGTGGTTCGAGACGAAGCCGCTGTTCGGCTGGCGCGTCCTCGTGCCGCGCACCAAGGAGCAGGCGCCGGCGCTGTCGCTGAAGCTGAAGAGCTTCGGTGCCGTGCCCGAGGAGGTCCCGACGATCTCCGTCGAGCCGCCGCGCAACCCGCAGCAGATGGACAAGGCCGTACGCGGCCTGGTCGAGGGGCGCTACAACTGGATCGCCTTCACCTCGATCAACGCGGTGCGTGCGGTCCGCGAGAAGTTCGACGAGTACGGCCTGGACTGCCGCGCCTTCTCCGGTCTGAAGATCGCCGCCGTCGGCGAGAAGACCGGCCAGGCGCTCGAGGCCTGGGGCCTGCGTCCCGACCTGGTGCCGAACACCGACAACCAGTCGGCCGCCGGCCTGCTCGATGTGTGGCCGGAGTACGACGAGGACCTCGACCCGATCAACCGGGTCTTCCTCCCGCGCGCCGACATCGCCACCGAGAACCTCATCGCCGGCCTGGTCGACCTCGGCTGGGAGTGCGACGACGTGACCGCCTACCGCACCGTCCGGGCGGCCCCGCCGCCCGCGCCGACCCGCGACGCGATCAAGACCGGCAAGTTCGACGCGGTGGTCTTCACCTCCTCGTCGACGGTCCGCAACCTGGTCGGCATCGCGGGCAAGCCGCACACCTCCACGGTGATCGCGGCGATCGGCCCGGCCACCGCCAAGACCGCCGAGGAGCACGGCCTGCGGGTCGACGTGATGTCGCCCGAGCCGTCGATCGAGGCGCTCACCGAGGCGCTCGCCGCCTTCGGTGCCGCGCGTCGGGCCTCGCTGGTCGAGCAGGGTCTGCCGGTCACCAAGCCGTCCGACCGGCGCCCCGCCTCGCGCCGCCGTTCGCGCACCTCCTGATCCGACCGTTCTACGCAACAGCCGCTTGCTCCCGAGTGTGGGAGCAAGCGGCTGTTGCACTACCGTGGAACGTACCCTTTTGCGATGGAGTGCAGATGAGCATCGAGAAGCCCGTGATCCGTCCCCGCCGGCTGCGCCGCACGCCGATCATGCGCCGGATGGTCGCGGAGACGGCCGTACGTCCCGCCAACCTGGTCCTGCCCGCGTTCGTGCGCGAGGGGATCGACGAGCCCGTCCCGATCTCGACGATGCCCGGCGTCGTCCAGCACAGCCGGGAGTCGCTGCGGAAGGCCGCGGCCGAGGCGGCCTCCGCCGGCATCGGCGGCATCATGCTCTTCGGTGTCCCGGAGACGAAGGACGCGGTCGGCTCCGGTGCGCTGGACCCTGACGGCATCCTCAACGTGGCCATCGCCGACGTGGTCTCCGAGGTCGGCGACGCGCTCACCGTGATGAGCGACCTGTGCCTCGACGAGTTCACCGACCACGGTCACTGCGGTGTGCTCGCCGAGGACGGCTCGGTCGACAACGATGCCACCCTCGAGATCTACGCCCAGATGGCGATCGCCCACGCCGAGGCCGGCGTCCACATGGTCGGCCCGTCCGGGATGATGGACGGCCAGGTCGCGGTGATCCGCGATGCCCTCGACGGCGCGGGTCACACCGACGTCTCCATCCTGGCCTACTCCGCGAAGTACGCCTCGGCCTTCTACGGCCCGTTCCGTGAGGCGGTCGACTCCTCGCTCAAGGGCGACCGGCGCACCTACCAGCAGGATCCGGCCAACGCGCTGGAGGGCGTGCGCGAGGCGCTTCTTGACGTGGCCGAGGGCGCCGATATCGTGATGGTCAAGCCCGGGCTCCCGTACCTCGACGTCCTCCAGCGAGTGCGTGAGTCTGTCGATGTTCCGGTGGCTGCCTACAACATCTCGGGGGAGTACGCGATGTTGGAAGCCGCCGCCGCGAACGGCTGGATCGACCGCGAACCGGCGATCCTGGAGACACTCACCGCCTTCAAGAGGGCGGGCGCGGACGTCATTCTGACCTACTGGGCCACCGAAGCCGCCGGCTGGCTGCGAGGCTGAGTTTTCTCGCTCCAGCAGCCGAGCAGCTCTGTGACGTGGAACATATCCTGAGAGTAGACTCGAGCCTGTGACCAATCGAGAGTTGGGCAGCACGAAGCGCACCGGTCGGCCGCGCAACAGTGGACGCAATTCGGCGAACCCGCGAGAAGAGATCCTCAAAGAGGCGTCCCGGCTCTTCACCGCTCAGGGGGTCGCGGCGACGACGATCAGCCAGATCGCCGAGTGCGTCGGGCTGCGCCAGTCCTCGATGTACTACTACTACAAGTCCAAGGAGGAGATCCTCTCCGCCTTGATGGAGAAGAACCGCGAGTCGCTCACGCTCGCGGAGAAGCTCCTCGAGGAGGACGGCCCGGTCGCTCCGCGGCTCTACGCCTTCCTCTACACCGACGTACGCCAGCTGTGCACCGCGCCGCTCGACTTCTACGAGCTGGAGGTGGCCGCCCTGGCGCAGCCCCAGGTCTTCGCGGGCTTCGAGGAGGACGGCGAGAAGCTGCGCGCTGCGGCCGCTCAGCTCCTCGAGCTGGGCGTCGAGAGCAGCGAGCTGCGCCAGACCGACCCTGCCGCGACCGCGCTGATGCTGCTCTCGCTCAACGAAGGCGCCCAGCACCGGCTGTGGCACGGCCGCCGCGACGAGGAGAAGGCCCTGGCGAGCTCTGACGCCCTGGCCGAGTCGGTCGCCGACTACCACCTCAGCTCTCTGCTGGCCGACGCGTCCTCCCTGGCCGCCGTCCGTGAGGCCGGCCGCGCCTTCGTCACCGAGTACGAGGACGACCAGCCCGCCGCCTGACCCCCGCCGGTCGGGCCCGCTGGCCACGCCGTTGGTCACTCCGCTGGGCAGCCGCGGCAGGTGTAACACGTCGTTCGTAGGACTATTCGCCCTATCAGAACGACCGGATAGTCCTACGAACGACGTGTTACACGGGCGGCGCAGGCGCGATCACAGCTCTCGCAACACCGAAGGGACCCCGCCGGATGGCGGGGTCCCTTCGGATGTGGTTCGAGCTACTTGACGAGCCCGAGCAGCCTCAGCAGGCCGGTCAGGATGCCGCCGACAGCATCGGTGGCCTCCGTCAGGGTCTTCCCCTGCAGCTGTGCCACGCAGTCGGTGATCGTGCTCTTCGGGACGGTGCGGGCGAGCACGGAGCCGACCTGGTCGATCACCGCGTTGGTGCAGATCGTGGTCAGCTCGGAAACGGTCGCGACGACCTTCTCCACCGGCTGGGTCACCGGCTCCAGCGCCTTCCCCGGGTCGGTGGTGGCCCCACCGCCGGCGTCGCCGCCCCCGGTGCCACCGCCGGTGCTCCCGCCGGGCGTCTCCCCGGACGGAGTCTCGCTGGACGGGGCGGAGGGAGACTGCGAGGAGCCGCCGCGCGGGCCGGCCTGCTGGCCGCCTGCACGGAGCTCGCGGTCCTTCTTCTTCGAAGGCTTCGGAGCCTCCATCCGCGGGATCGCGTAGTCGACCGGGACCGTGCTGTTCGGGATCGAGGTGAAGTCACCGGAGCGGTAGGCCTCGGCGACACCGAGCACCGTCGTGACGTACGACTGGCTGTGGTTGTAACGGAAGACCGCTGCCCGCGCGCCCTGGTCGGTGGAGAGGTCGTCGTCGCCGGAGCAGAGGTAGACGGCGGAGGCGAGGGCGGCGTCGTTGATGTCCTGCGGGTTGCGTTTGCCGTCACCGTCGGCGTCCACGCCGACCATCGCCCAGGTGGAGGGGATGAACTGCATCGGGCCGACCGCGCGGTCGTAGCTGGTGTCGCCGTCGTACTGCCCGCCGTCGGTGTCGGTGATCTGGGAGACGTTGCCCTTGCCGTTGAGCGGCACCCCGTAGATGCCGGGCGTGGAGACGCCCTCGGCGCTGAGACGGTTGTCGTTGGCGCGCCCGTGGTTGGACTCGACCCGACCGATCGCGGCGATCAGCGGCCAGTCGATCTTGCAGCCGGCGTCCGCGGCGTTGATGACCGTGGCTGCACGCTGGTAGGCAGCGAGCGCGGCGGACGGGATGCCGGCGGCGCTGGCCGTCCCGGGCAGCGACGTGTCGCCCCCGTTGGTCGAGGCCGACACGCTGGCCGGCGCCTCGATCGCCTCGGTCGGGACCGATGTCCCGTCCGGCAGGCTGAACGCATCGTCGTAACGGGTCCCTGATGCGGTGGCGCTCGACTGCGTCAGACCGGTGACGTTGACTGTCCAGGCCGCGCTCAGCAGCGCGAGCGGAACGAGCGCGGTCGCCTTCTGGAGGCGGCTGTAGCGCGTAGCGGACATCGAATCTCCCTCTCAATCCCCGGGGCAGAAAGTCCCGGGTCTTGCTCCCCAAATCGCAACGTTCTCAACGAACCGTCTCATGTCAAAGTTACGCACGTCACGTTTTACTGGCACATTGCGTTCCAGTTAACGAGACGTCGATGAGACGCAGGTTAATTCGGTTCATGACGACGAACATCGGTTTTCGTACGCATCGGTAACCCGATTCCGTGGTGGCACGCGTGCGCGGTGCGGCCCGGAATGGGGATTGCGGGTGGGGTTGATGAAGAATGAGCCGGTGCCTCACGACATCTCGCCCCTGTCCGCAGCGGCATCCGAAGCGCTCTTCGCCCGTGCGAAGGCAGTGACGCCGGGCGGCGTGAACTCGCCCGTACGCGCCTTCAACGCGGTGGGCGGGACGCCGCGCTTCATCCGGGAGGCGAAGGGGGCGTGGCTGACCGACGTCGACGGGAACGAGTACGTCGACCTGATCTGCTCCTGGGGCCCGATGCTGCTGGGCCATGCCCATCCGGAGGTCCAGGCCGCGGTCCTCGAGGCGGTCGCCCGGGGCACCTCCTACGGGACCCCGACCACGCCCGAGGTCGAGCTCGCGGAGGAGATCGTGCGCCGGGCGCCGGTCGAGAAGGTGCGGTTCGTCAGCAGCGGCACCGAGGCGACGATGTCGGCCATCCGGCTGGCGCGAGGCTTCACCGGCCGCGACGTGATCCTCAAGTTCGCCGGCAACTACCACGGCCACGTGGACTCCCTCCTCGCCAGCGCCGGGTCCGGCCTGGTCACCCACGCCATCCCCGGCACCCCGGGCGTACCCGAGAGCAGCACCGAGCTCACCGTCGTGCTGCCCTACAACGACCGAGCCGCCGTGACCGCGGCCTTCGAGACCTACCGGGGCCGCGTGGCCTGCCTGATCACCGAGGCCTCGCCGGGCAACATGGGCATCGTGCCGCCGGAGCCCGGGTTCAACCAGTTCCTGAGCGAGACCTGCACGAGCAACGGCGCCCTGTTCATCTCGGATGAGGTGATGACCGGGTTCCGGGCCAGCAAGCAGGGGCAGTGGGGCCTGGACGGCAAGACCGAGGGCTGGACGCCCGACCTGGTCACCTTCGGCAAGGTGATGGGTGGCGGGTTCCCGGCGGCGGCCTTCGGTGGCCGCGCCGACGTGATGAGTTCGCTCAGCCCCGACGGGCCGGTCTACCAGGCCGGCACGCTGTCGGGGAACCCGGTCGCGACGACCGCGGGCCTGACCACGCTGCGGCTGGCGACCGACGAGGTCTATGACCACATCACCCAGGCCGGCGACGTCGTGAAGGCGGCGATCGAGGAGACCTTCACCAAGGTCGGTCTGCCGCACGTCATCCAGTCCACCGGCACGATGTTCTCGGTCTTCTTCACCGACAGGCCGGTGCGCGACTTCGACGAGGCCAAGACCACCGACGAGGCGGCGTACAAGGCCTTCTTCCACGCCATGCTCGATCAGGGCGTCTACCTGCCGCCGAGCGCCTACGAGGCCTGGTTCCTCTCCTCCGCCCACGACGAGCGGGCGGTCTCCCGGATCGTCGAGGCGCTTCCGTACGCCGCCGAGGCTGCTGTGGCCTCGACAGGCTCGACCCCCGAAGGAGCATGAGTATGGAGACGACGGTTCACCTGCTGCGCCATGGTGAGGTCCACAACCCGGAGGGCATCCTCTACGGGCGCAGGCCCGGGTTCAACCTCTCCGAGCTCGGCCTGCGGATGGCCGAGCGGGTCGCCGACCGGATCGGCGGGCAGGACATCACCCACGTCATCTCCAGCCCGCTCGAGCGCGCCCAGCAGACCGCCGGGCCGCTGGCGAAGGCGCTCGGGGTCGACATCTCGCTCGACGAGCGGGTGCTCGAGTCGGAGAACCTCTTCGTCGGCAAGAGCTTCAAGGACGGCATGGGGCCGCTGAAGGACCCCAAGGTCTGGCCGAAGCTGCTCAACCCGCTGAAGCCGTCGTGGGGCGAGCCCTACCTGGAGATCGTGGCCAGGATGATGGCCGCGATCCACGACGCCCGCGATCTGGCCAAAGGCCACGAGGTGGTCATCGTCTCCCACCAGCTGCCGATCTGGACCACCCGGCTCCACATCGAGGGCCGCAGCTTCCTGCACGACCCGCGCCGCCGCCAGTGCGCGCTGTGCTCGCTGACCTCGCTGCACTTCGTCGACGACGAGTTCGTCGCGCTCTCCTACAGCGAGCCGGCCGGCGACATGCTGCCGGCGAAGGACAAGTACGCACCGTTCTCGGCCGGCGACGCGGAAGACGCGGAAGATTAACGAGGCTCTCAGGTTTGTCAGGAAGAGTCCTGCGCGTGCGTAAGAAGTTGGGTGGCCTCCTCCTCACCTTGGTGACGGTGGGGCTGCTGGCCGCGTGTGGGCAGACCGGCACGAACGAAGCCGGCTACATCTCCGGTGACGGCCGCACCCAGGAGATCCCTGTCGCCGATCGCGGCGAGCCGGTCGAGCTCACCGGCGAGACCCTCGAGGGCAAGCCGTTCGACCTGGCCGACACCCGGGGCAAGGTCACGGTGCTCAACGTGTGGTGGACCGGCTGTGCGCCGTGCCGCAAGGAGATGCCGATGCTCCAGGCCGCGTACGAGGAGCTGGGCGACGAGGTCGCCTTCGTGGGGCTCAACACCCGCGACGCCTCGGCCGCCCAGGGGCTGGCCTTCGAGCGCCACTACGGCGTGGAGTACCCGTCGGTCTACTCGCCCGACGGCGCCGCCGTCCTCGCGCTGAAGGGCTCGCTGGCGCCCCGCGCCATCCCGGCCACCGCGATCCTCGACACCGAGGGCCGCGTGGCGGCGCTGATCCGCGGTGAGATCCCCTCGGCACGTACGCTCGACGAGCTCATCTCCGCGGCGGGGAAGCCGGAGGAGGGCGCAGCATGACGGACTGGTTCGCGAGCACCGCCGGGAGCGGATCGCTGATGCTGGCGGTCCCGATCGCGCTGCTGGCCGGGTTCCTCTCGTTCATCTCGCCGTGCACGCTGCCTCTGCTCCCCGGCTACCTCTCCTACGCCACCGGCCTGTCCGGTGCCGACCTCGCCTCCGGTGACGTACGCCGCGGCCGCATGCTCGCGGGGTCCCTGCTCTTCGTCGCCGGGTTCTCGGTGGTCTTCGTGCTGCTCGGCGTGACCGTGGGCGGGATCGCCTACAAGCTGCTGGCCTTCCAGGAGACCGGCACCAAGGTCCTCGGCGTGCTCTCGATCATCATGGGGGTCGCGTTCATGGGCTTCATCCCGCTGCTGCAGCGCGACCTGAAGTTCCACAAGGTGCCGGCGGTCGGGCTCGCCGCCGCGCCGCTGCTCGGCTTCCTCTTCGGGCTGGCCTGGACCCCGTGCACCGGACCGACGCTCGGTGTCATCACCGGCCTCGCCTGGGACCAGGGCACCGCCGCCCGCGGCGGCCTGCTGCTCGCGGTCTACGCGCTCGGCCTCGGCATCCCGTTCGTGCTCGTCGCGGTGATGTGGCGCAGGGCCACCGTCGCGCTGAGCTGGTTCCGCCGGCACACCCGCGCGATCACGATTGTCGGCGGCGTGCTGATGATCCTGATCGGCGTCGCCATGCTCACCGGCTGGTGGGACAACGGCGTCCAGTGGCTGCAGGTCCAGCTCGTCCAGCGTTGGGAGGGCATCGCACTGTGAGCACCACCGCTCCTCCCGACCAGAACGAAGGCGTACGCCGCCCGGGTGAGCTGAACGCCCGCGAGCTGGCGCGCTGGGGCTGGCGTCAGCTGACCTCGATGCGTACGGCACTGATCCTGCTGCTGCTGCTCGCGCTCGCGGCCGTGCCGGGGTCCCTGATCCCGCAGGACGGCGTCGACTCGCTCAAGGCGGACCAGTGGCGCGAGGCGCACACGACGCTGACGCCGATCTACGAGAAGCTCGGGCTCTTCAACGTCTACTCGACGCCGTGGTTCGCGGCGATCTACCTGCTGCTGATGGTCTCGCTGGTCGGCTGCATCATCCCGCGGTGCCTCGTCTACGCGCGGGCCATGCGGGCCGAGCCGCCGGCGACGCCGGCCAGGCTGACCCGGCTGCCCCACTCCACGACGTACGTCACCGACGAGGAGCCCGCGGAGGTGCTCGCCGCGGCCCGGAAGCAGCTGCGCGGCTACCGCATCCGTAAGACCGGGGACGACGGCGAGTCCGTCTCGGCGGAGAAGGGCTACCTGCGCGAGGCCGGCAACCTGATCTTCCACATGTCGCTGATCATCGTGCTGGTCGCGTTCGCGACCGGCAGCCTGTTCGGCTACAAGGGCGGCGTGATCGTGCTGGTGGGGGAGGAGTACGGCTTCGCCAACGAGCTGTCGCAGTACGACGACTTCAAGTCCGGCTCGCTCTTCGCCCCCGAGGACCTCGACGACTTCAGCTTCAAGATCGACGACTTCCACGCCGAGTGGCTGACCACCGGCGCCGGTGCCGGCACCGCGCGCGGATTCAACTCGAAGATCCGCTACACGGCCGGGGCGAGCGACGAGAAGAACTACGACCTCAGGGTCAACCACCCGCTCACCATCGGCAGCACCGACGTCTTCCTGCTCGCCCACGGCTACGCGCCGGTGATCACGGTGCGCGACGGCAACGGCGACGTCGCCTACTCGGGCCCGACGATCTTCCTCCCGCAGAGCCAGAACCTGCTCTCCTTCGGCGTCGTGAAGGCGCCGTACGCCTCGCCCGAGGAGATCGGCTTCCAGGGGCTGTTCTACCCGTTCGAGGGCACGGTCGACGGTGAGCCGGTCAACCTGATGGGCGACATCGGGGACGGGTCGCACGCGATGCTCTCGCTGCAGGGTTTCCGGGGCGACCTCAACCTCGACGCCGGGCCCCAGTCGGTCTACGCGCTCGACACCTCCAAGGCCAACATGATGTCGCCCGACGAGACGGGCAAGGCGTTCAACCTGCGACTGGGGGAGACGGCCGAGCTCCCCGACGGTCTGGGGTCGATCTCCTTCGACGACGTCCAGCAGTGGAACCGGGTGCAGATCTCGAAGTCGCCCGGCAAGGAGTGGGCGCTCCTCGGCGTCTCGCTCGCCCTCGTGGGACTGCTCGGGTCCCTCTTCATCCGCTCGCGACGGGTGTGGGTTCGCGCCCGCCGCGTCGATGGGCGCACACTGGTCGAGATCGCCGCCCTCGACCGCTCCGGCGGTGGTGACACCGCTGCTGTCGTCACCGGCCTCGCGGAGACGTTACGAGGCGTGCGCACACAGGAGGAGAACCGATGACTGACCACACCTGGGGCGTTCTCAGCAACCAGGCCATCACGGCCGCCGGCGTCGTCTACTTCCTGGCGCTGCTCTGCGCGCTGGTCGAGTGGTCGGCCTGGCAGTCGCGCGCCAGGGCCGCGGTGGCGGAGAAGGAGCTCGTCGGCGCCGGTGCACCGGCCGACGAAGCCGACGACACCGACGCCCCGGGGGACCCCGCCGATGCCGTACGCGCGCAGCGGGCGGCCCTCTTCGGACGCCTCAGCCTGCTGCTGACCGCGATCGCGGTGGCGTGCCACTTCGTGGCGTTGGTCGGCCGCGGGATGGCCGCGGACCCCAACCGGGTGCCGTGGGGCAACATGTACGAGTTCACGATCTCGGGCTCGTTCGTGGTGGCTGCTGCGTACGTCGCTCTCCACCGGCGGCTCAAGCTGTCCTGGATGGCGCCGTGGGTGCTCGGCTTCACACTCGTGGTGCTCATGCTGGCGGTGGTCGGGCTCTACGAGCCGGTCGCGCCGCTGACCGAGGCGCTCAACTCCTACTGGCTCGTCATCCACGTCATCGCGGCGATCATCGCCACCGGTGGTTTCACGCTGGGCGGCATCGCCTCGGCGGCGTACCTGCTCAAGGCGCGCTTCCCCGACGCCGCTCTGCTGGCGCGGGTGCCCGACCTCGACAACCTCGACCGGGTCTCCTACCGGATCCACGCCTTCGCGTTCCCGGTGTGGACCTTCGGGGTGCTGATCTCCGGGCCGATCTGGGCCCACGAGGCCTGGGGCTCCTACTGGAACTGGGACCCCAAGGAGGTCTGGGCGTTCATCACCTGGGTCGTCTACGCCGGCTACCTGCACGCCCGCGCGACCGCCGGGTGGAAGGGCAAGAAGGCCGCGATCGTTGCGCTGATCGGGCTGGCCACGCTGTGGTTCAACTTCATCGGCATCAACTACTTCTCCTCGACCTCGCAGCATTCCTACGCTGCGCCCGCGGCCCCGGTGGTCGTCGAGCTCACTGAGGGAGCCTCACGATGAAAGAGTTCTGGATCTACACCGGCCTGCGACTGCTGTCGCTGCTCGCCACCTTCGGCATCGTGGCGGGAATCTGGGCGCTCGTCGCCGGCGAGGTCGACATCTTCCTCTCGGTGATCGTGGCGTTCGTGATCAGCGGCGTACTGTCGTTCTTCGTGCTCGACCCGCAGCGACGGGCCTTCGCCGAGAAGGTCGAGGCCCGGGCCGCGAAGGCGGTCGAGGCCGCCCGCGCCAAGGAGGACTCCGAGATCGACTCCGAGACGCCCGCCGAGACCGAGGCACCCTCGAACGGCGAAGGCGATAGCCACAAGGTGTGATGAGTGGTAGATAACGATCATGTCGATCGTTCACAAGGCCACGCTCACTCCTTCGAAGAAAGAGATCTTCGGCGCCTGGCTCGCCACCCAGACCTGGTCGCCCGGTGAGCTGGTGGGCACGATCGGCTCGTACCGGTTCGACGACCCGGCCGGGAAGGTCGGGATCGAGTGTGTGCTCCTCGAGGTCGGCGAGTCGGTCGTCCACCTCCCCGTCTCCTACCGGGAGGCACCGCTCGACGGCGCCGAGGACTTCCTGATGGCGACCACCGAGCACTCGGCGCTCGGAACCCGCTACGTCTACGACGCCTGTGCCGACCCGGTGGCGGTCCGGGCGCTGTTGGTGGCCGCCCTCACGGGCGCGACCCAGGAGCCGATGGACGTCTACGACCAGGGCCGTCTGGTGGATCGCCGCGACACCGTCGTCACCGCGACCGGCACCGGCTCGTGGTCGCCCGACGCGGTGCCGCACTTCGACGGCGTCACCATCCGTTCCCACGGCGCCGACGCCCGGGTGGACGCGGGCAGCTTCACGATCGTCGTGAAGCGAGTCGTCGACGGCTCCGACGCCGACGGCGCGGAGTCCATCCAGGTCACCTGGCCCGACGGGGCCGATGCGCTGGTGGGCGTACGCCACCGCTGACCCCGCACGCCGAGTCGGCTCGTCCTGACCGGATCCCCCGCCGAGTCGGCGCGTCATAACGCGCCGACTCGGCGGGGTCGAGCGTCAGGACGAGCCGACTCGGCGCTGTTTGGACAGGTCGCGCCCGCTGTCTGTGAAGTCCCTGTGTGAGCGCAGATGATCAACGGGGCCTCCCGTAAGTCACGAGTCGGAAACATCCTCGTCCTGCACTTGACGCATTTGGACATGAAGAGGCAGCCTGTCCCAATGTGAGCGTTCACATCTGTGATCTGACTCACCTGGGAACCGGCCCGTGCGCCGGTCTCCAGCACCCCCGACAGCGGCGCGTAGGCCTACCGACGTGGCCGTAGATGAAATGGAGCAGGTAAGTGCGCAAGGTACTCACCACGATCACCGCGGCGGCGCTTGCGCTCGGCCTGGCGGCATGCGGCGGCGGCGACGGCGGCGAGGGCGGCGACAAGGGCACCGTCGGCGTAGCCATGCCGACCAAGTCCTCGGAGCGCTGGATCGCTGACGGCAACAACATCAAGAAGCAGCTCGAGGCCGAGGGCTACAAGGTCGACCTGCAGTACGCCGAGGACGACATCCCCACCCAGGTCTCCCAGGTCGAGAACATGGTCACCAAGGGCGTCGACGTCCTGGTGGTCGCCGCCATCGACGGCACCGCGCTCGGCGAGGTCCTCGAGACCGCCGACTCGCAGGAGATCCCGGTCATCAGCTACGACCGCCTCATCCGCGACACGAAGGCCGTCGACTACTACTCGACCTTCGACAACTTCCAGGTCGGCGTGCAGCAGGCCACCTCGCTCGTCGAGGGCCTGAAGGCCAAGGGCGAGGGCCCCTACAACGTCGAGCTCTTCGGCGGTTCGCCCGACGACAACAACGCCACCTTCTTCTGGGACGGCGCCATGTCGGTGCTCGAGCCGCTGATCAAGTCCGGCGAGATCGTCATCCCCTCCGGTCAGACGGACTTCAAGCAGGCCGCGATCCTGCGCTGGGACCCCGCCACCGCGCAGAAGCGCATGGAGGACATCCTCACCAAGACGTACGCCTCGAAGAAGGTCCAGGGCGTGCTCTCGCCCTACGACGGCCTCTCGCTCGGCATCATCGCCGCGCTCAAGGGCAACGGCTACACCACCGCCGACCTCCCGGTCGTGACCGGCCAGGACGCCGAGGTGCAGTCGGTGAAGTCGATCAACGCCGGTGAGCAGTACTCCACGATCTTCAAGGACACCCGCGAGCTCGCCAAGGTGACCGTCGACATGATCGTCGCCGTCGGCGCGGGCGAGGAGCCCGAGGTCAACGACACCGAGACGTACGACAACGGCGAGAAGGTCGTTCCGTCCTACCTCCTCGACCCGGTCGTGGTCACCAAGGACGACGTCACCAAGGTGCTCGTCGACTCCGACTACTACACCGCCGACGAGATCAAGTAGCACCCCGTACGCGGCGTGGGCCCGGGTCTCTCCGGACCGGGCCCACGCCTGCACCTGGCCAGATAGCAGGAACCACATGAGCTCACCGATCCTGGAGATGCGCGGCATCACCAAGGAGTTCCCCGGCGTCAAGGCGCTCTCCGACGTCAACCTCGTCGTCAACCGCGGTGACATCCACGCGATCTGCGGTGAGAACGGCGCCGGCAAGAGCACCCTGATGAAGGTGCTCAGCGGGGTCTACCCCCACGGCACCTACACCGGCGACATCGTCTTCGAGGGCGAGACCGCCACGTTCGCCAACATCCGGCAGAGCGAAGCCGCCGGCATCGTGATCATCCACCAGGAGCTCGCCCTCATCCCCGAGCTCTCGATCGCGGAGAACATCTTCCTCGGCAACGAGACCGCCAAGCGCGGCATCATCGACTGGGGCCGTGCCAACCGCGAGGCGATCGACCTGCTCGCGCGGGTCGGCCTGCGGGAGAACCCGCTGACGCCGGTGAAGAACCTCGGCATCGGCAAGCAGCAGCTGGTCGAGATCGCCAAGGCGCTCTCGAAGGAGGTCAAGCTGCTCATCCTCGACGAGCCGACCGCCGCCCTCAACGACGACGACTCCCAGCATCTCCTGGCGCTCCTGGAGGGGCTGAAGGAGAAGGGGATCACCTCGATCATGATCAGCCACAAGCTGAACGAGATCGAGCAGATCGCCGACGAGATCACGATCATCCGCGATGGCCAGAGCATCGAGACGCTCTCGGTCGCCGACGGTGGCGTGGACGAGGACCGGATCATCCGCGGGATGGTCGGCCGTGACCTCGAGAACCGCTTCCCCGACCACACTCCTTCCATCGGGGAGGTCCTCTTCGAGGTGCGCGACTGGACGGTCATGCACCCGCAGGACAGCCACCGCGAGGTCATCCGCCAGGCCAACCTGTCCGTGCGGGCCGGCGAGATCGTCGGCATCGCGGGGATGATGGGCGCGGGACGTACGGAGCTGGCGCGGTCGATCTTCGGTCGCTCCTACGGCTCGCGGACCTCCGGCTCGCTGATCCTGGACGGTGCCGAGCTGCAGCTCAACACGGTCACCCAGGCGATCGATGCCGGCATCGCGTACGTCTCGGAGGACCGCAAGGGCCTGGGGCTCAACCTCATCGACGACATCAAGACCTCGATCACCGCGGCGGCGCTGAAGAAGCTGCGCACCGGGCTGGTCGTCGACGAGCACAAGGAGGTCGTGGTCGCCGAGGGCTACCGCAAGAACCTCAACATCAAGGCGCCGTCGATCACCGCCGGCGTCGGGAAGCTCTCCGGCGGCAACCAGCAGAAGGTGGTGCTGTCCAAGTGGATGTACACCGACCCGAAGCTGCTGATCCTCGACGAGCCGACCCGAGGCATCGACGTCGGTGCCAAGTACGAGATCTACGGGATCATCCAGGAGCTCGCCCGCAGCGGTCGCGGCGTACTGGTGATCTCCTCCGAGCTGCCCGAGCTGCTCGGTCTGTGTGATCGCATCTACACGCTCGCCGAGGGCGTGATCACCCATGAGTTCGACCGCTCAGAGGCCACCCAGGAGTCCCTGATGCGCTATATGACCGCGGACGCGAGGAAGTAACCCCCGATGAATGCCCTGCTCAACACGCTGCGCGGGAACGTCCGCCAGTACGGGATGATCATCGCTCTGGCGGCGATCGTCATCCTCTTCCAGATCTCGACCGAGGGTGTGCTGCTCAAGCCGCTCAACGTCTCCAACCTGGTCGTCCAGAACGCCCAGATCCTGATCCTGGCCATCGGCATGGTGATCGTGATCGTGGCGCGCCACATCGACCTCTCGGTCGGTTCCGTGGCGGCCTTCGTCGGCGCCGCCTCGGCGATCATGATGACCCAGTACGACTTCCCCTGGTGGTTGGCCGTCTTCCTCGGCCTGCTGATCGGCACCGCGATCGGTGCCTGGCACGGCTTCTGGGTGGCGTACGTCGGGATCCCGGCGTTCATCGTCACGCTGGCCTCGATGCTGCTCTTCCGCGGTCTGACCCTGGTCGTGCTCAAGGGTGCGACCGTCGGTGGTCTGCCGGAGCAGTTCAAGGCCATCGGCAACGGCTTCCTGCCCGAGATCGGGCCGGACACCGGGCTCCACAACCTGACGCTTCTCATCGCGGTGGCCGCCGTCGGTGTGCTGATCTTCCTCGAGGTGCGTCGCCGCAACGCCCAGACGGCGTACAACTTCGACGTCCTGCCCTTCCCGCTCTTCGTGGTGAAGCTGGCGCTGCTGACGATCGTGATCATGTACTTCGCCTACCTGCTCGCCGACGCGCGCGGGCTGCCGATCGTCGGGCTGATCCTGGCCGGGCTGATCGTGGTCTACACGTTCATCATGAACAGGACCGTCTTCGGCCGTCACGTCTACGCGATCGGCGGCAACGTCGACGCGGCCACGATGTCCGGCGTCAACACCAAGCGTGTCGACTTCCTGGTCATGATGAACATGGGTCTGCTCTCGGGCCTGGCCGGCCTGGTCACGACCGCCCGCCTGACCGCTGCCAACCCGAAGGCCGGCGTCAACTTCGAGCTCGACGCGATCGCCGCGGCCTTCATCGGTGGCGCGGCCGTCACCGGCGGTGTCGGCACCGTCGTCGGCGCGATCATCGGTGGTCTTGTCATGGGTGTCCTCAACAACGGCATGTCGCTGCTCGGTGTCTCCATCGACTGGCAGCAGGCCATCAAGGGCCTCGTGCTCCTGCTCGCCGTCGCCTTCGACGTGTGGAACAAGCGCCGCACGGCCGGGTCCGGTGGCGCCGGTGCCGAGTCCGCCGAGCCCAGCGCTCCGCCGCCCGACAAGCTGGCCGAGGAGATCGAGGCCATGGAGGCCGAGCTGAGCGTCGACTCCAACGATCCTCCGAAGACCTGATCCATCCCCCACACCCCCACCCCTCGACCCCTGCCTCCCCCCGGGCAGGGGTCGTTGGGTTCTCGGGGGTAACCGTGTTACCCCGGGGCCGGCTCGCCGGACCCCAGGTGTTGAATAGCGGGGTGGCAAACACCGCTCAGTGGCTCCAGGGAGCCCGTCCTCGCACCCTCCCCGCGGCGCTCGCGCCGGTCATCGCCGGCACCGGAGTGGCTGCGTACGCCGGTGGGTTGGTCTGGTGGAAGGCGCTCCTCGCGCTCGTCGTGGCGCTGGCGCTGCAGGTCGCGGTCAACTACGCCAACGACTACTCCGACGGGATCCGGGGGACCGACGACGAGCGCGTGGGGCCGCTGCGGCTGACCGGCTCGGGCCTCGCGTCACCCTCCTCGGTCAAGCGCGCCGCGTTCATCGCCTTCGGGATCGCCGCGGTGGCGGGGCTGGTGCTGGCGTTGACCTCGGCCTGGTGGCTGATCCTCGTGGGGCTGATCTGCATGGTCGCGGCCTGGTACTACACCGGCGGCTCGCACCCCTACGGCTACGCCGGCCTCGGCGAGGTCATGGTCTTCGTCTTCTTCGGGCTCGTCGCGGTCATCGGCACCACGTTCGTCCAGACCCAGACCTGGGAGTGGGGTGCGCTGTGGGCCGGTGTCGGGATCGGCGCGATCACCTCCGCCCTCTTGGTCGCCAACAACCTCCGCGACATCCCCGGCGACACCGAGTCGGGGAAGATCACCCTCGCCGTACGCCTCGGCGACGCCCGCACCCGCTGGCTCTACGTCGCCCTCGTGGCCCTCGCCGCGGTCTCCGTCGTGCTCGTGGCCCTGACGACGTCCTGGTGGGCGCTGCTCGGTCTCGGGTTCATCGCCGTCGCCGCGCCGGGCGTCCGCACCGTCCTCGACCGTGCCAACCTCGGCCCGCGGCTGATCCCCGTCCTCCAGCAGACCGGGCTCGCCACGCTGGTGTGGGGGCTGCTGGTCGGCGTACCTCTGCTGTTCGTCTGAGGTCGGCCGAGATCAGGCCGCCCTCGAGCGACGCACGCGGAATCGGTCCAGGTCTGAGATGTCGGTGCCGAAGGCTCGGCAGGTGGCCAGGTACTCCCGGTCCAAGCGGTCCTTGAGGTAGCTGCGCTTGCGGCCGAAGAGATCGGCCCACTCGACCCGCGACATGCCGAGGTGAAATCCATGGGCCCAGTCCTGACGGGTCTTCTCCTCGGCGAGAATCTCGTCGACCGATCGGAGCGCCAGGCCGCCTTCCGCCGTGGGCACGTACTTGCCGCGGCCATCGAACTCGAAGATGTGACGGCCAACCCTGAGGTCGAATCGAGCGGTGCGTACGCCGTCCGTGATCTCGAACTGGGTCTCGATTCCCGTCAGTCCGAGCTCTTCGAGTACGTCCCGGGTGAGTGACTCCCCGATCGACTCGACCCCTGCGTACGAACGCTCAATGCCACCGAGCGCCTGGCGGCGGTTGGGCCAGTGCTGCATGTGATCGAGGACCGCATAGAGCTCGTCGAGCGACACCCCCATCTGTCGAGCGGAGTCGACAGCGACGACGCCGTACGGGTGACCGTGCTCGCGAGCGATGTCGATCGCGGTGCGAGCAAGACCAAGGACCTCGAAGCCGTTCGCTTCCGTCACCTGGTCCTCGAGGTAGGGCGCGAGGTGATGCTTCACGCCCCACTTGCTGTGGCTGCCCACCACCGGTCGGCGGGTGACGTGGGTCTGCGGCCGTGTGGGCAGGAGAATGCCGAGGTCGAGCTCGAGCGCTGCGGTGTCGTGACTGCGTACGAACGGGACGGTGATGGGCCGCGCACGCAGCCCGATCGCGAAGGCGCTGTCGGTCGGTGGGCAGGGTGATGCTCTCGAGGTAGGACTGCTCGGCGTAGACGCCGCGACGTACGACTCTCCAGGTCCCGCTCCTGAGCTGGCGATAGATCGTGTCGAGATCGAGCCCGCAGGCGATTGCCTGCCTGCGAGTGATGAGGCCATGGTTCGCAGCCATGGTCGCCTGAATGCGTGGGTTCATGGAACCAGCCTGCGAGACCCCACCGACACCTCGTGCCGCCCTGTGGAGAACCCCGGCCTGAACCTGGGCTGTGGATGGCGGTTGGCCCGGTGGCCCCGACTTGTTGCGGCCCCGCGGCGGTGTAACACGCTGTTCGTAGGACTATCCGGTCGCTCTAACGGGCGAGTAGACCTGCGAACGACGTGTTACACCGGCGGGCGGCTACCCGACGACGGCTGCCGCTGCCACCGCCGGCCGGCGCCGCTCCAGATAGCGCTCGGCGGCGCGGGCGGAGGGGTGGACGCCGATGGCGGCGGCGACGATGATCGCCGCGATGACGGCCCAGCCGAGGTGGCCGAGCTCCATGGCGAGGAACGTGTACGCCGCGGGAGCCCAGACGGTGCCGAGGGTGTAGCCGACCTGGGCGGCACCCTGGTAGTCGCCACGGTGCTCCGGGTCGGAGAGGTCGGCGACCAGGCCCCACTCGCCGGCGGACTGGAAGAGCTCGGCCCCGGTGACGGTGACGTGGCCGAGCCAGACGAGGGCGATCGTGATCAGACCGACCGTGTCATGGGTGACCGCGATGATCGCGCAGGAGGCGAGGAAGCACAGTGCGCCGCGGCGCTGAGCCTTGAGCGAGGTGGTCACGTCGGTCACGCCCCGGGCGGCGATGACCTGCAGCCCGACGGCCATCACGGTGTTGGTGCCGAACAGCCAGGCCAGCAGCACCCGCGGGGCGTCGGTCTCCTGGACCAGCCACAGCGGGATGACGACGTTGAGCAGGACCTGGTGGGTGCCGAGCACGCCGTCGAAGAAGGTCGTCGCGAGGAATGCGCGGTTGCGCAGGGCACCGAGGCGGTCGCGTACGTCCTTCTTCAGGTCGCCGGGCGAGGCAGCGGCGGCGAGGCGGGGCAGGCGCGAGATCCAGTAGGCGTTGACCAGGAGGACCACGGCGGTCATCAGCGGGACGGCCTTGATCAGGGTGTTGGAGTCGGCGGCCAGGGCGAGGCCGCTGGCCAGCGCGCCGATCGTGTAGCCGACGTTGCGCGCGGCACGCATGTAGGCGAACGAGCGCACTCGGGTCGCCGCGGGGAAGACCGAGATCCGGTAGGCGTCGCGGCCCGACCTCTGCCAGGACGAGGCGAGCGCGAGCAGGACCTCGACGGCGACGTACGCCGCGAAGTTGCCGACCAGCACCCAGGCGCCGAACAGCAGCGCCTGGAGGACGGCGCCGGCGATCCAGGTGAACCGGGTGCCGAGACGGTCCGCGAGTCGGCCCAGGGGGACGGCGAACAAGAAGGTTGCGACGCCCGCGATCGTGAGACCGAGGCCGACCTGTGCGGCGGAGAGGCCGACGATCTGGGTGAAGAAGACCGCCGAGCCGGTCAGGAAGGTGCCTTCGGCGAAGGCCGAGAGCACCGACTGGTACGACATCGCCCGGATGAGCGGGTCGTCTGAGAGGACCTTGTCCCTCAACCGGATGAAGTGAGGGGACAAGACGACTCCAAACTATCTTGACATCGAGACAAGCGAAGTCTGGTCATCGCCATGTCCGACGTCAAACAGTTATCCGTGCTGATCGGTCCCCAAACCGCGCAGCCGGAGAAAAGGAGTCCAGCGCGCCGACGCACGTGCGTCGGCGTAGGTTGCGGGCGAGGTCAGCGGGTGGAGCCCTCGATCGTGCCGATCACGCCGCCGAAGACGTCGGTGGTGACGCCCCAGATGCCGCCGGCGATTGCGGAGATCGTGCTGGTCAGCCCTTGCGGATCGGTGAACAGCCAGAACCCGACGAACAGGGCGCCGATGACGATGAAGATCTTCTTCTTGTCCATGTGAGCTCGTCCTCCCGAGAAATCCGATTGAATGTGTAAATTCGTGAATCCGGACGCAAGCGCGCGGAATCCGCGAGGATGCACCGGGATATAGAGTCCCCGAAGTTAGCCTCCCCTCGCAAGCCTTCGACAAAGGTGACCGTTGGGCGGGACAGTGTTGTGCCCAACGGTCCGGTGGGTGGCATGACAACCGTATGACGCGCGTCGGCGAGGGCCTGGTACGCGCGCGCCCGGCGCGTGTCGTCAGGTGGAACGAGGTGCGCTATGGCGGCCTGGCGACTACGCTCGTCTCACATGGCGGTGGCGTATGTCCAGAATGCCGACGCCGGGAGTTCGCGTCAGCCCGCGGGAGGGGCAAGGCGCCTCCACCCACCGGTGCCGTATGGGGCTGCGCCGGGCGGGACAACCGAATACTTCCGGCAACCACACCTCACCTCGGGAAAGGGAGAACAATGGCACCGCACCAGCTGATTCAAAGCACGACTCAAGCCGCCGAGTATGGCACCGGCGGCCTGGCCGAGTGGATCACCGACAACATCATCACGCTCGTCGTCCTGATCTTGGGCGTCACGGTCCTGTGGGCTGCCCGCAGCGGCAACATCTCCAAGGCCGTCACCATCGTCGGTGGCCTGATCATCGGTCTCGGCGTCCTCGGCCTGGCCGTGGGCAACAACGCCACGGACCTCGGTCAGTGGATGGCTGGTCTCTTCAAGGGGTGAACTCGGTCCCGTTAGCTAACCCAGGGAGGGATCTCGGGGATGAGGCTGCCTGACGACGACGAGCTGTACGAGGTCGACCAGACCTATCTCGGCCCCCCTCGTCGCTACATCGGGGAGATGCGTTATCGCACCATCTTCCTCTTCCTGGTGATCGCACCATTGACGCTCGTGCTGCTGCGCAAGCTCGGCATGCCGGTGACGTTGCTCAGCATGGGGCTGTGGCTGATCGGCGCCTCCTACCTCTCGATGAAGGCCTCCGACTACATCAGCTCGGAGAGCTCGGCCGGCGCCTGGCTGATGACCTTCTGGCACGAGCTGACCACGCCGCGCGTGGAGACCAGCGCCGAGTACGCAGGCGGCGCGGCTGTCGCCTTCCGGCACGCCACGAGCCCCCGCGGTGGCTGGGCGAAGGCCATGCGACGACCCGGCCGGCGGTTCGCGCAGCAGCCGGGTGCCACCCCCTCGCCGGGGATGCTGCAGGCCATGGTCGTCACCTCGACCCCGAGCGTCCGGACAGGAAGCCCCGCCGCGCCGGTGCGCGGCAAGGCAGCGCCCGTACGCCCCGTGATCGAGGCGAAGGTCGTCGAGGAGCCGCTCCCGGCCCACCTCTCGGTCCAGCCCGAGGCCCAGCCTGCGAGGCAGCAGCACGCCCCCGGCGTACGTCCGGCGAAGGGCGGCTGGTCGAGCCGGCCCTCCTCCTCGCCGCGTGAGCCCCGCGACGTACCGTGGAAGGGCGGCGCCCCGTGGCAGGCCCGGCAGGAGCCGGAGCAGCCTACGTCGCGCCCTCAGCGGCCCGCCGAGCCGACAGAGCCGACCCCAGCGGCCACGCCGCCTGCGCCGCCGGCTCCGGCCGCCGAGACGAGGGCGTCCGCCGCACCGCCGCCTCCGCCCGCGGCCCAGCCCAGGGTCCAGCCCGCAGCGCAGCCCCCGGCGCCGCCCACTGCACCACCCCCGCCACCTCCGCCGCCTCCGCCCGCAGCGGCCCCAGCGGCCCAGCAGGCTACTCCGGAGCCCGCGCCCAAGCCGGTCCGGCAGCCGCTCTCGCATGCGGTCAGGCCGGCCGTGGTGATCGCACCGGAGCCGGGTTTCGACGACGACGCCGAGGGATGGGACGACGCCGACGGCTGGGACGACTTCGACGATGCGCCCTCGGGACGTACGCGTCCCAGGGACAATCAGGACGACTCCGCGGTGCCCGACGGGCGCCCGCAGAGTGTGGACGACTACCGCAAGCGCCTCGATGGCGACGACGCACCCAACGACGGAGGAACCGCATGAGGCGGCCGCGAACGGAGCGGGCCTACGGGCCTGGCTTCGAGAAGCCCAAGCCGGGACGCAGGGGCGTCTTCGGTGGCGGCGGCGACGGCTCGAAGGGCGTCCGTGAGCCCAGAGGTGACAAGTGGGCGCTGGAAGAGGTGCGCGGTCACCTGACCTTCACCAGCGACCGCATCATCGCCTGGTACCTCGCCGAGCCGCAGACCTGGTCGTTCCGCGCCCACTCCGACCTCGAGGCCCTGATCACCGACCAGGCGAGCCAGCTGGCCGACCTGGTCGGCAACACCGTCCACGGCCGGGTCACCACCCGCCCCTATCCCGTACGTCACTGGGCGCACGCCGCGTTCGCCAACGCCCCCGACCCGCAGCCCGGGTTCGAGGAGATGATGGCGCGCAACCAGGCTCACATGGCCGCCCACAGCCAGGCCGACAAGCTCGTCTACTACGGCGTCGACCTCGGCCGCCGTGACGCGACAGTGAGGACGCTGGCGAAGTTCTCCGCCGGTGCCGCCGAGCGTGAGATGGCCGCGATCAGCGAGCGCCTCGACACGGTCAACCGGGTGATGTCGCGGCCGGGCTTCTCGGCGCGGCCGGCGGTCGGTCACGACATGGAGTGGATGATCGCCCGTTCCCTCTCCCTCGGCGCCAAGATCCCCGTGCCCGAGCCGGGTGAGGCCCAGCAGAACTTCCTCGACACCGACGACATGGCCGAGTGGTTCGAGTCGGTCGCCTGGTCGGCCGAGCCGCTGGCGCCGACCGTGCAGGTCACCAGCAGCATCGGCGGCCGCCAGGAGACCAGCCATGTGTGCGTGCTGACCGTCTCCCGGATCGGCGACATCGAGGTCCCGGAGACCCATGCGCCGTGGATGGCGAAGACCGACGCGCTCGGCTTCCCGGTGGAGTGGTCGTTCCGGGTCGAGCCCCGCTCGCCGGAGGACGTCTCCCGCGAGATGGCGTCCCTGACCCGCCGCATCGACGGCCAGGTCAGCCACTGGTCCGACGACCACGGCAAGCGGCCTCCCAAGCAGCTCTCCCGCCAGGCCGGCCGAGCCGCCGACGTCGAGGACGAGATGCGCTCGGAGTTCACCGGCCTGTCCACCCGCACCAGGGGCTGGTACCGGATCGCCGTCACCGGTCGCAGCGAGGCGGAGGCGCTCGACAAGGCGCAGAAGGTCGTCGACCTCTACCGCCCGCAGATCAAGATCACCCGCCAGCTGGGGCAGTACCACCTGGCTCGCGAGTTCGTCCCGGGCGAGCCGCTCGCCTCGACCGCTCACGCCCGGAAGTTCCCGGTGCTCAAGGTCGCCGCCGGACTCCCGGCGGTCACCGCGGAGGTCGGCGACAAGCGCGGCTTCTACCTCGGCGAGACCTCGGCGATGGCGTCCCGGGCCGTGCTGATGGACCCGTGGTATCTCACCGAGGTCATGGAGCAGGCCGGCCTGATCCCGCTGGTCGGCACCCCCGGGTCCGGCAAGTCGACCCTGATGGGTGTCGTCATCTACATGTCGATCCTGTCCGGCATCCACGGCGTCGCCATGGACCCCGCCGGACGGCTGCAGCGGCTGATGACGCTGCCCGAGATCGGCGGCGGAGTCTTCAATGGCCGGCAGGTGCCCGCCCGCGCCCGCAGCGTCGACGTCCTCGGTGGTCGCCCCGGCTCGCTCTCGCCGTACGCCGTCGTCCCCGATCCCAACCCGGAGCTGATCCGGGCCGAGGCGATGTCTGACCACGAGTTCGCCGAGCGGCTCCACCGGGAGCGGTCGGCCGCCGTGCAGCAGCGCCGCGACCTGACCGTCTCGGTCCTCCGCGCCTGCCTCCCGGTCGGACTGGCCAACAACGAGGAGGTGCTCAAGCGCATCCGTGCCCGCGTCATGGAGGCGCAGGCCGACCGCGGCGCCGACACCTCGACGATCGTGAAGATGCTCTTCGAGGGGGATGGCGGCGACCAGGAGATCGCCCGCGAGCTCGCCGCCGCACGTGAGCGCGAGCTCGGCCGCCTCTTCTTCGGCAACGACTTCCTCCAGTCCGACGAGGAGCTGAAGGGCACGCCGTTCACCTTCTACAACCTCAAGGGTCTCAACACCCCGCCCGAGCACGTGCCGCGCGAGGAGTGGAGCGCCGAGGAGCAGATGGCGCGCCCGATCATGACCCTGGCGGCGTGGTCGGCGCTGCACCTGATCTACCGCAGCGACCCCAACGAGCGGAAGCTGTTCGCGCTCGACGAGGCCCACGAGGTCACCCAGGCGAGCGGTGGCACCGGGCGGGCCCTGGTCCACAAGCTCTCCAGCGACTCCCGCAAGAACAACTGTGCCGCGCTGGTCTCGACCCAGAACGCCTCCGCGATCCTGGGCTCCGACATCAACAACTTCGTCGGCGCGGCCTTCGTGGGACGTACGCAGGACGAGACCGCCCAGCGTGACGCGCTCAAGCTGCTCGGCAAGCCCGAGGGACTGGGCTATGAGTCGATCCTGGCGCGCCTCTCGCCGCGCACCAGGCGCGGTGACGAGCAGCTCGGCTACCGCGAGTTCATCTACCGCGACGGCCTCGGTGGCGACACCGGTCACGGCGGCATGGAGATCATCAAGGTCACGCTCAACCACCACCCGGGTCTGCAGGAGGCGCTCAACACCACCGCCGACCCGACCCGCCGCGTCAGCCGCGCCATCGGCGGCGACCCGGCCGATCTCCCCAGGACCGAGATCTCCGGGGACGGGATCGGCTGATGCTGCCGCGCCCCGCTCACCACAGGACACCCCTGCGCCGCAGGGCCGCTGCCCTCGTCGTACTCGTGGTGGCGCTGCTGTCCGTCGCCGGTCCGGCGGCGGCCGCGGGGCCGCGGGGGATCGACATCCCGATCCCGTTCGATCCGACGGGTGGGCTCTCGGGTGTGAGCGATGCGTGCAACAACCTGGATGCGCCGATGCCGGCTTCCCCGTACGGGGACGGGTCCTTCATCGTGCGGATGACGGCGCTGGGGGCGGCGTCGAAGGCGGGCACCGAGCTGAACGACCCGGAGAAGATCAACGACGAGCTGGATCCGTTCCGGAACAAGGACGAGGTCTCGTTGGAGTCGGCCTACGGCACGACTCCGCAGTGGTGGACCTACGACAACGGGTGCACGGGGCAGTTCGTCGCGGGGGCGGGGACCTCGATCGGCAACATCATGCTGGAGATCTCGGGGATCCTGCCGAACTGGTCGCACGCGCTGTTGAACGCGGTGATCGGGGAGAACTCGTTCCTGAGGGCGCTGGACGACCCGATCGTGGCGGCCAGCCAGGCGGTCACCGACGGGGTCTGGGCGCCGTGGGTGAGCGTGGTGCTGCTGCTGGTGGCCGCGACGGTGATGATCCGGGCGCGTGATGGCCGGTTCGCGCGGGCGGTCACGGCGGCGGGCTGGGCGCTGGGTGTGCTGGTGGTGACCTCGTGGCTGATCCAGTATCCGGTGGAGTCGACCAAGCTGGTCGATGAGGGCGTCCGGTCGGCGACGGGGATGATCGCGACCGGGTTCAACGACGGCCGGACGGTGCCCGGCGTCAATGACGACACCTTCGGTGAGACCGACGCGGTCAAGGCCGTGGACGGCCAGATGGACGAGGTGGTGCGCTCGACGCAGTACCGCACCTGGCTGGCCGGCGCCTTCGGCGATCCGGACTCGGCCACCGCGAAGCGGTACGGGCCGCGGGTGTTCCGGTCGACGCACTTTTCCTGGCAGGAGTACGACACCTACCGCAAGGACCCCAACGGCGACGGCAAGAAGGTCCTGGAGGCCAAGCAGGACGCGTTCAAGAAGCATGCCGAGGCGGTCAAGAAGTCCGACCCGGTGGCGTACGAGTACTTCAAGGGTGAGCACTGGTCCCAGCGGGCGACCACGGCGTTGGTGAACCTGGTCGTGGTCGTGGTGGTGTGCGGGTTCCTGCTGGTGGCCGGGCTGGCGATCCTGTTGTCGTTCGCGTTGATCCGGTTGATCGTGCCGTTCGCGCCGGCGGCGGGGGTGCTGTTCATGCTGGACCACACCCGGGACGCGGCGGTGGCGATGCTGAAGCGGGTCGTCGGGCCCTTGGTGATGGGCCCGATCTACTTCCTGGTCGCGTTGTTGCTGCTCCGGCTGGACTCGGCGATCCTGGGCTCGACGATGTGGTTCGTGCTGCAGCTGGCGTTGATCGCGGTGCTGACCGTGCTGGCCTGGCGTCTGACCCGGCCCGCCGCCTACGGCATCCCGCTGCCGGGCATGGGCCGGCTCACCTCGATGCTCTCCTCGTACGTCGGTGCCCGGACGGGCACCGAGGCCGGGGTCCGCGACGCGGCCGAGGACCGGCCGACCGTCACGGGCGGTGCCCCGGCGGGCACCGGCTCGGTCTCGAGCCCCGGCGGCGTCTACATGCCCGGACACGAGCTGACCGGCAGCCGACCCACGATGACCGCCGAGCAGGTGCCCAACCAGGCGCCGGTCACCGCCGCCGGAGCGCTGGGTGCCGGTGCGAGCGCGAGCAGCACACCGACGTACGCCCTGGGGTCCTCGATGAGCGGCGAGGAGAGTGAGCGGGTGGCCGGACAATGGTTTGACTCGCGCTCCGTCGAGCGCGACGAGCCGGGCTTCCGCGACGACGCGCGGCCGGGTGCCGCCGCTCGGCAGGTCTACCAGGACCGCCCCGAGGCGCCGAGCCCGGTCGACTACACCGCGGGCTACGACCGCGAGCCGGAGCCGCCGCGACAGTCGCCGGTGGCGGAGGCCAACGTGGACTACGACGCCGATGGCAACGCGGTCTTCGTCATCTACTCACCGAACGGGAACCGCTCGGTGCCCGTCGACAACGGCCCGGGCCGGTCCGAGGGCTGGTCTGAAGGAGGAGCCCGGTAGTGCGGTCGACAACGACGCGTGGTGTGCTGTGGGAGGTCATCGCGCCGGTGCTGAGGTGGCCCATGCGGTCGCCGTTCCGGTTCTTCTCCGTGGTCGTCGGCATCGTCTTCGTCATCTGGCTCATCGCCCAGTGGAGCGACGCTCCCGACGCCGAGCCGGCCGCCCAGCCCGAACGTGGTGCCGCATCGGCACAGCAGAGCGCCTCGGCGACCGGCTCGCCGGCGCCCGTCCCCGACCCGACACCCTTGGCGACCAAGTTCGTCGTCGCCTGGGCCCGCCCCGACCTGACGACCGAGCAGTGGTGGGCCGGGATCAACGCCGCCCGCCCCGACGAGTCGCTGGCCCAGGCCCTGGGCACCACCGACCCGGCGACCGTGCCGGCGACCAAGGTGGTCGGCGCCGCCAAGGTGCTCGAGCAGAACGACGGGGAGGCACGCGTCGAGGTCACCACCGACGGTCCGAAGGTCATCGTCTACCTGACGCTGGTCGACAACGTCTGGTACGTCTCCAACATCCTCCCGGGAGGTTGATCGGTGCTCCTCGCCAAGGCTCGTCTGATCTGGGGGATCGTGGCCGGAGCGGCCACGCTCGTCCTGGTGGTCGTGGGCGCCCTGGTGATCATCATCGGTGGCCTGGCGAGCACCGAGCAGAGCACCCAGGACCAGGCCGAGTCGGGCTGTGTCGGCGGGGCCAACGCGGTCCAGGCCGGAAATCTGGGGCCGGACGGTGAGGTCCCCGAGGGCAGCATCGCCGGCTTCGACACCGAGCAGATCCAGAACGCCCGGACGATCGTGGCGGTCGGCAAGCAGTCCGGCGTGCCCGCCTACGGGTGGGTGATCGCGCTCGCGACCGCGATGCAGGAGAGCACCCTGCGCAACCTCAACTACGGCGACCGCGACTCACAGGGTCTCTTCCAGCAGCGCCCGGTCTCCGGCTGGGGTTCGGTCGCCGACATCACCAACCCGGTCAAGTCCGCCCAGGCGTTCTACGGCGTGGCCGCCCACACCGGCAACACCGGGCTCCTGGACATCCCGGGCTGGCGCAAGATGCAGGTCACCGCGGCCGCGCAGGCGGTCCAGCGCTCGGCGTTCCCGCTGGCGTACGCCCAGCACGAGGACGAGGCGCGGGCGCTCGTCGCCGCGCTCGCCGACGGGGTCTCGGCCGCCGATCTGACGGCCACCGCGACCGACGTGTCCTGCACGATCGGGATGGCCGGGATCAGCACCAGCGTCATCCGCCCCATCCAGGCCGGCCTCGCGGTCGACCAGGGCAACTACGGCAACTCCGGCTCCAACTGGGCCAACATGCACACCGGCAACGACTACTCCGCGCCGTGCGGCACGCCGGTCCAGGCGTCCCACGGCGGCACCATCGTGATCGAGTCGGGCGGCAGCTGGGGCTGGTCGGGACGCTGGCTGGTGAAGGTGCAGACGGCGCCCGGCAACCTGACCACCTGGTACGGCCACATGCAGTCGCTCTCGGTCGCCGCGGGGCAGACGGTCAAGGCCGGGCAGGTCATCGGACAGGTCGGCAGCGAGGGCAACTCGACCGGCTGCCACCTCCACTTCGAGGTGCACCCGCACGGTGGCGGCTACCTGCAGGACCAGGTGGACCCCGCGGCCTGGCTGAAGAAGAACATCGGCAAGACCCTCGAGGCGACCAAGCAGGTCGGCGGGCTGCCCGGCGCGGGACAGATCGGCGCCTCCCCGGCCGCCGTCTCCGGCCCGCAGGTGCGCCTGGCGCAGGCCAACATCAAGGTCTCGCTGTCCCGCTCGAAGTACCGCTCCGACCTGGCCGAGGTCATCAAGCACGGGCCTGACTTCGTCTCCCTGAACGAGGCCCAGTCACGTACGGTCTCCGACGTCTCGGTGCGCGGCTACGGCACCTACCGCGCCTCGGAGGACGAGTACGGCCGTCGGAGCCAGGCGCTGAGCCCGGTCGTCATGTGGCGCACCGACCGCTGGGTGGCGGTCGACAAGGGCACCGTCCAGCTCACCAAGCCGGTGACGGGCGTCAAGAACGACAACAGGTACGCCACCTGGGTGGTCCTCGCGAGCAGCGACGGCTCCGGGCGCATCTCGGTGATCTCGACGCACACCATGACCTCGCCCGCCAACAGCCCCCAGGCGCGTAAGGACGAGGCCCAGCGTGGCTTCGCGAAGCTCGCCGGGCTGGCGCAGGGGCTGCAGAAGTACGGCCCCGTCCTCGTCGCCGGGGACCTCAACTCGCCCTACCCCCGCAACGGGGGCAACGGCGACCCGTGGGGCCCGAAGCCGCTGATGACCAAGGCCGGGATGACCTCCTCCTTCGAGACCCTCGGCGCGCCCCCGCAGGGCTGGGCCACCCACGACGGCGGCGGCACCATCGACTGGCTCCTCGGCTCGAGCTCGACCGCCACCCCCACCCGCCACGCCACGTTCAAGCTGGAGTCCGACCACCACGGCCTGGTCGGCGACTTCAACATCCGCGGCCAGTAGCGCCTGCGCCACGTGTCACACGTCGTAACAGCGTGTTGCACCCCACGAAGCCCACCGGCCCGCCGCGAACCCCCGCACCGCGGGCGATAGCGTTGGTTCCATGAGCGACGCGGTGAAACGGGCTGAGGAGGCCGTCGCCGCGATGGCCGAGTGGCTCGCCGGAGGCGGGCCGGAGCACTGGGTCGTGGAGACCTCCGGGTCGACGGGAACGCCCAAGCGGGTGATGCTCTCGCGCAAGGCCATGAGGGCGTCGGCCGCCGCGTCGGCGCGACGCGTCGGGGCGAGCGGGCAGTGGCTGCTGACGCTCCCGGAGTCGTACGTCGCCGGGGCCAACGTGATCGCCCGCTCGCTGCTGGCCGGCCACGAGCCGGTGATCGCCGCCGCCCACGGGTCCTTCGCCGAGGCCGCGGCGGCGATGGACGACGGGCCTCGGTTCGTCTCGATGGTGCCGACCCAGCTGCACCGGATCGTCGAGTCGGGTGGTGACGACCTCGCCGCCCTGGCCGAGTTCCACACGCTGCTGCTCGGCGGCGGTCCGATCGACCCTTCGCTGCGTGCCCGGGCCGAGGAGGCCGGGGTCGACGTGGTCGCGACCTACGGGTCGGCCGAGACCTGCGGCGGGTGCGTCTACGACGCGATGCCGCTGGACGGCGTCGCGATCGCGGTCGGCACCGACGGCCGGGTCCGGATCAGCGGTCCCACGCTCTTCGACGGCTACCAGGACGACCCCGAGCAGACGGCGGAGGCGCTGGTCGACGGCTGGTTCCTCACCTCCGACGCCGGCACCTTGGACGAGGACGGCCGGCTCCGGATCCTCGGCCGGGTCGACGACATGGTGATCACCGGCGGTGTGAAGGTGCCGGCGGCGCTCGTCGCCAGACGGCTCCGCGAGCACCCGGCCGTCACGGCCGCCGAGGCCCTCGGCACGCCTGACGAGGAGTGGGGCCAGCGGCTGGTCGCCTTCGTCGTCGGCGACCTCGACGCCGCCGACGCCCGTGACTGGGTCGCCGCGGAGCACCCCCGCTCGTGGGCGCCCCGGCAGGTCGTCGCGCTCGACGCGATCCCGCTCCTCGGCAACGGCAAACCCGACCGGCAGGCCCTGCTGAGCCTGGTCACGAGCGACGAGGAGCCGCGATGAGCCTGCACGTCTTCTCGCTGCCGATGACGACCCGCTTCCGTGGGATCACCGAGCGCGAGGGCCTCGTCTTCGAAGGCGCCGGCGGATGGGGCGAGTGGTCGCCGTTCCTCGACTACGACACCCCCGAGATCGAGCCCTGGCTGCGCTGCGCCGAGGAGGCGGCAGCGGGCGACTGGCCGGCCGCGCTCCGGGAGACCGTGCCCGTCAACGCGACCGTCCCGGCGGTCGGTCCCGAGCGTGCCCACGAGATCGTGACCCGCTCCGGGTGCGCGACCGCCAAGGTGAAGGTCGCCGACCCGGGCCAGAGCCTGGCCGACGACATCGCTCGCGTCGAGGCGGTCCGGGACGCCCTCGGCCCCGGCGGCAAGGTGCGGATCGACGTCAACGGGCTCTGGGCGGTCGACGAGGCGGTCGCTGCGATCGCGGTGCTGGACCGGGCCGCCGGCGGGCTCGAGTACGTCGAGCAGCCCTGCGCCACGGTCGAGGAGCTCGCCGACGTACGCCGCAGGGTGGACGTCCCGATCGCCGCGGACGAGTCGATCCGGCGGGCCGCGGACCCCTATCGCGTACGCGACCTCGAGGCCGCCGACGTGGCGGTGCTGAAGGTGCAGCCGCTGGGCGGCGTACGCGCCTGTCTGCGGATCGCCGAGGACATCGGGCTGCCGTGCGTGGTCTCCTCGGCGCTGGAGACCTCGGTCGGTATGGCCGCCGGGATCGCGCTCGCGGCGGCGCTGCCCGAGCTGCCCTATGCGTGCGGGCTGGGCACGGTCTCGATGTTCATCGAGGACATCGCCGCCGTCCCGCTCCTTCCGGCAGGCGGTGTCCTGCCGGTGCTACCTTCCTCGCCCGCCCCGGAGCGCCTCGTCGCCGACCCGGCGTTGCGGGCCACGCCGGAGCGTACGGAGTTCTGGCGCAGGCGGCTGGCTGACGTGATGGCGTACCGGGAAACGCTCTGAGGAGGATGGATGCCCACTGCTACTGAGCTCGCCCGGGCGGTCGTCACCGCGCTCCTCGAGGCGCGCGTCACCGACATCGTCGTCGCGCCGGGATCGCGCAACGCACCGCTGTCGTTCGCCGTCCTCGACGCCTCGCGCGCCGGCCTGGTGCGTCTGCACACCCGGATCGACGAGCGTTCGGCCGGCTTCTTCGCGCTCGGCCTGACCAAGGTCGGCGCGCGCGCCGCGGTGATGTGCACCTCCGGCACCGCCGTCGCCAACCTGCACCCGTCGGTGCTCGAGGCGGCCCATGCGGGCGTGCCGCTGGCCGTGGTCACCGCCGACCGGCCCGCCCGGCTCCGCGAGACCGGCGCCAACCAGGTCACCGACCAGGTGGGCATCTTCGGCAGGCTGGTGGAGACCGTCGACCTGGCCGAGGCGCCGAGCGCGGACCACCTCGAGGCGCTCGACTCGGCGCGCGGCCCCGTCCACTGGAACCTCCAGCTCGACGACCCGCTGACCCCGCCCGACCGGTGGCAGCCGGGGGAGATCGCGGTCCGTCCGGAACCCGTACGTCCCGAGCTGATGATCCACGAGTCGATCCCGACCGGCGCCGGGACGCCACGCACGGTCGTCATCGCAGGTGACGACGCCGGCCCGCCCTCCCGGGTCCTCGCCCAGGACGGCGGGTGGCCGCTGCTCGCCGAGCCCTCCTCGGGCGCGCGCACCGGCGACAACGCGCTGCGCTCCTACCGGCTGCTGCTCGAGTCACCGCTGGCCGAACGGATCGAGCGGGTCGTGGTCTACGGCCACCCGACCCTCTCCCGGCCGGTCACCAACCTGCTCGCCCGTGCCGACATCGAGGTCATCGCGGCCCCGGTCGGCGGTGTCTGGCCCGCGCGCCCGTTCCGGGTCGACCGCACGATCCGCAACCGGCTCCACGTCGAGGGCGAGCCCGACCCGGCGTGGCTGGACGAGTGGCGTACCGCGGATCGCGAGCTCAGCCGCCAGGTGGACCGGCTGCTCCACGAGCGGCAGGAGATGACGGCGTACGACGTCGCCGGCTGTGTCGCCCGCGCCCTGCCCGACGGCGGGCTGCTGATGCTCGGCCCCTCCAATCCCGTACGCGACCTGGACCTGATGATGCGGCCCAACCGCGTCGGCGGGCGGCGGAAGGTGATCGCCAACCGTGGGCTGGCCGGCATCGACGGCATCGTCTCCACCGCGATCGGTGCCGCCGCCGGCCGCGCGTCGTCGACGCGAGCGCTCGCGCTGATGGGCGACGTGACCTTCCTGCACGACGCCGGTGGTCTGCTGCTCGGCCCCGAGGAGGTCCGCCCGGACCTCACCATCGTCGTCGCCAACGACGACGGCGGCTCGATCTTCGCCTCCCTCGAGCAGGGCGCCGACGACTACGCCGACAGCTTCGAGCGCCTCTTCGGCACCCCGCACGGGACCTCCCTCGAAGCCCTCTGCGCCGCCCACCGCATCCCGCACCTCGCGGTCACCTCGGCGCCCGAGCTCGAGGCCGCCCTCGCTTCGCCCAACGGCGGCATCGAGGTCGTCGAGGCCGTGGTCTCCCGCGACGGCCGGCGCGACCTCGACCTCGCCATCCGCGCCCTCGCTCGTTCCTGACGTGGCACAGTGACCTCGTGACAGAACAGCCGCAGTGGCCGGGTGTGGTGCCCTACGTCGAGTACTACACCGGCACGAAGCGCATCCTGGTGATCCACCTGACCAGCGGAAACGTGATGCTGGCCAACAACCCGGGCAAGCTCCCGCCGATCGTGAGCATCGACGGGAGGCAGTACGTCGTCTACTGGGGCACCGTCTCGTTCGAGATCCCCGCCGAGCGGGCCTGCCACGTCAGCGTCCACGTCGAGGGCGACTACATCCAGCAGGCCGCCACCATCCTGCTCTCGCCCGGGCCTGAGCAGGTCCAGTTGACGTACGCGACCCACTACACCTCGGGTGTCGGCTCCCTGACGCTGTCCTGAGGTCAGCGCACCCGGAGGATGTCGCCAGGCTGGCACTCGAGTACGTCACAGATCGCGGTGAGCGTCGAGAACCGGATCGCCCGCGCGCGGCCGTTCTTGAGGATCGACGCGTTGGCCAGGGTGATGCCGATCCGGTCGGCGAGCTCGGTGAGCGTCATCCCGCGCTCCTCGAGGAGCGTGTCGAGATGCACCGTGACGCGGTGGTCGTCGGTCATATGGTCAGTGCCACCTCTTGCTGGAGCGACACTCCGCGGCGCATCACCCGGCTGAAGGTGAGGGCGCAGACCCCGAGGATCAGCGGTGACCAGTCCGGGGCGGAGGTACCCACCTGGGAGCTCCAGGTTTGGTCCAGGTCAGGAGCCGAGGCTGAGGCGATGAAGATCCCGTCGCCGATGTTCGTGCCGACCGGGCCGATGATCGCCATGGCGATCAGGAACCACCCCAGCGCTCGCATCAGCCCGGCCGGACCGGCCGTGAAGATCCCTTCACGTCGAGCGACCTTGATGAACCGTCGCGCGATCAGACACGCTCCGAGCAGAAGCACCATGCCGAGGATCCCGCCGGCCGACGCGGCCAACTGCATCGTCCAGCTCGGATCCTTGGTGCAGAACGTCGTCCCGGAGGACAGGGTCCTAGAGCCCGGCTTGGTGTGTGGTTCGGTGTCTAGCTCCTCGCCGGTGTCCACGATGATCGAGTCGGTCTCGACACACACGTCGTCCGAGAAGGAGAACATGTGAGCGCCATCGGCCTTGCCGAACAAGTGCAGGCCGCTGACGACCACAGCGAAGAGGGCGAACGCGACGATGAGCGCAGAGACGGCATCGACCAGAGTGTTCAGTGGCGCCAGGGGGTCCCGCTCGGCCATGACGACTCCTTATCGTTTCCCGATGTTATCGAGAAACGATAAGGCACGGTCGCGGCCTGCTGCAACGACTCTGTTGGGCATCCTTCTCTGATGTCGAGAGCCGGATCGCCGCGGCCAGGACTCAGGCCTTGCCTACGTCAGTCGACGGCAGTTCGTGAATGCACTCACAAGGTCCCGTCAACTGACGTAGGCAAGCCGGACAGAAGCCTCACGGGCGCCAGTACGGATCCCGGCCGATGAAGCCGAGGAGCTGCTCCTGAGGGGTGGCGTCGGCGGGGACGTCGACGCGCGGGCCGAACTGGCCGGAGCCGCGCATGGCGTCCTCCATGGCGGCGGCGCCGGCCAGCATCGCCGCGGCACGCTCGGCGCCGAGGTCGAAGTCGCGGCCGAGGGCGCGGGAGAGGTCCCAGGAGTGCATCCAGATGTCGGGCGTATAGATCTCCGAGAGCGCCACGTCGAGCGGCTTGTCGCCCATGTGGGGGTTGGAGATCATCCGGCCGGCGGGATCGTCGAAGAGCCCCTGGATGTCGGCGGTGTGCGTCTTCCAGGCGGCGACCGGGTCCGCGGCGACATCGAGCGGTGCCAGGTCCACACCGGCCGAGGCGCGGAGGAAATCGCGCGGCCACCCGATCAGGTGCGAGACCACGTCGAGCGCGGTCCACGCCGCCACCGGGCTGGGCCGGGCCCAGTCCTCGGGGGCGGCGGTGGCGACGATCTCGGCGAACCGGCCCGCGTCGTACGCGTGCTGCTCGCGCATGCTCAGGGCCGCGGCGCTCACGAGAGCTCCGCGAGGAGCTCGTCGAGCTGCTCGTAGCCCTGGATGACGCCCTTGTCCATGCCGCTTGCCATGATCGCCGCCTGGGTCTCGAAGGACTCGACGACGCTGAGGCCGGTCAGCCGGGTGCGGCCGCCGGGGAGCGGCTCGAGGGTGAGGAACTCCAGCGAGGCTCCGTCGGGCGCGCCGCGCCAGGTGAAGGTCTGCACGATGCGCTCGTTCTCGCGCACCTCGTGGAAGCTGCCGAAGAACTGGGTGAACTCGTCACCGTCGCGCTCGGCGGAATAGGCCCACGAGCCGCCGGTGCGGAAGTCCCACTCGGTGATGTGCATGCCGACGTCGCGGGGCCCGAGCCACTTGGCGTACAGCTCCTTCTCGGCGTGGGCGCGGAAGACGAGCTCCGGGGGAGCGTCGAACTCGCGGACGATGGTGATCGTGGGGGTCTCCTGGGAGGCCTCGATCGTGGTCTCGTGCTTCGTGGTGGTCATGATGCGTCCTCTTCTCGTGCTGGTTCTCGTGCTGGTCGGTCTTCCTGCATCTCGGCGAGCAGTGCGTCCAAGCGCTGGTAGCGCTCCTCGGCCTGCTGTTGATATCTCTCGATCCACTTGGTCATGAGGTCGAACACCTCCGCTTCGAGGCGTACGGGTGCGCGGCGCCCCTCCCGGCTCACCAGGCCGGCCTCCTCGAGCACCTTGAGGTGCTTGGAGACCGCCTGGAGGCTGACGTCGTACGGCGCTGCCAGCTCGCCGACCGTCGCATCGGCGGACGAGAGCCGGGCGACCAGGTCACGCCGGGTCGGGTCCGCCAGTGCCGCAAAGACTCGGGAGAGTCTGTCCTCGCTCATCCGCTACTCCTCAACCATTTGGTTGATAACGAGGCTAGGTCGTGGCCTGCGGCATTGTCAACCACCTGGTTGAGTAATCTGCTTACTGGAAAACATTCCCCGGGGGACATCGGTTGCGGCACCATGATTCCCAGCCACGATGCTTCTCAGTGCACGTCTCCTCCTCGGGAAAGGCAGCCCCATGAGTCCTTCGCGCCGCAGATCCATGAGAGTGACCGCGATAGCCGCCGGTCTCCTCCTCGCCATCTCCCTCTCCCCGACCCAGTCCGCCGGTGCCGCAGGTGCCGCCGAGAAGGACGACCGCCGGCTGACCCAGAAGGCGAGGTCCCACGGCGTCACCCTCGAGCACGGGGCGTACGTCGGCTGGTCGACGCCCGGCTCCGACGCCGAGGGCGGCACCAAGAACGCCCCACCGATCACCGCCCAGGCGACCGTGAGCGGCATCGACGTCTCCGGCCACCAGGGCAACGTCGACTGGGCCTACTGGTGGGGTCAGGGGAAGCGGTTCGCCTACATCAAGGCGACCGAGGGCACCTACTACAAGAACAGCACCTACTTCCCGCAGCAGTACAACGGGTCCTACAACCAGGGCTTCATCCGCGGCGCCTACCACTTCGCCAACCCGTCCGACTCTGGTGGCGCGGCGCAGGCTGACTACTTCGTCAACAGCGGCGGCGGCTGGTCGGCGGACGGGAAGACGCTCCCGGGGGTGCTCGACATCGAGTACAACCCCTACTCCGGTGGCACCTGCTACGGCCTCTCCCAGGCCTCGATGCGCTCGTGGATCGCGGCCTTCCTGGACCGCTACCGCGCCCGCACCGGCCGCGACGCGGTCATCTACACGACCACCGACTGGTGGACGACCTGCACCGGCAACACCTCGCAGTTCGCCAGCGCCCACCCGCTCTGGATCGCGCGCTACGCCAGCACGCCCGGCACCCTGCCGGCCGGCTGGGGCTACTACACCTTCTGGCAGTACACCTCCTCGCCGTTGGACCAGAACACGTTCAACGGCGCGTACGACCGCCTGCAGGCGCTCGCCCGGGGGTGATCACGTCGGGGGCGGACCCCCGGTCCTCACAGGCCCAGCTGGGCCTTCCAGGAACCGAGGACCGGGGTCCACTCGAAGATGCGGCGCTCCTTGATCAGCCCGACCGCGAGGAACGGGTCGTCGTCCACGGTCGCCTCGACGGTGGCGATCTCGCCCTCGAAGACGAGCAGGCCGGAGCCGTCGGAGGTGGGGCCTGAGAGCACCAGGTTGTCCTGGCTCGCCAGGAACCCGCGATGGGCGTCGAGATGCTCGGCGCGTACGTCGGGGAGGTCGTTGTAGGCGTACAAAACCACGACGAGGGCCATCAGAGGTCAGCCCCGTCCGCGAGACGCACGTAGCCGCGCTCGGCCGGGATCAGGGCGGCCGCCTGGGTGTCGAAGATGCTGGATCCGGCCTCGGAGTAGACCCGGTCGTGGATCGCGACCGTCCGGGAGGCGCCGACCTCGCGGGCGAAGTCGATGAGCTCGGCCGAGCGGGCCCACGGCGCGGAGACGGGCAGAAAGAGTACGTCCACCGCCCGGCCCGGGCCGTCGAGCGCGTCGCCCGGGTGGAATAGCGTCTGGTCGCCGGCGCTGATCAGGTAGCCCGAGTTGTCGAAGTGGGGCAGGTCGGCGTGGATGACCGCGTGCTTCTCGTTGATCGCGGTGACCGGGAGCCCGGCATCGAACGACTCACCCGGCTTCACCACCGTGGTCCGCTCGTGGACCGCGGGAGCACCCTTCTGGATCTGCGCCGCGACCGCGCCGATGGTGTAGATCGGCGCGTCGTTGCCCTCCAGGAGTGCCGGGGCGTAGTGGTCGGGGTGCTCGTGGGTGATCAGCACCGCCGTGGCGCCGTCCAGCGCCTCGGGCTGGGTGAACACGCCCGGATCGACGACCACCACCGCCCCGTCGTGCTCGATCCGGACACAGGCATGGCCGAACTTCGTGATCCTCATGCCGCCGAATCTATCGCGGGCGAGCTAGACGTCGGAGCGGACCATGTTGGCGAGCCACAGACCGAGGAAGACCGGAAGGAATACGCCCCAGCCCATCTGCACCGCGGAGTCCTCGGGCAGCGCGACCACGCCGATCACGGCGATGGCGCTCGGCAGCACCCCCGACACGATCGCGATCCCGATCTCGACGGCGGGGTGGTTGCTCCGGGAGTAGGCGAAGTAGAGACCCATCGCCGCGGCCGCCACGGCGAAGAGGATCGTCAGCACCGCGGCGACGACCAGCAGCTTGTAGGCGCCCGGGGCATCGTCGGGCCGGTCGCCCAACCATGCGATCGCCGACCAGAAGCCGTAGCTGTCGCCGTCCTCACCGTCGTCGTGGACGATCCGGTAGGCCGGCACCGAGATCATCGCGACGATCAGGACCGGCACGAGGAGCAGCTGGGTGCGCGCCAGCCGGTCGGCGTTCTCCTCTCCCTCGCGCAGGGCGGTGCGGATGAGACCGTCCGAGTTCTCCATGCCCGAAGGTTAAGACAGCGCGTCGCGGATCGGGACGAACTTGGCCTGGGTCTCGGCCAGCTCGGTCTCCGGGTCGGAGCTCGCGACGATGCCGCAGCCGGCGAAGAGGCGGGCGGTGCGGTCGTCGATCATCTCGGCCGAGCGCAGCGCGATGCCCCACTCGCCGTCGCCGGAGGCGTCCATCCAGCCGACCGGGCCGGCGTAGCGGGCGCGCTCCATCGACTCGATCTCGGCGATGAGCGCGACGGCGTCCTCGCGCGGGGTGCCGCCGACGGCGGCGGAGGGGTGCAGGGCCGCGGCCAGGTCGAGCGAGCTCACCCCGTCGCTGGCCACACCGGTGATGTCGGTGGCCAGGTGCATCACGTTGGGGAGCTTGAGCACGAAGGGGGCCTCGGGCACGTTCATCGAGGAGCAATGCGGCTCCAGGGCGTCGGCGACCGACCTGGCGGCGTACTCGTGCTCCTCGAGGTTCTTCGAGGACTCGGCCAGGGAGGCGGCGAGGGCCGAGTCGAGGTTCTCCTCGCCGGTCGGCCAGATCGTGCCCGCGAGCACGCGGGAGGTGACCAGGCCGCGCTCGCGGCGGACGAGCAGCTCGGGGGTCGCGCCGAAGAGGTCGTCGACGTGGAACGTCCAGCAGGTCGGGTACGCAGCGGCCAACCGCCGCAGCACGGCGCGGATGTCGATCGGGGCGCCGGCCGCGGCGAGCAGGTCGCGGGCGAGGACGACCTTGTCGAGGTCGCCGTGCTGGAGCCGGCCGACCGCGTCGGCGACGATCCGCATCCAGTGCTCTCCGTCGACGTATGCATCGGCGAAGACGACGTCGCGCGGCGCCTCCGGCTCCGGCGCCGGCGCCAGCGGAGGAGGCGGTGAGGCGGCGGGGCCGACGGTGGTCACCCAGGCGACGTCGCCACGCTTCCCGACGACCACCGCGGGCACCTTGAGCACGGAGAAGCCCGGCAGGTCCGAGAAGGCGAAGGAGCCGAAGCCGACCAGCCCGGTGCCGGGCACGCCGACCGGGTCGGAGACCGTCGAGACCGCGGCCAGCTCCTCGAACCACTTGGCCGCGTGCGCGAACCGCTCCGGTCCGGACGTACGGATCTCGGCGGCGGTGCCCCAGCCGACCAGGCCCTCGCCGTGGCGGACCCAGGACAGCACGCGCCGGCGGGCGGGCAGCAGCGCGAGCAGGTCGTCGAGCGTCTCCGACCCGGCATCGAGGGCCACGGTGGTGGCTACCAGGGACCGCTGCTCAGACTCACTCACACCCCCAGGGTATCGGCGTGGTGTCGGCGAGGACGAGTCGAAGTGATGTATGTGGCATCCGCCCCAGTTGCCATCTATCACCATGTGGGTTGTAGCGTGCGCTGGCGTGAGTACCAACAAAGAGCAGTCGTTCATCGCAGAGAACGGCATCACCCTCGGCATCATCGCCTTGGCCCTCTTCGTCGTGCTGGGCGTAGGCCTGCCACGGTGGGTTGGCGACTCCGACTCCCACTCGGGGGTGAAGATCACGCTCCCGGAGACGCTGCCGGGCGGCTACAAGCCGGCGGACAAGAAGTCCTCCTACGACCTCGACGTGATCAAGAAGCAGGGTGCGTCCGAGGAGCAGCTGGACCTGTTCATCAAGCAGAACGCGGCCAGCTCGAAGACCGAGGACCGCAACGTGTCCGACGCCCTCGGCTTCTCGATGGCCTCGCGCACCTACATCACCAAGGACATGAAGAAGTCCGTGATGATCCGTGCCTTCGCCGGTGACGGCAGCGCCTACTACGGCGGTGGCGAGGTCTCCAAGGTGCGCGACAACGTCTGCTACTCCAGCTCCGACCAGTCGACCGGTCAGACCCAGGCGACCTGCTCGCACGCGTCCGACGACCTGACCGTCCAGGCGACCGCCGCCTCGAAGGAAGACGCGGCGAAGTACGCCGACGAGATCTTCGAGAAGCTCGCCTGAGTTCGGTTCCGGACACAGACCCGAGACAGAATCAGCCCGTGACCCGAGCAGATCTGGACAAGCAGCCCGGCGAGGTCCGTCGGATGTTCGACGCCGTGGCCAAGCGCTACGACGTCACCAACGACGTTCTCTCGCTCGGCCAGGACCGCCGCTGGCGACGCGAGGTCATCAAGGCCGTCGCCCCGAAGCCCGGCGAGCTCGTGCTCGACCTCGCCGCCGGCACCGGCACCTCGTCCCAGCCGTTCCTGGACGCAGGCGCCGAGGTGGTCCCGACGGACTTCTCCATCGGGATGCTCCAGGTCGGCAAGAAGGCCAAGCCCCACCTGCCGTTCACGGCCGGCGACGGCACCCGGCTGCCCTATCGCGACGCCACCTTCGACGCGGTCACGATCTCGTTCGGGCTGCGCAACATCGTCGACCCGGCGGCCGGCCTGCGTGAGCTGCGCCGGGTCACCCGCCCCGGTGGCCGGATCGTGGTCTGCGAGTTCTCGCACCCGACCTGGAAGCCGTTCCGGACGGTCTACGTGGAATACCTGATGAAGGCGCTGCCGCCGGTCGCCCGGGCGGTATCGTCCTCGCCGGACGCCTACGTCTACCTCGCCGAGTCCATCCGGGCATGGCCCGACCAGGCGGGCCTTGCCGACATGCTCTCCGCGGCGGGTTGGCAGGCTCCGAGCTGGACGAATCTCTCGGGTGGAATCGTCGCACTTCATCACGCAACCGCCTGATCTCTGCGAAAGTTCAACTATGACCTCCACGTTGCCATGGGACGGCATCTTGATGCCTCGCGAGGCCTACGGGCCCGCAGCGGTCAAGGCCAGGGACTCACTCACCGACGCGGCCGCGCAGGGCGACTGGCGCCGGGCGCTCTCGCAGGTGCGCAACGACTACACCGTCGGCGTCAACACCTGGAAGATCGGCGGTGAGTCGATGTTCACGCCGCTCCACCACGCCGCCTACCTCGGTGCGCCGCGCGAGACCGTGCAGGAGCTGCTCTCGCTGGGTGGGGTCAGGTCCCTGCCCACGGCCCACGGTGAGACGCCCTACCAGCTCGCCAGGCGACGCGGTCACGAGCACCTGCTCGACATGCTCGACCCCTACTTCCGCCCCGGCACCCCGCTCGGTGACAACCTCGAGGCCGTCAACCACCACGTGAACACGACGCTCGCCGAGCTGACCGCCGAGTTCCGTGGCGACCACCAGCTGCGTACGTTCGACGTCCGGCTCATCTCCGAGGAGGGCGGCCCCGACGAGGCCTGGTTCACCGCCCCGGGGATGTACGGCGGCATCCGCATCGGGATGTTCTGGGGCCGCGCCCACCTGGAGTACAACTCCCGCCTGGGCGACTCCTACGCCGTCGTCGGCCCGGAGGGATCGGCCTACGTGAGCCGCTCCAAGCGCGCCCTGCCGGCTCGCTGACCGAGTTGCTCGACAAACCCCTCGGGGTTTCCGGATTCCGCTGTACGCCGGCCCGCGCTCGGTCACACTCCGTCTGTGGTGCACTCATGGAACGTGACTTGGAAGGGTCAGCGGCAACTCATCCGGTCGGCTAGACGGCTCTCGCTCTGGACACGAGCAACGCTCATACGTCACGTTCTGATCGCTGTCGTGGCTTGGCTGGTCCTCGTCATCCTGTGGGTCCTGGACGGCGACGCAGGAAGCATCGGCATGCTGGACCGGATCTGGCTGCTTGTGCTCGGGATGCTTGGCCTTCTTGCTTCTGTGATGTGGCTGATCGCCCACAGATCGGCCATCGCCAAACAGATCGTCGCTGCCTACCCGGTTGGCCAGGCTGTCTTCTCGGCGGTTGACGACCGCGGTTTTCGAATCGCGAATGCTCTCGGGGAGACATCGTGGCGCTGGGACCAGATCGGGGGTGCGCGGAGCAACGCCGGTGTGCTCGGCATTCCCGATCGGCTGGCCGTACGCCCTGACCAGTCCCTCCCTGGGCTGATGCCCGAGCTGAGTGTGTGGGTGCCCCGAGCGCTTGTGGCAGACGACGTGCTCCTACGCATCGGGCTTCCGGTCGTCGGCAAGGCGCCGTCACCGACCCCGGTTGGGTTCCCGCGCGGCACCGCGCTCAGGCAGCCACGCACCTGGGTCGTGACGGCTGACTCCCAACGGAGACTGGCACACGACGCCTGGTTGGCGCTGATCCTCGAACCGAAGATGCTGGCAACGCAGGTTCTCCTCGCCGTCGCTGCGCTGGGACAGATGGGGTTCGTGATCGTGATGATCCTGGACGGGTACGACGTGAGGGCGACGGGCCTTCTGCTCCCGGTCCTCGTTGCCTTGAATGTCTGGACGCCCTGGTGGCTGACGCGTCGCCAGGTTCGGGCGCTCTTTCCTGTCGGATTCAGCGCATCGCTGCAGATCGAGGACGTGGGCATGAGGGTGCTGACTGCGTGGGACGAGCAGGTGATCTCTTGGAGGATGCTTCAGGGGTCTCGGGTTCGGGGAAGCGCCTTCACCTACCCGCACCCGGTCCAGTCGATGACTCGCGAGACCCTTCCGGCGGCATTGGTTCCCGATGACGTCCTGGGGCGGCTCGGATGCCGCCCGCTCGGCACACAGTTCGTGGAGGCGGAAGGTGGTTCCGCAGGTCAGTGACACTGCTGTGGGTGACGTGTGTGCTCGGTTCCGGGTGGATGAGAGGGTCAGGGCATGGCTGACACTCACGAGGATCTGATCATCGACCTGAACCCGCTGCCGGAGGCGATCTCGGGACGACTGCGGTCCCAGCTGGAGTTCATCGCCGAGGCCGACAGGCTCAAGACGATCCTGCGTGCCTCCCCGCTGGCCGCGGCCGACCGTCGCGAGAACGACGCCGAGCACTCCTGGCACCTGGCCCTGATGGTGCTGCTGCTGGCCGAGTACGCCGACGAGCCGATCGACGTCGGGCACGCGATCAAGCTCGTGATCATCCACGACATGGTGGAGATCTACGCCGGTGACAGCCCGGTCTTCGACCCGGCCGCCGTCGTCGACCAGGTCGAGCGTGAGCTCGCCGCCGCCGACCGGCTCTTCACGATGCTGCCGCCGGACCAGGCGGGGGAGATCCGCGCCCTGTGGGACGAGTTCGAGGCCGCCCAGACGCCCGAGGCGCGCTTCTGCAAGGCCATGGACCGCCTCGAGCCGATGCTCCTCAACTGGCTCAACCGAGGCGGCACCTGGAGCATGCCCGGCGCCACCGAGTCCCGCGTCCGCGCCCGTGAGGCCGGCGTCGTCGCCGCCTCGACCACCCTCGGTGAGGCCACCGACGCCATCGTCCGCGCGGGGCTCGCCAAGGGCTGGATCCGCCCGGACCCGGGCTGACCCCAGCCCCGCCGAGTCGGCTCGTCATAACGAGCCGACTCGGCGAGATTTCGGGTGAGGACGGGCCGACTCGGCAGGTTTCTGCGCGTTTCTGTGCGTCGGCGCCCGGCGGCCCCATCGAGTCGTCGACAAACGGGGATATTCCCTCCCGGGTATCGGTTACGCTGCGCCCGACTCTGGAGTCCGTGGTGCTGAGGGGAGCCGCTCGTGGACGTGGATGTGGTGCCAGGATCGGTGACGAACTGGATCGTCACGATCGACGACCAGCGTCGGCTCAAGCGGGCGATGGTAGGGATGCGGCTGCGGAGCTGGGCCTACTGGGTCCTCGCGTTGGGTCTGCCCTTGTTGCTGACTGGCGCCCTCTGGTTCGGCATGCATGATCCGGGTCTTGGTCCGGGACTGGTTGGCGAGGCCGTCGAACACGGGATGATGGCCGCTGTCGGAGTCGTCTTCCTAGCGCTTTCGCTGATGACGCCGCTGTGGAAAGTCTCTCGCCGCGTGGAGCGCGAGTTCCCTGTTGGCGCCACTCTCGTCGCATGGGCGACGGAGAGCGGGTTGGGCATGCGTACGCTCAGGCGACTCGCCTTCTATCCCTGGTCGCGGCTGACGCAGATCGAGGTGGGGCCGGTGTTCGTGCGGTGTCGGCAGGATGGCCCGAAGGCGCTGGCACTACCGGCGTATCTTCCGGCCGGGCCTGATGAGGTGGCGCGGTCGGTCGACTTCCCGGCCCAGCTCATCGGGCCGGCGATCAGACGCGAGTTGGCGGCGCGGGCAGGCCGGGGATCGGTGGAGACTCCGATGCTCGGGGAGCCGATCGTCGTCGACCGTGCGCTGCGGCGGCGGCTCGTGCGGGCGTGGCTGCGAGCGCAGTTCGGCATCATGGCGTGGTTGCTTTCGGCTGTGTTTGCGCTCAACATCCTGCTACTACTGGCCGGTGGCTCCTACCGGATGGCGATCGTCTGGCTGGTGATGGTGTTGCTCAACCCCCTCCTCTGGCTGCTGTCCGGGGAGGGCCGGATGTCCGGGATGTACCCCGTCGGTGCCAGCGTCGTCGGCTCGATGGGCCAGTGGCTCGAAATCCAGGGACCGTGGGGAAGCGTTGCCTGGCCTCCAGGATGGTTGAAGCTGCGCCGGATGAACAAGCACATCGTGACGTACGAGATGGTGCAGGTCGGCCCCGATGGAAGGTTGACCGACCTCGACAAGCGGATCGTTGTGATCCCCCGAGCCTTCCTCGACACGCCGGCGGAGACCGTCAGCGCCGAAGCCTGAGCCACCACAACCCCGCAACATCCGCGCACATGTGGAGTTCTGGCACGACCTGGGCGCGGGGCGTACGTAGCTTTCGCTCATATGTGGGGTTCTGTCCCGGGTCTCCGGATCACGCCCCGGGTTTCCCCTACGCTGCGGTGGCCGAGCTGCGGCGATGTCGAGGAGGCCGTGGTGGACATGGATGTGGTGCCGGGTTCGGTGACCGGATGGACCGTCACGGCTGAGGATCAGCGCCAGGTGGGGCGGGCCCTCGTAGGGCTGCGGTTGCGAGATCCGGGCTACTTGTTCGCGGCGCTGGTGCTGCCGCCGATGGTGGCGGGTGCGGTCTGGTTCGCGGGGTCTCTCCCCGACCCGGGCGCCATCGGCGACACCTTCCGGGTTGTGACGGCAGCGATCCTCGGAGGCACGATCCTCGTGCTCCAGCTGGCGGTGCCGCTGTGGACCGTGCGACGCGCGGTGCGGCGTGACTACCCGGTCGGGGCAGTGCTCACGGCGTGGGCGACGGGGAGCGGTCTGGGGATACGCACGACCAGTCGGATGGTCTTCTACCCCTGGTGGCGACTGACCCGGGCCGACGTCGGTCCGGTGCTGGTGAGATGTCGGCAGCCGCATCGGGGGCACCTGGTGCCGTCCTATCTCCCCGCGGGACCGGACGAGATCGCAGGGTCGATCGACCTCCCGGCCGCTCTCATCGGCCCGGTGATCCGACGAGAGCTGGAGACGGCGAGCGGCAGAGGATCCATCGAGCCGCCGTTGTCGGGAGTGCGCATCGAGGTGGACCGGGCCATGCGGCGGCGGCTCGTCTACGCCTGGATGCGGGAACGGATCGGGTTCTCGCCACTCCTGACGTCGGCGATCGGGATTCTCGTCGTCCTGGTTTTCGTCACCTCGGGCTTCTACCGAGGCGCGATCTACTTCGCGGTGCTCGGCGCCTTGGGGCCGTTGTCCCGGCTGGTCGGCGCCGAGCAATGGATGCCGGGGATGTACCCGCTCGGCGCCACCATCCGCGGCTCGGTGGGCGAGTCGCTCGAGATCCAGGGACCGTGGGGAAGCGTCGCCTGGCACCAGGGGTGGCTCAAGCAGCGGCGGATGACCGCGCACACCGTGACGTACGAAGTGATGCAGACGAACGCCGACGGAAGTCCCGCGCAACTGCTCGATGCCGAGAAGCGGATCGTCGTGATTCCTCGAGTCTTCATCGACACGCCGGCGCCGGCCGCCAGCGCCCAAGTCTGAGCCGTCACAACCCCGCCGTGGCGTGGTTGTGCAAGCGTTTGCCGCCGGATGCAGGTGCACATTTCGACCTCGGCGAGAAAGTGCGCGCGCCATTTCGGCAACCCACTTGCAATCCGTCACAGGAGTGGCAGGATGTGAGTTGGCCCACATTGTGATTCTATTCACAAAGTCTCAAGAAGGGGTGGGCCGCTCAGGGTAGGAGGCGAGATGGAGCTCTACGTGCCGGTGCTCGCGTTGGCGGGACTGGCGACGCTCTTCGCGGTCGGTTCGGTGGTGATGAGCTCGGTCGTCGGACCGAGTCGCGCCAACCAGGCCAAGGCGGATCCCTACGAGTGCGGGATCGAGGCCACGCCACAAGCGCTGGGCGGTCGCTTCCCGGTGAAGTACTACATCACCGCGATGCTCTTCATCATCTTCGACATCGAGATCATCTTCCTCTACCCGTGGGCCGTCAGGTTCGACGCGATGGGATGGTTCGGCCTCGCGGAGATGGGCCTGTTCCTGCTGACGGTGTTCGTGGCGTACGCCTATGTGTGGCGCCGCGGCGGATTGGACTGGGACTGACATGGGTCTCGAAGAAAAGCTCCCGAGCGGGGTTCTGCTCACGACCGTCGAGGGCCTGGCGGGCTACTTCCGCAAGGCCAGCCTGTGGCCGGCGACGTTCGGGCTGGCCTGCTGCGCCATCGAGATGATGACGAGCGGCGGGCCGAAGTACGACCTCGCCCGGTATGGCATGGAGGTCTTCCGCGCGAGTCCGCGGCAGGCCGACCTGATGATCGTGGCGGGCCGGGTGAGCCAGAAGATGGCGCCGGTGCTGCGCCAGATCTACGACCAGATGCCCGAGCCGAAGTGGGTGCTCGCGATGGGCGTCTGCGCCAGCAGCGGCGGGATGTTCAACAACTACGCGATCGTCCAGGGCGTCGACCACATCGTGCCCGTCGACATGTATCTCCCCGGCTGCCCGCCGCGTCCCGAGATGCTGATCGACGCGATCCTCAAGCTCCACGACAAGATCCAGGGCGGCTCGCTGGGCGTCAACGCCGAGCGCGAGGAGGTCGCCAACGAGACCGCGGCCCTGCGCCAGCTGCCGCTGATCGACCAGACGGGACTCCTGCGGTGAACGATCGTCACGACCCCAGTGGCATGTTCGGGGTGGCGGACACCGGCGACACCAGCGGCTACGGCGGTCTCACCCGCCAGCACGCGATGCCGAGCCGCACCAGCGACGTCGGGGTCCAGCCGTACGGCGGCTGGTTCAAGGAGATCGCCGACGCCCTCGCCTTCACCGAGGCGGAGGCGGTCATCCACCGCGGCGAGCTGACCTTCCACGTACGCCGCGAGCGGCTGCTCGAGGCCCTGCAGGTGCTCCGCGACGAGCTGCGCTTCGAGCTGTGCTCGGGCGTCTCGGGCGTGAACTACCCCGACGACCAGGGCAAAGAGCTGCACGCGGTCTACCACCTGCTCTCGATGACCTACAACCGCCGGGTGCGGGTCGAGACGAGCGCCCCCGACGAGGACCCGCACGTGCCGAGCGCGGTGGGCATCTACCCGACGCTCGACTGGCACGAGCGCGAGACCTACGACATGTTCGGGATCGTCTTCGACGGACACCCCGGACTGACCCGGATCCTGATGCCCGACGACTGGCCGGGCCACCCGCAGCGCAAGGACTACCCGCTGGGCGGGATCCCGGTGGAATACAAGGGCGCGACGATCCCGCCGCCGGACACCCGGAGGAGCTACTCATGACGACGACAGAAGACGAGGGACGTACGTTCACCGTCACCGGCCAGGACTGGGACGAGCTGACCGACGCCCTCAAGGACGTCAAGGACGAGCGGATCGTCGTCAACATGGGCCCGCAGCACCCCTCGACCCACGGGGTGCTCCGGCTGATCCTCGAGCTCGAGGGCGAGACCGTCACCGAGGCGCGTGCCGGGATCGGCTACCTGCACACGGGCATCGAGAAGAACATGGAGTTCCGCTCCTGGACCCAGGGCACGACCTTCGTCACCCGGATGGACTACCTCTCGCCGATCTTCAACGAGACGGCGTACGTCCTCGGGGTGGAGAAGCTGCTCGGCATCGGCGCCGAGGTGCCGGAGAAGGCCGACGTCATCCGGGTCCTGCTGATGGAGCTCAACCGGATCTCCTCCCACCTGGTGGCGATCGCGACCGGTGGCATGGAGCTCGGCGCGCTGACCGTGATGACGATCGGGTTCCGCGAGCGGGAGCTGTGCCTGGACCTGTTCGAGTTCATCACCGGTCTGCGGATGAACCACGCCTACATCCGGCCCGGCGGTGTCGCCCAGGACGTGCCGGAGGGCACGGTCGCGCGGGTGAGCGAGTTCATCGAGCTGATGAAGAAGCGCCTGACCGAGTACGCCGCGCTCTGCAACGCCAACCCGATCTTCAAGGGCCGCCTGGAGCAGGTCGGCTACCTCGACCTGGAGGGCTGCCTCGCCCTCGGTCTGACCGGCCCCATCCTGCGGAGCACGGGCTATCCGTGGGACCTGCGCAAGACCCAGCCCTACTCCGGCTACCAGGACTACGACTTCGAGGTCATCACCTGGGACACCTGTGACTCCTACGGGCGGTTCCGGGTCCGGCTGGCCGAGATGTGGGAGTCGCTGCGGATCATGGAGCAGGCCCTCAAGAGGCTCAAGGACCTCGACGGTGCCCCCGTGATGGTGGCCGACAAGAAGATCGCCTGGCCCTCGCAGCTCTCCGTCGGCCCCGACGGCCAGGGCAACTCCCTCGACCACATCCGCCACATCATGGGTGAGTCGATGGAGGCCCTGATCCATCACTTCAAGCTGGTCACCGAGGGCTTCCGGGTCCCGGCCGGCCAGGCGTACGCCGCGATCGAGTCGCCGCGCGGAGAGCTCGGCGCCCACGTGGTCAGCGACGGCGGCACCAAGCCCTACCGGGTCCACTTCCGGGACCCGTCGTTCACCAACCTGCAGGCCACGAGCGTGATGTCCGAGGGCGGCATGGTGGCCGACGTGATCGTGGCGATCGCGTCCATCGACCCGGTGATGGGAGGCGTCGACCGATGACGCTCGCTGCTGAGACCTACGACGAGCTGCGCGAGATCGCGGCCCGCTATCCCCAGGCCCGGTCCGGGCTGCTGCCGATGCTCCACCTGGTGCAGTCGGTGCAGGGACGGGTCACGCCCGAGGGCATCCATGCCTGTGCCGAGGTCCTGGGCCTGACCCCGGCCGAGGTGAGCGGGGTCGCGACGTTCTACACGATGTACAAGCGTCACCCTGTCGGGACTCATCACGTCGGGGTCTGCACCAACACGCTGTGTGCGGTCATGGGCGGCGACGAGATCTTTGCCTGCCTGCGCGAGAAGCTCGAGGTCGGCAACGACGAGACGACGGCGGACGGCAGCATCACGCTCGAGCACATCGAGTGCAACGCGGCCTGCGACTACGCGCCGGTGGTGATGGTCAACTGGGAGTTCTTCGACAACCAGACGCCTGAGTCGGCGCTCCAACTGGTGGAGGACCTGCAGGAGGGCCGCGAGGTCGTGGCCTCCCGTGGCGCCCGGATCACCAGCTGGCGCGAGGCCGAGCGGGTCCTGGCCGGCTTCGAGGACGGGCTCGTCGACGAGGGGCCTGCCGCCGGAGCGGCATCACTGGTCGGTCTGGACCTCGCCCGCGAGCGCGGCTGGGCCGCGCCCGGTGACGCGCACGGTTCTGCGGACCTTCCGCAGGAGCTGCCCGAGGCCGTCGAGGTGGCCGACACCCGTCGCGCCGAGTCGGAGACGATCGCCGAGGAGGCGTCCGATGACTGACACGCTCACGCCGGTGCTGACCGCCAACTGGGGCGACGAGCGAGCCTGGACGCTGCCCGCCTACGCCGAGCGGGGCGGCTACGACGCGCTCGACGTCGCGCTCGGGATGGCCCCCGAGGACGTACAGACGATGGTGAAGGACTCCGGGCTCCGCGGCCGCGGTGGCGCCGGGTTCCCGACCGGGGTGAAGTGGGGCTTCCTGCCGCCGGCCGACCCCGAGAACCCCAAGCCGCGCTATCTGGTGGTCAACGCCGACGAGTCCGAGCCGGGCACCTGCAAGGACATCCCGCTCATGATGGCGAGTCCGCACACCCTCGTCGAGGGCGTGATCATCTCCTCCTACGCCATCCGCGCGGAGCGGGCCTTCATCTACGTACGCGGCGAGGTGCTGCACGTGATCCGGCGGCTGCGAGCCGCGGTGCGTGAGGCCTACGAGGCCGGCCATCTCGGCACGAACATCCACGGCTCCGGCTACGACCTCGAGCTGGTCGTGCACGCCGGTGCCGGGGCCTACATCTGTGGTGAGGAGACCGCGCTGCTCGACTCGCTCGAGGGACGCCGCGGTCAGCCCCGCCTGCGCCCGCCGTTCCCGGCCGTCGCCGGTCTCTACGCCAGCCCGACGGTGATCAACAACGCCGAGTCGATCGCCTCGGTGCCCGCGATCGTGAAGAACGGCGCCGACTGGTTCGCCGGCATGGGCACCGAGAAGTCGGCCGGCGTCGGCATCTTCTCGCTCTCCGGCCACGTCAAGAAGCCGGGCCAGTACGAGGCGCCGCTCGGCATCACGCTGCGCAAGCTGATCGAGCTGGCCGGTGGGATCCGGGAGGGTCACGAGCTGAAGTTCTGGACCCCGGGTGGCTCCTCGACCCCGCTGTTCACCCAGGAGCACCTGGACGTGACGCTCGACTTCGAGGGGGTGGCCGCGGCCGGCTCGATGCTCGGCACCCGCGCGCTGCAGATCTTCGACGACTCCGTGTGCGTGGTGCGCGCGGTGCTGCGGTGGACGGAGTTCTACAAGCACGAGTCGTGCGGCAAGTGCACCCCGTGCCGCGAGGGCACCTGGTGGCTGGTGCAGGTGCTGGAGCGGCTGGAGAAGGGTGACGGCAAGCCCGAGGACCTCGACCTGCTCCTCGACCAGTGCGACAACATCCTCGGCCGCTCGTTCTGCGCGCTGGGCGATGGTGCGACGTGCCCGATCACGAGCTCGATCCAGTATTTCCGGGACGAGTACCTGGCTCATCTCGAGCAGGGTGGCTGTCCCTTCGACGCCAGGAAGTCGACCGCATGGGCGGAGGCAGTGCAGTGACCGATGTGACCGTCAAGATCGACGGCCAGGACGTGACCGTGCCCGAGGGCACGCTGGTGATCCGGGCGGCCGAGGAGGCCGGGATCGAGATCCCGCGCTTCTGCGACCACCCGCTGCTCGCGCCCGTCGGTGCTTGCCGGCAGTGCCTGGTCGACATCCCCGACGCCGGCAACGGCCGCGGGTTCCCGAAGCCGCAGGCCTCCTGCACCATCCCCGTCGCCGAGGGCATGGTGGTGGAGACGCAGAACTCCACCGCCTTGAAGGCACAGCAGGGGATCATGGAGTTCCTCCTGGTCAACCACCCGTTGGACTGCCCGGTGTGCGACAAGGGCGGCGAGTGCCCGCTGCAGAACCAGGCGATGTCCCACGGCCAGGGTGAGACCCGGTTCGAGGGGACGAAGCGTACGTTCCCCAAGCCCATCAACCTCTCGCCCAACGTGCTGCTCGACCGTGAGCGCTGCATCGTCTGTCAGCGCTGCACCCGCTTCGCCGCCGAGATCCCGGGCGACCCGGGGATCGCGCTGATCCAGCGTGGCGCCCAGCAGCAGATCGGCATCGCCGAGGACAAGCCGTTCTCGTCCTACTTCTCCGGCAACGTCATCCAGATCTGTCCGGTCGGTGCGCTGACCTCGGACGACTACCGGTTCCGGGCTCGGCCCTTCGACCTGGTCTCGACCCCGAGCATCGCCGAGCACGACGCCTGCGGCGCCGCGATCCGGGTCGACCACCGCCGTGGCAAGGTCATGCGCCGCCTCGCCGGCAACGATCCCGAGGTCAACGAGGAGTGGATCTCCGACAAGGACCGCTTCGGCTTCCGCTACGCCGTCCGCGACCGGCTCACCTCGCCGATGGTCCGTGAGGACGGCGAGCTCCGGCCGGCGTCCTGGCTCGAGGCCGTCGCCGTCGCCGCTGCCGGGCTGGCCGGTGCCGGCTCGGTGGGCGTGCTGCCCGGTGGCCGGCTGACGCTGGAGGACGCCAAGGCGTACGCCACGTTCGCCCGCGACACGCTCCGCACGCCGCACCTCGACTTCCGTGCCCGTCCACTGTCGGAGGAGGAGACCGAGTTCCTGCGCACGCGCGTGGCCGGGACGAGCGTCACCTACGCCGACCTCGACGCCGCCGACCATGTCGTCCTGGCCGGCCTCGAGCCCGAGGACGAGGCCGGGACGCTCTTCCTGCGGCTGCGCAAGGCCAACCGGAACGGCCTGCGGATCACCACCCTCAGCCCGTACGCCTCGGAGGGCTCCCGCAAGCTCGGAGCCGAGGTCATCCTCACCGCTCCCGGTGCCGAGAAGGACGCGTTGTCGCAGGTCAGCGGGGTCACCGAGGCTTCGGTGATCCTGGTGGGCGAGCGGCTGGCGACCAGCCCCGGCGCCTACTCCGCCGCTGCCGAGCTCGCCGACCGCACCGGCGCCAGGCTCGCCTGGGTGCCGCGCCGTGCCGGCGACCGGGGTGCGGTCGAGGCCGACCTGCTGCCCGGTGACGGCGGCCTCGATGCCGAGGCCATCGTCCACGCCGGACTCGACGCCCTCCTGATCGGCGGCGTCGACCCCGACGACACCGCCGACCCGGCGGCCTTCCTGGCCGCCCTCGACCAGGCCGGCTTCGTGGTCAGCCTGGAGCAGCGGATCACCGCCGTGACCGAGCGCGCCGACGTCGTACTCCCGGTCGCGACCGCCTCGGAGAAGGCCGGCACCTTCGTCACCTGGGAAGGCCGCCGTCGCCCCTTCGAGAAGGTCTTCGACAAGCCCGGCGCCTACACCGACGCCGACCTCCTCAAGATCATCGCCGAAGAGTCAGTTCTTGGCACAGAAATCGACCCCTCGACGTCAACAACCGACGCCTCGGCGTCAGAAATCGCCTCCTCGGCGCCGATTTCTGACCTCTCGGCGTATCGGGTTTCGACGTGGAGGTTGATGCTCGACAACGGGACGTTGCAGAGGGGGGACAAGGCGTTGGCGGCGACCGCCCGACCCGCTTTCGTACGGATCCCGGCTGCGCTCCATGCGCAGGTCGGCGACGTTGTGACGATCACCGGTGACCGGGGGAGCTGGACGCTTCCGGCGCTTCCGGCGGAGCTGGCCGACGGCACGATCTGGGTGCCGACCAACTCGTTCGGGCGCGGCGTATGGGCCGATCTGGCCTCGCCGGGGTCGACCGTGAGCGTGGAGGGGGCACAGTGAACGGGCTGGAGCAGTTCGGCCAGGACCCGTGGTGGATCATCGCGATCAAGGTCCTGCTGGTCTTCGTGGTCTGCGTCGTGCTGACGCTGTTCAACATCTGGTGGGAGCGCAAGGTCGTGGCTCGGATGCAGCACCGCATCGGGCCCAACCGGCACGGACCGTTCGGTCTGCTCCAGTCGCTGGCCGACGGCGTGAAGCTGGCGCTCAAGGAGGACCTGACGCCGGAGAAGGCCGACAAGATCGTCTTCATCACCGCGCCGATCCTGGCCTGTGTGCCCGCGTTCGTGACGTTCTCGGTGATCCCGTTCGGTCCGGAGGTCAACTTCTTCGGTGTGCAGACGCCGCTGCAGCTGACCGACATGCCGGTCGCGGTGCTGTTCGTGATGGCGATCGCCAGCATCGGCATCTACGGGATCGTGCTCGGCGGCTGGGCCTCCGGCTCCACCTACTCGCTCCTGGGCGGGCTCAGGAGCAGCGCCCAGATGATCTCCTACGAGGTCTCGATGGGCCTCGCGCTCGTCACCGTCTTCCTGATGGCCGGCAGCCTCTCCACGAGCCAGATCGTCGCGGCGCAGGAGGACTGGTGGTTCGGGGCGCTGCTGCTGCCGTCCTTCCTGATCTACTGCATCTCGATGGTCGGCGAGACCAACCGCGCGCCGTTCGACCTCCCCGAGGCCGAGGGTGAGCTGGTCGGCGGGTTCCACACCGAATACTCCAGCCTGAAGTTCGCGCTCTTCTTCCTCGCCGAATACATCAACATGGCCACCGTCAGCGCGCTCGCCACGACGCTGTTCCTCGGCGGCTGGCGGGCTCCGCTCGGCCTCGGCACCCTCTGGGCCGGCGCCAACGAGGGCTACTGGCCGGTGCTGTGGTTCTTCCTGAAGATGTTCTTCTTCATCTGGGTCTTCATCTGGCTGCGCGGCACCCTGCCGCGGCTGCGCTACGACCAGTTCATGTCGCTCGGCTGGAAGGTCCTGCTGCCGGCGAGCCTCGCCTGGATCGTCGTCGTCGCGGTGATCAAGATGGCCGCGATCGAGGGCGGCTTCAGCCCCAACTGGTTCCTCTTCGGCTTCGGGCTGGTCGCCACGGTCGTGGTCGTGCTCGGTTTCCTCAACCGGCTCCCGGAGAAGGAGGCCCAGGTCACCACGCCGTCCGGTGGCTTCCCGACCCCCACGCTGCCGCAGGGCGGGGCCGTACGAGGTGCCGCTCAGCCGCTCGTCTTCGGCCCGCCGCCGACGACCAACGGCGTCCGCATTCTTCCCTCTCCTGAGGAGGCCAAGTGAGCAACGACGACCGCTCGTTCAAGGAGCGTTTCTGGGACCCGGTCAGCGGGTTCGCGGTGACGTTCGGGACGCAGTTCAAGAAGCCGGTCACCGAGCAGTACCCCCAGCAGAAGGAGCCGACCGAGGAGCGCTTCCACGGACGGCACCAGCTCAACCGGCACGCCGACGGGCTGGAGAAGTGCGTGGGGTGCGAGCTGTGCGCGTGGGCGTGCCCGGCCGATGCCATCTACGTCGAGGGCGCGGAGAACACCGAGGAGGAGCGTTACTCGCCGGGAGAGCGCTACGGCCGCGTCTACCAGATCAACTACCTGCGCTGCATCCTGTGCGGGCTCTGCATCGAGGCCTGCCCGACGCGGGCGTTGACGATGACCAACGAGTACGAGCTCGCCGACACCTCGCGCGAGAGCCTGATCTACGAGAAGCAGGACCTGCTCGCCCCGCTCGAGGACGGGATGGAGGCGCCTCCGCACCCGATGTTCCTCGGCAACGACGACACCTCCTACTACGCACCGGAGCCCAAGGAGTCCGCCAGATGAGCTTCGTGATCCTCGCCTCGGTCACGGTGATCGCGGCGATGGGCCTCCTGTTCGCGCGCAAACCCGTGCACGCCGCGTTGTCCTTGGCGGTCGTCATGGTCGGGCTCGCGATGATCTACGCGACCCTGGAGGCGCCGTTCCTGTTCGCGGTGCAGATCGTGGTCTACACCGGCGCGATCCTGATGCTGTTCCTGTTCGTGATCATGCTGGTCGGCGTCGACACCTCCGACACGCTCAAGGAGACGATCGCGGGGCAGAAGGTGCTCGCCGTCGTCCTCGGGATCGGGCTCGGCGCCACGCTGATCGCGGGCGTCGGCCAGGCGAGCATCGCCACGATGCGCGGGCTGTCCAGCGCCAACGAGGGCGGCAACGTACAGCGCCTCGCGGACCTCCTCTTCTCCCGCTACGTGATCGCCTTCGAGGCGACCAGCGCGCTGCTGATCACCGCCGCGATCGGCGCGATGGTGCTGGCACACCGGGAGCGGATCGACCCCAAGCAGAGCCAGACCGACCTCGCCCAGAAGCGGGTCGCCGACTACGCGAAGAGCGGCAAGCACCTCGGCCCGCTGCCTCCACCAGGCACCTTCGCGCGGCACAACAGCAACGACACCCCGGCGCTGCTGCCGGACGGGTCGCAGAGCACGAAGTCGGTCCCGGCCATCCTCGCCGGCGGCCGAACGGACGAGGGAGAGGACGCATGACCGACAACACCACGGCGTACGTCATCCTGTCCGCCATCCTCTTCACGATCGGCACGATCGGGGTGCTGACCAGGCGAAACGCGATCGTCGTCTTCATGTGCGTCGAGCTGATGCTCAACGCGGCCAACCTGGCCCTGGTGGCGTTCAGCCGGATGCACGGCAACCTCGACGGGCAGGTGACCGCGTTCTTCGTGATGGTCGTCGCGGCCGCCGAGGTGGTCGTCGGGCTGGCGATCATCATGACCATCTTCCGCACCAGAAACACGGCTTCGGTCGACGAGCCAAGGATGCTCAAGTGGTGAACCCTGTCGAGGCCAGCGGCGTCTTCTCGCTGATCTGGCTGGTCATCGCGCTGCCCCTGGCCGGCGCGGCGCTGATCCTGATCGGGCGCCCGCTGGCGCCGGCACTCTTCGACCGGATCGGGCACTGGCTCGCGGTCGGGCTCGCGGGTGCCTCCTTCGTGCTCTCGCTGGTCCTCTTCATCGCCGCTCTCGGCCGCGACGAGGAGAGCAGGCAGGTCGTCCAGCACCTCTACACCTGGTTCGACACCGGTGACCTGAGCGTCGGGTTCGACCTGCTCTACGACCAGCTCTCCAGCCTGTTCCTGCTGCTCATCACCGGCGTCGGCACGCTGATCCACGTCTACTCGGTCGGCTACATGGCCGACGACGAGCGGCGCACCCGGTTCTTCGGCTACCTCAACCTGTTCCTCGCCGCGATGCTGATGCTGGTGCTGGCGGAGAACTACGTCGGCCTCTTCCTCGGCTGGGAGGGCGTCGGCCTGGCGTCCTACCTGCTGATCGGCTTCTGGCAGCACAAGCCGTCCGCGGCGGCCGCCGCCAAGAAGGCGTTCGTGATGAACCGCGTCGGCGACATGGGCCTGAGCCTGGCGATCGCGCTCTGCTTCGTCACCTTCGGGTCGACGTCGTTCTCGGCGATCGACATCGGCGACACCACCACGACCACCCTCAACTGGCTCGGCATCCTGCTCCTCGTCGGCGCCTGCGGAAAGTCGGCCCAGGTGCCGCTGCAGGGCTGGCTGCTGGACGCGATGGAGGGCCCGACCCCCGTCTCGGCGCTGATCCACGCGGCGACGATGGTGACCGCGGGCGTCTACCTCATCGTCCGGAGCAGCGTCATCTTCGACGCCGCCGAGGCCGCCTCGACCGCCGTCGTGGTCGTCGCCCTGGTGACGATCATCTGGGGTGCCGCGGTGAGCTGCGTGAAGGACGACATCAAGAAGGTCCTGGCCGGTTCGACGATGAGCCAGATCGGCTACATGATGCTGGCCGCCGGGCTGGGCGGGCCGGGCTACGCGTTCGCGATCTTCCACCTGCTCACCCACGGCTTCTTCAAGGCCAACATGTTCCTCGGCGCCGGCTCCCTGATGCACGGCATGAAAGACGACGTGAACCTCAAGCACTACGGCGCCCTGAGCCGGGCGCTCCCGGTCACGTTCCTCACCTTCTCGATGGGCTACCTGGCCATCATCGGCTTCCCCGGATTCGCCGGGTTCTGGTCCAAGGACAAGATCCTCGAGGTCGCCTTCGCCGACAGCTGGCTGGTCGGCATCATCGCCCTGCTGGCCGCCGGTGTGACCGCGTTCTACATGACCCGCCTGATGATGCTCGCCTTCTTCGGCCGCAAGCGCTGGCCCGAGGGCGTACATCCGCACGAGTCGCCGCGGATCATGACCGGGCCGCTCGTCGTCCTCGCCGCGCTGTCGGTCCTCGGTGGCGTCTTCGCGCTCGGCGGCTGGATCGAGCACTGGCTCGAGCCGGTGGTCGCGATCGGCCACGCCGAGCACCACGGTCCGCTCCCGGTGTGGGCGACCTCCGTCCTCGCGGTGCTCGTCGTAGCGATCGGGGTCGCGGCGGCCGGGTTCGTCTTCGGGCGTCGCCCGATCACGACCGAGCCGACTCCCTACCTGCACGTCCCGCACGTCGAGGACGTCGTGGTGCCGCCCGGGATGGCGATCACCCGCGGCACCCTCGCGGTCGACAAGTACGCCGTCGACGGCCTGATGAGCGGTGGCCCGATCGCCCTGGCGGCGATCGCCGGTGAGCTCCGCAAGGCGCAGACCGGCTACGTACGTTCCTATGCCCTCTCCGTCCTCGGTGGCACGGTCCTCGTCGCCCTGGCCCTGATCGTGGTGAGCTGACTTGCTGACAATCCTCGTCCTCGTCCCGTTCGCGGGCGCGCTGATCACCGCGGTGATGCCGGCGCGGCCGAAGCTGTGGGCCTTCGGCTTCGCGATCGCCACCCTGATCGCCGGCATCGTCACGATGTTCACCGCGCCCGACACCGATCTCGTCTGGATGGAGCCGCTCGGCGTCCACTGGGCGCTCGAGATGGACGGCTTCGGCAAGCTGATGGTGCTGCTGACCATCGTCCTGGTGCCGCTGGTGATGGTCGCGGCGGTCAAGGACCACGACAAGCGGTGGTACGCCTGGGCGCTGGCCCTGGAGGCCTTCGCGCTGCTCACCTTCCTCGCCGCCGACCTGTTCGTCTTCTACATCGCCTTCGAGGCGACGCTGATCCCGGCGTACTTCATGATCGGCCAGCACGGTGGCCCCCACCGGGCCCGAGCCGCGCTCAAGTTCCTGATGTTCCAGCTCGGCGGCGGACTGGTGCTGCTCGGTGCGCTGATCGGCTTCTTCGTGGTCTCCTCGGAGGCCGGCACGCCGTCCTACCTGATCAGCGACCTCGCCCAGCTCGACATCGGCACCACGGCGCAGCGCTGGATCTTCGTGGCGATGTTCATCGCGTTCGCGGTCAAGGCGCCGCTGTTCCCGGTGCACACCTGGCTGGCCGACACCACCGAGCAGGCCACCACGCCCACCTCGGTGCTCCTGGTGTGCGTGCTCGACAAGATCGGCACCTTCGGCATGATCCGGCTCTGCCTGGGTCTGGTGCCGGAGGCTTCCGCCTGGGCGACGCCCGTCGTGGTGGCGCTGGCGCTGATCTCGATCGTCTACGGTGCGGTGCTGGCGATCGGGCAGGACGACCTGCTGCGCCTGATCGGTCTGACCTCGCTGTCGCACTTCGGTCTGATCACCCTCGGCATCTTCGCGGCGACCCGCGAGGGCCTGGTGGGGTCGATCCTCTACATGGTCAACCACGGTGTCGCGACCGCGGCGATGTTCCTGATCGCCGGGTTCCTGATCGCCCGCAAGGGCACCGCCTCGATCTCGTCGATGCGGGGGCTGGAGAAGGCGACCCCGGTGCTCGCCGGGTCGTTCCTGATCGCCGGTCTGGCGACCGCCGGCCTGCCCGGCCTGAGCCAGTTCGTCTCCGAGATCCTGGTCCTGATCAGCGCCTTCGACTACCACTGGCTGGTCGGGGTGATCGCGGTCACCGCGATCGTGCTCGCGGCCATCTACGTGCTCTGGGCCTACCAGCGCATCTTCACCGGACCCGCTCAGCTCTCCAGACCGGTCCCCGACCTCGACCGGCGGGAGGTCGGCGTCGTCGCACCTCTGCTCGTCGCCCTCCTCTTCTTCGGCTTCGTCCCCGGACCGCTGATCTCGGCGGCCCAGCCGGTCGTAACTCCTCTTGTTGATGTCATCCAGGCAGGTGAGTGACGCGATGTTCGAGTCCCCCGGAATTTCGTACGCCACCCTCTGGCCCGTCCTGCTGGTGCTGGCCGTGGCGTGCGCCGGTGTCGTGGTGGAGGCCTTCGCGCCGCGCGCCGTGCGGTTCAACACCCAGGTGTCGCTGGCGTTGGCGGGTCTGGTCGCCGCGCTCGCCGGGACCGTCGCCGTCGGCGCCGGGTCGAGCCTGGGTGCCTCGACCGGTGAGGGCGCCCTCGTCGTCGACGGCCCGGGCGTCTTCTCCCAGGGGCTCGTGCTGCTGGTCTCGCTCGGCGGTGTCGCGCTCTTCGCCGAGCGCCGCCTCGACAACGGCGTGAGCGCCTTCGCCGGTCAGGCCGCTGCCCTGCCGGGCACCCCGGCCGAGCGCGCCGCCTCCCAGCGGGGGCTGGAGCACACCGAGGTCTACCCGCTGATGATGTTCGCGGTCGGCGGGATGATGCTCTTCTGCATCTCCGGCGACCTGCTGATGCTCTTCGTGGCGCTCGAGGTGCTGTCCCTGCCGCTCTACCTGCTGACCGGGCTGGCGCGCCGTCGCCGCCTGCTCTCCCAGGAAGCCGCGCTGAAGTACTTCCTGCTCGGCGCGTTCTCCTCCGGCATCTTCCTCTACGGTCTCGCGCTGGTCTACGGCTTCGCCGGGTCGATGTCGCTGGCCGACATCGGCGACGTGGCGGCCGAGGAAGGCTCCAGCCCGCTGCTGCTGCTCGGCATCGGCCTGATGGCCGTCGGGCTGCTCTTCAAGACCGGTGCGGTGCCGTTCCACTCCTGGACCCCCGACGTCTACCAGGGCGCCCCGACGCCGGTCACCGCGTGGATGAGCGCGGCCACCAAGATCGCCGCGTTCGCCGCGATGCTCCGGCTCTTCTACGTCGCCTTCGGCGCCGAGGGTGACATCTGGCGCCCGGCGATCGGCGTCATCGCGGTGCTGACGATGCTGCTGGGTGCCTCCTTCGCGGTGGTCCAGACCGATGTGAAGCGGATGCTCGGCTACTCCGCCGTCGCCCACACCGGCTTCCTGCTGACCGGCCTCCTCGGTGTGCAGACCGACGCCTTCGGGTCGACCCAGGCGGTGCTCTTCTACCTGACCGCCTACGGGTTCGCGACCCTCGGCGCGTTCGCGATCGTCTCCCTGGTGCGTGGGCCCAACGGCGAGGTCGGGTCACTGGACCGCTGGGCGGGCCTGGGGCGTACCAACCCGTGGGTGGCGGCGACCTTCGCCGTCTTCCTGCTCTCGATGGCGGGGCTGCCGCTGACCGCCGGGTTCATCGGCAAGTGGGGCGTCTTCGCGGCCGCGCTGGGTGCCGGTCAGTGGCCCGTCGTCGTGGTCGCGATCGGCTCGAGCATCATCGCGGTCTTCTTCTACGTACGCGTGATGATGCTGATGTTCTTCACCGACCCGCGCGAGGACGCGGCGGCGGTCGTGACGCCGTCGTACGCCACCATCGTCGTGATCGCACTGAGCGCTGTCGCCACCGTCTTGTTGGGTGTAATTCCGGGCCCTGTGCTCAGCCTGTTGGTGGATGCGGGAGGATTCATCGGGTGAGCACCAGCGCACCCACCGACCGAGCCCCTGAACTCGCCCTCCCGATCACCGATCCCGAGCTCGAGCAGCGGCTGCGCGCTCGGCTGGCGATCGTGGAGGAGAAGCTGGCGGGCTACGCCCGCAGCAGGTCCCCGTTCGTCACGGAAGCGGCCTCCCATCTGCTGGAGGCCGGCGGCAAGCGGTTCCGGCCGCTGCTGGTGCTGCTGGCCGCGGAGTACGGCCCGGACACGCTCGCCGACGAGGTCATCACCGCCGCCTGCGTCGTCGAGCTGACCCACCAGGCCTCGCTCTACCACGACGACGTCATGGACGAGGCGCTCGTGCGCCGCGGCGAGGACACCGCCAACGCCCGCTTCGACAACCACGTCGCCATCCTGACCGGCGACTTCCTCTTCGCCCGCTCCTCGTCGCTGACCGCCGAGCTCGGTCCCGATGCCGTACGCATCCAGGCGGCCACCTTCGCCAAGCTCGTCGAGGGCCAGATCCTCGAGGGCGTCGCGCCGGCCGAGGGGGTCGACCCGGTCGACCACCACCTCGAGGTGCTGGCCGGGAAGACCGGTGTCCTGATCGCCACCTCGGCGCTCTACGGTGCGCTCTTCGCCGGTGCCGACAAGGAGATCCAGGACGCGCTGGTCGCCTACGGCGACATCGTCGGCGTCGCCTTCCAGCTCTCCGACGACATCCTCGACATCGCCTCGGACGAGTCCGGCAAGACGCCGGGCACCGACCTCCGCGAAGGTGTTCCGACGCTCCCGGTGCTGTTCGCCCGCCGCTCGAACGAGCCGGGCGACGCCCGGCTCCTGGAGCTGCTCGACAGCGACCTCACCGACGACGCGGCTCTGGCCGAGTGCGTCGGCCTGCTTCGCGCCCACCCGGCGCTGGCCGAGGCTCGGGCCTACGTCCAGGCCCGCGCCGAGGAGGCCAAGGCCGCCCTCGCGCCGCTCCCCGAGGGCCCCGTCCGCGAGGCCCTCGAGGCCTTCGCCGACATCGTCGCCGTTCGTTCCGTCTGACCCGATCCCGCCGAGGCGTCAGCCCGGTCGGCCGAGACGTCAGCCCCGTCGGCCGAGTTGGCACGCGGGTGCCAGCTCGGCCGACGCCGGTGACGCCTCGGCAGGTCTCGACCTTCGACCTCGGGTAAAAAATTCATTACCTGGAGCGGTAACGTAAGGCTGTGAGTGAGCAGCGGCGTGGAGTGATGTTCGGCGCCGCGGCGTACGTCATGTGGGGCGCGTTCCCGCTCTACTTCCCGCTCCTGGAGCCCGCCGGGGCCTGGGAGATCCTGGGACACCGGATCCTGTGGTCGCTGGTCGTGGCCGGAGCGCTGGTGCTGATCGTGGGGCGCCGCGAGCAGGTGGCCGCGATCCTGCGCGACCGGCGCAAGCTCGGCCTGCTGACTGCGGCTGCCGCGGTGATCTCGATCAACTGGGTGACGTACATCTGGGGGGTCAACAACGGGCGGATCGTGGAGACGAGCCTGGGCTACTTCACCAACCCGCTGGTCACCATGCTGATGGGCGTGATCATCCTGCGCGAGCGGATGCGGAAGCTGCAGTGGGTGGCGCTCGGGATCGCATTCGTGTCGGTCGTCGTGCTCACCATCGACTACGGCCGGCTGCCGTGGGTCGCGCTGATCCTGGCCTTCTCGTTCGGCACCTACGGGCTGCTCAAGAAGAGCGCGGGGGTCGGGCCGTTCGAGTCGCTCGCCGTCGAGACGGCCGTGACGGCGCCGTTCGCGCTTGCTCTGGTCATCGCTCTCCAGGCCACCGGACACGGCACGCTCGTCGGACACGGTGTCCTCCACGTACTCCTGCTGATCAGCCTCGGCGTCATCACGGTGGTGCCGCTGGCCTGCTTCGGGGCCGCTGCGATCCGGGTGCCGATGGTCACGATCGGGCTGCTGCAGTACCTCGCGCCCATCCTGCAGTTCGCCGTCGGCGTCTTCATCGCCCACGAGGCGATGCCTCCCGGCCGCTGGGCCGGCTTCGCGATCGTCTGGATCGCCCTGATCATCTTCAGCGCCGAGGCCGTTCATCACCGCCGTACGGTGCTGCGGACGCTCGTGACCCCGCCGAGCTCGACGACCGTCTGACCCCGCCGCGCCGACCTGCGTGACGTCTCGGCGAATGGGTGCCGTCCAAGGAGCGGACCGTTCGTGTGTTTTCACATGCACTCGACTAACTCAAGTATTGTCCTCGACATTCGTAACCCGATCGACCTTGACTCGGCAGGGCAAGAAGTGAGGAACCAGATGAAGAAGATCAAGGTTGCAGTGGCGTTGGCCGCTGCGAGCATCCTGACCTTGACCGCGTGCGGTGGCTCCGGCGGCGACAGCGACGCGGAGTCGATCTCCATCGTCGGCTTCGCCGTCCCCGAGACGGCCAACAAGGCGATCGCCAAGGAGTTCAACAAGACGCCCGAGGGCGAGGGTGTCACCTTCGAGACCTCCTACGGCGCCTCGGGCGACCAGAGCCGCGCGGTCGAGGCCGGCCTGAAGGCCGACTACGTCCACCTGTCCGTCGGCACCGACGTACAGCGCCTGGAGAAGGCCGGCCTGGTCGACGCGTCCTGGGACGACGGCGACAACAAGGGCATCGTGTCCAACTCGATCGTCGTGCTCGGTGTCCGTGAGGGCAACCCGAAGAACATCCAGGGCTGGGACGACCTGATCAAGCCGGGCGTCGGCGTGGTCACCGCCAACCCGGCCTCGTCCGGCGCCGCTCGCTGGAACGCGCTGGCCGCCTGGGGCTCCGTCGTGAAGAACGGCGGCACCGAGGAGGAGGGCAAGGCGTACCTCGACAAGCTCTTCAAGAACGTCGTCACGCTGACCAACTCCGGCCGCGACGCCACCACCGCCTTCCTCGGCGGCACCGGTGACGTGCTGCTCGCCTACGAGAACGAGGCGATCCTCGCGGCCCAGCAGGGCGAGGGCTTCGACTACATCATCCCGGACTCCACGGTCCTGATCGAGAACCCCGGCGCCATCCTCAAGGACTCCTCCAAGCCGTCCCAGGACTGGCTCGACTTCGTCCTCGACCCGCAGGGCGGCCAGAAGCAGTTCGCGCTGACCGGCTTCCGCCCCGTCAACATCGCCGAGCCCGGCGTCGTCGACTGGGACGCGATCGGTCTCAAGCCGGAGGACATCAAGGGCGCCAAGGACCCGGCCGACCCGTTCCCGGCGCCGAAGCAGCTGCTCACCCTGGAGAACGACTTCGGCGGCCGCGACTGGTCGGGCGTCAAGGAGAAGCTCTTCGGCACCGGTGAGGACGGCGAGGCCCTCGGCATCGTGACCGACTCCATCGCCAAGTCCGGCAAGGCCTCGCAGTAGTCCGGTCATGACGACAACCATCCCTACGGCCCGGCCGGCTGCGCGTCGCAGCCGGCCGGCCACCACTCTGACAAGGACCAGCGGCATCGGGCTCGGTGTCACGATGCTCTGGTTCAGCCTGCTCGTCCTCATCCCACTGGTGGCGGTGATCATCACCGCCTCCAGCGGCGGCTGGTCCGCCTTCGCGCACCAGCTCACCAACGAGCAGACCGCCTCGGCGATCTTGCTGACGATCCGTGCGGCCATCGTGGTCACCCTGATCAACGTCGTCATCGGCACGGTCATCGCCTGGGTGCTGGTCCGTGACAAGTTCTGGGGCAAGGGCCTGCTCGAGGTGATCATCGACATCCCGTTCGCGCTGCCGACGATCGTCGCCGGCCTCGTGCTGCTCTCCCTCTACGGCGCCGAGTCACCCCTCGGCCTGCACTGGGCGAACACGTCGACCTCGGTCTACCTCGCCCTCGCCTTCGTGACGCTTCCCTTCGTCGTACGCACGGTGCAGCCCGTCCTCGAGGAGCTGGACACCGACGTGGAGGAGGCCGCGGCCTCCCTGGGCGCCTCCCGGTTCACCACCTTCCGGCGGATCATCCTGCCGGCCCTGGCCCCCGCCATCGCGGCGGGCGCGGCGCTCTCCTTCGCACGCGGGATGGGGGAGTACGGCTCGCTCGTCCTGCTCTCGGGCAACCTGCCGTTCAAGTCCGAGGTCGCCTCGGTGCGGATCCTGTCCGCGATCGAGAACGACAACCCGGAGGGTGCGGCGGCGATCGCGGCGATGCTGCTGGGCGTCTCGCTGCTCGTCATCGTCGTCCTCGACGTGATCCAGAGGAGGATGGTCCGCCGTGGCTGAGACGCGTCGTGCTCCACGCACCCCGCTGACGTACGTGCTCCGCGTCATCGTCATCGCCTACCTCGGCCTCCTGGTGGCCTGGCCGGTGGTGCTGGTCGCGTGGAACGCCTTCTACGTGCCCGATGTCGGGTTCACGACCGAGGCGTTCGCCGAGATCTTCAGCGACCCGCAGATGATGCACGCGATCCAGCTGACCTGTGTGGCCGCGGTGATCGCGACACTGATCAACCTGGTCTTCGGCGTCTCGATCTCGCTGCTGCTGGTGCGTACGGAATTCCCCGGCAAGCGCATCCTGAGCGCGCTGATCGACCTGCCGTTGTCGGTCTCACCGATCGTCGTCGGCCTGGCGCTCGTGCTGGTCTACGGTGGCCGCGACGGGTGGTTCGGGCCGGCGCTCGAGTCGGCCGGGTTCCAGGTCATCTTCGCGACGCCCGGCATCATCATGGCGACCGCGTTCGTGTCGCTGCCGCTGGTGATCCGCGAGGTCATCCCGGTGCTCGAGGAGATCGGCACCGAGCAGGAGCAGGCCGCCGCGTCGCTCGGCGCGAGCAGCTGGCAGTCGTTCTGGCGGGTCACGCTGCCGGGCATCAAGTGGGCCGTCATCTACGGCGTCGTGCTCACCCTGGCTCGGTGTCTGGGCGAGTTCGGCGCGGTCAAGATCGTCTCCGGCAACGTGCTCGGCCAGACTCGCACCGCGACCCTCGCCGTCGAGGAGAAGTACCTCAACTTCGACCAGCAGGGCGCGTACGCCATCGCCTTTCTCCTCGCCAGCGTCTCGGTCATCTGCATCCTCATCGTCTTCGTGCTGCGCGCCCGCGGTGCGCGCGTGCGGTGAAAGGACCACATCCCATGAGCATCGAAGTAAGTGGTGTCACCAAGCGTTACGGCGATTTCGTGGCGCTGGAGGACATCAACCTGACCATCCCGACCGGGCAGCTGACCGCCCTGCTGGGTCCCTCCGGCGGCGGCAAGACCACGCTGCTTCGGGTCATCGCCGGGCTGGAGACGCCCGACACCGGCACGATCAGCATCGAGGGCGTCGAGGCGACCTCGCTGCCGGTCCAGAAGCGCAACGTCGGCTTCGTCTTCCAGCACTACGCCGCCTTCAAGCACCTCTCGGTCGCCAAGAACGTCGCCTTCGGGCTGGAGATCCGCAAGCGCCCCAAGGCGGAGGTCGCGAAGAAGGTCGAGGAGCTGCTCGAGCTCGTGCACCTCTCCCAGTTCGCCAACCGGCTGCCCTCGCAGCTCTCCGGCGGCCAGCGGCAGCGGATGGCCCTGGCGCGGGCGCTGGCGATCGAGCCCTCCGTGCTGCTGCTCGACGAGCCCTTCGGGGCCCTGGACGCCAAGGTACGCAAGGAGCTGCGCGACTGGCTGCGACGGCTCCACGACGAGGTGCACGTGACCACCGTCTTCGTGACCCACGACCAGGAGGAGGCCCTCGAGGTCGCCGACGAGATCGTGGTCGTCAACCAGGGCGGCATCGAGCAGATCGGCAGCCCCGAGCAGCTCTACGACCAGCCCGCCAACGACTTCGTGATGTCGTTCCTCGGCGATGTGACCACGCTCGGCGGATCCTTGATCCGGCCCCATGACATCGAGGTCACCCCGTCACCGATCTCCGAGCACTCGCTCGAGGGCACCGTCTCGCGCGTCCTGCGGATCGGGTTCGAGGTGCGCCTCACGGTCCTCACCGACGACGGTGAGGTCGTGACCGCCGAGCTGACGCGTACGCATGCCCGGGCGCTCCAGCTCGAGGAGGGCGTCAACGTCTTCGTCACGCCGTCGCCGGGGGCGTACACGATGCCGGCTCCTTCGCCGGCGGCGTAGGGGGCGGCTGTTCGTCTAGGTATGCAGAGAAACCGTCACTTCCCGTGCGGAACTCCGCGAGGGAAGTGACGGTTCGGCTGCATACCTAGGCCAACCGCCAGCGGCCTCAGTGAGGCAGCCAGGCCTCGTCGCGCGCGGTGCGGGTGGTGACCTCGTCGGGCAGCTCACGGGAGGCGAGGTCGGCGATGGATACCTTCTCGAAGACCTCGCGCAGCGAGTCGCGGGCGGCGATCCACACGTGCTGGAGGACGTCGGCGCGCTCGTTGTAGGTGACGCCCTCGGGACGCAGCCCGTAGACCGAGACCAGCGGGCCGTCGACGGCGCGGATCACGTCGGCGACGGACACGTCCGACGCCTTGCGGGCCAGGCGCCAACCGCCCGACTGGCCGCGCTGTGAGATGACGACGCCGGCCTTGCGGAGGTCGGCGAGGATCGCCTGCAGGAACCCGTGAGGAATCTCCTGGGCGCGGCCGAGCTCCTCGGCGCTGACAGCTTTTCCGTCCTCGCGCGCGGCCATCTCGATGAGGGCGCGGAGGGCGTAGTCGGACTTGGCAGATACTCGCACGACCACATTCTTGCAGATGAATGCAGAATTTCGCTCAATCTAGTGGTCAAGTCCACTTTCATTCACCAGCGTCTCGGCCCTCACCCTGAGTGCCTCGGCGTGACGCCGGAAGCCCTCGGCGACCCGGTCCGGCCCGGCCAGCCCCACCAGCGGACCGGAGAACTCCTCGACCGTCTCGTAGCGCGTCGGCCCGCCGGGCGGCTGCGTCAGACGCTGGTGACGTACGCCCCGCACCAGGCCGAGCCGTGCCGGCCAGCCCTCGTAGACATAGGCCAGGTACGCAGCCCCGACCCCGTCCTCACCGACCACCGGTGGCTCGAGTGCCGAGATCCGCTCCGGCGAGCGCGCGCGGCCACCGTTCGCCCAGGTCACATGCAGGACGATCGGGTTTCCCGCCGCCGCCGGCTGCGCGGTCTCGGCACGGACGACGAACGGGTTCCACGCGGCGTACTTCTCGGTCTCGACCATCACCCGCCACACCACCTCGATCGGAGCATCGATCTCGACGGTGGCCTTCGGGTGCTCGTAGGCCACGAGGTCAGCGGTAGTTGATGAACTGCACCGCGAAGTCGTAGTCCTGCCCCTTGACCAGCGAGATCACGGTCTGCAGGTCGTCGCGCTTCTTGGAGGAGACGCGGAGCTCGTCGCCCTGGATCTGCGCCTTGACGCCCTTGGGGCCCTCGTCGCGGATCAGCTTGGAGATCTTCTTGGCGTCCTCGGAGGAGATGCCCTCCTTGAGGGTGATCGAGATCTTCGACTGCTGCCCGGACTGGCGTGGCTCGCTCGCGTCGAGGATCTTCAACGACTGCTGGCGCTTGATCAGCTTGTCCTGGAAGACCGAGAGCACCGCGCTGGCCCGGTCGTCGGCGGACGCGGAGATCTCGATGGCATGCTCCCCGCTCCACTCGATGGTCGCGTTGGTCCCCTTGAAGTCGAACCGCGTCGCCACCTCACGTGCGGCTTGGCTCAGCGCGTTGTCGACCTCCTGGCGGTCGATCTTGCTCACGATGTCGAACGACGAGTCAGCCATGACTCTCTCCTCTAGCCTCTGACCAGGACGGTGCCCCGGGAACGTACCTGTATCACCCTAGGACCTCGTCCCGTTTTCGTACGCCGCCAGGCCCTGCGCTATTGTCTATTGCTGTCGCGATCCCCTTCACGGGGGTTCGTGTGCAACCCAGGCAGATTGCCCGAGCGGCCAATGGGAGCGGACTGTAAATCCGTCGGCTTTGCCTTCGAAGGTTCGAATCCTTCATCTGCCACGCCTGGGAGAACACCCCGGTGACCAGCGGAAACGTTGGCCACCGGGGTGTTTCGCTTCTCCGGCTGTGTCCAGCCGTGGCTCGCTCGCTGTGGTCGGGCGGCGGAGGACGGCGCGGGCCTTGAGTTCGAGCACGGTTGGCCAGACCCCGCGGCACAAGCGCCTCAGGTGGTGGCGGCGGCGAACGGCCTTCCTGCGAGCGGCTGATGTGGCGCCAGAACCAACGGGACGGGTGGGAGGCGTGGGTCACGTACGCGATCCGCGTGTCAGTGCACCACGACGCAGTCGGGGGACAGTCCGGGCGCGGACTCTGCAGGTCGCCGTTCGCTATCTTTTCTCACTCGGTTCTGAGAGTGTCGGGCTTGTGGGAGAGGCCGGGGTGGTGCGCGTAGCGGTGGTGAGCCCGCAGGATGTCATCAGGCGTGGACTCGCCGCGATGCTCCAGGACTATCCCGATCGCGTGGCCGTGTCCGCAGCTCCATTCGCCAGCAGCCTCGAGGGTGAGGTGGATGTGATCGTGTATGACACCTTCGGCCTGTTCCTTCGAGACGGGGCCGAGCTGGCCGAGCTGTACGAGGCGGATGCGAAGGTGCTGGTCTTCAGCCGAGACCTGCGCCCCGACCTACGGGCCCAGGCCTTCAAGATCGGCGCCAGAGCCTGGATCTCGATGAGCGCACATGCTGCCGAGCTCGTGCACAGCATCGAGCTCACTGCCGCCGGCAAGCCGATCAGCGAGCCCCGACGCGAGCTGCAGGGCGCAGCGGGAGAGCTGACCGCCAGAGAGATCGAGGTCCTCGGACTGATCGCCCAGGGGCTGTCCAACCAGGGCATCGCGGAGAAACTTGCCATGAGCGGGAACACGCTCAAGAGCCACATCCGGCGGGCCTACAAGAAGATCGAGGTCACCACTCGCAGCCAGGCGGTCAGTTGGGCCATCGCACACGGTCTCAACTCCCCGGATAGCCCCACCCCGGGCCCTCGTTGAGCCGCAGATCTGGACGGCACTGCCCGTGCGGTGTGGGCCGAAAGCCACGCCATGCGTCCCGGAGTCCTCGGGAATCAGTTGCCGCCGTCTCGCAACGGGGGCGACTCGTGAGGGGCGCGATAGGTTCTGGTGATGGATATGAACGCCTACCAGCAGGCAGCGCTGCGCACCGCGGCGTCGAAGGGCACCCCCAACGAGGTGTTCCACCTGCTGCTGGGGCTGGTCGGCGAGACGGGTGAGATCGCCGAGAAGGCGAAGAAGATCATCCGGGATCACGACAGCGACTTCGCGCAGTGGGACCTCGATGATCTCGCCAAGGAGCTCGGCGACACACTGTGGTACCTGGCGGTCCTCGCCGACCACTTCGGGCTTCCGCTCGCGGACGTCGCCGAGCTCAACATCAAGAAGCTCGCCGATCGTCAGCAGCGTGACGCCATCGGTGGCAGCGGCGACAACCGCTGACCCACCGTTGGGAACAGCCCGGCCCCGGTTTACCAAGGAGCACCTATGACAGCCGAAGCAACTGCGTCCGCCGCGGACAACGACGAGTTCTGGCGGGAGCGGCGGATCTGCTTCCTGACGACGAGCCGGCCGGACGGGAGTCCGCACCTCGTTCCGGTGGGGGTGACGTTCGATCCGGAGGCCGGGATCGCGCGGGTCATCTGCAGTGCGGGCAGCAAGAAGGTCCGTAACGTACGCGCGGCTGAGCCCGACGCGCGGGTGGCGGTGAGCCAGGTCGACGGGCGGCGCTGGTGCACGCTGGAGGGCACCGCGGTGGTCAAGGACGACGAGGAGTCGGTGGCCGAGGCCGAGCGACGGTACGCCGAGCGCTACCGGCAGCCGCGGCCGAACCCGGAGCGGGTGGTCATCGAGATCACCGTGACCCGAGTGCTGGGCAACGTACGTCCTTCAGGTTGGTGAGCCGGTCGAGGTGAGCGTCGCTCCCTCGTGCCGAAAAGCGGGTATCCCTTCCAGGGTGGTCGTCACCGTTGCCGGCAGGGCCGAGGCTGGACCCATGACCACGAAACCTGCGTACGCCGTCGCATGGATGAACGGCATGAACGTCAACGACGACATCATCGAGTATCTGCGCCGTGTCGACGCCACTCTCGCGCCGTTCCACGGCGAGATCCTCATCCACGGTCCCGATCTCGTCGTGGCCGAGGGCACCGCGAAGGGCATGTTGGTGGCCATCCGCTTTCCGTCGTCGAAGGCGGCACAGGACTGGTACACCTCGCCGGCCTACCAGGAGATCCTTCCGCTCAGGCTGAACAACATCGACCAGGAGCGTTCGTTCGCCGTCCTGGCCGAGGGCGTTGGACCGGGCTACTCCGCGAGCCAGAAGATCGCCGAGTTCACGTCCTAGCCCGACCCGCCGGACAGCCTCGGTGCAGGAATGGTGGTTCGACGAAATGCGGTCGGCAACCTCGCCTCGGCGACCTAGAGTCGTGGAGAAGCGAGACAGGAGAATCCGATGAGCGTCGAGCTGAACCACACGATCGTCCACGCCTCCGACCGGGACGCGACGGCGACCCATCTGACCGAGATCCTCGGGCTTCCGCCGGCCCAGGTCTACGGCCCGTTCCGGATCGTCGAGCTCTCCAACCAGGTCAGCCTGGACGTGGTCGAGGACCAAGGGTTCCGGCCGCAGCACTATGCGTTCAAGGTGACCGAGACCGAGTTCGACGAGATCTTCGGGCGCATCACCGAGCGCGGCATCACCTACTGGGCCGACCCCTTCCATCGTCAGGAGGGCCGGATCAACCACAACGACGGCGGTCGCGGCGTCTACTGGGAGAGCCCCGACGGGCACAACCTCGAGATCATCACGGTGCCGTACGGCGGCGCCTGACCGCCCACGAAGCGTCAGGCCAGGTCGGCGGCGAGCTGCTTGCCGGCCTCGGTCAGCAGCGGGACGGCGCGCTCGATGAGCTCGTCGCTCATCCGCCCGGTGGGGCCGCTGATCGACATCGCCAGGCGCGGGGCGTAGTCGGGGACGGCGACGGCGACGCAGCGTACGCCTGCCTCCTGCTCGCCCTCGTCGATGGCGTAGCGGCGCTCGCGGACCTGCTCGAGCTGGTCGAGGTAGTCCTCGCGCGAGGTGATCGTGGTGGAGGTGTAGGGGACCATGTCGGTGCGCCGGAGGATGTCGCGGACCTGCTCGGGCGCCATGTCGGCGAGGATCGCCTTGCCGACGGCGGTGCAGTGCGGGGAGACCCGGCGGCCGACCTCGGTGAACATCCGCATCGACTGGCGCGACTCGGTGTGGGCGACGTAGACGATCTGGTCGCCGTCGAGCATCGCCAGGTTGGCCGACTCGCCGACCTCGTCGACGAGCCGGGCGAGGTGCGGGCGGGCCCAGGTGCTGAGCATGCGCGAGGAGCTCTCGCCGAGCCGGATCAGCTTCGGGCCGAGGACGTACTGCCGATTGGCCTCCTGGCGCAGATACCCCAGGTCGACGAGGGTGCGCACCAGGCGGTGGATGGTCGGCAGCGGCAGGCCGGAGGCGGCGGCGAGCTGAGAGAGCCCCATGGTTCCACCCGCGTCGGCCATCGTCTCCAGCAGCGCGAAGGCGCGCTCGATCGACTGCACGGCCCCGGTGCGTGCCTTCGGCGCCTTCTCGTTCTCGCTCACCTGAGCTCCCCGATCTCTGGGTACTGACTTCCGGATGACGGAAGTCTAGCGTCGTCTAGAGGAAAGCAGGCTGGTTGCGTCCCTCGTCGGACCCGATTATTATCCGCAATGCGGAAAGAAGAATCCATTCAAAGGAAAACTGTAGCCCCAGGAGGGTGGAGCTCGTGAACATTCAGATCACCGGTGGCGACGTCGAGCGTGGAGACGAGATCCTCACCCCCGAGGCCCTCGACTTCGTCGCGGATCTGCAGCGACGGTTCGGGCCCCGCCGTGACGAGCTGCTGGCCGCCCGCCGGACCCGCCGCGAGGAGGTCGCACGCACCGGCCGGCTCGACTTCCTGCCCGAGACGGCCGACGTACGTGCCGGCGACTGGACCGTGGCGCCCGTGCCCGAGGATCTTCTCGACCGCCGCGTCGAGATCACCGGTCCGACCGACCGGAAGATGACGATCAACGCGCTCAACTCCGGCGCGCGGGTCTGGCTGGCCGACATGGAGGACGCCAGCACGCCGCACTGGAGCAACGTGGTCGGCGGCCAGGTGAACCTGCGCGACGCCATTCGGCGAGACATCTCGGCGACGTCCCCGCAGGGCAAGCTCTACGAGCTCAAGACGAACCAGCGCCTGGCCACGATCGTCATGCGCCCCCGCGGTTGGCACTTCGACGACCAGCACATCCTGGTCGACGGCACGCCGGTCGTCGGCGCGCTGGTCGACTTCGGGCTCTACTTCTTCCACAACGCCCGCGAGCTCGTGGAGCGGGGGAGCGGGCCGTACTTCTATCTCCCCAAGATGGAGAGCCACCTCGAGGCGCGGCTGTGGAACGACGTGTTCACCTTCGCCCAGGAGGCGCTCGGGATCCCGCACGGCACCGTGCGCGCGACCGTCCTCATCGAGACGATCCCGGCCGCGTTCGAGATGGACGAGATCCTCTACGAGCTGCGCGACCACGCCTCCGGGCTCAACGCCGGCCGGTGGGACTACCTGTTCAGCCTGATCAAGTACTTCCGCGACGCCGGGCCCTCCTTCGTGCTCCCCGACCGCGCGACGGTGGGGATGACCTCGCCGTTCATGCGTGCGTACGCCCAGCTGCTGGTCAAGACCTGCCACCGCCGCAACGCCCACGCCATCGGCGGCATGGCCGCGTTCATCCCGAGCCGCCGGGACCAGGAGGTCAACGCGATCGCCTTCGCCAAGGTCCGTGAGGACAAGGAGCGCGAGGCCGGGGACGGCTTCGACGGCTCCTGGGTCGCCCACCCCGACCTGGTCCCGATCTGCCGCGACATCTTCGACGGTGTCCTCGGCGACCGCCCGAACCAGGTCGACAGGCAGCGCGACGATGTCGTGGTGCGTGCCGAGGACCTGCTCGACGTCGCGTCCGCGGGCGGCGCGATCACCCTCGCCGGGCTGCGCGACAACGTCGAGGTCTCGCTGGTCTACCTCGACGCCTGGCTCCGCGGCTCCGGCGCCGTCGCCATCCACAACCTGATGGAGGACGCCGCCACGGTCGAGATCTCCCGCTCGCAGATCTGGCAGTGGGTGCACAACTCCTCGAAGCTCGATGACGGGACCCAGATCACCGCGGAGCTCGTACGCCAGGTCCTCGACGAGGAGATGGCGAAGCTGCTCGCGGCGGCCGAAGGGATCGAGCACCGCCTGGAGCAGGCCCGCACCATCTTCGAGGAGGTCGCGCTCGCCGACGACTACGTCGACTTCCTGACCCTGCCCGCCTATGCGCAGGTGGTGGGTGCATGAGCCATCTCGAGGAGCTGGTCGCCCGGCTCGACCGGGCGCTCGCCGGCGCTGACGCGGCGCTGGCCGCCGGCTATCCGGGGGACCGCGGCGTACGGCAGCCGGTGCACACCGTCTACGTGCCGGGCGACCGCTACTCCGACAAGACCGTGGCGCAGTGGTCGGCCGAGTCCGGCCAGGCGCTGGCCGAGTTCGCTGGCTCGGCGGTCGAGGTCGCCGAGGTCTTCGACCTCCGTCGCGACCTGGCCGACGCGATCTACGACCGGGTGACGGCCAAGCTGGCCGCCGAGCCGATCGAGGACCTGCGGATCGACTTCGAGGACGGCTACGGGAACCGGCCCGATGCGGACGAGGACGCTGCGGTCGTGGCGGCCGCCGGGGCACTGGCGGCCACCGTCCGCGACGGCGCCGCGCCGCCGTTCCACGGCATCCGGATCAAGTCCTTCGAGGCGCCGACGCGACGTCGGGGGCTGCGTACGCTGGATCTTTTCCTGGAGTCGCTGGCCCGCGAGGGCGGCCTGGGGGACGGCTTCGTCATCACCCTGCCCAAGGTGACCTCGGTCGAGCAGGTCACCGCGATGGTCACCGCGCTCTCCGTGCTCGAGCCGGCCCACGGGATCGAGGCCGGGAGCCTCCGGTTCGAGATCCAGGTCGAGACGCCGCAGGCGATCCTCGGCTCCGACGGGACCGCGCTGATCGCGCGGATGATCGCTGCCGGAGACGGTCGGGTCACGGGCCTGCACTACGGGACCTACGACTACTCCGCCTCGCTCGGCGTCGCGGCGGCCTTCCAGAGCATGGAGCACCCGGTCGCCGACCACGCCAAGGACGTGATGCAGGTGGCCGCCGCCGGCACCGGCGTCTTCGTCTCGGACGGCTCGACCAACGTGCTCCCGGTCGGAGACCCCGAGGCCGTACGTGCCGCCTGGCGGCTCCACTCGCGCCTGGTGAGCCGCTCGCTGGCGCGCGGGATCTACCAGGGCTGGGACCTGCACCCGGCCCAGCTGCCCAGCCGCTACCTCGCGACGTACGCGTTCTTCCGGGACGGGCTCGATGTCGCCTCGGCCCGGCTGAAGGCGTACGTCCACGGCGGCGACTCCAGCTATCTCGACGAGCCCGCCACCGCCGCGGCGCTCGCCGCGTTCGTGCTGCGCGGGGTGGAGTGCGGTGCGGTCGCGGCCGACGAGGTCGAACGGCTCGCCGGGATCGACCGGGCCAAGCTGGCCGAGCTGGCGCGCCGGCCGATCGGCTGACGCCGGCTCCGGGATCACGACCAGCATCCCGACCGCATGGCGGCAGGCTGGGTAGCCTGCCGCCATGCGCGTCGAAGCCGAGTTCACCACCGAACCGTTCCGTGGCGAGGGCGAGCCTCCCGAGCATGCGACGGCGGCGCTCGAGGCCGCCCGCGAGGCCGGTCTGGAGTGTGACTTCGGGCCGCTGGGCACCTCGGTGCGCGGTGAGCGGGAGGCGGTCCTGGCGACCCTTTCCGCCGTGGTGGCGGCCGGCCTGGACCACGGCGCCGACCAGATCACCTTCCAGGTGCGGGTCGAGGGGCACAGTGCGCCGCGGCGTACGGCCGGCGGGCTGGAGGGGCTGCTCGCCGAGGTCGCCGGGGAGCTCGGTGGCGACCTGCGGACCCTGGACCGGCAGGGGAAGCAGCGCGCCGTGCGGCTGCTGGAGGAGCGCGGCGCCTTCGACTACCGCAAGAGTGCCGAGATCGTGGCCGGGGCGCTCGGGGTCACCCGGTTCACGGTCTACAACTACCTGAACCGCGAGCGGGAGTAGCCTCAAACTTTTCAACAAACTGTTGACTGTGACGAGAGACACATGCCATCGTTGTTGTTGTACGGAAATTAGTTTCCGCATAGCGAGAGAGAACGGTGCATGGACCTCCAGAGCTTCAACACCTCACCGGCAGATGTGGTGCGGCCCGCGCTACGGGCCTGCTGTGACGCGCCGAGCTGGGTCGCCGCCGTCCTGGCCGGGCGCCCGTACGCCGCCGAGGCCGACATCGTCCGTGCTGCCGACGAGGCTGCCCGACGGTTCACCGCCGCCGACGTCGACCAGGCGCTGGCCGCCCACCCCCGGATCGGGGAGCGCGCCGAGGGCGAGCACGCCGAGGCCGCCTGGTCGCGGCGCGAGCAGGCGGCGGTCGGCACCGACCAGGCCACCGCTCGTGCCCTCGCGGAGGGCAACCGGGCCTACGAGGAGCGCTTCGGCCGGGTCTTCCTGATCTGCGCCACCGGCCTCTCGGCCGACCAGGTCCTGGCCTCGCTCCGCGACCGGCTCGGCCACCAGCCGGCCGAGGAGGCGGCCGTGGTCGCCGACGAGCTGCGCAAGATCGCGCTGCTCCGCCTCGAGCGGGTCCTGGCCGTCGAGGAGGTCTCCCGATGACCGGGCGGCAGAGCACCAGCGCCATCACCACCCACGTACTCGACACCGCGCTCGGCCGCCCGGCCGCCGGTGTCCCGGTCCGGCTCAGCCGGATCGACCCTCACGACACCGACCAGTCCGTCGTCCTCGCCGATGCCATCACCGACGACGACGGCCGGGTGACCGACCTGGGACCCGATCGGGTCCCGACCGGCACCTATCAGCTTCGGTTCGGCACCGCCGCCTACTACGCGGCGACCGGGCAGGAGTGCTTCTACCCGCAGGTCTCCGTCACCTTCGCGGTCACCGACCGGCGGCACCACCACGTGCCACTGCTGCTGAGCCCGTTCGCCTACTCCACCTACCGAGGGAGCTGACATGCCCATCCGACTTGGACCGAACCAGTACGGCAAGGCCGAGAACCGCGTCGTACGCATCTACCGCGACACTCCTCGCCACCAGATCCGGGACCTCAACGTCTCCACATCCCTGCGCGGCCGCTTCGACGACGCCCACACCAGCGGCGACCAGCAGGACGTGTTGCCGACCGACACCCAGAAGAACACCGTCTTCGCGTACGCGAAGAAGATCGGCGTCGCCTCGATCGAGGAGTTCGCGCTGGCTCTCGCCGACCGCTACCTCGAGGCCTGCCCGGCCGCCGAGGGCGCCCGGGTCGAGATCGACGAATACGCGTGGGACCGGATCCAGGTCGATGGTGCGGGTCACGAGCACTCCTTCGTGCGATCGGGCGGCGGCGTACGCACGACCGTGGTGAACGTGGACGGGCGCGGGTCGGACCGGGTGGCGCATGTGGTGTCCGGCATCAAGGACCTGGTCGTGCTCAAGTCGACCGGCTCGGAGTTCCACGGCTTCCTCAAGGACGAATACACCACCTTGCAGGAGACCACCGACCGGATCCTGGCGACCTCGCTCGTCGCGCGGTGGCGCTACTCCGGCACTGAGGTCGACTGGGACAAGGCGTACGACTCCATCCGGGCCCTGCTGCTGCAGCGGTTCGCGGAGATCCACAGCCTTGCGCTGCAGCAGACCCTGAACGGGATGGGCACCTCGGTGCTCGAGCAGCACGGCGACGTCGCCGAGATCAAGTTCTCCGCGCCCAACAAGCACCACTTCCTCTCCGACCTCTCGCCCTTCGGCCTGGAGAACCCCGGCGAGGTCTTCTTCGCCGCGGACCGGCCCTACGGCCTGATCGAAGCCTCGGTCGTACGCGACGAGGCCCCCGACGCCGGCAACGCCTGGCACGCCATCCCCGGATTCTGCTGAGGACCGGCCATGCTCGGTCGTAGGAGACAGACAACCGCATCTGCCCCGACCCGGCCGGAGGACGAGCGGCATCCACCCGGCCAGCTCCTCGCCTACGGCACGCAGCACATCCTGACGATGTACGGCGGCGTGATCGCGCCGCCGCTCATCGTCGGGGGTGCCGCTGGCCTGTCGGGCACCGATCTGGCGCTGCTGGTGACCGCGGGGCTCTTCGTATCGGGCCTCGCCACGCTGCTGCAGACACTCGGGCTCGGGCCCTTCGGCAGCCGGCTGCCGATCGTGCAGGGCATCTCGTTCGCCAGCGTCTCGACGATGGTCACGATCGCCAGCGAGGACGGGCTGCGACCCGTCTTCGGCGCGATCATCGTCGCCGGCCTGATCGGACTCGTGCTGTCCTCGTTCTTCGCCCAGCTGGTCCGGCTCTTCCCGGCGGTCGTCACCGGCACGATCATCACCGTCATCGGGCTCTCGCTGATGCCGGTGGCGTTCCGGTGGGCGATGGGCAACGACGCCTCCGCGCCGGACTACGGCTCAATGACCAACATCGCGTACGCCGGTCTGACGCTGCTCATCATCCTGGTGATCAGCCGGGTGTTCCAGGGCGCGATCTCACGGCTCTCGATCCTCATCGGGCTCGTCGTCGGGACGGTGATCGCGGTGATCGCGGGGCAGGCCGACTTCTCCTCGGTCGGGGATGCCGACCTGGTGGCGGTGCCGCCGCTGCTGCACTTCGGCAGCCCGACCTTCGAGGTCGGCGCAATCGTCTCGATGACGATCGTCGTGCTGGTGATCATGACCGAGACGACCGCCGACATCCTGGCGATCGGCGAGATCGTAGAGACCGACGTCGACGCTCGACGTGTTGCTCGCGGTCTCCGCGCCGACATGGCCGCTACGACGGTTGCGCCCTTGTTCGGCACCTTCCCGTGCAGCGCGTTCGCGCAGAACGTCGGGCTGGTCGCCCTGACCGGCATCCGGAGCCGGTACGTCGTGGCCACCGGGGGCCTCGTCCTGTTGTTGCTCGGGCTGCTGCCGGTCGTCGGCGCGGTCGTCGCCGCGATCCCGTACCCCGTGCTCGGCGGCGCCGGCATCGTCCTCTTCGGCTCCGTCGCGGCCTCCGGGATCCGCACGCTGTCCCGGGTCGACTACGAGGACAACCTCAACATGGTCATCGTCTCCGTCGCGATCGCCGTCGGGATCCTGCCCATCGCGGCACCGACCTTCTGGGACGCCTTCCCGGCATGGCTCGGGGTGGTCATGCACTCCGGCATCAGCGCCACCGCCCTGGTCGCCGTCGTGCTCAACCTGCTGTTCAACGAGATCACCGTCGGCAACCGCTCCGGCGCCTCCGTCTTCGCGGCCTCGCAGGACTCTCGCGAGGGCTTCGGGGACCGGCTCGACGACGACATCGAGCGGTCGTGATCGGCTGAGGGATGCCGTACGGAGGCCGAGCCGGCTCGTCCTCACCCGAAATCCTGCCGAGTCGGCTCGTCATAACGAGCCGACTCGGCAGGATTTCGCGTCAAGATGCGCCGACTCGGCCATGGGAGATGCGGGAGGCGTTCGGGCGTCGGCCGAGGCGTCAGCGCGGTCGGTCGAGAGGTCAGCGCGGTCGGTCGAGTTGGCGCCATGATGACCACTCGGCCGACGCCCGTGACGCTTCGGGCGACGTACGTGACGCCTCGGCAGGGGTCGGTCAACGAGCTGTGGCCTGGAGTGGTCCACGAATGCCAAGACGTCACTCGCGTCGGTCGAGTTGGCATCGCATCGACCACTCGGCCGACCGGGGTGACGCTTCAGGCGACGGGAGCGACGCCTCGGCCGACGGGGGTGACGGCTCGCCTAAGTGGGCCGAGTCGGCTCGTCATAACGAGCCGACTCGGCAGGATTTTGCGTCAAGGTGCGCCAACTCGGCCTGGGGAGATGCGGCGGGCGTTCTGGCGTCGGCCGAGGCGTCAGCGCGGTCGGTCGAGAGGTCAGCCCGGTCGGTCGAGTTGGCACCACGATGACCACTCGGCCGACGCCCGTGACGCTTCGGGCGACGTACGTGACGGCTCGGCAGGGGTCGGTCAACGAGCTGTGGCCCGCCGACGACTGCCGAGACGTCACTCGCGTCGGTCGAGTTGGCATCGCATCGACCACTCGGCCGACCGGGGTGACGCTTCGGGCGACGGGAGCGACGCTTCGGCCGACGGGGGTGACGGCTCGCCTGACTGCGCCGAGTCGGCCCGTCATAACGAGCCGACTCGGCAGGATTTCGCGTCAAGATGAGCCGACTCGGCTGCTTGGGGGTCAGCCGACGAGGTGGGGGTCGGGGGTGTTGACGAGGTCGCCCTCGATCCAGACGCTGCGTACGTCGGCGGGGGTGCCTAGGGCGAACATCTTGGCCAGGGCGTCGGCGGGGTCGGCGGCGTGGGCGAGGCCTACGTCGAGAGGGGTGCTGGGGGCGGGCTTGATCCACTGGGCGTCGAAGCGGCGGCCGAGGGAGAAGTCGCCGACGGCGGAGGCGAGGCCGAGGGCTTCGGCACCGGCGACCGTGGCCAGGTGGAGGAGGTGGGTGGGGGTCAGGGGGTGACCGGCCTCGCCGAGGAGCTGCTGGGCGACGTACGCTCCCAGGCCCTCCTTGAGCAGGGAGAACCCGGTGCCGGCGCCGACGTCGGAGCCCATCGCGACGCGTACGCCGTGGGCACGGTGGCGGGCCAGCGGGAAGAGACCGCTGCCGAGGGCGGCGTTGCTGGAGGGGCAGTGCGCGACGGCGGCGCCGCGGGCGGCCAACAGGGCGAGCTCGGGGTCGGTGGGGTGCACGTTGTGCGCCAGGACGGTGCCGGGTCCGACCAGGCCGTGCCGGTCGTAGGAGGTCACGTAGTCGCAGCCGCAGAGCTCCTCGACGGTCTCGATCTCGCGGGTGTTCTCGTTGACGTGGGAGGTCAGCATGGCCCCCGGTACGGCGCGCAGCACGTCACCGCAGGCCTCGAGCAGCGGCTCGGTGCACGACAGCGAGAACCGCGGGGTCACCGCGTAGCGGGCCCGGCCGACGCCGTGCCACCGGGCCGCGAGCGCCAGCGACTCCTCCCGCGCGCGAGAAGGGTCGGTGAAGAGGTCCTCGCGGATGAGCCGGTCGCTGACCACGAGGCCGCTGGTGATCCGCAGCCCGACCCGGGCGGCCTCGGCGAAGACGGTGTCCACGGCCGGCGCGAAGTGGCTGCCGAAGACCAGCGCCGTGGTGGTGCCGGCACCGACCAGGCCGCGGACGAAGTCGGAGGCCACGCCTGCGGCGTAGGCGGTGTCGGCCAGGCGCGCCTCCTCGGGGAGAGCGGTCTGGTCGAGCCAGTCGAGCAGCGGCATGCCGAGGCCGCCGATGACGCGTACCTGGGGGAAGTGCACGTGGGTGTCGACGAATCCGGGCAGCACGAAGCCTCCGCTGAGGTCGACGACGTCCTCCTGGGGGTGCAGTCGGCGCAGATCGGCGAACGATCCGCGGGCGCGGATCACGCCGTCGCGTACCAGCAGGGCGCCGTCCTGCTCCGTGCGGAGCTCGCCGCCGGAGAACGGGTCGGAGGGAGTGTCGAGGAAGGTTCCTCGGAAGAGCGTCATTCTGGATGTCACCTTGATTGTTGTTCGGTCCGCGCGGGGTCGCCCGCGAAGATCTGGAGCAGCCGGGCCGCGACGCTGACCGCGATCGTGGCCGGTTCCTTGCCGCCGAGATCGGGAAGTCCGATGGGTGTGGTGATGCGCGCGATCGCCTCGGGGGCGTGACCCTCGTCGGCGAGCTTGGCCCGGAACCGGCTCCACTTGGCGCTCGAGCCGATGAGTCCGATCGACCCCAGGTGCCCGGCGCGGAGCGCCGCGTCGCACAGGGCGGCGTCCTCGGCATGGTCGTGCGTCATGACCAGGACGTGGGTGCCCTCGGGCAGCTCGCCGATGACGAGCTCGGGCAGCACCGGCACCTGGTGGACGTGGACGCCGGCGACGGCGTCGTCCAGGCCTTGCAGGTGCGCAGGCGAGAGCTGGGCGGCGCGGGAGTCGACCAGGTGCAGCTCGAGGTCGTGGCGGGCCAGGATGCGGGCCAGCTCGACCCCGACGTGGCCCATCCCGAAGATGGCCACCGAGGGCACCACGGGCAGCGGCTCGAGCAGCAGCTCGACCTCGCCGCCGCAGCACTGCACGCCGTGCTGGTAGGGCGCCTTGTCGGAGAGCGACACCTTCAGGCTCTCAGGCGCCGCGCGATCCTCGGCGAGCATCGCCCGGGCGCGCTCGATCGCGACCGCCTCAAGGTTGCCGCCACCGACGGTGGCCCAGGTGCGGTCGGCCGAGACGACCATCTTCGCCCCGGCCTCGCGCGGCGAGTGACCGCGTACGGACGACAGGGTCACGAGTACGCCGGGAACCCGCTGCTCCCGCAGCCGCTGGACGGCCTTCAGCCACTCCATGTCCTCACCTCTCTCCGGCCATGGCCGGCTCGGCGCCGGCGTCGCTCGTCTCGTGGCCCTGGGACGTACGCGCCTTGTCGAGCGCCCAGAAGACCGCTTCGGGTGTCGCCGGACAGCCGAGCTCGACGCTGGTGCCGGCCGGGCCGAATGCGGCGGCCGCCTCGCGGAGCGCCTCGCGTACGGAGAAGGCGAGCATCAACGGCGGCTCGCCGACGGCCTTGGAGCCGTAGACGGCGCCCTCCTCGTGGGCCTTCTCGAGCAGCTTCACCCGGAAGTCCTCGGGCATCTCGGAGAAGCTCGGCAGCTTGTAGGTGCTCGCCGCCTGCGTGGCCAGCCGGCCGCGGTTCGGCCCGTCGGAGGTGTCCCAGCGCAGGTCCTCCAGGGTCAGCCAGCCGGCGCCCTGCACGAACCCGCCCTCGATCTGGCCGATGTCGATCAGCGGGCTCAGGCTGTTGCCGACGTCGTGGACGATGTCGACGCGCCGCAGCGTGTAGGCGCCGGTGAAGCCGTCGACCTCGACCTCGGCCGCCGCGACCCCGTTGGCGAAGTACTTGAACGGCTCGCCCTGCATGACGTTGGGGTCCCAGTGCAGGCCCTCGGTGCGGTAGAAGCCAGCCGCCCACAGCTGCACCCGCTGGTGGTAGGCGGTGTTGACCAGCTCGTTCCAGCCGATCTCCCCCGACGCCGGGGAGAGGCCGCGGACGACGCCGTCCTCGATTCGTACGTCGTTCGGGCTGATCCCGAGATGGCCACCGGCGACCTGGGCGAGCCGCTCGCGGATCTGCTCGCAGGCGTTCTTGATCGCGGCGCCGTTGAGGTCGGCGCCGGAGCTGGCCGCGGTCGCCGAGGTGTTGGGCACCTTGTCGGTGCGCGTCGGCGCCAGCCGGACCCGGGACAACGGAAGCCCGAGCGCGGTGGCCGCCACCTGGAGCATCTTGGTGTGCAGGCCCTGACCCATCTCGGTGCCGCCGTGGTTGATCAGCACCGAGCCGTCCTTGTAGACGTGGACGAGGGCGCCGGCCTGGTTGAAGGCGGTCAGGTTGAACGAGATACCGAACTTCACCGGCGTCATCGCCAGGCCCCGCTTGGTGTGCGGGTGGCGAGTGTTGAAGTCGGCGATCTCCGCGCGACGGCGAGCCACCTCGCCCGAGGCGGCGACCTGGTCCCAGCAGGCCGCCAGCCGGTCGGCCTGCCGCACCGGCTGGCCGTACGGCGTGGTCTGGTCCTGCTGGTAGAAGTTGCGGCGGCGCAGCTCGATCGGGTCGATGCCGAGCAGCGGTGCGCACCGGCCGAGCAGGTCCTCCATGACGAGCATGCCCTGCGGTCCGCCGAAGCCGCGGAACGCGGTCTGCGAGGTCTTGTTGGTGCGCGCGACGCGGCCGTCGACGCGGATGTTCGGCACCCAGTAGGCGTTGTCGATGTGGCACAGGGCGCGGGCCAGCACCGGCTCGGAGAGGTCGAGGCTCCAGCCGCCGTCGGCGGTGAGGGTCGCCTCGAGCCCGACGATGTGGCCCTCGTCGTCGAAACCGGCACGCCAGGTGCTGTGGAAGCCGTGGCGCTTGCCGGACATGGTGATGTCCTGGGTGCGGTTGAGCCGCAGTCGTACGGGCCGCCCGGTCAACCGAGCGCCCAGCGCGGCGATGGCCGCGTAGCCGTGCGGCTGCATCTCCTTGCCGCCGAACGCGCCGCCCATCCGCAGGCACTGGACGGTGATCTCGTGGCTCGGCACACCGAGCACGTGGGCGACGATCTCCTGGGTCTCGGACGGGTGCTGGGTGCTGCTGTGCACCAGCACCTGGCCACCCTCGTCGACCAGCGCGAGCGAGACGTGGGTCTCGAGGTAGAAGTGCTCCTGACCTGCGAACTCGAACTCACCCTCGAAGACGTGGGGCGCGCTCGCGAGGGCCGTCGACACGTCGCCGCGCTCGAGGTTACGAGGGGTGCCCTGGAAGCTCTCCGCCGCGATCGCCTCGGTCACGGTGACCAGCGACGGCAAGGCCTCGTAGTCGACCTCGACGGCGGCCGCACCCAGCCGGGCGGCCTCCTGGGTCTCGCCGAGCACCCAGCACACCGCGTGGCCGTGGAACATCACCTCGGTCGGGAAGAGCGGCTCGTCATGCTTGACGCCCGCGTCGTTGATCCCGGGTACGTCCTCGGCGGTCAGGACGCGGACGACACCCGGGACCTCGTAGGCGGGCTCGGTGCGGAGCGAGGTGACCAGGGCGTGCGTGTGCGGGGCCTGGACCGGCCAGGCGTGCAGCGTGCGGGCGATCCGGCCGACCAGGTCGTCGGTGTAGAGCGCCTCGCCGGTGACGTGCAGCGCGGCGCTCTCGTGCGGGAGCGGGATCCCGACGATCGGGTTGTCGGGGCGTTCGGACAGGGCGCTCATGCGGGCACCTCCTCGCGGTGGTTGTGGAACAGGCGGAGCAGGGACTGGCCGAGCATCGCCGAGCGGTAGGACGCGCTGGCGCGGTGGTCGTCCATCGGGGTGCCCTCGGTGGCGAGGACGGCCGCGGCGCGGCGTACGGACTCCTCGGTCCAGGCCTGCCCGACCAGGGCGTCCTCGGTGGCGACGGCGCGCAACGGGGTGGCGGCGACGCCGCCCAGACCGATCCGGGCGCGGGCCACGGTGCCGTCGACGATCTCGATGGCGTAGCCGACGGCCACGCTGGAGATGTCGTCGAAGCGGCGCTTGGCGATCTTGTGGAAGCCGACGACCGGAGCCAGCGGCAGCGGCAGCCGTACGCTGCGGATCAGCTCGTCCGCGGCCCGGACCGTCTCGCGGTAGCCGGTGAAGTAGTCGGCCAGCGCGACGACCCGCTCGCCGCGCGGCGAGGCCAGCACGACCTCGGCGTCGAGCGCGAGCAGCGCCGGCGGGGCGTCGCCGATCGGGGAGGCGGTGCCGATGTTGCCGCCGAGCGTCGCGCCGTTGCGGATCAGGCGGGAGGCGAACTGCGGGAAGAGCTCGGCCAGGAGCGGGACCCGGCCGTTGAGCTTGCGCTCGATCTCGGTCAGCGTGAGGGCCGCGCCGATCTCGACGTGGCCGGTCCGGAAGGAGAGCTCGCGCAGCTCGGGCAGCCGGTCGACCGCCACGACGAGCGGCGCCCGGCGGCCGCGGATGTTGACCTCCACGCCCCAGTCGGTCGAGCCGGCGACGACCTGCGCCTCCGGCCGCTCGACCAGCAGATCGAGCGCCTCGGTGAGCGTGGCCGGGCGGATGAACTCGGCACCGTCGACGGCGATCCGGGTCGGTCGGACCTCGGGCGGTGGCTGCTGCTGGCGCGCGGCGAACGCGTCGTCGGCCTCGGGTGCGCCGAGGGCATAGGCGGCGTCGCGGATCGGGCGGTAGCCGGTGCAGCGGCACAGGTTGCCGCTCAGCGCGTGCAGGTCGACGCCGTTCGGGCCGTGCTCGTGGTCGCAGGAGTCGCCTTCCCCGGCAGCCTCCCGGCTCGGACGGTAGTACTCCGCGGCGAGGCTGCAGACGAAGCCCGGCGTGCAGTAGCCGCACTGCGACCCGCCGCGTACGGCGAGCTCCTGCTGCACCGGGTGGAGGTCGCTGCTGGAGCCGAGCCCCTCGCTCGTGACGATCTCCTGGCCGTCGAGCGCGGCGATCGGCACGAGGCAGGCGTTGATCGAGGTCCACTCGGTCGGAGAGGTGGTGCCGGGCCGAGCGACCAGCACCGAGCAGGCGCCGCACTCGCCCTCGGCGCAGCCCTCCTTGGCGCCGGTCAGGCCGCGGCCGCGCAGCCAGTCGAGGGTGGTGGTGTAGGTGGCGACCCCGTCCAGGGGTACCTGGTCTCCGTTGACGGTGACCCCGAGGACACCGGTGACACCGGGGGCGCTGGGCGTGCTCATGGCTGGCTCCGGATCGGGTTGCGGGTGCGGGCGCTGTGGATGGGGTTGGCATCGCGCAGGAAGTCGTCGAAGCGGTGGCCGGCGATCTTGGCGATCTCGATCAGCGCGGCGGCGTGCTCCTGCCGTTCGCAGTTGCCCAGCCGCGACCGACCCTCGGCGAGGATCCGGTCGAGCGAGTCGGAGTCGCGTACGGAGATGACCAGCGGGAAGCCGAACCGCTCGTGATAGGCGTCGGTGAGCGAGGTCAGCGCCTCCTGGTCCGGCTCGGCCAGGTGGGTCAGGCCCTTCGAGGACTGGTCGCGCAGCGACTCCTCGCCGACCATCCCCTCCGAGACCAGCTTCGAACCGAGCTCGGGGTAGGCCTCGATCAGCTCGCGCTGCTCCTCGGCCGAGCCGCTGAACAGGGCGTCCTGGAAGGCGCGGCGCAGCGCGTGGGTGTCGGTGAACGGACGCTGCTCCCAGGCCCGCTCCACCATCCACCGCGGCCCCTGGAAGAGGCCGTCGAACGTCTCCACGAACTCGGTACGTCCCATCTGGTTGACCTGGTCGAGCCGGACGCCCTCGCCGGGCTGACCGGCGACGGCGGGGCCGTAGTCGGGGCCGACGTGGTGGAACAGGATGTTGAGCAGGATCGCGGTGAGGCTGCCGAGGGTGATGCCGCTGCCGAAGATGATCTCGGCCCACCCCGGGACGGCCTGGGCGACCTCGGGCTGCGCGGTGACGTACATCGCCAGACCGACGCTGGTCGCCACGATCACCACGTTGCGGTGGTCGTGGAAGTCGACCTTGCTGAGCGTCTGGAAGCCGACGACCGCGACGGTCGCGAACATCGCCAGGGCGGCGCCGCCGAGGACCGGGTGCGGGATGCCGGCGACGATCGCGCCGACCTTCGGGAGGAGCCCGATGAACACCATGATCAGGCCGGCCGCAGCGACGACCCAGCGGCTCTTGACCCGGGTCAGCCGGACGAGGCCGACGTTCTCGGCGAAGCAGGTGTAGGGGAAGGAGTTGAAGACGCCGCCGATGGTGGTGGCCAGGCCGTCGGCGCGCAGGGCGCGGGCGATGTCGGTGCGGCCGATCCGCTTCTCCACGATCTCACCGGTGGCGAAGACGTCACCGGTGGTCTCGACGGCGGTGATCAGCATGACGACGATCATCGAGATGATCGCGGCGGCGGAGAACTGCGGCCAGCCGAAGTGGAACGGGGTGGTCACCCCGACCCAGTCGGAGCCGGCGACCGCGTCGAAGTGGGCGTCCCCGAGAGCCCACGCGACCAGGGTGCCGACGACCAGGCCGACGAGCACGGCGACCGTGGCCATGAAGCCCTTGAAGACCCGCTGGATGACCACGATCAGGGCCAGGGTGCCCAGGGCGTACGCCAGGTTGCGGCCGCTCGTGGGGTCCGAGGTCGGGCCGGCGCCGCCGGTGGCGTCCGCGGCCGCGACCGGGAGGAGCGCGATGCCGATGATGGTGATCACCGAGCCGGTCACGACCGGTGGGAAGAACCGGATCAGCCGGCTGAAGTAGGGGGCGATGAAGAAGGTCGCCAGACCGGCGACGATCACCGCGCCGTAGATGACAAGCAGCCCGTCGGTGCCGCCACCGGCCGCCATCCCGATCGCGATCATCGGCGAGACGGCGGTGAAGGTGACCCCCTGCAGCAGCGGGAGGCGTACGCCGACCTTCCAGAAGCCGACCGACTGGATGATCGAGGCGATGCCGCAGGTGAACAGGTCGGCGTTGATCAGGTGGATCAGCTCCTGCTGACTCAGCCCGATCGAGTTGGCGAGCAGGATGGGCACGATCACCGCCCCGGCGTAGAACGCGAGCACGTGCTGGAGGCCGTAGACGGCGAGCTTGCCCGCCGGGAGCACCTCGTCGACGGGGTGGGTGGGGCGGCCACCGTCCTTCTTCTGGGGCCGTATCGACCTCAGGGCTGCTCTCGCGTTCATCCTCACACCTTTCTCGGGGGCGCCCTCGTGGGCAGGTGAGCTGTGACTAACACCACAGCCTGGTCTCTTCGGGCGCCGAGCGGCACCCGCCGATCATCCGAAGATGGGGTCTGCGCGGATGCGGCCTTTGTGTGATGCTCCAGAATGACGTGCTGCCGGTTTCGGAGTGGTTTCCGTGGCGTGAAACAAGGCCTCGTGGATCGCGTGTAACACGTTGTTCGTAGGACTATCCGGTCGCTCCAACAGGGCGAGTAGTCCTACGAACGACGTGTTACACCGGCGGCGGTTCAGAGCGATCGGAGCGCGAGGAAGACGTCGACCCGATCCTCCATCGTGGTCAGGTCGCGGCCGGTCAGCTCCTCGACCCGTGAGATCCGGTAGCGCACGCTGTTGACGTGGAGATGGAGGGACTCCGCCGTGCGCGTCCACGACCCGGCGTACGTCAGGAACCGGTCGAGCGTCGGCACCAGATCGCTCCCGGTGCGCTGGTCGTGCTCGAGGACCGGGCCGAGGACGCGCTGGGCGTAGGTGCGGCGGATGTCGTCGGGGACGGTGGCGAGCAGCAGCACGTGGGAGGTGACCTCCTCCGAGCTGGACAGCGCCACCGCGCCGCCGCCGGAACGGGCGACCCGGTGGGCGAACCGGGCCTCCTCGAGCGCACCGGCCAGCGCGTCGATGCCGCTCTCGCCGCTCAGTCCCACCGACAGCGAGCCGCGGACCAGGGCCGGCGCCAGGCGGGTGAGCGAGCGGCGCAGCTGGTCGGTGAGGTCGGGGCGGGCGGGGAGGAACGCGACGGCGCAGCCGTCCCGTGCGCTGGCGACCACGGACGGTCCCAGGCCGAGGGCCACGTCCTCGAGCACCGCGGCCACCGCGTCGGGCGGGCCGCCGGGGCCGAGCTCGGCCACGGCGAGCACGAGCGGACGCTCGGGATCGAGGCCGGACTGGCGCAGCCCGGTCGCGATCTCGGCGGGTGAGGCGCCGGCCTCCAGGTGGGCGAGGGTTGCTGCCGCCAGCGGTCGCCGGACGCGGAATCCTTCGTCACGGCGCGAGCGGTCCAGGGCGGTGATGGCGCCGAACTCGTGGACCATGTCGAGGTCCTCGCGCGGCCAGGTGGTGTGGTCGCCCTCGACCGCCACCGTCCAGCCGGTGAGGCGGTCGGCCAAGCCCGACCCGATGGGGAACAGGGAGTAGCGCCGGTCCCCGGCCTCGGCCACGGCGGGCAGCAGGTCGGCGGTCAGGAAGCGGCGGGTCAGCGCATCGACCGTCTCCGGGTCGAGCTCGCCGGGACCGGGTACGACATGGCGCCCGCTCGCGGTGAGCACCCGGCACGCGTGGCCGATCTCGGAGGCCACCCGGGCGGCCAGCTCGTCGAGGCTGCGGCCGGAGGCGATGGCGGAGAGGAGCTGGCGCTGGCGGGCCAGGCTGGCCGACATCCGGGCGCTCTCGCCGGCGGCACCGGCGGCGGCGACGTACTCGGTGACGTCGGCGAACGCCACATCCCCGGGCACCTCGACCAGGGCGACGTCATGGCGGCGGCAGGCCTCGACGAGGTCGTCGGGCACCGCGCCGAGCAGGGCCGCGCCGGCCAGCAGGCAGGTCGCGCCGCCCTCCGCGATCGAGGACACGAACGTCTCGCTGTCCTCCGGTCCGCGACGCCAGACGAGGCCGGTGAGCACGAGCTCGCCGCCGTTCAGATAGCGGCCCGGCTCGAGCAGGTCGATCGTGATCGTGCGACCGACGGGACGGTCCAGCGACCCCTCGGGCGCGTGCAGGAGTCGCAGGCCCAGGTCGGGCGTCTCCAACAGCTCTGCCAGTTGCACGGTGCCTCCACGGTCCGTCAGCCGCGTATTGGAGGAACGTACAACGCCCGCGCCCGTACGCGGGAGGCCGTTGTCGTTTCTTCACCAGTTTGCGGCTGAGGGGTCTGGTCGGGTTGACGTGACTCCGCTCACATCCTTATATTTCGAATGTCAGAAATCAAATTCCGCATTACGGAAGGAATGGTGAGATGACCCACCAGCTCCGCTACGAGGTGAACTGCTCGATCCTGTTCACCGAGCTCCCGCTGCTCGAGCGCCCCGCGGCGGTGAAGGCCGCCGGCTTCGACGCGGTGGAGTTCTGGTGGCCGTTCGCCGAGGCGGTGCCGTCCGACCAGGACGCGGACGCCTTCGTCGCCGCCGTGCAGGACGCCGGGGTGCACCTGGTCGGCCTCAACTTCTTCGCCGGTGACATGCCTGCGGGCGACCGCGGTCTGGTCTCCTGGCCGGCCCGGTCGGCGGAGTTCCGCGACAACATCGACGCCACCATCGGCATCGGTGAGCGACTCGGCTGCACCGCGTTCAACGCGCTCTACGGCAACCGTGTCGACGGCGTCGCCGCCGAGGAGCAGGACGAGCTCGGCGCCGAGAACCTCGCGCTGGCCGCCCGCGCCGCGGCCCGGATCGGTGGCACCGTGCTGGTCGAGCCGGTCAGCGGCGCCGACCGCTACCCGCTGCTCACCGCCGCCGACGCGGTGGCCGCGATCGACCGCGCCGGCGAGGCGAACATCGGCCTGCTCGCCGACCTCTACCACCTCGCCGTGAACGGTGACGACGTCGACGCGGTGATCGCTGCGTACGCTGCTCGGATCGCGCACGTGCAGATCGCCGACGCCCCGGGCCGCAACGAGCCCGGCACCGGCGAGCTCCCGCTCGAGCGGCAGCTCGCCGCGCTCGAGGCGGCCGACTACGCCGGCTGGGTCGGGCTCGAGTACAAGCCCGCCACGACCTCGGCCGAGAGCTTCGACTGGCTGCCGCGCGAGCGCCGCAGCGCCGCCACCAGCACCCACTGACGACCCCCGCAGGAGAGATCATCATGACCAACATCGCTTTCATCGGCCTCGGCATCATGGGCAACCCGATGGCCGTCCACCTGGCCGAGGCCGGCCACGCCGTGGCTGGCTATGACCACTCGATCGAGCGGGCGAAGCCCCTGGTCGGCGCGGGTGGCCGCGCCGCCGAGTCGACCGCCGACGCCTGCCGCGACGCCGAGATCGTCTGCATCATGGTCCCGGACTCGCCCCACGTCGAGGAGGTCCTCACCGCCGAGGGCGGCGTCTTCGAGTCGGCCCCAGCCGGCGCGCTGATCATCGACTTCTCCAGCATCCGGCCCGACGTGAGCGCGGCGCTCGCCGAGCAGGCCACCGAGCGCGGCTTCCGCATCCTCGACGCCCCGGTCTCCGGCGGCGAGGCCGGCGCGAAGAACGCGGCCCTCTCGATCATGGTCGGGGGCGAGGCCGACGATTTCGCCACCGCCAAGCCGCTCTTCGACGCGGTCGGCAAGACGATCGTCCACGTCGGCCCGAGCGGTGCCGGCCAGACGGTCAAGGCGGCCAACCAGCTCATCGTCGCCGCCAACATCCAGGCGCTTTCGGAGGCGGTCGTCTTCCTGGAGGCGTACGGCGTCGACACGAAGGCAGCCCTGGAGGTGCTCGGCGGCGGGCTCGCCGGTTCGAGCGTGCTCAACCAGAAGAAGGAGAACATGCTGACCCGCTCCTTCCAGCCCGGCTTCCGGATCGACCTGCACCACAAGGACATGGGGATCCTCACCTCCGCCGCCCGCGAGGCCGGCGTCGTGGTCCCGCTCGGCTCGCTGGTCGCCCAGCTGATGGCGAGCGCGCGTGCCAACGGCGACGGCGGCCTCGACCACTCCGCCCTGCTGCGGGGCGTCGAGCGCCTGAGCGGCTCCACCACCAAGGGAGAGAACTGACATGGCACGCATGCGCGCGGTCGACGCCGCCGTCCTGATCCTGGAGAAGGAGGGCGCGACCCAGCTGTTCGGCCTCCCGGGTGCCGCGATCAACCCGTTCTACAGCGCGATGCGCGAGCACGGCGGGCTCCAGCACGTGCTCGCCCGCCACGTCGAGGCGGCCTCCCACATGGCCGAGGGCTACACCCGGGCGAAGGCCGGCAACATCGGCGTCTGCATCGGCACCTCCGGCCCGGCCGGCACCGACATGATCACCGGCCTCTACTCGGCCTCCGCCGACTCGATCCCGATCCTGTGCATCACCGGCCAGGCGCCGGTCGCGAAGCTCCACAAGGAGGACTTCCAGGCGGTCGACATCGCCGCCATCGCCGGCCCGCTCACCAAGATGGCCGTCACCGTCATGGAGCCCGCCCAGGTCCCGGGCACCTTCCAGAAGGCCTTCCGGCTGATGCGCGAAGGGCGTCCCGGCCCGGTCCTGGTCGACCTGCCGCTGGACGTCCAGCTGGCCGAGATCGACTTCGACATCGAGACGTACGAGCCCCTCCCGATCGCCAGGCCGGCGGCCAGCCGTGCCCAGGCGGAGAAGGCGCTGGCGATGATGCTGGCCTCGGAACGCCCGCTGATCGTCGCCGGTGGTGGTGTGGTCAACGCCGACGCCGCCGATCTGCTGGTCGAGCTCGCCGAGGTCACCGGCGTCCCCGTCGTCCCGACGCTGATGGGCTGGGGGACGATCCCGGACGACCACGCGCTCAACGCGGGCATGGTCGGCCTGCAGACCTCGCACCGCTACGGCAACGCGACCATGCTGGCCAGCGACTTCGTCCTGGGCATCGGCAACCGGTGGGCCAACCGCCACACCGGCTCGGTCGAGACCTACACCCGGGGACGTACGTTCGTGCACATCGACATCGAGCCGACCCAGATCGGCCGGGTCTTCGCGCCGGACTACTCCATCGTCTCCGACGCCCGCGCGGCCCTCGACATGCTCATCGAGGTGGCTCGCGAGTGGGCGGGCGCCGGCAGGATCCCGAGCCGTACGTCCTGGGCCGAGGAGTGCGCCGAGCGCAAGCGGACCCTGCACCGCAAGACCCACTTCGACAACGTCCCGATCAAGCCGCAGCGGGTCTACGAGGAGATGAACCGCGCTTTCGGCACCGGCACCCGGTACGTCACCACGATCGGTCTCTCCCAGATCCAGGCCGCGCAGCTGCTGCACGTCTACCAGCCGCGGCACTGGATCAACGCCGGCCAGGCCGGCCCGCTCGGCTGGACCCTCCCGGCCGCGCTGGGGGTCGCGACCGCCGTCCCCGACGGCCAGGTCGTCGCGCTCTCGGGCGACTACGACTTCCAGTTCCTGATCGAGGAGCTGGCGGTCGGCGCCCAGTTCAACATCCCCTACATCCACGTGGTCGTGAACAACTCCTACCTCGGCCTGATCCGCCAGGCCCAGCGCGGGTTCGAGATGGACTACTGCGTCCAGCTCGCCTTCGACAACGTCAACAGCCCCGAGGTCGACGGCTACGGCGTCGACCACCTCAAGGTCGCCGAGGGCCTGGGCTGCAAGGCGATCCGGGTCACCGACCCTGCCGATCTGGGCGCCGCCTTCGAGAAGGCCAAGGCGCTCCAGGCGGAGTATCGGGTGCCGGTGCTCGTCGAGGTCATCCTCGAGCGCGTCACCAACGTCTCGATGGGCGTCGAGATCGACGGTGTCGTCGAGTTCGAGGAGCTGGCCGAGCGTGGTGAGCACGCCCCGACCGCGCTCGTCCCGCTGGACTGAGTCATGGTCCGCGTGCTGGTCGCCTCCGACAAGTTCAAGGGATCGCTCACCGCTGCCGAGGTCGCGGCGGCGGTGAGCGCCGGGATGCGCCAGGGACGTCCCGACGTGGTCGTCGACGCGATCCCGGTCGCCGACGGCGGCGACGGCACCCTGGCGGCGGCCGAGTCCGCCGGCTTTACGCTGGTGCCGGTCGCCGTGGCCGGGCCGACCGGGTCGCCGGTTCGGACCGCGTACGCCCGGCGTGACGACACCGCTGTCGTCGAGCTCGCCGACGCGGCCGGGCTCGCCCGGCTTCCCGGGGCGCCGGACCCGTTGGGTGCCTCCAGTCTCGGGGCCGGCCAGGCGATGGCCGCCGCGATCGATGCCGGCTGTCGCCGCGTGGTGCTCGGCATCGGCGGCAGCGCCAGCACCGACGGGGGAGCGGGTCTGCTCCGCGGGCTCGGCGCCCGGCTGCTCGGCGCCTCGGGCGCCCCGGTCGGCGATGGCGGCGTCGGCCTCGAGGACGTGGTCCGGCTCGACCTCACCGAGCTCCACCGCCGCATCGAGGGGGTCGAGATCACCGTCGCCTGCGACGTCGACAACCCGCTCACCGGACCCCGTGGCGCGGCCGCGGTCTACGGGCCGCAGAAGGGCGCGGACCCCGACCAGGTACGCCGCCTCGACGCCGCCCTCGGCCACTGGGCCGACGTCGTCGCGGAGGCGACCGGTGTCGATCTCCGGGACCACCCCGGCGCCGGTGCTGCCGGCGGTGTCGGCTTCGCCGCCGTCGCCCTCCTGGGCGCCGAGCTCCGCTCGGGGATCGATCTCGTCCTCGAGCTGGTCGACTTCGCCTCCGGGCTGGAGGGGGCGGCCCTCGTCGTCACCGGCGAAGGGGCTCTCGACGAGCAGACCCTGCACGGCAAGGCCCCGGCCGGCGTCGCCGCCGCAGCCGCCCGCGCCGGCGTCCCGGTCGTGGCGGTCTGCGGGGTCAACCACCTCGACCACGACCGGCTGCGAGCGGCCGGCATCGGCGCTGCGTACGCCTTGGTGGACATCGAACCCGACCGGCAGCGCTGCCTGACCGACGCAGCGGCCCTGCTCGAGCAGATCGCGGAGCGGATCGCCGCCGACCATCTCGTCAAGGAGGACGTATGAGCGAGCGCCGGAATGCTCACCGAGGTAACTCGGTGAGCGTGCACCTCCTTCGTGGAGTTCCACGAGGGAACCGCAACCAGACCGAGGTGACTCGGTCAGCATCCGAGGAGGCGGCATGAGACTGCTGAGTGTGGGACCGGCGGGCCAGGAACGGCCGGCGGCCCTCGACGACCAGGACGTGCTGCGTGACCTGTCGGCCGTCGTGCCGGTGGTCGACGGTGACCTGCTCGGCGACCCCGAACGGCTCCGACTGATCCGAGAGGCGGTCGCCTCGGGCGTACTTCCGAGAGTCCCCGACGGCACCCGGATCGGACCACCCGTGGCGAGGCCGGGCAAGATCGTCGGGGTCGGGCTCAACTACGAGGACCACGCCGAGGAGGCCGGGGTCGCGATCCCGGACGAGCCGGTCGTGTTTCTCAAGCCGTCGACGTCGATCGCCGGCCCCTACGACGAGATCGAGCTGCCGCCGGGCTCGACGAAGACCGACTACGAGGTCGAGCTGGGCGTGGTGGTCGGGCGAAGGCTCTCCCGGTGCCCGGATCCGCAGCAGGCGCTCGCCGCGGTGGGCGGCTACCTCACCGCCGACGACGTCAGCGAGCGTGAGCGGATCGCGGCCGGGCCCACCTGGGCGAAGGGGAAGTGCGCCGACACGTTCACCCCGATCGGTCCCTGGCTGGTCACGCCCGACGCCGTGGGCGACCCGCAGGACCTCGTCCTGGAGCTCCGGGTCGACGGCGAGCGGCGGCAGCGCGGGACCACCGCCCGGATGGCCTACGGCGTCGGCGAGCTCCTCGCCTACCTCAGTACGCTGATGACACTCGAACCCGGCGACCTGGTGCTGACCGGGACACCTGGCGGGGTCGCAGCGTTGCGGCCCGAGCCCCGACCCTTCCTGCGGGAGGGGCACGTGGTGGAGGCCGAGGTGACCGGCCTGGGGCGCCAGCGGACGCGGGTGGTGGCAGTCGATGAGGCGGAGGTGAGGGTGTGAGTCGAGATCTCGACGTCGTCATCCGGGCGGCGCGGATGGTGACCCCCGAGGGTGAGCGAGCGGGCAGCGTCGGAGTACGCGACGGGAAGATCGTCGCAGTGGAATCCGCCGGCCTCACAGCGGAACGCGTGGTCGAGCTCGCCGAGGACGAGGTGCTGATGCCCGGCGTCGTCGACGCGCACGTGCACGTCAACGACCCGGGCCGGACGGAGTGGGAGGGCTTCGCCTCGGCGACCCGGGCGGCCGCCGCCGGCGGCGTCACCACGATCGTGGACATGCCGCTCAACAGCATCCCGCCGACCTGCGACCTGCCGGCGCTCGACCTCAAGCGCAAGACGGCGGCGAGCCAGGCCTTCGTCGACGTCGGCTTCTGGGGCGGTGCCATCCCCGGCAACGTCGCCGAGCTGCGGCCCCTGCACGAGGCGGGCGTCTCCGGCTTCAAGTGCTTCCTGCTCCACTCGGGCGTCGACGAGTTCCCTCCGCTCGACGCCGAGCAGCTCGAGCTCGCCATGCGCGAGATCGCGACCTTCGACGGCCTGCTGATCGTGCACGCCGAGGACGCCCACGCGATCGAGCACGCGCCCGCGGCGGGTGGGGGGACGTACGAGAGGTTCCTGCACAGCCGGCCGCGGGGTGCGGAGAACCTCGCGATCGCCCAGGTGATCGAGCTGGCCCGGTGGACCGGCTGCCGCGTCCACATCCTGCACGTCTCCAGCTCCGACGTGCTCGCGATGCTGGCCTCGGCCCGTCGCGACGGGGTCCCGATCACGGCCGAGACCTGTCCCCACTACCTGACCTTCGCCGCGGAGGAGATCCCCGACGGCGCGACGCAGTACAAGTGCTGCCCGCCGATCCGGGAGGCGGCCAACCGCGAGCTGCTCTGGGAGGGCCTGCGCGGCGGCGTCATCGACATGGTCGTCACCGACCACTCGCCCTCGACCCCCGACCTGAAGGCCCTCGACACCGGCGACTTCGGCGTCGCGTGGGGCGGCATCTCCTCGCTCCAGCTCGGCCTCTCGGCGGTCTGGACCGAGGCCCGGGCCCGCGGGTTCGCCCTCACCGACATCGCCCGCTGGATGTCGCAGGCACCCGCCGGCCATGCAGGCCTGACCGGCAAGGGACAGATCGCGGTCGGCCACGACGCCGACTTCGCGGTCCTCGCCCCCGACGACTCCTTCGTCGTCGATGCCGCGAGGCTCCATCACAAGAACGCCGTCACGCCCTACCACGGCCGGTCCCTCACCGGCGTCGTCCGCCAGACCTGGCTGCGTGGCGAGAAGATCGACATCGAGGCCGCGCCCCAGGGCCGGCTGCTCAGCAGAGCCACCACAGAAGGAGCCCGACCATGAGCGCACCCCGCTACTACGCCCCGACCGGCGGCCACCCGTCGCAGCGGGAGCTGACCACCGACCGGGCCGTCTTCACCGAGGCGTACGCCGTGCTCCCCCGTGGCACCATGCGCGACATCGTCACCAGCAAGCTGCCGTTCTGGGAGGGCACCCGGCTGTGGGTGATCGCACGCCCGCTCTCGGGCTTCGCCGAGACGTTCTCGCAGTACATCGTCGAGGTCTCGCCCGGCGGCGGCAGCGACAAGCCCGAGCTCGACCCGGGCGCCGAGGGCGTCCTGTTCGTGGTCGAGGGCGCGCTGACGCTCTCGATCGAGGGGGAGAAGCACGATCTCGCCCCCGGCGGCTACGCCTTCCTCCCGCCCGGCTCCGCCTGGACGCTCCACAACACCAGCGACCAGGTCGCCCGCTTCCACTGGATCCGCAAGGCCTACCAACGGGTCGAGGGGATCGCGGTGCCGGACGCATTCGTCACCAACGAGGTCGACGTGCCCGGTGGCGAGATGCCGGGCACCGACGGCGCCTGGAAGACCCAGCGCTTCGTCGACCCCGATGACGTACGCCACGACATGCACGTCAACATCGTCAGCTTCGAGCCCGGCGGTGCGATCCCGTTCCCGGAGACGCACGTGATGGAGCACGGGCTCTACGTCCTCGAGGGCAAGGCCGTCTACCTGCTCAACAAGGACTGGGTCGAGGTGCAGGAGGGCGACTTCATGTGGCTGCGGGCGTTCTGTCCGCAGGCCTGCTACGCCGGTGGACCCGGCCGGTTCCGCTACCTGCTCTACAAGGACGTCAACCGGCACGCGGTCCTGTCGCGGCAGTTCGGCTGATGCCGGTCGCGGTCGTCACCGGCGCCGGCTCCGGCCTGGGCAGGGTGATCGCCCAGGCTCTGGACGGCGCCGGCTTCCAGGTCGCCCTGCTCGGGCGCACCCGGACCTCGCTCGAGGAGACCGCGTCGGTGATGGCGCGGTCCCTGGTGCTGCCCACGGACGTCGCCTCCGCCACCGAGGTGGAGGCCGCGTTCGCCGCCGTCGTGGGGATGTGGGGGCGGGTGGACCTGCTGGTCAACAACGCCGGCACCTTCGGTCCGAGCGGCGAGGTCGACGAGGTCGCGCCCGAGGAGTTCGCGGCGACGCTCGCGGTCAACGTCACCGGCTCCTTCCTCTGCGCCCGGGAGGCGTTCGCGCGGATGAAGCGACAGGACCCGCCTGGCGGGCGGATCATCAACAACGGCTCCATCTCCGCCCACGTCCCCCGCCCGGGCAGCGCCGCCTACACCACCTCCAAGCACGCGATCACCGGCCTCACCCGAGCCCTCGCGCTCGACGGCCGCGCTCACGACATCGCCGTCGGCCAGATCGACATCGGCAACGCGGCCACCGAGATGACCGCCGGGATCGCGGTCGGCGCCCGTCAGGCCGACGGCACCGTACGCCCCGAGCCGACCTTCGACCCGCAGCACGTCGCCGACGCGGTCGTCGCCATGGCGCAGCTCCCGCTCGGCGTCAGCGTGCCCACGATGACCATCCTCGCGACCGGGATGCCGTACGCCGGTCGCGGCTGACGCTCCTCGGGTCGGCGAAAAACACGACTGCCGGACCCAATCCGATTCGCCTCGGAGACCGAAGACCGGGTGACGGCGCCTCTGCGTCGCTCGCCCCTTCGACCCCTGAGGAGCCCGATGAGCAGCGCGGACCACGACCACCGCCGGATCGCGGTGGTGGGCAGTGGTGTGGCCGGCCTGACCGCGGCCTACGTGGCGTCGCTGCACGGCGTGGTCACGCTCTTCGAGGCCGATGACCGGCTGGGCGGTCATGCCGACACCCACCGTGTCACCGCGCCCGACGGGAGCGAGCTGGCGATCGACACCGGCTTCATCGTGCACAACCGGCGTACGTATCCGACGCTGCTCCGGCTCTTCGCCGAGCTCGACGTGCCGACCCAGGTCTCCGAGATGTCGATGTCGGTGCGCTCGTCGGGCGCCGAGGTGGAGTACGCCGGTGCGCGCGGGCTGCGCGGGGTGCTGCCCGACCGCCGTGCGCTCCGCCCGGCGCACCTGCGGATGCTGACCGAGATCCCACGGTTCCATCGGGCGGCGCGCGCACTCCTCGCCGGCGACGAGCCCGACGATCGCACCCTCGAGGCGTTCCTGGACGAGCACGGGTTCACCGCGCACTTCCGTCGTCACTTCATGGCGCCGCTGGTCGCCGCGGTGTGGTCCTGCGACCCGGCCACGGCGCTGAGCTACCCGGCTCGCTACCTCTTCGAGTTCCTCGGCCACCACGGCATGCTGCAGGTCTTCGGCTCGCCGCGCTGGCGCACGGTCACCGGCGGGTCGGCGACGTACGTCGAGAGGGTCGCCACCGCGATCCGCGCCAGGGGCGGCCGGGTGCTGACCTCGACGAAGGTGGTGAACGTGGTCGAGACCGGCGCCGGTGTCGAGATCACGGACGGCAACGGACGCACCGAGCTCTTCGACGCGGCCGTGCTGGCGACGCATCCCGGACAGTCGCTGGCGATGCTCGGCGAGCCGACGGCGGCCCAGCGGGAGATCCTGGGTGGGTTCCCGTACTCCGCCAACCAGGCTCAGCTGCACACCGACACCAGCCTGCTGCCGGCCAGCGAGCACGTCCGGTCCTCGTGGAACTACCTGGAGCGTCCTGGCCGCGGTCAGGTCACGGTCACCTACGACCTGACCCGGTTGATGCGGCTGCCGGCTCCCGGAGGCGTACGTCACCTGGTCACGCTCGGCGGGGCCGACCTGATCGACCCGGCGAAGGTGATCGCCACCATGGAGTACGAGCACCCGCTCTACACCCCGGAGTCGGTGGCCGCGCAACAGCGCGCCGACGAGCTGGACTCCGACGTGCTGGTCTTCGCCGGAGCCTGGCGTGGCTGGGGGTTCCACGAGGACGGCGCCCGCTCCGGGGCCCGGGCCGCCCAGCGGCTGGGGCTGCCTTGGACGACCCCCTCGGAACCTCCGGAGACCGCGACCGGGGTGTACCGCACCACGGTCAGCCACACCCGACGAGGGCCTCTGCGGAACCGGTTCGTGCACCGTTCCCACTGGCAGGTGGTCGACCTGGACCGGCTGCCCGACCACGGGCTCCTCGGCCGCTTCGAGGCCCGCGACCATCTGGGCGACCCCGAGCTCTCGATCCGGGAGAACCTCGCCGCGTTCCTGAAGCTCCACGACATCGACCTGGGCGAAGTCCGGGTGCTGATGGCGGCTCAGCCGAGGGCCTTCGGGTTCTGCTTCAACCCGATCAGCGTCTACTGGTGCACGGCCGCCTCCGGGGAGCCACTGGCCACCGTCGTCGAGGTGCACAATACCTACGGCGACCGGCACGCTTATCTCGTCCACCCCGACGAACGGCATCGGGCACAGGTCACGAAGGCGATGTACGTCTCGCCGTTCCACGGCGTCGACGGCCGCTACGACCTCGCCGTGCCTCCGCCCGACGGACGGCTCGCGGTCGCCGTCCGGCTGACCACCGAGGACGGGACCGTCTTCGACGCCGCCGTCCGCGGCTATCGGATCGAACCGCGGTTCGGGGCCACGCTCCGGTCCGCTCCCGCTGCGCTCCTCGGCGCGGTCTGGATCCGTATCCATGGCGTAGCACTGTGGCTACGACGCCTGCCGGTCAACAGAAGGCCATTGCACCACCAAGAAGGAGTCCGATGAACACCATCGAAGCCCCCGCCGCCCCGACCCTGGTGGCCGAGCGTTGGCCGATGCTGCAGGAAGCGCCCGACGGCCTGGTGACCCGGGGCACCGCGGCCGCCGCCGGGACCGTGTTCCGGGCCGCCACGAAGCGGCTCGGCATCAGCGTGAGCGAGGACGGCAGCCCGGCCGACATCGTGCTGCACCGGCCCGAGGAGTTCTACGCCAGGCTCAGCCGGCACGGGCTGATCGGTTTCGGCGAGGCGTACCTGACCGGCGCCTGGGACGCCCCCGAGCTGGGGGAGACCCTGACCGTCCTCTGCCGCGACCTCGACGGTCTCCTCCCCGGGTGGGCGCAGCGGCTGCGCGGGGTCTACGAGCGGCGCCGGGGCGCGAAGGACCTGAACACCCCGGAGAACGCGCGCGAGCACATCGGCCACCACTACGACCTGTCCAACGACTTCTTCGCGCTCTTCCTCGACCCGACGATGAGCTACTCGGCGGGCCTCTTCTCCTCGCTGCCCTCGACCGAGGACCTGGCGCTCGCCCAGCACCGCAAGATCGACCGGATCCTCGACGAGGCGGGGGTCGGCGCAGGCACGCGCCTGCTGGAGATCGGCACCGGCTGGGGAGAGCTGGCCCTGCGGGCCGCCGCCCGGGGCGCCCAGGTCACCTCGGTGACCCTCTCCGTCGAGCAGGCCGCGCTGGCCCGGCGCCGGATCGGCGCGGCGGGTCTGGACCATCGGGTCGACGTCGAGCTGCGCGACTACCGAGCCGTGGAGGGGACGTACGACGCGGTCGTCTCGGTCGAGATGATCGAGGCGGTGGGTGAGCGGTTCTGGCCGGCCTACTTCGCGAAGATCGACGAGGTCCTGGCCCCGGGCGGCACCGCGGTGATCCAGGCGATCACCATGCCGCACGACCGGATGCTCGCGACCCGGAACACCGAGACCTGGATCACCAAGTACATCTTCCCCGGCGGCCTGCTCCCGTCGACCGAGGCGATCACCGGCGTCACCGAGGAGCACACCCGGCTCCGGGTGCGGAGCCGGCTCTCGTTCGGCCCCCACTACGCCGAGACCCTGCGGCGGTGGGACCTCGCGCTGCTCGACCGCGCCGAGGACGTCCGGGCGCTCGGGTTCGACGAGACGTTCCTACGGATGTGGCACTTCTACCTGGAGTACTCCCGGGCCGGGTTCGCCGCGGGCTACATCGATGTCCAGCAGCTCACCTTCACCCGGGAGGAGGTGGTTGCTCGCAAGTAGTGCCTGGGTCAGACGGTTTAGACGGGTTAGACGGTCGGGACGGTGCCGCCGTCGATCACGTACTCGGCGCCCACGATCGCCGAGGCGCGGTCCGAGACGAGGAAGCCGACCAGGTCGGCGATCTCCTCGGTGTGCGCGAATCGTCCCAGGGGTACGCCTCCCAGGGAGTCGAAGATGGTCTGCTTGGCTGCTTCACGGGGGAGCCCGTTGCCCTCGGCGATCCGGTCGACGAACTCTTCGTAGGCCTCGGTCTCGATGCCGCCGGGGCTGATCGCGTTGACCCGTACGCCGCGCGGGGCGAGCTCGTTGGCGAGCCCCTTGCTGTACGTGCGCAGCGCGGCCTTCGCGGCTGCGTACGGCAAGGTCGCATCGTGGAGGGGCAGCTCACGCTGGATCGAGGTGAAGTGCAGCACCACGCCCGACCCGGATTCGATCATCGCCGGGAGGAGGGCTCGGTCCAGCCGTACCGCCCCCAGGAGGTTGAGGTTCAGCTCGGTGAGCCACTGGTCGTCGGTGATGACGGCGAATCCACCGGGCGGCGTCGACGAGCCGCCGACGACGTGCACCAGGATGTCGAGCGTGCCGACGTCCTCGGCGATGCGAGCGGCCACGGCGTCGGTGCCTTCCGCCGTCAGGATGTCGGCTTCGATGAACCGGTCGGGGTGCTCGTACCCCTCGGGCATGGTGCGCGCCGTCACGTACACGTCGGCACCCAGCTCTCGCAGCCTCTCGACGACGGCCCTGCCCGAGCCCTTCGAGCCGCCGGTGACCAGTGCCCGGCGACCGTCGAGACGATCGCGATCTGAACTAGACATTTTCTCTCCTTCGAAGCTCGAGGTGATGCGGGGTCAGGCGGGGTGGTTGGCGATGACGAGCTCGGTGATGAGGGCCTCGCGCAGCGCGAACCGGTAGTCGAGCTCGGCGACGCCGCCCGGGAACGTGCCCTCCAGCCGCAGGGTGACCACCCAGTGGGCGTCGTCGACGCGGTGGGCGCCGACCTGCTCGGTCGTGTACTCGAACTCCGCCCCGGCGTCCCGCAGGAACGCGTACGTCTCCTCCCGGCCGCGGAAGGTCTCGTCCTGGTCGACGATCACGGCGTCCTCGGTGAGGAATGACGAGGCGGTGTCGGCGTCGTAGGCGATGTGCGCGGTGAGGAAGTCGCGCACGGTGGTCGGGAGCAGGGTGGACGGGATCTCGGTGTGCTGTGTCATGAGTCCACCGTGCGGCCTCTCGGCGTGGGAGGGTCAAGCGGTGGACTCTCCCCCAGGGGGAGCGTTCACAATGAGGGCATGCTGACCATCGGGGAGTTCTCGCGGCTGACCCACCTGAGCGTGCGGACCCTGCGCCGGTATCACGAGGCGGCCCTGCTGGAACCCGCCGTGGTCGACGATGCCACCGGTTACCGCTACTACGCCGTCGACCAGATCCCGACCGCGCAGGTCATCCACCGGCTCCGCGAGCTCGACGTCCCCCTGAGCGACGTCCAACGGATCCTGCGGACCCCCGACCCCGGCGTCCGGGCGGCCCTGGTCGCGGACCACCTGCAACGTCTCGAGGCCGAGCTCGACCGCACCCGGGCCGCGGTCGTGTCGCTGCGCCGCCTGCTCCGGCCCGACCCCGCGCCGATCGACGTCGAGCTGCGCGCGGAGCCCGCCCGGACGGTCGCGGCGGTGGAGGCCGTCGTCGGGCATCACGACGTCGAGACCTGGTACGCAGGCGCGATGGCCGAGCTGGAGTCCGCCGTCGGGGCCACCGTGACCGGGCCACCGGGCGGCAGCTACGACAACGCCCTCTTCGAGCAGGAGCGCGGTCACGCGCTCGTCTACCTGCCGACCGCGACGCCGCTCCACGCGGGGCGCGTGCACCCCACGACCCTGCCGGCCGCGGAGCTCGCCGTCACCACCCACGTCGGCGAGCACGACGGCATCGAGGTCACCTACGGCGAGCTCGGGACCTGGGTGGTGGAGAACGCGATGTCGGTGGCCGGCCCGGTGCGCGAGGTCTACCTCGTCGGTCCTCGCGACACCAGCGACCCCGCTGCGTGGCGCACCGAGATCGGCTGGCCGGTCTTCCGCGTCACCTGAGGCGGTCAGGCCACGGCCAGCAGGATCAGACCGAGCGCCGCGCCGACGAACACGACGGTGTTGCGGGCCTTCTGGAGGGTCCAGGTCCAGTCCGGGAATCCCGCCTCGGCGACCTGGAGCAGGGCCGGGACGTCGACGCCGGCCAGCTCGGGGTCGTTCTTGCGGCGGAAGGCGGCCTGCACCGATCGCACCGCGGTCAGGTTGCTGTAGACGATGACGCAGTTGCCGAGGAACAGCAACGACAGCACCACCAGGTTCACCGGACGCATCCAGTCGAAGCCGGCGAGGGTGAGGCCCGCCGCGGTCACCAGTAACGCGGCGATGCCGCCAGGTGCCCACCATTCGTGCCCGCTGGCGTCGAACCGCATGCCGTTCTCGCGCAGGGCACTGGTTCGTACGCCTTGGCGGGCGAGCTCGGCCTCGGCGCCGGCCATGGCACGGGCGCCGTAGCGGTGGCGCACGATCGGGATGCTCAGGAAGGCCGCGGCGGCTGCGAGCTCGACGGCGATGACGACTGCGTTCATGGTGGTGCTCCTCTTCTCTGGGATCGATGGGCACCACTGTCCGGGTATGACGCAGCGTCAAGGTCAAGAGCGACCTGTCGAGCACGGCGGCAACGGCTGCTCAGCCGTTCTGCTGTTCGATGATGCGAGCGATCTCGGTGAAGCCTCGGTGGCGGGCGTGCTCGAGCGGGGTCACGCCGTCGCGGTCGGCGATGCTCGGGTCGGCGCCGTGCGCGAGCAGGCTGCGGACGACCCGCTGCCAGCGGTCGGAGCCCTCCCCGAGGATCACGGCCTCGAGGAGCGCGGTCCAGCCGAGGTCGTTGACGTGGTCGACGTCGATCGCGGTCTTCGCGACCCGCTCCACGTAGTCGGCGTGGCCGCGCTCGCTGGCGGGGATGATCGAGACGCCGCCGTAGCGGTTGCGCACGGTCAGGTCGGGGTCGGCGGTGAGCAGCAGCTCGGCCATCGGGACGCTCCCGGTGACACCGGTGACCAGCCAGGGGGTGTCGTGCTGGCCGTCGAGGGCATCCGGGTCGGCCCCCAGGTGCACCAGCAGACGGGCCGCCTCGAGGCGGTCGCCGGTGACCGCGAGCAGCAGCGGCGTACGCCGGTTGCCGTCCCTGGCCTCCAGATCGGCGCCGCCGCGGAGGGCTGCCGCGGCCGAGTCCGCATCACCTGCCGAAGCGGCACGCAGGAGCCGGGCGTCGCCATCGGTGACCTCGGAGGAAGCCGTACGCAGCGTCGACACGATCGCGTCGAACCCCCGCTCCTCGGCGTGCTGGAGCGCGGTCTTCCCGTCCCGGCCCGCCTCGATCGAGATGTCCACGCCGGCCGCGACGAGCACCCGGACGGTGTCGGCCGCGTCCGGGCCGTCGTCGCCCAGGACGACCGCCTCGTGCAGCGCGGTCCAGCCCAGGTTGTTGACGTGGTCCAGGTCGATGCCGGCCTGCACCAGACGCCCCACGACGTCGGCGTGGCCGCGTTCGGCGGCGCGGATCAGCGCGGTGCCGTCGTAGGAGTCCTTGGCGTTGATCTCGGCGCCGTGGCGGAGGGTCAGGTCGAGCAGGTCGACGTAGCCTTCGCTCGCGGCGATGAGGTACGCGCTCTGCTGGGTGTCGTCCTGGTGGTTCACATCCGCGCCGGCCAGGATCAGCTCGCGGGCGCGGGCCACGTCGTTGTCCCAGGCGGCCTTGATCAGCTGCTCGTTCATCCGCTCTCGCTCCTCGGGGTCGGGGGTGCTTTCCGCCCGTGTCGTCGGGGCGGACGCCGAGCTCGACGGAGAGCTCGATGGAGACGGTGCGGCGGTCTCCGACGGCACCGCGGCGCAGCCTGCCAGAAGCACGGTCAGCGCCGCGGCGGACAACGACCACCGCAGGGAGGAGGTGGTCATCGCGGCATCCGGGCGGTGACGATCTCGTACGGCCCCTGCGCGGTCTGCTCGTCGAAGTGGCTGTCGACCAGCAGCATCCGGCCGTCGAGCAGCTTCCCGGTGGTGAGGACGCGGTCCGGATCGGTCGCCCGCGTCGAGATGTTCTCGGCGGAGGTCGCGGAGCGGTTCAGCTCCAGGTGCACGATCTGCTTGTCGAAGTTGCGGATCACGACGAGGTCGCGACCCTGCCGGATGAGGCCATCGGCGTTGCGCAGGTTCGCTCCGTCGGTGTCGATCGCGCTGACCTCACCGGTCGCGACGTCGAAGCGCCACAGCTGACCGGTGTTGCCCTGGGCGACCACGAACGCCGACTGGTCGGTGCTCGTCACGATGCCGCCGAGGTTGAAGCCCTCCTGCCGGGTGATCAGCGAGCTGCCGTCGGCCCACTCGGTGGCCTCCCAGCCGTCGGCGCCCTCGGCGACGCGGATGATCGTCGGGTCGTTGGAGTTGGTGAAGTACGCAGCCCCGTCAGGTCCGATCGCGACGTCGTTCAGGAACGCGTCGTTGTCAGGGACGCGAAGCGCCGCCAGGAGTTCGCCCGAGGGGCCGTAGACCCACAGGTCGGGGCGGTCGTTGCCGGTGCCGTTCGGGCCGCCGGCGATGTAGATGCGGCCCTCGTCGTCCACGGTGATCCCGCGTGCGGTGTAGCGGCCGTCGGTGCCGTCACCGGCCAGCCACTCCTCGGCCTGGGCGCGGTCGGCGGAGCCGCGCTGGATCTCGCCGCCGGTGACCTCGCTGACGTAGAACCTTCCGGACTCGCGGTCCACGCCGATGCCCTCGAACTTCGAGCCGCCCTGGGCGAACGACTCGCCCTCGAGCAGGTAGCTGGCCGGGCGGCCGTGGCCCTCGGCGGCGTTGGCCGCGGTGCCCGTGCCGAGGGCGGTGAAGGACAGGGTCGCCGAGGCGGCGATGCCGGCCAGGCCGGCGAGGGCGGCGATTCGGGACGTACGCATGGTGGTGCTCCTCAGGGTGATCGGTCCGGTTGTTCGGGCTGATGCCTCAACCATCGCCGTCGGGGAGGGGCCCGGACATCGGGTGACCGGCGACGTCTGGATAGCCGTTCGGCGACACCCCGGATAGCCGATCGGATGATGCCGGGACGCTGCGACCGGCCTAGCCTGGAACGACCATGTCGACCGAACCCGCGCCACCTCCAGGCCCCGTCTCGAGCGCCGGTGGGATCCTGGCCGGCCAGGCGTTGCTCGACCGCTGGCTCCACATCTCGCTGGTGGTGCTCGTCGTCGCCTCGGTCGCGCGCTACCTGCAAGGACACGGCTTCGGTGACCAGGCCGAGGTGGTGCTGCCCGGCGCCGCCGTCCTCCTGATCGCGTACGCCGCGGGCCGCCGCCTCGCCGGCACGGCCGCGGTCGTCTGGCTGGCCGCGGTCGTCGCCTGCTGGAGCGTGCTCGCCCTGATCGCCCCGTCGTTCTCGTGGGCGGCGGTGCCGCTGGTCTTCCTGGCGCTGCGGGTGCTGCCGTTCCGCTGGGCCGTGGCCGTCACGGTGTTCCTGGTCGCGGTCGTCGCGGTCGCCTGGAGCCGGATGACCGGCCTGGCCGACCCGACCGTGCTGCTCGGCCCGGTCTGCGTCGCCGTGCTCGCGGTGACCGCCTACCGTGCCCTCGAGCGCGACGCGGTCACCCGGCGCGCGCTCCTCGCAGAGCTCGAGGCGGCCCAGGACGAGGTCGCCGACGCCGAGCGTCGAGCCGGTGTCGTGGCCGAGCGGGCGCGGCTGAGCCGGGAGATCCACGACAGCGTGGCCCAGGGCCTGACCAGCATCAACCTGCTGCTCCAGGCCGCCGACCAGGAGTGGGAGTCGCGCCCGGCCGACGCCCGCGACCATGTCGACCAGGCCGCCGCCATGGCCCGCTCCTCGCTCGACGAGGCGCGGCGGGTCGTCCGCGACCTCGCCCCCACCGAGCTGACCGGTGGCTCGGCGCTGGTCACCGCCGTACGCCAGGTCGCCGAGGACGTCGCCGCCACCACCGGTCTCCGCGTCCCGGTCCACGTCCACGGCGACCCGCACGAGGTCGGCGGGCGGGTGGCGACCGCCGTCGTCCGCACCCTGCGGGGTGCGCTCGCGAACGTCGCCGAGCACGCCGGCGCGACCACAGCGGTCGTCTCGCTCACGTTCCACGAGGGCGGAGTCGCCCTGGACGTACGCGACGACGGGGCCGGGTTCGACCCGGCCGGCCTGAAGGACGAGCCGGACGGGCTGCGCGGACACGGCCTGGCCGGGATGCGAGCCCGTGCCCGCCTACTGGGTGGAGACTTGGTCATCGAGAGTGCCCGGGGCGAGGGCACGGTGGTCGCGGTCTCGTTCGCGGCCGGACAGAGCGGAGCGGAGGAGCGTCGTGGCTGAGCAGCGCATCCGGGTGGTGCTGGTGGACGACCATCCGGTGGTCCGGGCAGGCGTACGCGCCCTGGTGGACGCCCAGGACGACCTGGACGTGGTCGGTGAGGCGGCCGACTCTGCCCAGGCCGTCGCGGTCGTCGGCGAGACGAGGCCCGACGTGGTGCTGATGGACCTCAGCCTCGGTGACGGACCGGGCGGAGCGGAGACCACCCGGCTGGTCCGCGACCTGCCCTCGCCGCCCCAGGTGCTGGTGCTGACGACGTACGACACCGAGGCCGACGTCCTCGAGGCCGTCGACGCCGGCGCGGCGGGCTACCTGCTGAAGGACGCGCCGCCCGACGAGCTCTTCCGCGCCATCCGTGGCACCGCCCGCGGCGAGACCGTGCTGGCGCCATCGGTGGCCACCCGGCTGCTGCAGCGGGCCGCCTCGCCGACGCCGAAGGTGAGCCCGCGCGAGGTCGAGATCCTCCGCCTCCTGGCCAAGGGCCTGGGCAACAAGGAGATGGCCCGCGAGCTCTTGGTCAGCGAGGCGACGGTCAAGTCCCACCTCTCCCACATCTACACCAAGCTCGGCGTCGACACCCGCGCCGGCGCCGTCGCCACGGCCATCGAGCGCCGCATCCTGCGACCCTGACCCCGGCCCTGACCCGGCGCCGGCGTCCGGCACGTCTCAGCAGGTCGCGAGCAGCATCGGCTCGAGCAGGAGACCCAGGTCGTAGATCGGGTCGGCGCTGTCCCAGTTGCGGCCGGTCCAGCCGAGCGTGATCTGGCGGGTGCCGTCCGGCGAGCCCCAGCTGATCGACTGCGCACCCATGTGGGCGCCGTCGTGGCCGTAGAGGAACTCACCCTCGTGGCACGGGTCCGCGACCCGGTAGATCCCGAACCCGTACGACGGGTCGGCGCTGCCCGCGATCGGCGGCAGCATCTTCTCGACCGATGCCGGGCTCAGCAGGCGTCCGGTGAGGAGCGACTCGTTGAGGTCGGCGAGATCCTCGGTCGTGCTGGTCGCGGCACCGGCGGCGTGGAAGATGCTCGGGTGCAGGCCGGTCATCGGCCGCCAGACACCCTCGTAGTGGCCGGCGTCCTCGAGGAACGGGCCGCGGTTGCGGGCATCGGTCGGGTAGGCGCTCTGCCGCATGCCGGCCGGTTCGAGGACCCGGTCGCGGACGAGATCCTCGATCCGCTGCCCAGTCTCCTTCTCGAGCATGACCCCGAGCGCGACGTAGCCGTAGTTGGAGTAGGAGAAGTCGGTGCCGGGCTCGAAGAGCCAGCCGGCGTCGCGCATGAAGGCGAGGTGCTCGGCCTCGGAGTAGTACTGGCCGAGCGCGTCGATCAGCTGGTCCCACGAGGTCGGATCCTCGACGCGGTCGAAGAGGATCTCCTCGGGCCCGCGCGGGGCGCCGGAGGTGTGGCTGAGCAGGTGCTGGATCGTGACGCCCTCGGGGAAGGTGCCCGGCAGGAGGTCGTTGGCAGGCGTGTCCAGGGTCCAGCCGCCACGCTCGACCTCCTGCATCACCAGGGTCGCGATCAGCGTCTTGGTGTTGCTGGCGATATGGAACCGGTCGCCGGGCCGGACCGGCTTCTTCTTCCCGACCTCGCGTACGCCACCCGCCCCCGACCACTCCAGCCCGGGCGTCTCGACCCGGGCGGTCACGCCCACGGCGCCGTCGGCGACGAGCGCGTCGACCGCACGGTCGAGGTCGGCGGCGGTGGGAGTCGCCGACCGCGCCCGCAACCCCTTCCGCTCGGCGGCGGCCCGTTCGGCGATCGCGGTCGCTTCCCGGGTCAGTGCGGTCGGGTCCGGCGCGACGCGCGCCGGCTCGGGCTCCGGATCGGCGTACGCCGCCGGCACGGCGGTCAGGGGAAGGAGCACCGCGGCGATCGCTGCGGTGCCCGTGCGGACGATGGTCCGAGACATGGGTGCTCCTGTCGTCGTCGACGTTTCGCAGCCATCGTTCCGGGCCCGGGCGTAGGCCCGCATCAGCCTGGAGTCGGAGATCGAGGCGCCGCTGGTCAGTCTCGAAGCTGACGCCGCAGGGCGCGAGCGGCCTTGCCCTTGCGGGAGAAGAGGTCGCGACGCTCGGCCGGGCTCATCGGAGCGAGCTTCTCGAGGACCGCGGCGGGGAAGCCGGCGACCTCGGGAGCCTCGCCGATCGGCACGGTGGTGTGGACGACCGGAGCGCCGGGGATGCCACCGGCGCCCTCGTCGTAGAGGTGGACCAGCGAGATCGCCTGGTGGCCGTCGACGGAGGCGGAGTAGCGGTCGAGGGTCGCGGGAGCGGCGGTGTAGCAGCTCGCGGAGGCGACCGAGACGGGGATGCCGGCGAAGGTGGTGCTGGTCGAGTAGTGCAGGTGACCTGCGAGAACGGCGCGTACATCGGTGCCCTCCAGCACCGGGGCGAGCCGGTCCTGGCCGTCGAGCTCGATGATCACGCTGGCCTCGTTGAGCGGGAGCGGGACCGGCGGGTGATGCATCGCGAGCAGGGTGCCGTGCGGCGCCGGCTCGGCGAGCACCTCGGCCAGCCACTCCAGCTGGGGCTCGGTGATGTCGCCGTGGTGCCAGCCAGGCACGGTGGTGTCCAGGGCGATGATCCGCAGCCCGTCGATGTCGTAGACCCGGTCCTGCGGCTCGTCCGACGACGACCCGAAGAGCACCTCGGAGTAGACCTCGCGCTCGTCGTGGTTGCCCATCACCCAGATGATCTCGGCCCCGAGGTCCGCGGCGACCGGCTCGACCTGCTTCCGCAGACGTACGTAGGCGTCGCGCTCACCCAGGTCGGCGAGGTCGCCGGTGAAGACGATCGCCTGCGGTGGGGTGGTCATCCCGCGCAGCCGGTCCAGCGCCCGCTCGAAGCCAGGCTCGGGGTCCACCTTGCCGAAGATCCGCCGGTCCCCGGCATAGAGGTGGGGGTCGGAGAGGTGGGCGATCGTATGACGCGGAGAGGGATACTGGCCGAACTGCACGATGTCCAGCGTAGAACGCACTTGGAGGTTGGCGGAGAACTCCCAAGTCCCGCTTGGAAGTTCCCATCAACTTCCAACTCAAACCCCTTCCGAGTGGTAAGTTGACCGGCCATGGATCCGGAGAGGTACGACGCTCCGCAGTTCGGCAGGGCGACCCGCGAGCCGGGGAACAAGTGGGCCTACTGGTACTACCGGCCCGCCGACATCCCGCGCGACCTGCCCCTGCAGCCGCTCACCGTGAAGGCGCTCTCGGACGCCGACGCCGCGCTGGGGCGGCTCCAGGGGGTGAGCGCGCTGATCCAGGATCCCGAGCTGCTGATCGGCCCCTACCTGACCCAGGAGGCGGTCGCCTCCTCCCGGATCGAGGGCACCCAGACCTCCCTGGAGGAGGTGCTCCAGGACGAGGTCAGCGGTCAGGCGACGAGGAGCGAGGACGTCGCCGAGGTCAAGGCCTACCTCGCCGCGACCCGTCAGGGCTTCGAGCTGATCAGGAGCTGGCCCCTCAGTCAGCGACTCGTCCTCGAGCTCCACAAGACCCTCCTCACCGGCGTCCGTGGCCAGGAGCGCCATCCCGGTGAGTTCCGGCGCACCCCGGTCTGGGTGGGATCGCCGACCGACAACCCCACGACCGCCGCGTACGTCCCACCCCTCCCGTCCGACCTGCCGGAGCTGATCGCCGACTGGGAGGCGTACGTCAACGTCCCCGACCTCAGCCCGACGCTGGTGCGGTGCGCGCTGATGCACTACCAGTTCGAGACGATCCACCCGTTCCTCGACGGCAACGGACGGATCGGGAGGCTGCTGATCAACCTGATGCTGATGGAGGAGGGGCGGATGACCACGCCGCTGCTCTACCTCTCGGGCTACATCGAGGCCCACCGCCAGACCTACTACCAGCGGCTGCAGAGCGTGCGGGAGCGCGGTGAGATGCAGGAGTGGCTGCAGTTCTTCCTCACCGCGGTGCGACGCTCCGCCGAGGACGCCACGACCAGGTCCGAGCGCCTGGTCACGCTCCGGGAGAGCTATCTCGACGAGGCCGCCACCTCGCGGGCCAACCTGTCGGGGCTGGTCACGCTGCTATTCGCCAACCCCTACCTGACCGTCAGGCGTGTCCAGGACGCGACCGGCCTGACCAACCAGGGCGCGCGCAACCTGATCCAGGACGCCGAGCGGCGCGGGTGGATCGAGGCGGCCGGACGGTCGGGCCGCGGCGGCCGCCACTACTGGATCGCCCGAGCGGTGATGGATGTGATCGAGGAGCCGCTGGCGTACGACTGAACCTGACTGAACCTGGCGGAAAGCGTGCAGGTGGCCCCGGCTGTGCACGTGTGCACAGCCGGGGCCACCTGTGTGACGTTGCCGAGCGGTCGGTAGGGGGTGATCACTCGGCCACGGTCAGCTGCCTCAGAAGGAGCCGAGAGGAGACATCGGGTTCGGGACCGCGCCGACGGGGAGGCCGTCGAGAGCCGGGTTCTCCATCGGGAGCAGGAACGAGACCTGGTCCAGCTCGCTGTCGGACAGCTCGGACGGCACCGCGCCGCCGAGGATCTTGTCCATCACGATGCCGGGCGCGCCGACGTAGGCGCCGGAGACGGCCAGGGCGGCACCGTTGCCGACCTGGTGCGCGCCACCGTCCCAGTTCACCCAGGCCTTCTTCTGCGCCGGGCTCAGCTCGTCGCCGGTGGCACCCATCAGGATGAGGCCCGGAGCGCCGACCCAGGCGCCGCTGACCATGCGAGCGGCGCCGCCGGTGGCCTGGCCGGCGCCACAGATGAAGCTGGCCCAGGCCTTCTGGCTCGAGGGCGAGAGGTCGGAGGCGCCGGAGGAGTTCTCCGCGATGCACTCGGCCTCGGTGCGGTTGTGGTGGGTGCCCTCGTCCGCCGTGGCGGTGCCGGTGGTCAGTGCGATGGCGACACCCGAGAAGGCGGCGACGGCCGCGGTGCGGCGGAGCAGCCCTGTCATCTTGTTCATTTCGTACCTTTCATCGATCAACTCGAATTGAAACATCACGCACGGATGCGACCCCCGGACCGATAACAGATGCATCGATACGTTCGCATCCGGGAAGTGATGCTAAGAGGAGCAACGGCCATTGGGCCAAGTCGACACGGCTGTTTTCATGTCAACTAGTGCCGAATGAAATGTAATGACGTAATTTTCGAGAATCTGCAACGTTCTTGTCTGACAGTGCGTAAATGCGCAGATGGCCCGGTCGTGCGCGAACGCACGGCCGGGGCCATCTGGGGACGGCGCCGATCAGATCGTGGTGGGAGCTACGGTCGGTCGGCGGTCGTCATGTCGACGCTCAGAGGGACCCGAGAGGAGCCATCGGGTTCGGGATCTGGTCGGTGGAGACACCGTCGAGCGCCGGGCTGTCCTGCGGGATGAGGAACGAGACCTGCTCGAGCTCGCTCGGCGACAGGTCGCTCGGGGTCGCCCCGCCCGCGATCTGGTCGAGGATGATGCCGGGGGCACCGACGTAGGCGCCGGCGACCATCATGGCGGCACCCTCACCGATCTTGTGGCCACCCTCGTCCCAGTTCTCCCAGGCAGCCAGCTGCTCCGGGGTCAGGGGCGAGCCGGTCGCGCCGGCGAGGATCAGGCCCGGGGCGCCGACCCAGGCACCGCTGACCATCTGGGCAGCGCCGCCGGTGACGTAGGAACCGCCGAGGATGAAGTCCTCCCAGGCCTTCTGCGACGAGGGGGAGAGGTCCGACGCCGCGGTGCTGACGGCGGTCGTGGTGTCGGCGTCGACGGGAGCAGCCGTGGCAGCTCCGGTGGTCAGTGCGAAGGCGACACCCGAGAAGGCGGCGACGGCCGCGGCGCGGCGGAACAGCCCTGTCTTCTTGCTCATTTCATACCTTTCGTCGTCAATTCGAATTGAACGCAACGCGGTCCATGGGTCGAAAACACTCGCTTACGACACGTCCACGTGCGCTCCACGACGCTAGGGACACTCAGTGACCGGATGTCCGTGCGACACGGCATCGCGATTACCAAGTCGAGGTAAACGTTCCATACCGCCTGGTAATACGGTGCCGGGTTGGGTTAATCGCTTCTCGGCGCGGGTAGGCCACGCTAGATTGCCGCGTCCTTTCTCGGGACCCCCACCTAGAAGGCTTCGATGAGCTCGGCAACGTACGCACCTGTGATCGCTGATTCCCGGCGGCCGAGGAAGGGCGGCAGGGTCGTCCTGTCGGTGCTCCTCGGTCTGCTCGGCGCACCGCTCCTTCTCCTCGGAGCGGGCCTGGCCATCGCGGCCGGGCCCGACGACGTCGTGATGGGCAAGGAGACCCCGATCGAGCAGGGCGCGGCGTACTCGACGCCGGAGGCGTTCGCCTTCGACCGGCTCCCGGTCACGGTGCGGGTGGAGGCGATGGGGGAGGCGTACGTCGGTGTGGGCAACCCGGTCGACGTCCTCGACGTCGTCAAGGGCACCGACGCCGTCGAGATCGCCACGACCCCGCTGACCAGGGTCAGCGGTGCCGCCGGGTCGGGGGAGACCGTGCCGGATGCCTCCCGGGCGCCGTGGTGGCACGAGAAGGTCTCGGGCTCCGGGACCCAGGAGCTGGACGTGACGCTCACCGGGGAGCCGGTCTCGTTCCTGGCCGCGAGCCGGGACGGGGCGCCGATCAAGCTCGCCTTCGGCTACCGGATCGACGGGATCTTCGTGGTCGCCCTGGGTGTCGCGGGCCTCGGTGCCCTGCTGATGGCCGGCGCCGTCGTCCTGCTCCTGACCGGGAAGCGTGCGCGCCCGGGCGCGTGGCAGCCGCCCCAGCCGCCGGCTTCGTACGCGCCGCCGCACCCCGCCCACCCCGCCCACCCCGCTCACCCTGCTCACCCGACCCAGCCGGCCCGCCCGGTCATGACGGGGCCGGCGCCGGTTCGCCCGGCCGCGCCGCGCCCGCCCGCCGGCGGGCTCTACCGCCGGCTGGGGATGGCGGCCGGGATCGGCGTCGTGGCGTTCTCGCTCACCGGGTGCTCGATGCCCACCTCCGTCGAGCTCGACGCGGCCAGCAAGGTCTCGCTGCGAAGGGACGACGTCGCGGACCTCATCCAGGACTGGAGCAAGCGCAACAACAAGGCGATCAAGGCCAACCAGCCCGGGAGGTGGAAGGCCGAGGCGTGGGCCAAGGCCGACAGCGGCCCGGTCCTGGCCAAGGACCGGCTCACCTCCGCGGTGAACGAGGGCTTCGACGTCCGGGACCGTCCGCCCACCTGGACGGCGGTGCCCGGACGGGTCTGGTCGGTGCAGCTCAGCGAGTACCCGATGTGGGCCGTCGTGGAGATCAGCGTCAAGGGCGCGAAGAAGAAGTCGAAGCTGACCCGCCTGGCCGTCTATGAGCAGCACGACGCCCTGTCCCCCTGGAAGGTACGCAGCAGCCTCGGGGTCAAGAAGAAGGTCGTCCCGCCCGAGGTCGAGGGCGCGGCCCCGGTCTCGGCAGCGGCGACGAAGCAGGTCGCGGAGATCGCCGCCGAGATCGACGGCTACCTCGAGAAGCCCGGCAAGATCGACGGCCTCGACGGCTTCAAGAAGCTCGCCGAGCCGGGTGACGAGCTCTCCGCGTACGCCTCGGACATGGGTGTCGACATGGTCAGGGTGACCGCCGAGCCCTTCGACGATGCGAGCACCCACGCGGTGCAGACGCCCGCGGGCGTCCTCGCGATGCTGGACTTCACGACCGACACGATCGTCGGTGGCCAGGGCACCGAGTGGGAGTGGAACCCGCCCTTCGACGAGTTCCGCAGCCGGGCCGGCAAGAACCTGTCCATCCGGACCGCGGTGACGGTCGCGGTGCTGGTGCCGAAGGACGGCGACCCGTCGGTCCTCGGGGTCGAGTACGGCGAGATCCTGGGCGCCAAGGTGAAGAACTGACCCTCAGGGTTCATCCGCTGATCGCACGATGCTCGCGTGAGCGGCGGGTGGGCGTTCCTGCCGAGGCCTAGCGTCGAGGCATGGATCATGCTGCGGCCGTGAGCCTGGCCATCGGTGCATGCGTCCTGTTCTCGCTCTCCGCCGCGGTCCAGCAGCGCGCCAGCGCGCTCGCGCCCGGACGCAGCGGCGGGCTCTCCGGGGTCGAGCAGCTGATGCCGGCGCTGGTGCGCAACCCGCTGTGGGTCACCGGCGCGGTCATCAACGCGACCGGCTTCGGGGTGCAGGCGGTGGCGCTCCATCTGGGGTCGGTCTCGGTGGTGCAGTCGGTGATGCCCACGCAGCTGCTCTTCGCACTCATCTTCGCCTCGCTCGCCGCCCGGCACTGGCCGACGGCCGCCGACTGGGTCAGCGGGGCGGCGATCTGTGGCGGCGTGATCCTGCTGGTCACCGACGACCATCGCGGCGGCACCTATGCCGACGTGGGCCGGGTCGCGCTCTTCGCCGGGTGCGTGGCGGTCGTGATCTGCGTACTCCTGCTGGTGGCGCACCGGTTCCCGCCACCGGTCGCGGCGGCGACCACGGCGGTCGCGGCCGGGTGTTCCTTCGCGACGACGTCGGTGCTGCTGAAGATCACCGCGGACCGGGCGGCCGACGACGGCATCGGCGGGCTGCTCACGCTGCCGGCGTTCTACGGGCTGCTGTGCACCTGCGGTCTCGGGATCGTCCTCACCCAGGCGGCACTCGCCGCCGGGCCGCTGCCCTGGGCGATGGCGGCGATGACGATCACCAACCCCACGGTCTCCTACGTCGCCGCGGTGGTCGCCTTCGGTGCGTCCGCCCCCACGCCCTGGGTCGCGGTGAGCGCCGGGGCGCTGCTGGTCACGGGGATCGCCGGGCTCGCCCGGTCACGCTCGGCGGGAAGGTGGACGCCGGAGCAGCCGGAGCCGACCGGGATCCGAGTGTCCTAGGACCGGTCCTGCATCGACCGCGGCCAGGAACGCCGCCGGGTCGACCGGGGCTTGAGGTGCTCGGGAAGCGCGCTGATGTAGGGCGCGGCATGCCGGCACTCGCTGCAGGTGACGTTCCTGTAGTCGTACGTGGTCGGCGGATCTTCCCCGTACGCGCGGCACGCCGGGCCGAACGAGTCGGCGAAGTGCGTGGGTTGCTGCAGTGTTACCTGGTCGGCTTCAGCGGTGACTTTCGTTGAATCGCTCATGGTGAAATCCCTAACGAGACAACGGCTCATGCGTAACGCCGAGCTCTCCGGGCCGCTTGCCGCTGCCGAGAACGAGCGAGGAGATAGGTCGGCGCGGTCTCCCGCGCGAGGCTCTGGTGGAGCTCCAGCATGTGCTCGATCGTGCGCGACCAGGGGAACTGCTCGGCCCGCTCGCGGGCCGCGTGCCGGGTGGCCACCACCGGTCGCTCGGCGACCTCGATGACCGCGTCGGCCAGCGCCGCCGGATGGGCGGATGCCCAGGCTCCGCACCTGGCATCGATGAGCTCGCGGGCGCCGCCGCGGTCGGCGGTCACCACCGGCGTACCGCTGGCGAGAGCCTCCAGGACGGCCAGCCCGAAGGTCTCGCGGGGGCAGACGGAGAGAGCCACGTCGGCCTCGGCCAGCGCCCGGGCGATCCGGTGGCGGTCGGAGACGTGCCCGTGGAAGACGACCGGCGCTCCGGCGGAGAGGGCCTCGATCTCGGCACGGTGCGGCCCGTCGCCGTAGACGTCCATGCGTACGTCGAACCCGCGGCGGTGCAACTCGACGGCCGTGGCGACGGCGAGATCGGGGGACTTCTCCCGTGAGAGGCGGCCGACGTGGACGAGCCGCAGGGTGTCGTCGCGGTGGCCGGGGGCGGGCGAGAAGCTGTCCAGGTCGACGCCCAGCGGCACCTGCGCGATCGGGCAGCCGACCGCCGCGGCCAGCGGCTCGAACTCGCGCCGGGCGTAGTCGGAGGTGACCAGCACCTGGTCGAAGGAGCGCACCAGCATCCGGTTGAGCAGCGCGGTGGAGACCTTCGAGGTGGTGTCCATCCCGGTGTAGGTGGGCATGTACTCGTCGAGCCGCTCGTGGGAGAAGAGCACCGTCCCGATGCCCTGGCGCCGGGCCCAGCGGGAGACGGGCAGCATCGTGAACTTGTCGCTGACCTCGAGGCTCGTCGGGTTGAAGCGGGTCAGCACGTCGGTCACCCGCCACGGCTCGATGATCAGCCGGTAGCCGCCGCCCACGCGCGGCGCTCTCAGCTGCACCACCTCGCCGAGGTCGGTCGAGGTGACCGAGTCGTACGGGCCGGGGACGACGAGGAGCCGGTCGTGACCCGCCTCCAGGTAGCCACGGGCGAGGGCCTCCAGAGCCGTCTTCATCCCGCCGGAGGTGGGGCCGACGAAGTTCGCGAGCTGAGCGATGAGCACGGCCACATCGTGTGGCATCGAGGTAGCCCCTCGGCGACCTCGATGTGACGTCGGTATGGCGAGGCAACGTACGAGATATGGTTGAAGATATGACCAACCTGGACGCGCATCCCACCCCTGTCGAGTGCGTCGGTGGAGACGGGGACGAAGGCGTCGAGATCCAGATCATCACGCCGCGAGACGTGCCGCTGGGCGGTCCGCGGGCGATGAACGTACGCCGCACCCTTCCCGCGCGCGCCCGCTCGCTGATCGGCGCCTGGTGCTTCCTGGACCACTACGGTCCCGACGACGTCGTGGTCTCCGGCGGCATGGAGGTGCCGCCCCACCCGCACACCGGGCTGGCGACGGTCTCCTGGCTGTTCACCGGGGAGATCGAGCACCGCGACTCGGTCGGCACCGTGGCGATGGTGCGCCCGGGCGAGGTCAACCTGATGACCGCCGGCCGCGGGATCTCCCACTCGGAGAACTCCACCCCCGAGACCACCGTCCTGCACGGCGCGCAGCTGTGGGTCGCGCTGCCCGACGAGTTCCGCGACGTCGAGCCGGCGTTCCAGAACCACGCTCCCACGCCGATCGAGCGCGACGGGGCGACCGTGCGGGTCTTCATGGGGTCGCTCCTCGGCGCCACCTCGCCGGTGCGGACCCACTCCGAGATCCTCGGTGCCGAGATCCTGCTCGAGCCCGGCACCCGGCTCGAGATCCCCGTCGACGAGCGGTTCGAGCACGGCGTACTCGTGGACACCGGTGAGGTGTCGCTGACCGGCCTGGGCGCGTCCGGACCGGCCTCGGCCGAGGTGGAGAAGGACTCGCTCGCCTACGCCCCTCCGGGCGCCACCACGCTGGTCCTGCAGGCCGGTGAGGCGTGGACCCGGCTGCTCCTGCTCGGCGGTCCGCCGTTCGGCGAGTCGATCATCATGTGGTGGAACTTCGTCGGCCGCACCCACGACGAGGTCGTCGGCTACCGCCAGGAGTGGCAGGACCAGGTCACCCGCGGTGGCGGCGAGGTGGTCGAAGACTCCCAGGACCTGGCTTCCGGTCGGTTCGGCGTGGTCGAGGGCAACCATCAGCGGCCGATCCCGGCGCCCCCGCTGCCCAACGCGCGCCTCCGCTCGCGGTCTTAGGTCGGGCCCGCGCCCGTGCTTAGACTGCAGTCGTGAGTGACGAATCCTCAGACCCAGGGGTCGTGCTGGCGGTGGCGGTGGGCCGCAGCCGCAGCCAGGCGGCGGTCTTCGACCTCGCCGGACGCGAGCTGGCCGGCGACACCCGCGACCACGAGGTCGGCATCTCCGCCGAGGTGCTGATGCCCGAGATCGTCGAGCGGATGACCAAGATGGTGACCTCGATCGACCTGCCGGTGCTGGCGATCGGGATGAGTCTTCCGGGCGTGGTCAACCCCGACCTCGGGATGAGCATCGACACCCCGGCGATGGGCGGCTGGGACGGTGTCCAGCTGGCCCCCTACTTCACCGCGCTGACCGACGCCCCGCTGATCCTCGCCCACGACGCCCACGCGCTGGCGCGCTCGGAGCTCTTCAACTCCGACCATCCCGTACGCAACGCCCTGGTCGTCAAGGCCTCGACCGGTCTCGGGATGGGCATCATCGTCGACGGCAAGGTCGTCACCGGCGCCCTCGGGGCGGCCGGCGAGATCGGCCACACCCGCATCGACGCGGCCGGGGACCGGCCCTGCCGGTGCGGCTCGACCGGCTGCCTGGAGACGGTCGCGTCCGGCTGGGCGCTCGCCCAGCGGCTGACCGACTCCGGCGTCCCCGCCGGTCACGTACGCGACCTGGTGGCCGCCGCCCTCGCCGGTGACGCGGTCGCGCGCGGGCTGCTGCGCGAGGGCGGGCGACAGCTCGGCGAGGTCGTGGCCACCGCCGTCAACCTGCTCAACCCGGAGGTCGTCGTCATCGGTGGCGACATGGCCGGTGCCTTCGACCTCTACACCGCCGGGGTGCGCGAGAGCGTCTACGCCCGCTCCAACCCGATCGCCACCCGCGACCTCACCTTCATGGCCCAGCTCCACGGTGACTCCTCGGGCCTGGTGGGCTGCGCCGCGATGGCGATCGAGTCCATCGTCGCGCAGTGATCGTCGGCCTGCTCTGGCTGCTCGGGTGCCAGCTGGCCGGAACCGCGATCGTCGAGCTGACCGGGATCCCGCTGCCCGGCCCCGTCGTGGGGATGCTGCTGCTCTTCGTCGTCCTGGTCCTGCGGCGCCGCGACGGCGAGGACGACCCGGTCATCCAGGTCGGCGACTACTTCCTCTCCCACCTGCAGCTCTTCTTCATCCCGGCCGGGGTCGGCGTGATCGCCTATCTCGCGGTCATCCGTGAGGCGGCGGTGCCGATCGTCGTCGCGCTCCTCGGCTCGTGGTTCCTCGGGCTGGCGACGGTCGGCTGGGTGCTCACCCTGTTCCTGCGCCGCGTGCCCGAGGCCGCCGGCAGCGAAGGTGCGCCGGGGGAGGAGATCGAGTGAGCGTCATCCTGTGGCTGTTCGTGACGGTGGCTGCGTACGAGCTCGGGCGATGGCTGCGCAGCCGCACCCGTTCCCCGCTGGCGCAGCCGGTGGCGGTGGCGATCGTGATCGTCGGCTCGCTGCTGGCCGTCAGCGGCACGACCTATGACGACTACGCCGACGCCACCACGCTGATCAGCTTCCTGCTCGGTCCGGCGACCGTGGCGCTGGCGATCCCGCTCTACCACCAGCTCGCCCGGCTGAAGGGGATGGTGGTGCCCGTCCTGGTCGCGCTGACCGCCGGCGCGGTCGTGTCGATCGCCAGCGGCATCCTGCTGGTGCGCTGGTTCGGCGGCAGCGACGTGCTGGAGCGGACGATGGCCACCAAGGCCGTCACCGCTCCGGTGACGATCGCGCTGGCCGAGCGGCTGGGCGGCTACCCGGAGCTGTCGGCGTGCTTCGCGATCGTGATCGGCACCTTCGCGGCGATGGTCGGACCGCGGGTCCTGACCCTTCTCCGCATCCGCGACCCGCGAGCCCGCGGCATCGCCGTCGGTGCGGTCTCCCACGGCATCGGCACCGCCCGGATGCTGGAGGAGAGCCGCGTCGAGGGGGCCTTCTCCGGGCTCGCGATGGGGCTGACCGCGGTTGTGACATGTCTCCTGGTCCCGCTGGTGGCGTACTTCCTCCGCTGAGCCCACGACCCGCCTAACGTTGATGTCATGGCCCGTGTGCACGCCTTCACCGACGACGTACTCGGCACTCTCGACGCGGTCGGGGTCGCCGAGGCCCTGCGGCGCGGCGACCTCAGCACCGCGGAGGTGGTCGAGGCGGCCATCGCCCGGATCGAGGCGGTCGACCCGGCCCTCGGCGCGATGGCCTACCGCACCTTCGACCGGGCGCGGATCCAGGCTCGTGAGCCTCGGGCAGGGTTCTTCGCGGGTGTCCCCATCCTGATCAAGGACAACACCGACGTCGCCGGCGTGCCCACCAGGAACGGCACGGATTCGTACGTCATGCCGCCGGCGTCGCGCAACGGCGAGATGACCAAGCTGCTCTTCAAGCTCGGCCTGCTCTCGCTCGGCAAGACCCAGCTCTCCGAGTTCGGCTTCTCGGGCACCGCCGAGCACGCGCGGCTCGGGGCGGTGCGCAACCCGTGGGACACCACCCGCGTGGCCGGTGCCTCGTCGGCCGGCTCCGGTGCGCTGGTGGCGGCAGGGGCCGTGCCGCTCGCCCACGGCAACGACGGCGGTGGCTCGATCCGGATCCCGGCCGGTGCCTGCGGGCTGGTCGGGCTCAAGCCGACCCGCGACCGGATGCCGCAGGACCCGCTCTACGGGCTGCTGCCGCTCAAGATCGTCACCGACGGCGTGCTGACCCGCTCCGTACGCGACACCGCCGCCTTCTTCCGGGAGGCGGAGCGGGCCCACCACACCTCGTTGCCGCCGATCGGGGACGTCACCGGACCCGGGTCGAAGCGGCTCCGCTTCGCCGTCTTCACCGGCGCGCTCGGGCGCGAGGCCAGCCCGGAGGTCGCCGAGCTGACGCTGAAGACGGCTGCCGTGCTGGAGGAGCTCGGCCACGCCGTCGAGACCGTGCCGCCGCCGGTGCCCGCCACCTTCGCCGACGACTTCGTCCTCTACTGGGGGACCCTCGCCGTCGCCCTGGTCAACGCCGGCCCGCTCCGCGGCAAGACCTGGGACCGGAGCCGGCTCGACAACCTCACGGTCGGTCTCGCGCAGCACACGATCAAGAACGCCAAGTACGTCCCGGCCGCCATCGTCCGGCTGCGCAAGGCACAGGCGATCGCGGAGGGGTTCCACGCGGCGTACGACGTCGTCCTGACGCCCACCGTCGCGCACGAGACCCCGGAGATCGGCCGGCTGGCGCCGAGCCAGACCTACGAGCTCGTCATGAAGAGGCTGATGGACTGGGTCGCGTTCACGCCGTGGCAGAACGTCACCGGTGGTCCGGCGGTGTCGTTGCCGGTGCAGCAGACCGTCGCGGGCCTCCCCCAGGGGATGATGTTCGGGGCGGCGCCGGGACGCGAGCGAATGCTGCTCGAGCTGTCCTACGAGCTCGAGGAAGCGATGGGTTTCGCGCGCATCTGGGAGGCCGATCGTGGCGCCGAGGACCCCGCTGACCTGGGATGATGCAGTCGGTGGCGGGAAGGGCCGTGCCGATTTGTTGAGCATCGCGCCGTGCCGTAATGTTCTCTTTCGCAACGCCCCTTTAGCTCAGTCGGCAGAGCGTCTCCATGGTAAGGAGAAGGTCTACGGTTCGATTCCGTAAAGGGGCTCTGGAGTTCGGGACCCGCAGTAGGAATACTGCGGGCCTGATTCCTGTTGAGGCGGGGTAGCTCAGGCGGTTAGAGCGCACGACTCATAATCGTGAGGTCGCGGGTTCGATCCCCGCCCCCGCTACCGCCAAAGACCGCATCACCTCGATCAGCACCGTAAGGAAACTCCTGTGGCCAGCAAGAGCAGCGACGTTCGCCCGAAGATCACCCTCGCTTGCACCGAGTGCAAGGAGCGGAACTACATCTCGAAGAAGAACCGTCGGAACGACCCCGACCGGATCGAGCTCAAGAAGTACTGCCCGCGTGACCGCAAGCACACCGTGCACCGTGAGACCCGCTGATTCAGCTTCTAGGTAGAGCGCGACGCTGATCTGCGCTCCGAACGCCCCGCCCCCGCCACTGAATTCCAGATGGCCGGGAGGCGGGGCGTTCGTACTTTTGCCGAGGCGTCACCCCCGTGGGGGGCGGGGGGGGCCGCCCCCCCCCCCCCCCCGCCCGCCCCCCCCCCCCCCCCCCGCCCCGGGGGGCGAGGGTCCGCCCCCCGCG
>NZ_JBVJKY010000001.1:699461-720724 GCF_055585005.1 Nocardioides sp. NPDC054178
CGGTGGGGGGTTGGGTGCTCCCCCCGGGGGCGCGCGCGGGCCCCCCCCGGGTGGGGGGGGCCTCCCCCCCCGGCGCCGGGGGGGCCCCCGCCCCCCCCCCGCGCCCGACGTACGTGACGCCTCGGCCGACGTGGGTGACTTCTCGGCAGGCCACTAGAGTTGTCCGCATGGCAGTTGATGGGTCGCTCGTAGGGCGCGCGTTTCCTCCGACCAGGCCCTATCGGGTCACCGACGAGAAGGTGCGGGAGTTCGCCGCCGCCACCGGCGTGGGCTGGGAGAGCGGGGACCCGGTTCCGGCGACGTTCCCGATCGTGCTCGCCTTCGACGCGATGAACGCCTTCCTCGACGACGTCGAGGTCGAGCTCTCGCGGATCGTGCACGGCGAGCAGAAGTTCTCCTACGCCAGGCCGATCGCGCCGGGGGACGTGCTGGTCGCGACCCTGAGCGTCGCCTCGCTGCGACAGATCGGCGGCAACGACATCATCGGTACGGTCTCGGAGATCACCGACGACTCCGGGGCGGTCGTGTGCACCACCTCGGCCACCCTGGTCCACCGAGCGGCGGAGGTCGCCTGATGACGCTCGAAGCAGGCGCCGAGCTGGCCCCGAAGACCTACCCCGTGACCCGGGCCTCGCTGGTGCGCTACGCCGGCGCGAGCGGCGACTTCAACCCGATCCACTGGTCCGACCGGATCGCCACCGCCGTCGGCCTGCCCGGGGTGATCGCCCATGGCATGTTCACGATGGCGCTGGTCGCCCGAGCGGTCTCGGAGTGGACCGACGGGGCCGAGGTCGTCGACTTCGGTGCCAAGTTCACCAACCCCGTCGTCGTGCCCGATGACGACCAAGGCACCTCGGTGACGGTCAGCGGCACCGTGAAGTCGGTCGAGGACGGCCTGGCGACGATCGCCTTGACGGTCGTCTCCGGCGACCAGAAGGTGCTGGGCATGCCGAAGGTCTCCGTACGTGTCTGAATCTGAGCTGCTCTCCCGCTACACCACCTTCCATCTCGGCGGCCCGGCGGCGGAGTTCGTCACCGCGACCACCGAGGCGGAGATCATCGAGGCCGTGACCGCGGCCGACGCGGCCGGGAACGACGTGCTCGTCCTCGGTGGCGGCAGCAACCTCGTCGTCGCCGACGCCGGCTTCCCGGGCACCGTCATCAAGCTCGCGACCACGGGGGTGACGGCGGAGCCGGTCGAGGGTGGCGTACTCGTCACCGTGGCTGCGGGCGAGACCTGGGACGACTTCGTGACGACCGCCGTCGACAAGGGCTGGAGCGGTGTCGAGGCGCTCTCCGGCATCCCCGGCAGCGTGGGTGCGACCCCGATCCAGAACGTCGGGGCGTACGGCCAGGACGTCTCCCAGACCATCACCTCGGTCAGGGTGCTCGACCGCGAGCTTCGCGAGGTGCGGAGCTTCACCGCCGAGGAGTGCGGGTTCGGCTACCGGTGGTCGCGGTTCAAGGCCGACCCCGGGCGCTACGTGGTCCTCGAGGTCACCTTCCGGCTCGGCACCGACGGCGAGACCGGCTCCCCGATCGCCTACGCCCAGCTCGCCGGCGCCCTCGGCGTCGAGCAGGGCACCCGGGTGCCGTCCACGCAGATCCGCGAGGCCGTCCTGGCGCTGCGCCGCAGCAAGGGCATGGTCATCGACGAGGCCGACCACGACACCTGGTCGGCGGGCTCGTTCTTCACCAACCCCGTGGTCGCCCCCGAGGACGTGCCCGACGGTGCGCCGGCCTACCCCCAGCCCGACGGCACGGTGAAGACCTCCGCGGCCTGGCTCATCGACCACGCCGGCTTCAAGAAGGGCCACGGCAACTCGAAGGTCTCGCTCTCCACGAAGCACACCCTCGCCCTCACCAACCGCGGCGAGGGCACGACCGCCGACCTGCTCGCCCTGGCCCGAGAGGTGCGTGACGGGGTGGAGAAGGCGTACGGGATCGTGCTCGTCAACGAGCCCGTCATGCTCGGCGTGGAGCTCTAGGCGAGACCAGCCCCGCCTCGTACGCCACGACGACGAGCTGCGCGCGGTCGCGCGCGTGCAGCTTGGTCATCGCGCGGTTGATGTGGGTCTTGGCGGTCAGCACGCTGATCACCATGGCCTCGGCGACCTGGTCGTTGGTCAGGCCCCGGGCGACCAGGGCGACCGCCTCGCGCTCCCGGTTGGTGAGCTCGGCGAGCCCGCGGGGAGCGTCGGCGGGGGAGGGCTGGCTGACGTAGTGGTCGATCAGCGCGCGGGTGACCGACGGCGCCAGCAGCGCGTCGCCTCGGGCGGCGACCCGCACCGCGTGCACGAAGTCCTCCGGCTGGACGTCCTTGACGAGGAACCCGGCAGCGCCGGCACGCAGGGCCTCGAGGACGTACTCGTCCATGCCGTAGTTGGTCAGGATCACCACGTGTACGTCACCCAGCGCCGGGTCGGCGGCGATCCGCCGGGTCGCCTCGAGACCGTCGGCCACCGGCATCTGGATGTCGACCATCGCCACGTCGGGCAGGTGCTGGCGGGCGAGCGCCACCGCCTCGATGCCGTCGGCGGCCTCGGCGACCACCTCGATGTCGTCCTCGATGTCGAGGAGGGCCCGGAAACCGCTGCGGATGAGCGGCTGGTCGTCGACCAGGAGCACCCGGATCACGACGTACGCTCCACCGGCAGCCGCGCCTCGACCATGAAACCACCCTCCTCGCGGGGTTGGGCCCGCAGCTGGCCGCCGAGGGCGCAGACCCGCTCCCGCATCCCGAGCAGGCCGATGCCGGGCACGGTCGTGGCCGGGGCACCGGTGCCGTTGTCCTCGACGCGGATCCCGAGGGAGTCGGGCCGGTGGTCGATGTGGACCGCCGCGCTGGTGGCCGCGGCGTGGCGGGTCACGTTGGTCAGCGCCTCCTGGACGATCCGGTAGGCCGTGCGGCCCACCGCGACCGGCACCGCGCCGGGCTGGCCGTCGACGGTCAGCGTGACGTCGAGCCCGGTGGACCCGGCGGACCCCACCAGGTCGCGTACGTCCTCGAGCCCCCGTGGTGGGTTCGGATCGTCGTCGCGCAGCGCCGTCAGCGTCGCGCGCAGCTCGCGGGCCGCCTCACGTCCGGCCTCCCGGATCGCCAGCAGCGGCTCGGGGACCTCCTCGCCGCGCCGCTGGGCCACATGGACGGCCGCCTCGGACTGCACCTTGATGACCGAGATCTGATGGGTGAGGGAGTCGTGCAGCTCGCGGGCGATGTGGAGCCGCTCGTCGTCGGCCCGGCGCTGGGCCGCGGCCTCGCGCGTGCGTTCGGCCTCGTCGGCCCGCCGCTCGGCCTGCCGGAGCGCCTCGCCGGCGGCGCCTGCCGCGATCAGCCAGGCGATCTCGAGGGCCCCGCGCGCCTGCTCGGAGGCGGCGCCGACGTCACCCGTGGCGGCGTAGGCCACCAGGAACAGCCCGCTCTGCATCACCACCGCGGCGATCACCGTGACCAGCCGATGGCCTTCCCGCACCGCCGCGTAGACCGCGACCAGGAACGCGATCACCGCGACGTCGAACCCGAGTGCCTGAAAGGCCAGCCCGCATGCGCCGCTGACCACCAGCACGGCGACGGGCGCCCGGCGCCGGACGACCAGGACCAGAGCGCTCGCGACCAGCGCGGCGTACCCGAGCACGACGTTGCCGGATCCCGGCTGTCCGCCGCTCAGCGCAGCAGCCAGCTGGGCCACGGCCACACCGACGGCGATGACCCAGTCCCCGACTGTGATCCGCCGCCTGACCATGCGAGCAGGATATGCCCGCTGCGCCGCCGGCGAGTCCCACTGTCGTAGGACCTCCGGCTACCACGTACGCAGTAGCGGCGGCGCCGAAGAGTCCACGCAGGCAGGACGACTCCGCCGGCCGCCGACGAGACGATCGAGTCATCCGGTCGAACTCGAACGAAGGAGTCCTCGATGTCCCTGAACGACCTGCTCATCAGCGCCGCCGACCCTGACGTAGGCACCTACACACTCACCACCGCCCGGCTCTGGGCGACGCTCGCCGCGTTCGTCGGCCTGGCCGGTGCGGTGGCCGGCGCCGCGGCGCTGACCCGTGCCGTACGCGGTGTCGGCAACCGTGGCCGCAACGGCGCTCTCGTGGCGCTCGGCTGCGGCGCGATCGCCCTGGTCGTCGGCGTCGTCAACCTCGTCGTCGCCGACGGCGGACCGGGCACCGGCAACGGCGTGGTCGGCGGTGGCCTGGCGATCGTCCTCGGCCTCGCCGCCCTGGCCCTGGGCACCCTGACCCTGACCCGATCCCGCCGAGTCGGCGCGTCTTGACCGAAACCCCCGCCGAGTCGGCTCGTCATGACGCGCCGACTCGGCGGGTTATCGGCGCCTCAGGGAGACGAGTACCTCGTGGTGGTCGGTGTTGGGGAACATGTCGAGCAGCCGCGCTGAGACGGGGCGGAGCGAGGGCATGTCGCGCAGGTCGCGGGCGAGGGTGTCGACGTTGCACGAGGAGTAGACGACGTGCTCGACCCCCGACTGCTCCAGCCAGCCGGAGAGCGCGGAACCGATCCCGCGCCGCGGCGGGTTGACGATGACCAGGTCGGGGGCGGAGCCGGCAGCGAGGGCGTACGCCGTCGCATCCCCGGCCACCCAGCTCGTGCCCGGCAGGCCCAGCTCGGCCGCGGTCGAGGCGGCGGCTTCGACTGCCTGCTCGCTGGACTCGACACCGAGCACCTCCCGCCCGGGCGCGGCCACGTGCAACCCGAAGCCGCCGACGCCGCAGTAGAGGTCCCACACCGACCTCGGCGACGCCGCGGAGACCAGGTCGCGGGCGTGGCGGTAGAGGGCGGCCGCGACATCGGTGTTGGTCTGGAAGAACGAGTGGGGCCGCAGCCGAAGGCCGATCCCGTTGACCTCCATGGTGAGCGCCTCGCGGGCGGTCAGGAAGATCTCCTCGGGGCCCTCGATGACGGCCTTGTGCTCCGGCTGGATGTTCACCGACGCCACCGCGACCGGCAGCGAGTCGAGCAGCGACGGAAGATGCTTGCGCAGCCGGGACAGCGCCTCGGTCGAGCGCAGCACCCAGCGCACCATCAGCTCCCCGCCGGGCGCCTCGGTGACGATCACGTGCTTGAGCTCACCGCGCCGCTCCGGCACCGAGTAGGGGGTCAGCCGTGCGGTCGTGACGAACCGGGACAGGACCGGCAGCGCCGCCTGCAGCCCCGGCGTGTGCAGCCCGCAGGCGAGCAGGTCCACGCCGAGACCGTCGTGCGACAGGATCCCCAGCGTCGGCGCCTCCACCGAGCCGGCGACGACCATCTTCGCCTTGTTGCGGAAACCGGCCTCCGGGCTGGAGACCGGTTCCTCCCAACGTACGTCCCCGAGAGCCTCGGCGACGCGCCGCTGCTTCTGCGCGAGCTGGTCGGCGTACGCCATCTCCAGCCAGCGGCAGGAGCGGCAGGCGCCGGAGGTGAAGTAGCCGCAGTCCATCCGTCAGATACGGCCAAGCATCGCGTTGACGCTGTCGAACGTCGTGGTGCTGGTGTCCTCGGAGACGACGACGAGCATCACGATGACGAAGATGACGTAGGCGACCCAGAAGAGCAGGTAGAGCGCCCCGAAGATCGTCCCGATGATGCCGGTGATGAAGCCGGCCTGAGCGTTGCCGCGCCCGCTGTAGGCAGCCGGGTTGGCGTCGATCTCGGCCATCACCCGCCTGCCCTTGATCCAGCCGAACGGGGCGACGAAGACGCCGATCCCACCGCACATGATCGAGAGGCACAGCCCGACGATCCCGAAGACCATCGCCGAGTTGGCCTCGGGATGAGGAGGCTGCGGGTACCCATAGGGCGCCGGCTGATATCCCGGCGGGGGCGGCGTGCTCGTCATCGCTCAGAACTCGCTGTCGTACGAGTCGTAGCCGCTGTCATAGCCTGAGTCGAACCCGCCGCTGACGCCGATGATGATGATGACGACGATGGCGAGGATGCTCAGGATCATCAGGGCGGTGCCGATGATGCCGAGGATGAAGCCGGCCTGCGCGTTGCCACGGCCGGTCAGGGCGCCTGCGGCCGCATCGATCCGCTTCTTCGCGGACAGACCCATGAACAGGGCGAACGGGGAGAGCACGATCGGGAGACCGCAGAAGAAGCCACCCGCGAGCCCGATGATGCCCAGCACCATCGCCGTGGTCGCGCCCGAGTCCGGCCTGCCCACCTGACCCGAGTATGCGGCCGGAGCACCGTAGGGCGCCTGGCCGTAGCTCGGCTGGGCGCCGTAGCCCGGCTGACCGCCGTAGGCCGGAGGCGTCTGTCCGTACCCCGCGGCCGGAGCCGGCGGGACCGGCGGCTTCTGGTCGAAGGTCGCCCCGCCGTACGGGTTCGGCTGCTCGCCGTAGGTCTGGCCGTACATCGGCTGGGTCGGCGCGGGCGGCGTCGAGGCAGGCGGAGTCGCCACCTGGGTCTCGTCGTTCTGCGCCGGCTCGGACGGGGTCGGCGGAGGCGGCGTGGAGGCGTCGGCCGGCTGGTTGGGATCGGGCTGATCGTCGGACGGGTTCGTCATGGCCGACATTCTGTCTTAACTTGCCGGATCCGTGGGGTGCGAGGGCGTGCTCAGCCAGTCGTCGACCTCGGCGAGCAGACCCTTCTTGGTCGACTCGGGCGCGGTCGAGGCGGTGATCGACATCCGCGCCAGGTCGGCGAGGGTCTCGTCGGTGAGCTCGTGAGCGGCCCGCATCGTGGCGTACTGCGCCGCCAGCCGGGACCCGAACAGCAGTGGGTCATCGGCCCCCAGCGCCACCGTGGCACCCGCCTCGAGCAGCTGCGGCAGCGGCACCGACGTCAGGTCCGAGTAGACGCCGAGCGACACGTTGGAGGTCGGGCAGACCTCCAGTGCGACGCCCGCCCGCACGATCTCCTCGAGCAGCGCCGGGTCCTCGGCAGCGCGCACGCCGTGACCCAGCCGGGTCGCGTGCAGCGACCGCAGCACGGTGCGGATGTGCTCGGGACCGCGCAGCTCACCGCCGTGCGGCATCAGCCGCAGACCGGCCCGCTCGGCGATCTGGAAGGCGTGGTCGAACTCCTCGGTCCGTCCGCGCCGCTCGTCGTTGGAGAGCCCGAAGCCGACCACACCCTGGTCGACGTACTGCCCCGCCAGGCGCGCCAGCGTGCGCGCGTCCATCGGGTGCCGGGTGCGGTTGGAGGCGATGATCACCGCCATGCCGAGCCCGGTCTCCCGCTCCGCGTCGCGGACGGCGTCCAGGACCAGATCCGTGAAGGCCGTGATCCCGCCGAACTTCGCCGCATAGCCCGACGGGTCGACCTGGATCTCGAGCCACCTGCCACCGTCGCGTACGTCGTCCTCGGCGACCTCCATGACGAGCCGCCGGATGTCCGCCTCGGTGCGCAGCACCGAGCGCGCCACGTCGTAGAGACGCTGGAACCTGAACCAGCCCTTCTCGTCGGCCGCGCTCAGCGTCGGCGGCCAGTCCGCGACCAGCTGCTCGGGCAGCCGGATCCCGTCGCGGGCGGCCAGCTCGAGCAGGGTCTCGTGGCGCATCGCACCCGTGAAGTGCAGGTGCAGATGCGCCTTCGGCAGCGTACGTAGGTCGCGTCGGTCAGCAGCGATGGGCACAGAAGTCACGCGAGCAGCTTCTCCGCAGCGGCCAGCTTCACGCACACCGTGACGACCTCCATGGCCCCGCTGACCTGCTCCAACGGCGGGAAGGACGGCGCGAGCCGGATGTTGGTGTCCTCCGGGTCGTGCTTGCCGGGGAACGCCGATCCGGCCGGGGTCAGCGCGACGCCGGCACCCTTGGCCAGCTCGATCACCCGGGTCGCGGTGCCCGGGAGCACGTCGAGGCTGACGAAGTAGCCGCCGGCGGGCTTGGTCCAGGTCGCGACGCCGAGCGAGCCGAGCTCGTCGGTGAGCGCGTCCTCGACGGCCGCGAACCGCGGCGCGAGCAGTTCGCGGTGCTTGGCCATGTGCTCGCGTACGCCGGCCGCCGAGCCGAAGAACTCCGCGTGCCGCAGGTGGTTGACCTTGTCGGGGCCGATGGCGCCGTTGCTCAGGTGGTCGAGCCACCAGGCGACGTTCTCCTTCGAGCCCCCGAAGAAGCCGACACCGGCGCCGGCGTAGGTGACCTTGGAGGTCGAGGCGAAGACCAGCGGACGGTGGGGGTTGCCGGCCGCGTTGGCCAGCGAGACGACGTCGGCGGTCTTGGTCTCCTCCGGCGTCAGGTGGTGCAGCGCGTAGGCGTTGTCCCAGAAGATCTTGAAGTCCGGAGCCGCGGTCGGCATCGAGGTGAGCCGCGCGGCGATCTCCTGCGAGGTGGTGTCACCGGTCGGGTTGGCGTAGGTCGGGACCAGCCACATGCCCTTGATCGTCGGGTCGTCCTTGACCAGGGCCGCGACGGCGTCGGCGTCGGGGCCGTCGGCGTGCATCGGCACGGTCAGCATCTCGATGCCGAACCACTCCAGGAGCGTGAAGTGGCGGTCGTAGCCCGGCACCGGGCAGACGAACCTCACCGTCTCCTCGCGGCCCCACGGGCGCTCGCTGTCGACGCCACCGTGAAGCCACAGGTACATCAGCGTGTCGCGCATCATCGTGAGGCTGGAGTTGCCGCCGGCGATGAGCTGGTCGGTGCCCAGGCCGAGGAGCTCGGCGTAGATCTCGCGGATCTCGATGCCGCCCGCCAGACCACCGTAGTTGCGCGTGTCGGTGCCGTCCGGGGCGGTCGTCGTCTTGGGGAGATGGAGCAGGCCGTCGGAGAGGTTGAGCTGGTCCGCGGAGGGCTTGCCCCGGGTCAGGTCCAGCTTCAGGCCCTTGGCCACCAAGGTGTCGTACGCCGTGCGCTGCTCCGTTGCGAACGCTTCGAGTTCCTCGCGCGAGAGCTCGGCGAGGGGACGGGGATCTGAGGTCATGTCAGCAATCCTATGGGTCAAGGCACCCCGGTTTTGGAAGGGCCATTGCCCCGTGCGTAGACTCACCGTTGGTGGTCTTCCCACATGGTTAGCCGCGCCCTCAACCGCGCGTCTGATGCAGACCTCCGTAGGGCACTAGCTCAACTGGCAGAGCATCGGTCTCCAAAACCGAAGGTTGGGGGTTCAAGTCCCTCGTGCCCTGCAAAGCCGGACCAGCGATGGATACGTTTTCGAGAGAAGGTGGCGGCGTGACGGACAGCAAGGCAGTCCCGACTCCGAACGACAAGAAGGCGGAGAAGCGCACCAGTATCCCGACGTTCTACCGCCAGGTCGTGGCCGAGCTCCGCAAGGTCGTCTGGCCGACGCAGCAGCAGCTCACGACGTACTTCATCGTGGTTCTGGTCTTCGTCCTGGTCATGATGGCGATCACCGCGGGCCTTGACCTCGGGTTCGGCAAGTTGATGTTCTGGGTGTTCGGCGGCCGCGACGCGTGATCGCGTGGGCCCCGGCCCGCGGAACACACCCGATACACACAATCAACGGTTTGGAGCAGGACGTGTCTGAGCAGGACTACACCGAGGAGACCGAGGTCCTCGAGACGGCCGAGGCCGCCTCCGACGTGCCTGCAGAGGCTGAGCTCGACGAGTCCGAGGAGTCCGACGAGTCCGGTGCCGCCGGCGAGGACGAGGCTTCGTTCGACGAGATCGTCGAGGGCGAGGCCCCCGAGGCTGCTGACGACGACCCGCTCGAGGCGTTCCGCCGTGAGCTGTGGGCGAAGCCGGGTGACTGGTTCGTGATCCACACCTACTCCGGCATGGAGAACCGGGTGAAGTCCAACCTGGAGAACCGCATCGTCTCCCTCAACATGGAGGACTACATCCACGAGATCGTGGTCCCCACCGAGGAGGTCCCGGAGATCAAGAACGGCCAGCGCAAGATGGTCAAGCGCACCGTTCTCCCGGGTTACGTGCTGGTCCGGATGGACCTCACCGACGAGTCCTGGGCGGCCGTACGCCACACCCCGTCGGTCACCGGTTTCGTCGGCCACAGCCACCAGCCGGTGCCGCTGTCGATGACCGAGGTCGAGAACATGCTCGCCCCCGCCGTCGTCGCCCAGGCCGAGGCCGAGGCTGCCGCCGCCGGTGAGGCCGCGACCGCCAGCTCCGGCGCCACCGGCACCGCCAAGAAGCCCGTCGAGGTCGTCGACTTCGCCGAGGGCGACTCGGTCACCGTCGTCGACGGCCCCTTCGCCACGCTCCACGCGACCATCACCGAGCTCAACGCCGAGTCCCAGCGCGTCAAGGCGCTCGTCGAGATCTTCGGTCGCGAGACCCCCGTCGAGCTCTCGTTCAACCAGATCGAGAAGGTCTGAGCCTGCGACCCTGCGAGCGAAGCGAGCAGGGTCGCAACGCGAAGAGGTCGAGCGAGCGCAGCGGCTGAGCTTGCGAAGCCGCGAAGCGGGTCGAGACCCAGCCCGAGAAGCCACATCACAACGGACGCCCCGGTGTAGTACACCGGGGCGTCCGGCAATTTTCATACCCCGCCGAGTCGGCTCGTCATAACGCGCCGACTCGGCGGGAGGGACGTCTGCGGCAGCGTCTTGATCAACCACTCGACGTACGCGGAGATGCCGGTGACGACGTCGGGGACGGCGGCGTCGGCCGTCTGAATTGCCGATGCGGCGCAGGTGGATGCCGCTTAGCATTCCGTTGCCCGGGACACCGCAGGATTGAAAGTGAGCCCCACGATGAACCTGCCCATCAGGACTCGGATCGCGGCCTCGTTCGCCGCTGTCGCCATGCCCCTTCTTGCCGCGTGCGGTGGATCGGAGCCGGGCGCAGCCTCATGCCCGGTGGAGGAAGCGGCGGTCAAGACGGCAGAGGCGGCGGTCGCGCCGCTGCAGGCCGAGGTCGAGACCGTGGAAGCAGCGCTCGCCAAGGCGTCGGCCGCAGCGGAGAAGGCGGGGGCAGAGGCCGACAAGGTCGGCGAAGAGGCCGACGCCGCGAGCATGGGCACCAGCGCTGAGGATGCTGCTGCGTTCGCGGACATCATGGCGAAGTCTGCGGACCTCACCGCGAAGGCTGCCGAACTCACCGCCGAGGCGGCGAAGGCGGAGGCCGCGGTGGCGGCTGCCGAGGAGAAGCTCGACGCAGCTGAGGGCGCGGTGACGAAGGCCGAGGATGCGTTGGCCGCCTGTCAAGGAGCCTGATCTCCGGCAGACCTACCTCGGCCAGGGCCGGCCAGTTCCGTTCATGTGCGTGGAAATCCCGGCCTCGCCCTGGGGAGACGGTGCGACAACCGTGCACATGCAGGGAAGTTTCAGGCGGTAACGGGCCGGCGCTCGACCAACGGTCAGGGCTACGGCAGCGTCTTGATCAGCCACTCGACGTACCCGGTGATGTCGGTGACGACTCCCGGAACGGCTGCGTTGGCCTGGGTGACGGTCTTGCCGAGCAGCCGGATGCTGCAGGAGTCGACGGCACGGTTGGTGTCCCAGCCGGCGGCGAGATCGGGGAAGCGGGAGGACAGCTCGGTGGCACAGATGCCACGGCGCTCGGAGATCGAGGCCCAGCTGCCGTCGTCGGTCGGGGTGGGGCTGGGGCTCGGGGCGGTCGAGGGGGTCGAGCTCGGCTTGCTCGTGGGTTTGGCGCCGGCGCTCGGCTTCGGTGCGGCGGTGTGGGGCTTCTTCGCCGCCGGCTTCTTGTCGGCCTTCTTCGCCGCGTTCGGCCCCGGACGACCGGGGCTCGCCTCGGTGTGCGCGGGAGCGGCGGCGAGCTCGATGTCGTCACTGCCGTAGGGGCTGTCGGCGTAGCCCTTGGCGATCTTCAGGACGGTGGAGACGTACGCCTCGCTGCGGTTGTAGCGGGTGAGCGCTGCCTGCTTCCCGGCATCGGTGGAGACGTCCTCGTCGCCGGAGCAGAGGTAGACGGCGGCCGCGAGGGCGGCGTCGTCGATGTCCTGCGGGTCGCGGACGCCGTCGCCGTCGCCGTCGACGGCCACCAACGGCCAGGTCGAGGGGATGAACTGCATCGGTCCCACGGCTCGGTCGCCGCTGGTGAGCTTGTCGACGGAGCCTCCGTCGGTATCGGGGGAAGGGTCGCCCGCGGGAGTTGTCAGCGCGGGGCCGTAGATCGCAGGGGACGCCTTGCCCGAGTCGTCGAGCCGGCTGCTCCTCAGGCGCCCGTGGTCGGACTCGACCATCCCGACGGCGGCGAGCAGCGTCCAGTCGAGGGCGCAGGCGCGGTCGGCGGTGGTGACCACGGCGGCCGCACGCTGATAGGCGGCCAGGGCCGGCATCGGGATGCCGCTTCCCTGCGCCATCGCGACGGCGACCGTCCCGGTCCGGGCGCCTTTGCGGGCACCTTGCGCGGGCGCGGGCTCGGTGACGCTTGCGGGCTGCTCGATCGCCGACGTCACCAGGGTCTCACCGCCGGGCAGCGTCACGGGTCGGACCGGATCGAACCCGGCGCCGGTGGCGGCGGCGGTCCACGCGGCCGAGAGCGCGGCCAGCGGCACGAGGGCGGCGAACATGGACAAGCGACGTCGATTGAACAATTGATCTCCCTTTGTAAATCCCTGGGGGAGTATGCCAAGGGGAGTGGTGGCCGTCACTCGGGGGTCTCGCTCAGTGGGCCGCACGCGCTGATTTCGTGAACCCGGACGGATCACGGACAATTGACCAGTTGCGAGAGCAACACAGCAGGTGGCAGAGGCCGGAAACGTACCAGCGGCTTCGTCATGACCACGAGAAGGAAGAGATCTCAAGAATGCCTCCGAAGAAGAAGATCGCAGCGCTCGTCAAGGTGCAGCTGCAGGCCGGCTCCGCGACCCCGGCCCCGCCGGTCGGTACCGCGCTCGGTCCGCACGGCGTCAACATCATGGAGTTCTGCAAGGCGTACAACGCCCAGACCGAGTCCATGCGCGGCAACGTCGTCCCCGTCGAGATCACCATCTACGAGGACCGCTCGTTCACCTTCATCACCAAGACCCCGCCGGCCGCTGAGCTGATCAAGAAGGCCGCCGGCCTGAAGAAGGGCTCGTCCGTCCCGCACAAGGACAAGGTCGGCAAGCTGACCAAGGACCAGGTGCGCGAGATCGCGACGACCAAGCTGCCCGACCTCAACGCGGAAGACATCGACGCCGCGATGAAGATCGTCGAGGGCACCGCCCGTTCCATGGGCGTCACCACCGACTGATACGTGGGAGAGCCGCGCTGGCTCGCTAACCACATCTCCTCTTAACCCTTAAGGAATTCACCATGCAGCGCAGCAAGACCTACCGCGCGGCGGAAGAGACGTTCGACAAGAACGAGCTCTACGCCCCGCTGGCCGCGATCAAGATCGCCAAGTCCACCAGCAAGAAGAAGTTCGACGAGACCGTTGACGTCGTCATGCGTCTCGGCGTCGACCCCCGTAAGGCCGACCAGATGGTGCGCGGCACCGTCAGCCTGCCCCACGGCACCGGTAAGACGATGCGCGTCATCGTCTTCGCCGCTGCTCCGGACAAGGCCGAGGCCGCTCGCGAGGCCGGCGCGGACGTCGTCGGTGGCGACGACCTCATCGAGAAGGTCTCCGGTGGCTGGCTCGACTTCGACGCCGTCGTCGCGACCCCCGACATGATGGGCAAGGTCGGCCGCCTCGGCCGCGTGCTCGGCCCCCGTGGCCTCATGCCGAACCCGAAGACCGGCACCGTCACCCCGGACCCGGCCAAGGCCGTGACCGACATCAAGGGCGGCAAGATCGACTTCCGGGTCGACCGTCACGCCAACCTTCACTTCATCATCGGCAAGGCCTCCTTCTCCGAGGCCCAGCTCGCTGAGAACTACGCCGCTGCTCTCGAGGAGGTGCTTCGTCTGAAGCCGTCCTCCTCCAAGGGCCGCTACCTGAAGAAGGTCACCGTCTCGACCACCATGGGCCCCGGTGTCCAGGTCGACCCCAACCGCATCAAGAACGTGGCTGGTGAGGACGAGGCCTGAGCCTCTCACGGCGCTTGCGCCGGGAGAACGCGAAGGGATCGAGCGAGCGCAGCGGCTGAGCTTGCGAAGCCGCTAAGCGGGTCGAGATCCACGCAGCGGTCTGCAGTAGGCGATCCTCATGTCGCTCTGATGGCCCGCCACCCCGAGGGGTGGCGGGCCATTGTCGTATAAAGCGTCGTAGAGTTCGGCGCATGAATCTGCGGAAGCTTGCTGCTGCCCTGACCGTTCCGGCCCTCGGACTGGCGCTCGCCGCCTGCGGTGGCGGCGACGAAGGTGGCACCTCGACGTCGGGTGCGAAGCTGGTCAAGGCCGACACCCTGACCATCTGCACGCACCTGCCCTACAAGCCGTTCGAGTTCAACGAGGGCGGCGAGGTCGTCGGTTTCGACATCGACGTGCTCAAGATCGCGGCCGATGCCGAGAAGCTCGAGACCGAGGTCGTCAACATCGGCTGGGAGACCATCGTCTCCGGTGAGGCCCTCAACTCCGGCAAGTGTGACGTCGCCGCCGGCGCGATGACGATCAACGAGGAGCGCGAGAAGGTCATGGACTTCACCGAGCCCTACTTCGAGGCGACCCAGGCGCTGATGACCAAGAAGGGTGCCGGCTACGCGTCGCTCGACGACCTCGCCGGCAAGACCATCGCGGTCCAGGAGGCCACCACGGGCGCCGACTACGTCAAGGAGAACGCTCCCAAGGACGCCAAGATCATCACGCTCGAGGACTCCGCGCTGATGATGCAGGCGGTCAAGTCCGGCAAGGCCGACGCCGGCGTCAACGACAACGGCCTGCTCTACGACTTCGTCAAGGACAACACCGACACGGAGATCACCAGCGAGTTCCAGACCGGTGAGGCGTACGGCTTCTCGGTCAAGAAGAACGGCAACGACAAGCTCCTCGACGTGCTCAACAAGGCCATCAACGACAAGGCCGCCTACGACGAGGTCTACAAGAAGTGGTTCGGGGAGGCTGCCGCCCAGTGACGGGCACGGCAGTAGTTCCCAAGAAGCGGATGTCGCCGCGCAAGCGCGCGGCGCTCATCCGTTATATCCAGTACGCCATCCTGGTCGCGCTGGTCGTCGTCGTCGCGCTGATCGCCGACTGGGGCGAGATCAGGCGGGCGTTCCTCGACCTGGACATCGCGCGGGCACAGTTCCCCGACGTCATCGTGATCGCCCTCAAGAACACGATCATCTACACCGCGTGCGGCTTCGCCTTCGGGCTCGCGCTCGGTCTGGTGCTGGCGCTGATGCGGCTCTCGAGCGTCGGTCCCTACCGGTGGATCTCGACCGGCATCATCGAGCTCTTCCGTGGGCTGCCGGCACTGGTCGTCTTCCTGGTGCTGGGCCTCGGCTACTCGCTCGCCTTCGGCAAGCAGCTCCCGGGCGGCAACCTCGGCACCGTGACGCTGGCGCTCGGTCTGGTCGGCGGTGCCTACATGGCCGAGACGATCCGGGCCGGCATCCAGGCGGTTCCGAAGGGTCAGTACGAGGCAGCCCGCACCTTGGGCATGACCCACAGCCGGGCGATGGTCACGATCGTGCTCCCGCAGGCGTTCCGGGTGATCCTTCCCCCGCTGACCAACGAGCTGATCCTGCTCACCAAGGACTCCTCGCTGGTCTACATCCTGGGGTTGTCGCTGGACGAGTACGAGCTCACCGCCTTCGGTCGCGAGGCGATGAACGCCAATGCCAACCTGACTCCGATGGTCACGATCGCGCTGTGCTACCTGTTGATCACGGTGCCGCTCTCGATCGTCGTACGCCGCATGGAAGCCAAGTCGGGGAGGGCCCGCTGATGACCCAGACGATCTCTGATCGCGGCGCGGCCGCGATCGACGTACAGAACCTGCACAAGTACTTCGGCGACAACGAGGTGCTCAAGGGCATCGACTTCCACATCGGGCGGGGCGAGGTCGTCTGCGTGGTCGGGCCCTCCGGGTCCGGCAAGTCGACGCTGCTGCGCTGCGTGAACCTCCTCGAGCAGCCGACCAGCGGCACGATCCTGGTCGAGGGTGAGGAGATCACCGATCCAGACGCTGACGTGGACGCGTTGCGGGCGCGGATCGGGATGGTCTTCCAGCAGTTCAACCTGTTCCCGCACATGACGGCGCTGCGCAACCTGACGGTCGCTCAGGAGAAGGTGCTCAAGCGCGGCCGGGCCGAGGCCACGAAGATCGCTCGGGCCAACCTGGAGAAGGTCGGGCTCTCGGACAAGGCCGACGCCTACCCTGCCCACCTCTCCGGCGGCCAGCAGCAGCGCGTCGCCATCGCGCGGGCGCTGTCGATGAACCCCGACATGATGCTCTTCGACGAGCCGACCTCCGCGCTCGACCCCGAGCTCGTCGGCGACGTCCTGGCCGTCATGAAGGACCTGGCTGCCGAGGGCATGACCATGATGGTGGTGACCCACGAGATGGGCTTCGCCCGCGAGGTCGCCGACAAGGTCGTCTTCATGGACGGCGGCGTGATCGTCGAGGAGGGCCTCCCGGCCGACGTCCTCAGCAACCCCCAGCACGAGCGCACCCAGGCGTTCCTCTCCCGGGTGCTCTGAGGCGCGGATGCTCACCGAGCTGTCTCGGTGAGCATCCGGCCCGCCGCCACGGGCGCGGTGACGGCTGCGAGGCCGAGGCAGAGGCCGGCACCGGCGAGCCAGACCGTCGGGACCCCGTGCGACAACAGGCCGGTGGCGAGCATCGGCCCGATCGTCTGCGCGATCCCCCAACAGGTCCCGTACGCCGCCAGGTAGCCCGCCCGCGAGCCGTCCGCAGCCGCGAGGCCGGCCACGAGTGCGATCGGTGGGCCCAGCAGAAGCACCTCGCCGAGGGCCACGATCGCCGAGCCGCCCGCGAGGAGCGGCAGCGGTGCCGCGTACGCGATGACGGCGAAGCCGACAGCCATCAGGACCAGTCCTGCGCGGATGAGCGTGAACGGCCGGGAAGCGGCGCCGCGGAGCAGACGCTGGCCGGCGATCGTGACCAGCGCGGCGACCGCGAGCAGCCAGCCGGTGGCCGCGGCGTCGTGCCCGCGGGCGGAGACGGTGAGCGGGAGAGCGATCGTGCTCAGGATCCAGGCGGTGGCGAACCCGGTGCCGAGCGCGAGCATCGTCAGGAGCCGGCGGTCACGCCAGGGGCTCGGCCCGGACCGTGGTTGACGCCCGCCGCGCGCCGTGGTGTCACGCACGAGAGCGAGGACGAGAACCGCGGCGCCCAGGCAGGTGAGCGCGTCGGCGACGAAGAGCAGGCGCAGGTCGATGCCGCCCACAAGAGCGGCCAGGGCCCCTGCCGCCACACCGGCGACAGCCATCGCGGCGCCGAGGAGTCCGTACGCCTGCGGCCGCCGCTCGACCTCGACCGACTCCGCGATCAGCGCCTGCGAGGCGGGCTCGTAGATCTCGTACGCCAGCCCGAGCAGCGTCGCGCCGATCAGCGCGCCGGCGATCCCGGGGGACGCGGCGATGACCAGCTGGGCCACCGCGCAGGCGAGGAGCCCCGCGACGATGGTCGGCCGGCGGCCCACCGTGTCGGCCATCCACCCGCCGAGCAGCCGCGAAGGGATGGTGGCGAGGCCGAAGGCCGTCACGACGGCACCGGCCGTGGCGAGGGAGGCGCCGTGCACCTCGACCAGCGCGACCGCCATGAAGGCCATCGCGAACGAACCCAGCCGGTTGACCGCCCGGGCGATGACCAGGGCGACGAGAGACCGTGGCCATCTCGTGCGCGGGTGACTGGTCAATGATTGAATGACGGTCATGAGTGGGACGGTAGATCCGACGTTGGTGACTGGTCAAATACTTTTCGACAGTCACGTGCACACGGTGACCGATCAAGCCTGCAGGCTCGTCAACGCGCTGACCGCCGGTCACGACGGCACCCGCGCCGTCGAGCCGCCGCCCCCGGGGAGACGGGCACCGGTCGTACGCGACCTGCTGGCCCGTCCCGACTACCAGCCCCGGGTCGAGGAGGCCGACGCCGACGGGATGGTCACCCTCGCCGAGTCACTGCGCGTCGTGTTCGAAGCCGCGGCGCGTCGTGACCTCGACACCGCCGCCACCGCGGTCAACGCGCTCCTACGGGAGATGGGCTCGGTCCCGCAGCTCGACCGGGCCCGCGGGGGTGGGTGGGCTCTGCACTTCCACGGACGCGAGCCCGACCTGGTCGTCGGCTGGGGCGCCGGGATCGCCGCCGGGCTCGCGTTGGCGATCGGCTCGGACCTCGCCGGCCGGCTGGGCGTCTGCGAGGCCGATCCCTGTGACCGCGTCTTCGTGGACACCTCCAAGAACGCCGGCCGCCGCTTCTGCTCCACGCGCTGCCAGAGCCGGGTGAAGGCGGCCGCTCACCGGGCCCGCCAGAATTAGTCCGGGACGTTTCGGTCCGTCTACCGGGAGGTGATGGGCAGGAACGTCCCGGACCACCTCACTAGGGTTGCGGCGTGCGAGCTGATCTCGGGACGGTGGACTGGTCTGCGGCGCTCGCGTGGGTCGAGGAGGAGCTGGCTGACCCGATCGGTGACGTACGCCGCCTCTCCGGTGGCTGGACCTCGACCATGCTGGCGCTCACGCCGGGTGAGCACGACCCGGTGGTGCTCCGGCTGATGACCAACGAGCCGTGGCGCACCCATGGCGAGCCGCTGACCACCCGGGAGAGCGAGATCCAGCGGATGCTCGCGACCACGGACGTCCCGGCGCTCAGGTCGCTCGCGCTCGACGCCACCGGTGAGCGTTGCGGCCACCCGGCGCACCTGATGACGCTGCTCCCGGGCGCGATCGAGCCGCACCGCGACGACGACGTCTCGCTCGCGCGGCTCGCGGAGCTGCTGGCGAGCATCCACGCGATCGAGCCGACGATCGACGTACGCCGCTACCAGTCGTGGGCCTGGGAGGCGAAGTTCGTCGTCCCGGCCTGGGTGGGAGACGGGGGTCTGTGGGAGGACGCGTTCGCGCTGCTGCGCACCGAGCCGCCGGCGTACGACCCCTGCTTCATCCATCGCGACTTCCAGCCGCGCAACGTGCTGTGGGATCGCGACGAGATCACGGGTGTCGTCGACTGGGTGGAGACGTCCATCGGGCCCGCCTGGCTGGACGTGGCGCACTGCGCGACCAACCTGGCGATCGTGCACGGCACGGAGACGGCGGACCGGTTCGCCGATGCGTACGCCGCGACGACCGGCCGCCCGGCACAGCCCTACTTCGACGTGATGGACGTCGTCGGCTTCCTGCCGCCTCCCGGCAGGCGGTCGTTCCTCACCGACCGGGCCGAGCTCGTCCGCCTGGAGGAGAGACTCGCGGCGGTGCTGCCGCGCTGCCAGTAGGGTCTGCGACGTGCCCACGCCTGACGACTACCTCGTGACCCTCGGTGAGCTGCAGACCGAGTTCGCGGCCGCGCTGAAGCAGGCCGACCCGGACGTGCCGGTGCCGTCCTGCGACGACTGGTCGGTCGGCGACCTGGCCGACCATCTGGCCGGGGTGCACCACTGGGCGGCGGCGATGGCGCGCGACGAGGACGAGGAGCCGCTGCCGGTCCCGTTGGACCTGGTCGCGGCCTATGAGACCCAGGCCGCCGAGCTGCGCGAGACGCTCGCGGCGCTGGGGCCGGAGGCGACCGGCCGGATCCTCAACGGGCTGACCGAGGACGGCCGCGGGCCGGTCTCGTTCTGGTTCCGGCGTCAGGTGCACGAGACCCTGGTCCACCTCTGGGACATCCGGGCTGCGCTCGGGCGCTCCGCTCCCGAGGTGGCACCGGAGCTGTGGGCCGACACGGTCGACGAGGTGCTGACCGTGATGTACCCGCGGCAGGTCGCCCTGAAGCGGACGCGAAAGGTCGTCACCCGCATCGAGCTGACCGCCACCGATGTCGACCGGTCCTGGGCGATCGGAGCACCGAACGCGGTGCAGAAGGTGTCCGTCACCGGATCCGCTCGTGACCTGGCACTGCTCCTGTCGGGGCGGACGTCGCCCCGGTTCGCCGAGCTGACCGTCACCGGTGACGAGGCGGCCCTGGCCGAGGCACTCTCACGTGCGCTCGTCCCGTAGCAGGGCTGGGCGGGACTGCAACCGCGTACGGTCGGCGCGGCCGGTCCAGTAGCCGACCCAGACCGCCCCGGCGAGGGAGAAGATCCCGAGGGCGACGGGGGCGGCGGCGATCGAGAAGACCGCGGCCAGCCCTGAGACCAGGAGCGGTCCGCCGGTGCCGCCGAGGTCGCCGCACAGCCGCCACCCGCCGAGGAACTGGGCGCGCCCGTCCTCGGGTGCGGCATCGGCGCCCAACGTCATCACGATCCCCGAACCGAGGCCGTTGCCGATGGCGATGAGCGCCATCACCGCGCCCAGGCTGAGCGCGTCGTGGGTGAGCGGGAGCAGCAGACAGCCGAGGCCGACGGCGACCACCACCGGGATCGCCACGACCTGGCGCCCGCGGTGGTCGAGCAGCCACCCGCCGGGGAGGGTGAGGGCGATGTCGACCAGAGCCGCCCCGGCGAAGAGCAGGGAGACCACCGAGGCCTCGAGGTGGATGTGGTCGGCCCAGAGCGGGAGCAGCCCGGTGCGTACGGAACGCGAGATCCCGATGATCACCACCGCCACCCCGAGGGTGGCGAAGGTCCGGCGGTGGGTCCACAGCACGCTGCGTACGCTCAGATGCCCCTGCTCGTGCGAGCGGGTCCGGCCCAGCTCGGGCATCCAGCCGCCGATCACCGCCGAGCACAGCGACGTCGCGGCCGCGAACAGGAAGACGACGGGGAGACCGAAGAGGTGGATGAGCCCGGCGCCGAGCAGCGGCCCGACGAAGACCCCGAGCCGGAACGACCCGCCCAGCAGCGACATCGCCCGCGCCCGGTGGGAGAGCGGGGTCGCGTCGATGAGGAAGCCCTGCCGCGCGATCAGGAACGCCGTCCAGCTCATCCCGCTGACGAAGACGGCGATGGCGAGCACGGCGACCGAGCTGCTGAGGAACGCCACGGTCATCGCGACCGCGTCGAGAACCCCGGCACCCATCAGCGTCCGCCGCTCGCCGATCCGCGCCACCAGCGACCCGGCGGGCAACGAGGTCGCCAGCGACCCGATCCCGAGCAGCGCGACCACGAACGCAGCCACGGACGCGTCCGCGCCCAGGTCGGAGGCCCGAAGTGCCAGGACCGGCATCACCGCACCGTGCCCCATGGAGCTGACGATCGAGGGTGCGTACGCCACCACCGCGATGTCTCGGAACCGGAACTCCTCGGTCGTCGTCTCCGTCGTCACCCCTTTACTCTGCCTGATTCGTTACCGAGGCTCACTATTTATACGCCAGCCGAGACGTCCCCCCGGTCGGGGGGGGGGGCCCCCCCCGGGGGGGGGGGGGCGGGGGCCGGGGGGGGGGGGGGGGGCGGGGCGCCCGCCGGGGGGGGGGGGGGGGGGGCGGGGGGGCGGGGGGGGGCCGCG
>NZ_JBVJKY010000001.1:720731-984318 GCF_055585005.1 Nocardioides sp. NPDC054178
TACCCCCGCCCCCCCCCCCCCCCCCCCCCGCGCCCCCCCCCCCCCCCCCGCGCCCCCCCCGCCCCCCCCCCGCCCCCCCCCCCCCCCCCCGCCCCCCCCCCCCCCCCCCCACGGGGGTGACGCCTCGGCTGGGGATTGTCACCAGCGGGAGTGGACGGCCTCGCGGAAGTGCGTGTCGTAGATCCGGCGTACGCCGGAGAGCAGCTCGTCCGAGAGCGGCGGGAGCGAGCCGGCGGCGGAGTTGGCGTGGGCCTGGGACGGGTTGCGGGCGCCGGGGATGACGGTGGTGACGCCGGGCTGCTGGGCCACCCAGGCGAGGGCGACCTGCGCCGGCGTCGCGCCCTCGGGGCCGTGCTCGGAGACCAGGGCGGCGAACTCCTGTGCGGCCGCGACCCCGGTGGCGAAGTCGACGCCTGAGAACGTCTCGCCGACGTCGAAGGCCTCGCCGTGACGGTTGTAGGAGCGGTGGTCGTCGGCGGCGAAGGTCGTCGACTCCGAGTAGCGGCCCGACAGCAGCCCGGAGGCCAGCGGCACCCGCGCGATGATCCCGACGCCGGCCTCCGCGGCAGCCGGAAGCACGAGATCCAGCGGCTTCAGCCGGAACGCGTTCAGGATGATCTGGACGGAGGCCACGTGGGGGCGGGCGATGGCGGCCAGCGCCTGGTCGCACGTCTCCACGCTGACGCCGTACGCAGCGATCACCCCTTCCGAGACCAGGGTGTCCAGGGCGTCATAGGTGGCCGAGGACTCGATCGTCTCCGACGGCGGGCAGTGCAGCTGCACCAGGTCGATCGTGTCGACCCCGAGATTGGTGCGCGAGCGGTCCAGCCACTCGCGGAAGGCCGCAAGCGTGTAGTTCGAGGGCACCTGCTCCACTCGGCGCCCCATCTTCGTCGCGACGAAGATGCCGTCCTGCGACCGCAGGAACCGCCCGATCACCTGCTCGCTCCGGCCGTCCCCGTAGACGTCGGCGGTGTCGAGGAAGGTCACCCCGTCGCCCACCGCGGCCTCGAGCACCGCCAGGGCATCCGACTCGCTGACCTCGCCCCAGTCGGCGCCGAGCTGCCAGGTGCCGAGGCCGATGACCGACGCCGAGCGTCCGATCCTTCCGAAGGTGTGGCTCTCCATGCCGCCCAACGTACTGGAGCCCGCCGATTTGGCGGCGCCCCGCGGCGTACGCATAATTGTTCTTCGAAACCAGAGACCGCCGGTTGTCAGGTGCGCATGCACCCGATCGAAGGAACCGCTGAGATGCGGACGGCCAGCGTAGGTAAGAGCAAGACGAGAACGTACGTCACGCCCTGAGCCTGCGCTCGGGGCGTTTGTCATTCAGGGCCCTCGTCGGTGGGATCGATTCCCGGAAGAAGGAGACCCATGGCGCGGGCTGACAAGCAGACTGCCGTTGCCGAGATCGCTGACGAGTTCAGCGCCTCGAGCGGTGTCGTGCTGACCGAGTACCGTGGTCTCACCGTCGGCGAGCTGAAGACTCTTCGTCGCTCGCTTGGTGAGAGCGCTAACTACGCCGTGGTCAAGAACACGCTGGCCAAGATCGCTGCCTCCCAGAGCGGCATCGAAGGCTTCGATGACCTGCTGACCGGCCCGACCGCGATCGCCTTCATCAAGGGTGACGTCGTCGAGGCGGCCAAGGGTCTGCGTGACTTTGCCAAGGCCAACCCCAACCTTGTCATCAAGGGCGGGTACCTCGACGGCAAGGCCATCGACGCTGCTGAGGTTGGCAAGCTTGCCGACCTCGAGTCGCGCGAGGTCCTGCTCGCCAAGCTTGCGGGCGCGTTCACCGCGTCGCTGTCGCAGGCTCTGTACGCCTTCAACGCTCTGCCCTCGAAGACCGCGCAGCTCGCTGCCGCTCTCGAGGCCAAGGCCGCGGAGGACCCCTCGATCCTCGCAGGTGGTGCCGCTGAGCCGGCTGCCGCCGAGGAGGCTCCGGCCGAGGCCTGATGGCCCCGGTCGTAACTAACCACCACCTGTAACCCGGTTCGCTGCGTACTCAACCAACAACGCAACGGGCCACCACGAAAGGAAATGCCATCATGGCGAAGCTCTCCACCGACGAGCTGCTCGACGCTTTCAAGGAGCTCACCCTCATCGAGCTCTCCGAGTTCGTCAAGGCCTTCGAGGACACCTTCGGTGTCACCGCTGCCGCTCCGGTCGCCGTTGCCGCCGCCGGCGCCCCGGGTGCCCCGGCCGCCGCCGCCGAGGAGGCCAAGGACGAGTTCGACGTCATCCTCGAGTCCGCTGGTGACAAGAAGATCAACGTCATCAAGGAGGTGCGCGCTCTGACCTCCCTCGGTCTGAAGGAGGCCAAGGAGCTCGTCGAGGGCGCCCCCAAGGCTGTCCTCGAGGCCGCCAACAAGGAGACCGCTGACAAGGCGAAGGAGGCCCTCGAGGCCGCCGGCGCCACGGTCACCGTCAAGTGATCTGAGGGCTTCGGCCCTTGAAACCGGGCTCGGCGGTCTCCGCCGGGCCCGGTTTCTGTCTACATCGCGGATACAGTTCCGCAACAGATCGGTCAGGCTGCAGCGCAGCACCGCGATCGTGCGAACCGCAGGTGGCTACTCCTGAGTAGCCACCTGCGGTTTGTTTCGTTATCTTGAACACACACCGGGCGTGAAAGGTCGCAATCCGACCGTCGACGTGTGGGCTGGGGGAGTTCGTCTCGGGTGGTGATCACCGTCATCGTTCGCAGGCCGCCATGGTTTACAAAAGTGTGACGCGTGTCGCGGGAAGTGCGTAACCTCCGTCACACTCTGCCGTTAGTCGGGCAGTGGGGGACTTGAGGGAGACCCTCGCGAACAGGAAGGGAGCCGGCCCGGATGGGTGTAGACGTAAAGATCGAAGGGCTGACCAAGAGCTTTGGTAAGCAGCTCATCTGGAAGGATGTCACGCTGACGCTGCCTGCGGGCGAGATCAGCGTGATGCTGGGGCCGTCCGGCACGGGTAAGTCGGTGCTCCTCAAGACCCTGATCGGTCTGATCAAGCCCGACACGGGCTCGGTGGTCATCGAGGGCGTCGACATCGCCAGCTGCTCGGAGCGGGATCTCTACGAGGTCCGCAAGCTGTTCGGTGTGCTGTTCCAGGACGGCGCCATGTTCGGGTCGATGGATCTGTTCGACAATGTCGCGTTCCCGCTTCGTGAGCACACGAAGAAGAGCGAGTCCGAGATCCGCAACATCGTCATGGAGAAGATGGACCTGGTCGGTCTGATCGGTGCGGAGAACAAGCTTCCCGGTGAGATCTCGGGTGGTATGCGCAAGCGTGCCGGACTGGCGCGTGCCCTGGTCCTGGACCCGGAGATCCTGCTGATCGACGAGCCCGACTCAGGTCTGGACCCGGTGCGCACCGCGTTCATCAACCAGCTCTTCATCGACCTGAACGCGCAGATCGACGCGACGTTCCTGATCGTGACCCACGACATCAACTCCACGCGTACGGTGCCGGACAACATCGGCCTGCTCTACCACAAGCACCTGGCGATGTACGGGCCCCGCGAGATGCTGCTCAGCTCCGAGGAGCCGGTGGTGCGGCAGTTCCTCAATGCCCAGACGATCGGCCCGATCGGTATGTCGGAGGAGAAGGACGCCGACGAGCTGGCTGCGGAGAAGGACATGGGTCTGCCGCCGCTGCCGCCGATCCCGATGCAGCTGGAGCCGTCCAACGGCATCCCGCGCAAGTACCAGCGCCCCCCGGGTGCCTGGTGCCGCGAGAACGGTGTCACCCCGCCGCCGGGATCGTTCCGGCCTGATGCCGCCATGGCTCCCGGCGGCGTGAAAGCAGACCCCACAGAGGCTCCTCACTGATGTCATCTCTGACCGCCGCCAGGGTCCTGAAGCCGATCGGGACCGCTGGCTCGCTCTTCGCGTTCGGACTGGACGTGGGGCGAGCCGTCTTCCGGCGCCCCTTCCAGTTCCGAGAGTTCATCCAGCAGGCGTGGTTCATCGCGTCGGTGACGATCGTCCCGACCGCGCTGGTCGCGATCCCCTTCGGTGCGGTCATCGCGCTGCAGGTCGGTGGGCTCGTCGTCCAGTTCGGCGCGCAGTCCTTCGTCGGGTCGGCCGCGGTCCTCGCGGTCGTCCAGCAGGCTGCCCCGATCGCGACCGCGCTGCTGGTCGCGGGTGCCGGTGGTTCGGCGATCGCCGCCGACCTCGGTGCCCGGAAGATCCGTGAAGAGCTCGACGCGATGATGGTTCTGGGCATCGACCCGATCCAGCGTCTGGTGGTCCCCCGCGTACTCGCCGCGATGATGATCGCGGTCTTCCTCAACGGCCTGGTCTCGATCGTCGGGGTCATGGGTGGGTACGTCTTCAACGTCATCATCCAGGGCGGCACCCCGGGTGCCTACCTGGCCAGCTTCACCGCACTGGCCCAGATGGCCGACCTGTGGCAGGGCCTGGCGAAGGCGCTCATCTTCGGTCTCATCGCGGCGATCGTGGCTTCGTACAAGGGCATGAACGCGGGTGGCGGTCCGAAGGGCGTCGGTGACGCCGTGAACGAGTCGGTCGTCATCACCTTCCTGCTGCTGTTCATCGTCAACTTCGTGATGTCTGCGATCTTCTTGCAGATCGTCCCGAGCAAGACCTGAGGAGGCGAGACGGATGGCGAACATCAAGGCGATCTACCAGAAGCCTGCCAAGAGCCTCGACCACCTCGGTGACGAGCTCGGCTTCTACCTGCGCGCGATCGCGTGGTCCCCACGCACCCTGACGCGCTACAAGAAGGAGATCCTCCGGATCCTCGCCGAGGTCACCCTCGGCTCCGGCGCGCTGGCCGTCATCGGCGGCACCGTCGGCGTGATCCTGGCGATGACCTTCTTCACCGGGGCCCAGGTCGGGCTCTCCGGCTACACCGCCCTCGACCAGCTCGGCACCTCGGCGTTCTCGGGCTTCGTCTCGGCCTACTTCAACACCCGTGAGATCGCGCCGCTGGTCGCCGGCATCGCGCTCGCCGCGACGGTCGGCTGCGGATTCACCGCCCAGCTCGGCGCGATGCGGATCTCGGAGGAGGTCGACGCGCTCGAGGTCATGGCGATCCCGTCGCTGCCGTTCCTGGTGACCACCCGGATCATCGGCGGCCTGATCGCGATCGTGCCGCTCTACGTGGTCGGTCTGCTCTCCTCCTACGTCGCCACCCGGTTCACGGTGACGCTCTTCTACGGGCAGAGCGCCGGCACGTACGACCACTACTTCAACACCTTCCTGCCGCCCGGCGACGTGCTGTGGTCCTTCGGCAAGGTGCTGATCTTCTCGGTCGTGGTGATCCTGATCCACTGCTACCACGGCTACAACGCCTCCGGCGGTCCCGCAGGGGTCGGCGTCGCGGTCGGTAAGGCGGTGCGTACGAGCATCGTCGCCGTGTCCGTGCTCGACCTGATGCTCTCGATGGCGATCTGGGGCAGCACGACGACGGTGAGGTTGGCGGGATGACTCAGACACTCACGCGCGACGAGATCCAGCACAACCTGCCCACGCCCCACAAGAGGAGCGCGGTGGCGCTCGCCTGGGGCCGGCAGAAGGGCAAGATCCTCGGGATCGTCTTCCTCGCGCTGGTGCTGGCTGCGCTCGTCCTGACCTGGGCGCAGTTCACCAACAGGTTCGCCCGCTACGAGGAGATCACCCTCAAGGCCGACCGCATCGGTCTGCAGCTCCCCGAGCGCGCCGACGTCAAGGTCCGTGGCCTGATCGTGGGCGAGGTCCTCGACATGAAGCCGACCGACGAGGGCGCCGAGCTGACCCTGGGGCTGTTCCCCGACGAGATCAGCAAGGTCCACCCGGACGTGACCGGCGCGATCCTCCCCAAGACCCTCTTCGGCCAGAAGTACGTCTCGCTGGTCCCGCCCGACACCGACTTCACCGAGCCGATCAAGGCCGGTGCCGTCATCGAGAAGACCAAGATGGCCACCGAGGTCCAGGCCGTGCTGCGTGACCTCTACCCGCTGCTGCGGACGATCCAGCCGGCCGACCTCAACAACACGCTCAACGCGCTGGCCACCGCGCTCGAGGGCCGCGGCGACAAGCTCGGGGAATCGCTGGACACCCTCGACTCCTACCTGAAGCGGCTGAACCCCGAGATCCCGGCGCTGATCGAGGACCTCGAGCTCGCCACCGAGGTCTCGGGCACCTACCAGGCCGTGCTCCCCGAGATCGGTCAGATCCTGCGCAACACCATCGTCACCGCGACCACGCTCGAGGACCGCGAGGTCGAGCTCAACAAGATGCTGACCGACGTCACCGCCTTCTCCAACACGGCCGACGACTTCCTCGACGACAACGGCGACACGCTGATCCAGGTCGGCGAGGTCGGCCGGCCGGTCACCCAGACGCTGGCCCGCTACTCCCCGATGTTCCCGTGCCTCATCGGCGGCATGGACATCCTGACCGACGAGTTCACCGAAGTGTTCCGCAACTACACCGTGCACATCACCCTGGAGACGCTGCCGCACCAGTCGCGTCCCTACTCGACCAAGGACAAGCCGCGCTTCGGCGAGGACAGCGGGCCCTACTGCGGTGAGATGCCGAACGCGTCCTGGAGCCAGAAGAAGCCGTTCGCGCCGTTCCCGAACAAGGACGACGGTGTCGACGAGCCCACCGGAAAGGGCGTCATGCGCTCCGCCACCGGGACGACCGGTTACTCGGCCCTGTCCTATGTCGGTACGTCGGCCGAGGCCGATGTCATCAACGAGCTGTTCGCCCCGGGGATGGGCATGAGCGCCGACGAGGTCCCCGACCTCGGCGCGCTGATGCTCGGTCCGGCCGCGCGTGGAGCGGAGGTGAGCTACGAATGAGCGCCGTGAAGCTCTTCGACGCCAAGACCTTCCAGGACTTCTGGAAGCTGGTGATCTTCGTGATCGTCACGACCCTGGCCACCGGCCTGCTCGCGATCACCATCGGCAATGTCACCTTCGGGCAGAGCGATGAGTACAAGGCGGTCTTCACCGACGTCACCGGTGTGAACAAGGGCGACGACGTACGCATCTCCGGGGTCAAGGTGGGCTCGGTCAAGGGCATCGAGATCTCCGACGACGCCCGCAGCGCGGTGGTCACCTTCACGGTCGACAGCGCGCAGCAGATCGCGACCACGACCGAGGCGACGATCAAGTACCGCAACCTGATCGGCCAGCGCTACCTCGCGCTGACCAACCAGCTGGTGGGCGACGCCTCCGCGATGCAGGAGGGCCAGACCATCCCGGTCGGGCAGACCCACCCGGCGCTCGACCTGACGGTGCTCTTCAACGGCTTCAAGCCGCTCTTCCAGGCGCTGTCGCCCAACGACGTCAACACTCTGTCCTACGAGATCGTCCAGGTCTTCCAGGGCGAGGGCGGCACGCTGGAGAGCCTGCTCTCCCACACGGCCTCGCTGACCTCGACGCTGGCCGAGAAGGACCAGGTCATCAACGCCCTGATCGACAACCTCACCGAGGTGCTCGAGCACGTGGGCGACCGCGAGAAGGAGCTCTCCAGCCTGATCGTGACGTTCCGTGACTTCGTCGGCGGTCTCAACAAGGACCGCGAGGCGATCCTCGGCTCCCTGGACCAGATCTCGGCGCTCTCCGTGGAGACGGCCGACCTGGTGCACGAGGCGAAGGACCCGCTGCTGGAGGACCTGCGGCAGGCCCGGAGGTTCTCCGACGAGGTGGCCAAGGACAAGCGCCAGCTCGACGACGCCCTCGAGCTCCAGCCGATCAAGCTGGACAAGATCGGTGCGACGGCCAGCTACGGCGGATGGTTCAACTTCTACCTGTGCGGCCTGCGGGGCACGATCCGCGACCCTGAGGGCAAGGACCTCGACATTCCGCTTTATCAGCCCGGTCAAGCGAGGTGCAACCTCGGATGATTCCCTTCCGCGAACGTAACCCGGTCAAGATCGGTGCCGTCTCGATCGCCGTCCTCATCATGATGTTGGTGATGGCGTTCAAGGCCGACAGCCTGCCGCTGATCGGTGGGGGCACCACCTACTACGCCAACTTCTCCGAGGCCGGTGGCCTCAAGACCGGCGACGAGGTCCGGGTGGCCGGTGTCCGGGTCGGCAAGGTCAACACGATCGAGCTGGACGGCAACCAGGTCAAGGTCGGCTTCAAGATCCGGGAGAAGGTCAACTTCGGTGAGAACTCCGGAGCCGGCGTACGCGTGAAGACGCTGCTCGGCGACATGTTCCTGGAGCTGCAGCCGGCCGGCGAGGGCCAGATGAAGGCGGGAGCCACCATCCCGGTGGACCGCACGGAGTCTCCCTACGACGTGGTCGAGGCCTTCGAGGGCCTGGCCGACACCTCCGCCAACATCGACAAGGACCAGCTCGCCGCAGCGCTCACCACGCTCGCCGACCTGACCCGGACGACGCCGGAGGAGTTCCAGGCCGCCCTCACCGGCGTCTCCGACCTCTCCCGCAACCTGGCCGCCAAGGACGAGCGCATCGACTCGCTGCTCACCCAGCTCGACCGGGTGACGAAGGTGCTCGACGAGCGCGACGAGGACCTGATCACGCTGATGAACGACGCCAACCAGCTCTTCGCGGCGCTGGTCGAGCGGCGCGAGGCGGTCCACAATCTGCTCATCTCCACCCAGCAGCTCTCCAAGGAGCTCTCCCAGCTGGTCGACGACAGCCGTGCCGACCTCAAGCCGGCGCTGGAGAGCCTCGACGTGATCCTCGACGTCTTCACGAAGAACGAGGAGAACCTCGAGAAGTCCCTGCGGCTGATGGCGCCGTTCTACAAGGTCTTCAACAACACCCTGGGCAACGGACCCTGGTGGGACACCTACATCCAGAACATGCCTCCCGTTCCTGCGCTTACCGGGAGGACCCCATGAGCGAGCGCCAGCGAGTGAACATGAAGATCAACACGGTGCCGCGCCCGTATTCTGGCGCTTGCGCTACGGGGGTGGCGGCGTGAACAAGTTCATCGTTCCCGTCATCATCGGTGCTCTCGTTCTCGGGGTCGGCGCCTGGGCGCTGGTCCGCGACACCGGCGAGAAGACGCTCGTGGCGCACTTCCCGCGCACCGTCTCGGTCTACGAGGGCAGCGACCTGCGCGTGCTCGGCGTCGCCGTGGGCAAGGTGACCGCGGTCGAGCCCAACGGCACCGACGTGAAGGTCACGCTGGAGTACAAGGGCGACGTCGACCTGCCCGCGGACGCCAAGGCCGTGATCATCTCGCCGTCGATCGTCGGCGACCGCTACGTCCAGGTCACCCCCGCCTACGACGGCGGCAAGAAGCTGGCCGACGGTGCGGTGCTGAGCACCGACAAGACCTCGGTCCCGGTCGAGCTCGACCAGATCTACTCCAGCGTCGACGACCTCGTGGTCGCGATCGGTCCCGACGGTGCCAACAAGAACGGCGCCCTCACCGACCTGCTGCAGCAGACCGCGAAGAACCTCGGCGGCCAGGGCGAGAAGATCAACTCGACGATCGGTGACCTCGGCAAGCTGACCAAGACGCTCGACAACCGCGACGAGCAGTTCTTCGACTCCGCCGAGCAGCTCGAAGGCTTCATCGGCACGCTCGCCGAGAACGACAAGACCGTACGCGACTTCGCCCAGGCGCTCGCCGAGGTCTCCTCGATGCTGGAGGGTGAGCGCGAAGAGCTCGCCGCGTCGATGAAGAACCTTTCCGTGGCGCTGAACAAGGTGACCCAGTTCGTCCGGGACAACAAGGCGATCCTGCGCGAGGACATCCAGAGCCTCAACCGGATCGGCAAGGTCCTCGTGCGGCAGCGCAAGGCCCTCGACGAGAGCCTGCGGACCGCTCCGCTGGCGCTGAACAACCTGGGCCTGGCGTACAACCCGGAGACCGCCACGCTCGACACCAACGCCAACATCACCATGGTGCTCGACGAGATCATCCAGAACCCGGCCTCGTTCCTGTGCAGCCTCGTGGACCAGGCGACCAACGGCAGCAGCGCCGAGATCTGCTCGCAGATCCGGCAGATGCCGGGCCTGAACCGCTCCGCGGCGATCGGCCTCGGCACGGGTTCGTCCTACGGAGTGCCCTATGACATGTCGCTCGGCGGCCTGGTGGAGGTGAAACGATGACCACGATGAAGCGCGCCGTCCAGGCGTTCGTCGGTGTGATCGCCGGCGCCCTGATGCTGACCGGCTGCGGCACCTTCTCCGTCTACGACCTGCCCCTCCCGGGCGGCGTGGACGCCGGTGACGACGCGATCTCGGTCACCGCCCAGTTCCAGGACACCCTCGACCTGGTGCCCCAGTCGACCGTGAAGCTCGAGGACATCGACGTCGGCAAGATCAACAAGATCTGGCTCGACGACGGCGTCGCCACGGTCGAGATGCTGCTGAAGAAGGACGTCAGCCTGCCGAGCAACGCCCGGGCGTCGATCCAGCAGACCTCCCTGCTGGGCGAGAAGTTCGTCTCGCTGGAGCGGCCCGCCGAGCCCGAGTCGACCAAGCTCACCGACGGCTCGACGATCCCGCTGTCGCAGACCGGCCGCAACCCGGAGATCGAAGAGGTCTTCAGCGCGCTGAGCCTGCTGCTCAACGGTGGTGGGGTCGCCCAGCTGAAGACGATCTCGACCGAGCTCAACAAGGCGCTCGCCGGCCGCGAGGACTCCGCCCGCTCCGTGCTCCACCAGGTGGAGAAGCTGGCGCGCGACCTCGACAACAACAAGGAGAAGATCGTCGCGGCCATCGAAGCGCTCGATGCGCTGGCGAAGGCCACCAACGCGCAGATGGGTTCCATCGACGCCGCCCTCGACGAGCTGCCTTCGGCGATCTCCAGCATCGACAAGCAGCGCGCCGACCTGGTCAAGATGCTCAAGGCCCTGGAGCGGCTCGGCGACACCGGCGTACGCGTCATCCGGGCGTCCAAGGACAACACCCTCGGCATCGTCAAGGACCTCAAGCCGCTCCTGACGAACCTCGCCGACTCCGGCGACGACTTCGTCCGGGCGATGAACACGATCCTGACCTACCCGTTCGTCGACCAGGCGGTCGGTGGCTCGCCGCAGGCCGCGCGCAACCTGCACATGGGTGACTTCGTCAACCTCGATGTCACCGTCGACCTCAACCTCGACACCCTGCTCCAGAACGCGCCCCGGGTGGGCGACACCGTCTGCTGGGGTCTCGAGGAGATCAACCGGAAGCTGAAGACCTATCCCGACGAGGAGACGGCCCTCGACTGGCTCAACAACCTCACCAACGTCTGCAAGGACGGCGGGCTGGCCAGCGCCATCGACACCTGCCAGGAGGCCCTGACCGGACAGTCCACGGCGCCTCAGGCCTGCGTGACGGGTGTGCTGGGTTCGATCGGGAAGACCCTCGACGGCCTGCTCGGGCTCGGGGCGCCCTCCACCAGCGGCGGGAGCACCACCGACGACGGCTCCGGGTGCGTGCTGCTCCTCTTCTGTCGTGCCGGGGCGACTCCGGGAACGCATGCGGTGACCTACGACGAGCTGAGCAAGGAGCTCGACCCCGGTCTGACCTCGCTGATGATCCCCGCGCTGAGCACCTCGGGCAACACCCACCAGGAGGGCGTCTCATGATCACCCGCCGTACGAAGATGCAGCTGATGATCTTCTTGCTGATCACCCTCGTCGGGGTCAGCTTCGTCGGTGCGCGCTACGCCCGCCTGGGGTCCCTGTTCGTCAAGGACCACTACGTCGTGATGGCCCACTTCGCGCAGTCCGGTGGCATCTACGAGGACGCCGAGGTCGACTACCGCGGCGTCAAGATCGGCCAGGTCGGTGAGCTGATCCTCAACCGCAGCGGCGTCGACGTGACCCTGAAGATCGACAAGGACTGGAAGGACAAGATCCCGGCCGACAGCCTCGCCGTGGTCGGCAACCGCTCCGCCGTCGGTGAGCAGTACGTCGAGCTGCAGCCGCAGTCGAAGGGCGGGCCCTACCTCCAGGAGGGCTCCGAGATCGCCCGCGCCGCGACGACCACGCCACTGCCGACCGAGAAGCTCCTCGAGGACGTCACCACGACGGTGAACTCGGTCGACCAGAAGGCGCTGACGACGACCATCGACGAGCTCGGCAAGGGTTTCGCCGGCACCGGTCAGGACCTGCAGACCATCATCGACACCGGCACCGCCTTCGTCGAGACGGCCGACCAGAACTTCGCCCTGACCACCCAGCTGATCCGGGACAGCAACACGGTCCTCCAGGGCCAGTTGGACAGCAGTTCGGCGATCAAGTCGTTCGCGAGCGACCTGGAGCTGTTCACCGGCACTCTGGCCGGCTCCAACAAGGACCTGATCCGGCTGATCGAGAGCGGCTCGGCCAGCTCGATCGAGCTGCGCCAGTTCCTCGAGCAGAACGGCGTGGACATCGGCGAGCTCCTCAACGAGGTGCTGGTGACCGGGAAGGTCGTCCGGAAGAACCTGCCCGGCGTCCGGCACCTGCTCTCGATCTTCCCGGTCGTCGTCGAGGGCAGCTTCGCGGTCGTCGACGTCGGCCACCCCGGCCTGGCGCAGGCCCACTTCGGGTTGGCGCTGACCAGCCAGGCGCCGTGCAAGCAGGGCTACGAGAGCACCAAGAAGCGCAGCCCGCTGGACCTGGAGAGCCGTCCGTTCAACACGCAGGTCTCCTGCACCGAGGACCCGAGCAAGTCGAACCCGCGTGGCTCCAGCCAGGTGCCGCGTGCCGCCGTCGGTGACACCGGCTCGATCGCCAGCTTCGACCCGGACACCGGCGAGCTGACCTGGGGCGAGGCCGAGGACACCACGGTGTCGACCGCCGCTCCCTCCTCCTACGGCGAGGACGCCTGGAAGTGGCTCTACCTCCAGCCGATGGAGACCGAGTAGCCCACTGACCACCACGCAGCCGACCCGGGGTCGGGGCCCCGGAAGTGCTGCCGCATCGACCGATCCGCCCGCGGCGTACGGTGTTGATGCTTGGAAATGGCTCCTGGAGCCGCTGACCACAGAGAGTGATCCGTCTTGAGCACCACGACCGACCCCGGACCCGACACGGAGACCGGCTCAGAGACCGACCAGACGACCGCGAAGCGGGGCGCACTGCTCCGCTGGGGTGTCCTGGCCCTGCTGATCGCCGTCATCCTGGCTGCGGTCGGCTACGTCGGCTGGCAGCTGACCCGCGGCGCCGACGAGTCGGTGGTGAGCCAGCGCGAGCAGGTGATGTCCGCGGCCGACAAGTTCGTCGGGCGGGTCAACACCTACGGTCCCGACGACGTCGGCAGCGACAAGAAGACGATGCCGAAGTATCGCGAGCGGGTGGGTGAGCTGCTGACCCCGAAGTTCGAGAAGAGCTTCCTGGGCAACGTCGCCTTCGCCGAGGCCACCGTCGTCCAGCAGGGCGTCGGTCGCACCACGAGCGTGCACAGCACGGGCGTCGCCGGCCTCGACGAGGACAGCGCCACCGTGCTCGTCGTCGCCGAGCTCGCGATCAGCTACCCCAAGGCCGAAGGCTCCGAGGAGCGCGTCGAGGCGGCGCGTCAGCTCGCCCGGACGGAGGTGGAGCTGGTGAAGCAGAACGGGAAGTGGCTGGTCGACGACTGGTACCCCGCCGAGGAGGCTCCTACATCGGAAAGCAGCGAGGGGGTGACACCATGAGTTCCACGATGACTAGTCCGACCTGGTACGACCTGCTCGACGTCGAGCCCGACGCCGCCACCGACGACATCCGTGCGGCGTGGAAGGCCGCGATCGCCGACCTGGACCCGACCGACCGCCGCTTCCGCACCCTCAACGAGGCCGCCGCGGTCCTGCTGGACGAGGAGAAGCGGGCTGCGTACGACGCGGAGCTGGCCGCTCTCGAGGAGGCCGCGGTCGAGGAGGACCTCGAGGACGAGGCCGACGTGGCCGATGAGGCCGAGGCGGCCGACGAGGCCTCTGACGACGACGAGCCGGCCGAGACGGAGCCAGCTGCCGAGGCGGCACCCGCCGCCGGGCGTACGCTGCCGCTGCTCCCGACGTGGGGGCTGGTCGCCGCCGGCGCGCTGGCCCTGGCCGCGGTCGTCGCGGCCGGCGTGGTCTTCTTCGGGCAGGAGAAGGTCACCACCGTCGCCAACAACAACGTCACGACCAGCACCGTCGAGGGTGCGGTGGGCAAGCAGATCACCCGCAACCACAAGCTCCTCGTCGAGGAGCAGGGCGCCGACGCGCTCGAGGCGGCCAAGAAGGCCGTCGTCCCGCTGCTCTCCTACGACTACAGCAAGATGGACGAGTCGAAGAGCAAGGCTCACGACGTGATGACGAAGGACTACCGCGAGGACTACGACCGGCTCTTCGCGGTGCTCGTCGACAACGTCCCCGAGACGAAGACCGTGGTGAAGACGCTCGCCCCGGTCGACGCCGGCGTCATCCGGGTCTCCGAGGACACCGTCCAGATCCTCGTGCTGGTCGACCGTCAGGTCACCAACGCCCAGCGCAGCACGCCGATCGGCTACCAGGAGTACGCGATGCTCACGATGACCAAGGTCGGCGACGAGTGGCTGGTGGACAAGGTCGAGACCCAGCCCAGCCAGGACTAAGCCCCGGTCGGGCCCGGGCTCCCAGGCCTCCGGGCTACCTGTCAAGTGATTGGAATAACTTTTCCGTGGGTCGGACCGATTGGCGCGGATGCTTGACCCGGGGTGCCGATGGGGCGCATGATCATCCGCGATGCTCGACGATGGCACAGCACGAACAACGCCGACGGTCGAGTGCCGCAGGTGTGAATGAAGGTACGCCGGACTTGTAAAGAGGCCCGGTGTTGTGAAGTGCGCTTTTGTGCCGTACTATGGCGCTTTGCGCATGCCTTCATATGCCCCTCAGCCTGCCCGGTGGCTGTTCGGTGGTCGGCAGCGCGAATCCACCTGCGAACCTTGTCGAAGGATTCCTCTTGGCCGCGCGCACCTCGTCGGGTGACTCCACCCCTCGCCGCATCTCTTTCGCTAAGATCTCAGAGCCTCTCGAGCTTCCCAAGCTCCTCGCCCTCCAGACCGACAGCTTCGACTGGCTGATCGGTAACGAGCGCTGGCAGGAGCAGGTCGCCGCCCGCGAAGCAGCGGGCGAGGACGTGTCTCACAAGTCCGGTCTACAGGAGATCTTCGAGGAGATCTCCCCGATCGAGGACTTCTCGGAGACGATGTCCCTCTCGTTCGAGAGTCCTGTCTTCTACGACCCCAAGTACACCGTCGAGGAGTGCAAGGAGAAGGACTTCACCTACTCCGCGCCTCTCTATGTCTCGGCGGAGTTCACCAACAACGACACCGGTGAGATCAAGGGCCAGACGGTCTTCATGGGCGACTTCCCGCTCATGACCGACCAGGGCACCTTCGTGATCAACGGCACCGAGCGTGTGGTCGTCTCGCAGCTCGTCCGGTCCCCGGGCGTCTACTTCGAGCGCACCGCCGACAAGACGTCCGACAAGGACATCTACACCGCCAAGCTGATCCCGAGCCGCGGCGCCTGGCTCGAGTTCGAGATCGACAAGCGCGACCTGGTCGGCGTCCGCCTCGACCGCAAGCGCAAGCAGAACGTCACGGTGCTGCTCAAGGCCCTCGGCTGGACCAACGAGCAGATCCGCGAGGAGTTCGGCGAGTACGAGTCGATGATGCTGACCCTCGAGAAGGACAGCACCACCGCTCAGGACGACGCGCTCCTCGACATCTACCGCAAGCTGCGCCCGGGCGAGCCCCCGACGCGTGAGGCCGCGCAGACGCTGCTGAACAACTACTACTTCAACCCGAAGCGCTACGACACCGCCAAGGTCGGTCGCTACAAGGTCAACAAGAAGCTCGGTCTGACCGAGGCCTTCGACCAGCAGACCCTGACCGTCGACGACATCGTCGCGACGATCAAGTACGTCGTGGCCCTCCACGACGGGCGTACGCAGCTCGACATGCCGCAGGGCACGATCGACATCGCCGCCGACGACATCGACCACTTCGGCAACCGCCGGATGCGGACGGTCGGCGAGCTGATCCAGAACCAGCTGCGTACGGGCCTGGCTCGTATGGAGCGCGTGGTGCGCGAGCGGATGACGACCCAGGACGTCGAGGCGATCACGCCGCAGTCCCTGATCAACATCCGTCCCGTGGTCGCTGCGCTGAAGGAGTTCTTCGGCACCTCGCAGCTGTCGCAGTTCATGGACCAGAACAACCCGCTCGCGGGCCTGACGCACAAGCGGCGTCTGTCGGCTCTCGGCCCGGGTGGTCTCTCCCGTGACCGCGCCGGCATGGAGGTCCGAGACGTCCACCCGTCGCACTACGGCCGGATGTGTCCGATCGAGACCCCTGAAGGTCCCAACATCGGTCTGATCGGTTCGCTGGCCTCCTTCGGCCGGATCAACCCGTTCGGCTTCGTCGAGACGCCCTACCGCAAGGTCGAGAACGGTGTCGTCACCGACAAGATCGACTACCTGACCGCCGACGACGAGGACCGCTTCGTCATCGCGCAGGCCAACGCGGCCGTCGACGAGAACATGAAGTTCGCGACCGAGCGCGTGCTGGTCCGCCAGCGCGACGGTGAGGTCTCCGAGCTCCTGGCCGACGAGGTCGACTACATCGACGTCTCGCCGCGCCAGATGGTGTCGGTCGCGACCGCGCTGATCCCGTTCCTCGAGCACGACGACGCCAACCGTGCGCTCATGGGCGCCAACATGCAGCGTCAGGCGGTGCCGCTGGTCCGCAGCGACTCGCCGCTGGTCGGCACGGGTATCGAGTACCGCGCGGCTGTCGACGCCGGTGACGTGCTCGTCGCGAAGAAGGCCGGTGTGGTCAAGGAGGTCTCCTCCGACCTGATCGAGACCCTCAACGACGACGGCACCTACACGTCGTACAAGCTCGCGAAGTTCGAGCGCTCCAACCAGGGCAACTGCGTCAACCAGCAGCCGCTGGTCGACGAGGGCGCCCGGGTCGAGGTCGGCTCCCCGCTGGCCGACGGTCCGGCGACCCAGGGTGCCGAGATGGCGCTGGGTGCCAACCTCCTGGTCGCCTTCCAGTCGTGGCAGGGCCACAACTACGAGGACGCGATCATCCTCTCCCAGCGTCTGGTGCAGCAGGACTACCTCACCTCGATCCACATCGAGGAGCACGAGGTCGACGCCCGCGACACCAAGCTGGGTCCGGAGGAGATCACCCGGGACATCCCGAACGTCTCCGAGGAGATGCTGGCCGACCTCGACGAGCGCGGCATCATCCGCATCGGCGCCGAGGTCACCACCGGTGACATCCTGGTCGGCAAGGTCACCCCGAAGGGCGAGACCGAGCTGACCCCGGAGGAGCGCCTGCTCCGCGCGATCTTCGGTGAGAAGGCGCGCGAGGTCCGCGACACCTCGATGAAGGTTCCGCACGGCGAGGAGGGCACCGTCATCGGTGTCCGCGTCTTCGACCGTGAGGAGGGCGACGAGCTGCCCCCGGGCGTGAACCAGCTGGTTCGGGTCTACGTGGCGCAGAAGCGCAAGATCTCCGTGGGTGACAAGCTCGCCGGCCGTCACGGCAACAAGGGCGTCATCGCGAAGATCCTGCCGGTCGAGGACATGCCGTTCATGGAGGACGGCACCCCGGTCGACGTGCTGCTCAACCCGCTCGGTGTTCCGCGTCGTATGAACATCGGACAGGTCCTGGAGCTCCACCTCGGTTGGCTCGCCAAGCAGGGCTGGGACCTCAACCTCTCCGAGGACCCCGAGGACAGCGCCTGGAAGCAGCGCCTCATCAAGATCCACGCCGACAAGGCCGAGCCGGGCACCAAGGTGGCCACCCCGGTCTTCGACGGTGCGCGTGAGGACGAGATCACCGGTCTGCTCAGCGCGACCCTCCCCAACCGGGACGGTCGGCGTGTGGTCGGCACCGACGGCAAGGCCCGCCTCTTCGACGGTCGCTCCGGCGAGCCGTTCCCGGAGCCGGTGGCCGTGGGCTACATGTACATCCTCAAGCTGCACCACCTGGTCGACGACAAGATCCACGCCCGTTCGACCGGTCCGTACTCGATGATCACCCAGCAGCCGCTCGGCGGTAAGGCCCAGTTCGGTGGCCAGCGCTTCGGTGAGATGGAGGTCTGGGCGATGGAGGCGTACGGCGCCGCCTACGCCCTGCAGGAGCTCCTGACCATCAAGTCGGACGACGTGCCCGGCCGCGTGAAGGTGTACGAGGCGATCGTCAAGGGCGAGAACATCCCCGACTCGGGTATCCCGGAGTCGTTCAAGGTTCTCGTCAAGGAGATGCAGTCGCTGTGCCTGAACGTCGAGGTGCTGAGCCAGGACGGTTCGGCGATCGAGCTCCGTGACGCGGAGGAAGACGTCTTCCGCGCCGCCGAGGAGCTCGGCATCGACCTCTCCCGTCGCGAGCCCTCTTCCGTAGAGGAAGTCTGACGAGCGGGAGGTGCGCCCCCGGGCGTACCTCCCTCCCTCAGTCCCCTTTAACTTTCCAAGAACTAACGAAGGAACTGGAAGCCACCGTGCTCGACGTCAACTTCTTCGATCAGCTCAAGATCGGCCTGGCCACCGCGGACGAGATCCGCGCGTGGAGCCACGGCGAGGTCAAGAAGCCTGAGACCATCAACTACCGCACGCTCAAGCCCGAGCGTGACGGCCTCTTCTGCGAGAAGATCTTCGGTCCCACCCGGGACTGGGAGTGCTACTGCGGCAAGTACAAGCGCGTGCGCTTCAAGGGCATCATCTGTGAGCGCTGTGGCGTCGAGGTCACCCGCTCGAAGGTACGCCGCGAGCGCATGGGCCACATCGAGCTCGCCGCTCCGGTGACCCACATCTGGTACTTCAAGGGCGTTCCGTCGCGGCTGGGCTACCTGCTCGACCTCGCCCCGAAGGACCTGGAGAAGGTCATCTACTTCGCTGCGTACATGATCACCTCGGTCGACGAGGACGCGCGTCACCGCGACCTGTCCTCGCTCGAGGCCAAGGTCGACCAGCAGCGCAAGATGCTGACCGGCCGGCTCGACGTGGCGATCAACGACCGCGCCAAGAAGCTCGAGACCGACCTGGCCGCGCTCGAGGCCGAGGGCGCCAAGTCCGACGCCAAGCGCAAGGTCAAGGACGGCGCCGAGCGCGAGATGAAGCAGCTGCGCGACCGCACCGAGCGTGAGGTCAACCGTCTCGACGAGGTCTGGGACACCTTCAAGAACCTGAAGGTCCAGGACCTCATGGGCGACGAGCTGCTCTACCGCGAGATGAAGACCTGGTTCGGCAAGTACTTCGAGGGCCACATGGGCGCCACGGCGATCCAGAAGCGCCTCGAGAACTTCGACATCGAGGCCGAGGTCGAGAACCTGCGCGAGACCATCGCCACCGGCAAGGGTCAGCGCAAGGTCCGCGCGCTCAAGCGCCTCAAGGTCGTCGACGCCTTCCGCAAGACCGGCAACCAGCCGACCGGCATGGTGCTCGACGCCGTCCCGGTCATCCCGCCGGACCTGCGCCCGATGGTGCAGCTCGACGGTGGCCGCTTCGCGACCTCCGACCTCAACGACCTCTACCGTCGTGTGATCAACCGCAACAACCGCCTCAAGCGTCTCCTCGACCTCGGTGCCCCCGAGATCATCGTGAACAACGAGAAGCGGATGCTGCAGGAGGCCGTCGACTCGCTCTTCGACAACGGTCGTCGTGGCCGCCCGGTCACCGGGCCGGGCAACCGTCCGCTGAAGTCGCTCTCCGACATGCTCAAGGGCAAGCAGGGTCGCTTCCGTCAGAACCTGCTCGGTAAGCGCGTCGACTACTCCGGCCGTTCGGTCATCGTGTCGGGTCCGCAGCTCAAGCTGCACCAGTGCGGTCTGCCCAAGCAGATGGCCCTGGAGCTGTTCAAGCCGTTCGTGATGAAGCGCCTGGTGGACCTGAGCCACGCTCAGAACATCAAGTCCGCCAAGCGGATGGTCGAGCGTGCTCGCCCGGTCGTGTGGGACGTCCTCGAAGAGGTCATCACCGAGCACCCGGTTCTGCTGAACCGTGCGCCCACCCTGCACCGCCTCGGCATCCAGGCCTTCGAGCCCCAGCTGATCGAGGGTAAGGCCATCCAGCTGCACCCGCTCGTCTGCACCGCGTTCAACGCGGACTTCGACGGTGACCAGATGGCTGTCCACCTGCCGCTGTCGGCAGAGGCCCAGGCCGAGGCTCGCATCCTGATGCTCTCGACCAACAACATCCTCAAGCCGTCCGACGGTCGTCCGGTCACCATGCCGACCCAGGACATGATCATCGGTCTCTACTTCATCACCTCCGACCGCGAGGGTGAGGTCGGCGAGGGCCGTGCCTTCTCGTCCCCGGCCGAGGCCATCATGGCCTTCGACCACCTCGAGATCACGCTGCAGTCGAAGATCAAGATCCGTCTCGACGACATCGTCCCGCCGATCGGCTACGACGTGCCGGAGGGCTGGACCGCGGGCGACCCGATCGTCCTGGAGACCACGCTGGGCCGGGTGATCTTCAACGACACCCTCCCCGCCGACTACCCCTTCGTGAACTACGAGGTCGGTAAGAAGCAGCTCGGCGCGATCATCAACGACCTCGCCGAGCGTTACACCAAGGTCGAGGTCGCGGCGTCGCTGGACGCGCTCAAGGACAACGGCTTCCACTGGGCCACCCGTTCGGGTGTCACGGTCTCCATCGACGACGTCACCACGCCGCCGAACAAGGCCGAGATCCTGGAGACGTTCGAGACGCAGGCTGCCAAGGTGCAGAAGCAGTTCGAGCGTGGTCTGGTCACCGACGAGGAGCGCCGTCAGGAGCTCGTCGAGATCTGGACCGAGGCCGCCAAGGTCGTCGGTGCCGCGATGGAGCAGGCGTTCGACCGCAAGAACCCGATCTTCATGCAGGTCACCTCGGGTGCTTCGGGTAACTTCAACCAGATCCGCCAGGTCGGCGCCATGCGAGGTCTGGTGGCGAACCCGAAGGGCGAGATCATCCCGCGGCCGATCAAGTCGAACTTCCGCGAGGGTCTCTCCGTCCTGGAGTACTTCATCTCCACCCACGGTGCTCGTAAGGGTCTGGCCGACACCGCGCTGCGTACCGCCGACTCGGGTTACCTGACCCGTCGTCTGGTGGACGTCTCGCAGGACGTCATCATCCGTGAGGACGACTGCGGCACCGAGCGCGGTCTGCCGAAGGTCATCGGCGTCGACCAGGGCGGCGTCGTCGTCAAGGACGACAACGCCGAGACCGCTGCGTACGCTCGCACGGCTGCCGTCGACATCGAGCACCCGTCGACCGGCGAGGTTCTCGCGGTCGCCGGTGAGGACCTGGGCGACGTCAAGATCGAGGAGCTGGTTCGCGCCGGCATCACCGAGGTCAAGGTCCGTTCGGTCCTCACCTGTGAGGCCCGCACGGGTACGTGTGCCAAGTGCTACGGCCGTTCGCTGGCCACCGGCAAGCTCGTCGACATCGGTGAGGCGGTCGGCATCATCGCCGCCCAGTCCATCGGTGAGCCCGGCACCCAGCTGACCATGCGTACGTTCCACACCGGTGGTGTGGCCTCGGCCGACGACATCACTCAGGGTCTGCCGCGTGTCGTCGAGCTCTTCGAGGCGCGTACGCCGAAGGGTGTCACGCCGATCTCCGAGGTCGCCGGACGCGTCGAGATCGAGGAGACCGACAAGGCCCGCAAGGTCCTGGTCACCCCGGACGACGGCTCCGAGGTCAAGGAGTACGTCGTGTCGCGCCGCTCGCGTCTGCGGGTTGCCGACGGCGACCACATCGAGGTCGGCCAGGCGCTGACCATCGGTACGCCGGACCCCAAGGAGGTCCTCCGTATCCTCGGTGTCCGCAAGACGCAGCAGCACCTCGTCGACGAGGTCCAGCAGGTCTACCGGAGCCAGGGTGTGTCGATCCACGACAAGCACATCGAGATCATCGTGCGGCAGATGCTGCGCCGGATCACGGTGCTCGAGTCCGGTGACACCAACCTGCTGCCGTCCGACCTGGCCGACCGCATCGACTTCGAGTCGGAGAACCGGCGCGTGGTCTCCGAGGGCGGCAAGCCGGCCTCGGGTCGTCCGGAGCTGATGGGCATCACCAAGGCCTCGCTGGCTACCGAGTCCTGGCTGTCGGCGGCCTCCTTCCAGGAGACCACCCGCGTCCTCACCGACGCTGCCATCAACGGCCGCTCCGACTCGCTGCGCGGTCTGAAGGAGAACGTCATCATCGGTAAGCTCATCCCGGCCGGCACCGGCCTGGAGCGCTACCGCAACATCAAGGTCGAGCCGACCGATGAGGCTCGCGCCGCGGCGTACTCCGTGACCGGTTACGACAACTACGACTACGAGTTCGGCAACACCGGCGGCCAGGCCGTCGCGCTGGACGACTTCGACTTCGGTTCGTACCAGAGCTGAAGCGTGTGGTCTCGAAGGCCCCGTCTCCTCAGGGAGGCGGGGCCTTCGCCCTTTCCGGGCACTGCTCAGGGGATCAGCAGCCAGCGGCCGTCCGACCCCGGCGCCGCATCCGCCTCCTGATAGGCCTCGGCGGCCTTGCTGAGCGGGCGGGTCGCGGCGATCCGGGTCGGCACGGTGCCGTCGGCCGCGAGCCTGAGGAGGTCGGCGAGGGTCGCCCCGTCGGGGTGGCTCATCACGGTCGCGACCTCGATGCCGCGCTCGGGCGCCGGCGCGCGGCCGGGCTTGACGCTGACGTAGCGGCCGCCGTCGCGTACGCCTGCCAAGGCCGGTTCGTTGAGCGCGGCCAGGTCGAGGACGGCGTCGTGCGCGTGCGGCGCGATCTCGGTGACGGCCCGGTCGGCGCCGGTGGCGAGATGCTCGGAGCCGGGGCGTACCAGGGCGTCGACCTTCCAACCGTCGGCTTTCGCGAGCGCCAGTGCCCACAGGCCGACCCCGCCGGCGGCACCGGTGATGAGGAGGCTGCCGCGTTCGGGGCCGAGCAGGTCGAGGGCCTGACGTGCCGTGAGCGCGTTGAGCGGAGCCGCCGCGGCCGCCTCGATGGAGAGTCCGTCGGGGAGCAGCGCTGCATCGGCCGCGGGGAGCACGACCTCGCTCGCGTGCGCCCGGGCACCTGCGGCCGGGTTGCCGTGGAAGCCGGCGACCCGGTCACCGACGGCGAACTCGGAGACCGCCTGGCCGACCTCGGTGACCACGCCGCTGAAGTCGAAGCCGAGGCCGATCACGTCGGGGAGCCCGATGGGTGCGTGGTCGGCGGCGACGAAGGCGTCGAAGAGGGTGAAGCCGGCGGCGGCGACCTCGACCCGGATCTCGTCGGCGCCGAGCGGCTGCGCCGGGAGCTCCTCGAGGTGCGGGGTCGGGTCGCCGGCGCGGGAGATGAGTGCGTACATGGTGTTCGTCCTTTGTGGTGGTCGACTGGTTGCACGTACTACTTTCGGTGCCCTACTCTCCTTTGGGAAGAAGGCACTTTGAAGTGGCGTACGCACCTGGAGGTCTGTCATGGCGACGACGACGGCCGAGCGGCCCGGCGGAATCGAGAACAGCGGATTCGACGCGTTCTCGGCGCTGTGTCCGAGTCGGCGACTGCTGGACACGATCGGCGACAAGTGGGTGAGCCTGGCGATCGTGGCGCTGGGGCTCCGCGGCCCGCTGCGGTATTCGGAGCTGGCCTCGCAGATCGAAGGGGTGAGCCAGAAGATGCTGACCCAGTCGCTGCGGAAGATGGAGCGCGACGGCCTGCTGATCCGGACGGTGACCCCGTCGGTGCCGGTGCGGACCGACTACGAGCTCACCCCGCTCGGGCAGACCCTGCTGCCGGTCATCGGCCACCTCAAGGCCTGGGCCGAGGAGCACATGCCCGAGGTGGACGCGGCGCGGACGGCGTACGACGGCAGGGCTTGAGATTTTCTCGAGGTCCGACGCAACGAAGCGTGCGGTCCGCGCGTCTCAGGGTTGGGACGATGAAACTGGCTGGATGTATCTGGCTGGCATCTGCTACTCGAGGAGCGAAGATGCGGCACCTACGACTGATGGTGGTCGGAATCGGGGTCCTCGGCGTGCTCGCGGTGGGAGGTTGTGGGTCGACGAAGGACGGGGCGGTCGACTCGTCACCATCTGCCTCCGGGACCGCGGATCCCGCCCAAGCGAGCAGCACACCATCGTCCCCGACTCAGTCCTCACCGGCGGCCACGGGGGGTTCGCCGGTGAGGACTGAGTCCTCTTCTCCTTCGGATCCTGCGTCGGCGGATCCGAAGACGCCGAAGTGCGCCGACGCCGACCTGAAGGCCGGCTATCGCGCGACCGATGCGGGCGCGGGCTCGCGGTTCGGCGAGATCACGCTGACCAACGTCTCCGACCGTGCCTGTGCCCTGGGTGGGTTCGGCGGGCTGTCGTACGTCGGCGGTGGCGACGGCACCCAGATCGGCGCGCCTGCGGCGCGTGAGGGCAAGTGGCGCACGGTGATCATGAAGCCGGGGCAGGTGGCGGTGAGCGAGGTCTCCGAGTCGACGGCGGAGAACTACCCGGCCTCGGACTGCAAGCCGACCGAGGTCGACGGCTTCCGGGTCTTCGTCCCGGACTCCTACGAGTCCCAGTTCGTCCGTCACGAGACCACCGGGTGTGCGGACAAGAACGTGTCGCTCCTGACCCACCACGCGTTCCACTAGAAGGCCGACGGCTGCTGGGCATATAGGCAGGTCGCCAGCGATAAATTCGTTTACCCTCTGGGGCATGGCAGCTGATCTGGACAGACACGTCCGCGGGATCGTCGACGGTGTCGCCTACCTGGTGCTGGCGACCACGGATCCTGACGGGCGGCCGCGCACCTCGCCGGTCTACTTCTCCCACGACGGCTACCGGGACCTCTACTGGGTCTCGGCACCCGACGCGCAGCACTCGCGCAACATCGTGCGTGACCCGCGCGTGGCCGGGGTCATCTTCGACTCCTCGGTGCCGCCGGGCTCGGGAGCGAGCGCTGCCTACGTCACCGGGATGGCGCGCCAGGTGCCCGACTTCGAGCTCGAGAAGCGCTGCGAGGTGGCGTTCCACCGGCTGGTCGGGACGGCCCGGGCGTTCAAGCCCGCCGAGCTGCGCGGCGAGGCGCCGCTGCGGCTCTATGTGATGGACGTCGAGCTCTGGGAGGCACACCTGCCCGGTGTCGACCCGGACGACGAGGCGGCACCGGAGACCCGGGTCGAGGCGGCACCGGAGCTCTGAGGGCTGCCTCAGGTCGCCGGGCGGAAGAGGAGATGGATCTCCTCGCGCAGCTCGAGCCGCTCGATGCCGATGTCGTAGACCGGCTCCAGGACCTCGGGGCGGAGCACCTCGTCGACGGTGCCGCGCGCCGCGACGCGGTGGCGGTCGAGCAGCACCAGGTCGTCGCAGTAGCGCGCCGCCAGGTTGAGGTCGTGGAGCACGATGATCGCCGTCGTCCCCAGCTTGCGCACCAGGGAGAGGATCTCGTGCTGGTAGCGGATGTCGAGGTGGTTGGTCGGCTCGTCGAGGAGCAGGTGGGTCGCCTCCTGCGCCAGCGCCCGGGCGATGAGCACCCGTTGCCGCTCGCCGCCGGAGAGCGCGGCGAAGGAGCGGGGACCGAGATGGGTGCCGCCGACGCGCTCGAGGCAGTCCGCGGCGATCTCCAGGTCGCGCTCACCGGCCCTGGCGAAGGCGGACAGGTGCGGCGTACGTCCCAGCAGCACCATCTCGCCGGCGGTGAGGGCAGTGTCGGTGCCGGACTCCTGGACGACGACGGCCAAGCGGCGGGCGACATGCTTGGCCGGGAGCCCGGTGAGGTCGTCGCCGTCGATCTCGACGGTGCCACCGCCGCGCAGGGCGCCGTAGAGGAGCCGGAGCAGGGTCGTCTTGCCGCTTCCGTTCGGGCCGATCAGGCCCAGCACCCGGCCCTCGTGGGAGGCGACGTCGACGTCCTCGAGGACGGTCGTGGTGCCGTACGTCCAGGACAGGCCGGCGGCCTCGATCACTGCGCGAACCTGTCGATGATCCGCTCCAGGCCGTCGACGGAGAGGGCCGAGGGCGGCTCGGTGAAGTTGAACAGCTGGGCCATCACGTCGCCGTTCCTGACCGCGGTGAGGTCCTCGGCGCCGGCGAGCCGGGTGATCGACTCCTCGACCTTCTTCGGGTCGCCGGCGTTGTGGAGCAGGATGATCACGTCGGGGTCGCGCTCGAGGAGATCCTCGGTCGAGACCTCGAAGACGCGCTCGTCGACGTCGGCGAAGACGTCCTCGAACCCGGCCGCCTCCAGCTGCGGATGGGCCATCGACCTGGTGCCGTAGGCGTAGGTCACGCCGCCGCCGACGGTCGGGTAGAGCACCGCCGCCGTACGTCCCTCGCCGACCTTCTTCTTCTCCAGCTCGGTCACACGTCTGCGCAGGTCAGCGACAGCCTGGGTGGCTTCGTCCTCGCGGTCGAAGACCTGGCCGTAGGTCTCCAGCTGGCTGTAGACGTCGTCGAAGCCGGGGTCGTCGACACCCTCGGGGCACATCGCCGGCTCCTCGAGGAGGTCGATGTCGACCGCGTCGAGGGTGTCCCGGGAGAGGTTGTCGACCTCGCCGAGGACCAGGTCGGGCTCCTCGGCGATCACGATCTCCTTGGAGATCTGCAGGTGGCCGCTGGTGTCCATCTCGTCGGTGAGCAGCGGGATGTCGTCGAGCTCGGCCTGCGTCTCGGCGTCGTAGTAGTCGGCGGGGTATTCGCCGGCCCTGGCCACGACCTGGTCCATCACGCCGAGGGCGTGCAGGTAGGGCACCGCAGAGCTCTTCAGCATCACGACACGCTCGGGTGAGGCATCGAAGGTGACCTCGGCGCCGCAGTTCTCGACGGTGACCGGGAAGCCGTCCGCGGACGCCCCGGTGACGGTGGCGTCGGCACCGCAGGCGGTGGTCGCGGCGAGCACGAGGGCGGCGGTGGCGATCGTGGGGCGGATCATTCGTGGCTCCTGAGGGGTCAGACGTCGCGCGCGGAGAAGCGCCGGATGAGGACGATGAGGAACGGGGCGCCCAGGAGCGCGGTGACGATCCCGATCGGGATCTCCTGGGGCTGGAGGAGCACGCGGGCGAGCACGTCGGCCCAGACCAGCAGGATGGCGCCCATGAGCGCGGCGGCCGGGACCGCGACGGAGTGGGCGGAGCCGACGGCACGCCGGGCCAGGTGTGGCACGACCAGGCCGACGAAGCCGATGCTGCCGGCGGCCGAGACGACCACGCCGACGGTCAGGGCCACGACGATCAGCAGCAGGGTGCGGAAGCGGTCGGGGGAGATGCCGAGGGTGTGGGCGGTCTCGTCGCCGATCGCGAGCGCGTCGAGCCCGCGACCGGACAGGGTCAGCAGGGCGATGGTGGCGAGCACGGCGACGGCGACGACGGCCAGCAGGCCGTCCCACTGGGCCAGGCCGAGCGAGCCGAGCAGCCAGAACATCACCGACCGGGCACCCTCGGCCGAGCCCGAGGCGAAGATCAGGAAGCTGGTCAGGCCGTAGAGCAGGTAGCCCACGGCGACGCCGGAGAGCAGCAGCCGCAGCGAGGTGACCCGGCCCCCGCTGCGGGCGAGGGCGAAGACCAGGAAGGACGCCGCGAGGGCGCCGAGGAATGCGGAGCCCGGCAGGGCGTACGCCCCCAGGCCCGTGCCCGCGCCGAAGAGGATCGCCGCCGCCGCGCCGCTGGAGGCGCCGGAGTTGATGCCGAGCAGGTAGGGGTCGGCGAGCATGTTGCGGACCATCGCCTGCAGCGCCATGCCGGTCACGGCCAGGCCCGCGCCGACCAGGGCGTCGAGGAGCACGCGGGGGAGGCGTACCTTCCACACGATCGCCTCCTCGGTGGCCTTCCAGCCGGCCTCGGGCAGGCCGAGGAGGTGGTGGCCGAGGATCTGGGCGACCGTCCCCGGTGAGACGTACGCAGCGCCCAGGCCGACCGCGACGACGGTCGTCGCGACGGCGGCCGCGAGGAGGCCCAGGAGCCAGCCGACGGCACGCCGCCGGCGGCGGCGTACGCCGAGAGGATCGTGCACGTGGGGGCCTTCCGAGACTGCTCCGAGGGTTAATGCGAAGAACTTGCAATAACCTAGCAGAGGGCCGTTTCGGCCGGAGGTGAGGGTTCTTTCGCGGGCCGCTGGCCGGTTCTGGGAAGATGTGCGCATGACCTCGTCCCTTCCGCAGTCAGCTGACGTGCTCGTCGTGGGGGCAGGGCCTGCGGGCTCGGCCGCGGCGGCCTGGCTGGCGCGTGCCGGGGTCGATGTGCTGCTGACCGACGCGGCCGTCTTCCCGCGTGACAAGACCTGCGGTGACGGGCTGACCCCGCGTGCGACCCACGAGCTGATCCGGCTCGGGCTGGAGGACTGGCTGCGCGCGCACCCGGTCTCGAAGGGTCTGCGGGCGCACGGTTTCGGGCAGACGCTGCATCTGCCGTGGCCCGGTGGGTCGCTGCCGTCCTGGGGATCCGCCGTGCCGCGCACGGAGCTCGACGACCATCTGCGCACCGTGGCGATCAAGTCCGGCGCGACGGCGGTCGACGGGGTGCGCGCGGTCGACGTGCGCCGGGACGGCGATCGGATCGCCGCGGTTGTCTTCGAAGGCGGCCACGAGGTCGCGTGCCGGTCGGTCGTGGTCGCCGACGGTGTGCGCTCGCCGCTGGGCAAGGTGCTCGGCCGCGAGTGGCACCGCGACACCGTCTACGGCGTCGCCGGGCGGGCCTACATCGCCTCCGACCAGGCCGACGACGAGTGGATCTCCTCCCACCTCGAGCTGCGCGACGAGTCCGGCGAGGCGCTGCCGGGATACGGCTGGATCTTCCCGCTGGGATCGGGCGAGGTGAACATCGGCGCCGGTGCGCTGGCCACCTCCAAGCGGCCCGCCGACGTCGCGATCAAGCCGCTGATGCGGCACTACACCGAGCAGTGCCGCGAGGAGTTCGGCCTCCGGGGCGAGCTGCGGGCCGAGAAGTCCGCGCTGCTGCCGATGGGCGGTGCGGTCTCCGGTGTCGCCGGCGCCAACTGGGCGCTGATCGGCGATGCCGCCGGGTGCGTGAACCCGCTCAACGGCGAGGGGATCGACTACGGCCTGGAGACCGGGCGGATGGTCGCCGATGCCCTGGTCGCGGGCGAGGACCTGGCCACCGCGTGGCCGGCGACCCTGCGTGAGCACTACGGGGAGGCCTTCTCCGTGGCCCGTCGTCTGGCCGGCATCGCGACCCGCCCGAAGCTCGTGTCCACCCTCGGACCTGCGGGGATGCGCTCCGACTGGCTGATGACGCTGGCCCTGCGGTGGATGGGCAACCTGGTCACCGAAGAGGACCGCGACCGGGCCGCCACGGTGTGGCGCTGGGCCGGTCGCCGCTCGTTGGCTCTCGACTCCCGACCCCCGTTCAGCTGATGGCGACGCGGAATCGGGGCCGCGGCGGGCGGCGACGCAAGCTTCCGAAGGTGCAGCGGGTGGGGGCGTACGCCGTCATCATCCGGGCCGGTGCGGCCGCCGAGCCGGAGATCCTGCTCAGCCGGCTCTCGGAGAAGGTCACCCCGGAGGAGCGGTGGACGCTGCCCGGCGGCGGGATCGACCACGGCGAGGACCCGCGCGACGCGGTCGTGCGCGAGGTATACGAGGAGGCCGGGGTGCCGGTCGAGGTCGGCGTCGAGGCACGGGTCTACTCCGTCCATCAGGCCAAGGCCTGGCGGCTGGGGCGGCGGGTCAACTCCCACGCGATCCGGATCGTCTACGACGGCTGGGTGCCCCACGACGCTCCCGAACCGCAGACGATGGAGGTCGACGGGTCCACCGCGGAGGCGGCCTGGCTGCCCCTGGCGGCGGTGACGAGCGGCGAGATCCCGACGTCTCCGCTGGTCACCGATGCCCTCGAGGTGCACAAGCCGGCGCGGATGCAGCGGTTGGCTGCGTACGCCTTCATCACCCGCCCCGCCGACGACGCGGTCCTGCTCACCCGGATCTCGCCGCTCGGCTACCACTCGGGCTCGTGGACGCTGCCCGGTGGCGGGGTCGACTTCGGTGAGCAGCCGCGCGAGGCGCTGGTGCGGGAGGTGGCCGAGGAGTGCGGCCTCACCTGCGAGGTCGGCGCCGTGCTCGATGTGCACGACGTGAACATCACCGGCACGGCCCCCAGCGGTCGGCACGAGGAGTTCCACGGCGTCCACCTGATCTTCGCCGCGACGGTCGCAGACGGCGAGGATCCGCGGGTGGTCGAGCAGAACGGCACCACCGACGCCGTCCGCTGGGTGACCCGCGCCGAGCTGGAGACGCTCCCCCTCCTGGACGTCGTGCAAGCAGCCCTAGCCGCCGAAACGTCGAAATCTGAAGCCGAGTAGTCGAAATCTGACGCTGAGGCGTCGATCTCTGACCGTGAGAGGTCAGTTCTTGTCGCTGATGTGACGTACGGAAAATCGACATATCGACGGCATAAATCGACATCTCGGTGCCGAGAACTGACTCTTCGGCGTCAGAATCCGACTTCTCGCGCGGGGGTCAGTCCAGGGTGGTTCGGGTGCCTACATCTTGGTCTTCGGCTGCAGCCAGGATGACCTCGGCTGCTGCTGCGTCCTGGACTCCTACGCCTACGGAGAGGTAGGTGGTGACGCTGTCGGCCGGGGTGCGGGTCGGTGAGGACACGCCGGCGAGCAGGGAGCCCAGGTCGGTGATCGTCTCCGGGGCGAGCGAGCCTGCAGAGAGCGCCTCGACGACGGGGCCGGAGTCGGTCAGTGCCGAGGGGCGGTGGTCGACCACGACCGTGGAGCGGGCTAGCAGCGACGGCGGCAGCTCGACGCGGTCGGGGGCGAAGGAGCCGACGCTGGCCACGGTGGTGCCGTCGGTGACCCAGGCGTCCTCGATCACCGGGGTGAGGGACGAGGTGCAGGTGACGACGATGTCGGCGCCGCGTACGGCCTGCTCCAGGTCTGCCTTCGCGGTGGCTCCGTGCTCGGCGGCGAGGTCGGTGGCGGCGGCCGGGTTCCGGCCGAAGACCTGGAGCTCGGCGTCGGGATGGGTCACCGCGAAGGCGTCGAGGTGGGCGCGGGCCTGGGCGCCGGAGCCGACGACGAGCACTGTCTCGGCGGACGGCGCGAGCTGCTGCATGGCGAGGGTGGTCGCCGCCGAGGTGCGTAGGCCGGTGACGCTGTCGCCGTTGATGATCGCGCGCGGTGCGCCGGTCTCGGGGTCGAGGACCGTGATGACCGAGTGCACGGCGCCGAGACCGCGGGCGGCGTTCGAAGGGTTCACGCTGCCGAACTTGCTCACCGCGGGAGCGTCGGGGGCGATCCGGGAGGAGTAGCAGAAGGAGACCGAGGAGTCCGGTCCCGGGACGAGCAGCCGGGGAGGCTGGACGGCCTCCCCGGTTCCCAGCCGGGTGAACGCCTCGCGCTGGGACTCCAGCGCGAGGCGGGGCGTGAAGATGCTGCGTACGTCGGTGGCGGAGAGGATCCTGACGGTCACCCCGCCCACCGTAGACCCGTCAGACGGTGGTCTTCTCCGGGGTCTCCTCGAGCGCCACGTCCTTGGTCTCCTTGCCGATCAGCAGCGCGATCAGGGTGATCACGGCCATCACGGAGAGGTAGACGCCGACCAGGACCGGCGACCCGTCGGCCTCCTTCCACAGCGCGACCGCGATGAACGGCGCCACCGCGGCACCGAGGATCGAGGCGACGTTGTAGGAGATGCCGGAGCCGGTGTAGCGCACGCTGGTCGGGAACAGCTCCGGCAGCAGCGCACCCATCGGGCCGAAGGTGAGGCCCATCAGGGAGAAGCCGAGAACCAGCCAGAGGATCACGCCGACGGTGCCGGCGTTGACCAGCGGCACCCAGGCCAGGCCGAAGACGATGATCCCGAGGGTGACCGCGATCAGCAGCCGCCGGCGGCCGAAGCGCTCGGCCAGCGGCCCGGAGACCATGGTGAAGATGCCGAAGAAGATCACGCCGAAGATCAGCATCAGCACGAAGCTCGTGTAGCCGTAGCCCAGGCCGGGCACGGGCAGGTCCTTGGAGGCGGTGCCGAACGACAGCGAGAACGCGGTCATCAGGTAGAAGAGGACGTACGTCGCCAGCATGAAGAAGGTGCCGAGGACCAGCTGCTTGCCCTGGTTGCGCACGACCGAGGCCAGCGGGACCTTGCGGACCAGGCCGGCGTCCTGGCTCTTGGTGAACACGTCGCTCTCCACCAGGCGCAGCCGGACCCACAGACCGACGATGACCATGACCGCGGAGAAGAGGAACGGCACCCGCCAGCCCCACGCCAGGAAGGCGTCGGAGGGCTTGGTCGGGTCGGCGCCCTCGGCGGAGAGCAGGGCCGCGATGGTCAGGAACAGGCCGTTGGAGAGGATGAAGCCCAGCGGCGCGCCGAGCTGCGGGAACGTACCGAAGATCGCGCGCTTGCCCTCGGGGGCGTTCTCGGTCGCGACCAGCGCGGCACCGCTCCACTCGCCGCCGAGCGCGAACCCCTGGGCCAGGCGCATCAGCACGAGCAGCGCGGTGGCGACCCAGCCGACGGTCTCGTACGTCGGGAGCGCGCCGATCAGGAAGGTCGCGATGCCCATGGTGAGCAGCGAGATCACCAGGGTCGTCTTGCGGCCGAGCCGGTCGCCGAGGTGTCCGAAGAAGATCGCGCCGACCGGGCGGGCGACCATCGCGGCGCCGAAGACCGCGAAGCTCGCCAGGAGCGCCGTGGTCGGGTCACCGGCCGGGAAGAAGAGGGCAGGGAAGACGAGGACGGCTGCGGTCGCGTACGCGTAGAAGTCGTAGAACTCGATCGTCGTCCCGATGAGACTGGCGACGAGCACGCGCGAGCGCGGGTTGGCCGGTGCGGGGGTGGCGGACATGGGTCTCTCTCCGAGGTGTGGAAGGGCCCGCCTCTGGCGGGTCGTCCCATTATATGAGAGTCGCATATCGCTCACTGAGACGGGTTCGGGTTGTGGTCGCCGACGGTGGGCGCTGGCCGGCGGCGCCGCCGGGGTCTGTGACAATGAGCGGGTGAATGCGACTGCCTCGGATCTGGTGAATGAGCTGCGCAACCAGGGGATCAGCCGGGTCGACGACTCGCCGCTGGCCCGGGCGCTCTACTCCAGCGACGCCAGCCTCTACCGAGTGGTGCCGTCGGTGGTCGTTCGGGTGCAGTCGCGCGACGAGCTGCTCGCCGTGCACGAGGTCGCCCGTTCGACCGGCGCGCCGGTGACGATGCGAGGCGCGGGCACCTCGATCGCCGGCAACGCCGTCGGTTCCGGGATCGTCGTGGACACCCGGGACCTGCGGACCATCTACGAGATCGACCCCGAGGCCCGCACGGCGCGGATCGACCCGGGCGTCGTGCACGCCGACCTGCAGCGCGCGGCCGCTCCCCATGGTCTGCGGTTCGGGCCCGACCCGTCCACCCACACCCGCTGCACCATCGGCGGGATGATCGGCAACAACGCCTGCGGCAACCGTGCGCTGGGCTACGGCCGCACCGTCGACAACATCGAGGCGCTGACCGTGCTCTTCGGCAACGGCGAGCAGGCGGTCTACGCCGACGGTGTCTCCTCCGGGGAGACGGCCGAGCGGCTCCAGGCGCTGGTGGGTTCACACCTGGCGCACGTGCGCACCGAGTTCGGCCGCTTCGGTCGTCAGGTCTCCGGCTACTCGCTCGAGCACCTGCTGCCCGAGAAGGGCGGTCGCGTCGACCGGTTCCTTGCCGGCACCGAGGGCACCCTGGCGACCATCCTGGAGACGACCGTCCGGCTCGTCGAGGACTCGCCCGGGCGGCTGCTGCTGGTGCTCGGCTACCCGACGATGGCCGACGCCGCCGACGCGGTGCCGTCGCTCCTGCAGGTGGCGCCGGGGCGGCTGATCGCGTGCGAGGGGATGGACGCCCGGATCGCCGATCTCGTGCGCGCCAAGGGCCGGGCGGTGCCCGACCTGCCCAAGGGAGCCGGCTGGCTGATGGTCGAGGTCGCCGGTCAGGACGCGCCTGACCTGGTGAAACGCCTTGCCGCCGAGTCGGGGGCGCTCGAGTCGCGGGTGGTCGTCGATCCCCTCGAGGCGGCCGCACTGTGGCGGATCCGCGAGGACGGTGCCGGGCTGGCCGGGGTCTCGCTGCCCACGCCGGCCCACTCCGGCTGGGAGGATGCCGCGGTCCCACCGGAGCACCTCGGCGCATGGCTCCGCGACTTCGAGGGGATCCTGTCGGACTTCGGCCTGCACGGCTATCCCTACGGCCACTTCGGCGACGGCTGCATCCACTGCCGCATCGACTTCCCGTTCGCCCCGGACTCGCCGGAGTCGGCGCAGGTCTTCCGGGAGTTCATGACCGCGTGCGCCACGAAGCTGGTCACCTACGGCGGCTCGCTGTCGGGCGAGCACGGCGACGGGCGGGTGCGCTCGGAGCTGCTGCCGCTCATGTACGACGCCACCTCCATCGATCTGTTCGAGCAGGTCAAGGGCATCTGCGACCCCTCGGACCTGCTCAACCCGGGCAACATCGTGCGGCCCGCCTCGATCACCGACGACCTGCGTCCGGTGCGGCCACGCGCGCTTCCGCGGACCGGGCTGCGGCTGATCCACGACTCCGGTGACCTGGGTGCCGCCGTGCACCGCTGCACCGGCGTCGGCAAGTGCGTGGCGCCGAAGACCGCGGGGGTGATGTGTCCCTCCTACCTCGCGACGCGCGAGGAGAAGGACGCCACTCGTGGCCGTGCGCGGGTGCTGCAGGAGGCGCTGGACGGCTCGCTCGTCGGTGGGCTCGGCGATCCCGCGGTGAGCGAGGCGCTCGACCTGTGCCTGGCCTGCAAGGGGTGTGCCTCCGACTGCCCCACGGGCATCGACATGGCGACGTACAAGTCCGAGGCGCTCTACCAGAAGCACGACGTCCTCGGGGAGCGACGGCCGCGCTCGCACGCGCTGCTCGGACAGCTGCCGAAGTGGGCACGGCTCGCGGGGCCGTTCACCCAGCTGGCCAACGCGTCCCTGAAGATCTCGCCGCTCGCCAAGATCGCCAAGAAGACCGCCGGCATCGACCAGCGGCGCTCGATCCCCTCGTTCGCGCCGAAGACGCTGAAGCGGTCGGCGCCGACCGCGAAGCTCCCCGAGACCCCGGACGTCTGGATCTGGGCCGACTCCTTCACCGACCACTTCTTCGCCCAGTCCGGTCACGGCGCGATCGCGTGGCTCGAGTCGCAGGGCCTGACCGTCCGCGTGATCGGCGAGAAGGCCTGCTGCGGGCTCACCTGGATCACCACCGGCCAGCTCGACGACGCTCGCAAGATCATGGAGAAGACGGTTCGTACGCTGGCGCCCTATGTCGCCTCCGGTGTCCCCGTCATCGGCCTGGAGCCGTCGTGCACCGCGACGCTGCGGTCGGACTCGGTGGAGCTCTCGGCGCTGCCCGAGGCCGAGGTCGTACGTGACGGGGTGCTCACCTTCGCCGAGCTGGTGAAGCGGCTGGTGGGCGAGGGGCGGGCGTCGCTGCCCGACCTGACCGGCGTCGAGGTCGTCGCGCAGCCGCACTGCCACCAGCACGCCGTCCTGGGCTGGGTCGACGACGAGGCGCTGCTGACCCAGGCCGGCGCGACGGTCACCCGGGTCTCGGGCTGCTGCGGCCTGGCCGGCAACTTCGGGGTCGAGGAGGGGCACTACGAGGTGTCGGTCGCGGTCGCCGAGACCCACCTGCTCCCGGCCGTCCGGTCCCACCCCGACGCCGTCGTCCTGGCCGACGGGATGTCGTGCCGCGTCCAGCTCGACGACCTCGCCTCGGTGCCCACCATGCACCTCGCCGAGCTCTTCGCCTCCCGCGTCTGATCCGCGGCCGGGGTCGGGGATGGCGTCGGGGATGGGTGTTGGTGCCCGGCCCGCGCCTAGACTGAAGCGGTGAACCCGCGTTACCGCCGAATGATCATTCCCGGCGCGCTGGTCGCCCTTCTGCTGGTGGTCGTCATTGCCGGGGTGCTGAATTGAGCAGGGAGTCCGAGCCGCTGCTGCGGGCGCTGAACCGGATGCGATCGGTGATCCTCGATCCCGAGCAGCTGGTCAAGGCGGTCGCCTCTGGCAAGCAGCGCGGCAGCGCACCGAAGTGGCGTCGCGCCGAGATCCGCTACGTCGACCTGAAGGCCGGGCGACACCTGCAGATCACGACGTACGACGCGACCCAGGCGTTCACCGCGAACCATCCCGTAGGAGATAGTTCGGCACTGGACGATCTTCTCGACGAACCGTTCGCCAACTGGATCGTCACGACCGCGACCGAGCAGACCCAGATCCAGGCGAAGACGCCGACGACGGCGCTCGTCTCGACCACGGAGCTGACCGCGCCGGTCGAGGTCGAACGCGGCCATGACCAGGCCAAGGAGCGGCTGCTGCCGGAATCCGACCCGGTCTTCCGGGTGCTCGGCCTCTCGGACAAGGACGGAAAGCTCAAGCCGTCGCGCCAGGCGAAGTACCGCCAGGTCGAGGAGTTCCTGCGCCAGCTCGACGCCGCCCTGACCGACGCGATGAAGTCCGGCAAGGTGCGCCGGCCGACCGCCGACGAGCCCCTGCGGATCATCGACCTGGGGGCCGGCAACGGCTACCTGACCTTCGCCGCCCAGCGCTACCTCACCGAGGTCCGCGAGCTGCCCGTCGTCGTCACCGGTGTCGACGTCAAGGAGCAGTCGCGGGAGCACAACGCGAAGATCGCCGCCGAGCTCGGAGTGAAGGCCGAGTTCGTGGCCGGGACGATCGACGGGGTCCAGCTCGACGAGAAGCCCGACGTGGTCCTCGCCCTGCACGCCTGCGACACCGCCACCGACGACGCCCTCGCCCGCGCGATCGAGTGGGAGGCACCGCTGGTGCTGGCCGCGCCGTGCTGCCACCACGACATCGCCGCCCAGCTTCGCAAGGCCCCGACGCCGGCGCCGTACGCGATGCTCACCCGCCACGGCATCCTCCGCGAGCGCTTCGCCGACACGTTGACCGACGCCCTGCGTGCGTCGCTGCTGCGCCTCGCGGGCTACCGCGTCGAGGTGGTGCAGTTCGTGGAGAGCCAGCACACCCCGCGCAACACCATGCTCCGCGCGATCCGCACCGGCTCGCCGGTCAAGGGCGGCTCGGTGAAGAAGGAGTACGACGAGCTCGTGGCCGAGTGGGGCGTACGTCCGAAGCTCGGCGAGCTGCTCTCGGGGCGATGAAGGCGATCGTCGCCGCCGCGGGCGCACTCGGGCTGCTGCTCATCTCGGCCGTGCCCGCGAACGCGGCCGGCGACGAGGTGCTCTTCGCCTTCACCGACCCGACGATCAGCGAGGCCAGCGCGCTGACGCCGTTCGGCAACGGTCTCTACGCCACCACCAACGACTCCGGGGACAGCGGACGCGTCTTCACCGTCGACTCGCGCGGTGACACGGTCGGAGTGACCCACTGGGCCGCGGACCCGGTCGACGTCGAGGGCCTCGCGCCCGCCGGTCGAAACCACGTCTGGGTCGGCGACATCGGCGACAACAACGGCGTCTGGGACTCGATCAGGATCGCGAAGGTGCGGGTCGGGCGGGGCGAGCGCACGGTCTCGCCGACCGTCTACGAGCTCGTCTATCCCGACGGACCGCACAACGCCGAGTCCCTGCTGGCCCACCCCGACGGCCGCGTCTTCGTCGCCACGAAGGACTGGGGAGGCGGACGGCTCTACGCCGTGCCGGAACGCCTCGACCCCGACGGCCCCAACCGGCTGAAGGAGGTCGCCCCGGTCATCCCGATGGCCACCGACGGCGCCTTTTTCCCCGACGGCAGGCATGTGGTCGTACGCGGCTACTACTCCGCCACGATCTACGACTGGCCGTCCATGGACCGGGTGGGCTCGTTCCGGACCCCCGACCAGGAGCAGGGCGAGGCCATCGGCGTCACCGCGAAGGGCGAGATCGTCGTGACCAGCGAAGGCATCCGCGCCGAGGTGATCCGCGTCGACCCCGAGCTGGTGGCCGAGGTGCTCGGCGAGGAGCCGTCCCCGACGGCTGATCCGACCCCGACCGACGAGGCCGAGAACAAGGACAGCGGCAAAGACAGCGGCAAGGACAGCGACCCCGACTCCGGCGGTTCGCTGGGACCAGCCGCGCTCGTGGCGCTCGCCGTCGCTGCGTACTTCATCTTCCGCAAACGCCCCTGACGCCGAGTCGGCTCGTCTTCACCGCAATCCTCGCCGAGTCGGCTCGTCATAACGAGCCGACTCGGCGTCGGATCGCGTCAAGATGAGCCGACTCGGCGGGTCAGAGGCGGTCGACTACCCAGTCGATGCAGGTTGTCAGGGCCTCGATGTCGGCGGCGTCGACGGAGGGGTACATCGCGATCCGGAGCTGGTTGGTGCCGATCCCGCGGTAGGCGTCGAGGTCGACGATGCCGTTCTCCGCCAGGACCGACCGGAGGAGATCCTTGTCGATGCCGGCGTCGAGCTCGACGGTGCCGACGACGAGGGAGCGGTGGGTGGGGTCCTCGACGAACGGGCGGACGTACGGCGCCTTCTCGGCCCACGCGTAGAGCGCGTCGGAGGAGGCGGTGGTGCGGGCGACCATCGCGTCCAGCCCGCCCGAGGAGTTCATCCAGTCGAGCTGCTCGGCCATCAGGAAGAGCGTCGCCACGGACGGGGTGTTGACGGTCTGCGCGCTGCGGGACTGCTTGATCGCCTCGGTCAGCGAGAAGAACGAGGGGATGTGCCGGCCGCTCGCCGCGATCTCCTTGGCGCGTGCGACCGCGGCGGGGGAGAGCAGAGCGAGCCACAGGCCGCCGTCGGAGGCGAAGGACTTCTGCGGCGCGAAGTAGTAGACGTCGCTCTGGGTCACCTCGAGCGGGAGCCCACCGGCGGCCGAGGTCGCGTCGACGATGGTGAGCTGGTCCGGCCCCGCGCCGACCGGACGGACGACCGGAGCCATCACACCGGTCGAGGTCTCGTTATGTGTCCAGGCGTAAACATCGACACCGTCCTCGTGCGCCGGCACCGCCAGCGATCCCGGCTCGGCCGAGATCACCGACGGGTCGGCCAGCCAGGGCGCCGCCTTGGCAGCGGAGAGGAACTTCTTGCCGAACGCCCCGAAGACGGCGTGCTGGCTGCGCTCGCGCACCAGGGCGTACGTCACCAGGTCGAAGAACGCCACCGAACCGCCGTTGCCGATGACGACCTCGTAGCCCTCCGGGAGGGAGAAGAGGTCGGCCAGCCCGGTCTGGACGCGGCGGACGAGATCCTTGACCGGCTGCTGCCGGTGAGAGGTCCCCATCACCGAGACCCCGGTCGCGGCGAGCGCCTCCAGGCGGCCGGTGGGCACCTTGGACGGCCCGGACCCGAAACGTCCGTCGGCGGGCAGGAGGTCGGCGGGGATCTGCAGCGTCATAAACCCATTCTCGCAAGTCGCGGGCATCGGCCAGAATACCGACGTGTCTGTTGAGATTCGCCGGGTCGCGTACGACCACCCGGATGCCCAGAAACTGGTCGGCCGGGTCCAGGAGTTCTACGTCGAGCGCTACGGCGAGCCCGACCACGACCCGACCGTGCCGGAGATGTTCGAGCCGCCCGCGGGCGCCTACTTCCTGGGCTACCTCGACGACGTCCCGGTCGCCTCCGGCGCCTGGCGACGCTCCGGCGAGCCCGCCCTCGACACCGTGGTGACCGCCGAGATCAAGCGGATGTACGTCGTGCCCGAGGCCCAGGGCCAAGGCCTCGCCAAACGCATGCTCGCCCACGTCGAGGCCTCGGCCCGCAGCGCCGGCTTCGAGGCCATGGTCCTCACCACCGGCGGCCTCCAGCACGAGGCCATCGGGCTCTACGCAGCCAACGGCTACGTCGACGTCGAGCCGTTCGGCTACTACAAGGACGACGACCTCGTGGTCTGCATGGCCAAGCGCCTCGTCTGAAGACGTACGCTCCTTGCCATGGCAGATGCTGAGCAGATCGTGATCACACTGTCGGCGCCTGAGGTCGAGACCATCCGTGAGCTCGTCGCCGATGGCACCGTCCACAGCGTGGCCGACTTCGTCCAGCGTGCCGTGGGGGCGTTGAGCCGAGGCTGAGCCGAGCCGTTCGGCCAGCCGCCACAGACGCAGGAACCGACCGGCACGAGCCGGTCGGTTCCTCGGGTCAGCGGGCGGTTACTTCGCCCAGTCGGCGTTCCAGCCCTCGACCGCGTCGGCGGGGCGGGGAGAGGGGCCGGTGTAGATGGCGCTCGGGCGGATCAGCCGCCCAGTCTTCTTCTGCTCCAGGATGTGGGCGGACCAGCCACCGGTGCGGGCGCAGGTGAACATCGAGGTGAACATGTTGGCCGGGATCTGGGCGAAGTCGAGGACGATCGCGGCCCAGAACTCGACGTTGGTCTCCAGGACGCGGTCGGGACGGCGGGCGCGAAGCTCCGCGAGCGCTGCCTTCTCCAGGGCCTCGGCGACCTCGTAGCGGGGCGCGTTGAGCTCACGGGCGGTGCGGCGCAGGACGCGCGCACGGGGGTCCTCGGCGCGGTAGACGCGGTGGCCGAAGCCCATCAGCCGCTCGCCGGAGTCGAGCAGCCCCTTCACATAGGCGTCGGCGTCGCCGGACTTCTCGACGTCCTCGATCATGCCGAGCACGCGCGAGGGGGCACCGCCGTGCAGCGGGCCGCTCATCGCGCCGATCGCGCCGGAGAAGGCCGCGGCCACGTCGGCGCCGGTGGAGGTGATCACCCGGGCGGTGAAGGTGGAGGCGTTCATGCCGTGCTCGGCGGCCGAGGACCAGTAGGCGTCGATGGCGTGCGCGTGGGCGGGGTCGGCCTCGCCCCGCCAGCGGATCAGGAACTTCTCGGCCAGGGTGCGGCCCTTGTCCACCTCGCGCTGCGGCACCACCGGGAGGTGGATGGAGCGCGCCGACTGACCGGCGTACGAGAGGACCATGACGGCCACGCGGGCGAGGTCCTCGCGGGCCTGCTCGTCGGAGATGTCGTAGGTCTGCCCGAACCCGAAGGCGGGGGCGAGCATGGGGATGGCGGCCTGGACGTCGACACGTACGTCACCGGTGTGCACCGGCAGGTTGTAGGCCTCGGCGGGCGGCAGCCCGGGGCCGTAGGAGCCGTCGATCAGCAGACCCCAGACGTTCTCGAACGGCACCCGCCCGACGATGTCCTCGATGTCGACCCCGCGGTAGCGGAGGGCCGAACCCTCTTTGTCGGGCTCTGCGATCTCGGTCTCGAAGGCCACGACGCCCTCGAGGCCGTGCTGTACCTGGCTCACTACCTTCTCCGTTCCTCTGTTGTCATGGGCATTGTGCCGCATCCTGGCTTCGACCCGGGCGTGGGGCGCGGTCGTGGTACGGCTCGCGACGCTAGTGTCATCGACCATGGACCTGGGGAAACTCGTCGGCGGCCTCAACGCGAAGGACATCGACAAGGTGATCACGCTGATCACCGAGAACAAGGACGTGCTGGCATCGGTCGAGCGGCTGCCCAAGCTGTTCGACTCCTTCGGCGAGGGTCTCGAGGCCGCCGGTGGGCGGGCCCGTGAGGCCGGCGCCGTGCTGATCGGGGACGGCACCGCCGGGATCAAGGGAACGCTGGGCGACGTCTCCACCTCGCTGGGTGGTATCTCCGCGGCGATCTCCAAGAGCGTCGACCGGCTCGCCGATGTCGCCGAGGGGCTCGGCCGGGTGCCGATGGCCGACGGTCCGGCCAAGTCGATCGCAAGCGCTGCGAAGGAGATCGGCGGCGCCGGCTCGGCGCTCGATGACCTCTCCGGCTCCCTCGAGACGATCGCAGAGCTCCTGGCGAAGGTCGGCTCGGCGCTGGAGCAGCTGGGCGACAAGCTCGACGAGTCGGGCGCGCAGGTCAAGGGCTTCATGGGCTGAGTCCGCGCGGGCTGAGTCCGGTGGCGCCGGGGGCGCCCTCGAGTCGTAGGTTGAGACCATGGATCTCTCAGCTGAGCTGGCGGCCGCGCGCGAGTCGTACACCCGCAGCGGTCTGACCGAGGGCGACCTCGCGGCAGACCCGTTCGAGCAGTTCGAGAAGTGGTACGCCGAGGCCCGGGACGCGGGCATCGTCGAGCCCAACGCGATGGTGGTCTCGACCGCCTCGGCCGACGGCGCGCCCTCCTCGCGGCTGGTGCTGCTGAAGGGGTTCTCGACCGAGGGCTTCACCTTCTTCACCAACACCGCCTCCCGCAAGGGCTCCGACCTCGAGGGCAACCCCCGTTGCGCGGTGCTCTTCCCATGGCACCCGCTGGAGCGGCAGGTACGCATCGACGGCGTCGCCCACCAGCTTCCCGCAGAAGACGTCGAGGCCTACTTCTCCCAGCGTCCGCGCGGGTCCCAGCTCGGCGCCCACGCCTCCCACCAGAGCCGGGTCGTCGCCGGGCGCGAGGAGCTGGAGGCGGCGTACGCCAGGGTCGAGGAGCAGTTCGAGGGGCAGCCGGTCCCGGTGCCCGAGGAGTGGGGCGGCTACCGGGTCGAGCCGGAGACGGTGGAATTCTGGCAGGGGCGGCCGGGGCGGATGCACGACCGGCTCGTCTACCGGCGTGAGGGCGAGCGGTGGTGCACGGAGAGGCTGGCCCCGTGACGGGGATGGAGCAGGTCACCAGGGCCCTGGGCGGGCGGATCGCCTACGGCGCCGACTACAACCCGGAGCAGTGGCCGGAGGAGGTCTGGGACGAGGACGTACGCCTCATGCAGGAGGCCGGGGTCAACCTGGTCAGCGTGGGGATCTTCTCCTGGGCGCTGCTGGAGCCCGAGCCGGGGACGTACGACTTCGGCTGGCTCGACCGGGTGCTCGACACGCTGCACGAGGGTGGGATCGCCGTGGACCTGGCGACCGCGACCGCCAGCCCGCCGCCGTGGTTCCTCGAGCGCCACCCGGAGGCGACGCTCGTCGACCAGATCGGCAACCCGCGCGCGTTCGGTGCGCGGCAGGCGTACTGTCCCTCGTCCGTCGCCTACCGCGACGCCGCCACGACCCTCATCACCGAGCTGGTCAAGCGCTACGACCACCACCCGGCGGTGGTGATGTGGCACGTCAACAACGAGTACGGCTGCCACAACGACCACTGCTTCTGCGATGCCAGCGCGGTGGCCTTCCGGCGCTGGCTGCAGGAGCGTCATGGCTCGGTCGAGAGGCTCAACGAGGCGTGGGCGACGGCCTTCTGGAGCCAGCGCTACACCAGCTGGGACCAGATCGGGCCGCCGCGGCAGGTCTCCTACGGCAACTTCGCCAACCCCGGTCAGCAGCTGGACTGGTGGCGGTTCTGCTCCGACGAGATCCGCGACATCTACCGGGTCGAGGCGGCGGCGGTGCGGGCGCACTCCGACAAGCCGCTGACCACCAACTTCATGGGGTTTCGCAAGTCGCTCGACTACCGGAGCTGGGTCGACGTCGGGGACCTCGTCTCCAACGACCACTACCTCACCGCCGCCGACGAGGACCGCACCCCGCAGCTCGCGATGACCGCCGACCTGACCCGGTCCTGGGCCCACGGTGAGCCGTGGCTGCTGATGGAGCATTCCACCTCCGCGGTCAACTGGCAGCCGCGCAACCTCGCCAAGACCGCCGGCGAGATGCGCCGCAACTCCTTCCAGCACGTCGCGCGCGGCGCGGACGGCGCCCTGTTCTTCCAGTGGCGGGCCTCGCGCGCCGGCGCGGAGAAGTTCCATTCGGCGATGGTCCCGCACGCCGGCACCGAGAGCCGGGTGTGGCGAGACGTCGTACGCCTCGGGGCAGATCTCTCCGCGATCGCGGAGGTCGCCGGCACCCGGGTGGAGCAGGCCGGCGTCGCGATCTGCTTCGACTGGGACGCGTGGTGGGCGGCGACGTTCGACTCGCACCCGTCGGTCGACGTCGACCCGATGGCGACCGCCCGGGCCTGGCACAAGGCCTGCTGGGCCCGCAACCTCGGCGTCGACATCGTCGGGGTCACCGACCCGCTCGACGGCTACGACGTCGTCGTGCTGCCCGTGCAGTACCTGCTCTCGGATGCGACCGTCGACCGGCTCACCGCCTTCGTCGAGGCCGGCGGCACCCTGGTCGCCACCTACTTCACCGGGATCGTCGACGAGCGCGACCACATCCGGCTGGGCGGCTACCCGGGCGCGCTGTCCGATCTTCTCGGGGTGCGGATCGAGGAGTTCTGCCCGCTCCCCGAGGGCGAGGAGATACCGCTGACCGCCTACGGCTCCGGCACGATCTGGAGCGAGCGCGGCCGCGCCGTCGGGGCCGATGTCGTGGCTGCGTACGCCACCGGCGACTGCGCCGGCGACCCGGCCGTGACGCGACGGCGCGTCGGCAAGGGCACCGCCTGGTACGTCGGCACCGAGCTCACCCCCGACGCCCTCGACACCCTGGCCACCCAGGTCTTCACCGCGACCAAGCCGGTCGTCGGCGGCCTCCCCGAGGGCGTCGAGGCGATCCGCCGGGTCGGTGAGCAGGGGACGTACGTCTTCGTCATCAACCACACCCACGAGGCGGTCATCGTCCCCGTCCACGGCACCGACCTGCTCTCGGACAGCGAGGGCGGCCCTCACCTGGTCCGCGCGGGGCAGGTCGCGGTCATCCGGGAGGGGTGATCCTTCGGCAGGCTCAGGACGCCGCCTTGACGAAGGGACCGATAGCGGCGGGGCTTGCCCTCGCCCAGGTCGGCGAGGGTCTCGACGCGGCGGACGGTGACGTCGCGGGCGAGCATGGTGCCCAGACGCGCGGCGACCACGTCGGCGTCGCCGCCGGCGATGGTCGCGACGACGGTGCCGTCGGTGGCCTGCTCGACCGACCAGCCGCGCGCGCCCGCGTCCTGGAGGTGCTGGGTGAGGTCGACGCAGGGGACCGGGGCGCCGGTCGGGGTGGTGAAGACCGTGGCCTCGCGCCCTTCGAGAGCGTCGATCGCGATCCTGCCGTCGACGCGGACCAGGCGGCCGGTGTCGCCGGTGCGGTAGCGGACGAGCGGCAGAAAGGCGTTCTCACCTGCGGTGACGACGATCTCGCCGATCTCGCCCTCAGGGAGCGCGGAGCCGTCGGGTCCGAGGATCTCGACGTGCACCCGGCGGTCGGCGACGACGAACGGGCCACCGTCGGTGCTGACCGCCACCGGACGGGTCTCGTGCAGCCCGTAGACGTCGATCACCGGGCACTCGAAGGTCCGCTCCAGCTCCGCGCGCAGCGTCGCGCTCAACGCCATCGCGGAGGAGATGATCGCGACCGGGCGGACGACGTCGCGGAGGTCGAGGAGATGCTCGAGCGACGTGGGATGACCGGAGATCACCTGCGGGTCGGCGTACCGCAGGAACGCCCGCTGGTCGGCCCTCGCCCACTCGCCGGGGTGCAGGTTCACCCGGGCGACGAGGCTCTCGCCGAAGCCGGGGGCGACCGAGACGTACGTGAACGCCTGGCGCTGCCACACGACCTGCACCACGGCGAAGCGAGCCGGATCGGGCGTCCAGCCGCCGGTCAGGCCGGCGACCAGGTCGCGGAGCCAGTGGAACCCGCGGGCCAGCTCGTCGGGGTCGTCGGGCATGACCAGCGCCGCCCCGGTGCTCCCCGAGGAGGTGCCGTGCAGCATCCGCCCGTAGTCGGCGCCCAGCGGCACGAACCCGCCGATGTCGTCGACCAGGTTCTGCCGGGTGATCAGCGGAAAGTCGCCGAGCGTCTCGAGCGGCCCACGATGACGACGGTACGCAGGCAGTGACCGCGCCACGGCCAGGTGCTGCTCCAGCCAGCCGGTGAGCGGAAGCTGGGCCCGGGCCGCCTCCTGCTCGGCGAGCGTGAGCCGGTGGCCGACCCGGTGTCGCCATCGTGGCGCTGCGGAGTGACTGTCCGCTGCGGCCAGCCGAGCTCGTCCGGCAGTCGAGAGACCGGGCCAGCGCTCGGCGTCGGTGAGGGCGGCCGAGGCCATCGGGGTGTATTCGGCCAGGTCGAGCGGGTCCTTCGGAGAGTCGCTCAACGTCTCACTCCGGGCTGTAACGGCTCGCGGCCTCACGCGCTCGCGCGTCCTCCAGTCGTCGCCGGATCTCGGCGCGGTGCTCCCGGTCGCGCCGGGCCCGCTCGAGCGCCTCGGCGCGGGCCGCGGAGTCGAGGCGGGACAGCAGGGCCCGGGCGTTGCGCTCGTCCTCGCGGGCGGGCAGCTGCCCGTTCCACAGCAGGAAGGTCCGCGCCGCCTCCTCGCGCCGCTCGGCCTCCTCGACCCACCGTGACGGGTCGACGACCGCGGCCAGGCGCATCGACAGGGTCACCAGCGCCCGGTCGAAGCGGTCCTCGCGCAGCGCGGTCGAGAACGGTCCGGCCAGCTCCTGCGAGGCGACCAGCCACAGGACGACCCCGGCTCCCTGACGCGCCACCGTCTTCCCGGTCGCGGCCACCCGACGGGTGGCCGCGAGGAACCGTCCCTCGGAGGTGTCGAGCACGTCCCCGGCCAGCGCGACGATGTCGACGGCGTCGTCGAGGAACCACGACGGGGTCGTCGAGATCCGGGCCATCACCTCGTCGACCGACGGCCCGGGGGCCAACCCGCTCCAGGCGTCGTCGAGCTCCTCGTCGAGCCAGGCCTCGAACAGCTCCTCGTCAGCCACGGGTCGCTCCTTGGGGGTTGTAGGTGGCGATCCGGGCGGCGAGCGCCGCGCACGCCGCGGGCGCCTGAGCCACGTCCGGGATCTCGGCGACGTCGTAGCCGAGCCGCTCGGCCTGCTCGCGCGACTGCCCGCGCCAGTGTCCGATGATCATCAGCGACCCGGTGTCGATCACGCGCCGCACCGCGGGGGCGACGTCGGCGTACTCCTCCTGGCCGCGGCCCAGGAACGTGTCGAGCCCGGCGTCGGAGAGGACGACGAGGTGCCGCTGCCCGTCCTTCGGCCGTGGGACATCGGGGTAGCGGGCACGCAGGAGGTCCAGGGGAAAGGTCGTGCCGCCGCCGAAGAAGGTGGTCAGCTGGCGCATGATCTCGACCCGGTCGCGGGTGTAGGTGCTGTCGCCGGCGACCTGGCCGGCCGAGCTCCACGAGGTGACCCGCACGCGTCCGCCGCCGCGCAGCACCGAGAGGGACAGGATCGTCCCGGCGACGATCGCGGCCGAACCGCGCTGCGGGTGCGTCATGGAACCCGAGGAGTCGAGGTAGAGGTCGAGCAGCACCGGCTCGACCGCGGTCTCGGGCTCGTCCGCGATGAACGTACGCCGCCGGGTGGTCACTCCCGGCACGAACACCGCACCCGTGGTGAGCGTCGCCGGCCAGTCCAGCTCGGCCAGGTCGTCGCCGAGCTCCCACTCCTCGAGCGGACCGGGGATCGCCGGGCCGGCGGGAGCGAGCCCGCGCTGCACCAGGGGAGCGACGTGCGGACGGGCCTCGGCCTCGTACCAGGCCGCCATCACCGCGTTCGGGTCGGCGCCGGCCATCAGCTCCAGCGTCCGGGCCAGCCCGAGGGCCTGCCCGCTGCCGTCGGAACCGCCGCTGGCGTCGCCTTCGGCGACGACCACCTCGGCGTCATCCGGGTGGACCAGCGGCTTCTGCAGCCGCGGGTCGCCGATCGCCCCGGCGAGCTCGGCCGCGCTGGGCGCGCCCGGTGAGTCCTCGTGACATCCGGTCCCCTGGAAGCCGAGCAGCAGGTAGGGCACCATCACCATCGCCCACGGCACCGCGCCACTGACCGGGTCGGCGGCGAGCGTACGCACCACGTCGGCCACCGTCGTCGCGTCATGAGCCGGGTCGAGCCCTGCTCGCGGGTCGTACTCGAGGTCGGCGAGATCACGCGCCCGCTGCTCCACCTCGCGCTGAGCTCGCCACCGGTCCGCGCGCTCCTTGGGCAAGCGCTTGCGACGTTGGTTCTGGACCTGCTGCCGGAGGCGGTGGATCTCCTGCTCGTAGGCCGCTCTCCATCCCATCGGCGGCTCGGGCCACGCGAGCGAGCCCTCGGGGAGCCGCCAGAGCAGCTCGTAGGCCCGCTGCACCACCCACCACAGCACGTTGTCGTCGGCGCCGCGCAGCCCCTTGGCCAGCGCGGGTGCGGCGAGGGCCCGAGTGAGCAGCACCATGTCGGGGGTGTCGTCCGGAGCGAGCCGGGCGCGCTGCAGCTGCACCACCCGGTCGTTGATCAGCATGTCGGACCACAGGTTGGCGCAGAACCCGCTCGCGGCGGCCAGGTCGAGGCGGTGCTGCCGGTCGTAGAGATCGATCACCCGCGCCATCTGCTGACGGATCTTCAGGGAGTCGACCCGGGTGCTCGGGGAGAGCACGTGGTGGCCGATCTCGTGGGCGAAGACGCTGGTCAGATGGCCTTCTCCGCCGTGGCGGGCGAGCTCGCCGGGATCGACGTTGACCTCCGGCGGAAACCCGAACCAGGCGAAGCTGCCCTCGTCGGAGCGGGTGTGCACGACCGGGTCGTGAAGGTCCACGCCCCACAGGTCCAGGGCCTCGTCCCAGGCCTCGCGCTCGGCCGCGGTCGGCGCTCTCATGCGGCCTCCCGCACGACCTCGAGCAGGTAGGACGTGGACACGCTGACCACCCGGACCCCGGCGGTGCCGGTGCCGGAATCCGCAGGCTCCTCGCCGGCCAGGGAGACCGAGTGGCCGAACAGGTCGGCGTCGACCTGCCACAGCTCCTCGCCGACCTCGACCAGCCACCGCCCCTCACCCGCCGTGATCACGTCACCCGGGTGCGCCAGCCACGGCCCGCCGAGCCCCGCGAACCCACCGATCCTGGCCAGGAGATAGGCCCTCCCGAGGTTCTGCCAGGCGGGCCAGAAGAACCGGTCCGTACGCTGCCCCTCGACGAACCCGGCCACCTCGGTGCCCGGCATCCCGAGCGTCGCGCCGACCGCGTCGGTCAGCCCGGCGTCCGCGAGGTCGGCGACCGCGCGGAGCGCGTCCGTACGCAGCCCGATCACGCCTGCTCGCCACGCCGCGACTGCGGCGAGATCCTGGAGGGTCGCCGGATCGTTCACCGAGGTAGCTCGGTGAGCATTCGCAGATGGAGCCGCCAGCCCGGCGGCCAGGAAGGCGGCGTACAGGCCCTGATCTCCGCCCCAGCGAGCGACGTTCGCGGCAGCGAGATCGAGATCGAGACCTGGCACGGCCGGCAACGACGCCGCACCGAGCCGGACCGAGGCGTTCACCGAGTGTCCAGGACGTCGGATCATGAGCCCTCCAGCCAGTGGAGGTAGTTGGAGTAGCGCTGGTGGAGATACTTCAGCGCGACCAGGTCGTCGTAGTCGCGACCGTAGATCTTGCCGACCTTGGAGATCCGGCCGACCTCCGACTCGATCCGGGTCAGCCGCTGCGAGACGGTCAGCCGGTCGAGCCCGTCCAGGCCGCCGCCGAGCTCGGCGAGCAGGTCGCCGACCGGGTCGGAGCCGTCGAGGCCGAGCGCGACGAACTGCTTCATCGCGGTGTCGAAGAGGTCGAGGAGCCAGGATGCCGGGTCGTGGGCGAGCTCCTTGTCGCCGGCCTCGAAGCGCGGGTGCTGCGGGTTGGGCAGCAGCTTCCCGCGGAGCACGAACGGCACCATCGCGCGCACGTCGTCGAGCCCGACGGTCGAGGCGCCGCGGAACCACGCCGACGCCTTGGCGTACAGGATCAGGGTCTGCAGGGCCCGCACGGAGAGGCCGTTGAGCGTCTGGGCGCCCAGGTCGACGACCAGGTCGGCGCCGGAGTTGGCGTCGATGACCGCGCTCACGTCGCCGCCGGCGGTGGCCACGACGTCCTTGGTGCGGTACTCGAAGCGGCGCCCGCCGTGCTGGACGAACTCGAACTGCCCCGTGAAGTACTCCAGCCTCCGGCGTACGTCCGCGGGCAGCGGCACCGCCCGGATCGCGGCCAGCATCGTGGTCTGCTCGTCGGCGGAGAAGACCAGCGAGGACGGCACGTGCTCCTCCGGCCGCTCACCGGCCTCGACCCGGGTGACCAGCTCGTCGAAGAAGCGGCCGTTGAAGCCGAAGGCCTGCACGGTGATGTCGAGCCGGTCCTTGAGGGCCTGGATGACCTGGAAGGTGCCACCGCCGGCGTCGTCGTTGGCGGTGAAGAACCAGCTCTCCACGCCCGCCTCCGGCGCGGTCCGGCGCAGCTGGTCGTGGCTCTCCACATAGCCCTCGGCGACCATCGTGAGCAGCGCGGACTGGGTCTTGGTGGGGATGCGGTTGTACTCGTCGACGATCTTGACGCACCTGGTCAGCCACGACTTCCAGGCGATCGTGATCTCCGCCAGCGAGCCCGCGGCGACGAGGTCGCGCGGCAGCGGCAGCCCGACCAGGTCCGAGACGGTCAGCTGCGGCTGCCCCTGCTGCAGGTGGCGGCGTACGTCCTGCGGGGTCTCCCCGGACAGCACCCCCATCAGCACCGCGAGCGTCGTCTTCCCGCGCCCCGGCCCACCGACCATCAGACACTTCCCGCCGACCGCGAAGGTGAGCAGCGGCAGCAGCACGTTGGAGGAGTAGGCCGGCTGGGTCGGCAGCGTGATCTCCGCGCCGGCGTCGCCGAGCGGGAACCGGTTGGCCTTCGCGGCATCGAACTCGACGTCGTAGAACGGCGAGATCACCGCCTTGTTGACCAGCCAGAAGTACGTCCGCCGCAGCTTCTCGTCCAGCGCCACGGTCTCGTCCGGGGACCGGAAGAGGTCGGCGGCGGTGAGCCCGTCGCGCGGCCCGCCGTGCTGGACGTGAGGCACGGTCGGCGAGGCCGACGTCTTCTGCCATCGATCGCTGTGACGCTCGCTCATCTACCCAGCTCCTCCAGTGACGGGCCGATCCGGTTGCCTCGCCCCAGGAGCGGCTCGAGGAAGTCCTTGGTCGTGGCGAGCCGCTCGGCCACGCTGCCGCGGACCTCGACCCACGGCACCGGCTGCTCGACCAGCACCTCGCGGAACCGCTCCTGCATCCGGTGCCGGACGTGCTCACCGTCGCGCATCCCATCCTGCACGAACGGGATCTCGTCGCCGGTCAGGACATAGGCGACCGGCCGGTGCTGCGCGGCGCGGTCGACCAGGTGGGCAGGGGTCGGGCCGACGTAGCGCTCGTGCCACAGCGTCGTCGCCAGCACGTCGGTGTCGCAGACCAGGACCGGCCTCGGCACTCGGCGCCGGGCGGCGTCCTCCCAGCCGATCTGCCGGTCCACGATCAGGTCGAACTCGTCGCTGCGCCACGGGGTGAACAGGCCGCCGGGGCGGAGCTCCGACCAGAGCCTTCCGTATTCCGGGACGCAGTGAGTGCCCAGCTCGACCGCCAGTTTCGAAGCCAGCGTCGTGGTGCCGGTCGACTCCGCGCCGAGCACCACGACCCGCTCGGTGAGCCAGGCGCGGACCGGCGCCGGCAGCTCGGCCCAGTGGGCGGTCGGGTCGCGACGGATCGCCGTCCCGGACACGGAGTTGAACGCTCGCCCAGGGTCGACCTGGACCCAGGTCGCGTCCAGCCGCCGGGCGAGCTCCTCGCCGTAGGCGTCGGCGGAAAAGACCGCGTCGACCGGCGCCGGGAGCAGGTCCGAGATCACGACCATGTGCTCGTCCCAGGCGGCCGGGTCGTCGAAGTCGACCCGGGCCTCGTCCATCGCGGCCACCACGTGCGCGGTCGGGTGCTCCTCGCGCAGCCACTCCGCGCGCACCTCGAGCGGGATGGTCTCCACCTGCGAGCCGAGGAGCTCGACGGTGACCCGGTCGCACGCCCGCAGGGCCGCGCGGATGAGCGCCTGGTGGCCGGCGTGGAACGGGTAGAACTTCCCGAGCACCAGACCGTGCCGGTAGATCTTGTCAGACACCGACGACCTCCGGCTCACGCGGCGCGACCAGCACCCGGCGCCAGTCCCGCAGCGCGACCAGGACGATCCCGCAGAAGCCGAGATAGAGCACCGCGGTCGGCCACAGCCCCTTGGAGGCGTACAGGCCGACGGAGACGACATCGACGGCCAGCCAGACCAGCCAGCTCTGCCACCAGCGCCGGTTGAGCATGATCTGCGCGATCACGCTGCCCGCGGTCACCGAGGCGTCGGGCAGCTCGGTCGTGGAGTCGGTGAAGGCGTGCAGGACGTACGCGATCGCCGCCAGCGCCACCACGAACCCCAGCGCCAGGAGCAGCAGCGTACGGGCCGAGGCGGTCCCGACGAACGCCTCGTCGCGGCGCAGCAGCGCCTCCGACTCGCGTCGCCGGGCCAGCGACCAGTCGACCCAGCCGGTCACCGAGAGCACCATGAACATGATCTGCAGCGCCGCGTCGGCGTAGAGCGCGCTCTCGGCGAAGACGACCAGGTAGAGCGCGGTGTTCGCGATCCCGACCGGATAGGTCCACATGCTCCGCCGCGCCGCCAGGATCACGCACGCCGCCCCGGTGACGACCCCCGCGATCTCGACCCAGTGCGCCACCCACCAACTCTGCATGGCCGAACCTTAAAGGACGGGAAGGGCCCGGATGCTCGGGTTGAGCATCCGGGCCCCTCGCAGGTGGGACGAGGTCAGCGACCGACCGCCGCCTTGGCGTTCACGATGCCGCTGCCGTAGAAGCCGTTCGGCGCGTCGCCACCCTCACAGGTGTGGGTGGAGGTGGCCGTCGTGCCGTTGGGCAGGTGGCGTACGTAGGTGAAGTCGGCCGGCACCGGGCAGGCCTTGTCGGTGGCCGACTTGCGCAGGATCTTCTCGACCGTACGCGGCGAGAGGGTCTTGCCGGAGCGGTCGTGGTGTCCGTACTTGCCGACGATCAGCGCGGCCACACCAGCGGCGTGCGGGGAGGCCATCGAGGTGCCCTGCAGGTACTGGTAGTAGGAGCACTCGCCGCTGGAGCAGTCCGCGACCGCCCACGGCACCAGGACCTCGCCGGTCGCCGGGTCGATCGCACCCTCGGCCACGCCCAGGTCGTAGGGGTAGGCGGCCAGGATGGTGGCGGCGTAGTCGCGCGTGCCGTCGGCCGTGTCGTACGCATCCCCACCAGGCGCCGCGACGTCGACGAAGCCGTTGCCGTAGCTGGAGTAGTAGGACTTGCGCTCGGACGGACCGGTGGCGCTGACCGCGATGACCCCGTTGCCCTCGGTGGGCATCGAGACGCACGACTCCGGGTCGAGCAGGTCACGGACGTAGGCGGCCTCGCCGGGCTCGCTGGCGTAGTCGGGGCTGCTCGCGTCGGTCTGCGGCTTGGTGTAGTCGATCGCCTGGTTGCCGGCGGCGGCGACCAGGGTCACGCCGTGGCCGCGGGCGTAGTCGAGGGCACGCTGCATCGCGGTGATGATCGTGACCTGCTCGGCCTGGTCCGCGGGGGAGTCGGCCGGGTGGTTGGTGCAGTTGAACAGCCACGGGTCGACGTAGTAGCTCATGTTGACCACGTCGATGCCGTTGCGGCCGGCGTAGGTCAGCGCGTCGACGGACGGCTGCAGGAAGAAGTAGCCGGAGTCCTGGCCGGCGCGCAGGTTGACGATGTCGGCCTGCGGGGCGACACCGGAGATGCCGATGCCGTTGACCGGCGAGGCGATGGTCGAGGCGACGTGGGTGCCGTGGCCGTTCTCGTCGACGTCGGCCGCGTCCTCACAGGAGGCGTCGGGCTCGTCCTCGCACGGACCGTCGACCGTGGCGCCGTTGGCGTCGACCGGGATGTCGGTGGTGAAGTTGCGGCTCAGCCTCGCGTCGAAGTTGGGCGCGATGTCGGGGTGCGACCCGTCGACACCGGTGTCCAGGATGCCGACGCGGACACCCTTGCCGCGCTCGGTCTTGTTGGCCGCCGCGGCGTCGATCTGGTCCATGTCCCACTGCAGACCGGAGAGCGGCTCGGTCTTGCCCTTGGGCTTCGGCGCCTTGGGCGCGGTGCCCTTGCTGCCGCGGAACTCGGTCTCGACCTTCGACACGTCCTGCTTGCGGGCCTTGCTCGCCGCGTCAGGGGTCGTGGCGCCCACGATCCTGTCCTGGGCCGCGCCGACGAGGGCACTCGAGGCGTTGGCCGCCTCGGCGAAGTCCTCACCTGCGGTGACCGTCGCGACTCCGATGTCACTGTTCTCCGAGACGATCTCGCCCCCCGCGGCCTTCACCGCGGCACGGGCGCTGGCGGCCGAGGATCCCTCGGCATATGCCACGACATAGCGGACCTCCTGGTCGGAGGTGGCGTTGCCCGAGTTCGCCATGACGAGGGTGCCGGTGACCCCCAGCGCGACGGCGGCCGCGCCTGTCAACAACCTACGCATGCTGTCTCCATTCCCGATTCGGTGGTCGAGATTGTCGGGACCACCCCTGCCGTGGCCCTTGTCGGCTCGACAGTGCGCCCCAGCATGCCCTAGTCGGCATCTGGTCGAACAGGGTTTGGGAGCAGCATCCACCCATAATTAGGTTTGTGAGTGAGTGCTCACTCACTTACACTGACCGACGTGGACGAACGACGCACCCGGGCCAAGCCGATTCCCGCAGCCGACCGGCGCGCCGCGATCATCGCGGCGACCGAGACGCTGCTGATCGAGCACGGCACGGCGACGACGACCAGGCTCATCGCCGAGGCGGCCGGAGTCGCCGAAGGCACGATCTTCCGGCACTTCCGCGACAAGCGGGAGCTCTACCGGGCCGTGGCCGAGAACGTCTTCGACCCGGCCAGGGGCGGCGACTCCATGGCGGAGGTGGTCGAGGGCAAGGCCGACATCGAGGACAAGCTCCGTGCCGTCATCGACCTGCTCGCCGCGACGTCGCAGCGCGGCCTCCTCGTGATGATGGCGGTGCGCTCGGCCGTGATGGAGGAGCCGGACCCCGAGGGCGTACGTCATCCGCCCGGTCCGCCGACGTTCCTGGTCGAGGCCAACAAGGCCCTCATCGACAACCTGACGAGGCTCGTCTTCGAGCCGCACGAGAACGAGCTGCGGCTGCCGCCGCGCAAGGCCGCGCAGGTGCTGCGCAGCCTCACGATCGGGGCCTGGCTCCCCGGTCTGAACCGAACGAACCAGCCGTTGAGCAGCGAGGACGTCATCGACGTGCTGCTCGGCGGGATTCTTGTCGAGCACAGCCCCATCGAGCACAGCCTGACCAGAGGGAATGACTGAATGCTTCTCCGACTCCTGCGGGACTACCTGCTCCCGTACAAGAGATTCCTGGTCGTCATCGCGATCCTGCAGCTCTTCTCGACCTCGGCCTTCATGCTGCTGCCCAGCCTGAACGCCGACATCATCGACAAGGGCGTGGCCGAGGGCGACACCGCTTACATCCTCAAGATCGGCGCGATCATGCTCGGTGTCGCGCTCGTGCAGATCCTCGCCTCGATCGTCAGCGTCTACTTCGCCGCCCGCAGCTCGATGAGCTTCGGCCGCGACCTGCGGGCGGCGATCTTCGCGAAGGTCGGCTCCTTCAGCGCTCGCGAGGTCGGCCGCTTCGGCGCCCCGTCGCTGATCACCCGGACCACGAACGACGTCCAGCAGGTCCAGATGCTCGCCGTGCTCACCTGCACCCTCGCGGTGATGGTGCCGATGATGATGGTCGGCGGTGTCGCGATGGCGATCCGCGTGGACGCCGGGCTCTCCTGGCTGCTCGCGGTCGTCATCCCGGTGCTGCTCATCTCCATGACCGTGGTCGTGCGCGGCATGGTCCCCAACTTCCGCAAGGTGCAGGAGCGGATCGACGCGGTCAACCGCATCCTGCGCGAGCAGATCACCGGCATCCGGGTGATCCGCGCGTTCGTCCGCGAGCGTCAGGAGACCGAGCGCTTCGCGCAGGCCAACGACGAGCTCACCGACGTCGCGCTGCGGGCCGGGCGCTGGATGTCGACGATGTTCCCGCTGATGATGCTGGTCATCAACGTCGCCAGCGTCGCGGTGATCTGGTTCGGCGGCATCCGGGTCGACGACGGGTTGATGCAGGTCGGCCCGCTGACCGCCTTCCTGCAGTACCTGATGCAGATCCTGATGTCGATCATGATGGGCACCTTCATGCTGATGCAGGTGCCGCGCGCCGCCGTCTGCGCCGACCGGATCGCCGAGGTCCTCGACACCGAGACCAGCGTGATCCCACCGGCGGCGGGGGTCACCGAGATCTCCCGGCACGGGTACGTCGACCTGACCGGCGCCGGCTTCACCTACCCCGGCGCGGACCACCCCGTCCTCCACGACCTCACCTTCGAGGCCCGGCCCGGGCAGACCGTCGCCATCATCGGCTCCACCGGCGCCGGCAAGACGACCCTCCTGGGTCTCATCCCGCGGCTCTTCGACGCGACGGCCGGCGTCGTCCGCGTCGGTGGGATCGACGTACGCGACCTCGACCCCGCCACCCTGCGCAGCTCTCTCGGGCTGGTCCCGCAGAAGGCCTTCCTCTTCACCGGCACCATCCGCTCCAACCTGCTCCACGGCAAGCCGGACGCCACCGACGAGGAGCTCTGGCACGCGCTGGACGTCGCCCAGGCAAGGGACTTCGTGGAGCGGATGGCCCCGGAGGACGGCACCGGCCTCGACGCCGAGATCGACCAGGGCGGCACCAACGTCTCCGGTGGCCAGCGGCAACGCCTCGCGATCGCCCGCGCGCTGGTGCGTCGTCCTGACATCTACCTGTTCGACGACTCCTTCTCGGCGCTCGACGTCGCCACCGACGCCCGGCTCCGCGCCGCGCTCGCCCCCGAGACCCGCAACGCCACGGTCATCGTGGTCGCCCAGCGCGTCTCCACCATCCGCGACGCCGACAAGATCCTCGTGCTCGAGGACGGCGCCATCGTCGGCGAGGGCACCCACGAGGAGCTCCTCGCCGGCAACGCGACCTACCAGGAGATCGTCTCCTCCCAGCTCAGCGCAGAGGAGGCCGCGGCATGAGCGACCAGAAGGCCGGCCAGAACGGCCAGATGAAGAAGACCGAGCGGATCGTACGTCCCCAGGGCGGCCCCGGCCCGATGGGCGCGGGCGGCGCGGTGGGGGACAAGGCGATGAACTTCGTCCCCTCGGCGAAACGTCTCCTGAGGAGGATGGCGCCCTACCGGATCCACGCCTTCGCCACGATCGGCCTGGCCGCGATCAGCGTCACCCTGATGTCGCTGGGACCGTGGCTGCTGGGCAAGGCGACCAACATCATCTTCGGTGGTGTCTTCTCCCGGCAGCTGCCGGCGGGGGTCACCCAGGAGGAGGCCGTCGAGGGCCTGCGCGCCCAGGGTGACGACAAGCTCGCCGACATGCTCTCCGGGATGGACTACGTCACCCCGGGCCAGGGGGTCGACTTCGACGCCCTGCGCAGCGCGCTGCTCGTCGTGCTCGTGGTCTATCTGGTCGCCTCGCTGCTCTCGTTCGTCCAGGGCTGGATCCTCAACTCCGTCGTCCAGGGCACCGTGAAGGGCCTGCGCGAGGATGTCGAGAAGAAGGTCCACAGCGTCCCGCTGTCCTACTTCGACAAGCAGCCGCGAGGCGAGCTGCTCAGCCGGGTCACCAACGACATCGACAACATCAGCCAGACCCTGCAGCAGACCTTCAGCCAGGTGCTGACCGCTCTGTTCACGCTGGTCACCGTCTTGTTCATGATGTTCTGGATCAGCCCGGTGCTGGCCCTGATCGCGCTGCTCGCGGTGCCGGTCTCGCTGGTGGTGACCAGCGCGGTGATGAAGCGGTCGCAGGGCCAGTTCGTGGCCCAGTGGCGTCACACCGGCAAGCTCAACGGTCACATCGAGGAGACCTTCTCCGGTCATGACCTGGTCAAGGTCTTCGGGCGTCAGGAGGAGGTCGAGAAGACCTTCGCGGAGGAGAACGACAAGCTCTTCGCGGCGTCCTTCAAGGCCCAGTTCATCAGCGGGATCCTGATGCCGCTGATGATGTTCGTGGGCAACCTGATGTTCGTGGTGGTCTGCGTGGTCGGGTCGCTCCGCGTCGCCAGCGGAGCGCTGAGCCTGGGGGAGCTGCAGGCCTTCATCCAGTACTCGCGCCAGTTCACCCAGCCCATCACCACCCTGGCCTCGATGATGAACCTGCTCCAGTCGGGCGTGGCCTCGGCCGAGCGCGTCTTCGAGCTCCTCGACGCCGAAGAGGAGTCGGCCGAGGCCGATGCCCCGCGCATGGGCGCCGACGGCGCCGGCGAGGTCCGCTTCGAGCACGTGAGCTTCTCCTACGACAAGGACAAGCCCCTCATCCAGGATCTCTCCCTGGTGGCTCGTCCGGGGCAGACCGTCGCGATCGTCGGTCCCACCGGGGCCGGCAAGACCACCCTGGTCAACCTGATCATGAGGTTCTACGAGCTCGACGGCGGCCGGATCACCCTCGACGGCGTCGACATCGCCTCGATCCCGCGGTCCGACCTGCGCGAACGCACCGGCATGGTCCTCCAGGACACCTGGCTCTTCGAGGGCACGATCCGCGACAACATCCGCTACGGCCGACCGGACGCGACCGAGGAGGAGCTCCTCGAGGCGGCCCGGGCGACGTACGTCGACAGGTTCGTGCACTCGCTCCCCGACGGCTACGACACCCTGATCACCGACCAGGGCGGCAACCTCTCGGCGGGCGAGCGGCAGCTGGTCACCATCGCGCGGGCCTTCCTCGCCGAGCCCTCGCTGCTGATCCTCGACGAGGCCACCTCCTCGGTCGACACCCGCACCGAGCTGCTCCTGCAGCACGCCATGGCGGCGCTGCGCTCGGACCGTACGTCCTTCGTGATCGCCCACCGGCTCTCCACGATCCGCGACGCGGACCTGATCCTGGTCATGCGCGACGGCGCGATCGTCGAGCAGGGCAACCACGCCGAGCTGCTCGAGGCCGACGGGGCGTACGCCGAGCTCTATCAGTCGCAGTTCAGCCACCCGGTCGTCGAGGAGGAGCCCGCGACGGCATGAGATAAACCCTTTGAACCCTGCCCGCCCCGACGTCTACCGTTGAGGCACACGGGAAAGGAGGTGATCCGATCAGATGAAGAACGATTGGATGCGTGAGGTGGCTGCTCGCTAGCAGCCCTCCAACCATGGATGGGGAGCTGGCAATCCAACGGCAGCCACCCGACCCGCAGGCGTACCGGACTCATCCACCGGGTCGGCCACCTGGCCCGCCTGCGGGTCGCCCCGTTTTCGGACAGCGGCCCGGCACCCGCGACAAGTTGTGTTTAACAACTAAACCGACGTACATTGGTTGACGATATTCAACCAGTTTCACGTGAGAGCCGAGTCCACACTTGTCAGAGTCCCAGCAGTCCTCGCAGGCCGTCGCGGCGCCGCAGATGACCCACCGTCAGATCATGGAGGTCCTCTCGGGCCTTCTGATGGCGCTCTTCGTCGCCATGCTGTCCAGCACCTCGGTCGCCAACGCGCTGCCGCGGATCGTCACCGACCTCGACGGCACCCAGGGCGGCTACACCTGGATCGTCGTCTCGAGCATGCTGGCGATGACCGCGACCACGCCGATCTGGGGCAAGCTCGCCGACCTCTACAACAAGAAGGTCCTGGTCCAGGTCGCGCTCGGCCTCTTCATCGTCGGCTCGGCGATCTGCGGGCTGGCCCCGTCGATGCCCGTGATCATCACTGGTCGTGTCATCGCCGGCCTCGGCATGGGCGGCATCGTCGCGCTGATCCAGGTGATCATCGCGATGATCGTCTCCCCACGTGAGCGCGGCCGCTACTCCGGCTACATCGGTGCCGTCTTCGCGCTCGCCACCGTCATCGGCCCGCTCGTGGGCGGCGTGATCGTCGACTCCCCGGTCGGCTGGCCGGGCGTCTTCTACGTCGGCGTGCCGTTCGCGGTGGTCGCCTTCGTCCTGCTGCAGAAGACCCTGCACCTCCCGCACGTACGCCGCGAGGTCAGCATCGACTACCTCGGCGCGTTCCTGCTGGTCGCCGGCGTCTCCACGCTGCTGATCTGGGTCACCCTCGGCGGCGACTCCTTCGCGTGGACCTCGCCGATGTCGTACGCCCTGGTCGCCGGCAGCGTCGTCGTGCTGGCCCTCGCGATCCTGGTCGAGGGCAGGTTCGCCAAGGAGCCGATCATCCCGCTGCGTCTCTTCCGCGACCGCACGATGATCCTCTCCACCCTCGCCTCGTTCTTCGTCGGTGCCGGGATGTTCGGCGCGACGGTCTACCTGCAGCAGTACTTCCAGACCGCTCGCGGGATGACGCCGACCCACGCCGGCCTGATGTCGATCTGCATGGTGCTCGGGCTCTCCGGTGCGGGCATGGTCACCGGCCGCCTGATCAGCTCCACCGGACGCTGGAAGCGCTACCTGGTCTTCGGCGGCATCATGCTGCCGATCGGGCTCTACCTGCTCAGCACGATCGACGAGCACACCAACCTCGCCCTGGTCGGCGCCTTCATGGCCGTCGTCGGGCTCGGCGTCGGCGCCACCAACCAGAACCTCGTCCTCGCGGTGCAGAACAACCTCGACAACAAGGACATGGGTGCGGGCTCCTCGGTCGTCGCCTTCTTCCGGTCGATGGGCGGCTCGATGGGCATCGCCGCGCTCGGTGCGGTGCTCTCCCACCGGGTCGAGGACGTCATCACCGACGGCATCCCCGCGCTGGTGGCCAGCGGAAAGGTCACCCCCGAGGAGCTCCAGAGCCTGCAGAGCGGCGGGCTCGCCGACCCGGCGAGCATGCCGAGCGCGATGCAGGCCCTCTACGAGCACGCCTTCGCCGTCGCCACCGCCGATCTCTTCCTGGTGGCCATCCCGTGCGCGGTCATCGCGCTGGTGGCGATCCTGGGTATCAAGGAGGTCCCGCTCAAGACTACGATCAAGGACCTCGCCGACGATGAGATCGCTCCTGAGGTCGCCGCGGAGCTCGAGGCGGGGGGAGCGGGCCGGAGATGACAGGGATGACAGCCATGGACGACGCCGCCCGGGGCGAGCAGCTCGACGACGGCCCTCGCGCCGAGTCGCTCAGCCGGCTCGAGTCCGAGGTCGGTGTGCTCGTGTGGAGGGCCAAGCGGGCCATGAAGGCACGCGGCCGGATGCTCCACCCGGACCTTCCGCCCGGCGGCTACATGATGCTGACCTGGATCGCCGAGCGTGGTCCGGTGCGCGCCTCCGCGCTGGTCGACGGGCTCGGGATCGACAAGGGAGCGGTCAGCCGGATGGTGCAGGCCATGATCGACCTGGGCCTGCTCGAGCGTCACCCCGACCCCGAGGACGGGCGCGCCAGCCTGGTCTCGGTGACGGCCGAGGCCCGGGACGGGCTCGACCGGGTGACCCGGGAGCGTCGCGTACGTTTCAACGACCGGCTGGCCGACTGGAGTCCCGACGACATCGACCGGCTCAGCGCTATGCTTTCCAGATACAACGAAGCCCTAGAACGCCAGGGCTCCTAGGGGATCGCGCAGCGATGATCTCTCCTGCAGGCCGACTTCGCTCGGGACACACCCTGCTGGGTTCGGTTTTTCTGACTGATTCAAGGATGTAGGATTAGCCCGTGAGCGATCTCATCGATACCACCGAGATGTACCTCCGCACCATCTACGAGCTGGTCGAAGAGGGAATCGTTCCGCTGCGCGCCCGCATCGCCGAGCGTCTGCACCAGTCCGGCCCCACGGTCTCCCAGACCGTCGCCCGGATGGAGCGCGACGGTCTGCTCACCGTCGAGGGTGACCGGCATCTGCAGCTGACCGACGAGGGTCTTCGCCTGGCCACCCGGGTGATGCGCAAGCACCGCCTCGCCGAGCGGCTGCTCACCGACGTCATCGGCCTCGACTGGGAGCTCGTCCACGAGGAGGCGTGCCGCTGGGAGCACGTCATGTCGGACACCGTGGAGAAGCGACTGCTCGACCTGCTCGGTGACCCGACCGAGTCCCCCTACGGCAACCCGATCCCCGGTCTCGACGAGCTCGGCGGCAAGCCCGCCGACGAGGACTTCATGGCCGGCGTCCAGTCGCTCACGGCGGCGGCGGGCTCCGAGCGCGCCACCGTCCTGGTGCGCCGCATCTCCGAGGAGATGCAGAAGGACGAGTCGCTGATGAGCGCCCTGCGCCGGGTCGGCGCGACCCCGGACCAGACCGTCGCCATCAAGGCGACCCCCGACGGGGTCCTGCTCGGCTCCGGTGGGGAGACCGCGGAGATCATCCCCGAGGCCGCGGACCATATCTTCGTCAAGGCCCTCTGACCCGCAGATACGTCGCCGATCGGCTCCACGAGTCGTCGTCGATGTGGCAACGCGGCGCCCACTTTTGCAACCGTGGGTGAAATTCTCTCGACGTCGGCAGAATCTGGCACATGACTCTGGACCGATTACGTCATCGATGCTTATGTTTGACGTGCAAGGCCTGCGGGAGGGAGACCTTCAGCAGTTGTCATGTCGAGACTTGCGGGGGTCTCCGGAGGGGAGAGCTCTATGGAGGTCGTTCATCTGCCCGCTCGCGGTCGCGAGCTGGATGAGACGTTCCGCCCAGTCGCCGTCCACCACACCGACACCGGCCTGACCCGTCACCTCGAGCGCGGCGAGGAGATCGTGCTCACCGACCTCGGTGGCGACTACCACAGCGCCAAGGTGCTGCTGATCGACGAAGGCCCGGTCTACCACTTCTTCATCGGAGCCAGACTCTCCGTCGACGAGGCCGCCGGGCGCATGGCCGACCTGCCGTTCCAGTCACGCTCGGCGTGAGGCCAAGGCCGTGAGAAACTCGGTGGTCCCGACCTCCAGCTTGTACGCAGCCTCCTCGTCACCCCTGGTGGCGCCGCGGTTCACGATGACGACCGGGATCTGGGCCTTCGCCGCTCTGCGCACGAACCGATAGCCGCTCATCACCGCCAGACTCGAGCCCGCGACGAGCAGCACGCCCTTCCCCTCGTGCCGCTCGCCGCGGGGCTCAGAGCCTTCCGTGCCGGCGAGCGCGTCGACGGCCGCCATGCACCGGGCGACCCGGTCCTTGGGGACGTTCTCCCCGAAGAAGACGACGTCCGGTTTGAGGATGCCGCCGCAGATCTCGCAGTCGGGCACGACGAAGTCCTGCGTCTCCTCGAGCGCGACGTCACCGTCGGGCCGGGTCTCCACGTCCGCGTGCGCCTCGGCCCAGCCCGCGTTGAGCGTCTCCATCCGCACCTGGAGGTCGCGCCGCGGGCTCACCGTGCGGCAGGACAGACAGATCACGTCGGCGACCCGCCCGTGCAGCGTGACGATCCGGCCGCTGCTCGCCAGCGTCGGTGCCGCCTGCTCGTGCAGACCGTCGACGTTCTGGGTGATCAGCAGCTCCGGGTCGATCGCGGCCAGCGCCCGGTGACCGGCGTTCGGCACCGCGCTGCCCATCCGCCGCCAGCCGAGGTGGCTGCGCGCCCAGTAGCGCTGCCGCTCCTGCGGGCCCGAGATGAACTGCTGGTACGTCATCGGCTGCCGCGACGGGCTGCCCGGGCTGCGGTAGTCGGGGATGCCCGAGTCGGTCGAGACGCCGGCCCCGGTCAGCACCACGAGGCGCCGGTCCTGGAGGAGGGCCAGGGCCGCGGCGTACGTCTCGTCCGTTGTCGCCCCGGGGGCGAGGGTCATCAGGCGTACCTCGCCTCGGCGCGAGCCTTGCGCTTGGCGGCCTCGACCTCACGGTTCTTCTTGGGGGCGTTGGTGACCAGGTCGTCGAGGAGATGCCGGGTGATGTGGGCGATCTCGGCGACGGCGTGGTCGAAGGCCTCCTGGTTGGCGGCAGAAGGCTTGGTGGTGCCGCTCACCTTGCGTACGAACTGCAGGGCGGCAGCGGCGACCTCGTCGTTGGTGGCGGGCGGCTCGAAGTTGTGGAGCGGGCGGATGTTGCGGCACATGCCTTCCACGGTACCTGGATCGAGGCGACCGTCAGCGGGACCGGCCAGGGGTGTGGGAGGGGGACTGGCCGCGCGGGTGCGGGGGGATCGGTCCGCCGTTGGGTGCGGTGCCCTTCGTCCGCCTCGCGTCGTCGGCCGGCGGAGCCGGCCGCGGCACGACGCCGTCCTCGAGCAGCTGGCTCGCCATCAGGGCCGCCTGGGTGCGGTGGCTGACGCCGAGCTTGGCGAGCAGACCGGTGATGTGGTTCTTCACGGTCTTCTCCGCCAGCACCAGGCGATCGGCGATCTGCCGGTTGGAGATCCCCTCGGCGAGCAGGACCAGGATCCGGCGCTGCTGCGGCGTCAGGTCGGCGACCACCTCGTGCATCCGGCGGCGCGCCTCGACGTTGTGGACCACCTTGGCCGCGGCCTCGGGGTCGAAGAGGGTGTGGCCGCTGGCCACGAGGCGTACGCCGGAGACCAGGCTCGTCGCCTCGATCTGCTTGAGCACGTAACCGGCCGCCCCGGCCATGATCGCCTGGCTCATCACCTCGTCGTCGGCGTCGGTGGCCAGGATCATGCAGCGGATGTCGCTCTTCAGCGCCAGCGCCTCGCGGCACAGCGCCACGCCGGAGGCGTCGGGCAGGCGAGCGTCGAGGATGAGTACGTCAGGACGGAGCGTCGCGATCAGCGGGCGCGCCTCGGCGGCGGTGCGGGCCTCACCGACGACCTCGATGTCGGGTTCGGGCGACAGGACCGTGCGCACGCCGACCCGCACAACGTCATGACCGTCGGCCAGCAGAACGCTGATCACCGCGTCGCCCACAGGCTCGTCTCACTCATCTCGTTGTTGGGGATGGTGCCTGGTCGTTCACTCATATGCCGATTCACCGAAAGAAACCGCTCAAGAGTATCCCTATTGATGCAACATTTGATCACTGAAAGACCCGTGCCGTCTCGGATTTCGTTGCTTCTGGAAAGGTAGCGGTCATGACGTCATCTCGCGATCTCGACATCGTCCTGTTCGGCGCGACCGGATTCACGGGCGGTCTGGTGGCCGGATACCTCGCCGAGAACGCGCCCGCGGGACTGCGGTGGGCGCTCGCGGGCCGATCGCTGTCGCGCCTCGAGGCGGTGCGCGACTCCCTCGGCTCCGCCGACGTCGAGCTCCTCCAGGCCGACGTGCACGATGCCTCGTCGCTGGCCGCGCTGGCGGCTCGGGCGCGGGTCGTGATCACCACGGTCGGGCCCTTCCTGGAGTTCGGCGAGCCGCTCGTCAAGGCCTGCGCCGAGGCCGGCACCGACTACGTCGACCTCACCGGAGAGCCCGAGTTCGTCGACCGGATGTTCGTGAAGTACGACGCCGTCGCCCGCGCCAACGGCGCCCGGATCGTGCACGCCTGCGGGTTCGACTCGATCCCGCACGACCTCGGTGCCTTCTACACGGTGCGCGAGCTCGCCGCCCGCGGGGAGATCACCGGACCGCTCACCATGAAGGGCGTCGTCCGCTCCAACGCCACCTTCTCCGGCGGCACCTTCCACTCGGCGCTGGGGCAGATGTCGCGTCCCCGGGAGATGGCAGCGGCGGCGCGCGAGCGTCGGGCGCTCGAGGTGCGGCCGGAGGGACGTACGTCTCGACCGGCGAAGCCCGCGTTGGGTCGCAACCGCGAGCTCGGCCTCTGGCTGCTGCCGCTGCCGACCATCGACCCGTTCATCGTCGCCCGCTCCGGCCGGTCCCTGGAGGCGTACGGCCCGGCCTTCACCTACTCGCACTACGCCGGGACGAAGACCCTGAGGTACGCCGTCGGCGGCGCGGTCGGTGTGGGCGGTCTCGCCCTCGCGATGCAGGTGCCGCCGCTGCGGGCCAAGCTCGGTGAGCGGTTCAAGCAGGGCACCGGCCCCTCCGAGAGCCGCCGTGAGAAGTCCTGGTTCACCGTCGACTTCGTCGCCGAGACCGACGGCCGGACGATCCGCACCAAGGTGTCCGGAGGCGACCCCGGCTACACCGAGACGGCGAAGATGCTCGCCGAGTCGGCGCTGTGCCTCGCCTTCGACACGCTCCCCGAGACCTCCGGGTCGGTGACCACCGCGGTCGCGATGGGCGACGCGCTCCTCGACCGGCTCCAGGCCGCGGGCATCCGATTCGAGGTCATCGGCGCATCGCAGGGCGCGGTCTCATAGGGAAATATCTGGAACTGGTGCCCCAGGCAAGAGTCGAACTTGCGACCTTTCGCTTAGGAGGCGGCTGCTCTATCCACTGAGCTACTGGGGCATTCGCGGATATCTTGCCATGCTGACGGGTGATACTACGGTTTGGGGTTCGATGCGGTCAGGGGTCAAACTTGGGGCCCTCGCGTAGGTTGAGTCACCGTCGACTCAACCCGAATCCCCCCAATGACAAGCGACGAGTGACGGTGACCTATGCCTGACGCCTCCATGCCTCCCCGACGTGGGGGTGCGGACTCAGGCCCCGGCGTGTCCGGATTCGAGTGGATGTACGGCGCCGACGAGCCTGCGAGCGACGAGCCCGGGGCGACTCGCGGCGGCCGTGGTGCTCGGGTCGCCGACGTACCGACCGACCAGCCGTCGGCGGAGCCCGGTGGTGGACGGCGGGCCGCCCGTCCGCAGTCGGAGTTCGTGTCGCCGCCGCCTCCGGGGCCGGGATCCTCGGGGGGTGGCCGTCGGGCTGCGCGTCCTGCGCGTCAGGAGCAGCCTGAGCCTCCCGCCGTCGAGCCGCTGCGCGCGGAGCCGGTGCGGCGGGAGCCGACCCGGGCCGAGCGCTACCAGGCGTTGGGCCGAGGCACCTCGGGGCCGACGCCCGCCCCGCCCGTCCCTCAGGAGTGGAACGCCCCGGACGAGACCGCCGTGGCCCCACCGCTGCGCGAAGCCCCGCGCCCCGCGCGCCGAATACCTCCGCCGCCGGCCCCCGCGCCCGAGGAGACCGCGATCGCGCCGGTGCCGGAGTGGTATCGCCAGGATCCTCACCCGGCTCCTCCCGTGCCCCAGGCCCCCGATCAGCAGCTCGCTCCGCCGGCCGCCCGCGAGTTCGACTGGAACGACCCCGGCGCGACCACGGTCGCGCCCCGGCCTGATCCGGCCGACCGGCCCCGAGGTCGTACGTCCTCACGCGATGAGCTGCACGAAGCCCGCCACGAGGCCTACCCCGCGCCGGGGCGCCGCGGCGCTGCGTACGCGTCCGGCTACGACGACGAGTCCTACGACGACTATCCGCCCCAGGGCGGCTACGACGAGCCCTACGCCCCCTACCCGGACGACGAGCGCGAGGATCGCGACAAGCCGCGGATCAGCGTGTGGCAGGTGCTCAGCTCGACACTGCTCGTGCTGGCGCTGATCGTCGGGCTGTTCACCGTCTACACCTATCGGCACCTGCGGTCGAACATCAGCACCGTCAGTCTTGGCGAAGAGGCTGCTGATGTCGGCCCGAAGGAACCGATCAACATCCTGGTGATGGGATCTGACAGCCGCGACTGCAAGGGTTGCGGCCTCGACGGCGAGAGCGGTGGCGGCTCGGACACCACCATCCTGTTGCACCTTTCCGCGAACCGTGAGTTCGCCTACGGCGTCTCCATCCCACGCGACACGATGGTCAGCCGCCCCTCCTGCAAGACGGAGGACGGGAAGACCGCCCCTGCTGACTATGTGCAGTGGAACGCTGCGTACGCCACCGCAGGTCCGACCTGCACTGTGGAGCAGGTGGAGTCGGTGGCCACCGAGATGTGCGGTGAGAAGTGCGACATCACCATCAACCATCTGGTCGTCGTCGACTTCGGAAGCTTCAAGGGAATGGTCGATGCGATCGACGGCGTCGACGTGTGCCTTCCGGAAGCAGTCGATGACAGCTACACCGGCGCGAAGTTCGAGGCCGGCCCTCAGACGTTGAACGGCAAGGAAGCGCTCCAGTACGTTCGCATGCGCCACGTCTTCGGTGACGGGAGCGACCTGTTGCGGGCGAAGCGTCAGCAGGCGTTCATCGGCTCGATGGCGGCGAAGCTGCTCTCCGGCGACACCTTGTCGAGTCCGACGAAGGTCCTCGGCTTCCTGAATGCGGCGACGAAGGGCCTCACCATGGACGAGGGCCTCAAGGACAACCTCGACACGATGGCCAAGATCGGTGCCGGCTTCCAGAGCATCGGGATGGAGAACATCAAGTTCCTCACCATCCCCGTGGCGACGGACCCGCAGAACGAGAACCGAGTCGTCCTCGACCCTGAGAAGGCCAAGAACGTCTGGAAGGCCATTGCGAACGACAAGCCGCTGACCAAGAAGATTGCGGCCGGGTCATTGGACGCTGGGCAGGCCGCGGGCGACAAGGATAAGAAGAAGTCCGGCGACTCGGGTGAGGGCACCGACGGCGAGACCGCTGGTTCGGCGCCCTCCGACGATGCCTCGTCGGGCGACGCCTCGGGCGACGCGTCCGGCAACGCCAGCAGCGGAGCGACCGAGGAAGAATTGGCCGAGATCGCCGAGCAGGCGAAGGCTGAGCGCGAGCGCGCGGGGCTGTGCTGATGGCCGACTCCGAAGAACCCGAAGCGCCCAAGGAGCCGGAGTGGAAACGCAAGCAGAGGCTGGCGCGGATCTTCGGTGACGTGCTCCCGGAGACGACCAGTGACGAGCGGGAGCCGTCGGAGGAGTCTGAGGAGTCGGCGTCGGACCGCTGGCTGAAATCGCAGGTGCCGCCTCATCACGGTGGGTGAGACGGCACCTGTCGAAGCGGAGCCCGAGGCAATCCGTGTTCTGGCGCGGATGTGTCAGCGGGCGCTGAGGCGGTCGCGGATCTGCTTGAGGATGTCGATCTCGGTCTCGCCTGGCTCGGGTTCCGGGAAGAAGCGCTCCTTGGCGGCGGTGTAGGGCTTCACGATCATGAAGTAGACGACCGCGGCCATGATGAGGAAGGAAATGAACGCGGTCAGCCAGGCTCCGAGGCTGACACCGCCCGGTTCGTAGTTCGAGAAGTCAGGCGTGCCGCCGAGCTTGCCGATCAGGTCCATGATGACGTCGACAGTGGCGGTGACCACCGACGCGAAGGCGGCGCCCATGATGAAGGCCACCGCCAATTTGATCAGGTCGCCCTGGAGCAGGAATTTCTTGAAGCCGTTCATGTCTTGCTTTCTCCTGTTGCTCATTGTGTGAGGTGAAGGAGACCCCGGATGTGGCGTGCGTTGGGCGTCAGTACGCGAAGGTGAGATAGCCACCCACCCCTGCTGATGTGACGTCCTCGACGCTGTCCTCGGCGACTCCGACGATGACCAGACGCCCCGCCGAAGCGTTCGTGACGCCAAATCCGTCGGTCTTTCCCTGTGCCATGGAATCATCCCGGCTCGCCTCCGCGGCCTGCGGGAGGCTGAGGATCAGCGTGTCGGTGGTGACCCGGGCGGTCTCGGCCGTGGCGGCGTCGGTGGCGTAGAGGTCGACGCTGTCGCCGACGTGGAGCAACCCGGCCATCTCGGCGTCGGGAAGCCGGACCGGGACGGCCACCAGGTCGGGGCGTCCCTCGGTCAGCTCCGGCCCCACGAGACGTACGTCGGTGACGGGCTCGCCGCGCCGCAGGGGCGCCGCGAGCCGCTCACCGAGCGGCGCTTCGGCCAGGTCGGCGGGCATGCCGGCTGGGTCGGTCTCGACGTCGGTGAGGTCGGCGGCGGTGAGGACCGTGCCGACCGGCAGATCTCGGGAGGCCACCGCCATCGTCGAGGTGTCGGGTGGGTCCGGCCGGGTGGCCGAGAACCCGATCGCGACCGCCGAGGCGGTCAGCAGGAACGCCAGCAGGCGTCGATGAGCGAGGACCCCGCGGCGTACGCGGCGGGAGAAGGACGTGATTCGAGTGAACATGCGGGCACGCTAGGTCGCTCCAGCGATTCCCGCATCTCGCTATCCACAGCCACGAACTCCCTGTGAGAAAACCTGTGGATAACCACCTGCCGAGACGTCACCTGCGTCGTTCGAGCTGGCACCGCGGTGCCACTTCGGCCGACGCGCGTGACGCCTCGGCCTCAGTCTGAGGAGCCGGAGGTGGCGGGCGCCGGGGAGGAGGTGCTCGAGGACGACGTCGTCGAGGACGTGGAGGACGTCGACGAGGAGGACCCGGAGCGGGAGTCGGTGCGGTAGAAGCCAGAGCCCTTGAAGACGACGCCGGCGGCGCTGAAGACCTTGCGCAGCTTGCCGCCGCACTCGGGGCACTCGGTCAGCGAGGCTTCGCTGAAGCTCTGGAACTGGTCGAAGGCGTGGCCGCACTCGGTGCAGGCGTACTGATAGGTGGGCACGTTTCTCCTAGAACAGAATCTGGCACTCGACGGGCGCGACTGCCAATATTAGCGAACGCCTAGGAGAAGCGCTGCATTCCCTCCGCGCTCGCGGCCGCACCCACGGCCCGGTCGTGCTCCTCCACCGGCACCGGGACCCCGATCTCCCACGGATAGAGCAGCGCGCAGGTAAAGGTTCCGGCCGGCACCCGAGCCAGGATCCGGTCGTAGGAGCCGCCGCCCCGCCCCATCCGATGGCCCTGCGAGTCGACGGCCAAGCCCGGGACGAGCACGACGTCGGCGCCGGCGATCGCCGAGACGCCCAACCGCTCCCCGCCCGGCTCCAGCAGCCCCCGAGGCGCCCGGACCAGCTCTCCGTCGTAGACGGCCCAGTCCAGGTCGTTGTCCGGTAGAAGGCAGGGCAGCAGGAGGCGTTTCCCGGCTGCGTCCAGCTCGTCGATAAGAGGTCCGGTGCCCGGTTCGGTGCCGATCGAGACGTAGAGGGCAACCGTTGCGGCGCTGCGTACGTCTGGAATACCAGTGACCACCTGTGACAGGGAGCGCGCCAGCGAACCCAGGCGGGGGAGCCCGATGCGCCCCCGGGTGGTCAACAACTGGTCACGTAAGGCAGTCTTGCGCCCCACGAAGTCAGCGGGGGCTGGACCATCAGAACCCGGAGGGGTGTGTGAACCCGACACAACGACAGCCTAGGCTTTCCTCTATGGGTAGCCCAGGTTTGGCCAAGGCAATGGCGAAGATGCGCGATGCCGGCGTGGAAGACGTCGCGGTGCAGACCTTCGCACATTACTACCGCCAGCTCGAGCACGGTGAGACCGGGATGATCCCGGAGGACACGATCGAGCCGGTCGACATCCCGTCGATCAGCGATGTCGAGGTCACTGACGAGGAGGCGCACGCCGCCATCGCGACCACCGCCGTGATCAAGCTCAACGGTGGCCTCGGCACCTCGATGGGCATGGACCGCGCGAAGTCGCTGCTGTGCGTGCGCAAGGGTCTGAGCTTCCTGGACGTGATCGCCCGCCAGATCCTGCACATGCGCGAGAAGTACGACGTACGTCTCCCGCTGCTGCTGATGAACTCCTTCCGCACCTCCGAGGACAGCCTGGCCGCGCTCGAGCGCTACCAGGACCTGCCGGTCGAGGGTCTGCCGCTGGAGTTCCTGCAGAACCGCGAGCCGCGCCTGCTGGTCGACGACCTGAGCCCGGTCGAGTGGCCGAAGGACCCCGAGCTCGAGTGGTGCCCGCCGGGCCACGGCGACATCTACACCGCGCTGCTCGACACCGGCCTCCTCGACCAGCTCATCGAGCAGGGCTACGAGCGGGTCTTCGTCTCCAACTCCGACAACCTCGGCGCCGTCCCTGACGAGAAGGTCGCCGGCTGGTTCGCCAAGTCCGGTGCCCCCTTCGCCATCGAGGCCGTACGCCGCACGCCGAGCGACCGCAAGGGCGGTCACTTCGCGCGCCGCAAGTCCGACGGCCGTCTCATCCTGCGCGAGACCGCGCAGACCCGCGACGAGGACAAGGTGGCGCTGCAGGACCTCAGCCGCCACAAGTACTGCTCGACCAACAACATCTGGTTCGACCTCAAGGCGCTCAAGAAGGTCCTCTCCGAGCGGGACGGCATCCTCGGCCTGCCGCTGATCCGCAACGAGAAGACCGTCGACCCCGCCGACCCGAAGACCCCGAAGGTGGTCCAGATCGAGACTGCCATGGGCGCCGCGATCGAGGTCTTCGAGGGCTCCCAGCTGATCGAGGTCGGCCGCGACCGGTTCGTGCCGGTCAAGACGACCAACGATCTCCTCGTCCTCCGCTCCGACGTCTACGACATCGGCGAGAACTTCGTGCTCGACCAGGTCGCCGACGAGGTGCCGTTCATCGACCTCGACGGCGACTACTACAAGTACGTCGCCAACTTCGACGAGCGCTTCCCGGAAGGTGCGCCGTCGTTGCGTAAGGCGAGGTCCCTGACCGTCAACGGCGACTGGACCTTCGGCAAGGGCGTCCAGGTCATCGGTGCGGTCGAGCTCGACGGCGCCGACGCCGAACGCGTCGCTCCGGCCACAGTCCTCTCCGACTAGTGTTGGCGGGGTGACCCCCGCTGAGTACCGCGAGCGAATCCTGGCCGACCTCGAGCCGATGCCGGCCTACCCGCAGCCCTTGATGGACTGCCTAGGACTGGCGGTGGCCGAGGACATCCATGCCGAGGTCGCGCTGCCGGGCTTCGACAACTCCTCGATGGACGGCTACGCGGTCCGCTACGCCGACGTCGCGACCGCCTCGGCCGAGGCTCCGGTGCGGTTGCCGGTGCTCGGTGAGATCGGTGCAGGACAGGCCTCGCTGCTGGCGCTGCCGCCGGGCGCGGCGGCGAAGATCATGACCGGTGCCCCGCTGCCGACCGGGGCCGACACGGTGGTGCCGTACGAGTGGACCGACCGCGGCGTCGCCGAGGTCGAGATCCGGCAGACGCCGGAGGAGGCTCAGCACGTCCGCTACGCGGGCGAGGACGTCGCCAAGGGTGACCTGCTCATCCCCGCGGGCACGGTGCTCGGCCCGCGCCATCTGGGCCTGATCGCCTCCGTCGGCCGTGCGCAGGTGGCGGTGCGTCCGCGTCCTCGGGTCGTGGTGCTCTCGACCGGCACCGAGCTGCGCGAGCCGGGCGAGACCCTGGGCCACGACTCGATCTACGACGGCAACTCCTTCCTGCTGGCCGCCGCCGCTCGTCGGGCCGGCGCGATCGCCTACCGCGTCGGGATCGTCCCGGACGAGCCGCGGGCATTCATGACGGCGCTCTCCGACCAGCTCGTCCGAGCCGACCTGGTGGTCACCTCCGGCGGCGTCTCGATGGGCGACTACGACGTGGTCAAGGAGGCGCTGACCCCGGAGGGTGTCTGGTTCGGCCCGGTTAGCATGCAGCCGGGCAAGCCGCAGGGGTTCGGCCGGATCGGCGAGGAGCGGGTTCCGGTCCTGTGCCTGCCCGGCAACCCGGTCTCCTCGTTCGTCTCCTTCGAGCTCTTCGTGCTCCCGGCACTGCGGCGGCTGATGGGGATGACCCCCGAGGCCAGGCCCGCGCGCCGCGCTGCGCTCACCCACCCGGTGCGCTCCCCGAAGGGCAAGGAGCAGTATCTGCGCGGCTGGTACGACGGCTCCCGCGCCGGGGTGTCGCCCATCGGTGGCCCCGGCTCGCACCTGATCGGCGACCTGGCCGGCGCGAACTGCCTGATCGTCATCCCGCCGGAGACGACATCGCTGGACAAGGACGCCGAGGTGGACGTGATCGAGCTGGATGTGGAGTTCTGATGGCTGACCGACTCACCCACGTCGACGAGACCGGCGCGGCCCGGATGGTCGACGTCTCCGAGAAGGCGGTCACGGCCCGCACCGCGACCGCATCCGGGCGGGTGCTGGTGGCACCTGAGGTCATCGAGCTGCTCCGCGGCGAGGGCGTACCCAAGGGCGATGCGCTCGCCGTGGCCCGCATCGCGGGGATCATGGGCGCCAAGAGGACCCCCGACCTGATCCCGCTGTGCCACCCGCTGGCGGTCTCGGGCGTCAAGGTCGAGCTGAGCGTCGCCGACGACGCCGTCGAGATCACCGCGACCGTGAAGACCACCGACCGCACCGGTGTCGAGATGGAGGCGCTGACCGCGGTCGCCGTCGCCGGCCTCACCGTGGTCGACATGATCAAGGCCGTCGACAAACGCGCGGTCATCACCGATATCCGCGTCGAGGCGAAGACCGGTGGAAAGTCGGGTACGTTCCAGCGATGAACGAGCGCCAGCGAGCGACCATCGAATACCTCATCGGGCGGCGTCCGTATCCTGGCGCTTGCGCTACGGAGGTCGCCCGATGAGCCTGAACGCGACCGTCGTCGTCGCCTCCAACCGTGCCTCGGCGGGCGTCTACGAGGACACCACCGGCCCCCTCCTCGTCGCCTTTCTGGAAGAGCTCGGATTCGTGGTCGGCCCTCCCGAGGTCGTACGCGACGGCGACCCGGTCGGCGAGGCGATCGCCCGCGCGGCGGAGGGTGGTGCGCGGGTCGTCCTCACCACCGGAGGCACGGGCCTGACCCCCACCGACCGCACTCCCGAGGTCACCCGTCCGCTGCTCGATCGTGAGATCCCCGGCATCGCCGAGGGCATCCGGGCGGCCGGAGTGGCCAAAGGGATCCCGACGGCGCTACTGTCCCGCGGTCTGGCCGGTCAGATCGGAGTGTGCGTGGTGGTGAACCTTCCCGGGTCCCGGGGTGGCGTGAAGGATGCGATCGACGTGCTCCGTCCGGTGCTGCTTCACGCCGTGGAGCAGTCGGTCGGCAGTGATCACTGATTGGTGCCATTGATGACCGACCCCGGCTGGCCCGCCGTCCTCTCCCACGGCGCGGTGACCCTACGCCCTCTCGACCGCACCGACGCCAACGCCTGGACCGAGGCGCGCCGCCGCTCGGCGGCCTGGCTGCATCAGTGGGACGCGACCGTTCCGCCCGGTTCGAGCGCGCGGCCCACGTCGTTCGCCAGCCTCGTACGTCGCCTTCGGCGCCAGGCCAAGCGGGGCGTGACCTATCCGTTCGCGATCGACGTCGACGGTGTTTTCGCTGGTCAGGTCACGGTCAACAACATCGTGCGGGGCTCGGCGCAGTTCGCCTCGATCGGCTACTGGATCGACCAGAGCTTCGCCGGCCGTGGGGTGATGCCGCTGGCGGTGGCGCTGGTCATCGACCACTGTTTCACCACCGCGAGGCTGCATCGGATCGAGATCTGCATCCGGCCGGAGAACTCCAACTCGCTCCGCGTCGTGGAGAAACTGGGCATCGACGAGATCGGATATGCACCCCGATTTCTGCATATCGACGGTGCCTGGAGAGATCACCGTATCTTCGCGATAACGGTTGAAGAATGTCACCAAGGAATGCTGGTCAGGCTCGGTTTGTCACCTGAATGAGGCATTGACTCGGCGTGTCCTGCTGAAATCACACAAGTCACACGCGACACACCACTGCACGTCCGCCTACGGGCTGGTAATGGCTCCTACGCTTCTTAACGTGGACCCGAGCGCACTCATCTTCGTCGCCCTCGCCGTGGCGTGGGCGGTGTACTTGGTGCCCAAAGCGCTCGAACAGACGGCGACGGCCGAGGACGGGACCAAGAGCCGGGCCAGCGCCGCCATCTCCAAGTCCCGCCGGATCCTCGCACGGCGAGAGGCCACCGGCAAGGACTCCAGCGATCTGGTGACCGAGAAGTCGCCGAAGAAGTCCGAGGTGGACGACGACGCGACCGCGGAGCCTGCTCCGCGACCCGTCCCGATGGCCGTACGCCGCCGCGCGGCTCGCGCCGCGGCCAAGCGCCGTTCGATCGTCCTGGGGGTGCTTGTCTTCGGCCTGGCCGTGGTCGGCGCGCTCGCCGGCTTCGGTGTCTTCGGCCCGGTGTGGATCGCGATCCCAGGTGTGCTGGTCGTCGCCTGGCTGGTCACCTGCCGGCTGAGCGTGCGCCACCAGCGTGAGGTCTGGGCACGGATCCCGTTCCCCGAGGACATCCCCGAGCCCGAGCCCGTCGCCCCGCCCCGGGTCACCTTCGACATCGACCAGGACACCGGCGACCTGGTGGCCGTCGTCGAGCACGACGACACCGGCGAGCACCTCCCCGCGGGTTCCTGGAAGCCGGTGGAGACGCCGCTGCCGACGTACGTCTCCAAGGAGGCCGCGCCGCGCCGCACCGTCCGCACCATCGACCTGGACGCCACCGGCGTATGGAGCTCGGGCCGCAACGCCGCCGACTCCGAGCTCGTCCGCCAGGCCGAGGAGGCCGAGCGCGCCGCTGCTGCGGCCGCCGAAGAGGCGCGCGGCCGCGCCACGGGCTCCTGAGGCCATCCTGATTGGGTAACACCGGCGACGAGATGCTAACGTTTCTCATCGCTTGGGGCTGTGGCGCAGTTGGTAGCGCGTCTCGTTCGCAATGAGAAGGCCAGGGGTTCGAATCCCCTCAGCTCCACAAATCAGAACCCCGCCTGACCTGCGGAAACGCAGAAGGTCAGGCGGGGTTCTTTGTGTTTGGTGCTGCCGTTGCGGGAAAGATTCCCCCCCCGAGCCGTTCCCGCGAGCCAACCGAACTCCTGCGCGCTCTTCGAGCCCGAGGTCTCTGACGCCCGCGAACTGCCAGCGGGTCTCCGAGTGGAGATCGGGCATGAGTCTTCGATGCGGGTCTGCGTGGGGTCGTTGGTCGAAAGTGCTGGCGGGGAACACAAGAACCCTGTAGTTGCACGTATCGCCGACCTGCGATGGTGTCCTTCATGAATACGGGGCCGCAGACTGATCCTGACCGGCACTACGACCCAGGAGGCTGGTTGGCGCGGTTCGCGAGTCGGATCCTTGTGGTCTGTCCGCGATGCGGGGGCCGTGCTCTCGTCGTCCCCCGGCCAGGCACTCCTGATCCCAAGTATTCAAGCGAGCTTCTGTTCCAGCCGCGTCGTTTGGTTTGTGGAGGGTGTGGTGCTGCCGACGACTGGAAGCCCGAGGTGCGGGGGGCAGGGCTGGTCGGTGCGGTGCTAGGCGGAAGCGAGGATCCGTTCTTCCGACAGCCTCTGTGGTTGCAGACTCGTTGCGCCGGGCACATCTTGTGGGCTTATAACGAGGAGCACGTCAACGAACTGTCTGCCTACGTCGGAGCGCGATTGCGAGAGCGTGGCGGCGCGCGGCCGACGAGGTCGATGTTCGCTCGGCTGCCAGTGTGGATGAAGGCGTCAAGGAATCGTTCAGAGGTACAAGCCGGCTTTGAGAGTCTGCGGAAGCTGGCGGAAAGGGCGGCGCCTGCTGACCGTTCCGCTGTTGCCCACGAGCGCGGCGACCGCGCCCGAGTGCACAGGAGTATGTACTTTCGGGGCGGCCCGTATGAGTCTTGACGGCTCTGATCAGGGTCGGGGACGATCGCGCGAACGTTCCCCCCGATTCCCCCCGAGGATGCAACGGCAGGCAACTGATGCAACGCTAGGGAGCCTCTCGTAGCGCATGGATCAGGGTCGACAAGCCTTCGCAATTAGAAGGCCAGGGGTTCGAATCCCCTCAGCTCCACAAGTAAGAACCCCGCCTGACCTGCGGAAACGCAGGAGGTCAGGCGGGGTTCTTTGTGTTTGGTGTTGCCGTTCCGGTGACGATGTCCCCGGGCTCCCCCGAGCCGTTCAGCGACTCGAAGGCACATCTGTCGCCGACCACGCCGCGAGCAGCTGGAGCCGCTCGGCGGTCGGCGAAGCGGGCTCCGGGATGTAGGTCGAGAGGATGATCGACGGCGCGGAGTCGATCGACAGCTGCTCGAACTGAAGGGCGAGCTCGCCGACTTCGCGGTGATGGATCGTCTTGCTGCCCGCCCGGTGCTGTGTGACGTCGTGGGTCGCCCAACGCGTACGGAAGTCCTCGCTGCGGGTGGAAAGCTCGCCGATCAGCCGCGTGAGGTGGCTGTCGTGCGGTGTTGCGCCGGCCTGGGCTCGCAGGATCTGCACGCACACGGAGGCCGCGTCGTCCATGTCGGCATAGAAGCCCTTGGCGGCAGGATCTAGGAACACGAATGAGGCGAGGTTGGGCGGAGCGGTGGCCGAGCGTCGGGTCGGGCTGCTGTAGACGACGTCGAACAGAGCCCGGCCCAGTGCGTTAGCGGCGAGCATGTCGAGGCACCCGTTGTGAGCGATCGCTGGGGTCAGAACCATCGAGTCCATGAGCAGCTGCACTCCCTGTGGCACGGCGGTGACCGTGTTTGTCCGCCGGCGCGCGCGGGAGGGACGTCGTGCGGTGCGCGCGAGATCGTACAGGTAGCTGATCTCGGCGTCATCGAGGCTCAGCGTGCGGGCGATGGCGTCCAAGACATCGTCGGATACACCAGTGAGGTCGCCCTTCTCGATCTTGGTGTAGTAGTCGACGGATACCCCCGAGAGCATGGCTACCTCCTCGCGGCGCAGACCCGGCACGCGTCGGAGGCCACTGGTCGGGAGCCCGACCATGTCCGGGGTGATCTTCGCGCGGCGCGTGGCCAGGAAGTCCCGCACGTTCTCGTCCTTCAGCGTCATGCCTCCAGGCTACGAACGCCTGGCGCCGCGAGCCAGGCTCTGACAGAACCCCCGGCGCACTGTCCGTGGCCCGGGTGAGGGGTTCCAACGGAACCTTCCGCGATGGAGCGAGCGCGTCAAGCATGGAGGTCGTCGAGAGATCGGCGACCAAACGGTCTCTCGGCAGACATCAGCAACGACCTGGAGAAATGTGATGACAGCACGAACCGAATCCGTGAGCTTCGGCTCCCCGGGGATGGCCTGGGACATGGCGGGGACCATCTACCTCCCCAGCGACTTCGACGCGAACGGTTCCTACCCGGCGATCGTCAGTGTGCACCCCATCGGTAGCTGCAAGGAGCAGACTGCCGGCAACGTGTACGCCAAGGCGCTTGCCGAGGCCGGCTACGTGGCGCTGGTCTTCGACGCCAGCTACCAGGGTGAGAGCGGCGGTCAGCCGCGGCGTGTCGAGGATCCCGCGCAGCGGGTCGAGGACATCCGCGTCGCGATCGACCACCTCGTCACACTGCCGTACGTCGACGCCGCCCGCATCGGCGGGATCGGAGTCTGCGGCGGTGGCGGGTACGTCATCAACGCGACGATGACCGACCGTCGCATCAAGGCCGTCACGAGCATCACCGGCGTGAACTTCGGCCGGCTCAGCCGGGAGAGCTTCGCGGGCTACGACCCGGTCGCGGCGCTGGAGCAGATGGCCGCGCAGCGCACCGCCGAGGCGCGCGGCGAGGACGTACGGGTGGACGGCTTCCTCCCTCCGTCGGTGGAGGAGGGCCGCGCAGCGGGCCTGACCGACATCGACGTGCTCGAGGCGACCGACTACTACAAGACCGACCGTGGCCGGGCCGCGAACGGCGTGACCAGTGCCGTGTTCTCGCGTCGCGCGAACGCGATCGGCTGGGACGCCTTCTTCGGGGCCGAGCGGCTCCTCACCCAGCCGCTGCTCGTCGTGATCGGTGACAAGCCCGGCGGCTTCGGCGCCTACCGGGACGGCCAGGAGATCTACGGCCGGGCGGCCTCGACCGACAAGCGACTCGTCGTCGTGGAAGACACGTCCCACTACGACCTCTACGACCAGCCGGAGCCCACGCGCCAGGCCGTCGAGGCCGCCGTGGACTTCTTCGGCACCCACCTGTGAGCCCTGCTCACACTCGATAACCACCCCAGGTCGAGGCAGGGTGAGGGGGGTGCCAACGGAACCTTCCTCACCTCTCGACCGCGACACAGGATTGAACTGTTCGACGCAGCCGGGTCCGCCAGATGCGGACCGACCCACAACGACACTGCGTCGCCTACAAGGAGAGTCATGAGCGAGAGCATCGAGATTCAGACCAAGAACGGCTACGGCACCACGCTGGCCGCCGTCATCAACTTCCCCCCGGACTTCGACGAGTCGAAGGCCTACCCGGCCGTCGTGGTCTCCCACCCTGGTGGTGGCGTGAAGGAGCAGGCCGCGGGCCTGTACGCCGGCCAGCTCGTCGAGCACGGGTTCGTCACGGTCGCCTACGACGCGTCGTTCCAGGGCGAGAGCACCGGAACCCCTCGTCAGCTGGAGAACCCGCACATCCGCACCGAGGACGTCAGCGCCGTCGTGGACTACCTGACCACGCTGTCGTACGTGGACAACGACCGGATCGGCGCGATGGGCATCTGCGCCGGTGCCGGCTACACCGCCAACGCGGCGATCAATGACCCGCGGATCAAGGCCGTCGGCACGGTGAGCCTGGTCAACATCGGCCAGATGTTCCGCAACGGCTGGGAGAACAACGTCAAGGACGCCGACGCGGCGCCGGTCCTCGCGATGGGGGCCGAGGCCCGCACGACCGACGCGGCCGGCAAGGACAACCAGTTCCCGCTGGCTCCGCTGCGCGAGGAGGACGCTCCGAACGAGGAGCTCCGCCAGGCATGGGAGTACTACCACACTCCCCGTTGCGAGCACCCGAACGCACCGGGCTGGATGACGACCCGGAGCCTGTCGCAGATCATCACCTACGACGCCTTCCACAAGGCTGAGGCGTTCTTCACCCAGCCGCTGCTCTGCATCGCTGGTAGCGACGCTGGGTCGAAGTGGATGAGCGACGACCTGTACGAGCGGGCCGCGAGCACCGACAAGTCCTTCTACATCGTCGACGGGGCCAACCACATGACCCTCTACGACGGTGAGAAGGAGGTTGCCGAGGCCGTCTCGCAGCTCGGCCCGTTCTTCACCGCCAAGCTCTGAGGCTGTTCGGGGCGGCGAATCCAGATCGGAGGAGCCGCCCCGTGCCCGCCTCCGGACCCGGTCAGCCGGATCATCGCCGCCTTCAGCTGAGCTGCCGGCCGGTAATCCGCCAACCCCCGTACTGGAAAGAAGGATGACATGAGTTCCTGGACCAAGGACGAGCTGGATCGCATCAACGCGGAGACCTACTTCACCGTAGGTGCGACGCTGCCCGACGGCACCACCCCGAAGACCGTCGACATCTGGTCGGTCCCGGTGGGAGACCGGATCTTCATCCGCTCCTACAACGGCACCGCTGGAAAGTGGTACGGCCCAGCCCTCGAGACCGGTCGCGGCCGGATCTCGGCCGGCGGAGTGACGAAGCAGGTGCGCTTCGTCGTGGTTCCGGCCGACGACGAGGAGACCAACAAGGCTGTGGACGCGTCCTTCTTCCAGAAGTATGCAAGCAGCCAGTATTCGGTGACGATGTCGACCGAGCCTGTTCGACGAAACACCCTCGAGGTCGTTCCCGAGGACTGACCGCACCCGTTGGACGAGTGTCCCGAAGGGCCGTGCTCGGCCTCCGGGACACTCGGACGTAGAGAGGTAGCAATGAGAGCCGAATCCCGTTTCCGACTCGTTCCCATGAGGCCGCGCGACCCCGAGGAGGACGGACGAACGGCCTCGACGCTGGAGTTGTTCTTCGACCTCGTCTTCGTCGTCGCGGTGAGCATCGCCGCGGTGCAGCTGCACCACGCACTCACCGAGGGCCACGTGCTGGACGGGATCGTCAACTACGGGATCGTGTTCTTCGGGATCTGGTGGGCGTGGATGAACTTCACCTGGTTCGCCACGTCCTTCGACAACGACGACTGGCTCTATCGGGTCCTGACCATCGTCCAGATGGGTGGCGTGCTCGTCCTGGCCTCCGGGATCGGCCCGGCGTTCGAGAAGCACGACTACTCGGTGCTCATCTTCGCGTACGTCGTGATGCGCCTCGCCCTGGTGGCCCAGTGGAGCCGTGCCTCTCGTTGGGCGGGTCCGTCCCGCCGGGCGACGATCATCTACGCAGCAGGTATCTCGCTGGTCCAGATCCTGTGGCTGGTCTCGCTGCTGCTGCCGGCCGAGATGTTCCCGGTCGCTCTTGTCGTGCTGATCGCTGCCGAGCTTGCGGTGCCGATCGTCGCCGAGCGCACGGGGAACACGCCGTGGCACCCGCACCACATCACCGAGCGCTACGGCCTGTTCACCCTGATCGTCCTGGGAGAGAGCCTGCTCGCCTCGGCCAACGCGATCATCGAGGCGCTCCACGACAGCGAGGAGCTGGGCCCGCTCATCGCCATCGCCGCGCTCGCCCTGATCGCGACCGCGGCGCTGTGGTGGATCTACTTCTGGCCGCCCCACCATCGAGCCATCAGCAGCTTCGCAAGCTCGCTGGCCTACGGCTACGGCCACTTCTTCATCTTCGCCGCCGCGGGTGCCTTCTCCGCGGGCATCGAGGTCGAGATCGACGTCCTCACTGGGCACAGCGAGCTGCACCAGCCGTACGCGTCGCTCGCCTACACGATCCCCCTGGCCGTGTTCATCCTCGGCATCTGGGTGTTGGCGATCAGGCCAAACGCGGATCGGGTGGTCAACGTCGTCGTCCCGACGGCCGGGCTCCTGGTGCTGGTCGACCCGCTGACCCCGGTGCCCTTCGCCCTCACCGCGGTCATCCTCATCGCCACCGTCGCCGTTCTCGTGTGGCGGCGGCCGATCGACGAGGACGCCTGAGTCCTCGCCGCCCTGAACGGGGTACTGGGAGCGTCTGGATCGGTCGCGGGGAGATGCCTAGCGTCTCGACCATGATGTCCTTGCCGCCACTCCGCACCGTACCCGTCGTGGTCGCCCTCCTCCTGCTGGCGCTGGCCGGGTGCGGATCGGGTGGCGAGGCGTCTGGTGCGAGCGGGGAGGAAGGGTCGCCGTCGAGCGCCGTGGCCTCGCGCTCGACCGAGGCGCCCGATTCGGCGGAGTCTCCCGGCGATCTGCTGCCGGTCGTCGCCGAGTTCCTCCGCGCGTGGAACGCCGACGACGCCGATGGCTTCGCCGCGACCTTCCCCGAGGAAGGCGTCCTCATCGATGCGGGCCGCCGGATGGAGGGGCGAGCCGCCATCAGGGAGTTCGCCACGGTCGAGCTGATGAACTACGACGTCGAGCTGGTCGAGATCACCGAGACCTCGGGATCTGGCTAGGTCATCCTTGTCCAGGTGAGTCAGGGGGAGACCGGCGGCTTCCGCGCCGTGTTCGACTTCACCCTCGACGGGGACCGGATCGGCCTCGCTGATCTTCAGTTCGCGCAGTAGTGGTGAACCGGTTGCGGACGCCTCGGGCGGCAGACCGTCACCCCTGATAGCATAAAATATGAAATACCTTGGAACTGAGGAGCGCCGCCATGAACACCCGAACCGCCCCGGACACTGTTGCGCCGCAGGACATCCGCGGCATCCTGGAGTCGCGCTGGAGCTGCCGCGCGTTCCTTCCTGACGCCGTTCCGGACGAGACGATCGACCAGATCCTGACGTTGGCGCAACGGACCGCGTCCTGGTGCAACACCCAGCCCTGGCATGTGTACGTCACCCGCGGCCAAGCCACCCGACGCCTCGCGGACAGCCTGCTCGGCTATGTCGCCGACGCGGATCCCGCACCTGACCTTCCCGCTCCCGGCGGCTACCTGGGCGTCTACAAGGAACGACGGCGCGAAGCCGGCCTCAAGCTGTACGCCAGCCTCGGTATCACCCGAGAGGACGTCGAGCGGCGAGATGCCCAGCACCTGCGCAACTACGGATTCTTCGACGCCCCGCACGTCGCGGTCGTCACGACCGACCGCACCCAGGGCGTCTACGGCGCGGTCGACTGCGGCGGGTTCGTCGCGAACTTCATCAACGCGGCGACCTCGGTCGGCGTGGCGACCATTCCCCAGGCCGCCATCGCCATGCACTCGCCCCACGTGCGCGAGTTCCTCGACCTGCCGGACGACCGTCTGATCGTGTGCGCGATCAGCTTCGGCTATGCCGACCTCGACGACCCGGTGAACGGCTTCCGTACGAGCCGCGCCTCGGTCGCCGACGCTGCATCCTTCATCGACTGAAGGTGGCGGTGAGCGCCGCCACCTGGGTGTCGTCGACCGTGGTGAGCCGCGCCTCGACGTCCGCGTCGCGGCGTACGTGCGTCACGGTTGCCGGCTGACCGCAGAACAGCGGAGCGGTGAGCCGGTGCGCCAGACGGCGGACGGGCCGTTCCGGCTCGGCCAGGCGCAGCGTCTCGGCGAGGGCGAGCGTGGACAGCGGGCCGTGGACGACAAGACCCGGGTAGCCCTCGACGAGGGTGGCGTAGGGCCAGTCGTAGTGGATCCGGTGGGCGTTGGCCGTCGCCGCGCTGAAGCGCATCAGCAGGGTCGGGTCGGTGACGAGGCGCCACCCGGGTCCGTCCGCGACGACTGCCGGACCCGAGGGGACCAAGGCGGAGGCAGCGGTCGCCGAGGGGGCGTCGGCGACCGGGGCCGCGGCGGGGCGGTAGACGATGTCCTGCCGCTCCTCGAGGAGCGGCTCCCCGTCCAGTGACCGCAGCCAGGTCCTGGTCTGCACGATCGCCAGCCGGCCGCTGCGGCCGTCCTTGACCTGGACGCTCTCGACGACGGCCTCGCGCTCCACCTGCGCTCCGACGCGCAGGTCGCCGTGGAGGACGACCTCGCCGCCGGCGAACATCCGCCGCGGCAGGTCGATCGGGGGGAGGAAGTCACCGCGCCGCGGGTGGCCGTCGACGCCGAGCACAGAGCTGGGGGACCAGCGGGGAAGCGCCACCCAGTGCCACAGCGGTGGAAGCACCTCCCCGACCCCGGGGAGGGGGGAGCCGGAGTCGAGGAGGGCGCTGAGGGCGATGACCGCCGACGGGTCCACGGTCTCGCGGGTGATCACCGGATGCGGTTCCCAGCCGGGGAACTGCGGCACGGAAGGGGTGGCGTCGGTGCTCACATGAACCGCCCGCCGGTGACCTCGGCGACGGTGCCGGTCATGTAGGACGAGAGCGAGGAGGCGTAGAAGACCGCGACCGAGGCGATCTCGGCCGGCTCTCCGGCGCGGCCCATCGGGATCTCGGCCATCTTCTGGTCCCAGGCCTTCTGCGGCATCGCCTCCGTCATGGCCGAGCGGATCAGGCCGGGCTGGATCGCGTTGACGCGTACGCCGTGGTGGGCCATCTCCTTGGCGGCGGCCTTCGTGAGGCCGATGATCCCGGCCTTCGCGGCCGAGTAGTTGGTCTGCCCGACCATGCCGACCTTGCCAGACAGCGAGGAGATGTTGATGATCGAGCCGGCGCGCTGCTCGCGCATCCGGGCGGCGGCGAGCCGGGTGCCGTTCCAGCAGCCCTTGAGGTGGACCGCGATGACCTGGTCGAACTGCTCCTCGGTCATGTTCCGCATGGTCGCGTCGCGGGTGATGCCGGCGTTGTTGACGACGATGTCGACCGCCCCGTAGGTCGCGGCGGCCGTCTCGAGCGCGGCTCCGACCTCGTCGGCGGACACGACGTCGCACGCGACGCCGATCGCCACACCGTCGCCGAGGCCCTTGGCGGCGGTCTCGGCGGCCGCGCCGTCGAGGTCTGCGATGACGACGCGTGCGCCCTCGGCCACGAACGCCTCGGCGATCGCCAGGCCGATGCCCTGCGCTCCGCCGGTGATGACCGCGGTCTTGTTGTCGAGAAGGCCCATGGTGGTGCTCCTATTGGGTGGTTGCGGGTGAGGTGTTCGGTCAGCTGGAGAGGTGGCTGGAAGCGGCGATACGTCGGGCGCGCGCGATGACCGGTGCGTCGACCATGCGTCCCTCGACGACCACGACGCCGTGCTCGGCGGCATCGGCCGCGGCGAGGATGCGTTCCGCCCAGGCGACCTCGTCGGCGCTCGGCGCGAGCGCCGCGGCGGCTGGCGCCACCTGAGCGGGGTGGATGCACAGCTTGCCGGTGAGGCCGAGAGCGGCCGATCGCATGACGTCCGCGGTCAGCCGTGCGGTGTCGCGTACGTCGCCGGTGACGCCGTCCACCGGCCCGGCGATCCGGGCGGCGGCGGAGGCGAGGACCAGGGCTGTACGGCTGCTGTCGATCGCGGGAGCGTGGTCCGGGTCGACGCCGAGCTCGGCGGCGAGGTCGTAGCTGCCGAGGGCGAGGCGGGCGACGCCGTCGACGGTCGCGATCTCGCTCGCGCGCAGGACGCCGAGCGCGGTCTCGATGAGGGCGACCACGCCGGATCCGGGTGCGAGGGAATCCAGGACCGCGGCTACCTCGGCCGGGTCCTCGGCCTTCGCCAGCATCACCAGGACCGGCCCAGTGGCGGCCAGAGCCGCGAGATCGGCCCGGTGCCACGACGTACCCACGGCGTTGATGCGTACGGCGACCGGGCCGGTGGCTTCGGAGATCCAGGCGCCGACGTGGTCTCGGGCGCTGTCCTTGGCTGCGGGGGAGACGGCGTCCTCGAGGTCGAGCACGGTCACGTCCGCGCCGCTGGCGGCGGCCTTGTCGAAACGCTCGGGCCGATCGCCCGGGACGAACAGCCAGGTGCGGGCGGTCGCCGCGCGGAGCAGGGCAGTAGTGGTCTCGGAGGACATGACAAATTTTATATAATACAAAGAATGTCTTGTCGAGCCCTTCTCTGCTGATCCCAATATAATATAAAGTGCTAGCCATGGACTGTCAGGGACTCCCGACCAGGGGCAAGGAGAGCAGGCGATGAGCGCGCCACTCGACGGCGTGACCGTCGTATCGCTCGAGCAGGCGATCTCGGCGCCGCTCTGCACCCGTCATCTCGCCGATCTCGGCGCCCGGGTGATCAAGGTGGAGAACCCGCGAGGCGGTGACTCCACGCGCCACTACGACCGGGTCGTGCACGGCAGCATGTCGGCTCACTTCGTCTGGCTCAACCACGGCAAGGAGTCCGCTGCTCTCGACCTGACCGACCCGGACGACTTCTCGGTGCTCACCGGGCTGCTGTCCAAGGCCGACGTCTTCGTCAGCAACCTGGCTCCGGGTGCGCTCGGCCGCCTCGGGCTGGCCCCCACCGACCTGACGCAGCGTCACCCGAGCCTGATCATCGTCGACGTCTCCGGCTACGGCACGGGTGGTCCGCTCGACCACAAGCGTGCCTATGACCTGCTGATCCAGGCCGAGGGCGGTTCGTGCGCCACCACCGGATGGCCCGGCCGGCCGGCCAAGTCGGGCATCCCGCTCGCCGACGTCGGCACCTCGCTCTACGCCTACTCCGGCATCCTCGCCGCGCTCTACCACCGTGAGCGCACCGGCCAGGGCGCGGTCATCCCGATCGCCATGCTCGACGTCGTCGCCGAGATGATGGGCTTCGCCCTCAATCAGGTGATCCACGGCGGCGTCGAGCCTCAGCCGGTCGGCATGGGATCGCCGATGGTCGCCCCGTACGGCGCGTACCCGACCCTCGACGACCAGACCGTCGTCCTCGGGACCACCAGCGACAAGGAGTGGCACCGCCTGGCCGGGCTGATCGGCCGCCCGGAGCTCGCCGAGGACGAGCGCTACCGGCACAACCACCACCGCGTCGCGGAGCGAGCCGATCTCGACGACGCGATCTCCGCCTGGACCTCGACGCTTCCCCTGGCCGAGATCCAGGAGCTCGCCGACGCGGCGGGGATCGGCAACTCGCGGTTCAACCTCGTCGGCGACCTCGCCGTGCACCCCCAGCTGACCGCGCGTGACCGGTGGCGACAGGTCGGCACCCCCGACGGTCCGGTGCCGGCCCTGCGTCACCCCGCAGTCGGCACCGACTGGACCCTCCGGTCCGGGTCGGTCCCCGCCCTCGGCGAGCACACCAACGCGATCCGTGCCGAATTCGCACAGACCCAGATCCAGGCCGACCCGGCCGTTGCAGGAGGACCCCATGAGTGACAGCCCGATCGTGAGCCAGGTCGACGACGAGGAGTTCGCCCAGATCCTCGACCTGGTGCGCACCTTCGTCCGCGACGAGGTGGTTCCGCGGGAGCGGGAGATCGCCGACACCGACACCATCCCGGAGGACCTTCGCAAGAAGGCTGCGGAGATGGGCCTGTTCGGCTACGCGATCCCGCAGGAGTACGGCGGCCTCGGGCTGCATCTCGCGCAGGACGTCGAGCTCGCCTTCCACTTCGGCTACACCTCGCTCTCGTTCCGCTCGCTGTTCGGCACCAACAACGGCATCGCCGGCCAGGTGCTCGTCGGCTACGGAACGCCGGAGCAGAAGGAGGCGTGGCTGCCCCGGCTCGCCTCCGGTGAGGTGATCGCCTCGTTCGCGCTGACCGAGCCCGAGGCCGGCTCCGACCCCTCCGGCATGCGTACGTCGGCCCGCAAGGTCGACGGCGGCTGGGTGATCAACGGCAACAAGCGCTTCATCACCAACGCCCCGCTGGCCGGCCTCTTCGTCGTCTTCGCAAAGGTCGTCGAGGAACGCGAGAAGCCGCGGATCGCGGTCTTCCTCGTGCCCGCCGAGACCCCGGGCCTGGAGGTGGCCAACAAGGACAGGAAGATGGGTCAGGAGGGGGCCAGCACCGCCGACCTCACCTTCGTCGACGTCGAGGTTCCCGACGACGCGCTGATCAGCGGCGACATCGACACCGGCTTCCGTGCCGCGATGTCGGTCCTCGCGCGTGGTCGCGTCCACATCTCCGCGCTCGCTGTCGGCGTCATGGAGCGGGCGCTCGAGGAGTCGGTGCGCTACTCCGCGGTGAACCTGCAGGGCGGCAGGCCGACCGGCGACCAGCAGCTCGTGCAGGCGATGGTCGCCGAGCAGAAGGCCCTCGCCATGGCCGGCAAGCAGATGACCCGGGAGGCGGCCCGGCTCTACGTCTCCGGCGAGGACCGCCGGCTCGCCCCGTCCGCCACCAAGCTCTTCACGACCGAGAGCGCCGGCCGCGTGGTCGATCTCGCCGTGCAGACCCACGGGGGCAGCGGCTACATGCGCGAGTCCACCGTCGAGCGCCTCTTCCGCGACGCCCGGCTACTGCGCCTCTATGAGGGCACCACGGAGATCCAGAAGCTCATCGTCGGGCGCGAGCTGATGCGCCGCGAACGTGCCGGCGAACCCGTCAACGGCCGCTGACCCGATCACGAACCAGGAGAACAGATGTCCCGCTACGTACGCTTCCCGAACCTGAGGATCGACGGCCCCGACGAGAACGGCGTGATCGAGCTCGTCTTCGACACGCCGCCGATGAACCAGGTCTCCGACGCGGCGCACGGCGAGCTGGCCGAGGTCTGGCGTGAGTTCGACCGCGACCCCGCCGTCCGCGCCATCCTGCTCCGCGGCGAGGGCCGCGCCTTCTCCGCCGGCGGGTCCTTCGAGCTCGTACAGAGCCTGATCGACGACCGGGAGAACCGCAGCCGCACCATGAGAGAGGCGCGTGACCTCGTCTACAACGTCCTCGACTGCAGCAAGCCCATCGTCTCCGCGATGCACGGGCCGGCTGTCGGGGCCGGCCTGGTGGCCGGCGTGCTCGCTGACGTGTCGGTGGTCGCGAAGACCGCTCAGCTCATCGACGGCCACACCCGGCTCGGCGTCGCGGCCGGCGACCACGCGGCGATCTGCTGGCCGCTGCTGTGTGGCATGGCGAAGGCGAAGTACTACCTGATGACCTGTCGCCCGCTGAACGGTGAGGAGGCAGAGCGGATCGGCCTGGTCTCGCTCTGCGTCGACGCCGACGACCTGCTCGACACCGCGCGTGAGGTTGCCCGCGACCTGGCGCTCGGGGCCGCCGAGGCGATCCGGGCGACCAAGCAGTCCCTCAACGGCTGGTACCGCTCGCTGGCCGCGCCGATCTTCGAGCACTCGCTCGCCCTGGAGTTCTACGGCTTCGGCGGCCCCGAGGTCGTCGAGGGTCTCGCCTCCCACCGCGAGCGTCGTACGCCTGACTTCATCAACATCGAAAGGACCCGGGCATGAGCATCAGCAAGGACGAGCAGGAGATCATCGACCTCGTCGCCAAGTGGGTCGACCAGCGGGTGCGTCCCGAGGTCCGCGAGGTCGAGGCGGCCAACGAGTATCCCGAGCAGTGGATCGCGGAGATGAAGGAGATGGGGATCTACGGACTCCTCGTCCCCGCTGAGTACGGCGGCATCGAGGTCTCCACCGAGTGCTTCGCCCGGGTCACCGAGGAGCTCGCCCGCGGCTGGATGAGCCTCGCCGGCGCCATGGGCGGCCACTCCGTCATCTCCTACCTGGTCCGCACCTTCGGCACGGACGAGCAGAAGGAGAAGTATCTCCCGCTGATGGCCACCGGCGAGCTCCGGGCCACGATGGCGCTCACCGAGCCCGGAGGCGGCAGCGACCTCCAGGCGATGCGGACCACCGCGACGGCATCCGCCGACGGCGAGAGCTACACGATCAACGGGACCAAGACCTGGATCTCCAACGCCCGCCGCTCCGGCCTGATCGGCCTGCTCTGCATCACCGACCCCAGCGTCAGCCCCTCGCACGGCGGCATGAGCGTGGTGCTGGTGGAGAAGGTCCCCGGTGTCGAGATCTCCAAGGACATCCAGAAGCTCGGCTACAAGGGGGTCGAGGCCTGCGAGGTCGTCTTCGACGGCGCGGTCGTCCCCGCCGATGCGGTCCTCGGCGGCGTACCCAACCAGGGGTGGAGCCACATGATGCGCGGTCTCGAGGTCGGCCGGATCCAGGTCGCCTCCCGCGCGCTCGGCGTCGGCCAGGCAGCGCTCGACGCGGCCGTCGACTACGCCCAGGTCCGCGAGTCGTTCGGCAAGCCGATCTGGAAGCACCAGTCGGTCGGCAACTACCTCGCCGACAGCGTCACCAAGCTCCAGGCGGCCCGCCTGCTGACCGCCGACGCGGCCCAGAAGCTCGACCGCGGGGAACGCGCGGACATGGAGGCCGGGATGGCCAAGCTCTTCGCCTCGGAGGCGGCCATGCAGATCGCGCTCGACGCGGTGAGGGTGCACGGCGGCTACGGCTACTCCAAGGAGTACGACGTGGAGCGCTACTTCCGCGACGCCCCGCTGATGATCGTGGGCGAGGGCACCAACGAGATCCAGCGCAACGTGATCGCGGCCCAGCTGGTCGCTCGCTCGAAGGGACGCTGACATGGCAGAGATCAGGAGGGCTGCGATCGTCAGCCCGCTGCGTACGCCGGTGGGCACGTTCGGAGGCTCGCTGCGTGACCTGCCGGTCGAGGACCTCGCTGCGACCGTGGTGCGCGCGGTCGTGGACGGCTCCGGCGTGGATCCCGAACGGATCGACGACGTCGTCTTCGCCCAGTCCTACGCCAGCTCCGAGGTGCCGTGCATCGGCCGCTGGGTCGCACTGCACGCCGGCCTGCCGATCTCGGTGCCGGGCATGCAGCTCGACCGTCGCTGTGGCGGTGGCCTCCAGGCCCTCACCTCGGCGGCGATGATGGTCCAGACCGGAGCGGCCGACGTCGTCCTGGCCGGCGGGGTCGAGTCGATGAGCCGCATCGAGTACTACTCCACGACCAACCGCTGGGGCGCCCGTGCGGGCACCGTGTCGCTCTACGACCGTCTCGACAGAGGACGAGAGCGATCCCAGCCGGAGGCCCGCTTCGGCAAGATCTCCGGGATGATCGAGACCGCGGAGAACCTCGCCCGCGACTACGGCATCAGCCGCGAGACCGCCGACGAGTTCGCCGCCCGCAGCCACCGCCGGGCCGCCGAAGCCTGGGCTGCCGGGCGGTTCGCCGACGAGGTCGTTCCGGTCGAGGTCCCGCAGCGCAAGGGTGACCCGGTCGTGTTCGCGCAGGACGAGGGGATCCGCCCCTCGACGACCCCCGAGAGCCTCGCCGGTCTGCGCACCCTGATGCGCGAAGGGACGGTCACCGCCGGCAACTCCAGCCAGCAGAACGATGCCGCGGCCGCCTGTCTGGTCGTCGCCGAGGACCAGCTCGAGGCCCTCGGGCTCGAGCCGCTCGGCTACCTCGACAGCTGGGCCGCGGCCGGATGCGACCCGGCCCGGATGGGCATCGGGCCCGTCCCGGCGCTCGAGAAGCTCGCCGCGCGACAGAGCAGATCCGCGCGCGAGGTCCTCGACGAGCTGACCCTGGTCGAGCTCAACGAGGCCTTCGCCGTCCAGGCGCTGTCGGTCCTCGAGGGCTGGAAGTGGAACGACCCCTCCCAGTGGGAGGACCGCCTCAACGTGAACGGGTCCGGCATCTCGCTGGGCCACCCGATCGGCGCCACCGGCGTCCGGATGGTCACCACCATGCTCCACGAGCTGAAGCGCCGCGGCGGCGGCAGCGGCCTCGCCACGATGTGCATCGGCGGTGGCCAGGGCATGGCCGCCACGTTCCGGAGCGCGTGACCCGAATCCCGACCGAACAGGAAGCAGAACCGATGACCACCCCAGAGAAGTTCGGCCCGCTCGCCGGGCTCCGCGTGATCGAGCTCGGCGCCGTCGGGCCCGGTCCCCACGCCGCCATGATCCTCGCCGACCTCGGTGCGGACGTCGTACGCATCGACCGGCCCAGCGGCACCCAGCTCGGCCGGCCCGACGCCACCGACCCCATGCTGCGAGGACGACGCCGGGTCGACGCCAACCTGAAGACCGAGGAGGGCAAGGCGATCCTGCTCCGGCTCGTCGAGCACGCCGACGTGATCCTGGAGGGCTACCGGCCCGGGGTCGCCGAGCGGCTGGGCATCGGGCCCGACGACCTGCTCGCGGTCAACCCGCGCCTGGTCTACGGCCGGGCGACCGGGTGGGGCCAGACCGGGGCGCTGGCCGACAAGGCCGGGCACGACATGAACTACATGTCGCTCACCGGTGCCCTGTACGCCCTCGGACGCGAGGACGAGTGCCCGCCACCGCCGCTCAACCTGATCGGTGACTACGGCGGCGGGTCGATGCTGCTGCTCTCCGGTGTGCTGGCCGGCATCTGGAGCGCCGGTCGTACGGGCCGAGGCCAGGTGGTCGATGCGGCGATGGTCGACGGGGTGACCCTGCTGTCCCAGAAGGTGTGGTCCTGGCTCAACCAGGACCTGTGGGTCGACAAGCGGGAGTCGAACTTCATCGACGGCGGCTCGCCCTGGTACCGCACCTACCGCTGCAGCGACGGCAAGTTCATGGCGGTCTGCTCGATCGAGCCGCAGTTCTACGCAGACCTGCTCACCGGTCTCGAGATCGATCCCGACAGCCTGCCGCCGCAGCGCGAGCCCGCGAGCTTCCCGGTGCTGACCGACACCTTCGAGAAGGCGTTCTCGACCCGTACCCGCGACGAGTGGACGGCGGTCTTCGACCAGCTCGACGCGTGCGTGACCCCGGTGTTGTCGTGGACCGAGGCCGCTGAGCACAAGGAGCTCCGCGAGCGGGAGAACATCGTGGTCGTCGACGGGGTGCCGCAGTCCGGCGTCGCTCCGCGATTCTCCGAGACCCCGGGCCGGGTCCCCGCCCCGATGCAGGACCCGATCGGCGTCGACGAGGTCGTCGCCTCCTGGGAGCAGCAGTCATGACCGCCGGCGGTTCGGCCTCGCAGTCGGGCAGGGTCGCCGTGGTCACGGGCGGCACCGCCGGCGTCGGTCTCGAGATCGCCGAGCGTCTCGCCGCACGTGGGGCGAGCGTGGTCATCACCGGACGCTCGGCCGAGCGTGCCGAACCGGCCCTGGACCGGCTTCGCAAGATCTCCGACGACGTCGCGTTCGAGGTCGCCGACTCGTGCGACGCCGCCCAGCTCGCCGCGATGGTCGATCGTGTCACCGCTCGTCACGACGGTGGCATCGACATCCTGGTCAGCGCCGGTACGCCGCACGAGCTCGGCCCGACACCGTTCGCGGAGATGACCGCGGACGAGTTGCGTACGGCGATCGACGGCCGCCTCTACCCGCGCATCCTGCCGGTGCATGCGGCCCTGCCCGGGCTGCGGAGGCGGGGTGGGTCGGTGGTCATGCTGACCACCGACGCCGGACGTCATGTGACACCGGGGGAGTCCGTCATCGGCGCCGTCGGTGCCGCGGTGATCCTGATGACGAAGGCTTTGGCCCGAGAGCTCTCCCGGGATCGGATCCGGGTGAACAGCGTCGCGATGACCATCACGTCCGACACCCCTTCGTGGGACGCGATCTTCGCGACCGAGAGCTTCCAGTCGAAGCTCTTCGCCAAGGCCGTCGAGCGCTTCCCGCAGGGCCGTCCCCCGAGCGCCGGTGAGGTGGCTGACGTGGCCGCGTTCCTGGCCGCCGACGCCGTTCAGGTCAGCGGGCAGACGGTCAGCGTCAACGGAGGGCTCTCCTTCGGCGGATGGTGAGGAGCGCTCTGTCGGGGGTACCGCCGGCCCCTGGCTCGGGCCGGCGGTTGCTGGGTAGCCTGCCGATATGAGCGCGGCCGACCAGGTCCGGCTTCCTCATGCAGTGACGAGAGCGGTCCACTCCCGGTGTTCCGGCTGTGGCCGACGTACACCTAGGGGGAACTGATGAACTGGACCAGCGACGAGGTCGAACGTATCGGCGGAGCCCAGGAGCTCCGCATCACCAGCTACCGGAACGATGGATCGCTCCGGCGCTGGACGCCCATCTGGGTGGTCAGGGTGGACGATGCCCTTTACATCCGCTCCGCTTACGGCGCGGACGGCGCGTGGTATCGGCATGCCACCCAGGGCAAGGCCCGTGTCGCCGCGGCGGGGATCGAGGCGGATGTCGATCTCGAGCCCGTCGACGAGGTGACGAACGGCCGGGTCGCCGAGGCCTACAGCGCCAAGTACAGCAACCAGCCGAGCTCGCTGCGACCCATGCTCGCCGAGCCGTCCGCCTCCTCGACCGTGCGGGTCACGAAGACGAGCTAGCGGCCGGCTCGATCCAGCTGCTCAGGGGGCTCCTCAGGGGGTACTGACAGCCCACCCCTAAAGCATTGCCATCGATCATATATTTCATAGTATCGAACGTGACGGCAGTCACAGGACTGATGGCAACGCGAGGTCTCACCTCGCAGCGAAAGGATCATCGTGGGCGAGAACCTCGACAAGGTGTTCATCGGGGGTGAGTGGGTCGATTCGACGTCGGCCTCGCTTCTGACAGTGACCAACCCGTACTCGGGCGAGGTCGTCGCGCACGTTCCGGACGGCACCCCGCAGGACATGGACCGTGCGGTCGCGGCGGCGCGCGAGGCGTACGACCACGGCCCCTGGCCGCGCCTGACGGTGGACGAGCGTGTCGCCGTGCTGCGTCGGCTCAGCGACCTCATGGGCGAGAACGCCGAGGAGATCGCCGGCATCGTCACCGACGAGATGGGCTGCCCGATCTCGCTGTCGCGCGGCTTCCAGTCGGTCGGCGCCAAGATGGCGCTCGACGCGTTCATCGAGCTGGCCGCCGACTATCCCTGGCGCAGCCTGCGCGAGGCGGCGACCGGCCGGGCGCTCGTCGTACGCGAGCCCGTCGGCGTGGTCGCCGCGGTGGTTCCGTGGAACGCGCCTCTGCAGATCGCTGTCATGAAGCTCGCGCCCGCACTCATCAGCGGCTGCACGATCGTCATCAAGCCGGACCCGAAGACTCCGCTCAACGCCTATCGCCTCGCCGAGCTGGTGGCGGCCGCCGGCGTCCCGGCCGGGGTGGTCAACGTGGTTCCCGCCGACCGGGAGGCGAGCGAGAGTCTCGTACGCCATCCGGACGTGGACAAGGTGACCTTCACCGGGTCCAGTGCCGCCGGCCGGCGGATCGCCTCGCTGTGCGGCAACGACCTCAAGCGGATCACGCTGGAGCTCGGCGGCAAGTCCGCGGCGATCGTGCTCGACGATGCCGACCTTGCCGCCACCGTGGAGTCGCTGCGCATCGGCACCTTCCGAAACACCGGGCAGGTGTGCAGCCTCAAGACCCGCGTCCTGGTGCCGCGCTCGCGCGAGGCCGAGTTCCTCGACGCCTTCACCTCGATGGTGGCGACCATGCCGATTGGCGACCCGCGTGACCCGGCCACCCAGCTCGGCCCGCTGGTCAGCGAGCTGCAGCGCGAGCGTGTCGAGGGCTACATCGCCTCCGGCAAGGAGCAGGGTGCGCGTCTGATCACCGGTGGCGGTCGCCCCTCCGGCCTCGACCAGGGCTACTTCGTGGAGCCGACAGTCTTCGCGGGTGTCGACCCGTCGATGAGGATCGCCCAGGAGGAGATCTTCGGCCCGGTCGCCGCCGTCCTCACCTACGACGGCGAGGACGAGGCCGTCGCCCTCGCCAACGACTCGGCGTACGGACTGAACGGTTCGATCTTCAGCGCCGACCCTGAACATGCCGTACGCCTCGCCCGCCGGATCCGGACCGGCACCGTCGAGGTCAACGGCAGCCCGGCCGGCTTCCACGCGCCGTTCGGCGGCTTCAAGACGAGCGGCATCGGCCGCGAGGCCGGCCACGAGGGCTTCGACGCGTACGTCGAGCTCAAGTCGATCGGTCTGCCTGCCGGCTACATCCCGGCGCTCTGACTTTCACTTCAACCCATCACTAAGGAGCAGGACAATGGCAGGAGCACACCTGGAGACCCAGGCACGTCTGGTCGTCTCGGGCCTCAACGAGGACGGCAAGTCCGTCATCGTCAGCGACGCTGACTCGACGGTCCGGGTCGCAACCCCCGGCTTCACGGTCTGCGAGCTGTGGCAGACGGACAGTCTGCCCGCGCCGGTGCTCAGCGACTCCACGCTCGGCACGGACCCCGTCATCGACCCGCCGGCCGCAGGCCTCGTGGTTCGTATCGCGTCCTTCCCGCCCGACGCCGAGTTCGACCCGGCGGCGTACGCGGACTCCCTTGACGCCTTCGGTCACGACGACGCCGGTGCCGGGGTTGACGACTCGACCGAGGGTCACGGCGGTGCCTGGCACGAGACCGACACCGTCGATGTCGTCACCGTCATCTCCGGTGAGGTCTATGCGGTGCTGGAGGACTCCGAGACGCTGCTCAAGCCCGGTGACACCATCGTCAACCGCGGCGTGAAGCACATCTGGAGCAACCGTACGGAAGAGCCCTGCGTGGTGATCGCGACCATGATGAAGGGTTCGCGCTGATGCGTGGCGTGGTCTTCACCGGCGACCGGAACCTCGAGATCCGCGACTTCCCCGACCCGACCCCCGGCCCGGGGCAGGTCGTGCTCCAGATCAAGGCCTCAGGGCTGTGTGGCAGCGACCTCAAGTTCTACCGTGACCCGCCGGGTGCGGCGCTGAAGGCGCTGGGCTTCAAGGACTTCGCCTCCCGTGGGATGGCCGAGGACGCCGCGATCATCGCCGGCCACGAGCCGTGCGGTGTCGTGGCTGCGGTCGGGCCCGACGTCCCGCCGTCGACGTTCAAGGTCGGCGACCGGGTGATGCAGTTCCACTACGACGGCTGCGGGGTCTGCGACCCCTGTCGGACGGGCTGGACGCAGATGTGCACCAGCGGTGCGACGATCTACGGCGCCACCGCCCACGGCGGTCACGCGGAGTACATGCTGGCCCCTGCGAGCTCGCTCGTGCACCTGCCCGAAGAGGTCAGCTTCTCGGCCGGCGCCGCCATCGCGTGCGGCACCGGCACGGCGTTCGGTGCGCTCCGGCGCGGTGACGTCACCGGCCGCGACACCGTCGCGATCTTCGGGTTGGGCCCGATCGGGCAGTCGGCGATCCAGTTCGCGGTCGCCCTGGGCGCCACCGTCATCGCGGTCGACATCGCGGCCGACCGTCTGGAGATGGCGACCAAGATGGGGGCGCACCACGTGGTCAACTCGGCCGAGTCCGATCCCGTCGAGGTGATCCGCGAGCTCACCGGCGGACGCGGCGCGACGGTCTCGATCGAGAGCTCGGGGGCCCCTGTCGCCCGGGTTGCGGCGACGCGGTGCCTCGGTGCCTGGGGTCGGGTGGTCATGGTCGGCCTCGGTGGTGACCTGACCCTCGACGTCTCGCCGGACCTCGTCCTCAAGCAGATCTCCGTGCTCGGGTCCTACACGTTCTCGAGCGTGGGCATGGGGGAGTGCGCCCGGTTCGTCGCGACGCACGGCATCGACGTCGACGCGCTCTTCACCGACCGCTGGGCGATCGACGACGCGGCCAAGGCCTACGTCGAGTTCGACAAGCAGACCCGGGGCAAGGCCGTCCTGGAGTTCTGACCCGTCACCTCGCCCCGGACCGGGGGCGGCCGCCCGTCGGCCGCCCCCGGTCCTGCGTACGTCGACACCGCCCGTCGCGGGCAGTGCGTCAGCGCGCTCGTCCGGGCGGCGTCGTGGCTGGCCGGGGCGGCGACGTCCAGCTCGCGAGCAGCTGGAGCGCCTCCGCGGTCGGGGAGCCGGGGTCGGCGGTGAACGCGACCAGCGTGGCGTCGGGGACGCCGGCGACCGCGAGCGCCTCGTAGCGGAGCGCGAGCTCGCCGGCCATCGGATGACGGAAGACCTTGAGACCGCGGCTGTGGAACCGGACGTCGTGGGTGCTCCAGCGCGTGCGGAAGCTGTCGCTGCAGATGGTGAGCTCGTCGATCAGGTCCGTCAGCGCACGTGAGTGCGGCGAGCGGCCGGCCTCGAGCCGGAGGAGCGCGACGACGTCGTCGGCGACGTGGTCCCAGTTCGGGAACGTCTCCTCGGCTCGGTCGTCGAGAAAGACGAACCGGGCGACGTTGGGCGGCTGGGTCGTGGCTCGGGCGAAGACCGAGCCGTAGAGAGCTCGGCCGAGGTCGTTGGTGGCGATCACGTCGAGCAGGGAGTTCAGGACCACCGCGGGCGAGCCGGTCATCGAGTCGAGGAGGATTTGGACGCCCTCCGGCACCTGGCGGCTCGCCGGGCGGCGGGGACGCGACCGCGGTTGCCGGCGGGCCTCGGCGCGGACGAGGTCGACGAGGTGCGCGACCTCCGCCTCGTCGAGCCGGAGCGCGTCGGCGATCGCCTGCAGCACCTCGTCCGAGACGCCGGCAACATGACCGCGCTCGATCTGGATGTAGTACTCCGGGCTGACCCCCGCCAGCAGGGCCACCTCGTCGCGACGCAGGCCTGGTACGCGTCGCCGGCCGCCGGTCGGAAGGCCCGCCTGCTCCGGCGTGATCTTGGCGCGCCTGGTCATCAGGAAGGCCTTGATGTCCTTGCTGACGTCCATGCCTGTCAGCCTAGGGCGGGCTCAGGAGTCCTGGAAGAGGACACCGGTGTCGAGCAGTTCCTCGACGCGCTCAGCGCCCAGGAACTCGGTCGCGACCGCGCGGCTGTCCGCGCCGACGCGCGGGGCGTTGGTGCCACGATCGGGTCGCTCGCCTCCGAAGCGCCAGGGGGGACGTACGAGGGAGACGCCGTTGCGCTCGGGCTCGATGAGCTCGAGCCACTGCGTCTGCGGGTGCTGCGAGAAGCTCCCCATCGTCAGGACCGGCGCGAACGGGACGTCGTTGCGGTCGAGGATCGTCTCCCACTCCTCGAGGGTGCGCTCGGCGAAGACGGGCTCGACGATCTTGACCAGCTCGAAGTAGTGCGCGACACGGTCGTTGTAGGTCGTGAAGCGCGGGTCGTCGAGGAGCTCGGGGCGGTCGATCGACGCGACGAGCCCCTGCCAGAACTTCTGCGACGAGGAGAGGTGGACGGCGACTGAGTCCCCGGTCTTGGTCAGGAGGCAGAAGTTCTGGGCCTGGGGGTGGCGGCTCTCGCGGCTGGGGTTCTGGTGGCCGTTCTCGAAGTACTGGGTGAAGGCGTCGACGGTGAGCGTGCTCATCGCCTCCATGATCGAGGTCTGGACGTGCTGTCCCTCACCGGTGGTCGCCCGCCCGACGAGCGCCGCCAGGATGCCGGCGGCCGTCGAGATGCCGGTGATCAGGTCGGCCACGATGATGCCCGACAGCTGAGGATGCCCCGCGTCGCCGAGCAGCGAGTACGCACCGCCGAAGGCCTGGCCGATCGTGTCGTACGCCGGCCGCTTCGCCAGCGGGCCGCCTTCTCCGAAGCCGCTCACCGAGGTGTAGACGATGTCGGCTCGGAGGGTGCGGCAGTCATCGGGGCCGAGTCCGAGCGCGGCCAGCTTTCCGGGCCGCATGTTCTCCAGGACGACGTCGAAGTGGGGGATGAGGTCCTTCACGAGCGCGATGCCCTCGGGGTCCTTCAGGTCGACGGCGATGCTGCGCTTGCCGGCGTTGTACTGGATGAAGTAGAGGCTCTTGTCGTTCGCGTGACGGCGGAAGTCGTCGCCGCCGTGGGGCTTCTCCACCTTCACGACCTCGGCGCCGAGGGCACACAGGAGAGAGGTCGCGTAGGGGCCGGAGATGTACCCGCCGAACTCGAGTACCCGGATGCCGGTGAGTGGCTTGTGCTGCATCGTTCACACCTCGTCTGGGAATGTGGTGGGGATCACCGTCCGAGCAAACATTATATAAAATCCAAGGATGTGGCAAGCGTCTCAAATGGGGATGCTGCTCCGGCAAAGTTTCATATGAAATCCTTGACCGATAATATATTGTACGTCATTCTGGTCTCGATGTGACGCGACTCACGTACGCACTTCGGAGGACCATGATGACCACGCTGTCTGTTGCCCGGACCGGCCAGGGGAGAAGACGTCGACAACTTGTCGGCCAGCTTCCCTGGATCGGCCTGACCGCCCTGGTGGTGGTGCTCGCCCTCATCCCGCTCGTGCCGCTGCAGGCCAAGGCCTTCGCCGACGGCGGGGCAGGCCTGCGGCAGCTGCTCGACATGCCGGGTCTCGGCGCGGTCGCGCGCAACACCGTGCTCCTCGGGGTCGGTGCCATGGCCGTCGGCATGGTTATCGGCACGATGCTCGCGCTGTGCGTCTACACGATGTCGCCGCGGCTGCAGGCCTTCTTGTCGTTCACCCCGGTGCTGCCGATGATCATCCCGTCGGTCGCGCACGTCGTCGGCTTCGTGTTCCTGTTCTCTCCGGAGAACGGCTACGCGAACATCCTGCTGCGCCAGCTTCCGCTGGTCGGCGACGACGGCGCCGGGCCGGTGAACGTCTACACGCCGTTGTGGATCGTGATCTACACCGGTGTCCATCTGTCGGCCTTCGTCTATCTCTTCGTCTTCAGTGGGCTGAAGGCGCTGGGGGCTGACTATGCGCAGGCGGCCCGCGTCAACGGTGCGGGCAGCTTCCGTGTCCTCGTCACCGTCACGCTGCCGATGCTGCGCCCCACCTTCGTGTACGCCGGCATGGTGAGCCTGCTGCTGGCGCTCGGCCAGTTCACCGGGCCGCTGATCCTCGGGCGGCGCGAGGGACTGGACGTCCTGACCACCAGGATGTTCGTCCTCACCAACGACTTCCCGGTTAACTACGCGCTCGCCGCGTCCCTCGGCACACCGCTGCTGGTCGCGGCCTTCTTCCTGATCTTCCTGCAGCGCCGTGCCGTCGGCGACCAGAAGCGCTTCGTCGGCCGTGGCGCCATGAGCATGGAGCGGGCGCACGTCAGCCGGCCCGTCAGCATCCTGGCGACCGGTTTCGTGGTCGCGTTCGTGACCGTCTCGGCGATCCTGCCGATGCTCGCCCTCGGGTACGTCTCGCTCTCGACGTACTGGAGCGGTGACATCAGCCTCGACAGCCTCACCTTCGAGCACTACCGCGAGGCGCTCGCCGGTCCGGCGCTCCGTGAGGCGATCACGACCAGTCTGACCGTGACGGTGATCGGCGTCCTCGCGGTCATGCCGCTCGGGCTCCTGGTGGCCCTCGCCCTCACCAACAAGGACCGGATCTGGCGCCCGGTCGCCGTGGTCGTCGACGTCTTCGCCGCATTGCCGCTGGCGGTGCCGGGTGCGCTGGTCGGCTTCGGGTTCCTGTTCGCCTTCTCCGCCCCGGCGGTCGGGCTCTACGGAACCCGGACCTCGCTGATCATCGCGTACGTCACGATCATGCTGCCCTACGCGGTCCGCTACCAGCTCGCGACGCTGATCGCGCTCGGCCAGCAGACGACCGAGGCCTCTCGGGTCAGCGGTGCCGGCGTGCTGCGCACCTTCGGTCGGATCGTCCTGCCGCTCGCCCGCGGTGGCATGGCCGCGTCGGGCGCGGTGATGTTCGTCCTGCTCATCCATGAGTTCGGCGTGTCCCTCCTGCTCCGGTCCCCGGACAGCACGGTCATGTCCGTCCTCCTCTACGACCAGTTCAGTACCGGCTCCTACCCGCAGGTCGGGGTGACCGCCATCGTCATGACGGTGATCACGGGAGCCGGTGTCATCGCCGCCCTCGTCTTCGGCGGCACGAAAGCAATGGAGCGACTGTGAGCAACACTTCCGTGACCGAGAAGAGTCCTGACGTCATGACCAAGCACGCCGCAGAGGTGGCGGTCCGGGTCTCTGGTCTCCACAAGACCTTCCAGCGCAACCGTCAGAGCGTCCACGTCCTGAAGGACGTCGACCTCGAGGTCCGGCAGGGTGAGCTCCTGGTCCTCCTCGGCCCGAGCGGCTGTGGCAAGACGACGCTCCTGCGTTCCCTGGTAGGCCTCGAGCGCCCGACGGAGGGGACCGTCGAGCTGGGTGGCGAGACGGTCGTCGACGCCTCCCGGGGGATCTTCCTCCCGCCCAACCGGCGCAACGTCGGCATGGTGTTCCAGAACTATGCGCTCTGGCCGCACATGAAGATCGCCGACAACGTCGCGTACCCCTTGAAGGCACGGAAGATGCGGACCGCGCTGCAGGCCGGACGGGTCGCAGAGGTGCTCGACACTGTCCAGTGCGGCCACCTCGCCGATCGGTACCCGCCCGAGCTCAGCGGTGGCCAGCAGCAGCGGGTTTCGCTGGCACGGGCCCTTGCTGCCCGGCCGGCTCTGCTGCTCCTCGACGAGCCGCTCAGCAACCTGGACGCCCTGCTCCGGATCGAGCTCCGGGCGCAGCTCAGGCTGCTCCACCGAGAGATCGGGTTCACCGCCGTCCATGTGACCCACGACCAGGAAGAGGCGCTCGCGCTGGGCAGCCGCGTCGCGGTCATGAACCAGGGCCGCGTCGAGCAGATCGGGCCACCGCGCGACGTCTACCGCCGTCCGGTGACGGAGACGGTCGCGGACTTCCTCGGCGCCCGGAACCGCTTCCCGGTCGTCGTCGACGCCGCCGGAACCCGCGTCGCGGGCCGCCCGGTTCCCGGGTTGACCGGCCGCTATCCACAGGGGGAGTACTCGCTGCGGGTCCGTCCCTCCCGCCTGCACCTGCGCCCCGCGGGCGCCGCGGAGATCGAGCCCGACGTCGCCTGGCTCGACGGCGGGACCGTGCTCGAGGTGCTTCCCGGGGTCGACCTCCGCGAGTACGTGATCGGCGTCGGCGACCAGCGAGTTTTCGTCGACCTGCCCGTGCGCGACCGCCAGTACGACGTGGGCGACCGCGTCGACCTGGGGTTCGTCCAGGACGCGACGCTCTGCTACCGCCCCGACGGCTCGATCGTCGACTGACCGCCCATTCCCCGAGATAAACAGGAGAGAACACCATGAGCAGCATCCGAGGTTGGCGGCGGATGGCCGCACTGGCCGTGCTGGGCCTGACGATCGCGACACTTCCGGCATGTGGGTCGTCGGGCGGTGGCGGCGGAGCCGAGCTGAGTGCCTGCCCAGCAGAGCCCGACGTGGAGAAGGCGAAGGCGGAGGGCGGTCTCGTCGTGTACACGACGGTGCCGGAGCCTCAGGAGAACCGCTTGGTCGAGGCCTTCAACGAGAAGTACCCCGACATCAAGGTGAACGTCGTGCGCGGCGCCGGCGAGCTGCCCGAGCGCATCGGCGCCGAGGCGAAGTCCGGCTCGGACGGCGCCGACGTGTTCACCTTCAGCGACCCCTCCTGGTTCAAGTCCAACGAGAAGGACGTCATGACGCTCGACGGCCCCTCGGCCCAGGCGTGGCCCGACGAATTCTGGGAGGTCGACTCGAAGGCCGCCCTGAGCAGCCTGGCGCCGTTCGGCATGATCGTGTGGAACACCGAGAAGTTCCCCGACGGTTTCAAGACCTGGGAGGACCTCCTCGATCCGTCGGTCAAGGGCCAGCTCGGCACGCGCTCCGACATGACCGCCGCGTACGTCGGCTACCTGGACTTCGCGGAGCAGAACCTCGGCGCCGACTATCTCCCGAAGCTCGCAGCGCAGAAGCCGAAGTTCTACCCCTCGGCCGTGCCGATGGTGCAGGCTGTCGCCTCGGGCGAGATCGGTGTCACCAACCTCTCCGTCCCGGTGATCGTGGACGAGTTGAAGAAGTCGGGCGCCCCGATCGAGTCCGTCGTGCCGGACCCCGGCTACGGCATCGCGTTCGCCACGGGCGTGCTGAAGAACGCCCACCGTCCGTACGCCGCGTGCCTGTACGCCGACTTCGTGCTCTCCAAGGCCGGCCAGACTGCCTACAACAGCGACGGTCTGGGAGCGAGCGCCCTCGAGGGCATCGACGGGGCGATGTCGACCGACGGCCTGCAGATCTTCGACTCGGAGAAGTACACCCCGGAGGTCCTCGCCGAGTGGAAGACGAAGTTCGACCAGACCTTCAACTGACGGCGACGGCGGCGATGGACGAGGTCTGCGGCGCAGAGGTGATGGGGGAGCGTGCCTCGGGGCGCTCCGCCGCGCGCCTGCTGCTCGACCCGCGGTTCGGGCCGTACTTCGCGGGCAAGGTCCTGTCGCTGATGGGGCTGTGGGGACACAACCTCGTCAGTGCCGTCGTCGCCTACCAGGTCACCGGGTCGGTCACGTTCGTCGGCCTGGTCAGCCTGGCCCAGTTCGGTCCGCAGATCGTCCTCGCCGGGTGGAGCGGCGCCGTCGCCGATCGCGCCGACCGGGTCACCCAGGTGATCCTGGGCCGTGGCCTGAGTCTGGCCGCCTCGGCCGGACTCGGCGTGTGGTGCCTCGGTGGTCTCGACCGGCCCGGCACGGTCGCCGTCATCCTGGTGACCTCGGTCCTCATGGGTCTCGGCCTCGTCCTCGGCGGCCCGGCCATGATGGCCCTGGTGCCGTCGCTGGTGGCTCCTTCCGAGCTGGCCACGGCGGTCCGGCTCGACTCGATGCCGATGCTGATCGGACGTACGGTCGGACCCGCGGTGGGTGCGGTGATGCTCGCCGGGATCGGTCCGGGACCTGCCTTCCTGGCGGCTGCCGGCGCCAACCTGGTCTTCCTCGTCGTGCTCCTCGGGATCCGCCCGTCCGGGCCCCGGCCAAAAGAGGTACGCACCGACGAGAACCGGTCGATGCGCGCGGCGCTCGCCCTCGTGCGGGATCGCCCGCGTCTCGCCCTCCTCATCCTCGGTGTCACCGCGACCGCTTTCGGTGCGGACCCGTCGATCACGCTGGCACCGGCCATCGCCCACGTGAACGGCATGGGGGAGGCGACCGTCGGGACGTACAGCGCCGCCTTCGGGTTCGGTGCCGCCGTCGCCGTCCTCGCCATGGGGCCGGCCGGCCGTCGCTTCGGCCTGCCGCGGCTCGCCTTCTGGGGGCTGACGATCCTCGCCGTCGCCAACGCGGCGCTGGCGCTGCCGATCGGGCTCGGTTCGTCGGTCGTGGCCTTCGGCCTGGGCGGGGTGGGCATGTCGCTGGCGATGACCGCGTGCACGACACTGCTTCAGCTCGCGGTCCCCGACGAGTTCAGGGGCCGGGTCATGGGGCTGTGGCTGATCGGCTTCGTCGGGTCCCGGCCGTTGGCCGCCCTCCTCAACGGCGCGCTCGCAGACCTGGTCTCGGTCGTCGCCGCCCTCGTCTTCGTGGCGATCGTCGTCGCGGTCTCGGCCTGGGTGTGCCGGCCGTCCCGCATCGGTCCCTCCTCGGAGAAAGCGAACTCGGATGCAAGGAGCACATGATGGATGACTCGGATCGGGTGGCGCAGTTGGACGGACTCGTCAGGGTGCGCTGGGGTCGCTACCTCCCCTCGCTCAAGGACACGGCGGCGGACGAGATCCGTCGGCGGATCTTCGCGGGCGAGCTGCCGCCCGGGTCGAAGATCGACCAGGAGCGGCTGGCTCGCGATCTCGGGATCAGCAGGGTCCCGGTGCGGGAGGCCCTGATCACCCTGCACGACGAGGGGATCATCGAGAACGTCGCCCGGCGGGGAGCCTTCGTCGCGAGGCTGAGCAGGGAGGACGTCCACGACCACTACCGGCTCCTCGGTGTGGTCTCGGGGCTCGCGGCCGAGCGTGCCGCGGCGAACCTGAGCGACGAGGACCTTGCCGGGCTGCGGGCCATCGCGGACCTGATGGAGTCGGGCGTCTCGGCGCGGGAGGAGGAGCGGCTCAACTTCGAGCTCCACCGCCGGATCAACCGAGCGGCTCGGTCCCGCCGGCTGCTCTCGGTCCTGGGAGTGCTCCAGCACGCCATCCCGGGGACGTTCTACGAGTCGCACTCGGAGTGGTCCGACCGTGCCCACGACGACCATCGCCGCATGATCGACGCGCTGGAGGCTCGAGACGGCTCCCGCGCGCGGCAGGAGATCGAGCGGCACTTCGTGGGCGCTGCCGATCGCGCGGTCGCGTACCTCGAGGCTCGCAACTTCTGGGGTGACGCTCGAACCACTAGCGCAAAACATAATATATAACGTACGATCTGAATCAGGTGGTGTCGCAACTCGTCGATGCCGCCCGCCCCGGATGAAGAGGTGAGGTATGACTGGACCCCTCAGCGACGTGCGCGTCGTGGTCCTTGCCGGCATGGGGCCGGTGCCCTTCCTGTCGATGCTGCTCGGCGACATGGATGCAAAGGTCGTGACGGTCGTACGCCCCCCGACGCGTCGGCAGCGGGCTCTCGGCCAGACCGAGGGGCTGCGGGAGGAGCACGACGTCGTCAACCGAGGCATCAGCAGGGTTCCGGTCGACCTCAAGGACGCGGCCCAGGTGGAAGACCTGATCACGCTGGTCGCGGAGGCGGACATCTTCGTCGAGGGGTATCGCCCGGGAGTCGTCGAGCGGCTCGGCCTCGGTCCCGAGGTGCTGCTCGCGCGCAACCCCGCCCTCGTCTACGCGCGGCTGACCGGCTGGGGTCAGACCGGTCCGCTCGCGCGCTCGGCCGGCCACGACATCAACTACGTCGCCCAGTCCGGAGCGCTGCATGCGATGGCGCGGGAGGGTGAGGCGCCTCGACCGCCGATCAATCTGCTCGGTGACTACGCGGCCGGCGGCACCGGTGCGGCGTTCGGTGTGCTCGCTGCGCTGCACGAGGCGCGCCGCACCGGTCGGGGTCAGGTCGTCGACGCGGCGATGCTGGACGGTGTTGCCCTGTTGACGGCTCGCCTGCACGGACTCCGTGCCGCCGGGCTGTTCAGCGACGTCGCCGGCACCAACTACATCGACTCGGGAGCGCCGTTCTACGAGGTGTATCGGTGCAAGGACGACCGCTTCCTGGCTGTCGGGGCGCTGGAGCCCGACTTCTACCGCGAGTTCCTTGCCGGCCTGGACGTGGACACCTCGCGCTGGCCGGACCAGGACGACCGGGAGCACTGGCCAGAGCTGCGCCGTCTCATCGCCGACACGATCGCGGCCCGGACCCGTGACGAGTGGGCGGACGTCTACGAAGGCACCGACGCGTGCGTCACTCCGGTCCTGACCTTCGACGAGGCGACCGCGCACCCGCACAACGCCGAGCGTGGGCTCTTCGCCGAGCGCCACGGCGTGCTCCATCCCGCGGCGGCGCCTCGGCTGAGCCTGACCCCGGGGCGCTCGGGCGCCCCCGCCGGTCCCCGCCACGACGACCTCGCCGCGCTGCGTAGCGCTTGGGCGAGCTGACCCCCAACCGACCACACAGCATCTGGAGAACCCGTGAGCGACTTCGACATCCTGGACCACCTCGAGGAGGGCGACACCGTCCTGATCGGTCAGGCGACGGCGGAACCACCTCGCCTGGTGCGCGACCTGATCACCGCCGCCGAGAAGCTCGAGGGCATCACTGCCTTCTGCGGCTACACGCTCAGCGACGAGTGGAACGCCGTCGGGGAGCATGGGCTCAGCGTGCGTGCGTACGCCGCGCACGGTGCGCTGCGCCGGCTCGGCAAGATCGGCAAGCTGGACGTGCTGCCGTGGCACCTGAGCTCGGTCGAGCCGTACATCACCAGCGGGCGCCTGCCGGTCGACGTGGTGCTCCTGCAGGTCGCGCCCAAGGACGAGGACGGCTTCTACAACCTCGGCGCCACCGTCGACTACGGGGTGATCGCCGCCGAGCACGCTCGCACGGTGCTGGTCGAGGTCAACCCGAACATGCCGCGCACTCGCTCGGCCCGTCGTCTCCACGAGTCGCTGGTGGCCGCCGAGATCCTGTCCACGGCCGAGCTCGCCGACTCGCCGGCCCGGCCGGCGAACGACGTCGAGAAGGAGGTTGCCCGACATGTGGCGGGCCTGATCCCGTCCGGGGCCACGGTGCAGCTCGGCGCGAGCGCGCTCGCCGACGAGGTCGCCCTCCGGCTCCACGACCGCCAGAACCTGACCGTACGTTCCGGGCTCGTCGGGGACTGGCTCGTCGATCTCTACGAGGCCGGTGCGATGGCGCCGGGCCCGAACACCACCGTCACCGGCATGGTGCTCGGCACACGCCGGCTCTACGACTTCGTCGACAGGAACGAACAGGTCTGGTTCGCCCCGACCCAGGACATCGTCGATCCCGCCGAGATGCGCAACTGCGCGCTCTATGCCGCGGTGAACTCCGCCATCGAGGTGGATCTGACCGGTGAGATCAATGCCGAGGTCGTCGGGGGCCGCTACGTCGGCGCCGTCGGTGGGCAGGTGGACTTCTTCCGGGGGGCGCGCGCCAGCCGCGACGGCCTGGCGATCGTCGCGCTCGCCTCCACGCACCCCAACGGGGACAGCCGGATCGTGACCGCGCTGAGCGGCCCGGTCACCTCGCTCAAGAGCGATGTCGACCTGGTCGTCACCGAGTGGGGGATCGCCGACCTGCGAGCCTCCTCGCTCCACGAGCGGACTGTCCGGCTGATCGCCGTGGCCGCTCCTCAGCACCGCGACGCGCTCGCGGCGGCCGCGGGCCTCTGACCCGGGTCAGGCGGTCTTCTCCTCGTCCCACAGCCCGCGGCTCTTGAGCAGGTCGACCAGGTGGCTGGTGCTCTCGAGGAGGTGCTCCTCGGTGAGCTTCCGAGCGGTGCGGCCGTCGCGCTTGCGGAGCGCCGCGATGATCTTGTCGTGATCGTCGCGGGTCGCCTCGACGTGCCCTTCGATCTCGGCGTAGAAGCGGTTCGGCAGGTGCTGGACGATCGAGCTCAGGATCAGCGCGAGGCGCTGGGAGTGGGCCGCCTGGTTGAGCTTGCGGTGGAAGGAATGCCCGAGCTCGCCGACGCGCTCGCGATTGCCGGCGTCGACCGCTGCGGCGTACTCCTTGTTGACCTGCTCGAGGTCGTCGATCTCCTCGGGTGAGATCCGCTTGGCGGCCCGCGCGGCGAGCTCGCCGGCGAGCTTGGCCTGCGCCCAGAAGATGTCGGTGACGTCCTCGGCGGTGAAGCTCTCCACCATGAAGCCACGGCGGGGGACGAGCCGGACGAAGCCCTCGTTGCTCAGTGCCAGGAGGCCCTCGCGCACCGGGGTGTTGCTGACCCCGACCGCCTCGGCGATCGGCTCGAGACGGAGAAAGTCTCCGGGGCGCACCTGCCCCGAGAGGATCAGCTCGCGCACGTACGTCGCGACCTCGTCGGGAAGCCCCCGAGACCTGTTTGCCACTGTCGCCAACTCGGATCAGTCCCTCTCGAACGCTCCAAAGGATTTTTCCGATGATATACCGCGCGGCCCGGCGCTGGAGGTAATGGAGGGCGGTTCGAAGGTGATCGTTTGCCGAGCACCTCTTGCGGATTACGCTTCGTCGATAATATATTATCCACAACATGAGTTGAAATGCCCGCGATTCCTGGAGGAAACATGGCCGGCCTGTACTTCGAAGAGTTCGAGCCCGGAATGGTGATCGAGCACGTCAACCGTCGCACCGTCACCGAGACCGACAACGTCCTCTTCAGCACCATGACGCTGAACCTGGCGCCGCTGCACCTCGACGCGGAGTACTCCGCGCAGAGCATCCACGGCCAGCGCCTGGTCAACAGCCTCTTCATCCTCGGCCTGATCTGCGGCATCACGGTCCCGGAGACCACTCAGGGCACGACGCTGGGCAACCTGGGCTTCACCGACATCAAGTTCCCCAAGCCCGTCTTCCATGGCGACACGATCCACGTGGAGACCGAGATCGTCGACAAGCGGCTCTCGAAGAGCCGCAGCGACTCGGGCATCGTCTTCTTCCGCCACAAGGGTCTCAACCAGCGCGGCGAGCTCGTCGCCGACGTCTACCGCACCGGCCTGATGATGACCCGTCCGGTCGCCGAGTCGGCCTGAGGACGGCCCGGCCATGGATGGAATCGAGCTCTTCGGAGTCGCCCCCGACCCGGCGTGGACCCCGACCGACGAGGTCCGGGACCGCAGTCGGCTGCTCCGCGCGATCGAGCGTTGGGGGTACGCCGGCCTGACCGAGATGCAGCGTGCCTCGGTCGAGGACACCGAGGGATTCTGGCGCGGCGTCGTCGACGACCTCGATGTCACCTTCGACGTGCCGTTCGAGCGCGTCCTCGACGAGACGGCCGGCAAGGCGTTCCCACGCTGGTTCGCCGGTGGCCGGCTGAACGCCGCGACGCTGTGCTCCCACCGTCATGCGGTGGGCCCGCTCGCCGAGAAGGAAGCGGTCGTCTACGAAGGCGACAGCGGCCAGCGCCGGTCGCTGACCTACGCGGAACTCGACCTCGAGGTGCGGCGGTTCGCCGCGAACCTGGCTGGTATGGGCGTACGCGAGGGGGACCGCGTCGTGCTCTTCGTGCCGGTCGTCCCGGAGGCCACGGTCGCGTTCCTGGCCTGCGCGATGATCGGTGCGATCACCGTGCCGGCCTTCACCGGCTACGGCCCGGACGCGCTCGCGACGCGGATCGCGGACTCCGAGGCGGTCGCGCTGATCACCTCGGACTCGACGACACGGCGCGGCAAGGACGTACCGCTCAAGGCCACGGCCGACGAGGCGATCGCCTCGCTCGGTGGCACGTCGCCGCTCCAGCACGTCGTCGTCGTACGCCACACCGGCTCCGACGTCCACATGGCTCCGGGACGCGACGTCTACTACGACGACCTGGACCCGAGTCCGGCGCCGGTCGAGACCGTGAGCGTCGACGCGAATGCCCCGCTGTGCATCGTCTACACCTCCGGCACCACCGGTCGCCCCAAGGGCATCGTCCACTCCCACGCCGGGCTGGCGGTCAAGGCCGCGGTCGACTTCGGCTACGGGTTCGACGTCCAGGAGGACGACACGATCGGCTGGATCAGCGACATGGGCTGGCTCGTCGGCCCGCTGATGATCATGGGCGGACTGCAGCTCGGCGCCACGATCGTGCTGATCGAGGGCGTTCCGGTCCACCCCACGACCCGGCGCATGTTCGAGATCATCGAGCGCAACCGCATCACGTTCCAGGGCGTCGCGCCGACCGCCATCCGCGCGGTCCTCGCCTCGGGCGTCACGGACTTCGGCGACCTCTCCTCGCTGCGTGCCTTCGCCTCGACCGGCGAGGCCTGGGACGAGCCCACCTGGTGGTGGCTCTTCTCCGAGGTCGGCCAGGGAAAGCGCCCGATCATGAACTACAGCGGCGGCACCGAGGTCGGTGGCGGTCTGCTGACCAGCTATCCGTTCCTGCCGATGGCCCCCGCGTCCTTCAACGCGCCGCTGCCCGGCATCGACCTGGCCGTCCTCGACCAGGACGGCAAGCCGGTGGTCGGCGAGGTGGGCGAGCTGTCCGTGCTCAACACCTTCCCGGGCATGACGCACGCCTTCTGGCAGGACACCGAGCGGTACGTCGAGACCTACTGGTCCCAGTTCGACGACGTGTGGATCCATGGTGACCTGGCCAGCGTCGACAAGAACGGCACCTGGCGGATCCACGGCCGCTCCGACGACACGATCAAGGTTTCCGGCCGCCGGGTCGGACCCGCCGAGATCGAGGCCGCTCTGCTCGTCGACCCGCGCATCGTGGAGGCGGCCGTCATCGGCGTACCCGACCAGCAGCGAGGGCAGCGCGTGGTGGCCTTCGTGGTCGAGGCCGCAGCGGGAGCGGACCGGGGCGACCTCGTCGCCACGGCGGAGGCCAACGTCGGCCGGGCGTTCGCGCCCACGGTCCACGTCGTCGAGACGCTGCCGAAGACCAAGAACGGAAAGATCATGCGCCGCGCCATCCGTGCCCGGCACCTGGGTACGCCGGTGGGGGACATGTCGTCCCTGGACCCGGCGACCCCCCTCGAGAACATCCCCGTGCACGAATCAGGAGACAAGTGATGAGCGAGACCGAAGAGAGCAACGTCGACATCGTCCGGACCGCGACCCGCGAGCTGGCCCGCAAGTTCGACTACGACTACTGGCGTCAGAAGGACAAGGACCACGAGTACCCCTGGGAGTTCGTCAAGGCCTTCGCCGACGGCGGCTGGCTCGGTGCGCTGATCCCGGAGGAGTACGGCGGCCTGGGCCTCGGCCTGCAGGAGTGCGGCGCCATGATGCAGGAGATCTCCGCGTCCGGCGCCGGCATGAGCGGTGGCTCGGCGATCCACTTCTACGTCTTCCCGCCCGCGCCGATCATCCGCTACGGCTCGGAGGAGATGAAGAAGGAGTTCCTCCCGAAGCTCGCCGCCGGCGAGATCCTGATGGCGTTCGCGATCACCGAGCCCGACGCGGGCGTCGACACCTCGCGGATCAAGACCCGCGCCGACAAGGTCGACGGCGGCTACGTGATCAACGGCAAGAAGGTCTTCATCACCAACGCCAAGAACGCGCACAAGATCCTGATCGTCGCCCGAACGTCCCCGCGCGACGAGGCGCGGCCGCTGGACGGCATCACCCTGTTCTTCACCGACCTGGACCGCGAGAAGATCACCGTTCGCGAGATCGACAAGCTCGGCCGCGCGGCGATCGACACCAACGAGCTCTTCATCGACGACCTGTTCGTCCGTGACGACGAGGTCATCGGTGAGGTCGGCAAGGGCTTCAAGTACCTGATCGACGGGCTGAACCCGGAGCGGATCGTGGTGGGCCTCGAGGGCGTCGGCCTCGGCCAGGCGGCGCTCGAGCTGGCCAGCAAGTACGCCAACGAGCGCGTCGTCTTCGACCGCCCGATCGGCAAGAACCAGGCCGTCGCGCACCCGCTGGCCGACTCCTGGATCCGGCTCGAGGCCGCGCAGCAGGTCGCGATGAACGCCGCCAGGCTCTTCGACGAGTACAAGGACTGTGGCAAGGAGGCGGCGGCCGCGAAGTTCCTCGGCGCCGAGTCCGGATTCGAGGCGTGCGACCGGGCGATGTCCACCCACGGTGGCTACGCCTACGCGAAGGAGTACCACATCGAGCGACTGTGGCGTGAGGTCCGACTGCTCCGCAACGCCCCGTTCTCGCAGGAGATGGTCCTCAACTACATCTCCGCGCAGGCCCTCAAGCTGCCGCGCTCGTACTGAGCCGCGGCGTACGACGAAAGTAGGAACAGCCATGAAGCCGTACCGCTCCATGCTCTTCGTGCCCGGCCACAAGCCGACCTGGGCCGAGAAGGGCGTCGCCTCCGGCGCTGACGCGATCATCCTCGACCTCGAGGACTCGGTCCCGCCGCAGGACAAGGAGGCCGCCAGGGGTCTCGTCCGAGACACGATCACCCGCCTTGGTGAGGCCGGCGCCCGTGCCGACGTCTGGGTGCGGCCCAACAGCGCCGACTCGGGCCTCCAGGGTGCCGACCTCGAGGCGGTCACCGTGCCGGGTCTCGCCGGTCTGTTCCTGCCCAAGGTCCTCGACGCGAACGAGGTCGTCGGGATCGATGCCGTCGTCTCGCACATCGAGGCCCGCGAGAGCATCGAGGCCGGGACGGTGGAGCTGATCATCAGCTACGAGACCGCCTGGTCGATGGCGCACTGCGAGGAGATCGCCGCGGCCTCCCCGCGCATCGGCAGCCTCCTCGGCGCCACCGGTCCGAACGCGGACGTCGGGCGCGAGCTCGGCTTCGAGTTCAGCCTCGCGGGTCTGGAGTCGCTCTACCTCCGCAGCAGGATCCTGCTGGCAGCGCGCTCCAACGGCATCCACCACGCCGTCTCCGGCGTGTGGCAGGACATCCACGACCTGGATGGCTGCCGCACGTTCACGGAGGACCAGCGCAAGCTCGGCTACCGCGGCCTGGTCGCCATCCACCCCTCGCACGTGGCGATCGCCAACGAGGTGTTCACGCCGTCCGAGGAGGTCGTGGAGGAGGCTCGCCGCCTGATCCAGGCCTACCGCGACGCCGAGGCCGCCGGTCACTCGGCGGTCACCTTCGAGGGGCAGCACATCGACCTGGCCCACGCGAAGACCGCCGAGGGCCTGATCGAGCTCGCGGACTCGCTGGCCTGACCCCGGGCGGCTCGTGCCGCTCATCCTGAAAGATCGAGGAACTGAATGAACATCGTTGTCTGTGTGAAACACGTACCGGACGCGACCGCGGACCGCAGGTTCGAGAGTGACGACACCGTCGACCGCGTCGGCGTCGACGGGCTCCTCTCGGAGCTCGACGAGTACGCCGTGGAGCAGGCGCTCCAGCTGGCCGAGAAGAACGAGGGCTCGGAGGTGACGGCTCTCTGCATCGGTCCGGAGGGCGCGGTCGACGCCGTGCGCAAGGCCCTCCAGATGGGGGCCGACAAGGGCGTCCAGGTCGTCGACGAGGCGATCGCCGGCTCGGACGCGATCGCGACCTCGCTGATCCTGGCCGAGGCGGTCAAGAAGATCGGCACGCCCGACATCGTCATCACCGGCATGGCATCGACCGACGCGGGCACCTCGCTGGTTCCCGCGGCACTTGCCGAGCGGCTCGGCCTGCCGCAGGTCACCTTCGCCTCCGTCGCGGAGGTCCAGGGCGACCAGATCCGGGCCAAGCGTGACGGCGACGTCGCCACCGAGATCATCGGCGCGACCCTGCCGGTCGTCCTCTCGGTGACCGACCAGAGCGGCGAGCCGCGCTACCCGTCCTTCAAGGGCATCATGGCGGCGAAGAAGAAGCCGCTGGAGAAGCTCTCGCTCGGCGATCTCGGTGTCGATGCCGGTCAGGTCGGTCTCGAGGCGGCGTGGACCGCGGTCGAGGCCATCGCCGCCCGCCCGCCGCGTACCGCCGGCGAGGTCGTGAAGGACGAGGACGGCTCCGGCGCTACCGCGCTGGCCGGCTTCCTCGCCTCGAAGAAGTTCATCTGAGGAGTTCGAGCATGGCTGAGATTCTGGTGCTCGTCGACCACGTCGACGGCAACGTACGCAAGACCACCAACGAGCTCCTGGCGATCGCTCGTCGCCTCGGTGAGCCGTCGGCGGTGTTCATCGGCTCGGGAGCCGCGCCGGTCGCCGAGCTGGCGAGGTTCGGTGCCGAGAAGATCTATGTCGTCTCCGACGCCGAGGTGAAGGGCTACCTCGTCGCGCCCCGGGCCGAGGTTCTCCAGCAGGTCGCTGCGACCGCTGCCCCGGGCGCCGTCCTGATCTCCTCCTCCGCGGAGGGGAAGGAGATCGCGGCCCGTCTCGCGATCAAGCTGGAGTCGGGCGTCATCACCGACGCCGTCGACGTCGATGCCGACGGCACCACGACGCAGTCGGTCTTCGCCGGTGGCTACACCGTCCGTGCGAAGGTCACCAAGGGCACCCCGATCATCGCGGTCAAGCCCAACGCCGCCGCACCCGAGGAGGTCGCCGGCGCCGGCACCGTCGTGGACGTCCCGGTGACGATCTCGGCCGCCGCGAAGGCGGCCACCATCGTCGCCTCGCAGCCGCGTCAGTCGACGGGTCGTCCCGAGCTCACCGAGGCCGCGATCGTGGTCTCCGGTGGCCGTGGCACCGGCGGTGACTTCGCTGCCGTCGAGGGCCTGGCCGATGCGCTCGGCGCCGCCGTCGGTGCCTCCCGTGCCGCGGTCGACTCCGGGTGGAAGCCGCACACCTTCCAGGTCGGCCAGACCGGCAAGGTCGTCTCCCCGCAGCTGTACGTCGCCAACGGCATCTCGGGTGCGATCCAGCACCGTGCCGGGATGCAGACGTCGAAGACGATCGTGGCCGTGAACTCCGACGAGGAGGCACCGATCTTCGAGCTCGTCGACTTCGGTGTGGTGGGCGATCTGCACACCGTCCTCCCCGCCGTCACCGCCGCGGTGGCGGCGAGCAGGAGCTGAGCCCGGTGACGACGGACGAGTTCGACGGCCGGGTCGCCGTCGTCACCGGTGCCGCCGGCGGCATGGGGTCGGAGATCGCGGCGCGGCTCGCGAGCCAGGGTGCCCGGGTGTTCGGAGTGGATCTGCACGTTCCCGATGCAGACGACGACGTCGCCCGAGGGATCACGTTGCTGTCGTGCGACATCTCCGACCCCGCCGCCGTACGTCAGGCCGCTCGGGCCGTCCTCGACGACGCCGGGCGCATCGACCTCCTGGTGAACGCCGCCGGCGTGGTGAGCACGACACGGCCCATGGAGTCCATCGGCGACGACGAGTGGGCGCGGATGATGGGAGTGAACCTGAACGGGGCGTTCCACTGGATGCGCGAGGTGCTCCCCGGCATGAAGCAACGGCGGCTGGGCAAGATCGTCAACGTGTCCTCCCGGGCGGGGCGGACGCTCGCCAACTTCGCGGGCGCCCACTACTCCGCGTCGAAGGCCGCCCTGCTTGGGCTCACCCGGCAGGTGGCGCTGGAGGTCGCCCCGGACAACGTCCATGTCAACGCCATCGCGCCCGGCCTGGTCGAGACGCCCATGCTGACCGGGGCGGTCGACGGCTCCCGGCTCGATGCCGCCCGAGAGACGACTCCGTTGCGGCGCGTCGGAACGCCGGGCGACATCGCGGAGCTCGTCCTGTTCCTGCTGTCGCACCGCTCCGACTACATCACCGGTGCCACCGTCGACATCAACGGCGGTGACCTGATCCTGTGAATCGCGACCCTCGCTTCCGGGGCGATGTCGTGATGACGTGTACCCATCTGACTGGAAGCTGGAGAAGGCGATGACCACCTACGAGATCGAGGGTTCCGAGGATCCGATGAGCACGCTGTGCCGCATGGCGGTGCAGACGCGCTACGAAGACCTTCCCGAGGACGTGCTCGAGCATGCGAGGCTGACGCTCCTCGACGCGATGGCGGTGATGATCGGCGGTTCGGGGATGGAGGGCATCCCGGCGATCGCCGAGCTCGTCAAGGAGAAGGGTGGCGCCGAGCAGTCGCTGCTGCCCTTCTACGGCGGCCGCGTACCGGCCCAGGAAGCGGCGCTCGCGATCGGTCCGATGCCGCGCGCGATGGACTGCGGCGACCTCCATGAGGAGGCCGGCCACATCAGCGAGTACATCCTCGCCAGCCTGTTGGCGGCGACCGGCCTGCGTGCCGACGTCACCGGCAAGGACTTCCTGACCGCCTGGGTGGTCGGGCAGGAGGTCCTCGTACGCGTCGGGTCGGCGTATCGGGTGATCAGCTCCGCGATCAAGCACAACGACTGCGGTGGCCACTACATCTTCGGTGCGGTCGCGGCGGTCGGGAAGCTCCTCGGCTTCTCGCAGGAGCAGATGGAGAACGCTCAGGGGATCGCCCGCACGATGACTCAGCCTCACACGATGGCGATCTACGCGCCGGCGACGCTGATGGTGAGGGTGCACCACGGGCTGGTCTGTCAGTCCGCGATCCTCGCCTGCCTCCTGGCCGAGCGCGGCATCACCGGACCGCGCCAGGAAGTCCTCCTCGGGGCGAGCGGATTCCTCAGCACCGCCCGCTGGGACACCGATCCCGAGGCGCTGACCCGGGGACTCGGCGAGCGCTGGGAGACGACCCAGATCACCACCAAGGGCTATAGCGCCTGCTACTTCTCGCACTCGTCCATCGACGGCATCATCGCCCAGATGGCCGACCACGGGTTCGGTCCCGGCGACATCGAGCGGATCGACGTCGCGGTGTCCACTCCCGGCTGGCGCGCGGTGTGCGAGCCCGTCGAGAGGAAATGGGACCCGCAGACCGTCCCGGAGTGCCAGTTCAGCCTTCCGTACGCGATCGCGACCGCTGCCTTCGACGGCACCGTCTTCGTGCAGTCCTACTCGGAGGAGGCACGAGAGCGCGGTGACGTACGTGAGCTCATGGCGCGGATCGTGGCGACCGAGGACCCTTCCGTATCGGACTGGGGTGCGCGCCTGGTGACGACGCTCCGTGACGGCCGCGTCATCGGCACCGATCACGTCTACGTCAAGGGGCATCCGAAGAACCCCTTCAGCCGGGACGACTTCGTGGCGAAGTTCCGCAGGTGCGTCCCCTTCTCGGCGCTTCCCCTGGACGAGGAGACCGTTGCGACCATGATCAGCGACGTCCTCGCGCTGGACGAGGTCGATGACGTCGTTGCTGCCCTGCTGATGCCCCTGATGCCGTCGGATCTCGGCACGCACTGACGTCTCGGGACGCGATGAGGCGCCCGCCCCGACTGTCGGGGCGGGCGCCTCATCTAGTGCGAGCTCATGTCGCTGTCGCGGGTCTCCCGCAGGGCGGCCGTGCACAGCAGCGCCACCAGGCAGAGTCCGGCGAGGAAGATCCCGAACGCGTACGTGCCGAACCGTGCCTCCAGGACCGGGGCGAGCAGCGGAGCCGCCGCACCGCCGAGGACCCCACCCAGGTTGTAGGAGATGCCGGTCGCGGTGAAGCGATGCCGGGTGTGGAACTGCTCGGGGATGAATGCGCCCAGCGGCCCGTAGGCGATGCCGGTGATGATCATCGTCACCCAGGCCACGACCATGAAGGTGGCGACGCTGTTGGTCCCCAGGATGTGGAACATGGACAGGGACCACACGACGCCGAGGGCCTGGGCGCCCATCAGCACCGGACGGCGGCCGAACCGATCGCTGAGCCGACCACCAGCCAGGGTGGCCGCGGTCAGGAAGACGCCGCTGACGATGCCGGTCAGGAGAACGTCTTGGAGTTCCAGGCCGAGGGTGCCGGTGGCGAAGCTGGTCATGTAGGTGCCGTTGACGTAGAAGAACGAGAAGACGAGCAGGCCGACTCCGCCGGCGAGCAGGATCTGCCGCCACTGGGTCCGGAATGCCTCGGCGATCGGGAGCTTGGCTCGTCCGCCGCGGTCGAACTCGTTCTTGAACACCGGCGTCTCGTCGAGCGACAGGCGAACCCAGAGCCCTACGGCGATGAGCACGATGCTGGCGAGGAACGGCAGGCGCCAGCCCCAGGACAGGAACGACTCCTGGCTCATCAGGAGGCTGGATGCCAGGAACGTGGCGCTGGCCAGGGACATCGCGACGGTGCCGCCGAGCAACGGGAACATCGTCCAGAAGCCGCGCTTTCCCGCGGGTGCGTACTCCGCGGAGAAGAGGGTGGCACCGGCCCACTCGCCGCCCGCGGCGAGGCCCTGGGCGATCCGCAGCGCGATCACCAGGATGGGTGCGGCGACGCCGATCGAGGCAGCCGTCGGCATCATCCCGATCGCCACGGTCGCGACCCCCATCACCATCAGCGAGGTGATCAGGGTCTTCTTGCGGCCGAGCCGGTCACCGAGGTGGCCGAAGATCACGCCGCCCAACGGGCGGGCGGCGAACGCGACGCCGAACGTGGCGAACGAGGCGGCCGTGCCCGCGGCGCCGCCCAACGCCGGGAAGAGGATCTGAGGGAAGACCACGGCGGCTGCCGTGCCGTAGATCATGAAGTCGTAGAACTCGATGAGCGTTCCGATGGAGCTCGCGATCGCGACGCGTCGGTTGACGCCCTTGGTGCTCGTGGTCGAGACGTTCGTGGAGGTGGGGGGCTGCTCGAGCCCCGCCGTGCTGTGTGGGTCCATGGCACTTCCTTCTGGTCTACGCCGGGCCAGTTGTGTGACCTGCGTCGCACGAGGATGATATATAATGCATAATGGTGTCAACCGACGGTGATAGGAAATGTTGTGCGCATGACGAGAGGGGTGCGGCGATGATCGCGTGGGCCGAAGCCACTGTCGGCGATGTCTTCGACGCGGCGCTGCGGGCGGAGCCGGACGGCGAAGCCGTGGTCTGTGGTGAGCAGCGGATGACGTACGCCGAGCTCTCGGCCGAGGTCGATCGGCTGGCGGAGGGGCTCCGGCAGATCGGCGTGGGCAAGGGGGACCGCGTCGCGCTGTGGATGGTGAACCGGACCGAGTGGCTGGTCACCTACTTCGCGGTCGCGCGCCTCGGGGCCGTGCTCGTCGCACTGAACACCCGCTACACCGCAGAGGAGAGTCGGCACATCCTCGAGGTCTCCGAGGCCAAGGTCCTGGTCGTCCAGGACCGGTTCCGGCGCCACGACTACGTGGCCACGCTGTCGACGTTCTGCCCGGAGGTCGATGATGCGGAGCCGGGGTCATGGTCGTGCCGCAGCCTGCCGGCACTCCGCGACGTAGTCGTCGTCGGATCCGGGGCGGCCCGGGGCACCCGCACCTACGGTGCCGTGGTCGAGGCCGGGGAGCGAGCCCTCGAGGGCGGAGCGGTCGCCCCGCGTACGGCCGTCGCCGTCGACGATCTCTTCCTGCTGCTCTTCACCTCGGGGACGACCTCGAGGTCCAAGGGCGTGATGCTGACGCACCGCAACATCGTGGCCAACAACTTCAGCAGCGGCGAGCGCCAGCGGCTGACCTCGGCGGACCGGATGCTCTTCGTGCTGCCGCTGGCATCTGCCTTCAGCTGCGCGCACGGGCTCATCGCGATCCTCAGCCACAGCGGAACCTTCGTCCTGCTCGACGCCTTCGACCCGACCGAGTGCATGCGCCTGATCGAGGCCGAGCGGTGCACCACGATGTACGGCGTCGGCTCGATCTTCCAGGATCTGATCGACGCCCCCGATCGGCCGAGCTTCGACCTCCGATCGTTGCGGACCGGCGTTGGCATCCTGACGCCAGAACAGGCACTGGCGATCCAGACGGAGCTTGGTGTCCCGGAGTACCACAATGGATGGGGTATGACCGAGTCTGGCGGCGTCAGCACGATGACGAGCCCGGCCGACCCGAGTGCCATCCGGACAGGCACCATCGGAACTCCGCTTCCGGGCGTGCAGATCAAGCTGGTCGACCCAGCTTCGGGAGCCCAGGTCGAGGTCGATGCCCCCGGCGAGATCCTCGTCCGAGGCAGTTCGGTGACACCGGGCTACTACCGCGACACTGCGGCGACCGAGGAGCTGATCGACGGCGGGGGCTGGCTGCACACGGCCGACCTCGGACAGTGGCTGCCAGGGGGCTATCTGAAGTACCTCGGCCGTCTCAAGGACGTCATCAAGACGAACGGGTTCAGCGTGTCTCCTCTGGAGATCGAGGAGGTCATCACCGCGATGCCGGGCGTCCGCGCGGCCGCGGTCGTGGGTGTCCCGGACCCGCGCGCCATGGAGGCGGTGTACGCCTTCGTCGTCCGCGAGCCGGGGGAGGGCGATGCGCTCGATCCCGACGGTCTGCGCCGGCTGTGCGCCGACCGGCTCGCCGGGTACAAGGTGCCGAGGCATGTCGAGTTTCTGGACGGGGACCTGCCCCGCAACGAGCTCGGCAAGGTACTGAAGAAGGAGCTGCGCGGGATGGCTCACTCGCACCTGTCGCGCGGATCTCAGCAGGAGGGGGAGTCATGAGCCGTCCGCTGGAAGGTATCCGGGTCGTCGAGCTCGCCGGGCTCGGCCCGGTCCCGCATGCCGGCATGCAGCTGGCGGATCTCGGGGCAGAGGTCGTCCTCGTCACGCGTACGACGGGGACCGAGCCGGAGGGCGGCAACAGCCAGGTGCTTCGCGGACGCACGATCGTGCGCGCCGATCTCAAGGACAGGGGCTCGCGCGACGAGGTGCTCGAGCTGGTCCGTCACGCAGACGTCCTTCTCGAGGGCTTTCGGCCGGGAGTCGCGGAGCGGCTGGGAGTCGGTCCGAGCGAGTGCCTGGCCGTCAACGACCGGCTCGTCTACGCACGGGTCACCGGATGGGGCCAGGACGGACCGCTGGCGACCGCCGGCGGCCACGACATCAACTACATCGCGTTGACCGGCGCCCTGCATGCGATCGGGACCCCCGACCAGCCGATCCCGCCCCTCAGTCTCGTCGGGAACTACGGTGGCGGGTCGATGTTCGCTGTCGCCGGCGTTCTGGCCGCTCTGCTCCAGCGGGAGCGAACCGGCAGGGGCGACGTGCTCGACATCGCGACGATCGACGGCACCGGTGCCCTGCTGCAACCCATCCTCGAGCTGCATGCGCAGGGCGAGTGGTCTGATCGACGGGGTGCCAACCTTCTCGACGGGGGACGGCCCTACTACCGGACGTACGTCTGCAGCGACGGTGAGCACGTCGCCGTCGGAGCGATCGAGCCGAAGTTCTACGCGAACCTCCTCGAAGGCCTCGGACTCGCGGGGGGCGATCTCCCCGAGCAGGACGACCCCGAGGGCTGGCCCGTCGTCGTGGACGCCGTCGCTGCGGCGTTCGCCCGGCACCCGCGCCGTCATTGGGAAGGGGTGTTCGCCGCGCTTGACGCATGCGTCACTCCGGTCCTCCGGTTCGAAGAGGCGGTGACGCATCCGCACGTTCGGGCACGCGGCACCCTCGTTCAGGGGCCGGACGGCATTCGTGCGGAACCGGCTCCCCGCTTCGCTTCGGTCACTGACGCGCAGGCGCCGGCCTCGCGATCGACGACCGCGACTGCCGTGGCGGAGGAGTGGGCGCGAGCCAAGGGGGGACATGACGGGCCCCCTCGGCTCGCGGACGAGGCGGCACCTCAGTAGCCACCCGGGCGTTCGTCGTCTATCGGTTGAACGCCGTAGTCATGCCTCTGTCAACAGAGTCACTTGCCGACGGCGGACAGGTCCTGATCGTCGATCGTCGCGAACGGCGTGTGCGTCGTGGGATCGAGAATCTCGGCAAGGTGCTGTTGGACGAGCTCGGGGGTGAGATCTCTGCTTGCAAAACCCTCGTTGAAGCCGAGCACGAGACGTTGTACCTCGCCCCCTTGGGTCTGGAGCACCTCGCCGTTCACCGCGCATTCTTCATGGGCCAGATAGGCGACGACCGGACTCACGAGCGATGTCGGCAGGTTGTCGCGCATGAACTGCTTGAAGTCATCGGGCAGGTCGGCCTCGTCGGACATCCGCGTCGCAGCGGTCGGCGCGATGGCGTTGACCTTGATCCCTACTGATTCCGCCTCGAACGCCAAGGTGCGGGTGAACGCGAAGAGCGCACCCTTTGCCGATACGTATGGCGTCTGCTCCGGGAAGCCGATGAGGGTCGGTGATGAGGTGAGGACGACCCTGCCCGCATCACTCTCGACGAGGTGCGGCCACGCGGCGGCCGTGATTCCGGCACTGCCGAAGAAGTGAACCTCCATGTGCCGTCGTATGGACGACATCGCGTCGGCACCGAATGGCTGTGCCTGATTGATGCCAGCGTTGTTCACGACGATGTCGAGCGCTCCGAACGCGCCCACCGCGGCCGCGACGACGCCCTCAGGATTCTCGGACACCGAGTCGAAGTTCGCGACGGCACGTCCGCCGGCCGCGACGATCTCGGCCACAACTTGTTCGGCCGGCTCCGTGCTCTCCCCGGTGCCCTGGGCCGACCCGCCTAGGTCGTTGACCACAACGGCGGCACCTCGCGCCGCCAGCAATCTGGCGTGCGACGCTCCGAGGCCGCGCCCGGCCCCCGTGACGATTGCGACGCGGTTCGAGAAGTCCAACATGTTTGCTCCTAATGCGTGGGGCGATTGACGCCCGAGGCAAGCGGCGACGCCGACCCTCATTGGTTCGTCGGGCATCCGCGGCGTGCTCGGTCTCCTCGGGCTTTGTGTGTGACGTGAGCCACATGGCCATATTACACATAATATTTGATCTGGCTGCGAGGTCCGACAGTGTCATGGCGGATGTCTGGCGGCACACCGACGCCACAGCGTGGTTGACGTCACACAATAATGTATTGCATATTGTGTAAATGGATGTGTCGCATGGTGGCGTGCGCTCGCTCGATTCGAGCGGTGTCCCTGGTGAGATCGGCGAGCGGTTGCGCGACGTCGCGGCGGCAGTGGCAGATCTGACCGACACCGATCCGGGTGCGTTCGGAGACATCACCCACTCCCGTGTCTTCGTTCGGGAACTATGGGACCGTCTCTTGTCCGGAGTCAGCAGCTCGATCCCGACCGAGACCGTGGTCGCGACCCTCGCGCGGGTTCGCGAGATCGAGCACGAGCTGGACACGCGTGAGCATGCCCGTGGGACGGAGGTCCTCGTCCGAGTCCGGTCTGCTCTGGCCGCGCTGCGGGCTGCGCGAACGGTCGATGATCTGTTCGGTCGCGCTGCTGTCGCCGCATGCGGCCTCGGGTTCGACCGGGCGCTGGTCTCCATCGTGGATGACGGCACCTGGCGATTGCACTCCATGCAGGTCGAGCAAGACGCACGATGGGCGGATGAGATCCTCGCCGTCGGCAAGGAAGCCTCTCCGGTTCTCGATAGCGGCATCGTCGAGCACGATGTGCTCGTCGGCGCCGATGCCGTACTGGTCCACGATGTCCAGCAGAACGAGCGGGTGAACCCCGAGCTCGCGACGGTCACACGCTCCGACTCCTACGGCATCGCTCCACTCGCGGTCGACGGACGTATCGTCGGCCTGGTCCACGGGGACTGCTACCACCAGCGTCGCCGTCTCGGTGAACGCGACCGCGCCCTCCTCGGCCTGTTTGCCGAGGGGGTGAGTCACGCGCTGGGTCGCGTGCTCGTCCTGGAGAGGATGGAGAGCATCAGGGCGGGCCTGGCGGAGATGTCGATCCCGGCCATGCCGAGACCAGCGGTTGCACGAGAGGTCGCCGATCCCAGCGTCGGCCACAGGCTGCTCACGCGACGGGAGAACGAGATCATGCAGCTGCTCGCCGACGGCGACGCCAACCGTATGATCGCCCGCCGGCTCTCGATCACCGAGGGCACGGCCAAGTGCCATGTGACCAGCATTCTGCGCAAGCTCGGAGCCGCCAATCGGGCAGAGGCCGTCTCCATCTGGCTCCGTTCCGTCTGACGATCATCCAAAGGTCAGAGAGAACATCTGACCGATGGCAGACGCGTGGTAACTCCCCTGGGAGGCACTGTGATCCGTGTCACGCCACCATCGGATCGACGGGATCCGGGAGGGGCGCACCTACGGATCACGGAGGCGCACATGAGCGGCAGCGAGTCGACGAGCGAATGGGTCGTGGGCATCGATGTCGGCGGCACGTTCACCGACATCATCGGTCTGAACCGAGACACGGGCGAGGTGAGGGACGGCAAGGTGCTGTCCACCCCCCAACAGGAGGACGGCGTCCTCGAGAGCATCGCGACCATCGGGCTGGAGATCGGACAGGTCGCCGAGATCGTCCACGGTCACACCGTCGGTATCAACGCGCTGCTCAGCCGGACGGGAGAGCGGACCGGGCTGATCGCGACCCGCGGCCACCGCGACCTGCTCGACATCGGACGTATGCACCGCGAGTTCGGGGACCGGTTCTACGACCCGACCTGGGTCCGCCCTCACCAGGAGCGGCCGATCGTCGCCCGCGAGTCTCGTTTCGGCATCCCAGAGCGCCTTCGCCACGATGGATCGACGTTGCTGCCGCTGGACGAGGACTCCGTCCGCCAGGCTGCGCGCGACCTGGCGGATCAGGGCGTGAAGTCGGTAGCGGTCTGTCTCATGAACGCCTACGGCAATCCCGCCCACGAGCAGCGGGCGGCGCAGATCGTCGCTGAGGAGCTCCCTGACGCGTACGTCCAGACCTCGGCGCTCTACCCGGTCACCAAGGAGCACGAGCGCACCGCGACGGTTGCCCTCGATGCGTACGTCGGCCCGCTGGTGGTCGGCTACCTGAACCGGCTGATGGCACGGCTGGACGAGGGCGGTTACGCCGGAACCCTCTGGATCATGATGATGAACGGCGGCGTCGCCACCTTCGCCGACGCCGGTCGGGCGCCGGTGTTCCAACTCGTCTCCGGCCCGGTGGGCGGTGTCAGCGGCAGCATCAAGCTCGCCAACGAATGTGGTTCGCCGAACCTGCTCACGATCGACGTCGGCGGCACCAGCACAGACGTCGCCGCCATCCGAGGCGGCTCGACACCGCTCACAGACCTGTGGACGCTCGAGACAGGATTGACGCTCACCATGCCCCTGGTCGACGTCGAGAGCATCGGATCGGGCGCCGGCAGCATTATCCAGCCGAATGCGCTGGGCAACATCGCGGTCGGGCCCGCATCGGCGGGATCCAATCCCGGACCGGTCTGCTACCAGCGAGGCGGCACCGAGCCGACGCTCACCGATGCCTGCGCCGCTCTTGGGGTTCTCCAACCGGACCTGTTCGCGAACGGCGCCATCACGCTCGATGTCGAGGCGGCGGTGAAGGCGCTCGAGAAGGCCGGCAGCCAGTGGGGCATGAGCGCGATCGAACTTGCTGCCGCGGCGTACGAGATCGCGTGTCAGGACATTGCCGCCAAGGTGCGTTCGATCTCGGTGTACCGAGGGCTCGATGTGCGTGAGTTCGCCCTGCAGCCCTCCGGCTCTGCCGGACCCATGCTCGCCGACCGGGTCGCGCAGATCCTGGGCACCGGCAAGGTGGTCGTGCCTCGCAGTCCGGGACAGTTCTCGGCGCTCGGCCTGCTCCGCAGCGACCTGATGGTCACACGCGCTCAGTCGATCATGGCCCCTCTTGCCGGGGCCAGCGCCGAGGTGATCGAAGACGCGTTCGTCGCGCTTCAGGACCAGATCCGCGACGAGCTGAAGATCCAAGGCGTCGACGTAGACCGGATCCGGTTCGACCGCGCGGTCTTCGCGATGTACCGCGGTCAGACGTGGGACAACCGGATGCCGATTCGGCCCGGAGCGCTCACCGCCGAGAGGGCCGACGCACTGGTTGGCGACTTCAACACGTTCTACCAGGAGTCCTACGGATTCGCTGCCCCGGAGATCCCGGTCGTCGTCTCGACCGTCGAGGTGACCGCGGTGATCCCGCGGGAGGGCGGGGTGTTCGACCTGACCGTCGACGAGGGCGAGTCGTTCCTGCGTTCGGCCCAACTGACCGTCCCGGGAACGACGGAGCCCGTCGAGGTGCCCGTCCATGTGCGTGAACGCATCAAGCCCGGCGAGCAGATCAGTGGCCCCGCACTGGTCGCCGAGAAGTTCGCGACCAGCGTCGTCCTGCCGGACCGCGAGGCCCGAGTCGATGACGACCTCAACCTCATCATCGAGCCTAAGCCCTGAGGAGCAGACAGATGACCATCACCACCCCTGACCCGACGACCGACCCAGCCGACGCCTCGGCCGACGTCGAGCTCGACATCCTTCGACACGGCCTCACCGAGGTGGCGCGCGAGATGCTCGACTCCCTCATGCGGAGCGCCTTCTCGCCCGTCTGTCGCGACATCCTCGACTGTACGGCGGCCGTCCACATGCGTACCGATGACGGTTGGGAGACCGTGGCGCTGTGGGAGGGCTGCATGCAGCACGCCTTCACCGCTCCGCATATTGCCAACTTCGTCATGGACGACTGGGACGTCGACACGATGCAGCCCGGCGATGTCATCTTCGTCAACGATCCCTGGCGTGGAACGATCCACCAGTCCGACGTGAACCTGCTTCGGCCGGTCTTCGTCGATGGCCGGGTGGAGTTCCTGCTCCACTCCACGTCACACCTGGTCGATCTCGGGGGAGCCATCCCGGGCGGCTTCTCGAACGGCACCCAGACGCACTTCGAGGAGCAGCTGAAGCTTCCGCCGACCCTGCTCTACGCCAACGATGTCGCCGTACGACCGACCTTCAACTTCATCCTCGAGAACAACCGCGTTCCGCAGATGGTGCTCGGTGACCTCAGGGCGCTCTACGGCTGTCTGGTGGTCGGCGAGCGGCAGCTGCTCGACCTGGTCGGCCGCGGGACCCTGGAGAAGGTCCGTGCCGCAGGCAGGTATGCGGTCGATTCGGTGGAGGCGAGCATGCGGCGTGCCATCGCGAGCATCCCCGACGGTGACTACTCCGCCGAGGACTTCCTCGACGAGGACGGCGTCACCGACGAGGCGATCCCGGTCCACGTGACCGTGAAGGTGCGAGGCGACTCGATGGAGATCGACTTCTCCGGCTCGGGGCGCCAACCCCTCGGCAACTGCGGTACGGCATGGGCAGAGGCCGGGCGCTGCATCGAGGCCGTCAAGCTGATGGCAGATCCGGCGACTCCGGTCAACAGCGGCACGATGCGACCGATCGAGGTGCTGCTTCCGGCCGGGAGCATCGTCCAGGTACTGCCGCCGTCGAGCTGCTCGAACCATGCTGACATCGGCGCCCGAGCCATCAACGTGGTCACCCAGGCGCTGAGCCAGGCGACCGACGAGTCCTTCGCCCCCGACACCGGTACGGCGGTTGTCATCAGCCTCGGGGGCATCGACAGCCGCCCCGGCCACGAAGGCACTCCGTGGGGCGCCTTCGCGCTGACGGGTGGCGGCTGGGGCGGCACCTGGAAGGGTGACGGGATCTCGTTCTGCGTCGTCCCGATCGGCAACTGCCGTACGTCGGTGCAGGAGCACGTGGAGATCGAGAGCCCGCTCGTGGTCGTGCAGCACGAGATGCTCATCGACACGGCCGGGGCAGGGCAGTTCCGCGGCGGGCTGGGGGCTGTCTACTCGATCTACGCCGAGTCCGACACCGTCGTGACGGTCACAGCGGACCGGGTCCGTCAGGGCGCTCCCGGCGCCAACGGTGGCGGTGCCGGCGCTCCCTCCGTCGGCTGGTACGTCGAGAACTTCGACATCGGGCGTCACACCGACCCGCTCGACCTGCGCGGGGCGACACCGCTCTTCGGCATGTTCGCCGCCGACGGCCGGCCCGACCCCAACGGAGGTGAGTTCGGCCTGGGCGCGCGTTACAACACCGGGAAGTTCTCCGGGCTGATGCTCAAGGCCGGCGACGCGCTGCGCTTCGTGATCGGCGGTGGTGGCGGCTGGGGCGATCCGCTCGCCCGGAGCGTGGAGAAGGTCGCCGAGGACGTACGCAACGGTCTGGTCAGCTCGGCGAGCGCGGAGCAGGCCTACGGCGTCATCGTCGGCGACGGCGACGGCGCCGTCGACACCGACGCGACGTCGGGCCTGCGAGCCGACCTCGCGGCGCGGCGTACCGCTGGCACCTGGAGCGTCCCCATCGCCGCCCCGCTCACCTGGACCCTCTGAACCGACAGGAGTTTCGTCATGGCTGTTGACCGTCTTCTCTTTCCTCGCCCCGCGACCGACCGGGTGTACGTCGAACGCACGCCCGTCGAGGCGATCTGCCCGTCCTGTGGTGGCAGCGATGTCGCCCGTTACCCCGTCGCGAGCCACCTGGGTCCGCGGATGGTCGTGAAGTGCCAGGACTGCTTCACACACCTGTCGCTGACGCGTCCCGAGCCGGAGGACAACTGGCCTGCCTGGCGTTCGCCTGCACGTGACTGGCCGGCCTCACGTATCGGCTGACGGGGGACCTCGACAAGTGGACGGCAAGGGCATTGTTCCGCTCGGCCAGATGTACGCCCGTGGCTTCCTCGATCACGCCGAACGGCCGGCGTTGCGCGACCGGCGACGGGAGATCGGCTACCAAGAACTGGGCGTGAGGGTTCGTCGCCTTGCGTCGGCTCTGCGCAGGTTGGGCCTCGAGCGGGGTGACCGTGTCGTGATCGTCGGGCCCAACCGGGTGGAGTGGGCCGAGGTGGAGCGCGCGCTCGCGATCGGTGGTTTCGTCCGGGTGGCGTTGTTGCCGAGGCTGCATCCTGCAGAGCTGGCGCAGATCGCCGCCGACGCCGATCCGGCGCTGGTGGTGGTCGATGCCTCGTGGTTGGCGGAAGCGGGCCGGTCCTGGATTCCCTCGCACGTCGAACAGTTGGTCGTCATGGGACCGGGCGAGATCCCGGCGGGAGCGTTGGGGTTGGAGGAACTTCTCGACTCCGGTGAGGACGAGCACGCTCCTCTGCCCGAAGGCAGCGATTTGGCGGCGATCCTCTATACGTCGGGCTCCACCGGGCTGCCGAAAGGGGTGAAGGTCACCCACCTGAACGCGGGCGCCCGGGTGCGTGGCATCCTCCATGAGCTGCCAGACCTCGGGGCCGAGGACAGTGCGCTGCACACCGCCCCGATCAGTCACTTCAGCGGCGGCATCAACGAGGCGGTGGCGGCGGTCGGTGGGCTCAACGTCCTCGAGGAGTCGTTCGAGGCCGGGCAGGTCGTGGACGTCGCGCTGTCGGGTGAGGTGACGGTGCTTCCGTTGGTGCCGACGATGATCACGATGGTCCTCGAGGAGCTCGAGACCCGCGCAGCGCCGACAGGGAAGGTCGGCAACGTCAGGGTGCTGCCGTACGCAGGATCGGCCATCCAGCCCGACCGAGCTGCGAGAGCCCACGACTACTTCGGCCGCGCGATGCAGCAGTTCTACGGGGCGAGCGAGGCGCAGATGCCGATCGCCGCCCTGGGCCCCGACGAGCATCTTCCGGACATCAATGCTCGCGGTCTGCCCCGCTTGGCTTCAGCCGGACGGCCCACGGCTTACGTCGAGGTCGCGATCGTCAGTCCTGATCGTCAGGCCCAATCGCCGGGAGAGGCGGGGGAGATCGCCACCCGTGGCGCCCATGTCGGCCCGGGCTACTGGCGGAACAAGGAGGCGACGGCAGAGGTCTTCGTCGATGGCTGGTGCTACACCGGCGACGTCGGTTACATCGACGAACACGGCTATCTGTTCATGCTGGACCGCCGTAAGGACATGATCATCACCGGTGGGTTCAACGTCTATCCACGCGAGATCGAGAACGTGATCTCGGCTCTTCCCGGGGTCCGGGAAGTTGCGGTCCTGGGTGCTCCGGACGAGCGGTGGGGCGAGGCGGTCACTGCGGTCGTCTCCCTGGTCGATGGAGCCACGGTCGCGTCGGAGGACGTGATCGCGCATTGTCGGAGCCAGCTCGGCGGTTACAAGGTCCCCAAGCGGGTCATCGTCATCGACGACCTACCCAAGGGCGGCACCGGAAAGATCCAGAAGGTCGTGCTCCGCGACCGGCTCTGGGTCGGCTGGGCTCGCCGTGTGTGAGCGCGTTATGCGTAAATCGGACGGGATCCCTGCGCGGAGCGGATGGTGACGTCGGTCACATTCTTCATACGGTCGATGTGAGGTCGACAACGACCCGTTGCCCAAGGAGAAAGCCCTATGTCGCATCCCGTCCAGACGAGTCCACCCGTCGTGCTCGAGCGCGTCAGTGTCACCGGCGACTGCCCGCGCTGCGGGGAGGCCGTTCTCGCCGCCTATCCGGTCTGCTCGGAAGGTGGCTGGTTCGATGTCGTGAAGTGCCAGTCCTGCCTGCACTCGATCTCGCGTGAGCGTGGGCCGCTGCTCGGCTCCATCCAGCTCCTCGCTGACCTGGTCTGAGGAGGACGAGATGAACATGATGGCAGTCGACGTGGGCGGGACGTTCACGGACGTGGTCGCGGTCAAGGACGGTCAGATAGTGACCGCGAAGGTCTCGACGGAGTACGGCGACGTCGCCTCACCGGTCCTCGCCGGGGCGGCGGAGCTCGGGGTCGGGGACCTCGCGACGTTCAACCACGCGAGCACGCACGGTCTGAACGCGGTGATCACGCGCAACCTCCCGAAGATCGCCTTCCTCACCACCGAAGGACATCGCGACATCCTCGACATGGGTCGGGTATGGCGGCCGGCAGAGGCGATCCTGGACCCGGGTTGGCGCCGTAGCTTCGGCGACGCGGCGCGGCCGCTGGTGCCGCGCTATCTGCGTCGCGGCGTCCGCGAGAGGCTTCTGGCCGATGGTTCGGTCCTCTTCGGTCTGGACGAGGAGCAGGCCCGGGAGCAGCTCGAGCTGCTGGGCCGCTGTGAGGTCGAGGGCGTGGCGATCTGCCTGATCAACGCCTACGTCAACGCTGCACACGAGGAGCGGCTGCGCGAGCTCGTCCGCGAGGTGCTGGGAGACGTCCCGTGCTCGATCTCGAGCGAGGTCTCCCCGCTCGCCAAGGAGTACGCCCGAGCGTCGACGACCGTGGTCGACACCCTGATGAAGATCATCTACACCGACTACACCGCGCGCCTCGACCGCGGCCTCGCGGAGCTGGACTTCGAGGGCCAGCTCAACTTCGCTGACTGCGCCGCGACGTTGGTCCCGGCGGCCGCGGCGATGAACCACCCGTTCCGCATCGTCTTCTCCGGCCCGTCGGCGGGCACCGTCGCCTCGGCGCACTTCGGTGCGTTGATGGGCGAGGACAAGCTGCTGTGCGCCGATATCGGGGGCACCTCCTGCGACATCAGCGTGGTCACCGACGGCACGCCGTTCGTGAACACCTCCTTCGAGCTCGAGCACGACCTCGTGGTGAACGCTCTGGCCAACGACATCACCGCGATCGGTGCAGGCGGCGGCAGCCTGGTCACCGTCGCGGCCACCGGTGAGATCCAGGTCGGTCCTGGCAGCGCTGGCGCCGAACCGGGGCCGGCGTGCTACGGCCGTGGCGGCACTCAGCCCACGACCACGGACACCTGCCTGATGATCGGCATCATCGACGGCGACTCCTTCGCCGGCGGTCGGATCAAGCTCGACAAGGAGCTCTCGCGTGCAGCCTTCGAGTCGTTGCCCGGCCAGCTGACGCTGGCGCAGCGGGTCCGGCACGCCTACGACATGGCCGTCCACAACATCGCCGAGGGCGTCTTCAACGTCGCGATCAAGAACGGGGTCGATCCGCGCGACTACAGCCTCATGGCATACGGCGCCGCGGGGCCGATGTTGCTCCCGGCCGTCCTCGACACGATCCGCTGCAAGCAGGTCGTCGTGCCGCCGTACCCGGGCCTCTTCTCCGCGCTCGGCCTGCTCTCGGCCGACCAGGTCTTCACCGTCAACCGTGGTGCGTACACGGTCCTCTCGGAGGAAGCGATCACCGAGATCGATGCGATGTACGCCTCGATGGAGGCGGAGCTCCGTGACCAGGTGGGCGCGGGCGACGGAGTGACGTTCGAGCGCAGCTTCGACGGTCACCTCCTCGGCCAGAGCTGGGAGACCCCCTTCGTCCCGGTCCCGGACGGCACCATCGACGCCGACGCGATCGGGCAGATGATCGCGGCCTTCCACGACACGTACGAGTCGCGTGCCGGCAACCGCTTCGAGCATTTCCCGGTGCAGGGAGTGACCTTCCGGGTGCGCGCCGTGGTCGACACCGACAAGGTCGCCTACCCGGTGCTCCCGACCCGTGATGGTGACGCTCTGGTGCCCGTCCGCAGGGTGCAGCTGGAGTTCCTCGGTGACGGCGACGCCGATGGTGGTCAGGTCGCTGAGGTCTACGACCGGACCGACCTGCGGCAGGGCGACGTCCTGACCGGCCCGGCCATCGTCCAGGAGGAGCTCTCCACCACGCACGTACGCGCCGGGCAGGAGGCGACCGTCGGTCGCCACGGCGAGCTGATCATCAGGAAGAAGTGAGTGAGATGACTCTTCAGACCACCCCAGAGACGCTGTTGCGCGAACTGCCGGACGCAGATTTCAGCGCCCGCTACCACGCGGACCGCTTCACCGCCTCGGTGATCACCAGCAGGCTCAAGTACGTTGTCGAGCACATGTCCGCGGCGTTCATGCGTGAGGCCTTCTCGCCGATCATCCGCGACTGGTACGACTTCGCGTGCACGATCAGCGGGCCGCCCGAGCAGGACTACCCGATGGCGGTGGTGAGCAACAGCCTGACACCGTTCCTCGGCACCATGGCTGACGCGGTGCGCAACGCCGTCGTCGAGTACGGCCCGGAGAACCTCCGGCCCGGTGACGTCCTGATCTGCAACGACCCCTACCGCGGCGGGCGCCACGTCAACGACGTGCTGTTCGTCCGCCCGGTCTTCGAGGGCGAACGCCTGGTGGCTTTCGTGAACATGTGTGCCCACCAGCTCGACATGGGCGGCACGGTCCCCGGCGGTTTCTCGGCGACCAAGCAGAACGTCTACGAGAACGGCCTCGTCATCCCGCCCATGCTGATGTGGTCGGGAGATGCGCCGGTCCGCTCGACGTTCAGCCTGTTCTTCGACAACACCCGGTTCGGCGCGCTCCTGCTGCCCGACTTCAAGAGCATCTTCCAGCAGCTCAAGCTCGGCGAGCGCCTGCTCCACGAGAACGTCGCGCGCTACGGTCTCGACGCGTTCCTCGGCACGCTCGGGTATGCCGTCGACACCTCGGCCGAGCGCATGCGGGTGGCAATCACGAAGATCCCGGACGGTGACTACGAGGGCACCGCGCTCATCGACGCCGATGGCCTGGACGCCTCGATCGACTATCGGCTGAAGGTGGCGGTCCGCAAGCGCGGGGAGGACATCGAGGTCGACCTGTCGGGGACATCTGCCCAGGCCCGCACCTGCATCAACGCGGGCGTGCTCGACGCGAAGACCACGGTCGGAGTCGCGCTCACGATGCTGCTCGACCCGCTGACGCCGTTCACCAGCGGAACCTGGCGCAACATCGACCTCGTCGCCCCTCCGGGTTCGCTGGTCACGTCGCTTCCGCCGGACGGCGCCAACATGATGTTCTGGGAGGCCTCAGGCGCCCTGATCGCCGCGGTCTTCCAAGCGCTCAACCCGGTGCTCGGCGAGCTCGGCGTCGGCGGCGACTACGGGTCCACGAACACGCACAACGGCATCGGTGTCATGCCGGACGGCACGCCGTGGTCGAGTGTCGTCCAGGCCGGTGGCGAGCACGGTCCGTGGGGCGCCACGCGCCACGGTGACGGAGACAGCTACACCGTGCTCTACAACCTCAACAACCTCGACCCGGCGACCGAGACGATGGAGCACGATGCGCCCCTTGTCGTCCTTCGGAAGGAGCACGCCATCGACACCGGTGGCGCGGGCGCCCACCGGGGCGGTGCCGCGCATCTGAAGGACACGCTCTGGCTGACCGATGCCCAGCAATGGCTCTCTCCGTTCCGCTACAAGGAGCCGAGCGGTGTCGGTGCCCACGGTGGCCGGCCGGGACCCAATGGCGCGATGTGGTTCATTCCGCCGGAGGACCCGGGCGTCGTGCCGACGTCCATGGTCGGTTTCAGCGACGAGGAGTACGCACGCAGCGAGCCCGTCGCCGGGCTCATCGACTCCGCGACCAAACGGCTCGAGCCCGGTGGGGACTATCGCCACTTCGGTGCCAAGCCGATGTGGACCACCTCGGCGAACACGGTTCTACGTGTGCAGACCAACGGCGGCGGTGGCTGGGGCCACCCGTTCGACCGTGACCCGGTCCGCGTCCTCGCGGACGTACGCGATGAGTACGTCAGCATCGCCGGCGCGGCGAGGGACTATGGAGTGGTCGTCCTCGGCGACCCTGCCACCGATCCGGAGGGTCTTCAGATCGACGCCGACGCCACGGCCGCACTACGCGCCGCACACCCAGGAGGTCTGTGATGGGTACGAGCTTGACCTGGATCACGGACTCGGTCGTCGGCCAGGCACCGCCGGTGCCGCCCCAGAAGGCGGCCATCGCCCTGGCCGACCAGCCGCCGCTGAGCTGGGCGGACCTGCATGCGTTGGAGCTGAGGTACGCGAGCGCCCTGCTCGCTGCGGGTGTCGGCAAGGGCGACCGGGTCGGGATGCTGCTGAAGAACTCCACCGATTACATCGCCCTCTACCTCGCGATCGCGCGCGCCGGTGCGATCGCCGTACGGCTCAACTGGCGGCTGGCTCCGGCGGAGCTCGAATTCATTCTCAATGACTCGGGCGCGGCGGTGCTGCTGTTCGACGAGGAGTACGCCGACGGCGTCGCCCGCATCCGGTCGGGGCTCGCGGTCGATACGTACGTGGTGCGCGGCGGAGAGCTGTCCTGGGCCGTAACGTTCGATGCGTTCGTCGACGTCGACGTCGCACCGCCCACGGCGTTTCCGGAGACATCGCTCGATGACCCGGTGGCACTGATGTACACCTCCGGCACGACGGGCCGGCCCAAAGGCGCGATCTGGACGCACGGCAACGATCTCTGGTTCGCATCGATCCAGGGCCTGCGCTGGGGATACGACACCGACACCGTCGCGCTCACTGCAGGGCCGCTCTTCCATGCCGGTGGGTTCGAGGCGCTGCTGCTCGGCGTGCTGTGCAGCCACGGCACGGCAGTCACCTACGCCTCGGGAGGCTTCGACCTGACGGAGTATCTCGCCGCCGGTCGCGAGCGCGGAGCGACCGACATGTTGCTTTACTCGTTCATGATCCCGGAGCTGCTGCGTCTTCCCGACGTGGCATCCCTGGTCCCGTCGACCCTGCGCCGCATCGTCTGTGGCGGAGACACGTTGATGCCCTGGGTCTACGAGGCGATGGCACAGCAGCTACCGGGCATCGAGCTGGTTCAGGTCTTCGGCCTCACCGAGGGCGGCGCGATCAGCACCTGCCTCGAGGGGAAGGACAGGGCACATGCCGGCTCGGTCGGCCGACCGATGCCGCTGACGCAGGTGCGGGTCGTCGATGCCGAGGGGCATGATGCTCCGGCCGGCGAGAGCGGTGAGATCTGGGTCCGCAGCCCTGCCGTCAGCGGTGGCTACTGGAATCGTCCGGAGGCGAGCGCCGAGACGTTCGTCGACGGATGGTGCCGCACAGGGGACCTTGGGGTGCTCGACGCCGACGGATTCCTCAGCATCGGAGGTCGTGCCAAGGACATGATCCGGACGGGCGGAGAGAACGTCTACCCGGCTGAGGTCGAGGCCGTCCTCACCACAGCGCCCGGTGTGGCCGATGCCGCAGTCGTCGGGGTTCCCGACGTCCGATGGGTCGAGGTCGGGTGCGCGATCCTTGTGCCGCTGACGGGCGCGACGATCGACGTCGAAGTGGTCAGACAGCACTGTCTGGACCGTCTGGCGAAGTACAAGGTGCCGCGCCACTTCGTAGTGGAGAACGGCCTGCCGCGCACGGCGTCGGGCAAGGTCAAGAAGTTCGAGCTGCGCGACCAGTATCGCGCCGTAACGACCTCGTGAGCGACCGGGCGCTCGACTCGATCGTCTCAGTGACGGCGAGGCGAGCGCCCGGTCTGCGACGGTGACTCACCGAACCGCTGACGATATTGCTGCGCGAAGCGCCCGGGGTGGAAGAAGCCCCAGCGTGCTGCGACGTCAGTGACGGGCTCGCCTCCGCGAAGCAGCTCGTTGTGGACACGGTCGAGACGAACACCTCGCACGTACGCGCTGGGGGACAGCCCCAGCACATCATGGAACTCTTGCTGCAGCGCCCTCACACTCAGCCCGACGCGGTGCGCCAGGTCGACGCTGGTCAGCTCGGCCGATGGGTCAGCATCGATCAGGTCGACGACCTCGTCGATCCGTGCGCGACGTACGGGCGTCGATGCCTGCGACTGCAGCGCCGTCCTGAGCTGGCTGGGCACCACCATGAGCACCTGGGTCATCAGCAGCGACTCGAGCTCGTAGAAGGCAGCGGGCATCGTTGCCAGACCTGCCGGGCGGCTGAGCTCGCCGTAGACGAACCCCGTGGTCGACAGCAGGGCCTGAGTGGCACCAGAGGTCAGGTCGAAGTTGAGGTCGAACTCGATGAGACCTACCGGGCGGCCGATCATCCTGCTCGCATGGGCCTCCAGCTGCTCGCGTCGCAGCTTGATGACGTACTGCTCGGCGTCGGGGCTCCAGGTGAGCAGGAGGGGATCGTTGGGGAGCAGGGTCACACCGGCCCGGCCTGCTCGCGCCTCCCCGTCCTGACCGCGTTGGCTGGCCGTGCTCGAACCGGTGAGCGGAAGGCTCACGACGTAGTAGGAGTGCATCGGCGGTGCCGAGATGGCGACCTGCGCCCCGTACGACATACGGCCGATGGCCGTCTGCCGGCCCACTGCCATATCGACGTTGAGATCCAGGGACTTGTCGCCGACGACGTGCATCTCGTGCTCGGAGAACGCCTGGGTGACGTGGTCGCGCGCCACTTCCACGTCAGATGTACGGAACGCGACATGGTGCGGCGACATCGAGCGCTCGGACATCAGCTCGGCGCCTTCGCCGTCGCGCGGGCGACCCCGGGTATGACTGCGTGGCGCGAGTTTGCCAACGCAACGACACTGGAGGTGCCGAATGCGCCCTGGCGGTCGTAGAGCACGGCCGACCCCACGGAGATCCCGGAGTCGCTGGAGCGGTGGGTCGCAGAGATCCCGACGCTGCCGCCGACCGGCAGCCGAGCCAGCGTGACGGACACGTCGGCGTTGATGAACTCGACACCACGGTCACCCCAGTTGACAGTCAGGCTCGTGATGTCACTGGCCGCCGACACGATCTCGAACGGCGTTGGGGAGGAGCCCTCGACGGTGACGAGGGGCTGCTGCCAGACGGACTTCGGAAGCTCGTTGTGGTGCTCTGCCGCGGTTGCGGTCCACGTGCCATCGCTGAAGTAGCTGCGCCCTTCTTCGTCATAGGCGAGCGAGTTCGCGGGCGGACGAACTCGACCGCTGGGCGTCCAGACCTGTCCGAGCGGTTCGTCCGAGGTCGCCAGGAACAGGACGTGAGCGCGGGCGACGACGGTCTCTTCCTGGAGCAGCTCGCTGTCCACCAGAGTCAGGCGACCCCCTGCACGAACGATGTTGGTGTGGGTGGTGGTCGGCAGCATGCGAGCAGCTCGGAAGAGCTCGAACGACGCCCGCGCCGGCCGGCGTCCATCGGCGGCGCAGGATTGCTCAGCAGCCCGCCCGAGAAGCCCGGTGATCGCAGGGCCGCGGAGGTTGTCAGGACCCCACCCGCTCATTGCCGGAGAGAGGGGGATGAAGCGGCCGTCCTCTTCGCGGAAGAAGGCGTCGGATGTGTTCATGACGTCGACGGGTCGAAGATGCTTGTCGAGCAGTCGACTACGGCGCCACCGCCGTCGGCCACCACTGTGTGCCCGGTGACCATCGAGGCATCGGACGAGGTGAGGAAGGCACACACCGCCGCGATCTCCGCCGGGTCGGCAGGCCGCCGGAGGGGTACGCGGGAGGTCGCCGCTGCGTACGCCTCCTCGATGGTCGTGCCGTCCCGATCAGCGATGAAAGCCATGCCGCCATCTCCGAGGGGAGTGCGGATCCAGCCCGGACTGACGCCGTTGACGCGTACGCCCTTAGGGCCGTATTCGCGGGCCAACCAGCGGACCAGGCCGACGACGCCCGTCTTCGCCGCCGTGTAGCCAGCGGCGCCGACCGGACCGGAGAAGATCCCGGCAGAGGAGGAGATCAGGACGGCTGACCCCTTCGAGGCGATCAGGTGAGGCATCGCCTCTGCGGTGAGATAGAACGGCCCGCTCAGGTTGATGTCGAGACTCTTCAGCCAGCCCTCCTGAGTCTTGGGACTCGTGGTAGAGGGGACCTGGGCTCCCTGGGCACCGATGACCGCGTCGATCCCGCCCAGTTCTTGCGCCGCTCGTGCCACGACCTCACGGAGTTCCTCGCGCACGGTGCCATCGGCTGGAAGTGCTATGCCTCCCAGCTCATCGGCGACGGCGCGCACCCCATCGGCGTTGATATCGGTCAGAGCTACCTGGGCACCATCGGCGGAGAGGCGTCGGGCGACGGCAGAGCCGAGGCCGCCGGCCGCACCACTGATGAGAACGCGAGCAGGACGCGCGATTGCATAGGTCATGAAATGCACTTTATATTCGAGTGGTCGGGTCGCCAAGGGGTATGGGATCTGTCTTTCGGGGGATGGCGCGGCGCCGTCGTATGCGGGAAGCATGAAGAAGTGCTCCTCGGAACATCTCGCTCCAGGTGTCACACCCCGAGTAGCTAAGGATGCAGATGAACAAGGTTGAGATCGGCGGATGCTCGGTCGCTCACGTCGACGATGTGTTCGTTGCGGGCGAGTGGGTGCCGGGTGACGGAGGGCGTGATCGTGTGGTGACGCCGGCGTCAGGGGCCCTCGTCGCCGAAGTCGCCTTGCCCAGCGTGAACCAGGCGACGGCTGCGGTGACGGCGGCCCACGAGCATGGACTCGCTCGATGGGGCGGGATGGCAGTGACCGAGCGGATCGCCGTGGTCCGACGCTTCTGTGACCTCCTCGAGTCGCGCCTGGATGACCTCGGTTGCGTGTGGGCGGTCGAGGCGGGCATGCCGGTCCGGTACAGCCGCACACTGCACAGGTTCGGTGCGGTGGGCGCTTGGAACGCGTCCATCGCCGCCGCACCCGATGCGTTGCAGGAGAAGATCGTCACCGGGCCGATGGGTGACGTGGCCGTGCGCCGCGAGCCTGCCGGCGTCGTCGCCGGCGTCTTCGCCTACAACGGGCCACTCGTCACGATGGCCACCAAGATCGTCCCGGCCCTCCTCGCCGGCTGCCCGGTGATCGTCAAGGCCGCACCGGAGTCACACCTGATCATGCGGCTCGTCGCGGCGTGTGCCGAGGAGGCGCGCTTCCCGGCGGGAACGCTGAGCATCTTCACGGGTCCCGCAGACACTGCGAGGGCGCTGACTCGAGACCCTCGGGTGGATCTGGTCTCGCTCACCGGAGGACAGGCGACGGCCAGGGACATCATCGAGGCGACCGCACCTCGCTTTGCCCGCACCCATCTCGAGCTGGGTGGGAAGTCGGCGGCGGTGATCCTTCCGGATGCGGATCTCGATCGGGTCCTGCGCAGCCTGGTCCCGGGTGCGACAGCAGGGACGGGACAGGTGTGTGCTCTCCTCTCCCGCGTCCTGGTGCCGGAGTCGCGGCACGACGAGATCGTCGAAGCCCTCCGGGCGGCGTGGAGCCGCCTCACCATCGGCGACCCGCTCGACCCGGCCACCGACATCGGTCCTCTGGCAAACGAGGCTGCGCTCGAACGTACCAAGTCCTTTCTCGCTCGGGCCCTCGAGGAAGGCGCCACGATCGCAGCCGGTGGCGGAGCTCCAGACGGACGCGAAGGGCTCTGGTTCGAGCCGACGATCGTGACGGGCGTGGCCCGCGAGGCGGACCTTGCCCGCAACGAGGTCTTCGGCCCCGTCACCGCCGTGCTCACCTACAGCGACCTCGATGATGCCGTTGCCCTGGCCAACGACACCGAGTTCGGTCTCGCGGCGAGCATCTATACGCGCGATCGGGCCGTGGCGCTCGACCTGGCCGGTCGGGTCACGGCCGGTTCGGTCGCCATCAACGGGTTCGGACCCGACGTCACCGTGCCCTGGGGTGGCCGCTGCGGTTCCGGATGGGGCCGCGAAGGCGGTGCGGAAGGCATCCAGGAGTTCACCGAGCTCAAGCAGATCCTGGTCGGGCCGGGTCTGTCCGACTGACCGATCATCCACCACCGAGAGAAGAGATCCCGATGACTGACGACCGACTTCCCGCCACCGTGGGAGACCGACACCTGTTCATGGCGTGGAGCACCCACACCACGAACTGGGACACCTACGGCACCTGGTACGACGAGGAACACATCCCGCAGGTGATGGACACCACCGGCATGGTCGGTGCCCAACGGTTCGTCCTGGACGACACCAAGCCGCTGCCCGGCGTGAAGAAGCTGGACTGGGGCCACCTCGCGATGTACGAGCTCGAGCAGACTCCGGACGCCTTCCGCGAGGAGGTCAAGAAGATGCTGATGTCCGGCGACATGGTGCTCCCTGGCTACATGGTGCAGCCGTTCAAGGCCCTCTTCCTTCGCCCCGTGAGTGAGGTCCACTACGGCGCAGACTGGGACGCCAACCGTCTCGACGAGCGCCACCTCTTCTTCGCCTGGAGCACCCACACCACCGACTGGGACACTTACGGCAAGTGGTACGACGAGGAGCACATCCCGCAGATTCTCTCCGTTCCAGGGATGCTCCGAGCGCAGCGTTTCCTCCCCGCTGAGACCAGGCCGCTTCCGGGGGTCGAGGTCCCGAACGAGGGTCACCTCGCGCTCTACGAGATGGCCGGGAGCCCCTCGACCTTCCGTGAGGAGTGCAAGCGGATGCTGATGTCGGGCGAGATGGTGCTCCCCGACTACATGGTGCAGCCGTTCGGAGCCACGTTCATGGCTCCGGCCAGCCCTCTCTGGCTCGCCGCCGACTGACCTGCAGTGCGCCAAGAGGGCGTCACTTACTCCGCGAATACTCCGCGAAAACCTCTCCGAGGGGCCCCGAGATCGCCCGAGACGATGAGGTAGCGTGGAGCGTGTCGTCGACGTCGATGACAGATGTCTGCCCAGGTCAAACGGTGGTTGCATGAGATCCGCCGAGAAATCTCGAGAGGTTTGGCACCCGAAGATGGGCGCCAGGCACCAAGAGAAGGCCAGGGGTTCGAATCCCCTCAGCTCCACCAAACGAAAACCCGGTCTCACCTGCGGAAACGTAGGACACGAGGCCGGGTTTCTTGGTTGTCATTCGCCCGCCTCCTCGTCATGTGCCCCCCTGGTGCCCTCCGGAGGCTTCTGAGCACCCCGGTGGCCGGTGTCGTTGAGCCGGTCCAGGCCCGCGGCGTCGGCGCCCGTGCCGAGGAAGTGCAGGTAGAGATTCGTGGTCGCGATCGACTCGTGACCCATCCACTCCTTGACCGTGCCGACGTCGACGCCGCGAGCCAACCACAGGCAGGCAGCCGTGTGACGGAGGTCGTGAAGCCGTCACCCCTGGCCGGTTTGCTCCTACTCCAAGGTGGGGTGACGGCATCTCGGTGCAGGATCGCCCCGGTGGCCGTTGCCCGGAACTCATCGCCCTGGAGCGACTTCGAGTACGTGGCAGCCACGACGTCGACGAGCGCCTCGACGCCTGGCGCGAGACTCCGAGGCTCCCCATCGCAGGCGTCAGGATCGACACCAGCGAGACAGCCCCCGAAGAGGCAGCGCACCGGATAGATCGAGTCGTCCGACGCGGGGGCTGACGACTTGGTCGACCGGCGAGTCGCCGCGGCAAGATTGGTCAGTGTCCCGGCTCCCAGCGAAGGAACACCCAGTGCTCGCCGGGCAACAGATCGCGGGTCGCGTGAGGGATTGCCCGGAACCTCACGGAAACCTCGGGCGGATAGTCAGCGATGCAGTATGTCTCGGCCAGGGAAACGCACTCCTCCTGCACCTCGCCGACGTCGCCCTCGTACAAGAAGCGACCTTCGATCGTGCCTTGCTCCGAGGAGCCTTCGTACTGCACGGCCACGCCACGCAGGTCGGCCGTGACCTGCTCCCAGAGGGCGCGCATCATCGACAGCATCACGTCTGACCGCATTTTCGTCACGGTCGAGTATCGCCTCCGCTGGGCGACCCGGGGGTCAGAAGGTCGCCCCGGTCGGGCTTCATGAGCGAAGCGTCACGACGGCAAGACGCTGGCGGTCTTGCGATCCGTCAAGTGACGGTGACCGTCCGCCGCCTGCGTCAGGGACGCACGCCCGGCTCAAGTAATCGGCCGATCAATCGGCGAGCAAAAGTCGATTCAGTTCCGCGACCCTGTGGATGGTGATGCCGTCCACCTGCTCACGAACGTGCCGCGCAAATGAAGAAGAGCGCCCGGTCCGTAGACCAAGCGCTCACTCTCCAGCCACAGCAGCGCAACGGATCAGCCGAACCCGTCCCGACCGCCACAGCCTGCCTATACCGTGCGGCCGGTGATTCTCGGCCAAGCCGCCTCGTCGAGCAGCGGCATCGTCTCCCACCTCCTGACCGTCATCAGCGTCTGTGTTCTCGGCGGCCTCCTCATCTCCATCCGGTGGGGCGTCAAACGACTCCGCGCGTTGCTATCCGATGCGCCAGCACTTTGGCGATGGGTGGCTCGCATCCTGGATGGGGCTCTCGTGGTGGCCTTCGCGCTGTTCATCCTCGGCATTGCGGTCGTCGTCTTTAGCCTTGCGACTGGGTAGCAGACGCCATTCCCGTTCCGTCCGGGCCGGTTGTTTGGCCGATGGCGAGTGGCGCGGCTGACCGGCAGGGACACTCCCCGCGATGCTTCTAGGAATGATGGTGTTGGGCAGCGTGGGGGCAAGCCCCGGACCCGCGCCAAGGGGCCAGGTGCCGGAATGGGCAACGCTCCGCCCCCGCGATACGGACTGGTGGGTGGATCGGATTTCGTCCCCCATGTGTTGAGTCGCGAACGGCGCGACAGGGAGCCCGGGCCGTCGGCCCGGGCTTCTTTGCGTGGTGCGCCCGTAGCTCTTCTCGGGTTCGATCTGGTGGATGACGAGGATCTCGCGGCTCCTCGGGCAGATCCCCGCAAATGGGGCATGACGCCGAAGAGCAGCGCTGGGCATCCTGCAAGAGGCTCGGGGCGGAGACGACACCACGAGCGGAGGGAATCATGGGGGCATGGCTTCGGCGCGCGCTGGCGGTCTCGGCGGCGGCGAGCGCGGTGGTGCTTGCGGTGGTGCCACCGGCGGCGGCCATTGTGTACGGGGAGCCAGACGAGGGTCGGCATCCGGCCGTAGGCAGCCTCCTCTACGACTTGGACGGGGACGGAGCGCTGGACCAGGCGTGCTCGGGGACCCTGATCTCGCAGACCGTGTTCCTGACCGCCTCGCACTGCACCGCGTTCCTCGACGCGCAAGGCGTCGGCGAGGGTGAGGCCGCGGTGACCTTCGACGACGAGATCGGCCCGGGCATGACCCTGCACCGCGGCACCGCGCACACTCACCCCGACTACGGCTACTCCGGGGCCGGCGGCTTCTCCGAGCCGCACGACATCGCGGTGATCGTGTTCGACGATCCCGTCGGGATCCAGCCCGCCCAGCTCCCCGAAGCCGGCCTCCTGGATGACCTCGACGCCGCACACCAGCTGAGGAGCACCGAGTTCACCACCGTCGGCTACGGGGCGGTCCGCGAAACCCGCAAGGGAGGGTCCGCCGGGATCCTGGCCAACACCGAGCGACGATTCGCCGTCCAGACGCCGGCATGGCTGACCAGGACCTGGTTCACCCTGTCGGTCAACCAGGCCACCGGCGACGGGGGCACCTGCTCCGGCGACTCCGGAGGGCCGCACTTCCTCGGCGCCGGGGCAACCGAGACCGACGTCGTCGTGTCCATCACGGCCACCGGCGACACCCTCTGCAAGGCCGTCGACGTGACCTACCGGGTTGACACCCCCGTCGCCCGCGACTTCCTGGCCGGGTTCGTGAACCTGCCCTGAGTTCGCTTCGCCATGGCCGCCCATACATTCGGCCGCCTCGACACCCCGCTCAGCAGTTTCGTCGTCCGTGCGTCGGGTGTTGCCTGACTCAAGTCCGGGCGGGGTCGACGGGAATGAAGTCGACCTTCTCCCGAACTCCGCAGTCGGGGCAGCACCAGTCGTCGGGTACGTCATTCCAGGCCGTGCCCGCGGCGAATCCCTCGAGCTCGTTGCCGGCGGCGACCTCGTAGAGATAGCCGCAGCCGGGGCACTTGGCGGCGAGAACCTCGACCGCGGAGATGCTCGCCACCGTGACGTCCTCGGTCGTTGCGCGAGCGTGCTCGCCGGCGCCCCACCTGGCCAGGACGCGCTCGCGCTTCCGCGGGGAGATGTTCGCCCGTGTCAGGTCACCGTCGAAGTGCGCGGCGACCCGCTTGTCCATGATGTGCCAGAACAGCGGAGGGATGAGCGCTACGACGATCATGCCGGTGTAGCCGGTCGGGAGCACCGGCGACTCCGGGAAGTCCCGCAGGGTCTGGTAGCGCCGGGTCGGGTTGGCGTGATGGTCGCTGTGCCGCTGCAGGTGGTAGAGCAATACGTTGGTGGCGATGTTGTTGCTGTTCCAGCTGTGCGAGGGGTTGACCCGCTCGTAGCGCTGCCGACCGCCGGTGCCGACCTTCTGTCGCAGCATCCCGTAGTGCTCCATGTAGTTGACCGCCTCCAGGAGCGAGAACCCGACGACAGCCTGGAGCAGCAGGTAGGGCAGGACGACGGGTCCGAGCCACAGGATCAGGGCGCCCCACAGCGCCACCGACATGAGCCAGGCGTTGAGGACGTCGTTTCCCAGGCGGAACGGGTGCTGCTTCTTGCGGGCGAAGCGCTTCTTCTCCAGGTGCCACGACGACGTCAGCGAGCCGGCGACGGTGCGCGGCCAGAAGCCGTAGAAGGTCTCACCCATCCGGGCGGAGGCGGGGTCGTCCGGGGTGGCGACGCGAACGTGGTGGCCGCGGTTGTGCTCGATGTAGAAGTGGCCGTAGAAGGTCTGTGCCAGCGCGATCTTCGAGAGCCACCGCTCGGCGTCCTCACGCTTGTGGCCGAGCTCGTGGGCGGTGTTGATGGCAACGCCTCCGACGATGCCGACCGAGACGGCGATCGCGACGCGGTCGACGGTGGACAGGTCATTCGACGCCAGGTACCACAGTGCGCCGACGAAGCCTGCGTACTGCACCGGAAGATAGAGGAAGGTCACCCAGCGGTAGTACGTGTCGTTCTCCAGCGCCTCGATGACGTCGTCGGGCGGGTTGGTGTCGTCGTAGCCGGTGAGCAGATCCAAGAGCGGGATGACGACGAAGAACATCGCCGGCGTGAGCCAGAGCCACAGGCTCGATCCGGTGGCGTCCCTCAGCAGGACGCCGATGATCGGGAACAAGGGCACGGCGATGCCGAGCACCCACAGGTAGCGCTTCTTGTCCTTCCACTCCGCGTGGGAGCGGGCGGACGCCGCTGATGCGGTCATGAGGGCCTCCTCGGAGAGTCACAGGCGGGGCTGGAACAGCCCGACACCACACGAGACTCGCTGGTGCGCCCCCTGCCACGCTCGTGGCGTGGTTCAAGATCCCATCCGCCATTTGTGTAGATGGCCAACATGTCCCAGCGCCAGGGGGACTACTTCGAGCTCGGTGACCAGCCCTGGCTGTCGGGGGTGTGGAACAGCTCGCGGTGTCGGATCGCCAGCCGAAGCTCGTCTCCGGCCTTGGCCACCGGCCGGTCCAGCAGCTCCTCGGCCCGGCCGAGCCGATACCGGACGGTGTTGCGGTGCACGCGGAGCTCCTCGGCCGCGTCCTCCACGTTCCCGCCGTGAGACATGAAGGCGAGGACGGTCTCGCGAATCCGTGCCGTCGACTCGTCGGGTGACCCCAGCGGCCCCAGCACACGGTCGACGAACCGGTCGACCTCGGGACTGCAGCCGAGCAGGGCGAGGAGCTCGACCTGGTCGTAGCGCAGGACCGGTGTCGATGTGCCGCCCCTCGCGACGATCCGCAGGGCGCGTCGGGCGTCCTCGTGGCTGCTGACGAATCCCTCCGGTCCGGGTGTGGGGGCGCCGGCGTACATGGCAGCCCTGATGCTCACCAGGTTGGGGGCGAGGTCGTCGAGACCGTCCAGCTCGGGCTGGTCACGCGTGCCGATCCAGGCCCACAGCTGACGGCCGCCGGGGTGCACCACGAGCGGGTTGCTCCCACCGAGCCTGCGGGCGACGTCGTGGACGACCCTTTCGAGCCCGTCGATCGCATAGGCGTCAGCGGTCTCCAGGATCAAGGCTGTGTGGTGCACCGACATCGGATAGCCGCCCAGGGCGGCCGAGGTGCGGCGGGCGTCGGTCGGCGCCCCGGCGAGGAGGGCCTTCACGACCTCGTACCGCTGTGCCGCCACGCCTTTGGTGTGGCGAGAGCTCTCGGCATGGAAGATCTCGGTGGAGTCGGTGATCGCTGCGTCGATCCATGAGCTCGCGCGTCCCCAGAGGAAGATGAGCAGCGCAGCATGGTCGATCTGGTCGGTCGGCAGCGCGTTGACGACGCCGGTGACGTAGCGCCACGACTCCTGCTGAGCGGCTCGGTAGATCTTGATCAGAAGCTCCAGCGGTAGCTGGCGAGCAGCGACCTCACGAGCCATCCGACTGCCGGCTCGTGGCAGGTGGGCTTGGAAGTCGGGATGGACGAAGGCTGCCAGGAACGCGAGCCAGTGTTCCTTGACGGCGTCGTCCAGGAGCGCGACGAAGTCCGGCTCCGAGGCCATCTCGGGCAGCTCGCGCCGGATCGCGCTGCTCGTCCGGGTGACCCAGCCGTCGATCATCTCCGGGCGCAGCTCGTCGGCGATGAACGCCGGGAGCCAGGCGGCGACCCCGGGAGGAAGAGCATCGATGGTCAACTGAGGTCCCTCCCGACCGGGGTAGGCGCGCTGGCTCGCCAGGCTAGCCCACTTTGTGACCGTGGCCACGTTGTGATCGCGCCAGTGCCGCGGGTGCCGATCCGGGCTCCAGCCCGATGCCGGACCGTTTGTCGTGCCGCACAACCGCGCGTCGACATTTGGGCGCTGACCACAAGAGGCCGCCGCAACTCCGTTGATGAACTACGCGAGCCCCGATCGTGTGACGGGCAACACTTTCCGAACAACTGACAGGAGTGCCCGGTGGATGCATCGTGCGCCGAGCAGGCCTATGACGTCGTCGTGGTCGGCTCCGGCTTCGGCGGCTCGGTCGCCGCTCTGCGGCTGGTCGAGAAGGGCTACCGGGTGCTGGTGCTCGAGGCCGGTCGTCGGTTCCGCGACGAGGACTTCGCCAAGACCTCCTGGGACGCCCGGAGATTCCTGTTCGCGCCTCGACTCGGCTGCTTCGGAATCCAGCGCATCCGTCTCCTCCGCGACGTGGTCGTGCTCGCCGGCGCAGGTGTGGGCGGTGGTTCGCTGGTGTACGCGAACACGCTCTACGAGCCGCGCTCGGACGCCTTCTACCGCGACACCCAGTGGTCCCACATCACCGACTGGCGCGAGGAGCTGGCTCCGTACTACGACCAGGCCAAGCGGATGCTCGGGGTCCGGCCGAACCCGACGACCACCCGCCCCGACGAGATCATGGGCGAGGTCGCCGCCGAGCTCGGCGTGGCCGATACCTACGGCCCTGCGCCGGTCGGGGTCTTCTTCGGCCGGGACGACGCCTTGGAGCCCGGCGTGACGGTCGCAGACCCGTACTTCGGCGGGGTCGGTCCCGACCGCACCGGATGCCTGGAGTGCGGCGAGTGCATGACCGGATGCCGGCACAACGCCAAGAACACGCTCCTGAAGAACTACCTCCACCTCGCCGAGCGCGGCGGCGCCGAGGTGCGGGAGCTCACCACCGTCGACAGCATCACGCCGGCCGACGGTGGCTACCGCATCGCCACCCACGAGACGGGCCGGTCACGCCGGCGCACCGCGCAGACGATCACAGCCGAACAGGTGATCATCGCCGCCGGCACCTGGGGGACCCAGGAGCTGCTGCACACCATGAAGCAGCAGGGCCTCCTGCCCGGCCTCTCCGACCGGCTGGGGGAGCTGACCCGCACCAACTCCGAGGCCCTGTGCACCGCGAGCACGCGACCGGGGCGCCGGACCGACGGCGACCTCAACCACGGTGTCGCCATCACCAGCTCGATCCACCCCGACGACCACACCCACATCGAGCCGGTACGTTACGGCGCCGGATCCGGCTTCATGGGGCTGCTCACCACGGTGATGACCGACGGCGGCGGCCGGGTGCCGAGGGCGGTCAAGTGGGTCGGCCAGATCCTGCGTCATCCGGTCCAGTTCGTCGGCCACTACCTGGGGATCCGCACCTGGGCGGAGCGTACGGTCATCGCCCTCGTCATGCAGACCAGCGACAACTCGATCACCGTCTTCGGCAAGAGGCGGCGCCTCGGCCGCGGGTCGCTGCGGCTCTCCTCGAAGCAGGGCCACGGCGAGCCGAACCCGACCTGGATCCCGGTCGCCAACCAGGCGATGCGCAGCATCAGCGAGAAGATCGACGGCCGGCCGTTCTCGAGCGTCGGTGAGATCTTCAACGTCCCGATGACGGCCCATTTCCTCGGCGGCTGCGTGATCGGGGACAGCGCCGAGAGCGGCGTCGTGGACCCCTACCACCGCGTCCACGGCCATCCCGGGCTGCACATCACCGACGGCTCGACGATCTCCGCCAACCTCGGGGTGAACCCGAGCCTGACGATCACGGCACAGGCCGAGCGCGCCATGTCGATGTGGCCGAACAAGGGCGGGAACGACCCGCGGCCGTCCCTCGGCGCGGCCTACCGGCGAACGGCGCCGGTCAGCCCGAACCGCCCGATGGTGCCGGTCGAGGCACCCGCTGCTCTGCGACTGCCGGTGATCACGATCAACCGCCGGGCGGCTTCATGACCGCCGCCCCGACCGACCGGGTCGAACCGTCCGGTGTCCGAGGCATGACGCCCGAGCGTCAGAGGATCGCCGCCGAGGCGCTCCAGTCCCACGCGATCTTCAAGGCTCTGGCGTCCTTCGGTGACTTCTACGCCTTCGTCGTCTCGGTCTTCCGGAAGGGGTTCACGCGGAGGTTCCAGTTCCGTGAGTTCGTCTCCCAGGCATGGTTCATCACCACCGTCTCGTTCTGGCCGGCGCTCCTGGTCGCGATCCCGTTCTGCGTGGTCATCATCTTCCAGGTCAACCAGCTCCTGATCGAGATCGGTGCGGTCGACCTGGCCGGCGCGGGCGCTGCCGTCGCCGTCGTCCGCGAGATCGGCCCGATCGTCAGCGTTCTCGTCGTCGCGGGGGCGGGAGCCACCGCGATCTGCGCGGACCTGGGCTCGCGCAAGATCCGCGAGGAGATCGACGCGATGACCACCCTCGGGATCGATCCGGTCCAGCGCCTCGTCGTCCCTCGCGTGGTCGCCTCGACCCTCGTGGGCATCGCGCTCAACGGCCTGGTGACCGTCGTCGGCCTGGTCGGCGGCTACTTCTTCTCCGTGGTGCTGCAGGGCGCCACCCCAGGGCTCTACCTCAACGACCTCACCCTTCTCGTGGGGCTCTCAGACTTCATCGCCGCTGAGGCCAAGGCAGCTGTCTTCGGACTGCTGGCCGGCCTGACCGCCTGTTACCTGGGGCTCAACGCCAAGGGCGGGCCCAAAGGCGTCGGGGAAGCAGTGAACCAGACCGTCGTGTTCGCGTTCATGCTCCTGTTCGCCGCCAACAGCGTGATCAGCACCCTGTTCCTCCAGCTCAAGTCGGGAGCCTGAGATGGCCGTCAACACATCAGCTCTCCGCGAGCTCGGCGAGCAGCTCGCCTTCCACGGCCGCGCCTACGCCCACTTCCCCCATGCCTTCCGCCGCTACCGCAAGGAAGTCGTCCGGCTCCTGGCCGAGGTCGCGATGGGAACCGGCGCCCTGGCGCTGATCGGCGGGACCGTTCTCGTGATCGGCTTCCTCACCGCGGCGTCGGGCATCGAGGTCGGGCTGCAGGCGTACACGTCCTTCGACAACATCGGCGTCTCCGCGCTGTCGGGGTTCTTCTCGGCGTACTTCAACACTCGCGAGGTGGCTCCGATCATCGCGGGGATCGCACTCACAGCGACCGTCGGCGCGGGGTTCACCGCCCAGATCGGCGCCATGCGGGTCTCGGAGGAGATCGACGCGCTCGAGGTGATGGCAGTGCCGCCGGTGCCCTACCTGGTCACCACCCGGATCATGGCCGGGCTCATCGCCGTCATCCCGCTGTACGCCATCGCGGTGATGATGTGCTGGCTGGCGACGCGGCTGGTGGTGACCGTCGGCTACGACGAGGCGCCGGGCACCTACCAGCACTACTTCGACACCTTCCTGATCCCCGGCGACCTGTTCCTGTCCATGCTGAAGGTGGCGATCATGGCGCTGGTCGTGGTCTCGGTGTGCTGCTACCACGGGTTCACGGCGTCGGGTGGACCCGCCGGCGTCGGCCGGGCCGTCGGCCGGGCCGTGCGCTCGGCCCTCGTCGCCATCATGTTCGTCGACCTGATCTTCGGCATCGCCATCTGGGGCGGTCCGTCGGTCCACATCGCGGGGTGAGGGGCATGGTTGATCGTCACGTCACCTACGGGCTCACCTTCATCGCGCTGATCCTCGCGCTCGTCGCCGGCACCGTCGCCACCTACCAGGGTGTCTTCCGCTCCACCGTCCCGCTCACCGTCTCCTCCGACCGGGCAGGGCTGACCCTGACCTCGGGCGCAGCGGTCAAGCTCCGCGGCGTCGCGATCGGCAGAGTCGGCTCCGTCCACGACGACGGCGGCGACGGGGTCTCGATCCAGCTCGACATCGACCGGGGCGAGTTCGACCAGATCTCCAGCGACACGACCGCCGAGATCGTCCCGCCGACGGCGTTCGGAGCGAAGTACATCCAGCTCAACCCCGGCGACCCGGGCACCGCGCGGATCCGAGCCGGATCGACGATCGACGCCGACCGGGTCACGGTCGAGGTCGACGAGGCGTTCGAGAACCTCACCCAGGTGCTCGACACCGCCAAGCCCGCCCAGGTCGCGGCCGCTCTCACCGCCGTCTCGCAGGCGGTGGACCAGCGCGGCGAGGACATCGGGCTCCTGATCACCCAGACCAACGGCTACCTCACCTCGTTCAACCCGTATCTGAACACGCTCACCAGCGACATCAGGTCGGGCGCGAGCGTCGCGCAGACGTACGACACCGCGCGGCCCGACCTGGTGGCCCTGGCCGACAACGCCGCGGTGACCAGCAAGACCCTGACCACCCAGCAGAAGTCGCTGCACGCCTTCGAGATGAGCCTGTACTCCTTCGACAACAGCGCGAGCAGGCTGCTGGACAGCTCGGGAAAGCGGCTGACCACCACGTTGAAGCTCACCGAGCCGGTCACCGACGTCGTGGCGAGGTACTCCCCGGAGCTACCCTGCACGATCCTCGGTCTCGCCTCGGCCAACAAGCTCGCCGAGGCCGCCGTCGGAGGCACACATCCGGGGGTCACCACGATCACCCGCATCGTCCCGGGGCGCGATCCCTACACGTACGAGCGCAACCTGCCGAAGGTCGGCGACACCAGGGGTCCGGAGTGCTACGGGCTTCCGTACGTCACCGAGGAGGAGGCGCAGGCCGCGGTGCCGACGTTCGTGACCGGAGCCAACCCCTATGCGGGCAAGCAACCCACGGTCCAGGAGAACACGCTCACCACGCTGCTCGGTCTGCTGGCCGGTGGCGCCAACGCCGCAGGAGGCAAGCAGTGACCAGCAACAGCAAGCTTCGGCGCCGGGAGCGTTCCGACCTGATCAAGTTCGGCATCTTCCTGGTCGTCGCGGCGCTGTTCACCTACTGGGTCGGGGTGGTGACGGCCGCGCACCGTCCCGGCGACCGGGTCACGTACGACGCCGTCTTCGCCAACGTGTCGGGTCTCCAGAAGGGCGACTCGGTCCGGATCGCCGGCGTGGACGTCGGGAAGGTCACGGCCCTGGCGGTCCAGCGCGACGCGACCGTGCGCGTCTCCTTCGACGTCCCGCGGGGCCAGAAGCTCAACGCCTCGACCGAGGCCACGGTGCAGTACCGGAACCTCATCGGCGACCGGATCGTCCAGCTCAGCCGACCCGACCCGGACGCGAGGCCGATCGCGGCCGGCGACACCATCCCGTTGTCCCGGACCAGGCCCGCTCTCGACCTCGACCTGCTGCTCAACGGGTTCAAACCGCTCTTCGCGGGACTCGCCCCGGCACAGATCAACGCCTTCTCGGGCGACCTGATCAAGATCCTCCAGGGGCAGAGCTCCGCGATCTCCACCCTGGTGGAGCGGGCGGCTTCGCTCACCACGACGCTCGGCAACCGCCAGGAGCTGATCGGGGAGGTGATTCGGAACCTCAACACCGTCGTCGGCACGCTCGACGACAAGCGCGAGACGATCCAGGCGCTCATCGACCAGTTCAGCAAGCTCCTCGACGGTCTCGAGCAGCAGGACACCCAGATCCTCGACGCCGCGGCCCAGACCGACCGGTTCGCGCGCCAAGCGGCGGCACTGGTCGAGGCGGGCAGGGGAGACCTCACGGCCGACCTGAGCCAGCTCACCAGGGCGGCGAAGGGCATCAACCAGGAGCAGGCCGCCCTTCAACAGGTGCTGCGGAAGCTGCCGAACCACTACACGGCGATCCAGAACGCCACCTCGTACGGCAACTACCTCAACTTCTTCCTGTGCGGGGTCCGGGTCCAGGCCGACGCCACCGTGACGACTCCATGGATCATGTCCGACGCGCAGAGGTGCAAGTGATGAGCTTCCGTACGCCCGCCCAGAACGCCGCCCGGGGCCTGATCGGCACCATGGCGATCGCGCTGGTGGTCACCGCCAGCCTCAACTACAGCGAGCTCCCGCTCGTGGGCAACGGAGACGCCATCCACGCCGCCTTCGCCGAGGCCGGGGGCCTCAAGGGCGGCGACGCCGTCATGGTCTCCGGCGCCCGGGTCGGCAAGGTTCGCGACGTACGTCTCGACGGCGACGAGGTCGTCGCCGACCTGGTCCTCACCGAGGGCAGTGTCGAGCTCGGCACCAAGACCGAGGCACGCATCATCACCGTGACCCTCCTCGGCCGCGCCGCCGTCGAGCTCGTCCCCTCAGGCGGTGGACGGCTGGGTGCCGGCGACACGATCCCGACCTCGCGGACGTCCTCGCCCTACAACCTCACCGCCACCCTGAACGAGCTGACGACGACCACGGCGGACATCGACAAGACCCAGCTCGCCGGCGCGCTCGACCAGGCCAGCACTGCGCTGAGCGGAACCCACGACGACGTCGGGCCCGCTCTGCGAGGCGTCACCGAACTCACCGCAGCCGTCGAACAGAACGACGACCAGCTCCGCGCTCTGCTCGCCCGCGCCTCGCGGGTCTCGGGGGTGCTCGCGAGCCGCAACGAGCAGATCGAGACCCTGCTCGTCTCCGGGCAGTCGCTGCTCGAGCAGCTCAATGCCCGACAGGCCGTCGTGGTCAGCCTGCTCGCCAGCGTGCAGGACCTCTCCGTGCAGCTGCGTGGCCTCGTCGACGACAACCGGGCCACGCTCGGCCCGGCACTCGACCAGCTCGACAAGGTGGTCACCCTGCTCAACCGGAACAAGGCCGCGCTGCAGGACGCCATCAGCGGGCTGCGCGGCTACGTCACCGGGATCGGGGAGGCCATCTCCACCGGACCGTGGTTCGACGCGTACATCCAGAACCTCACCTCGCCGGGCTCGCTGGCGCCGATCGTCTCAGGGGTCGTGAAGTGACCATCTCCTCCAGCCTCCTGCTGCGCCGTGTCCTGATCGGGCTCGCGCTGCTGCTCCTCGCCACGGGCGCCTACTACGCCGTCAAGGACACCCGCTCGACGGTGGTGACCGCGGTCTTCAGCAACGCCGACGGGCTCTACGAGGGCGACGACGTCAAGGTCCTCGGGGTCGCCGTCGGCCGGGTCACCGAGGTCGACCCGCAAGACGATGGCGTACATGTCGGGATCGAGGTCGAGGGCGGCCAGCGGATCCCGGCGGGCGCCCACGCCGCCATCGTCTCCCCGAGCCTGGTCAGCGGGCGGTTCGTCCAGCTCTCACCGGCCTACACCCAGGGTCCGGCGATGTCCGACGGCGCCCAGATCGAGCTGGACCGCACCGCCGTGCCGGTCTCGTTCGACGAGGTCAAGAAGCAGCTCACCGACCTCTCCACCGCGCTGGCCCCCGCCGGCTCCGGCAAGCAGCCGCTCCGATCCGCCATCGAGACCCTGGACGCCAACCTCCGCAACGGCAACGCCGAGCAGCTGCGCGAGGCGGTCGAGGGGCTCCGCAGCGCCACCGCGACCCTTTCCGACGGCCGCGCCGACATGTTCACGACCGTCTCGAACCTGAACAGCTTCACCAAGAACCTGGCGGTCAACGATGCCGCCGTGGCGGGGTTCACCGAGCAGCTCAGCGAGGTCTCCGCCGTGCTCGCGACCAACCGGCGCGAGCTCACCACGGCGATCGAGGAGCTCTCCGCGGCGCTGGCGGCGACAGGGGAGCTCACCCACGACAACCGGGCCAGGATCAAGAGCTCCGTACGCGACCTGAACCTGCTCAGTGCGGCCCTCGCGGACCGGTCCAACCAGCTCGCGGCGATCCTGCAGATGGCTCCGACGGCGCTGATCGATCTCTTCAACGTGATCGACAAGCAGGCGATCACCGGCCGGGCCTCGCTCACCGGGCTCAACGACGCCGCCCAGCTCGTCTGCGGCGCCGTGCTCGGTGCCGGCGGTACGGCGCAGCAGTGCCGCGATGCGCTGGCGCCGCTCGTCGACCTGATCAAGACCGCCCAGCAGAGCGGCCCGACTGCGGCGAGGCCGGGCGCAGCCGAGCCGGTCGACCCGAGTCGGCCGTCGACACCGACCCCGATCCCCGAGGTCGGCGAGGGCGTCGACGGCGTACAACCCCTCCTGCCCGGCCTGCTCGGCACCGACCTCGGCACCGCCCTCGGAGGCCACCGATGAAGACACGCATCTTGGCGACGATGGTCGCCCTCATGGTCGGCCTGACCGGCTGCGCCAGCCTCCAGCCGAACGACCACACGCTTCCGGGCCAGCCCGGCGTCGGCGGGGACGGCTACACCGTCACCGTCACCTTCGACGAGGTCGCGAACCTGGTGCCGAACTCCGCCGTGCAGATGGACAACGTCGTCGTCGGCACGGTCGCCGGCATCAGCGTCTCGGACTGGCAGGCAAAGGTCCGGCTCCGGCTGATGAAGTCGGCCCGAGTCCCGGCCGACGCGACCTTCGCGATCGGGCAGAAGACCCTCCTCGGCGCCCAGTACGTCGATGTCAGCGCGCCGGAGGCATCATCGACAGCGAGCAGCACCGGCAGCATCGCGGCAGCGGCGGAACGGACCGAGATGCTGCGGGACGGCGCCAGGATCCCCGTCTCCCAGACGGGCACCTATCCGGCCACCGAGCAGGTCCTCGGCGCGGTGGCGCTGCTGCTCAACAACGGTGGGCTGTCACAGATCGAGACCATCACCTCCGAGCTGGCGACCGCGTTGGACGACCGGGTCCCCGACACCCGCAACCTGGTGCGGCGCACCAACGAGCTCCTCGCCGTGCTCGATGACAACAAGGGCGAGATCGTGGGGGCGCTCGAGGCGCTCGATCGGCTCTCCGCCGGGCTCGCTCGGGACCGCACGGTCCTGGCGAACGCGATCGACGAGATCGCTCCGGGGCTGCGTACGCTCGAGGAGGAGCGGCAGAGCCTCGTCCGCGTCGTCACCCGGACCGGCGAGACCGGGGCCCAGGCGACGAAGGTCATCCGGGCCAGCCGTGCGGCTCTCCTCGCGAACCTCGACGCCCTGCGGCCGATCCTGACCAGCCTCGGCAAGGTCGGCGACTCCATCCCCGAGGCGCTCAAGCTCGGTCTGACCATCCCGTTCCCGGCGATGACCACGACCAACGCCCTCAGCGGTGACTACACCAACCTCTTCGCGACGCTCGACCTTCGCGGCTCGAGCCTCACGGACACCTGGCTCACCGGATCCGGACCGACCGGCCTGCCTCCCGCAGGCACCACCGCGTCGAAGCCCGCCCCGAGCACGCCCGACGACAGCGGCTGCCTGCTCGCGAACCTGGGAGGTTGCTGATGCTGCTGACGAGACTGGTGAAGCGGCAGCTGGGTGTCTTCGCCTGCCTGACGGCTCTCGCGCTCGGGCTGATGGTCTTCACCTACGCAAGGGTTCCGGCGATGCTGGGCATCGGGGTCTACCAGGTCACCGCCGAGTTCGAAGATGCCAGCGGGCTCTACGAGAGCGCCCTGGTCACCTATCGGGGCGTCAAGGTCGGGCAGGTGATCGACCTCGTGGTGACCCCGCGGGCAGCCGTGGCCACTCTTCGCCTCGACGACGGCACCCGGATCCCCGGCAACGTCGACGCCGAGCTCCACAGCACGTCGGCGGTCGGCGAGCAGTACGTCTCCCTGGTCTCCGGGTCCGCCACGAAGGCGACCTTGAGCGGCGGGGACGTGCTGCCGCCATCACGCACCGTCGCCATGCCCCAGATCGCGCCCGTCCTCGACGCCGTCAACCGCCTGCTCGAGTCCGTGCCGCAGCAGCAGACTCGCAACGTACTGGAGCAGGCCGACACCGGTCTCGGGTCGAGCAGCGAGGACGTCGGCCGGCTGATCGAGGACTCCAGCACGCTGATGGACACGGCCCAGCAGGAGGTCACCTCGACGACCGAGCTGATCCGCGCGCTCGAGCCGGTGCTCGCCACCCAGGACGAGATGGCGCCGCGGACCGTGTCGTCGATGTCGTCGCTGCGTGCGCTCACCAAGGAGCTCGCGGCGAACGACGCCGACCTGCGCTCGCTGCTCCGTGACGGGCGTACGGGTCTGGACAGCACCACCGCGACCGTCGACGACCTCCAGACCACGCTGCCGATGCTCCTGGACAACCTGATGGTCAACGGCGAGGTGCTCAACACCTATCTTCCGCAGCTTCAGCAGACCCTGGTCGTGTACCCCGCCACGATCGGACGACTTCAACAGACGGTCAATCCGCGGGCCAAGGAGGGCGACGTGCAGCTGGACCTACGCGCAGGCGTCAACAATCCACCATCGTGCACGGCGGGCTACCTGTCCACCGATGATCGCCGCAGCCCGTCCGAGGAGAACGTACGCAAGGCCGACCCGCTCGCGCACTGCGAGACCGCGCCCAGCGACCCGTCCTCGGTTCGGGGCGCTCGCAACCAGCCGTGTCCCAACTCCAGCGAGCGCGGCCATCTGCCCTCCTCGTGCGGGCTGGAGTTCGGCAAGGGGCGCTGGCCCGAGGGCGCCGATCCGAACGCTGCCTCGACCGCGCCGAAGGCTTCGCCGGGCGAGTCGTCCTCGAAGGGGACGACGGACGCGTCTGCTGTGGACAGCTCCTGGAAGCAGCTGTTCCTCGAGCCGGTCGGGATGTGGTGACGATGTCCAGACTCTCCACGAGGACCTTCGTGCTCCTGCTGGTGCTGGGCGTCGGGCTGCTCGTGTTCGCCGGGCAGCGCGCCTGGTCCTGGCGCGAGGACGTCACCGCCGAGCACCAGCGAGCCGAGGCCGTCTCGGCGGCGGCCACCGAGGTCACCCGACTGATCTCGGTCAGCGCAGAGGACTCGGAGACGGCCTTCGAGGCCCTTCTCGGCGGCGCGACCGCCTCCTTCCGCAACGACCTGAAGCAGCAGGCGAACGCGCTGCAGAAGGCACTGGAGGCCAACAAGGTCGACGCCGAGGGTGAGGTCGTCTCGGCCGGTGTGGCGCGCTCGACCGACGAGCAGGCGACGGTCTATGTCGCAGCGACCGGCACCGTGTCGAACTCGGGCACGAAGGCACCGCAGCAACGTGACTACCGGGTGAAGGTCGAGATGCGGAACGTCGAGGGCCGCTGGCTCGTATCCGGACTGGAGTTCATCCCGTGACCATCGAGGAGACCGAGATGGCGACCGCCCTCTCCGAAGAGACCAAGCACGACCAGGCTCTGCCGAGCTCATCCGGCCGGCTGCGCCTCAGCCTGGAGCGAAGACTGCTGCGTCGCTGGGCGATCGTGGTGCTCGTGGTCGTCGGCCTCGCCGCGGCGATCACCTTCGGCGTTCTCGCCGACCACGCCTCGGACCGTGCTCGCGACCGCGCCGACGCGCTCGCCGCGGCCAAGAGCCGGGTGCCCGTGCTCTTGAGCTACGACCGCCGCACGCTCGAGGCCGACCTCGCCCGGTCCAAGGATCAGACCACCGGACGGTTCCGCAACGACTACGCCAAGCTGCTCGACGGTCCCGTCGTCAAGGCCGCGACCCAGAAGCAGATCTCCACGAAGGCGACCATCTCCGGGGCAGGCGTCGTCGGGGCCACCGGGTCGCAGGTCACGGTCCTGGTCTTCCTCACGCAGACCACGGCGGCGCCAGGGGCCGAGCCCAGCGTCAGCGCATCGCGCGTCGAGGTGAAGATGCAGCAGGTCGGCAACGGCTGGAAGGTGGCCGGGCTCACGCCCCGCTGATCGGACAAGAACCTCGAGTGGAGGCATGGGCATGGGTGTAGACGTAAAGATCGAAGGGCTGACCAAGAGCTTTGGTAAGCAGCTCATCTGGAAGGATGTCACGCTGACGCTGCCTGCGGGCGAGATCAGTGTGATGCTGGGGCCGTCCGGCACGGGTAAGTCGGTGCTCCTGAAGACCCTGATCGGTCTGATCAAGCCCGACACGGGCTCGGTGGTCATCGAGGGTGTCGACATCGCCAGCTGTTCGGAGCGGGATCTCTACGAGGTCCGCAAGCTGTTCGGTGTGCTGTTCCAGGACGGCGCCATGTTCGGGTCGATGGATCTGTTCGACAATGTCGCGTTCCCGCTTCGTGAGCACACGAAGAAGAGCGAGTCCGAGATCCGCAACATCGTCATGGAGAAGATGGACCTGGTCGGTCTGATCGGTGCGGAGAACAAGCTTCCCGGTGAGATCTCTGGTGGTATGCGCAAGCGTGCCGGCCTGGCGCGTGCTCTGGTCCTCGACCCGGAGATCCTGCTGATCGACGAGCCCGACTCCGGTCTGGACCCGGTGCGCACCGCGTTCATCAACCAGCTCTTCATCGACCTGAACGCGCAGATCGATGCGACGTTCCTGATCGTGACCCACGACATCAACTCCACGCGTACGGTGCCGGACAACATCGGCCTGCTCTACCACAAGCACCTGGCGATGTACGGGCCCCGCGAGATGCTGCTCAGCTCCGAGGAGCCGGTGGTGCGGCAGTTCCTCAACGCCCAGACGATCGGCCCGATCGGCATGTCGGAGGAGAAGGACGCCGACGAGCTGGCTGCGGAGAAGGACATGGGCCTGCCGCCGTTGCCGCCGATCCCGATGCAGCTCGAGCCGTCCAACGGCATCCCGCGCAAGTACCAGCGCCCCCCGGGTGCCTGGTGCCGCGAGAACGGTGTCACCCCGCCGCCGGGATCGTTCCAGCCCGAGGTGGTGCTCACCGCAGCTGGCGTCGGCTGAGACGGACGGCCGGCCTGTCAACCGGGCAGGAAGTGCCTCGAGCGGTTGGCTGATGGACAAGTGGTCAACAGAGGTCTGAAGGTCCTGCGGGAAATGCCCGCGGAGGCTAAGTTCTGCCTTGCTCGCCGGCTCGGGATCGGAGGCGCCTTTTACCTGTCCGCTTCTGTGCCGGAGTCTCGTTGAATCTCGCTTGTCATCATCTGTTCGCTGCTGCCCGCCGGAGGCTGTCGCCCGGCGCTGTTCTGCCCACCTCCGTTGGTCACGGAAGGTCGAAGCGGGTGGCGATCGCAACGGTGGCGGTGGCGAGCACCGTGGGGGTGCTGTGCGGGCCGACGTCGACGGCGGAGGCGGCGGCGCTGCCCGGTCGGTTGGAGTCGGGGCGTCCGAACGTGCTGATGATCAACGTCGATGATCTGGCGGCGACCGACATCAGGTACATGCCGCACGTGCAGAGGCTGCTGGTGCAGCAGGGGACGACGTTCACCGATGCGGTGGCGCCGACGCCGTTGTGCGTGCCGGCGCGGGCGAGCCTGTTGACCGGGAAGTACGCGCACAACCACAAGAACTGGTCGATCACCGGGACGAACGGCGGCTACACCGGCTTCGCCGGGCGCCGGAACACGCTTCCGGTGTGGATGGACAAGGCCGGTTATCGGACGATGTTCCTCGGGAAGTACCTCAACGGCTACGGCAAGGGCTCGGAGCGCTACTCCGGCGGTGAGCCGGGGTGGGACGACTGGCAGGCGACGATCGATCCGTCGACATACAACCTGCTGAGTCCGAAGTTCAACAGCAACGGGACGATCCAGTCGCCGGGGCTCTACAGCTCGGTCGCTCTGCAGAACCGCAGCATCAAGATGATCAAGCGCGCCGGGACCAACGTGGGCGGCAAGAAGCCGTGGTTCATGTGGGTCAACTACGTGGCGCCCCATGCGGGCGGGCCGGTCGAGGCCAGCGACCCGAAGAAGCGCTACCCCGGTCAGCCGTCGTTGTGGCTGGAGAACACCCGGCCGATGGGTGCGGACAAGGGGCGCTTCAGCGGCCTCGAGCTGCCGAGGACGCCCGACATGTTCTACGCCGGACCGGGCCAGGTCACCGCCGGGAAGCCCTACACGACAGCCCAGAAGCGCGTCATGCGCTACGTCTACCAGCAGCGGATCGAGGCCGCGCAGTCGGTCGACCGGGCGGTCGCCCGCACGATCGCCCACCTGAAGGACAGCGGGCAGTACCGGCGTACCGTCATCATCTTCTCGGGCGACAACGGCTACACCACCGGGCACCACAACCGGCTGGGCAAGCTGTGGGAGTCCTCGCAGTCGATGCGGATCCCGCTGATCATGGTCGGGCCCGGGATCCCGAAGGGCACCAAGGTCGGCTCCGCGGTCGGCAACCCGGACATCGCGACCACGGTCGCCGCGCTCGGACGGGCGACGCCGGGGCGGACCCAGGACGGGGTCGACATCACCCGGGTGCTCGCGGCGAGCGTGAAGGCCGGCCGGACGCTCTACCGGCCGATCCCGGTAGCGGCCTGGCCGACCACGGGTGGCACGACCAGCAAGTATCGCGGCATCCGGTACGGGCGCTACACCTACGTCACCGTCACCGCGACCGGTGTGCCCGTCCTCTACGACCGCGCCATCGATCCGTACGAGACGCGCAACCTGGCCAAAGACCCGCGCTACGCCAAGGTCGTTGCCCAGCTGAAGGCACTCGACGCCAAGTACCGCGCCTGCGCGGGCAGCACGTGCCCGAAGACGTACGCAGCCACGCTGATCACCCCGAGCCCGAGCTAGCCGGGCCCACCGCGGCCGACCCCGGCGTGCCCCGCCGAGTCGCGAGCGGTCGCTTCCGGTGGGCGGGAGGGGCACCGGATTCGGCGGGCGGTCGGTGGCAGCATCGTCGCCACCCGTCTCAACCGCGCTAGGGGAGATCCTTGGACACCGAGTCCTTTGTTCTGGAGATCGTCGACATCGTCGACGAGACGGAGCACGCGAAGTCGATCCGCTTCGCCGTGCCGGCAGGTGCGGCAGAGGCGTTCGCCTACCGGCCCGGCCAGTTCCTGACGGTCGCCGTCCCGAGCGACACCACCGTCGTCGCGGCCCGCTGCTACTCGCTCTCGAGCAGTCCCCACGACGGCGGATCCCTGACGGTGACGGTGAAGCGCACGGCGGACGGGTACGCCTCGAACTGGCTCTGCGACCACCTCGAGGTCGGTGACACGCTGCGGGTGCTGCCACCCTCCGGCGTCTTCACCCCGGCCTCGTACGACCATGATCTGCTGCTCTTCGCCGCCGGCTCGGGCATCACCCCGATCATGTCGATCACGCGGGCCGCTCTGGCACAGGGCACCGGCCGGATCGTGGTCTTCTACGCCAACCGCGACCAGGACTCGGTCATCTTCGCCACCGAGCTGTCCGCACTGGCGGCCCGGCATCCCGGTCGGCTCCAGGTGGTCCACTGGCTGGAGTCGGTCCAGGGGCTGCCGACGGTCGAGCAGCTGAAGGCGTACGCCTCGGACCATCTCTCCGCCGATGCGTTCGTCTGCGGCCCGGCGCCGTTCATGAGCATGGTCACGGCCGCGCTCAAGGAGCTCGGGTTCCCGCGTGAGCGGCGGCACCAGGAGAAGTTCGTGTCGCTCGGGGGGAACCCGTTCGGGCACGTCGAGCGGGGGACCGAGCCGGAGCCTGCGCCCGCCGCCGGCGACGCCGCAGCGGCCCCGGTGAAGCTCGAGGTCGAGCTCGACGGTTGCGAGCGCATCTTCGACGACTGGGACCCGGGCACCACGCTGCTCGACTTCTTGGAGAGCAAGGGGGTGAAGGCGCCGTACTCGTGCCGTGAGGGGGAGTGCTCCGCCTGCGCGGTCCAGCTCCTCGAGGGTGATGTGAAGATGCTCCGCAACGACGTGCTCGACGAGGACGACCTCGCCGACGGCATCCGGCTCGGCTGCCAGTCGGTGCCGGTCACCGACACGGTGAAGGTCACCTACGGCTGAGAAGGAGCTCGACAGCTCAGAGGGCGTGCTTGAGGATCTTCCCGCTCGCGTTGCGCGGGAAGTCCTCCACGACCGTGAACGCCCGCGGGACCTTGAAGTTCGCCAGCCGCTCACGGCAGTACGCCCTCAGGTCGGTGTCGTCGAGCACGGCACCGGTGCGGAGCCGGAGGTGGGCGTGGCCGACGTCGCCCATCCGCCCGTCGGCGACGCCGACCACGGCGGCCTCGATGACGTCGGGGTGGCCGGTGAGCACGTTCTCGACCTCGGCGGGGTAGACGTTGAAGCCGCCGACGGTGAACATGTCCTTGATCCGGTCGGTGATCTTCAGGCAGCCGTGCTCGTCGAGCCGGCCGACGTCGCCGGTGTGCAGCCAGCCGTCGCCGTCGATGGCCTCGGCGGTCGCCTCGGGGTCCTCGAAGTAGCCGAGCATGACGTTCTCGCCGCGCAGCCAGATCTCGCCGTCCTCGCCGAGGGCCGCATCGATGCCGGCCGCGTCCACGACCCGCACCTCGATCCCGCGCACGGCGGGGCCGGTGGTGTCGGCGACGTGACGCGGGTCCTCGTGAGGACGGGACTGGGTGGCGACGAGGCACTCGGTGAGCCCGTACGCCTGGCCCACCTGGTCGAACCCGAGCACGTCGAGCATCTGCTCGAAGAGCGTCTCCGGGACGGTGGCCGCCCCGGCGATCGCGAACCGCAGCGAGGACAGGTCGAAGTCGGCGAGGCGCGGATGGTCGATCAGGGTGATGAAGATCGTCGGCGGCCCCGGGAGGACGGTGATCTGCTCACGCTCCACCAGCGCCAACAGCAGCTCGGGGTCGAAGGTGGCGACGGGGTGGATCGCGGCGCCGGCCGAGAGGGCGGCCATGATCCCCGCCTTGTAGCCGAACCCGTGGAAGAACGGGTTCACGACGGCGTACCGGTCGCGCTCGGTGAGCCCGGCGCCCTCCGCCCAGACCTGAGCGACGCCCAACGTCTGCCGATGGGCGCTCATCACGCCCTTGGGTACGCCGGTGGTGCCCGAGGTGAACAGCAGGTCGCACATCGTGTCCGGCGTCAGCGTCGCCTCCGCGGCCGCCAGCTCCCCGGCGGTGACCCGGTCGGCCCCGGCCACGAAGTCCGGCCAGCTCAGGATGCCCTCGCTCGTGCCGCCGTCGAGATCGACGATCGTGCGCAGGTGGGGGAGGTCGCTTCCGGGCACCGAGTCGCGCAGCATCGCCAGGTAGTCGTTGCCGAGGAAGCCGTTCGCGACGACGAGCGAGACCGCTCGCGACCGCTCGAGCACGACGCACGCCTCGCGGCCGCGGTAGCGCGTGTTGAGCGGTACGACGGCCGCGCCGGCCAGCTGCGCGCCCAGCATCGCGAGGACGTACTCGGACCGGTTCGGCGCCCAGATCGCCACCCGGTCGCCCGGGCGGACCCCGGCTGCGAGGTGGGCGCGCGCGGTGCGGCGTACGTCCTCGGCGAGCTCGGCGTAGGTCCAGGCGCGGTCGCCTTCGACGAGCGCCGGCCGGTCACCGAAACGGCTCGCGCCGGCGTCGATCAGCTCGGCGACGGTGCGTGGGGTGGGAGCCATCAGCCGGCGACGTTCTCGATGCCGGTGGTGTCCAGCTTCGCCACGCTGAACGCGGCGTAGGTCTGGTAGGGCGAGCGGCCCTCGAAGTAGGGCGTGAGCTGAGCATCGAGCTCGGCCACGGAGAACGTGCCGCCGGGCGCGACGAACTTGTTCTCGACCGTCGGGGCCGCCATCAGGGCCACCATGTCGCCGTAGACGACGAAGACCTGACCGCTGATCCCTGCAGAGGCGGGGGAGGCGAGGTAGCCGACGAAGGCGGCCACCCGCTCGGGGGCGAGGATGTCGAGGCGCTCGGCGTCGCCGTCCTCGGCGAAGACGTGCGAGGTCATCTCGGTGCGCGCCCGTGGGCAGATCGCGTTGGCGGTGACGCCGTAGCGCTCCAGACCGCGCGACGTCGACAGGGTCAGAGCCACGATCCCCGCCTTGGCGGCGGCATAGTTCGACTGGCCGGCGGCGCCGAAGAGGAACGCCTCGGAGGCGGTGTTGACGACCCGGCCGAAGACCGGGCCGCCGGCGGTCTTGGCGGCGGAGCGGAAGTAGACCGCGGCGGCGCGGGAGACGGCGGCGTGGCCCTTGAGGTGGACCCGGATCACGTCGTCCCACTGCTGCTCGCTCATGTTGAAGAGCATCGTGTCGCGCAGGATGCCGGCGTTGTTGACGACGACGTCGAGACTGCCGAAGGTGTCGACCGCGGCGTCGACGAGCTGCTGGCCCAGCGCCCAGCTGCTCACGTCGCCCTTGACGGCGACCGCCTTGCGGCCGAGGGCCTCGATCTCGGCGACGACCCGGTCGGCCGCGCCGCCCATGTCGTTGACGACGACGTTGGCGCCCTGGCCGGCCAGGGCCAGCGCCTCGGCCCGGCCGAGTCCGGCACCTGCTCCGGTGACCACGGCGGTCCGGCCGGTGAGGTCGGTGTTGCCCACGATTGCTCCTTCGGTCGGTCTTGGGTCGGCGCCCGTGACCCTAGGTACGCCGGCGGCCGGGTGCGAGCAGTGCTCCCGCTCACCGGGCCTGCGACCGGTGAGCGGGAGCGAGGCTCGCCCGGTGACGCGCGCGTCAGCAGGATGCGTCTGTTCGTGCTGAGACTCGAGAACGGGAACACCATGGCGTACGAGATCGACATGACAGGTCAGGTCGTGTTGGTGACAGGCGGTGCCAAGGGCGTCGGCGACGGCATCGCGCAGACCTACCTGGAGGTCGGTGCCACCGTGGAGATCTGCGGGCGCAGCACGCCCGAGACGCTGCGTGAGGTCGCCGGCCGCAGGCCCACCTTCTCGACGGTCGACGTGCGCGATCCCGGCCAGGTCGCGGCGTGGGTCGACGACGTCGCCGGCCGGCACGGGAGGATCGACGTCGCGGTCAACAACGCGGGTGGCGCGCCGTACTCCGGGTTCAGCGGCGCCTCGCCCCGCTTCCACGCCAAGGTGAACGACCTCAACTTCATGTCGGCCGTGTACGTCGCGCTGGCCGTGCACCCGCACCTGGCGAACGCCCGTGGCTCGATGGTCAACATCACCTCCATCTCGGCCAGGAGACCCAGTCCGGGCACGGCTGTCTACGGTGCCGCGAAGGCCGCCCTGGAGAGCCTGACCAGGAGCCTCGGCGTCGAGTGGGCGCCCGCGGTCCGGGTGAACGCGGTGAGCTGCGGCCTGGTCGAGACGCCGGGATCGGTCGATCACTACGGCGACGCCGAGCAGCTCGCGCGGGTCGCCGCGACCATCCCGCGAGGTGTCCTCGCCTCACCGCAGGACATCGGGCGGGCCTGCCTGTACCTCTCCTCGGACTGGGCCGGCCATGTCACCGGCGCGGTCCTCGACGTCGACGGTGGTGGGGAGTGGCCGGCCTTCCTGCAGCACACGCCCCACGGTGAGCGGGGACGTGCATGAGCGCCCTTCCCCGCGCCGGCGCGCCGGCCGGTGACTGGATCGGCTCGACCGTCGGGGAACGTACGGTGGCCTGGTCCGATCGAGACCCGATCCTCTTCGCGCTCGCCGTCGGCGCGCGCCCGGACGAGATCGATCTCGTCTTCGAGGAGCGGCTGCGGGTGCTTCCCGGCTTCGCGCTCACGCTTGCTCAGTGGGCGCCGGACGTGCTCGGCTCGGCGGGGGCCTGGGACAGGCGTACGGCACTCCACGGTGCGCAGGCGCTGACCGTGCTGAAGCCGCTGCCGGCCAGCGGCGAGATCACCATGACCGCGCGGGTGGCCGGCGTGTGGGACAAGGGCTCGGCCGCGGTCTACGACCTCGCCGTCGAGAGCGACCACTTCGTCGCCACCTGGTCGCTGTTCGCCCCCGGCCGGGGCGGGTTCGGTGGGGATCGGGGCCCCGGCCGGGCGGCGCCGCCGGTCGACGCTCCCGCATGGGACGCGGAGCTCACCACCGCGGACAACGCGGCCCTGCTCTACCGGCTGCTCGGGGACCGTCACCACATGCACGTCGACCCCGCGGCCGCGGCGGCCATCGACCAGCCGCGACCGATCCTGCACGGCTTGGCGACCCTGTCGGCCGCGACCCTCGTCGCGGCGCGCGAGAGCGGCGCCCACCCCGCCGACCTGACCCGGCTCGAGGGACGCTTCGCGGCGCCCGTGTTCCCGGGCGAGCCGCTGACCGTCCGCGGCTGGGCGGACGGTGGCCTGGACGTGGTCACCGAACGCGGGCCGGCCATCACCTCCGCGCGGGCGGTCTTCGGCTGATCCCGCTCAGCAGTAACGACACCCACCCATGCCGTCGCCGAGAACCATCATGACTGCGTGCCGCGTCCTGCGGTCATGATCGAGGAGGTTGGAGATGGGTTCCCTGGTGGGAAAGGTCGCGCTGGTGACCGGAGCGGGGCAGGGCGTCGGGCAGGGCATCGCGCTGGCGCTGGCGACCGAGGGCGCGGACGTGGCCGTCGTCGGCCGTACGGCGGCGAAGCTGGAGACGACCTGCGAGCTCCTCGTGGAGCGCGGGGTCCGCGCCGTCCCGTTCGTCGCCGACATCACCGAGACCAGCACGATCCCGGCCCTCGTCGCCCAGGTCGTCGAGGCGATGGGCGGCGTCGACATCCTGGTCAACAACGCCTACTCCGGTGCGTACGGGCCGCTGCTCACCATCGACGACGAGGCGGTCGAGCGGAGCTTCGCGTCGGGCCCGTTCGCGACCCTGGCCTTCATGAAGGCCTGCCACCCGCACTTCGTCGCCCGCGGGGGCGGCCACATCGTCAACCTGGTCACCTCCGCCATGGTCCGGTGGGACCCCACGACCTACGGCGTGTACGCCGCCGCCAAGCAGGCCGTCCGCGCGCTCACCCGCACCGCGGCCGTCGAATGGGCCCGCGACGGCATCCGCGCCAACAGCATCGCCCCGCACGCGCTCTCGCCGGGACTCAAGTGGTGGACCGAGAAGAACCCCGAGGAGGCCGAGGAGTTCGTCGCGGCCATCCCGATGGGCCGGATCGGGGACTGCGAGCTGGACATCGGTCGCGCCGTCGTCGCTCTGCTGGGCGAGGACATGCGCTACCTCACGGGCGCGACGATCCCGCTCGACGGAGGCCAGGCGTACTTCGGCTGACCGCCGGCGAAAGACTCTGCCGCCCCACTCCAGGAGTGGGGCGGCAGAGTCGATCTCGGCTCAGACCCAGCGGGCGGCGTACTTGTGGATCGAGTCGGTCACCCGCTCGACGTGGGCGTCGGTGAGGCCGTGGCTCATGCCGAGGCTCATGCCGCGCTCGAAGACCGCGTCGGCGTGGGGCAGCCCGTCGTCCGGGACCCGATGGTCGATGCCGGCCATCATCGGGTGCCGGGTCACGTTGCCGCTCCACACGGTGCGGGTGTCGATGCCGTCCGCCTCGATCGCCTCCTGCAGGTCGCCACGGGAGAACGGCGCGTCGGCGTTCACCAGCACCGGGTAGCACAGCCAGGCGGTGTCGAGCTCGGGAAGCTCGACCGGGGTGGTGAAGAGCTCCGGGTATGCACCGAACGCGGCCGTGTAGGCCGCGAAGGTCTTCGTGCGGCGCTCGTAGTTGGCGGCGAGCTTGTTCAGCTGGACGACCCCGTAGGCGGCGCCCAGCTCGGAGGGCTCGAAGTTCCACGCCAGGGTGTCGAAGATGAAGTCGTTGTCGTAGTCGACCCCGTCGAGCTGCTCGCGGAAGACCCGGCTGGTGCCGTTCCCGAACAGGTTCGGTTCCGAGCGGCGGCCCCAGCGACGCAGCAGCAGTGCCTGGTCGCGGTCGGTGACGTCGTCGGTCATCACCATGCCGCCGGTGCCGGCGCAGGTGATGATGTGGGCCATCGCGAAGCTGGTGCAGCTGTAGTCGGCTCGCGCACCCGTCGGGGTGCCGCGCAAGGTCGCGCCGAGCGCGTCGCAGGTGTCCTCGATGACCTTGAGGCCGTGCCGGTCGGCGACGTCGCGGACGACGTCCCAGTCGGGTGCGTTGCCGGCGAGGTTCGGCAGCAGGATCGCACCGGTGCGCTCGGTGACGAGCGCCTCGATCTTGGCCGCGTCGGCGTTGAATGTGGCCGGTTCGACGTCGACGAAGACCGGCACCAGGCCCGCGCGCACCAGCGGAGCCACGTCGGTCGAGAACGTGAGCGGCGAGGTGATCACCTCGCTGCCCGCGGGCAGGCCGAGCAGCTCGACGGCGACGTAGAGCGCCGAGGAGCCGGAGTTGCACATCACGCCGTACTCCTTGCCGCTCAGTGCGGCGACCCGCGTCTCCATCTCGGCGACGGACGGTCCGATCCGCAGACCTTGGTGGCCCCGGTGCAGGACGTCGAGCACGGCCTGGATCTCCTCCTCGCCGTGTGTCGCTCGGGCGTAGGTGATGCGTTCGGTCATGACGGTCTCCTCGGTGGATGGGATGTGATTCACAGGGCGCGGGCGACTCGCCAGGCCGAGTGGATGGCGCCCTGGATGTAGCCGACCTCGCCGGCGTCGCCGACGACGTGGACCTCCAGCCCGCGGGCCTGCAGGTCGTCGGCGAGGGGTGCGCCGGACTCGACATGGGACGCCACCACGACGAGGTCCGCGGCGACGGCGGCCGTCTGCTCCCCGGTCCGGTAGCGCACCTGGGTCGGGGTGATCTCGACGACCTCGGTGTCGCGATGGATCGTGACGCCGTGCTCGGAGGCCTGGCGGACGGCGGTCCACCGGCGCGGGATCGCCATCGGCAGGCCGGCCTGCGAGCCGTGCTCGAGGACGGTGACGGTCTTGCGGCGCTCGGCGAGGAACTCCGCCAGCTCCAGACCGACGAGCGTGCCGCCGATGACGACGACGTCCTTGCCGATGGGCAGCACCTTGCGGGTCAGCTCCCGGATCCGCTCCGGGTCACGGGTCAGCCCGCTCATCCGGCCGGCCTTGCCGAGCAGGCGCAGCGTACGGCTGCCGGAGTCGCCCTCGCCGGTGATCAGCCCCCGCAGGGTGTCGCCGGTGTGGACGTGGGGGAGGCCGGCGCCGGGCACGGACGGGATTCCGCGGTGGGCGCCCGTCGCCAGCACGACGGCGTCAGGAGCGAGGGCCGCGATCGTGTCGGCGTCCGCCGTCTCGCCGAGGCGTACGTCGACACCGAGCCGTTCCACCTCGTGCTCCAGCCAGGCGAGCAGCGGTCCGTTGGCAGGGGTGGTGAGCTGGGAGAACCAGGCCGAACCGCCCAGCCGGTCGCCCTTCTCGACCAGGGTGACCCGGTGTCCGCGGTCGGCGGCCACGCGGGCGGCCTCCATGCCGCCGGGCCCGCCGCCGACGACCACGACGTGGCGGCGCGCGGCGAGCGTCGGGAAGGGCAGCAGCGTCTCGTTGCCGAGGGCCGGGTTGACCGCACACACGGGGACGCCGTCCCAGAAGTTCTGCTCGACGCAGACGTAGCAGTTGATGCACGGGCGCACCGATGCCGCGCGACCCTCGCGCAGCTTGCCGACCAGCCCGGGGTCGGCCAGCAGCTGGCGACCCATCGCCACGAAGTCGGCGCCGCCGCCGGCGATCAGCTCCTCGCCGACGGCCGGGAGCACCCGGCCGACCGCGATCACCGGGATCGTGACCGCGGCCTTCACGGCACTGGCCAGGTCGGCGTAGGCGCCGACCTGGTTCGGCAGCGGGCCGTCGGTGAAGTCGCGGAACGGGTTGCGGGCCCAGCCGGTCACGTGGATCGCGTCGGCACCCGCCTCCTCGAACAGGCGGGCGGCGGCGACGGCCTCCTCGGTGGTGAGGGAGCCCTCCTCGCCGTACTCCTTGCCGGCGACGCGGACCAGGATCGCCAGGCCGTCGCCGACCGCGGCGCGGACGGCACGGATGACGTCGCAGGCGAGCCGTGCCCGGTTCTCCAGCGACCCGCCCCACCGGTCCGTACGACGGTTGTCGGCGCGGCTGAGGAAGGTGCCGAGCACGTAGCCGTGGGCGGCGTGGATCTCGAACGCGTCGGCGCCGGCCGCCTGCACCCGACGGGCGGCGTCGGCGAACTGCCCCACCAGCCAGGCGATGCCCTCCTCGGTCGCCTCACGGAAGCTCGGTGTCTTGCCCTCGGACACGGCGGTCGCCATCGCGCCGAGCTCGGTGGGGGTGTTGTCGCGCAGGGCGGACATGTCCCGCTCGCCGACCGGCATCGACGGTACGAAGAGCGGGCGCCCGTCGGCGGTGTCGACCTTCGACATCTTGCCGTGGTGGGTGGCCTGGACGCAGAGCTTGGCGCCCTCGGCGTGGACGGCGTCGGCCAGCGCGCGCAGGCCGGGGATGAACCTGTCGTGGGAGAGGCCGGGCTCCTTGCGGCTGGTCGCCCCGATCGGGTACGCGACGGCGGCCGCCGAGGTGATCACCAGGCCGGTCCCGCCGGCGGCGCGGGCGGCGTAGTGGGCGATGTCGCCGTCCTCGAGGACGCCCTCGTCGCAGAGGTTCATGTCCATCGCGGGCATCACCACGCGGTTGGCGAGGCTCATCGGGCCGATCGCCCCGGGGTTCAGCAGGTGCTTGAAGGTCGGGTTGTCTGACGAGGTCTGCACCGGGGCAGCGTGCCGCTCTTCGGGGTCACACGGCCGGGCCGCGCCCGCTGATCGGGAGGAGCCGCTCGGCCGACGCGGCGTGGACGTCACAGTGGCCGGGATCATCCCCCGAGGCAGGAGGCTCCATGGCACCCCAGTACGACGAGACCTACGACGTGGTCGTGGTCGGCTCCGGAGCCGGCGCGATGGCCGCCGCGGTCACCGCGGCGCGAAACGGCCTCAGCACGGTGGTGCTGGAGAAGTCGGCGCTCCTCGGCGGCACCTCGGCGTACTCCGGTGCCGCGGCCTGGCTGCCGGGCAACGACGCCACCCGCCGGGCCGGGTCGGCGGACTCGACCGAGTCCGGGAGGGCGTACCTGCGGGCGCTGCTCGGCGAGGACGAGCTGGACCGCCAGGAGGCGTTCCTCGAGGCCGCTCCCGCCGTGGTGGCCGAGCTGGAGGCCGAGCCGGCGATCGAGCTGGTCGCCCAGCCCTTCCCCGACTACTTCGAGGCGCCCGGGCGGGTGCCGGGCGGGCGCTCGATCGTGCCGCGCCCGCTGGCGCAGGCCGCGCTGCCGGCCGGGCTGGCCGAGCTCGTACGCCCGGTCGTCGACCGCGACCGTGCCGGTCTCGGCCACGACCCCGACCAGCCGCTGGTCGGTGGTCGGGCGCTGATCGGGCGGCTGCTGCACGCCTTCCACGACAACGGCGGGACGGTGCGGACCGGGACGCCGATGACGGAGCTGATCACGACCGGCGGCCGGGTGTGCGGCGTGGTCGTCTCGACCGAGGACGGTCCGCGGCGCATCGGCGCGAGCCGGGGAGTCCTCCTCGGCAGCGGCGGGTTCGAGCGCAACCAGGACCTGCGTACGAAGCACGCCGTCCCGGGCGCGGCCGAGTGGGCGATGGCGCCGGCGGGCACCAACACGGGCGAGCCGATCGCGGCGGCCACGGCGGTCGGCGCGACGACCGAGCTGATGCACGAGGGCTGGTGGTGCCCGGGCCTGGTCACGCCTGACGGCCAGGCCGCGTTCACGCTCGGCTTCCGCGGTGGCGTCGTCGTCGACCAGCACGGCCGGCGGTTCGCGAACGAGTCGCTGCCCTACGACCAGATGGGCCGCCGGCTCTCCGCCGAACCCGACCGCATCCCGGCCTGGTTCGTCTTCGACTCGCGCTCGGGCGGGGTCGCCCCCGCGATCACGATGCCGGCCGCGCCGGCCGAGGAGCACCTCGCCGTGGGGACCTGGGTCCGGGCCGGCTCGCTCGCCGAGCTCGCCTCGGGCACGGGCCTCCCGGAGCAGGCGCTGCGGCAGACCGTCGAGCGGTTCAACGGCTTCGCTGTGTCCGGTGCCGATGCGGACTTCGGTCGCGGTGAGGACGAGTACGACAGGTTCTTCGCGGTCGGCGACGGGCCCAACCCGGCGCTCGTCCCGCTCGACCGGCCGCCGTTCTACGCCGCGCGGATGGTGCTCGCCGATCTCGGCACCAAGGGCGGGCTGCGCACCGACGTCGATGCCCGGGTCCTGGACGCCGAGGATCGTCCCGTCGAGGGGCTCTACGCCACTGGCAACGCGAGCGCCTCGCTCTCCGGGGCGTGCTACCCCGGACCGGGCGTGCCGATCGGCACCGCGATGGCGTTCGGCTGGCGCGCGGTCCACGACATGCTGCGGCGCTGATCGAGGGCGAGCGTCCGCTGGGTGGGAGGACGCCTCGCGCGGATCGGCGGCAAGGCACACCATGGACCAAGCGCTTGCTCAATTGCTGCCAGGTGGAGGACGATCGATGAAAGAGCTCGAGGCCCGATCCGGGGACTTCGTCGGCGAGGTGGCCGAACCACCCCGGGTGGCGCGGTACGCCGTCAACGAGGCGATGATCCGCAACTGGGTGGAGGCCCACGACGACCTCAACCCGGTCTACGTCGACGCCGAGGCCGCCCGCGCCACCGGCCGCGACGACGTCATCTGCCCGCCGGCCATGGTCACGACCTGGGTGATGCAGGGCTACCGCCGCTGGCGTCAGGTCCAGGCGCTGCGCGCCGACGGCGTGCAGGAGGACCACGCGTACTCCCGGCTCCTCGCCCTGCTCGACGAGCACGGCTTCACCTCCGTGGTGGCGACCGCCCAGGAGCAGGAGTACGTCCGCGAGCTCACCCCCGGGACCCGCGTGACCTGCCACTTCACCATCGAGGCCATCTCGCCGATCAAACGCACCGGCCTCGGCGACGGCTGCTTCATCACCCTGCGCAAGCGCTACGTCGACCAGGAGGACCGGCTGCTCGTGGACGAGAGGTTCGTGATCCTCCGGTTCGATCCCACCACCAAGGACGTCCCGAAGGAGCCCGCAGCATGAGCGCCGACGCACCTCAGGAGCGGCGTACGGCCGTCCCCGGTCTGACCGTCACCCAGGACAACGAGTTCTTCTTCACCGCGGCCCGCGAGGGACGGCTGGAGATCCAGCGCTGCGGTGACTGCCAGACCCTGCGCCACCCGCCGGCGCCCGCGTGCGCGTCGTGCCGGTCGTTCGCCTGGGACACCGTGACCGCGAGCGGCCGGTGCACGCTGCACAGCTGGACGGTGATCCACCACCCGCAGGATCCCGCCTTCACCTACCCGCTGGCCGTCGGCCTCGTGGACCTGGAGGAGGGCACCCGCCTGGTCGCCGACATCAGCGGCGTCGACCACGCGGACCTGCGCCTCGGCCTGGAGCTGGAGGTCGGCTTCGCCGAGCACGCCCACGGCGAGATCCTGCCGCAGCTGCGTCCGGTCGGAGGTGTCGCGTGAGCCTCGACCTCGCGACCGTGACGATCGGCGACATCCTCCCCGAGCTGGCCCTGCCGCTGGACCGCACCACCATCGTGGCCACCGCGATCGCCAGCCAGGACTTCGAGGACGTCCACCACGACCCCGGCAAGGCCAACGAGCGGGGCACGCCCGACATCTTCATGTCGATCAACTCCACCAACGGCTTCCTGGACCGCTACGTGACCGACCTGTTCGGCCCGGCGACCCGTATCCGCACAGTGTCCCTGCGGCTCGGCGTCCCCAACTTCCCCGGCGACACGATGACCTTCTCCGGCGACGTCGCCGAGGTCACCGGGAGCGCCGTCGTGCTGCAGGTCGCCGGCCGCAACGCCCGCGGTGCCCACGTCACCGCCACCGTCACCCTCGACCAGCCCACCGATCGACCCGCCGGAGGCACCCAGTGAGCAGCAACTTCTCCGGCGGCGCCGCGATCGCCGGGATCGGCGCGACCGAGTTCTCCAAGAAGTCCGGGCGCAGCGAGTGGCAGCTGGCCTGCGAGTCCGTGCTCGCCGCCCTCGAGGACGCCCAGATCGGTGTCGAGGAGGTCGACGGGTTCGCCCTGTTCACCATGGAGACGAACCCGGAGATCGCGGTCGCCCGTGCCCTCGGCATCCCGGAGCTGAAGTTCTTCAGCCGGATCCCGCACGGCGGCGGTGGCGCCTGCGCCCCGGTCCAGCAGGCGGCGCTCGCGGTCACCTCCGGTGTCGCCGACGTCGTCGTGGTCTACCGCGCGTTCAACGAGCGCTCGGGACACCGCTTCGGCCAGGGCCCGCCGCCGTTCGCCTACACCGCGAACACCGACCAGGAGTACCGCAACTGGATCAACCCCTACGGCCTGCTCACGCCGGCCCAGCAGGAGGCCTTCCTCGCGCGGCTCTACATGGAGAAGTACGGCGCCACGAGTGCCGACTTCGGCCAGATCTCCGTGCTCTCCCGCAAGCACGCCGCCACCAACCCGAAGGCGTGGTTCTACGAGCGGCCGATCACCATCGAGGACCACCAGTCCTCACGGCTGATCGCCGACCCGCTGCGCCTGCTCGACTGCTGCCAGGAGAGCGACGGCGGCCAGGCCCTGGTCGTCGTCAGCGCCGAGCGCGCCCGCGACCTGCCGCACCCGCCGGCGATCATCACCGGCGCCGCGCAGGGGGTCGGCCCGCAGCAGATCTCGATGAGCAGCTACTACCGCGACGACATCGACGCGATGCCCGAGGTGGAGCTCGTCGCCCAGCAGCTGTGGCACCAGGCCGGCATCGGTCCCGACGACATCGACGCCGCGATCCTCTACGACGCGTTCACCCCGATGGTGCTGCTGCAGCTGGAGGAGTACGGCTTCTGCGGCCGGGGCGAGGCACGGCACTTCATCGCCGACGGCAACCTCGAGGTCGGCGGCCGGCTGCCGATCAACACCCATGGCGGTCAGCTCGGCGAGGGCTACATCCACGGTGTCAACGGGATCGCCGAGGGCGTACGCCTGATCCGCGGCACCTCGGTCAACCAACCCACCAAGACGCTCGACAACGTGCTGGTCACCGGGGGCTCACCGGTCCCGCACTCGGCGCTCGTCCTGTCCGCGGACCGCTGAGGAGATCGACATGCATCCCGTCATCGTCGACGCCGCCCGCACCCCGTTCGGCAAGCGCGAGGGCTGGCTCTCGGGCGTCCACGCCGCCGAGCTCCTCGGGTACGCCCAGCGTGGCGTCCTCGACCGCACCGGCATCGACCCCGAGCTGGTCGAGCAGGCCATCGGCGGCTGCGTCACCCCGATCGGCGAGCAGTTCGGCAACATCACCAGGACCTCCTGGGTGCACGCCGGGCTCCCGACCGCGACCGGCACCACGACCATCGACGCGCAGTGCGGCACCGCCGCCCAGGCGGTCAGCCTGGTGGCCGGCCAGATCGCCATCGGCTCGCTCGAGGTCGGGATCGCCTGCGGGGTCGAGCTGATGTCGCGGGTGCCGCTGACGTACAAGGTGGGCACGGGGCTGGGTACGCCCCGGCCGGAGAGCTGGTCGGTGACCAACCCGGACCAGTACACCGCCGCAGACCGGATCGCCGTACGCCGCGGCCTCGGTCGCGAGGATCTTGACGCCTTCGGGCTGCGCTCCCAGCAGCGCGCCGCCGCCGCGTGGGACGCCGGGGTCTTCGACTCCCAGATCATCCCCGTCGCCGACGTCACCCGTGACCAGGGCTTGCGCGAGTCCTCGCTGGAGGGCCTGGCCCGGCTCCGGCCGGTCAAGGAGGGCGGTCTGCACACCGCGGGCACGTCCTCGCAGGTCTCCGACGGCGCCAGCGCCGCACTGCTGATGTCCGCGCAGCGTGCCCGCGACCTGGGCGTGAAGCCGAGGGCGCGGCTGCTCAACCAGTGCGTGATGGGCGGCGACCTGGAGTACATGCTCGACGCCCCGATCGAGGCGGCCGCCAAGGTGCTCGCCCGGGCGGGGATGACGATCGGCGACGTCGACGTGTTCGAGGTCAACGAGGCCTTCGCCTCGGTCCCGATGTCCTTCGCGCAGGTCCACGGCGTCGACGAGGACCGGCTCAACCCCCACGGCGGCGCCATCGCCCTCGGTCACCCCGCCGGCGCCACCGGCATCCGGCTGATCGCGACCGCGCTCGCCGAGCTGGAGCGCCGCGACGCCCAGGTCGCCATGGTCGCGATCTGCGCCTCGGCCGCCACCACCTGCCTCCTCCTCGAACGGCTCTGACATGCCTCTCGCTCTCACCGACGACCACCGCGACCTGGCCGACTCCGTCGCCGCCTGGGCCCACCGCGCCGCCCCGATCGAGGCGACCCGTGCCCAGCTCGACGACCTCGCCGCCGGCAAGCGTCCCGACGCCTGGGACGCCCTGGTGCGGCAGGGCCTGCATGCCATCCACCTGCCCGAGGAGGACGGTGGCGCGGGCGGCGGCCTGATGGAGCTCGCCGTCGTCGCCGAGCAGCTCGGCCGGGCCCTGCACCCGGGCCCGTTCCTGCCGACCGTCCTGGCCGGCGGCGCCGTCACCGCAGCCTCTGCGGGTCCTGTCCGCAGCCGGCTGCTGGCGCGCTTCGCCGAAGGCGCCACCGGCGCCCTGGTCGACGGACCGGGCATCGCGGCCGCACCGTGCGACGGCGGCTGGATCCTCTCCGGCAGCAGCCTGCCCGTGCTGGGCCTCCCCGGTGCCGAGATCGTCGTGGTGCGCGCGGCCACGGCGACCGGCGAGCCGGTGTGGTGCACGCTGACGCCGGCCGCGGGCGAGGTCCGGATCGAGCCGGCCACCGACCTGACCCGCCCCGTCGGGCGCCTGGTCCTCGACGACCGCGCCGTCGAGGCGGCCGCGGTCCTGCCCGCGCCGGGCGACCACGCGGTGGAGCTGCACACCGCCACGCTGCTGGCCGCCGACGCGGCCGGTGTCGCCCGCTGGTTCGTCGACACGATCGTCGAGTACGTCGGCACCCGCCGGCAGTTCGGCGTCCCGGTCGGCAGCTTCCAGGCGGTGCAGCACAAGATCGCGTCGATGCTGGTCAGGGCCGAGATGATCGGCGCCGTCGCCTGGGACGCCGCGCGTGCCGCCGAGGACACCGCCGACCAGCAGCGTCTCGCCGCCGCCCAGGTCGGCCTCACCGCGCTCCCGGCCGCCGTCGACGTGGCCGGGGACGGCGTCATGCTCTACGGCGGCATCGGCTTCACCTGGGAGCACGACGCCCACCTCTACTGGCGCCGCGCGATCAGCCTCTCCGCCGTCCTCGGTGAGGAGAGCCGCTGGGCGGCCCGGCTCGGCGCGGTGGCGCTCGAGGCCGATCGCGACTTCGGCTTCGTCGCCGACGATGCGCTGCCCGAGCTGCGAGCCGAGCTCGCCACGATCCTCGACGCCGTGCTGGAGCTGCCCGACGACGGCGTACCCGCCTCCGGGTGGGGGTCCTCGCGGGGCGGTCGCCGTCAGGAGCACCTCGCCGAGGCACGGCTGGTGGCTCCGCACTACCCGGCACCCTGGGGGCGTGCGGCCGGGCCGCAGGAGCAGGCCGTCATCGCCCAGGAGTTCACCCGCCGGGCGCTCGCGCAGCCCTCGACCGTGATCGGCGAGTGGGTGCTGCCCACCCTGCTCGTGCACGGCACCACCGAGCAGCAGCAGCGCTTCCTCGACCCGACCCTGCGCGGCGAGATCCTGTGGTGCCAGCTCTTCTCCGAGCCCGGCGCCGGGTCCGACCTCGCCGCTCTCTCCACGCGGGCCCGCAAGGTCGACGGCGGCTGGCTGATCAGCGGTCAGAAGGTCTGGAACTCCATGGCCGCCGAGGCCGACTGGGGTGTCTGCCTGGCCCGCACCGACCCCGAGGCCCCCAAGCATGCAGGCATCTCCTACTTCCTGGTCGACATGCGCAGCCAGGGTGTGGACGTACGTCCGCTGCGCCAGGCGACCGGACTGTCGGAGTTCAACGAGGTCTTCCTCGACGATGTCTTCGTGCCCGACGACTGCCTGGTCGCCGAGGCGGGCGCCGGCTGGCGGCTGGCCGTCACCACGCTCGCCAACGAGCGGCTCAGCATGGGCGCGCGGCTCAGCCACGGCTCCAGCGACCTCGTCCGCGCGGTGCTCGGCTCCGGCGACCACCAGGCGCCACGCGACGCCGTCGTCGAGGTGCTCGGCCGGTGCGTCGGCCGCGAGATGGCGCTGTCCGCGCTCAACCTGCGCTCGGTCCTGGCCCGCATCGACGGACTCGACCTCGGCGCCGAGATCAGCGTGCAGAAGGTCTGCAACGCCATCGCGCAGCGCGACAACTCCCGCGACCTGCTCCGCGTCCTGGGCCGCCACGCGCTGCTCGCCGCGCCGCCGACCGCCCGGCACACCGTCGACCCCGTCATCGACCACCTCGGCCTGCCGGCCGTGCTCGTCGGCGGCGGCACCCTCGAGATCCAGCTCAACGTCATCGCCCGCCGGGTGCTCCGGCTCCCGCGCTGACCTCCACCACCGACCGCAAGGAACAGCGACATGTACCCCGAGCTCTCCGACAGCTCCAAGGCACTGCGTGCCGAGCTGCGCGCCTACTTCGCCGCCACCATCGACGAGGAGGACCGCGCGGCGCTCGCCGAGCAGACCGAGGGTGGTCCGGTCTTCGACCGGGTCCTGCGCCAGATGGGCGCGGACGGCTGGCTCGGCCTCGGCTTCCCGGCCGAGTACGGCGGCCGCGGCGAGGACCCCGAGGCCCTCTACGTCTTCTACGACGAGGCGCTGCGTGCCGGCGCCCCGCTGTCGCTGGTCACCCTCAACACCGTCGCACCGACGCTGATGAAGCACGGCTCGCAGGAGCAGAAGGACTACTTCCTCCCCAAGATCCTGCGCGGGGAGCTGATGTTCGCGATCGGCTACACCGAGCCCGGCGCCGGCACCGACCTCGCCAGCCTGCAGACCCGAGCCCGGATCGAGGGCGACGAGCTGGTCATCAACGGCAACAAGATCTTCACCAGCGCCGGCGTCTTCGCCGACTGGGTCTGGCTCGCGGTACGCACCGATCCCGACGCCCCGCGCCACCAGGGCATCTCCGTCGTGCTGGTGCCGACCTCGAGCCCCGGGTTCTCGGTCACCGAGATCCACACCGTGGGCGGGATCAGCACGTCGGCGACCTACTACGAGGACGTACGCGTCCCGCTGAGCAACGTCGTCGGCGGGCTCGACCAGGGCTGGAGGCTGATGACCAGCCAGCTCAACCACGAGCGGGTCGCGCTGGCCGCCCGCGGTGGCATCGCCAACCAGATGTACGACGCCGTGCTCGCCTGGGCGCAGGCCGAGAAGCTCGGCAACGGCACCCTCTACGACGTCCCGTGGGTGCGCAGCGCGCTGGCCGAGGTCTACGCGCTGCTCAGCGCCGCCGACCTGATGAACCTGCGCCTCGTCTCCGACGTCGCCGCCAACACGCTGGGTCCCGGCGACTCCGCCGCCGCCAAGATCTTCGGCACCGAGGCGGTCGTGACGGCGTACGGACGGCTCCAGCAGGTGCTCGGCGCCGCCGGGCTGCTGCGGCCCGGCTCGCCGGGGGCCGCGATCGAGGGCCGGGTCGAGTCCCTGGGCCGGCGCGCTCAGAACAACACGTTCGGGGGCGGCACCAACGAGGTGATGCGCGAGATCGTCGCCGCCAAGACGCTCGGCATGACCCTCGGGGCCCGCCGCAAGGAGACCTCGCCGACCCCTACGACCGCCACGAAGAACGGGAACTGACATGGACTTCGACCTCACCGAGGACCACGCCGAGGTCCGCGACCTCGCCGCGCAGATCCTGGGCGACCTCGCCCAGGTGGAGCGCGTCGTCGAGGTGGAGCGCAACGAGGGCGGCTTCGACGCGCGCCTGTGGGAGACGCTCGCCTCCGCCGGCCTGATCGGCATCGCCCTCCCCGAGGACGTCGGGGGTGCCGGTCTCGGGATGGGCGGCCTGGTCGCTCTGCTCGAGCAGCAGGGTCGCCACGTCGCGCCGGTGCCGCTGTGGTCGGTCGTCGCCGGCGCCGCGCTGCCGCTCGCGAAGTTCGGCTCGCCCGCCCAGGTGGAGCGGTGGGTCGGCCCGGTCGCCGAGGGCACCGCGATCGTGACCGGTGCCTTCGACGCCGCCCCCGGCCGGCTCGCGCAGCTGACCGGTCTCGCCGTCGACGGTGGCCTGCGGGTGACCGGCGAGCTGCCGCAGGTGCCAGCCGCGCCGGTAGCCAAGGCGGTCCTCGCACCCGTGGCGCTGGAGGACGGTGGCCTCCGGGTCGCGCTGGTCCCGCTCGACAGAGCCGGGGTCACCGTGACCCCGGTCGCGGTCACCAGCAACGAGAGCGCCGGCGCGGTCGTCCTCGAGGACGCCGTGCTGACCGAGGACGACCTGCTGCCCGCCGACGGCGCCACCGTGGTGGCATGGACCCGGCGCCGGCTGCGGATCGCGCTGGCGGCGGTCGCGCTCGGCGTGTGCGAGGAGGACCTGCGGATCACCGCCGCCTACACCTCGCAGCGCGAGCAGTTCGGCCGGCCGCTGTCGACGAACCAGGCCGTCGCGGTGCGGGCCACCGACGCGTACCTCGACACCGAGGCGATCAGGCTGACCACGCTCAAGGCCGCCTGGCTGCTCGACAACCCCGACCAGGGTGGCGAGGAGGCCGCCGAGGCTGCCGGACTGGTCGCCAAGTGGTGGGCGTCGGTCGGCGGGCTGCGGGTGGTGCTCGCCGGGCAGCACCTGCACGGCGGCATCGGCGCGGACATCGACTACCCGGTCCACCGCTACTTCTTGTGGGGCCGCCAGATCGCCTTCTCGCTCGGCAGCGGCGACGCGATCGCCGCCGAGCTCGGGGACGTACTGCCCACCGCTCCGCGCATCGGCGCGCCCGCCTGACCACCGAGGAGACTCCTATGTCCGACCCCGTCATCGTCGACGCGATCCGCACCCCGTACGGCCGCCGCGGAGGTGTCCTGTCCGGCCTGCACGCGGTCGACCTGCTCGGCCGCGCCCAGCGCGGCATCCTCGAGCGCACCGGCGTCGACCCCGCCACCGTCGACGAGGTCGTCGGCGGCTGCGTCACCCAGGCAGGAGAGCAGTCCGGGAACGTCGTCCGGTTCGCCTGGCTGCACGCGGGTCTCCCGGAGGAGGTCGGCTCGTCGACCCTCGACGCCCAGTGCGGCTCGGCCCAGCAGGCCGTCCACCTGGTCGCGGCGCAGATCGCCGCCGGATACATCGACACCGGCATCGCCTGCGGTGTCGAGTCCATGTCGCGGGTGCCTCTGCTCGCCAACCTCGGCGACGGCACGGTCGGCCAGCCCCGGCCCGACGACTGGACCATCGACCTGCCCGCTCAGTACGAGGCCGCCGACCGGATCGCGGAGCGCCGGGGCCTGACCCGGGAGGACCTCGACGCCTTCGGCCTGGCGTCACAGCAGCGTGCCCGGCAGGCGTGGGACGCGGGCCGGTTCGCCGACCAGGTGATCGAGGTCAAGCTGCCCGACGGCACGGTCGTGGCGCGGGACCAGGGCCTGCGAGACACCAGCCTCGAGGCGCTCGCCGGGCTCCGGACCATCCGCGAGGGCGGCCTGCACACGGCCGGCACCGCCTCGCAGATCTCCGACGGCGCCACCGCCGCGCTGTTGATGTCCGCGACGCGTGCCGCGGAGCTCGGGCTGCGTCCCCGCGGCCGGATCCTCGCCCAGACCCTGCTCGGTGCCGAGACGCAGTTCCTCCTCGACGGCCCGGTCCGTGCCGGGGAGCGGCTCCTCCAGAGGACCGGGATGAGCATCAGCGACATCGACCTGTTCGAGGTCAACGAGGCGTTCGCCGCGGTTCCGCTGTCCTTCGCCCGCGTGCACGGCGTCGACCTCGACAGGCTCAACGTCAACGGTGGTGCGATCGCGCTGGGCCACCCGGTCGGCTCGACCGGCATCCGCCTGATCGCGACCGCGCTCGACGAGCTCGAACGGCGCGACCAGCAGCTCGCGATGGTCGCGATCTGCGCCGGTGGCGCCCAGGTGACCGGCGCGATCATCGAGCGGATCTGACGTCGTGACCCTCACCCCGGAACACACCGACGAGCTCGTCGAGGAGGTCGCCGCCCTGGCGTCGGCCACCCGCCGTCTGATGCTGGCCGCGGCCACCGCCGACCTCGACGTCGACGAGCTGCGCGCCGCCCGGAGCCGGATGGACGCGCTCACCGACGAGCTCGGCCGCCGGCGCCGCGCCCGGGTGCTGCGGGCCGACTTCCAGGCCCCGGCGCGAACCCGGGCGGCCGGCCCGGACCGGCCGTTGCCGATCTTCCGGTTCAACCCGCAGGCGCTGCCGCTGGCGCTCCGCTTCGACGGTGACACGGCGCGCGCGACGACGGTCCCCAACGCGCTCTACGAGGGGCCGCCGGACTCGGTGCACGGTGGGTTCCTCGCGCACCTGATGGACTGCATGCTCGGCACGCTGGTGCAGACCACCGGGCGGCGGGCGGTCACCGCGACCCTCGACCTGAGATACCTCGCCCGCACCCCGCTCGACGTGCCCGTCGACCTCGCGGCGCGGATCGTGGAGATCTCGGGCCGCAAGATCCGCGCGGAGTCCTGGGTCGAGGTCGACGGCAAGCGCACCGTCGAGGCCACCGGCCTCTTCATCGAGCTCGAGGAGATCCCATGGGCTACGAGCTGACCGGCCTCGAGGGCAAGGTCGCGGTCGTCACCGGCGCCGGCAGGATGCGCTCGATCGGTCGCGCCCTGGCCGTCGAGCTCGCCCGCGCCGGCTGCGACGTGGTCGTCACCGGCACCGGGCGGCGCCCCGAGGACCGCCCCGCCGACGAGGTCGCCGCCGGATGGCGTGACGTCGAGTCCGTCGCCGACGAGGTCCGGGCCCTCGGCCGGCGGGCGTCGGCGGTGGTCTGCGACGTCGCCGATCCCCATGACGTACGCCGTCTCCTGGAGCTGACGTGTGCCGAGCACGGTCGGGTGGACGTCATCGTCAACAACGCCGCGGCCTCCCGCGGGGAGGACCGGGTCCCGCTGGTCGACCTGTCGATCGAGGCGTTCGACCGGGTGATGGCGGTGAACCTGCGAGGCACCTTTCTGATGACCAGCGTCTTCGGGGGCCACCTGGTCGCGCAAGGAGACGGCGGCAGCATCATCAACATCTCCTCGATCGGCGGGAAGCTGAGCGGAGCCGGGACCGGCGCCTACTCCGCGTCCAAGGCCGCGGTGCAGTCGCTGACGTCCTCGGCAGCCAAGGAGCTGGGCACGCACGGCATCCGCGTCAACGCGGTCTGCCCCGGCGTGACCGAGACCGGACGTCTCGACGACCGAGACCCGGAGTCGTGGCGCGCCTACGTCCGCGCCAACCTGCCACTCGGCAGGAGCGGGGAACCGCACGAGGTCGCCGCAGCGGTGGTCTTCCTCGCCAGCGACCAGGCCGCGTGGGTCACCGGACAGGCGTGGAACGTCGACGGCGGACAGCTGACGGTCAGGTGACCGCATCCCCAGCACCCAGCCAGCCCAGACCGAAGGACGAGAGGACACCGAAGCAGCATGATCACCCGTGACGAGGCCGTTGCCCTGTTGACCGCGCCCGGAGCGCCTCTCGAGATCCGCACGGAGGACGTCCTGGGTGAGCCCATGGACGTCTACGCGAACCGGCAGCGGTCGCTGCGTGAGCTCCTGGAGGCCTCGCGAGCCCACGGCGACCGGGACTACCTGGTGACGACGGGTCGGCGGATCGGCTTCGCCGAGCACCACGACCAGGTCGCCGCGCTCGCCCGGGTGCTGCGCGAGGACTACGGCGTCGGCCGAGGCGACCGGGTCGGACTGTGCGCGGCCAACTGTCCCGAATGGATCGTCGGGTTCTGGGCCGCGGTCTCGCTCGGCGCCGTCGCCGTCGGGATGAACTCGATGTGGGCCCGCCCCGAGCTCGCCCACGGCGTCGAGCTCACCGAGCCGAAGGTCATGATCGTCGACGAGCCGCGGGCCCGCCTGGCCGAGGGGCTGGACGTCCCGTTGCTGAGGGTCGAGTCGGACCTGCCGCGGATCGCGTCCGAGCATCGGGGCACGTCCTTGCCGGAGCTGGATGAGGAGATCGCCGAGGACGATCCCGCGGTGATCCTGTTCACCAGCGGCACCACCGGTCGGGCGAAGGGCGCCACCCACTCCCATCGCAACGTCATCGCCGCGGTGTGGTTCCACCTGCTCAACGACGCCGTCGCCGCCGAGATGGGGCTGCCGCAGGCGGACCGTCGGTTCCTGCTGGTCTCGCCCCTGTTCCACATCGCGTCGCTGCACAACCTGGCGGTCGTCCGGCTCGTCGTCGGCGACGTGGCGGTCCTGCACCAAGGCAAGTTCGACATCGAGCAGGTGCTGCGGCTCATCGAGCGGGAACGGATCACCAACTGGGGTGCGATGCCGACGATGCTGACCCGCATCATCGAGCTCGGTGACCGGCTGCGGGAGTTCGACCTGTCGTCCCTGCGCAGCCTCTCGGTGGGCAGCGCACCGTCCTCGACCGGTCTCAAGGAGGCGCTGCGAACGGCACTTCCCCAGGCCGGCAGATCCCTGGGTACGACGTACGGCCTCACCGAGTCGTGCACCGCCGCGACCCTGGCCTCGGCGGCCGAGCTGGCTGCGGACCCGTCCACGGTGGGGCGCCCGGTGCCGACCGTCGAGGTCGAGATCCGTGACACCGAGGGCCGTCCGGTGCCCGAGGGGATCGAGGGTGAGATCCACCTGCGCGGCGCCCAGATGATGCTCGGCTACTGGAACAACCCCAAGGCGACGGCCGCGTCGACCGCGCCGCACCGATGGTTCCGTACCGGCGATCTCGGCCACCTCGCCGACGGTCAGCTCCACATCGCGAGCCGCCGCTCCGACCTGATCCTGCGCGGCGGCGAGAACATCTACCCGGCCGAGGTCGAGGACCGCCTCGTCGCGCACCCTGCCGTGCGCGAGTGCATCGTGATGGGTGTCCCGGACCCCGACTACGGCCAGGCGGTCGCTGCGGTCGTGGTGCTGCACCCGGGGGAGAACGTCTCGGCCGAGGACCTGTGCGCTCACACCGCGGCCGGCATCGCGCGCTACAAGGTGCCGACCCGCTGGCAGATCACGCTCGACGAGCTGCCCCGCAACGCGACCGGCAAGGTCAACCGCCGCGACGTCCGGCTGACCTGAGCACAGCTGTCCCGCCTCGCCCGAGGCGCGGGACCGACGAGAAGGAGTCCGCATGTCCGTACCTCTGATCGGGCGCAGCACCGCTGCCGCCCTGGTCGCCGTGGCGATGCTCGCCAGCGGCTGCGCGTCCAGTGACGGTGAGAAGCCCGCGAGGGCGGGGGAGGCGCTCGAGGAGGGGATCCGCAACGTCGCCGACGGCGGCGAGCCGGTGGACGGTGGCACCCTGACCTATGGTGCCTACACCGAGCCGACCTCGCTCGATCCGACCGTCACCATCGCGGCGGCGACGACGGGCGGCAACGAGATGGCCAACATCTACGACACGCTGGTGACCTTCGACCCGGAGAAGCAGGAGTTCGTGCCGCGGATGGCCGAGTCCATCGAGCCGGACGCGGACTTCACGACCTGGACGCTCACCCTCCGCGACGGCGTGACGTTCTCCGACGGCACCCCCCTCGACGCGGCGGCGGTCGTCTGGAGCCAGCAGCGTTACGCCTCGGCGAAGGCACCTGAGACCGCTCTGTGGGTCGACAACGTCACCTCGGTCACCGCGACCGACGAGCACACCGTGACGTACGAGCTGGCCCGGCCGTGGCCGCTCTTTCCGGGTGTCCTCAGCACCGGCCCCGGCCTGATCGTCGCGAAGTCGTCGGTCGGCGCGGACGGCGCGTTCACGCCCGTCGGCGCGGGCCCGTTCACCCTCGGCGCCTGGGAGCCCGGTGAGTCGCTCGAGCTGAAGGCGCGTCAGGACTACTGGGACGGTGCCCCTCACCTGGACACCGTGAAGATGGCGTTCCTCGGGGACCAGCGCACGAGCCTCGACTCGCTGCTGAGCGGTGGCGTGGACTCCGCGCTCATCCGTGACCCCGACCTGGTCGACGAGGTGCTCGAGAAGGACCTGCCGGCGTACGTCAACATGCGCGCCGCCGGCAACATGGCCATCATCAACGCCTCCGAGGGGGCTGCCGGCCACGACCCGCGGGTCCGCAGGGCGATCGCGCTGGCCATCGACCCCGCGCTGATCTCCGAGCGGATGTTCGGCGGTGCCGGCATCGCGTCCTCCGACCTGTTCCCCGACTACTCGGTGTGGCACACCGGCGTCGCGGGTCTCGAGCCCGACCGTGCCGAGGCGACCAGGCTCGTCGAGGAGGCCAAGGCCGAGGGCTGGGACGGCGTCATCACCTACGTCGACGGCACCGACCCCGCCTCCCGGGCCTCGATCCAGGCGGTCAAGGCATCACTCGAGGCGGTCGGGATGACCCTCGACCCGCAGCCGGCGCGCACCATCTCCGAGCAGATCACCAAGATCGCCGTGGAGCGTGACTACGACCTCGCCGGCTGGAGCATCAACTTCGTCGAGGCCGACCCCTTCGCCCGGATGTACGCGACCATGCACAGCGGCGGGACGCAGGTCTACGGCATGCACACCAGCCCGGAGATGGACGCGCTGATCGGCTCCTTCCAGGCCGCCACCACGAAGAAGGACCAGCTCGCGGCGATCGCCTCCATCCAGGAGCAGGTCAACGAGGACGTCCCGTTCGTGACCTTCGGTCCGTACTCCGAGCTGAGCGTGTGGAACGAGGACGTGCACGGCATCACGGGTGCGGCGAACTCGATGATCATGCTCGACGACGCCTGGGTCGACTGATCCGGATGAGCGCCGGAACGGCTGTCCGGGACACCCGTTGGGTGCTCCCGGGCATCCTCCTGGTCACCACCGTCACCGGTGTGGTGGGCAGCCTGGGTACGCCGCTGGTGACCGGGGTCGCCCGGACCGAAGGGGTGTCGCTGGTGACGGCCCAGTGGGCGATCACCTCGACGCTCGTGACGGCGGCGGTGGCGTGCCCGATCGTCGGACGGCTCGGGATCGGACGCCGCCGCAGGCCGGTGCTCATCGGCTGCCTCGTGCTCGTGATGCTCGGCACCGCGCTCGGCGCGCTGCCGCTCGGCTTCGGGCCGCTGCTGTTCGGCCGGATCCTGCAGGGCCTCGCCTTCGCGATCGTGCCGCTGGCCTTCTCCATCGCCCGCAGCGAGCTGCCGGAGCCTCGCGTCCGAGGCGCCGTGGCGGCGATCTCGGTCGCGAACGTCACCGCCGCCGGACTCGGCTTCCCGGTGACCGCGTTCATCGCGACCTTCGCGGGCACCAAGGGAGCCTTCGGGTGGGCGTGCGGCCTGTCGGCCGCTGCGCTCCTCGTCGCGCTCGTGGTCGTCCCGGGCAGCGACGAGGACGCGCCGCGCGGTGTCGACTGGCTCGGCGCGCTGCTGCTGAGCGCCGCCACGGCGGTCGTGCTGCTCGCGGTGACCCAGGCGAAGACCTGGGGGATCACCTCCCCGCTCACGCTCGGGCTGCTCCTGGCCGGCGCCGTCTGCTACGGCGCGTGCGGCTGGTGGTTGCTCCGGGTCGAGCGCCCGCTGGTCGACCTGCGGGTGGCGGTCCGGCCCGGCGTACTGGTGGCGAACGTGTGCGGTCTGCTGGCCGCGCTGAGCATGTTCCTGCTGCTCGCGCTGGCGATGATCCTCGTGCAGACGACCGCGGAGCACGGCTACGGGCTCGGCCGCTCGGTCGCCGTGGCGGGCCTCATGCTGGCGCCGTACGCCCTCACCAGCGTCCTGGGCTCGCGGATCGCGCTGTGGGCCGGCAGGTTCGTGACCCCCGACAAGCTGCTGGCCTCCGGGTGCCTCCTGTTCGCGGCGGCCTGCCTGGCCCTGGCCGTGGGGCACGACTCGCTGGTGAAGGTGACGCTCGCGGTCGTCATCGGTGGCTTCGGCAGCGGGATGACCTTCAACTCCATGCCCTCGCTGATGGTGCGTTTCGTCCCTGTCGCCGAGACCGCCAGCGCCCTCAGCTTCAACATGGTCCTCCGGTTCCTCGGCATGTCCGTCGGCAGCGCGCTGGCACTGGCCGTGCTCGACGCGTTCGCGGGGGACGGGCGACAGACGAGCGAGGCCGGGTTCGTCGCCGCGGGTCTGGTCGGTGCCGGCGTCGCGTTGCTCGCCGCGCTGGCCTGTCTGGTCCTCGGCCGGACCACGAAGACCGATCCCGAGATCATCGAGCAGCCGACGCATCAGTCGGTCGAGGAGTGAGTGTGATGGAGACCTTCGCCCAGATCGTGGTGAGCCGAGCCGGCGACGACGCGCCCGGACTCTGCTTCGAGGAGAGACGGTGGACCTGGGACCAGGTGTTCCGCGAGGGCGCCGTGCGTGCCGAGGCGCTGCGGGCAGCCGTGCCCGGCGCAGAGGGGCGGCAGGTCCATCTCGGCGTGCTCCTCGAGAACGTGCCCGACTACGTGTTCTGGATCGTCGCGGCGTCCCTCGCCGATGCCGTGGTGGTGGGCCTGAACGCGAGCCGCAGCGCCCCCGAGATCGCCCAGGACGCTCGGCATGCCGACGTCGACCTGGTGGTCACCGAGTCCCGGTTGGCGCACCTCGCCGCCGAGCTCCACGGCGACGGCGGCGTGCGAGTCCTCGACATCGACAGCCCCGCCTACGACGCCTGGCTGGCGCCACATCGTGGTGCCGAGGTGCTCGGGGGGTTCGTGGAGCCGAGTCCCGACCGGCTCGCCATGCTGCTGTTCAGCTCCGGCAGCACCGGCGCGCCGAAGGCGGTCATCGTCAGCCAGGGCCGGCTCGGGCGGCTCACCACGACCATCTCCGAGCGGGTCCGGATGCGACGGGACTCCGTGACGTACCTGTGCATGCCGCTCTTCCACGGCAACGCGGTGATGATGAACCTCGCGCCGGCCGTCGCCATGGGTGCGACCGTCGCGATGACCAGGAAGTTCTCGGCCAGTCGTTTCGCCGAGGACATCCATCGCCACGGGGCGACGTACGTGAACTACGTCGGCCGGGCGCTCTCCTACGTCCTGACGCGCCCGGAGGATCCGCGGGACCGGGCCGGCACGCTCGAGCTGGCCTTCGGCACGGAAGCCTCCGAGGCCGATGTCCGCCTGTTCGGCGAGCGGTTCGGGTGCGAGGTGATGGAGGGGTACGGCCTCAGCGAAGGCGTCTTCCGGATCAACCGGACGCCGGAGACCCCGATCGGCTCGCTCGGCCTCCCTGCCGGCGGGGTGGACGTACGCGTCTACGACGAGGTCACCGGAGCCGAGTGTCCCCGTGCCCGCTTCGACGCCGGCGGCCGGCTGATCGATGCCGCCGCGGTCGGCCAGATGGTCGCCGTCGGGGCCGCGCACACCTTCGAGGGCTACTACGGAAACCCCGGCGCGATGGCCGAACGGGTCCGCGGCGACGACTTCTGGTCCGGCGACCTCGCCTACCGGGACGAGGCCGGCTACTTCTACTTCGCCGGCCGCTCCTCGGACTGGTTGCGGGTCGACAGCGAGAACTTCTCCGCCGCGCCGGTCGAGCGCGTCATCCAGCGCCTGCCCTGGGTCGCCGCCGCACCCGTGTACGCCGTCCCCGACCCGCGCACCGGCGACAACGTGATGGTGGCGCTCGAGCTGGAGCCGGGCGGCTCCTTCGACCCGGCCGCGTTCGGCGAGTTCCTCGCGGCACAGCCCGACTTCGGTGCCAAGTGGTGGCCGACGTACGTCCGCGTGGTCGACCGGATGCCGCTCACCGGCAGCGGCAAGATCGACAAGACCCCGCTGCGCCGGGCGGCGTGGAGGACCCCGGACCAGGTCTGGATGCGCGTCGGCAGGACGGCGGAGTACCGGCTCCTCGATGCCGCCGGCCGGGACCGGATCGACGAGGAGACGGCCGAGCACAGGGGCCGGTCGCACCTGCCGACCCACTGAGCGGGAACACCGGTCGTGGGTCGGGCACACCCTTCCTAGTGTGACGACCGACACAGGTCGTTCGGGGGCCTGCAGGCACCGCCCGTTCCGATGCACGAGACCACCTGGAGTGAACAGTGAAGACACCCATCTCGATGCGCACGCGCTTGGCCGCGACCCTGTGCGCACTCGCCGTGGCCGCCACCGGCTGCGGCAGCGGCAGCGGCGATGACTCCGCGACGGCCAGGAAGCTCGCCCCGGAGGAGATCTACCGCGACGGCCTCATCAACGTGGAGAAGGACGCGGGTGAGCCCGTGAAGGGTGGGACCCTGCGCGTCGCGGAGTACTCCGAGGCCGCCGTCCTCGACCCGACCAAGACCTATCCCACCGGGGCGACCGGCCTCAACGTGATGGCCTCCATCTACGACACCCTGATGCGCTACGACCCCGAGACGACGGAGTACCAGCCGCAGCTCGCCGAGTCGCTCTCGAGCGACGACTCCACCACCTGGACGCTCGAGCTTCGCGACGGCGTGACCTTCAGCGACGGCACGCCCCTCGACGCCGACGCGGTCGTGGCCAGCATCAACCGCTTCATCACGAACCGCGGCCTCCACGGGCAGATCATGCAGGCGAACATGAAGTCGATGGTCGCGACCGACACCTCGACCGTCACCTTCACCTTCAACTCCCCCTGGCCCCGCTTCCCGGCACTCCTCGCGGCCGGTCCCGGCCTGATCCTGGCGCCCGCCGCGTACGCGGACGAGAAGCAGTTCCAGCCCATCGGAGCCGGCCCGTTCGTCCTCGAGAAGCAGTCGCCCGGCGAGAAGACCGTCGTGCGGGCCAACGAGGACTACTTCGACGGCCGCCCCGACCTCGACAAGATCGAGTTCCTCCAGCTCGGCCCGGACCAGGCCAAGCTCGAGTCGCTCGAGGCAGAGGAGGCCGACCTGATCTACGTCTCGCAGGACAAGGTCATCAACCAGCTGGTCGATGACGGCGTGAGCGGCACGATGAGCGGCATCAGCGGTACGCCGGTCATGAACCTCAACCACCGCAAGGGCACCGCGACCAGCGACCTGCGGGTGCGCCAGGCGATCCAGCTCGCCTTCGACGAGAAGAACTTCCTCAAGCGGACCACGGGCCAGGACGACCTCGCCGACCGTGGCCTGATCGCTCCCACCTCGATCTGGGACACGGACGTCGAGCCGGTCGAGGTCGACGTCGAGGCCGCCAAGAAGCTGGTCGAGGAGGCGAAGGCCGACGGTTTCGACGGCAAGCTCCGCTACGTGGGCCTGGGCGACGCCGACTCCAAGGCCGGTGCCGTGGCGATCAAGGCGATGCTCGACGCGGTCGGCTTCGACGTCCAGCTCGACCTCGTCTCCTCGGTCGCCGACGTGGTGTCCAAGGTCTACGTCGAGGGCGCCTTCGACATCGCCCGCGGCTCCAACAGCATCCCCGACGCGGACCCGTACAGCGCCCTGGACACCGCGCTGAACAGCACGTCGGCGGCGAACCCGGGCCGCTACGCCAACCCGGAGATGGACCGCCTGCTCGGTGAGCTCCGCGGTGTCACCGACCCGGAGGACGGCATGAAGGTGATGACCGAGATCGAAGAGCTCTGGAAGAAGGACGCCGCGTACGTCAACGTCGGTTTCGGTGGCTTCGTCGAGGCCTGGAACGACAACGTCCACGGCATCACCCCGACCACCCAGACCGCCGTGCTCTTCGACGACGCCTGGATCGACAACTGACGGGTCCTGACCGACCCTGACCGACCCTGACAGCCAGGTGTCCCGGACGTGCCGTACGTCCGGGACACCCGGCCGTCTCCGAGGAGGAACCGATGAACGACCGGAATGCACTGATCGAGCGGCTCGCGGAGATCGCCGCCGCCATCGACGGCCGCGACTGGGACACGATCCGCGGCGCCGTCACCGAGGACGCGCACGGCTACGGCGTCGACGGTGGCCCGGAGGCCATCGTCGCCAGGATGCAGGCCCACCTCGGCGGGGTGGGTGCGACCCAGCACCTGCTCGGCAACCACCGGGTGCAGGTCGAGGGGGACCGCGCTCGCACCCTCACCTACGCCCGTGTCCACCACGTCGGCGCGGGGCCGATGGAGGGTTCCTTCTACGAGTGCATGGGGGAGTACGACGACCGCTGGGTCCGCGCCGATCGTGGCTGGCTGATCAGCCGGCGTACGTTCACGATCAGGATCGGGCTCGGCGACTTCGCCGTGCTCCGCCCCGCGGACTGACCGGACTGGCCGGGCGGCGTCAGGCGTGCTCGGGCGGGAGCTGTCCGAGCGCACCGGTCCGGAGCAGCAGCGGCGCGAGCTCGTTGCCGTCGAGGATCCGGCCGACCCGGGCGGTGGCGCGCCAGCCCTCTTCGGTACGCCGCAGCTGCCAGTGGTTGGCGGTCGCCCGGTTGATCCTGAAGGCACCGTCCTCGTGCAGGACCATCAGGGAGTGGCTCACCGCAACGGCCGTGTCGCCGTCGACATGGACCGACACCGGCCCGTTGAAGTGGGCGCACCCGCCCGCGATGTAGCCCCGGTGGGGTGCGGACTCGACCATCGCGACGATCTGGTCGCGACCGTTCATCGAGATCACGTCGGTGTCGTAGACGCCGTCCTCCGTCCAGATCGCGGCCACCTCCGCGGAGCTGCCCGAGTCGGCCAGCGGCCCGTAGGTCGTGAGCAGCCGGACGATCTCGCGTTCGTCCTCCAAGGACTCCAGGCGGCGCTCGAGCAGGGCGAGGCGGTCTTCCATCGTGGTCTCCTGACGAGTCATGAGATCTCCTCGGCCAGCACGGCCAGGGTCTCCAGCTGGTCGCAGTAGTGGTCCACCGAGGTGGCCTCCACCGCGGTGGTGACGAGCGTGGCGCCGGCCGCTCGGAGCCTGGCCAGTCGGCGGGTCGTACCTTCGGGGTCGCCGATCGGATCGACCATGCGGCCGGGCGAGAGGACCACCTCGAACCCGTCGGGGAGATCACGGGCGCTCAGCATGGTGCGCAGGTCGTCGGCCGCGATGCCGAACGGCACCCAGCCGTCGCCGAGCTCGACGGCGCGGCGCAGGCTGCGGGGCGTACGGCCGCCGATGAGGAGTGGCACCCGCGCCTGGACGGCGTGCGGCTCCACCACGAGATCGTCGAACTCGTAGTGGCTGCCGTGGTAGGTCGGCTCGCGGTGGCCGAGGCTCGCGCGCAGCGCGGCCAGCGCGTCGTCGGCGCGCTCGCCCCGGCCGGCGAACGGCCGGTCGAGGAGCGCGAACTCCTCCTCGAGCGAGCCCACGCCGAGCCCGAGGAGGAGCCGGCCGTTGCTGACGAGATCGAGGGTGCCGTACCGCTTGGCGATCTCCAGGGGATGGTGATAGCCGATGACCAGCACCTGGGTCATCAGCCGCAGGCGCTCGGTGACCGCGGCAAGGTAGCCGAAGGTCGCCAGCGGGTCCCAGTAGGTGCCGCCTCGCTGGGATGCGGCCTCTCGCGGGACGGCCACGTGCTCGCTGCACGTCATGTGGTGGAAGCCGATCCGGTCCGCGGTGCGGGCGACCCGGGCCAGCTCGGCGATCCCCGCCTTGGCCTCCCACGACGCGTGGGCGCCGGGGTTGGCGGTGACGATCGGACTGACGATGCCGAGCTGCACGGCGGCTCCTCCTGCGGTCGGTTCTCACGCGATCCGCCCGAGTCAAGCACCGCCGTGGACCCGGGAGGCGCCGTCCTACCGCTGAGCGGTTCCGACGGTAAATCTCTGAGCCAGGTCTCTTGGCAGAGGCGTGGCCGTTTGGTACGTTGCGATCAGAAAACAAGAATTCATTTCAGTTTTGGGGAAATGGGGTCATGATGAGCGCACAAGCGGTCGAGCCAGACAACCGCACCCGACGCGACCTCCCGCCGTCGATGGTCGAGCGGATGTCGCTGATACTGGATGCCTTCGAGACGCCCGGGATTCGGCATACGCCCGAGCAGATCTCGCGGATCACCCACCTTCCTCGCACCACCGTCCACCGGATCCTCGATCAGCTGGTCCGGCTCGAATGGCTCACCCAGACGCCGTTCGGGTTCGGCCTCGGTCCCCGCTCCCTCGGGCTCGGCGGAGGCGGCCGGGCCGACACCGAGCTGCGGAGCGCGACCGCGCCCCACCTCCACGAGATCCAGGTGACGACGGGCCTGGTCGCCCACCTCGCCGTGCTCGACGGCGCCGAGGTCCGTTACCTCGACAAGATCGGTGGCCGGTTCGCGGTCCGGGTTCCGTCGACGGTGGGAGGTCGGGTGCCCGCGCACGCCACGGCCCTGGGCAAGGCGATCCTCGCCTGGCTGCCCGCGGAGCGGGTCGACGAGCTCGTCGCGCCCGCGCTCACCCCGCTGACCCAGGCCACTATCGACGACCTCGTCCACTTCCACCAGGAGCTGCACCGGATCCGCTCGCGGCGCGGCGTCGCCTTCGAGCGGGGTGAGGCAGACCCCGGCATCGCGTGCGTGGCTGCGGCGATCCGTGGTCCGGAGGGGCCGGTCGGAGCGGTCTCGCTCGTCGGCGACCTGCGGGCGCCCATCGAGCGGGTCGCGCCGCTCGTGCGCCAGGCGGCCCATCGCGCATCTGTGGAGCTCTTCCCGCAGTTCCGGGAGCCGGCGGACCTGCACCGGCCCCAGCCCGCCGCCTGACTCCCCTCGCAGACCATCGAAGGCCTCGGCCCGAGCTCATCGGGCCGAGGCCTTCCGTCGCTCACCCCCAGTGCTCGCCCCATCCCCACAGGTTGGGCGCGACGTGCTCGTGCTGGTCCTCCACGCCGAACCTCCCGCGGAAGAACAGCATCGGGTTCTCCCGGCTCGGTGTCTCCAGCCCGGCCACCCGGCCGATGACCACGTCGTGGTCGCCGGCGACGTGCACGGTCTCGACCGTCGCGTGCACGCGCATCAGAACGCTGAGAAGGCTCGGGGTGCCGAGCCCCGACAGCTCCCAGGCAAGATCCTCGAACTTCCTGCCACGGCTCGAGCCGAACCGCTGGCACAGGTCGGCCTGGTCCTCGCCGAGGACGTTGACGGTGAAGCTGCCGGAGCGCTGGATCCGGGGCCAGGCTCGACCCCGGTGGTCGGCGCAGAAGAGCACCAGCGGCGGCTCGAGGGACACCGAGGCGAAGGACTGGCAGGCGAAGCCGACCGGCTCGCCGTCGTCGATGCCCGTCACGACCGTCACGCCGGTGGCGAAGCCGCTCATGGCGGCTCGCATCTCCTGAGGGGTCGGGACGGTGCCCACCGCTCGACCCTCGTACGTCACGTCAGTCGTCATCTGCTCGCCTCCTGGTGCGTCGGTGCCCATGACCGGACGCTAGGCCGTCGGGGCGGTGGCCGGTGGGCGAAGTCCCGCTCAGTGACCTGGTGTGCGCGGCACTTCCGGTCACCGGTAGAGCGCCCCGTCCGCGGGCGGGGCGGGTCCTAGCGTGAGCGCCGTGACAGACCTGACCCATGACTCCACCCGCCGTGAGCTCGTCACCGACGCCGGCGTCCTCCGCTATCACGAGGCCGGCGACGGCCCGCCGCTGCTGATGCTGCACGGGTCAGGCCCCGGCGTGACCGGCTGGCGCAACTTCGGAGACAACCTCCCGGCCTTCGCCCCGCACTTCCGCTGCCTCGTCCTCGAGCTGCCCGGCTTCGGCGTCAGCGACACCACCGACCAGCACCCGATGATGGCGGCGCTGCCCGCCGTGCAGCGCTTCCTCGACGGGCTCGGCCTCGACCGCGTCGACGTCATCGGCAACTCCATGGGAGGTGGCATCGCGACCCGGCTCGCGATCAGCCGGCCCGACCAGGTGCGTCGGCTGGTCACGGTCGGCGGCATCGGCCGCAACATCTTCAGCCCCGCACCGGGAGAGGGCATCAACCTGCTCGTCGAGTTCGTCGAGAACCCGAACCGGGAGAACCTGGTCGCCTGGCTGCGCTCGATGGTCTACGACCAGTCGATGGTCACCGAGGAGCTGATCGAGCAGCGCTGGGCGCAGGCCACCGACGCCGACACCCTGGAGGTCGCCCGCCGGATGTACGGTCGCGCCGCGATCGCCGCGGCCTTCGCCGGTGCCGGCAGCTCCGCGCACGCGACGCCCGGCTGGGCGCAGTTCGACCAGATCAAGGCGCGCACCCTGCTCACCTGGGGCCGCGACGACCGGGTGAGCCCGCTCGACATGATGCTCATCCCGATGCGCACGATCCCCGACGCCGAGGTGCACGTGTTCCCCAACTGCGGGCACTGGGCGATGATCGAGCAGAAGCGCGCCTGGGAGCGGACCGTCCTCGCCTTCCTCACCGAGCCGGACGAGGAGGGCACCCGATGAGCGCGTGGACCGAGGAGTTCGACCTCGTCGTCGTCGGCAGCGGCGGCGGCGGGATGACCGCGGCGCTGGCCGCGGTCGACGCCGGCCTGTCCGTCGTCGTCATCGAGAAGGGCCGGATGTTCGGCGGCAGCACGGGCATCTCCGGCGGCGGGATCTGGGTGCCCAACAACCCGACCCTGCGCAGGGCCGGCCACGACGACTCCCGCGCCTCGGTGCTGGACTACCTCACCACCATCACGGCGGGGAAGGTCCCCGCCGCTCGCCTGGAGGCGTACGTCGACCACGGCCCGGCCGCGATGGAGCTCCTGGAGCGCTCGAGATGGGTGAGGTTCGACTGGACCAAGGGCTACGCCGACTACCACCCGGAGCTCGCCGGCGGCCGCCCCCAGGGCCGGTCGATCGAGGCCAAGCCGTTCGACACCCGCAGGCTCGGCGCGGACGAGGCGTTCCAGCGGCCCAACAACATGAAGGGCCCGCTGGGCCTGTGGGTCACCGCGAAGGACTACCACGACCTGGCGATGGTCAAGCGGACCTGGCAGGGACGCCGCGCCTCGCTGCGTGCCGCCTGGCGGGTCAGCTCGAATGCCGTACGCCGCCGCCACATGGCCACCGGTGGCCGCGCCCTGGTGGCACGGCTGCGGATGGCGCTCAAGGACGCCGACGTCCCGCTGTGGCTGGAGACCACGATGACCTCCCTGGTCGTCGAGGACGGCCGTGTCGCCGGCATCGTCGCGACCCGCGACGGTGCCGAGCTCCGGATCCGCGGTCGCAGGGGCGTACTCCTCGCCGCCGGCGGCTTCGACCACAACGCGGCGATGCGCGGCGAGCACCTTCCCGAGGGTGCCCGTCCCGACCACAGCCTCGGCGCCGCGGAGAACACCGGCGACGCGATCCTCGTCGGCCGGGCCGTCGGCGGTGCCGTCGACCTGATGGACGACGCCTGGTGGATGCCCTCGGTGACCCACCCCGCCGGCGCCACGATCCCGCTCGTCTCCGAGCGCGCCATCCCCGGCCAGGTGATCGTCGGCACCAGCGGCACGCGGTTCACCAACGAGGCCTCGCCCTACGTGAACTTCGTGCACGACCAGCTCGCCGGCGGCAACGAGAAGGCCTGGCTGGTCATGGACTCCCGGGCCCGCTCGCGCTACCCGTTCGCCCAGATCCTGCCGGGAGCGCCCTTCCCGCAGGGCTTCTATGAGCAGGGCATCGTGCACCGCGCCGAGACGGTGTCCGGCCTGGCGACCGCGATCGGCGTACCCGCCGAGGCCCTCGAGGCGACCGTGGCCCGGTTCAACGGCTACGCCCGTGCGGGCGTCGACGAGGAGTTCCACCGCGGCGAGAGCGCCCACGACCGCTACTACGGCGACCCCACCCTCCCCAACCCCAACCTGGACCTGATCGACAAGGCGCCCTACTACGCCGTACGCATCGAGGTCGGCGACCTCGGCACCAAGGGCGGCCTGGTCACCGACGAGCACGGCCAGGTCCTCCGGGAGGACGACTCCGTCGTCGCCGGCCTCTACGCCACCGGCAACTGCGCCGCGTCGGTGATGGGCAACGACTACGCCGGTCCGGGCGCGACGATCGGCCCCTCGATCGTCTTCGGCTACCTGGCCGCGCGCCACGCCGCCGGCCTTCCCGATCACCGGGAGACGCCGCCCTCCGCGGCCGTGCCGGGTGTCACCGTGAGATCGACGGACAACACGTCCAGGACGCAGCAGGAAGAGAGTGCGAGATGAGCAGTGTGCTGGAGAGCATCGAGGCCCGGGCCGAGGAGATCGCCGCCCTGGGGCCCGGCAACGAGAAGCTGGGCCGGCTCGAGGACCGAGCCGCGGAGCTGCTGCGCGAGACCGGCGTGATCCGGATGCTCCAGCCGGCCAAGTACGGCGGCGCCGAGGCACACCCCGCCGAGTTCGCCGAGGCCGTGATGCGGCTCGCGAGCCTCGACGGGTCGACCGGCTGGGTCGCCGGCATCGTCGGCGTGCACCCCTGGGAGATGGCGATGTGCGACCCGCGCGTGCAGGAGGAGGTCTGGGGTGAGGACAACGACACCTGGATCGCCTCGCCGTACGCGCCGATGGGCGTCCTCCGCCCGGTCGAGGGAGGCTACGTCTTCAACGGCCGCTGGCAGTTCTCCTCGGGCACCGACCACTGCGACTGGATCTTCCTCGGCGCCTTCCTCGGCGACGAGAACGGCGAGGCGACCGTGCCGCCGCAGGTCCACCACGTCATCCTGCCGCGCTCGGACTACACGATCGTCGAGGACTCCTGGGACGTCGTGGGGCTCCGCGGCACCGGCTCGAAGGACGTCATTGTCGAGGACGCCTTCATCCCGGACTACCGCGTCGTCCGGTTCTCCCGGTTCACCGACGGCAGCCAGCCCCGTGACGCCGGGCTGACCAACCCGACCTATCACATCCCGTTCACCACGGCCTTCCCGCTCGGCATCACCTCGGCGGTGATCGGCATCGCCGAGGGCGCGCTCGCCGCGCACCTCGCCTACCAGCGCACCCGGGTCCAGATCACCGGCACCAAGGTGAAGGACGACCCGCACGTGCTGAACGCGATCAGCCAGTCCGCCGCCGAGATCCACGCCTCGCGCGTGACCATGCTCGACAACGCCCGCAGGTTCTACGACAAGGCCGTACGCGGCGAGGAGGTCACGTTCGCCGAACGGGCCGAGTCGCGGCGTACCCAGGTCTCCGCCGCCTGGCGCGCGGTCCGGGCGATGGACGAGGTCGTCGCCCGGTCCGGTGGGAACGGCATGCGGATGGACAACCCCATCCAGCGGTTCTGGCGCGATGGCCACATGGGCCTCGCCCACGCGATCCACGTCCCGGGCTCGGTGTTCCACGTGCAGTCGCTGACCGCGCTGGACGTGACGCCGCCGCCGGGACCGATGCTCTCGATGATCTGACCCCTGTGACCGACTGAGACTGAGGAGAACCGACATGAACGCGATCCGTGGCCTCGGCTACCTGATCGTGCAGAGCCAGGACCTGCCCCGTTGGCGCGAGCTGACGGTGGACTGCCTGGGGCTGCAGGAGACCACCGGCCCGGTGGCCGACGGCCTCTACCTGAGGATGGACGAACGGTACGCCCGGCTCGTCGTGCTGCCCGGCGACGAGGACCGCGTGGTCTCCGTCGGCTGGGAGGTGCGCGACCAGTTCGGCCTCGCCGAGATCAGGGGTGCCCTCGAGGCCGCCGGCGTACCCGTCAAGGAGCTGAGCCAGGAGGAGTGCGACGAGCGCCGCGTCGAGGCGGCCCTCCGCTTCGAGGACCCCGCCGGTACGCCGGTCGAGGTGTTCTTCGGCCCCGTGCTCGATCACGGCCCGGTCCTCACCGGGCACGGCCAGTCGTTCGTCACCGGCGAGCAGGGGATGGGCCACGTCGTCCTCCCGACCACGGTCGCCGAGGAGACGGTCGCCTTCTACACCGAGGTCCTCGGCTTCCTGCCCCGCGGCGCGATCCGGATGGGGGCGGCGCTCCCGCCCCGCCGAGTCCGGTTCATGGGGGTCAACCAGCGCCACCACAGCCTCGCGGTCTGCCCCGCGCCGCACGGCGAGGCGCCCGGCCTGGTCCACCTGATGATGGAGGTCGACAGCCTCGACGCGGTCGGCCGTGCGCTCGACAAGGTCAACAAGGCGGGCTTCTCGCTCTCCTCGACCCTCGGCCGGCACACCAACGACAAGATGGTGTCGTTCTACGTGCGCGCCCCCGGCGGCTGGGACCTGGAGTACGGCTGCGAGGGCATGCTCGTCGACGAGGCGTCCTACACCGCCGAGGAGATCACCGCCGACAGCTACTGGGGCCACGACTGGTCCGGTTCCGAGCCGCTCGCCGCCTTCCTGCCTCCGGCGTGAGCGAAACGACGAGAGCGGCGGGGATCCGATCCGGATCCCCGCCGCTCTCGTCCGTCCCGATGCCTCAGGTGCTCGACGGCGGGAGCAGCCTCTTCGACTTCTCCAGAGCACCACGCACCAGAGCGGAGCGGTCGTGGCCGCTGCGGATCTCGGCGACCTTCTCGTTGCCCTCCGCGACCTGGACGGGACCGTCCTGGAGCAGCGACAGGGCCTGGCGGGCGACGTCGTCCGGCTCGGAGACGTGCATGCCGGGCACGTCGAAGTTGAGCCCGGCTCGCTCCATCGCCGGGGTGCGGGTGACGCCGAGGACGAACTCGAGGACGTCGACGTCGTAGTCCTGCATCTCCAGCCACAGACCCTCGGCGAAGACCCGGCAGAACGACTTCACCGCGGCATAGATGCTGATCTGGGCAGCGCCCAGATAGCCGGCGAGCGAGCCGATCAGCAGGATGCCGCCGCGCCGACGCTCGCGCATCGGCGCACCGAACAGCTGCACCAGGGCGAGCTGCGCGGTGACGTTGAGGTCGATGACGCCCTGGAACCGGTCGAGGTCGCCGGTGACGAACTCGTGGCCGTAGGTGTTGGCGCCGGCGTTGAAGACGAGCAGGCCGACCTCGATGTCGTCGGTGACCTCGGCGATCCGTGTGATCGCGTCGGCGTCGGTCAGGTCCACCGCCAGGGTGCGCACCTCGACCCCGAGCCGGCGGCAGATCTTCGCGGTCTCCTCCAGGGGGCCGGGCTTCCGGGCCAGCAGGACCAGGTCGAGACCCGCCTCGGCCAGCTGCCGGGCGAAGGACGTACCGACTCCCTCCGAGCCGCCGGCGATGACGGCCCAGGGGCCGTGGTGCTCCAGATCGACGCCCATCAGGCGTTCACCTCCGTGTCGTCGTGCGCTGCGGGGTTGGTCTTGAGCGGCGCGCCGTCGATGACCGTCAGGTCGCCGCGCACGGCCGCCTCCCGGATGGCGTCCCGGAGGGCGGCGCACCCGGTGAACGTCGCCCCGTTGGGGCCGGGCCGGGGAGAGGAGGCACGCCGCTCCACGCAGGCCTCGAGGGCGGCCTCGCTCCACTGGATGCTCGTCTGGTCCCACGAGCTCTTCCGGACCTGGACGCGCCCCGCGCAGGTCCCGCATTTCACGGGCTGCATCGGGGCGTCGTCGAGGCGTACGTCGGGCCGGACGGCCATCAGACCGGCTGGCCGGAGGCGGCCGCCCGCTGGGCGATGTTGGCCTCGACCTCGGCCCGCCAGGCCTCGTTGGGCTTGGTCGTGTCGATCTCGAACTCGAACCGCTCCGCCATCTCCGGGGCGATGTCGGCGACGTCGACGTAGAACTGCTGGTACCAGCGGCGCAGCTGGTAGACCGGGCCGTCCTCCTCGCACAGCAGCGGGTTCTCGATGCGTGCCTTGTTGCGCCAGATCTGGACGTCCTGCTCGAACCCGATCCGGATGAAGTCGCCCAGCTTGCGCGCCGTGGCGGTCGCCGCCTCGTCGTCGACGCCGGCCGGCTTCTTCGTCATGATCCCGTACTGCAGCACGAACGAGTTCTCGTCGATCGGGTAGTGGCAGTTGATCAGCGTCGTGGGCATGTCGTCGCCGTCGCTGTAGTGGTAGGTGACGTCGTCGATCATGAACGAGGGGCCGTAGTAGGCCGCCGTGGACGTCGTCCCGGTGCTCTTCGGGCCGCTGCCGCTGTTCTGCGGGCGGGCGATGTCCTCGCGTCCCTGCCCCGTCATGAGCTGGGTGGCGACGGTGCCCTCGAAGATGTTCTTGAAGTACGTCGGGAAGGTGAAGTGCACGTAGAAGAAGTGCGCCATGTCCACCACGTTGTCGACGATCTCGCGGCAGTTGGAGCCCTCGATCGTCGTGGTGTACCAGACCCAGTCGGTCCACTCGGGGTTGTCGTAGCCCGGGATGCGCGGGATGACCGCGTCCGCGGTGGGCGGGTTGCCCTCCGGGTCGTTCCAGACGAAGAGCATGCCGTCCTGGATCATGGTCGGCCAGGAGGCGGTGCGGGCGCGCAGCGGGACGCGGCGGGCGTACGGGATCTGCTTGCAGCGGCCGTTGCCGCCCCAGCGCCAGTCGTGGAACGGGCAGGCGATCTCGTTGCCCTTGACCGTGCCCTGCGACAGGTCGCCGCCCATGTGGCGGCAGTAGGCGTCGAGGACGTTGACAGCCCCGTACTCGCCGGCGAAGACGACGAGCTTCTGCCCGAACGCGTTGACCTGGTGCGGTCTGCCGTCCTCGAAGTCTCGTACCAGCCCCAGACAGTGCCAGCCTCGGGCGAACCGGGTGGGGGGCGGACCCGACTCGATGTGGCGGACCTCGTCGCCGACTGTGGTCATCTGCTCTCCTCGAGCTCGTCGCGCCGACAGGCGTGGGCCGGGCGCGGGATTTCTGGTCCTCGCAGTGTCGATCAGCGCCCAGCGCTCCCGGGGCGGGGATCCCACTGACCGGTAACATGCAGTCGGATCGACGTAGCCGGAGCGGACCATGGACACGTCGCAGTCACCATCGGAGGGAGCCTGCTTTGCCACGGATCGCCGAAGGTAGGCCTGCGGCCAAGCCGAGCTCGACCGAGCAGAAGGACCGCTACCAGCGCATCCTGCGGGCGGCGGCCCATCTGGGTGCCGAGCACGGCTTCGACCACGTCCAGATGAACGACGTGGCGAAGGAGGCGAACGTCGCGATCGCGACGCTCTACCGCTACTTCCCCTCCAAGGTCCACCTGTTCACCTCGGTGATGCGGTGGCGCGTCGGTGCCTACGAGCTCGCGGAGACGCGGACCGTCGACGACCCCGCGGGCGGTGTCGCCGACCTGCTGATCCGGATGAGCCGGGAGATGGCTCGGACGCCCAAGCTCGCGCTGGCGATGATCCAGGGCAACAGCCAGTCGTACGCCATGGGGAGCCGTGACTCGGCGCTCGACGACGAACGGTTCACCCGGATCGTCCAGCACGCCGCCGGCATCGCCGAGGACACGCCCGACACCGCGCGGCAGATCCGTCTGATCGTCTCCTGCTGGTTCGGAACGCTGGTGTCCCTGCTCAACGGTCGCTTCTCGATGGGTCAGGCCGAGGACGACATCCGTGCCGCCTGCGCGTTGCTGCTGCGTCCTCTGGAGACCGACTCCCGCTGACCGGTGATCACGGCGACCCGAGGTCGTGATCGTCCCTAGCCTCGCGCCATGCAGAGGTTCAGCGGGACCAACGTCGTCGTCACCGGTGCTGCGTCGGGCATCGGCCGGGCCACGGTCGTCCGGCTCGTCTCCGAGGGCGCGGCGGTGTTCGCCGTCGACCGCGACGCCGCCGGGCTGGCCGACACCAGTGCCGCCGCGTTCGGGATCGGTCGCGTCGCCACCTCGGTCGTCGACGTGACGGACGAGGAGGCGGTGGTCGCGGCCGTCGCCGCGGCGCGCGCCGATCTCGGCAGCATCGAGGTGCTGGTCAACGTGGCCGGCGCGCACCGGACCACGCCGATCGGGTCGCTGTCGGTCGCCGACCTGCGCGACCTCTACGAGATCAACCTCGTCGGCACCGCCGTCTTCTGCCGTGAGGTCGTACCCCTGCTCCCCGACGGTGCGGGGGTGATCGTCAACGTCGCCTCGACCTCCGCCGCCCACGGCAGTCCCTACATGTCGGCCTACTCCGCCTCGAAGGGCGCCGTCCTCGGCTTCTCCCTCAGTCTGGCTGCCGAGCTGGTCGGGCGGGGGATCCGGGTGGTGCCGATCTCCCCGGGGACCGTCGACACCCCGCTCACGCGCAACGTCGCGATGCAGCCCGGGATCGACCTCAGCGCCTTCGACCGGATCCGGTCGCCGCTGGGGGCGGCTCGGCCCGAGCAGATCGCCGGCGCGATCGCCTTCGCCGCCTCGCCCGATGCGTCCTACCTCACCGGCGTCGACCTGCGGGTCGACGGCGGCTCGCACATCTGACCCGTCCTGCTCACACCCACCCAACGGAGGAAGTCCATGCCCCGCACCACTGCCGTCACCGGCTCCGCATCCGGGATCGGCGCCGCGCTCGTGAGGATTCTCGAGGCCCGGGGTGACCGCGTCATCACCGTCGACCGGGTCGACGCCATGGTGGTCGCGGACCTGGCCACGCCCGAGGGCCGGGCGGACGCCGTCGCGGCCGTCACCGAACGCTGTGGCGGGGTGCTCGACGGCCTGGTGACCTGCGCCGGCACCTCGGTCCCCAGTCCTCTCATGGTCGAGGTCAACTACTTCGGCACGGTCGAGACGGTCGTCGGACTCCAGCCTGCCCTCGCCGCCGCCGAGGCGGGACGGGTGGCGGTGGTGGGCTCGATCTCGGGCACCCAGCCGAACGACGCCGAGCTCGTCGACCTGTGTCTCGCCGGCCGTACGGCGGACGCCGTCGCCCGCGCCGCCCTGCTGGTCGAGCAGGGCACGCCGACGCTGATCTACCCCTCGACCAAGTCGGCCCTCGCCCGCTGGGCACGCACCACCTGCGTCTCGCCCGGCTGGGCCGATGCCGGCATCCCGCTCAACGTGGTCGCCCCCGGGGTCGTCCTCACCCCGATGAGCGCCGGCCTGATGGACGACCCGAAGATGCGCGCGGTGATGGACGCCGCCGTACCGATGCCGCTCAACGGGTACGCCCCGCCCGAGGCGCCCGCCGAGCTGCTGGCCTGGCTGGTGAGCGAGGCGAACAGCCACGTGACCGGGCAGGTCGTCTACGTCGACGGCGGCGCGGAGGCGACCCTGCGCCCGGCCGACCACTACTGATCGGGGCCGTGACGGATGCCGATCGACCTCACCACCGCGCTCGCCGCTCCGCCCGCCGTACGCACGATCTCGTGGACCCGGCGCGACGTGCTGCTCTACCACCTCTCCCTCGGCGCCGGCCGGGAGGCGCCGGCCGACCCCGAGCTGACCTACACCTACGAGCGTGACCTGCAGGTGCTGCCGACCTTCGCGGTCGTGGCGGGCAAGACCATCTCGGTCGGCGACGAACCGACCGCGCCCGCGATGCGGGTGCCGGGCATCGACGTCGACCTCCGCCGGATCCTGCACGGCGGGCAGGGACTCACCGTGCACCGGCCGCTCCCGGCCGCCGGCACCGCCGAGCTGAGCACCCGCGTCGCCGATGTCTGGGACAAGGGCAAGGCAGCGGTCGTCGTCCTCGAGCACAGCGTGGCCGACGCGGAGGGACCGCTGTGGACCGCGCAGATGCAGATCTGGGCACGCGGCGAGGGCGGCTTCGGCGGCGAACCCGGTCCCGAGACCGCCTGGGCCGCGCCCGACCGGGCACCCGACCACGTGATCGAGAGCCCCACCTCACCCGGGCAGGCGCTGCTCTACCGGCTCAACGGCGACCTCAACCCGCTGCACATCGAGCCGGCGTTCGCTGCCTCGGCCGGCTTCGACCGGCCGATCCTGCACGGCCTCGCGTCCTACGGCATCGTCGCGAAGGCCCTCGTCGACGACCTTCTCGGGGGTGATGCCACGCGGCTGCGGAGCCTGGCCGTCCGGTTCGCCGGGGTCGTCGTTCCCGGCGAGACGATCCGCACCTCGGTCTGGAGAGACGGCGAACGGCTCGTGCTCTCCTCGAGCTGTCCGGAACGTGATGGCAGCCCGGTGCTCACCCACGCGACGGCGGAGGTGGTCCGATGACGCCGCTCGCGCTCACCGCGGTGCCCGACGACTCGGGCATCGACACGGCCGTGGCCGCCGTAAGACGACTCTCGGCCGCGCTCCTCGCCGCGGGTGGCCGGGTCGACCTCGATCTCGACGACCTGTCCCGCCGGCTGACCGCGATGGCGACCGAGGTCGAGAGCCTCGCCCCCGAGCTCGCCGAACGGATGATCGACATGTGGGCGGGGGAGGGCCTCACCCGGCACGACCCGGTGACCGGGCCGGAGAACGCCGTCGCACCACCGCTCGTGCTCGCCGCGGAGCCGGACGGCTCCGTCGCCGGCACCGTGAACCTCGGTATCTCGTACCAGGGGCCGCCAGGGTGCGTGCACGGCGGCATCAGCGCTCTGCTCCTCGACCACACCCTCGGGGTGGCGAACGCGCACGCCGGCACGTCCGGCATGACCGGCACGCTGACGGTGCGCTACGAGAAGCCGGTGCCGCTGCACACCGACCTGGTCGTACGCGGCTGGCAGGACCGGGTCGAGGGTCGCAAGATCTGGTCCGGCGGCGCCATCACCGCCGACGGCGTGGTCCTGGTCCGGGCCGAGGCGCTGTTCATCGACACCCACCTCGCCCGTCCACGGTGAGCGCCGGACGACGGTGGAGCGGGTGCTCCCGGTCAGCGGGAAGTCGTGTGTCGGCCATCACACGCGCCGACCTACGCTGCGACCTGTTCCGGGGAAGTGACCCCGACACCCACCTGAAGGGATGCGACCTGATGGCGTTCGTTCCGCGACATGCCGGGCCGGGGACGGCCCGATGACACGCCGCCTCCTGATCCGGGCCGGCGAGCTGGTCGCCGTCCTGCTGCTCGTCAGCTTCGGTGTGTTCATGATGGTCGCGCTGATGCCGGGCGACCCCGCCGTGGCGATCCTCGGTGAGGGACACACCCCGGAGGAGTACGCCGCCGAGCGCGCCGAGCTGGGGCTCGACGGCAACGTCTTCGCCCGGTACGTCGCCTGGCTCGGCAGCGCGCTCCAGGGTGACCTCGGCCGCTCGCTGGTCCCGCCGGAGAACGACGTGGTCGACCGGGTCCTCGCGGCGCTGCCCGTCAGTGTGGAGCTCGCCGCGCTGGGGCTGCTGCTGGCGCTGCTGCTCGCGATCCCGCTGGCGATGTGGAGCGCCTCGCACGAGGGCGGCCTGGTCGACCGGGCGATCGGCGCGTCCATGTTCGCGATCCTCTCGGTGCCGTCGTTCCTCGGCGGCCTGCTGCTGATCGCGGTCTTCGCCAACGGCCTGGGCTGGTTCCCGCGAGCTCAGTGGGTGCGCTTCGCGGAGAACCCGCTCGACAACCTCTACCACGCGTTCCTGCCTGCGCTCACGATCGCGCTGATGGAGCTGGCGCTGTTCACCCGGGTGCTGCGCAACGACCTGCTCGTGACCCTCCACGAGGACTACATCCTCGCCGCGCGCGCCAAGGGGATGCCGCCGATGCGCATCCTGATCCGCGACGCGCTGCGCCCGTCCTCCTTCTCCCTCGTCACGCTGCTCGGGATCAGCATGGGCCGGCTGATCGGGAGCACCGTGATCGTGGAGTACCTCTTCGCGCTGCCCGGGATGGGCAGCCTCGTGATCAAGTCCGCCAACCAGGGTGACTTCCCGATGGTGCAGGGCGCCGTGCTGCTGATCGCGGTGATCTACGTCGTGATCAACGCCGGGATCGACCTCTCCTATGGCTACCTCGACCCAAGGACTCGCCGTGCTCATGCCTAGGAAGACCCTCACGGGTACGAAGCTCTCCGCGCGCCGCCTCGGCATCCTCGGTGCCGCTCTGGTCCTCGTCGGCCTGGTCCTGCTGGTCCTCGGCTGGGCCACCCCGCTGCCGCTGTTCGCGAAGGCCCCGCTCCTCCTCGCCGGGATCATCGTGGTCCCGCAGGGGATCGGACGGGTCGTCTGGGCCGTACGCGGCACCCGGCCCGACGTCCTGCTCTGGCTGTGCAGCGGGTGGCTGGTGCTGCTGGCCGTCGTGGCCCTGCTCGCTCCGGTGCTCCCGCTCGGCGAGCACATCGACGTGGTGAAGGCGCTCGACGCACCGATCTACGAGCCGCCCAGGCTGCTCTCGGAGTATCCGCTCGGCACCAACAACTACGGCCTCGACATGCTCGCCCGTTCGATCTACGGAGCGCGTACGTCGCTCGTGATCGCACTCGCTGCCGTCGTGATCGGGACGGTGGTCGGTGGCAGCATCGGCGTGATCGCTGGCTTCCTGCGCTCCGGCGTCGACAGCGTCGTCGGCGTCTTCACCAACGCGATGCTCGCGGTCCCGCCGCTGGTGATGCTGATCGCGCTCGCCACGGTGCTCGACCCGAAGCTGCGCAACATCGCCTTCGCGCTGGCGCTGCTCACCATCCCGAGCATGATCCGGCTCGCGCGAGCCAACACGATCGCGTTCGCCCAACGGGAGTTCGTCCTCGCCGCACGGGCGATGGGCGCCACGAAGCTCCGCATCATGTGGCGCGAGCTCGTGCCCAACGTCGTCCTGCCGGTCTTCTCGATGATGGTGGTGATGATCTCGGTGCTCATCGTCGCGGAGGCCTCGCTCAGCTTCCTCGGGTTCGGCGTCCAGGCGCCGGCGCCCACCTGGGGAAACATGATCGCCGAGGCCGAGGGCGGAACGATGGAGGAGTACCCCCACATCGTGCTGGTGCCGGGCGCCTTCCTCTTCCTGACCGTGTTCTCGTTCAACCTGCTGGGCGAGAAGGCACAGAAGCGCTGGGACCCGAGGAGTGCGAAGCTGTGAATGATCACGTTCTCGAGGTCGAGGACCTCCGAACCGAGTTTCAGACGTCGCGAGGCGCGGTCCGTGCCGTCGACGGTGTCTCGCTCAGCCTCCGCTCCGGCGAGACGCTGGGGATCGTGGGTGAGTCCGGCTCGGGCAAGTCCGTGCTCGGTCGCACCATCATGGGACTCGTCACCAGCGACCCCACCACGACGGTGACCGGCACGGTTCGCATCGCGGGCCGAGATGTCCATGCCGCCGGCGCCAAGGAGCGTCGGAGCATGTGGGGAACGCAGGTCGCGATGGTCTTCCAGGACCCGATGACCTCTCTGAATCCCGTCAAGCGGGTGGGCACCCACCTCACCGAGGCGCTGCGCCTCCACCTGCGGCTGGACAAGAAGGTCGCGGCGCAGCGGGCGACCGACCTGCTCCGCCAGGTGGGCATCCCCGATCCCGCACGCCGGATGACGCAGTTCCCCCACGAGCTGTCCGGCGGCATGCGACAGCGGGTGGTGATCGCGATGGCGCTGTGCTGTGATCCGCAGCTGCTCATCGCTGACGAGCCGACCACGGCCCTCGACGTCACGGTGCAGAAGCAGATCCTCGACCTGCTCACCTCGCTGGCCGAGAGCAGGCAGATGGCGACGATCCTGATCAGCCACGATCTCGGCGCGGTCGCGGGCCGTACCGACCGGGTGCAGGTGATGTACGCCGGGCGGGTGGTCGAGCGCTCGGCGACCGCAGCGGTCTTCGACCGTCCGCGGCACCCCTACACCGAAGGCCTGCTCGCCTCGATCCCGCGCCTCTCGGACCCGCCGCACACGACGCTGCGGACGATCGTCGGGTCTCCGCCGGACATGGCCGACCCGCCGGCGGGATGCAGGTTCGCGCCACGTTGCCCGTACGCGCAGGACCGCTGCCGCGCGGAGCAGCCCGAGCTGGTGGACGTCGGGACCGATGGCCGGTCGCACGTCGCTGCCTGTCACTACGCGCTCGAGGAGGTCGGCTGATGGCCGGAAGCGGAACCGCACACCTGCGCCCGGAGCAGGAACGGGTGCTCAGCGTCGAGGAGATGGTCGTCGAGTTCCCGGTGGGCCGCGGCCAGAAGGTGCACGCGGTCTCGGGTCTGAGCCTCGACCTGCTGCCGGGGGAGACCCTCGGCATCCTCGGCGAGTCGGGCTGCGGCAAGTCCACCGCCGGCCGAGCCGTCATGCAGCTGCCGTCGCCGACGTCGGGCACGGTCCGCCTCGGGGACCGCGAGCTGACCGGTCTCGGTGCCCGGCCGCTGCGCCGGGCCCGGTCGCGGATGCAGATGATCATGCAGGACCCGACCTCGTCGCTGAACCCGCGCCGCAAGGTCAAGGACCTGGTCACCGAGGGCCTCTCGATCTGGGGATTCGAGGGGACGAAGGAGGAGAAGGAGGCGCTGGTCCGCGAGACCCTCTCCGCCGTCGGCCTCGACCCGGACGTGGTCTGGGACCGTCGGCCGCACGAGCTCTCCGGGGGCCAGTGCCAACGGGTGTGCATCGCCAGGGCGCTGATGATGAACCCGACGGTCCTCATCTGCGACGAACCCGTCTCCTCGCTCGACGTCTCGGTGCAGGCACAGATCCTCAACCTCCTCGAGCGCACCAAGGAGCGCTACGACCTGAGCATGGTGTTCATCGCCCATGACGTATCGGTGGTGAAGAACATCAGCGACCGGGTGATGGTGCTCTACCTCGGCAAGGCGTGCGAGGTGGTTCCGTCCGGACGGATCGACGCCGACGCCGCACACCCCTACACCCGGATGCTGCTGGCCTCGATCCCCGGCGCCGGTGACCGCGAGATCAGTGCGGCAGCCGCTGCCGGAGAGCTGCCGTCACCGCTGGACCCGCCGTCAGGCTGCCGGTTCCGCACTCGTTGCCCCCTCGCTACCGAGCGATGTGCGGCCGAGGAGCCCGGGCTGCGTGAGGTACGCCCCGGTCAGTACGTCGCCTGCCACCACCCCGTCATCGAGCCCAGGATCGAGGAGTGAGCCACACGTGAGCACACCAGAGCTGCCCGACGCGATCGCCACCGCGGCCGCCGTCCGCGGCGGCGAGATCAGCGCCCGTGAGGTGGTCGAGCAGAGCATCCGCCGGATCGAGAAGCTCGACCCGCTGCTCAACGCCATGGTCGCGACCCGGTTCGAGGAGGCGCTCGCCGAGGTCGACGCCGGCCTTCCCGAGGGCCCGCTGACTGGCGTACCCATCCTCATCAAGTCCCTGGCGGCCGACGTCGCCGGCCTGCCGACCACCAACGGCAGCCGGCTGTTCGCCGACGACGTCAAGACCGAGGACAGCGAGCTGGTCCGGCGCTACCGGGCCGCGGGCATGGTCGTGCTCGGCACCACCAACACCCCCGAGCTCGGCAAGAACGCCAGCACCGAGCCGGCCCTCCACGGCGCCAGTCGCAACCCCTGGGAGCCCGGGCACTCGACAGGAGGGTCCAGCGGCGGCTCCGCGGCAGCGGTGGCTGCCGGGATGGTGCCGGTCGCCCACGGCAACGACGGCGGTGGTTCGGTCCGGATCCCGGCCGCGGCCTGCGGCCTGTTCGGTCTCAAGCCGAGCCGCGGGGTGATCCCCGGCGCACCGTACCCGTCGACGCTCGCCGGTCCGACCAGCGTCCACCACGCCCTGACCACCACGGTCCGCGACTCGGCCCTGCTGCTCGACATCTCCGCGGGCCGGGTGCCCGGACAGGCGTCGTACGGGCCGACCGCTCCTGCCGGTGGCTACCGTGCCTGCGTCGACCGCGAACCCGGTCGGCTGCGGATCGGCCTGGCCACCGTCGTTCCCGACGGCCCCGCGGTCGACCCGGCCGTGGTGGTGGCGGCCCGCCGGACGGCGGACCTGCTCACCGACCTCGGCCACGACGTCGTCGAGGTCGCGCTGCCCGTGAGGTATCCCGAGTTCGCGCGCTGGTCGGGCCTGATGATGGGCGCCAACCTGGTCGTGCACGTCGACGACCGGCTCGCCGCGCTCGGCCGTGAGCTGCGGGACGACGACATCGAGCCGTTCACCCGGGTGATGTACGACCGCTACTCCGCGATGCCGCTCGCCGACCTGCTGCGCGCCCTGGAGGGCTTCGAGCAGGTGGGGTTCGCCACCGCCGGCCTCTTCGACGCCGTCGAGGTCGTGCTCACCCCGACGTTGTGCATGCGTACGCCCGAGCTCGGCGTCCTCGACACCGCCAGGCCAGAGGCGATGTACACCCTCGCCCCGGGCATGGCGGGGTTCACCAGCCTGGTGAACGTGACCGGGGGAGCGGCGATGTCGGTGCCCGCCGGGTTCGATCCCGACGGCCTGCCTCTCGGCGCCCACTTCTTCACCGACCTCGGTGGCGAGCCGCTGCTGCTGTCCCTGGCCGGGCAGCTCGAGCGTGCCGCGCCGTGGCCGCGGCACGCGCCGCTCGCCGGCTGAACCGCACCGAGGTCTGCCGCGTTGCTCGCCCTGATGGGGGTCGCCCTCCTGGTGTTCGTCGTCGCTGCGCTCGTGCAGGCGGTGACCGGCTTCGGGTCCGTCCTGGCGGCGGTGCCCGGCCTGCTCCTGGTGACGGACCCTGCGCGGGCCGTCGTCGTGGCGACCCTCGTCAGCCTGGTCCTCACCGCCGGTCTCGCGCTGCGGGAGCGGGCCCATGTGGACCGGCGCGACAGCCTGCTGCTGGCCCTGACGGGGATCATCGGCATGCCGGTGGGGCTCGTGCTGCTGGAGGTGGCCGACGAGCGCCTGCTCACGGCTGGGATCGCCGCGGTGATGCTGGTCCTGGTGCTGCTGGTCGCCCGCGGGCCACGGATCGGACGTCGTGGTCTGCCGATCGTCGGCATCGTGAGCGGAGGACTGCTGACCTCCACCGGGATGAACGGCCCGCCCTTGGTGATGGCGCTCATCGACCGCGAACCACGTCGCTACCGCGCGACCCTCCAGGCGGTGTTCGCCGGTCAGGACCTCATCGCGGTCGCTGCCTTCGTGGCCCTGGGCCACGTCGACGCGACGGTGCTGATCCTCTCCCTGGGCGGCGTCGCCGGACTGCCCCTCGGCTGGTGGTTGGGCGAGGCCGTCTTCAAGCGGGTGCCGCCGGCCCGGCTGCGCCCGCTCGTCATCGGCACGCTCGCCGTCTCGGCGGCTGCCGTGCTCGTCGGCGCCGTCACCTGACCCGGCCGCTACCCCTGCGGCAGGCCGACGCTGTTCCGCTGGAAGTCCAGCAGCCGGTCGTTCTCGTAGGTGATGCGCTGGGCACTGGCCTCGAGGTCGCGAAACATCTCCTTCAGGGTGCGGATCCCGTCGGCCGACTGACGCACGATCAGCCCGGCCAGGTCGAGAGCGGTCCCCTCTGCTTCCGCGGCCGGCGCCGTACGCTGGGCCAGACCTGTCGCGACGGCCTCGTCCGCCCCCACGGCGCGCCCGGTGTAGATCAGCTCCTTGGCACGGGACAGGCCGACGAGCTGGGTCAGCCGGGCCGGCCCGACCGGAACGCCGAGCCGAGCGCCGGCCCACGCGAGCTTGAGGTTGTCCCCGGCCACGCGTAGGTCGCAGCCGGCGACGATCTCGGCGCCGGCCCCCACGCAGTTGCCGACGCAGACAGCGATCGTCGGCACGGGCACCTGGTCGACGAGCCGGTAGAGCTCGGCGAACGCCTCCATCCGGGCGACCCCGCCCGCCGCGTCCAGGGGCTCGGTGACGTCCGCGCCCGCGCAGAAGGCATCGGGAGACGTCGTGGAGAGGACGACGGCGCGAACCTCGCCGTCATCGGTCAGCTGCGTCAACGCGTCGTTGAGCAGGCGGAGCGTCGCGGAGTCGAGGGCGTTTCGCTTCTCGGGACGGTTGAGCCGGAGGATCTCGACGTCGCCGCGCCGCTCCCTCACCAGGCTCGTCATGGCCGGTCCACGAAGATGTCGTACTCCAGGTCGCCGGTCCCGCCGTACGTCGAGAGGTCGGTGACTCCCGCATCCCTCAGCACGTCCACATCCAGGAACGTGTTGCCGGTGCACTCGCGCGCGGGGCGCCCCAGGATCTCCATCGCGGCGTCGGCGACGATCTCGGGCGTACGCGACCTCTCCACCGCCGCGTCTCCGCCGAGGAGGTTCTGCACGGCGGCCGTGGCGATGAGGGTCTCGGGCCACAGGCAGTTGGCGGCGACGCCGTGCTCGGCGTACTCCGCCGCCCAGCTGAGCGTCAGCAGGCTCATCCCGTACTTCGCCAGGGTGTACGCCGGGTGTGCGCCGAGCCACTGCGGGGCCAGGTTGATCGGGGGCGAGAGCGACAGGATGTGCGGGTTGTCCGAGGCGCGCAGGTGGGGAAGCGACTTGCTGGTGAGCAGGTAGGTGCCGCGCAGCTGGATCTGCGTCATCAGATCGAAGCGCTTCATCGGCAGGTCCTCGGTGCCGTCGAGCGCGATCGCGGAGGCGTTGTTCAGCACGATGTCGATGCCGCCGAACCGCGCGACGGTCTGCGCCACCGCGTCCGCCACCGAGGCCTCGTCGCGGACATCGCCCACCACGGCCAGCGCCTGACCGCCCGCCTCCTCGATCTCGGCGGCGGCGGTGTGGACGGTGCCGGGGAGCCGCGGGTCGGGTTTGTCCGTCTTCGCCAGCAGCGTGACGTTTGCCCCCAGTCGGGCCGCGGCGATACCCACGGCCAGGCCGATGCCGCGGCTGCCGCCCGACATGATGATGGTGCGTCCAGTAAGGGTCATGCCTGGGACGTTACAGACCGCCTGCGGTCGTGGCAATGATGTAAATAACACATCGTCTGCGGGCGCGGGATTCATGTAACATCCCGAGGGATGTCATCGAACACTGCCGCCGCGGGCGCCCTTCGCCCTGTGTCCGCCCGTTCGGCGCTCCTGGGCCTGCTCATGGGTGCCGAGGTGCCGACGTTGTCCGCTCGCGAGCTCGTCGCAGGCGGCGGTCTGGTCGGCTTCTCGGAGACGACGGTCCGGGTCGCGCTCTCCCGCATGGTCGCCGCCGACGACCTGGTCCGAGCCGCGGACGGGAGATACCGGCTCTCCGAGAGGCTGAGCCACCGCCAGCGCCGTCAGGAGGCGGCGATCCACGTGCGGACCAGCGCGTGGGACGGCGAATGGGACCTGGTCGTGGTGACCGCCACCGGCCGCTCGGCCGCCGACCGGGCGAGCCTTCGCGCGACGCTCGCGGAGCTTCGTCTCGCCGAGCTGCGCGAGGGTGTCTGGGTCCGTCCGGCCAACCTCGAGCTCGCGTGGTCCGATCACCTCGCCGGCCTGTGCGAGCGGCTGACGATGCGGCCCACGACCGACCCTGCGGAGCTCGCCGGAAGGCTGTGGGACCTGACCGGCTGGGCCGCCCGGGCGCGCGAGCTGCTGGCAGCCACCGACACCGACGACCCGGTGCTGCGGTTCACCGCCTGCGCCACCTCGGTTCGCCATCTGCTCGCCGATCCCGTCCTGCCCGACGATCTGCTCCCCGCCGACTGGCCGGGTGCCGCGCTGCGGAAGGCGCACCTCGACTACAAGGACTGGCTGATCGACACCCGCCGGGCGCTCGTCGAGGGGCCCTAGGCTGTGTCCATGTCGGCACGTCGATGGATGCTCGGGCTCGAGCGCGCGTGGGACGCGGCGAGGCTCCGCCGAGCGGGCTCGCGGGTGCCGGCGGACTTCCGGATCAAGTGCTACGGCGGGCACGGGAGTGCCGAGGGGGTCGTCGTACGCGGCCGGGTCGTCGACGACCCACCCCCGTCGGAGGCGGAGGAGGGCGAGGGTGTGCGGGCCGCGGCACTGCGCATGGTCCGTCACTTCGTGACCGACGAGCTGCCGGGCGTGCCGCTGCGGATCACCGTGGGCGATGCGACGGTGGAGGTGGTCACCGACGACGAGGGCTACTTCCTGGCCCGGCTGCGGCCCGACCCGGAGACGCTGGAAGCACCGTGGACCCGCGGCACCGTCGAGCTTGCCGGCGACTACCGCGGCCTGGCCGCCGGCGACCACCGCGCGACGGTGGAGGTCCGCGTCCCCGGCGGCGAGGCGCAGCTCGGCGTGATCTCCGACATCGACGACACCATCCTCGAGACCGGGGTGCAGCGTGTCGGGCGGATGGTGCGTCAGACCCTCACCGGGTCGGCGCTGACACGCACCCCGTTCCCTGGGGCGCCCGAGCTCTACCGCGACCTGGCCGCCCGCGCGAACCCGGTCTTCTACATCTCCTCCAGCCCGTGGAACCTGTACGCGTTCCTGGACGCCTTCGTACGCCACCGCGACTTCCCCCGCGGCCCGCTCCTGCTGCGCGACCTGCTCGGCGGTGCCGGCGGCCGGGAGTCCAAGGCCGGGCGCATCGACGAGGTCCTGGCGCTCCACCCCGGCCTCCCGTTCGTCCTCCTGGGCGACTCCGGTGAGCACGATCCGGAGACCTATGCCGACACCGTCCGCCGCCATCCCGGGCGGATCCTCGCGGTCTACATCCGCGAGGTGCGGCTCGATCCTCACGACGGCCGGGTCGAGCGTGTGTGGGGCACCATGGGCGACGAGGTGCCGCTCGTGCTCGCCGCCGACAGCGAGGCGGTACGCCGCCACGCCACCGGTCTCGGCCTTCTCTGAGAGCGGCGTGCCCCCGGGTTCCGAACGCCGGACCGGGGCGCTGCGCCGGGCGTAGCATGGGTCTGCGCCGTGTGCGTCAACCGGGGGCGGCGCAGTCGTCGGTGAAGACACCGGAGGGTCCTGTGAACAAGGCGTTGCTGAATTCCCTGACCGAGAAGGAAGCGGCTCTCGTCCGTGAGGCGGATCCTGCTGCCCTGCGCGAGCTCGACGAGGACCAGCTGCTCGAGCTGCACGAGCGGGTGAGGCGCGAGCGCACCAAGCACCTGAAGGTCTACCGCCGCGATGCCAGCGCCGCGGTGGAGAGCGTCGGCGGACGCGGTAAGGCCTACGACCAGAACCAGCGCGCCCGGGCCAAGGCAGAGGTCTTCGAGTCCGTGCTGGCCCAGGTCAGCCGACAGGTCAGCGCGGCGGCGAGGAAGGCCTCGCAGGAGCTGCGGGCCGAACGGCTCGCCGCGGCGCGAGCCGCCGCCGGCTCAGGGCCACCTCGTGCGACTCCCGTGAACGAGGGGGCCAACCCTGTGCCCAGCGAGCGGCGGGCCGCGACGCGGACGACCGGAGGTCTCAAGCGTGACGCGTCCTCACGGGCGCAGGGCGCCCGTCGCCAAGGTGCGCGCGACGCGCGCTGAGCACCTCCCGGGCTGAGGTGATGATCAAGGCCCTCGGCCGTCATCCCCGACGGTCGGCTGGTGCGGCCACGGTCTGCGGGGTGACCTCGTCGCCTTCGACGGGGCGCCGCGACCAGTAGCTCGCCAGGATCGAGCCGGACACGTTGTGCCAGACCGAGAAGATCGCGGCGGGCAGCGCGGCGGCCGGTGAGAAGTGGACGGTGGCGAGGGCGGCGGCCAGGCCCGAGTTCTGCATGCCCACCTCGATGCTGATGGCGCGCCGGCTCGAGACCGGCATGCCGCACAGCCGCCCGACCGCGTACCCCAGGGCCAGGCCGGCGACGTTGTGCAGGACCACTGCGAGAACGACCAGGAGCCCGACCGAGAGCAGGGTGGAGGCGCTTCCGGCCACGACCGCGAGCACGACTCCGGTGATGCCGGCGACCGAGATCAGCGGGAGCACGTCGATGACCCGCTCGATGAGACGCGGCAGCAGCAGCCGGAGCACCAGCCCGAGGAGAACCGGAACGAGCACGATCTCCACGATCGAGACGAACAGGTCGCTCGCGGAGACCGGCAGGTCCTCCCCGATCAGGAGGAGGACGAGGAGGGGCGTCAGCATCGGCGCGAGCAGGGTCGACACGGACGTCATGGCCACCGACAGCGCGGTGTCGCCGCGGGCGAGATAGACCATCACGTTGGAGGCGGTGCCGCCGGGCGCGCAGCCGACCAGGATCATCCCCGCGGTGAGCACCGGGGAGAGGCTGAGTGCGTTCGCGATGCCCCAGCCGAGCAGCGGCATCACCGTGAACTGGGTGGCGACACCGAGCAGCAGAGCCCACGGCCGCCGGCCGATGATCGCGAAGTCGATGGGCCGCAGCGTCATGCCCATCCCGAGCATGATGATCTGGAGCAGCAGCGGCACCTGGGCCGCCCACCCGTCGAAGGTGCTGGGGGTGGCCAGCGCGACGGCGCCGGCGACCAGGACGATCAAGGCGAACCAGTGCCCCACGAAGGCGCTGACCTGTCGGACTGTGTTCATGCTCTTCCTCCCGAGACGACGGTTACGGAGTCGATCTGACGACCCGCCCGACGCGAGATCCTCGCAGGTCCTCGACGAGTGGCGCACCTGTCCTACGTCTACGCCGTCGGCGGCCGGGCAGGAGAGAAGCCAGGTCCCGGCCGGCTGCCGGGACCTGGCTTCTCGCGGGAATCTCGGGGTGTCAGGCCTTCTTGGTGGCCCAGAAGATCTCGGCGATCTCGTCGATCTTGGCCAGGAGCTGGTCAGCGACCTCGATGTCGAGGGTGCCCTTGGTGCCGGAGGCGCCGGCGAGCTTGGTGGCCTCGTTGACGAGGGTGTGGAGCTGGGGGTAGGCCTCGAAGTGCGGGGGCTTGAAGTAGTCGGTCCACAGCACCCAGAGGTGTTCCTTGACCAGGTTGGAGCGCTGCTCCTTGATCACGATGGCGCGGGTGCGGAAGTCGGGGTCGTCGCTGTCCAGGGCCTTGGCGATGACGGCCTTGACGGACTCGGCCTCGATGCGGGCCTGGGCGGGGTCGTAGACGCCGCAGGGCAGGTCGCAGTGGGCCGAGACCTCGATGGTGGGAGCGAACAGACGCATGGATGGTTCCTCTCGGTGATGGTGGACAGACCGTCGAGGTCGACGGTCAGGAAGCCTTCTCGGGCAGGACGCGATCGAGCGGAAGGGTGCTGACGGAGGCGCCGAGCGACCGGTAGCGCCGGTCGTGGTGCAGGAGCGGGTCGGCGGGCTCGCCGAGGCTGACCGAGTCGACCTCGAGCAGCACCAGCCATGCCTCGCCGGCGGGGATGACGCGGGCCACCCGCCCCGAGATGCTCGCCGCGGCGTCCGCCAGGACCGGCGGCTCCCCGTGCGGAAGCGTCCAGCCCTGGGCGACCGTGAACCGTGGCGCGGTCCGGTCGGCGAAGGCCGCGGCCACGTCGGCCTGGGCCTCCGTCAGGATGTGCACCGCGAGCCGGTCGCTCCCGGTGAGCGCCGGCCCGGACCGGCCGGACCGGGAGACCGAGAACGACAGCATCGGCGGGTTCGCGCTCACGGAGGCCACGCTGGAGACCGTCGCGCCGACGGGGCCCGTGTCGGTCGAGGCGACGACGATGGCCACGCCGGTGGGGTATCGACGGAAGCCGGCCTTGAACTGGTCGGTGAGTGTGTCGCTCACACCCCCTCCTCTCTCTTTGGCAGCGACGCTAAAACATCAAGTCCGGTTGAGGTCCAGTCATCCACGGTGTGATCGCTGACTCATCCGGCTGTCCGCGCTTGAGATCATGAGGGGCCACCGAGGTGCGACTTGTTAGACTAGTTAAGCACTTGTTATACAACCCGGGTTGGCCTTCTGCGACTTCGAAGCTTTGACCTCGGTCGCCTAATCTTCCCAGAGAACCGCTCTGCCTCACGATCTAAGGAGTCCCTTCGTGGACGTCTCGCCGCTCATCTGGTGGTTGACCATCGGCATCGCCAGTGCCGTGCTGCTCTTCGACGTACTCGTCATCGGCCGTCGTCCGCACGAGCCTTCGCGTCGGGAGCTGATCGTGGCGCTGAGCGTCTACATCGGTCTGGCGATCCTGTTCGGCATCGGGGTCTACGTGTTCGCGGGCCACGAGTTCGGGACGCAGTTCTTCGCGGGCTGGGTGACGGAGTACTCGCTCTCGGTCGACAACCTGTTCATCTTCATCATCATCATGTCGAAGTTCGCGGTGCCGAGGCAGTTCCAGCAGAAGGCGCTGCTGATCGGCATCATCTTGGCGCTGGTCTTCCGCGGCATCTTCATCGCCGTGGGTGCGGCCGCGATCGAGAACTTCAGCTGGGTCTTCTACCTCTTCGGCGCGTTCTTGATCTACACCGCGGTCAAGCTCGCCCTGGAGGGCGGCGAGGACGAGGACGAGTACGAGGAGCCCGCCGTGGTGAAGTTCCTCGAGCGGCACATCCCGCTGACCTCGCAGTGGGGCGACAGCGCGAAGATGTTCATCCGCGAGAACGGCAAGCGGGTGGCGACCCCGATGTTCGTGGTCATCTGCGCGCTGGGCACCACCGACCTGCTGTTCGCGCTCGACTCGATCCCGGCGATCTACGGTCTGACCAACGAGGCCTACCTGGTCCTGACCGCCAACATCTTCGCCCTGATGGGTCTGCGCCAGCTCTACTTCCTCATCGGTGGTCTGCTGGAGCGGCTGGTCTACCTCTCCTACGGTCTGGCGATCCTGCTCGGGTTCATCGGTCTCAAGCTGGTCTTCCACGCGCTGCACGAGAACGAGCTGCCCTTCATCAACGGTGGCCAGCACGTCGAGTGGGCCCCGGAGGTCTCCATCGAGGTCTCCCTGAGCGTGATCATCGGCATCCTGGCCATCACCACCATCCTGAGCCTGCTGAAGTCGCGCAGCATGACCGCGAAGGAGCGCGACGAGGCCACCGGCCCGCGCAGCATGTGACGCGTCGTCAACCCGGCTGAGCCGGAACCACCCGCAGGCCCGCTCCGACCGGAGCGGGCCTGCGGTCGTTCTCAGAGCTCGGGCTGCGGCGGCAGCGGCCGCGAGCACAGGTCGGCCGCGTCCTGCTTGCCCATCCCGAAGGCTCGCAGGAGACGTACGGTCATCTGGTCGGAGAGTGCGCCGGCGTCCGCGTCCGGCTCGGTCTCGAGCAGCTGGAGCAGGCCGAGCAGGGCGCCGCCGGCGGTCATGAGGGCGAGCTGGAGGTTCTCGATGTCGAAGCGTCCTGCGGCCACCCCCGCCTCGATGTCGCGCAGGGCCCTGGGGGCGAGCCCGCGGTCGTGGACGAGCACGCGCATCCCCTCGTTGAGGATGACGCGTACGAACTCGGGCAGCTGCCGCTGCAGGCGCCCGGTCATCCGGAAGCTGACCGCGAAGACCTCGGCCGGATCGTCGTACGCCGCCACGAGGTCGTCGAGCACGCCGCCGTAGGTCTCGAGAACGCGGGCGACGGCGGCCTCGAAGAGCGCTTCCTTGCTGTCGAAGTGGTTGTAGAAGCTGCCGAAGCCGACGTCGGCGGCGTCGGTGATCTGCTGGATGCTCACGTTCGGCTGGCCGCCGGCGAGGAAGGTCGTCGCGGCCTGGAGCAGCGCATTTCGGGTGCGCTCCTTGCGCCGATCGATCCGCGACGGCGGCGACACCGGGTCCGTGGTCATGGACGGATCATACCTGATGATGTCATCAGAAACGCTTGACAGATAGAACCATCGCTAGTGATGATTTCATCAGTTATCCAACGAAGGGGAACTGATGACGACCGTGAACGACCGCCCACAGGCCGAGCGCATCGAGCGCACCGTCCGCGTCGGACGGCGCGACATCTTCGTGACGGAGGCCGGATCGGGACCGGCCGTGGTGCTTCTCCACGGTGGTGGCGCCGGCGCGACGGGCACGTCGAACTACGCGCGGAACATCGACGTCCTGGCCCGTCACTTCCGGGTGATCGTCCCGGACCTGCCGGGCTACGGACGCTCGACGAAGCGGATCGACTACCAGGACCCCTTCGGCGACCTCGCGGCAGCCGTCAGCGGCCTTCTCGACGAGCTCGACATCGACCGGGCCCACCTCGTCGGCAACTCCTACGGCGGTGCAGCGGCTCTCCGGCTGGCGATGGATCGCCCCGACAAGGTCGATCGGCTGATCCTGATGGGGCCCGGCGGCATCGGCACCACCCGGGCCCTGCCGACCAAGGGTCTGAACGCACTGCTCGACTACTACGGAGGCGAGGGGCCGACCCGGGAGAAGCTGTCCCGGTTCATCCGTGACTACCTGGTCTTCGACGGCGCGGCCGTTCCCGACGAGCTGATCGAGCTGCGCTACGAGGCCAGCATCCAGCCGGAGGTGGTCGCCGACCCGCCGCTGCGCCGGCCGGCCGGCAGGTCCGCGCTGCGGACGCTGTGGCGGATGGACCTGACCCGGGACCGTCGCCTGGCGCAGGTGCGGGCGAAGACGCTGGTGGTCTGGGGCCAGGACGACAAGGTCAACCGCCCCTCCGGCGCCCGGCTGCTCGCCGGGACCGTGCCGAGCTGCGACGTCTATCTGGCCGCCGACACCGGCCACTGGGTCCAGTGGGAGCGGGCCGACCTGTTCAACGAGCTGGCGACGGCGTTCCTGTCATGAGTGTCTTCGGCAACGTCCAGCTCGGCTATCTGGTGGTCGAGTCGCAGCGCTTCCGGGAATGGCGGAGCTTCGGAGCCGACGCGATCGGGCTGCACGTCGACGAGCTCGACGCCGACACGATGCGGTTCCGCCTCGACGAGCGTGAGTGCCGCTTCCTGATCCGGCGGGGTCCGGCCGAGGACCTGATGGCCATCGGCTGGCACGTCACCGACCACGAGACGTTCGACCGCGTCATCGCGCGGGTGGCGGACCGGGGCGTACCTGTCGAAGAGGGGGCGCCGGAGGAGGCAGCGCTGCGCGGGGTCGAGCGGCTGTGGCGCTTTCCCGGTCCCAAGGGGATCGTCCAGGAGGTCTTCACCGTCGCCCACGATTCCCCGGAGCCGCTGCGCATGGTGACCTCGGCGTTCGTCACCGGCGACGGCGGCATGGGCCATGTCGCGATCACCTCTCGGGAACCGCACGCGATCCACCGCTACTACGACACGGTCTTCGACTCGCGGCTGAGCGACTACATCGACGAGAACATCGGGGGGCTGAGGCTCAAGATCCGGTTCCTGCGGGTCAACGAGCGTCACCACTCGATCGCAGTGGCCAACGTCCAGGGCCTGAAGATCGAGCCGGTCCGTACGCGTTGCCAGCACGTCAACATCCAGGCCGCGACGCTCGAGGACATGGTGGCTGCGTACGGCCGGGTCCGGGAGCTCGGCTTCACGATGGCCTGGTCCATCGGACAGCACACCAACGACAAGGAGCTGTCCTTCTACTGCGTGAGCCCGTCGGGCTTCGAGGTGGAGGTCGGCTGGAACCCGATCGTCATCACCCCGGAGCTCGAGGAGGCCTGGCAGGTCGCCACCCACCAGGGGATCAGCATCTGGGGCCACCAGACGGTCGACCCCGGCGTCCTCGACAGGCTCGGCCAGCTCCGCCAGGTGGCGGGCCATCTGCTCCGTCCTGAGATCACCGTCCCTGCCCTGAGCGGAGAACCTGCATGAACACCTACGACATCGCCGTCGTCGGCCTGGGCCCGACGGGCCTCACCCTCGCCCATCTGCTCGGCCGCCGCGGGCTCTCGGTGGTGGTGCTCGAACGCGAGCCGGAGTTCTACGGCAACGCCCGCGCCGTCTACACCGACGACGAGGCGCTGCGCGTCTTCCAGACCGCCGGAGTGGCCGACGAGATCCACCAGGACATGAACGTCGACTCCGCCGTGCAGTGGGTGAGGTCCGACGGCACGACCCTGGTCCAGTTCCGCGAGACCCAGCGGCCGCTGTGGTGGCCGGTCGTGAACTTCCTCTACCAGCCCTATCTGGAGACCCGGCTCGAAACGCTCCTGGACCGCTACCCCCACGTCGAGGTACGCCGCGGCCGCGAGGTCCTCGGCTTCACCCAGGACGACGACGGTGTCACCGTCCGGCATGCCGCCGCGACCGGGAGCCGCTACGGCAAGCGTGAGAACGTCGTCGACGAAGGTTCTGGTGAGACGCTGCGGGCCGCGTACCTGGTCGCCGCCGATGGTGGTCGCAGCGTGGTGCGGTCCCGGCTCGGGATCGACATGTCCGGCAAGAGCTATCCCGAACGCTGGCTCGTGGTCGACCTCGAGGCGAGGGCCGGCGTCGACGCCTTCCGGCACCTGCCGTACTTCGACTTCGTCTGCAGCTCGGAGATGCCGACGGTCAGCTGCCCGCAGCCGGGCGGTCACCACCGGTTCGAGTTCGCGCTGAACGATTCCGACGACACGGCGCACTTCGAGTCCGACGAGACGGTCCGTCGGCTCATCGGCAGGTACGTCGACGTGGACGAGGTCGAGGTCAGACGCCAGCTCGTCTACACGTTCAACGCGGTCACGGCGGACCGCTGGCGCGAGGGCAGAGTCCTCCTCGCGGGCGACGCCGCGCACATGACGCCCCAGTTCGTCGGGCAGGGGATGAACGCCGGCGTACGAGATGCCGACAACCTCTCCTGGAAGCTCGAGGCGGTCGTGCGTCACGGTGCCGACCCGACGGTCCTGGACACGTACGAGACCGAGCGGAAACCGCACGCCAAGGCGATGATCGCCCTCTCGGTCTTCAACAAGTCGCTCGTCTCGATCAAGCACCCGGTCGGGGCGAAGGCCCGCGATGCCGCGATGTGGACGGCGTTGCGTGTCCCCGGGCTCGGTGGCTGGATCGAACGGGCCGGCATGAAGCCGAAACCCCGCTTCGGTCGCGACAGCTATCTCGGCATGCCGCGGGGCGTGCTGGGTGCCGAGGGAACGCTGGCGCCCCAGCCGGTCGTACGCCGCTACGACGGCCGTCCGATCCGCTTCGACGACGCTGTCGGGATCGGGTGGGCCGTGGTCGGCATCGGGATCGACCCGCGGGAGGCGCTCGGCAGCGACATCGCCACCTGGGAGCGCGTGGGGGCGTCGTTCACGACCGTGTTCGCCCCCGGCGCGCGTCCGCAGGGCGCGGTGGGCGATGGCCGCCGCCGCGCCGGACTGGTCGATGTCGAGGACACCACCGGAGAGCTGGGCCGCTGGCTCGGCCGCCATCGGATCCACCGTGGTGACCTGCTCGTCCTACGTCCGGACAAGTTCGTGTTCGGCACCGGTCGGGATGCCTCCGTCCTGACCGCGGGCCTGCACCGGCATCTCGGTCTCTCCGAGGTGAGTCCTCTCGCCCAGACCGCCGAGGCGATCTGATGGGACAGCTGCCCGGTCGGGTCGACGTACATCACCATGCGGTCCCCGCGTTCTACCGCCGTCTCCTCGAGGAGCGCGGGCTGCGGCCCGGGGGAGTGCCCGTGCCGGAGTGGACACCGCAGAAGTCGCTGCGGGTCATGGACCGCAACGGCATCGCGACGAGCATCCTGTCCGTCTCCACGCCCGGAGCCTGGCTCGGCGACGACCGTCAGGCCCGTCACCTGGCGCGTCGGCTCAACGAGTTCTGCGCCGGCGTCGTCGCCGACGACCAGCCCCGCTTCGGCTTCTTCGCCACCCTCACCCTCCCCGATGTCGAGGGCGCGATCGCGGAGGCCGAGCACGCCCTCGACGTACTCGGCGCCGACGGCATCGTGCTGCTCGGCAGCGTCGCGGGCCGCTACGTCTACGAACCCGACTTCGAGCCGCTGCTCGCCTACCTGCACGAGCGAGAGGCGGTGGTGTTCCTGCACCCGGGAGAGCTCGCGGCCGAGCCGGCGCCGGGCATCCCCTCGTTCACGGCCGACTTCCTGCTCGACACGGTGCGGGCGGCGACCGGTCTCGTCCTCAGCGGTGCCCTGGAGAAGTACGACGGGATCAGTTGGGTCCTGGCCCACGCCGGCGGGTTCCTGCCGTACGTCAGTCATCGGATCCTGCTGACGATGATCCGCGGCGAGCACAAGCTGTCCCAGGCGAGGGCCATGGTGGACCGCAGGCGGGAGACGAGGCGGCGCCTCGACCTGCTGCGCCGGTTCTACTTCGACATCGCGCTCTCCTCGAGCCCGACGGCCCTGCCGAGCCTGACGGCGTTCGCCGACCCGACCCGGCTGCTCTACGGCAGCGACTTCCCGTTCGCGCCTTCGCCGGCGGTGCGCTTCATGCGTCAGGAGTACGAGGAGACGGCCGTCGCCGCCGACCTCCGGGTCGCCATCGACCATCGCAACGCCCACGCCCTGTTCCCTCGCCTGGCAGGAGAGCCGCGATGACCACCCACCACGACCTGCACACCGACTCCGGAGGCCTGGCGGGGGAGCACCCCGGACGGGCCACGAACCCCGTCATCAAGGTCACCGACCTCGCCTGGCTCGAGTTCGCCAAGCCGGACCTGCGGCGCGCCGAGATCTTCGCCCAGGCCTTCGGGTTCAGCACCGTGACCCGGACGGAGACGGAGCTGGTCCTGCGCGGCACCGACCCCGGTACGCCGGCCGTGATCGTGCGGAAGGGGTCGCGGTCGAGATATCTCGGCGCCGCCTTCAAGGCCGCCGACGACGCGGACCTCCTTCGCCTCGCCGAGGCCACCGGCGCTGCCGTACGTCCCCTGCCCGACCACCTCGGAGGCATGACGACCGACCTGGTCGACCCGAGCGGCGTACGCGTCCGGGTGGTCTCCGGGGTGCACACGCTCCCGGCGCTGGAACCGCAGGTCCCGCTGCCGCTGAACGCCGGAGCGGCGACCCGGCGTATCGGTCGGGGCCAGCGTCCACCCCGAGAACCCGCGCGGATCCAGCGACTCGGGCACGTCGTCCTGCAGACGACGCGATATCGCGAGACCCTCGACTGGTATCTCGAGCATCTCGGCATGATCGTCAGCGACTTCAAGTTCTACGCGGGCCAGCGGGAGCGCGGCCCCGTGATGAGCTTCGTCCGGTGCGACCTGGGTGCTGTTCCGGCGGACCACCACACGCTCGCGATGACCCTCGGGCCTCGCAACCGCTATGTGCACTCGGCGTACCAGGTCAGTGATCTGGATGCGCTCGCTGCCGGTGGGGAGTATCTGCTGGACCGGGGATACGACCGTTCGTGGGGGATCGGCCGCCACGTCGAGGGCAGCCAGATCTTCGACTATTGGCGCGACCCCGACGGCTTCCTCGTCGAGCACTTCACCGACGGCGACCTGTTCGACAACACCCTCGAGACCGGCTGGTCGGAGATGACCGCGTCCGGGCTCGCCCAGTGGGGACCGCCCGCCTCGCTGGACTTCCTGGGGGTCTCGCCCCGTCGTCCGGAGTCCTTCCGCGAGCTCGCCTCCATCGGCATCGCCCTCGGCGGGCGCAACGAGTTCGACCTCCACCGGCTCCGCGGCCTGCTCGCCGTGGCCCGCACCTGACCTCCCTTCCTACCAAGGAGCTCGCTCATGCCTCTCTCCGTCCTCCGCACCTCCGACGCCTGGTGGGTGAGCACCCCGCGGGGAGCCGCCCGGATCGACACCGACGCCACGACCACGGCCGAGCTGCTGGCGTCGCGCAGCGCGATCACCGTCGCCGCTGCCTCGGCCACCGACACGGTGCCGGTCGAGGAGCTCGACCTGCTGTCCCCGGTCACCACGCCCTGCCGGGTCGTCGCGCAGATGACCAACTTCCGGTCCCATGCGAAGGACGCCGGTATCGACCCGACCACCGTGCCCCTGACGTTCTTCCGGAAGTCCTCGGCCTCGGTCAGCGGCCCGGCGGCCGACATCGTCCGTCCGGCTCATGTGTCCCTGCTCGACTACGAGGTGGAGATCGGCCTCGTCATCGGCCGCCCGGTCGGCGTCGGCACCGAGATCACGCCGGAGAACCATCGCTCGTTCCTCGCCGGTCTGGTCGTCACCAACGACGTCTCCGCCCGGGATGTCCAGCTCCCGCAGACCCAGTTCTACGAGGCGAAGTCCTATCCGGGCTTCACCCCGGTCGGCCCCGCACTCGTGCTCCTGGACGAGGACGAGCTCGCCTGCTTCGACGACCTCCGGCTCCGCCTCTGGGTCAACGGGGAGCTGCGCCAGGACGGCCGCGTCGGCGGGGACATGATCTACCAGCCGCTCGAGGCGCTGCGGTCGTTGGCCCGCTTCCAAGATCTCGCTCCCGGCGACCTCGTCCTCACCGGGACGCCCGTCGGGACCGCCCTCTCCGCGCCGCCGAAGGCGATCGAGATCCTCGGGTCGCTGCTCCCGACGGCCACCAAGTGGCGCCTCTTCTTCCGCAGGCAGGCGGGCAACCGGCGCTATCTCCAGGACGGCGACCTCGTCGAGGCGGCGGTCTCCACCGACGACGGCAGGGTGGACCTGGGGCGGCAGCGGAACCGGGTCCGGTACGCCACCGGGTGATTTCCGTGGCTGTCAGGACAGCCTCGTCCTAGGGTGAGCGCATGACCGTGGCAGCCGCTCCCGGACCCCGCTGGCTCGGGGACGCCGGACAGGTCGCGTTGGCCGGAGCGCTGGCGCTGGTGCTGCTGCCGGTCGGCTGGACCTCGGTCGTCGACGGTGAGGTCGGCACGGCCTGGGAGATCGCGCTCCTGGCCGCCCTGGTGGCACTTCATGGCGCCGTGGCCACCGCCCGGCGCCGGCCGCTGCCGTCGTTCGCCGTCGGGGCGCTGGCCGAGCTGGTGCTGGTCGCCGCCCCCGACCTGAGCGGGCCGACGGCCACGGCGGCGGGAAGCGCCTACGGGCCGGTGCTCCTGCCGAGCAGCCTGTGCTTCTTCGTGCTGCTCTACGCGGTCAGTGCGCAGGACCGGCGACCGTGGCCAGGAGTCGCGCTCGGCATCGGGCTGGTGGGATGCCTGATCACCGTCGTACGGCTGTCGGGGTTCGAGGGCACCGGGCTGCAGGGGTGGACGTGGTGGCTGATGGTGGCCACCGCCACGGTCGCGGCCACGGTGGCGGCATGGGCCCTCGGCCGGTTCCGGGCCACCCGGGCCGCCTGGATCGACCAGCTCGCCGACCGGGCCGCCGCCGAGGAGCGCCAGCGCATCGCGCGCGAGATGCACGACGTGGTCGCGCACTCGCTCGCGGTCGTGGTCAGCCATGCCGAGGCCGGCCGGATGGTCGTCGGGCAGCAGCCGGAGCGTGCCCCGGGGATCCTCGACACCATCGCGACCACGGGCCGGGAGGCCCTCATGGAGATGCGCGGGCTGCTCGGCGTGCTGGGCGGGGAGTCATCTCGACAAGCTCGATACATCGCCTCGACCGAGCCGCAACCGGGGCTGGCCGACGTCGACGCGCTCGTCGAGCGGATGCGCGAATCCGGCCTGAGGATCCACCTCGAGATGGACGAGCCCGGTCCGGTCCCGCCGGCCCTCGGGCTGACCGCCTACCGGGTCGTGCAGGAGGCGCTCACCAACGTCACCCGCCACGCGGGCCCCGGCGCCGTCGCGACCGTCTCGGTGACCCGCACCGGTCGCCGGCTCCGGGTCGAGGTCAGCGACGACGGCGTGGGGATCCAGCGACCGCCCGGCCGCGGTCTGCGCGGGATGCGGGAACGGGTGTCCGCGGTCGGCGGCACCCTCGAGGCCGGGCCGAGCGACGAGGGCTGGCGCGTCCGCGCCATGATGCCGCTGTGAGCGAGCCGGAGCACCCGATCCGCGTCGCGATCGTCGACGACCAGGAGCTGATGCGCTCGGCGCTCCGGATGATGGTGGAGAGCCAGCCGGACCTCGAGCTCGCCGGGGAGGCGGCCGACGGTCACGAGGCGCTCGCCCTGGTGCGGTCGAAGCGGGTCGACGTCGTCCTGATGGACCTGCGAATGCCCAGGCTCGACGGGATCCAGGCCACGGCAGCGATCACCGGGGAGCAGGCGGCGACGCGAGTGATCGCGCTGACGACGTTCGACCTCGACGACTACGCCTTTCCGGCGATCCGGGCCGGCGCCAGCGGCTTCCTCCTCAAGGACGCCCGCGCGGAGGAGATCGTCGAGGCGATCCGCACCGTTCACGCAGGTCACGCCGTGGTGGCGCCGTCGACGACGCGTCGTCTGCTCGAGCACGTCGCGACCACGCCGGCTGCCGACAGCGGCCGCGCCGCCGCCATCCGCGACACCCTGACGCCGCGCGAGCTCGACATGCTGCTCGAGCTCGCCACCGGCGACAGCAACGCCGAGATCGCCCGCCGCGTCCACCTCTCCGAGGCGACGGTGAAGACCCACGTCGGCCATGTGCTCGCCAAGCTCGGCCTGCGCGATCGGGTGCAGGCGGTCGTGCTGGCGTACGAGACCGGGCTGGTGGGTCCCCGGAGCTGAGCCTCATCCCAGAGGTGGAGAGGCCCGCGACCTGAGGGCGACGAACCGCCGCCGCGAGCGGACCAGTGTGGAGACATGACCACACCAGCACCCGCCGGGCCGAGCCCGGACAGAAGAGCTCCGCTTCCCTCCCGCCCGATGGAGCGTACGCAGCCACGATCATCCATACGCCGCGCCGCGCCCTGGCTGGCCGGCGCCTGGGCCCTCACCTTCGCCACCTTGTCCGGGCTCGCGCTCCTGGGCCGGATCCCCGACCCGTGGGTTCCCGAGACGGCCTCGACGCTCGGCGGTCTCAGCGGCACCCAGATGTCCTGGGTGGTCGCCGTCGCCGCGCTCCTGGTGCTCGTCGGCGGCGTTCTGGGAGCCGGAGTGCGGGAGCGCGTCGCGCAGCGGCGTGCCGGCTGGCTCCTGGTCGGGGTCGGGCTCGTGGTCGCGCTGGTCGTCTCCGACGTACGCGCGCTGGCCTTCCTCGGCTACCTGCCGATGACGCTGCTCGCGCTGGTCGGCATCGGTCCGGCGGCGGGGCATCTGAGCTGGGACGTCACCATCGACTCGGGCACGGCGCTCGCGCTCGCGGTCGGTGGGCTGGCGACGGTGGTCGCCGGGGTCGGCCTGCTCGAGCGGGCCGAGCCGGACGGCCGGATCGACTGGAGCCGCTGGACGCGCTGGGGCCGCCCAGCCGTCGCGGTGGCGGTCGTCGTCCCTCTCCTCTACGCCGTCACCCGGATCGGCTGGGCGGTGGGCGTGCCGCTCGGGATCAGGCAGGAGATGCTCGACGAGCTCGGCTCGGCGAGGTGGGCCGGCCTCGGTCTGGCGCTCTTCGCGGTCGTCGGGGCCCTGCTGACCTGGGGTCTGATCGCCCGCTGGGGCGAGGTCTTCTGAGCCTGGGTGCCGCGGTTCGGCGGCCGCCCGGTTCCGGTGGCGATGGCGCTGGTGCCCGGCATCCTGGTCGCCGCCGCGGTCACCTCCGCGGGGCTGTCCTTCTGGCGGATGGTGCTCGCCGGTGACCTGTGGGCCGTCCCCGGCGCCACCTCGGACTGGGCGGCCTGGGCCCCGGAGCTGTTGTGGCCGCTGTGGGGCGTCGCGCTCGCCGTCGCCTGCCTCGCCTACCTGGGGCGTCGCGTCGGCGTCCGCTGACGCGCGAGGCCCGCTCGACCCGGGAGACCCCAGGTCGAGCGGGCCCTGTCGGCCGTCAGTCGGTGACCGAGAGCTCGCCGAGCTCGGACCACTCCTGACCGGGCACGTTGGTGTTGACGATCCGCGGCGTCTCGGCGAGATGGCGCGGGAGGTCGGCCTGGGCCTGCTTGAAGTGGGTCGAGGTGACGTGGGCGGCGCCGGCGTCGTCGTCGGCGAAGGCCTCGAGCAGGACGTACTCGTTCGGGTCCTCGAGGCTGCGGGACCAGTCGAACCAGAGGTTGCCGGGCTCGGCCCGGGTGGCCTCGGTGAACGGGCCGGAGATGGCGGGCCAGTCCTCGGCGTACTCCGGCTTGATGCGGAAGCGGGCGGCGATGAAGATCATCGGGCTCTCCTCGGTGTGGATGGGATCGGTTGGCCGGACCGCTCGACCGCAGCCTGGATCCGCTGTCCGGCGATGTCGGAGAGCCAGCCTAGGCCCGCCCCGACCACCAGCGCGATGAGCGTGCCGGCGAGGTCGAAGGAGGTGCCGAACATGACCGCGGTCCCGGCGAAGGCGCCGGGGATGAAGGACAGCAGATCCACCGTGGCCTGCAGGCACAGGACGAACGCGACGACCGTGACCACCAGGGCCACCGCACCGGTGAAGGTGACGTAGGTCAGGACCAGGCTCGCGCCGTACCCCCACAGCGCGCCGGCGAGGTTGGCCGCGAGACCCTTCAGGAATCCCTCACGACCACCTCCGGCGGCGAAGTAGCAGGCCCAGGCGACGAACCCGACCCAGGTGATGAGCGCGAGCTCGATGCTCACCTGGGTCCAGATGCCCGCGAGCACTCCGACCGAGATGCCGATGCCGAGGAGCTTCTTCATGTCGTCGCCTCCTCAGGGGACCAGGATCGCGCGGCCGCGGACCCGGCCGGCGTCGAGGTCGGAGACGGCGGTCTGGAAGTCGTCGAGGGCGTACTTCTGGGTGTGCAGCGTGACGGCCCCGCGGGCGGCGAGCGCCATCAGGTCGCACAGGTCGTTGTAGGACCCGACCAGGTTGCCGATGAAGTTGATCTCGGTCGAGATGATGTCGATGGTCGGCACATCGATGTTCTCGCCGTAGCCGACGACGTGGTAGTCGCCCGCCCGGCGGAGCATCCGGACCCCCTCGGCGGTCGCGCCGCCCTCGCCGACGAAGTCGACGAGGACCTCAGCGCCGTGGCCGCCGGTGAGCTCCAGCACCTGGTCGACCTGGGTCCCGTCGGCGACGACCCCGTGATCGGCTCCGATCGACAGGGCCAGCTTCACGGCGTCCGGGTTGCGGTCGACGACGATCAGCTCGGCGGGGCTGAGCGCCTTGAGGACCTGGATGCCGATGTGCCCGAGCCCGCCGGCGCCGATGACCACGCACCGGTCGCGTGGCGTCAGGCGCCGGGCGGCCTTGGCGACCGCGTGGTAGGCGGTCAGACCGGCGTCGGCCAGGGCGGCCACGTCGGCCGGCTCCAGGGAGTCGTCGATCTTCACCACCGAGCGGGCGGAGGTCTTCAGGTACTCCGCGTAGCCGCCGTCGGTGTCGATGCCGGGGAACTGGTTGAGCTCGCAGTGCACGTCGTCGCCCGAGCGGCAGGCCCGGCACAGCCCGCAGGTGATCAGCGGGTGCAGGATCACCTTGTCGCCCTCGGCGACGTGGGTGACGGCAGCACCCACGGCGTGCACCCAGCCGGCGTTCTCGTGGCCGATCGTGTAGGGCAGCGCGACGCCGGACTTCTCCGCCCACTGCCCCTCCAGGATGTGCAGGTCGGTGCGGCACACCCCGGCGCCGCCGATCCTGACGACCACGTCGAACGGGCCGGTCGGCTCGGGGACGGGGACCTCGGCCATCGCCAGCGGCTGGTGGTAGCCGACCACCTGGACGGCTCGCATGGTGCTCATGATGATGCTCCTTCTCGGTGCAGGTCGGTCAGGGGTACGAAGGCCGGCGCGGTGACCTCGTCGCCGTAGCGCGTCGCCAGCAGGCCGCGGCAGAAGTGCGCGTTCCCGTCGATCGAGATCCGGGTCGAACGCGCCCTCCGCAGGGCCAGCGGGATGTCGCCGGGGCGCTCGCCGTCGTGGTCGACCAGGACGTACGCCTCCGGCAGGTCGGGCAGCCCGAGGACCGCCCGGCGCCGCCGGAGCGAGGCGGTGAACTCGTCGTCGGGCAGGTCCCCGAGCCGCACCTCGCCCACGGTGTCCTCGGCCAGGTCCGGCTGCTCCCGCAGCAGCCGGGTCAGGCAGCGCTCCAGCGCCGCCGTGTGGGCCTTGCGGTGGAACGTGGTCCGCAGCTCGTCCAGGGACGACTCGGCCTCGTGGCGGAACGTGCCGAGATAGCCGGCATCTGCCGCCAGCCCGGCATTGATCAGGTCGGAGTCGTGGTGGTCGTCGAGCTCGACGACCACCTGGTCGGTCCACGGCAGCGCGGTCAGCGCGTCCTTGGCGTCGCTCGCCATCAGGTAGGCGAAGTTGGGCGAGCAGAACGACGTCGGCAGCCGCAGGTGGACCTCGACCCGGACAGGTGCTGCCGGGGAGACGGTCAGCGACCGGACGAAACCCAGGTCGGTGATGGGCTCGTCGAGCTCGGGGTCGACGACGGCGTCGAGGGCGGTGTACGCCTGGGTGGCGCGGGTGCTCTCCTGGGTCAGCAGCGACATGTCACACCGCCGCGAGGTCGGCCCGCTCGGGCTCACGGGGACCCGTCGCGGTCTCGTCCGCCTCGGGCAGCCGCAGCTCGGCGGGCACCTCGAGGTCGTACATCTTCGCGGCGTTGAGGCCCAGGATCTTCTTCTTCTGCGCGACGGTGAGCGGGGCGTACTCGGTCATGTCCTCCGGGATCTGGAAGTCCACGAACCGCTCGATCAGCCACTTCGGCGTCCAGATCGCGTAGTCGGAGGAGAACTGGATCCGGTCCTCGCCGATCCAGTAGACGAGCTCGCCGAGGATCTGGGCGAAGTAGCGCGGCCGGGTGTGGATGAACGGCATCGCGACCGCCAGCCCGCCGTGCACATTGGGCTCCTGGGTGGCGATCCAGCAGAAGTCCTCCAGCCGCGGCAGGCCGACGTGCTCGACGACGAAGTTCAGGTCGGTGAAGTCGCTGGCGACGTGGTCGATGTCGGCGACGTCAAAAGCGTCGCGGTCCAGCGGCCGGATCGTCGGGCCCTTGTGGATGTGGATGTTGGTGATCCCGAGCTCGCGGCAGGCCTCGAAGTAGCGGTACGCCCACGGGTCGGTCAGCTTCCAGCCGCGCGACTCCCCGTGCCACTCGGCGGTGTAGAGCTTGACGCCCTTGAGTCCGAACCGCTCGGCGTCGGCGTGGAGCTGTTCGAGCCCGGCCTCGCCGTTGCGCGGGTCGAAGTGATGGTTGTACGTCAGCTTGTCGGGGTGCGTCGCGGCCAGCTGCGAGGCCTCCTCGGTCTGCCCGAACCCGTTCCGGTAGAACTCGCCCAGATGGGCCGGCTGGAAGACGGCGTGGTCGACGTAGCCGACCTCGAACAGGTCGTGCATCAGCCGCTCGCCGCCCTGGTAGAGGTAGTCCTCGTAGGACCAGTGCTCCGACTCGGGGGAGAGGTTGCGGTGGTAGTCGTAGAAGCAGTCGATGAACTGCTTGCCGTGGATGTTGCGCTGGTTCTCCGGACGGGCGTCCCAGAGCGCGACGTGGGCGTCGACGATGAAGTACGACTCGTTGTCCTTGGTGTACATCGGGTCCTCCGTTCTGTGGCTTTCGTCACAGGACGCTAGGGCGGCTGCGGCGCGCAGATCAGGGGTGCGGCGTCTCAATGTGAGACCTCGACCGTCTCAATCTGAGACGCTGCCGGGCTGTCCACTCCGGGAAGCGGATGTAACGTCGATCACATGACAGGCCGTCATCCGATCGCGCAGCGCACCGCGGCCGTCGACGCCTCGGCGCTGGCGCCACGGGTCCGCGCGTCCTGGCAGCGCAGCCAGGAGTACGGCGTCTCCGTCGAGGAGGTCGACCCGGTCTTCTCCGGTGCCTACGACCAGGAGTCGCTCTTCTTCCAGTGCGGCCAGGAGGTGCTCGACGACCTCCACCGGACGCTCGTCGGCGAGCCGGTCAGCCTGATGCTCACCGACCCGGGTGGTCTGGTGCTCAACCGGCTCAGCGGCGACCAGCAGCTGCTCCGGGACCTCGACGCCGTCCATCTGGCGCCGGGGTTCAGCTACGCCGAGCGCGCGGCCGGCACCAACGGGCTCGGGCTCGCGCTGGCGGACCGGACACCGACCGTGGTCCGGGCCGAGGAGCACTACTCGCTCTCGCTGTGCAGCTACACCTGTGCCGCCGCGCCGGTGATCGACCCGATCAGCGGACGCCTGGAGGGCAGCGTCAACCTGACCACGTGGTCGGAGTCGTCCCACGACCTGCTGCTCGCCCTGGCGCAGTCGGCGGCCAGCAACACCGCATCGCTCATGCTCGCCCGTGCCCACGGCCGCTTCCCGCGGCCGGCTCCCCGTGGCGAGGTGTTCCGGGTCGAGGCGCCCCGGCTGGAGCCGGGCTCCGGCAGTCTTCGCGACCTCTCCTCCGCCTGGTGCGAGGCGCTGGCGAGCGTGCGTGACGCGCTCCGGGTCGGCCGGCGGGTCGCCGTGGTCGGGGAGCCGGGGGTGGGGCGTACGACCCTGGTCGCCCAGGCCTTCCGCGACCTGCGACCCCGCGACCGGATCCTGGCCGCCTCCGCTCCGCAGCCCGCAGACGCCGAGGCCTGGCTGTCGCTGTGGACGCCGGAGCTCGCCAAGGAGGACACCGCGGTGGTCGTCCGCGACGTGAACATGCTCCCGGCCTGGGTGGCCGAACGGCTGCACACCCTCCTCGTCGAGGCGGCGCCTGCGGCGGTCGCCGCCGTCCCGTTCGCGATGACGGCCGACACCTTCGACGGCATCCCGGCGGCCCTGGCCGACCTCGTCGACACCGTGGTCGAGGTGCCGCCGCTGCGGGAGCGGCCCGAGGACGTGCTTCCGCTGGCGCATCGGGTGGGGCTGCGGGTGCGGGGCCGGGAGATCGCGCTGACCCCGGCCGCGGAGCGGGCGCTGCACGACCACGGCTGGCCGGGCAACGTCACCGAGCTCGTCCATGTCGTCCAGCGGGCCGTGAGCGCGGGCGACCAGATCGACCTGCGCCACCTTCCCGCCGACGTGCTCTCCGACACCAGGCGGCCGCTGTCCCGCATCGATGCCTTCGAACGGGGCGAGATCGTCCGCGTCCTGACCCGCCCGGGCATCACCATGCAGGAGGCGGCCGCGGAGCTCGGGATGTCGCGCGCGACCGTCTACCGGAAGGTGCAGCAGTACGGGATCCGGCTTCGGCCGGGCTAGCGGAGCCGGTCCCGCTGCGGAGTCGAACTCTTGGCCACGTCCAGGAAAACTCTCGGCTCAGCCCGGGGCGTCAGGGGTGCTCGACAGGGACCATGGGCCCATGCGTATCCGTCCCCCACGCGCCGGTCGCCCGCATGTGAACCACCTGGCCGGACAGGGCGGACCCGCTCTGAACGGCCAGAACATCGCCGGCCGGCTTGTCCAGCAGGACCCGTTCTCCCCTGATGAGGCCTCGAGCATCGTCGCGCAGGTCGCGCGCATCCTCGCCCCGGGCCATGCCGCCGGACAGGTGCACGGAGACATCAGACCGGCCACCATCGGCTACGCCCCGGACGGCCGGATCGCACTGGTCCGTGCACCCGCGCCTCGCGGTGGGGAGGGCCTGCCGTACATGTCCCCCGAGCAGATCGACCGCGGGAGGACCGGCCCGGCGAGCGACATCTACTCCCTCGGCGCCGTCCTCTTCGAGCTGCTCGCCGGGCGCCCGCCGTACGCCGGGGTCGAGCCCGAACGGATCGGCACCCTGGTGACGGTGCCCGGTCAGCTCGACGGGATCACGACCGCCATGCTCGACCAGGACCCGGGCAGGCGTCCGCGGGCGGACGAGGTGGCGACGGTGCTCGAGAGCGGTGTCGCGGCGCCGCCGAAGCGGGTCGTGCGCCCGACCGGCACCACCGGCCCGCGCTTCTCGCCCACGCTGCTGGGTGTGCTGATGGTGCTGATCCTGCCGGGGCTGGTCCTCGGTGGCTGGGGCACGCTCCGGGCCGCCGACACGATGTCGGACGTCGGGAGCGCCGCGCCGCTGGCCGACATCTTGCCGACCAGCTTCCAGCTCGCCTTCGACCTCTCGATCGAGCGCGACGCGCTCCGGACCGATGCGGCGCTGACCGAGGACTTCCTCCAGATCACCGACAGGTCCATCGGGGCCTGGAATGCCGAGGTCGAGGAGCTGGACACCGCCGGTGATCCGGGGCTGCGGCGGCGTACGGAGAGGTCGGCGGCCGCCCTCGAGCGGCTCTCGGACATCCGCGCGGCCGCTCGTGCCGGGAACAGGACCGGCAAGCTGGCGGCCGTCGAGATGTACACGAACGCCGTCAACGGCCTCTTCGACCTCGCCGCCGAGCTGCCCTCGTTCCAGGACCAGGAGCTGGCCAAGCAGGCGCGGAACCTGGAGCTGATCGGTTCCGTCTCGGAGGTGCTCGGGCTCGAGCGGCGGATCATGGCCAACGCCTTGCGGAACGAGCGGATCAGCGACCAGGGCATCGCCGATCTCAACGCGGCCCAGGACTCCTGGGCGACCCACTCGGAGTCGTTCTACGCGCGCGCCGACCCGGTGACGCGGCAGCGGCTCGACAGGATCTCGGGCCGCTCGTTCGAGTTCGGCTCCTACGCGGTCTCGTCGCAGCGCGCGGTCATCCGGGTGCTGAACGCTCGTGACGTCGAGGACGTGGTCAGGCAGCTGGAGGACAGCGCCGACGGCAGGTCGGTGGACCAGCTCTGGCTCGCCGATGCGGCCGGCTACGTCCAGGATCTCAAGGAGGTGGTCGTCGACGCCGCCGGCCGGCTCGCGGACGACATCGAGCGCGAGCACCGCGACGCCCAGGACCAGACGATCGCCTGGGGAGTCTTCGCCGGCATCGTGCTGGCGGTGCTCGCCGCCCTCGGGGTCGCCCTGCTCCGCACGCGAGGACGATCAGTTGATGCGTAAACCGGCGACAATAGCAAAGATCGGCGGACTTCATCGGTGCGTACACGAGACGCGCGGGGTGTGAGTCCGACAACATATGCGCATGCGAACGCGCCCCCCGATCGCAGGCCGGTACCGCCTGCACCGACTGCTTGGCCGCGGCGGGATGGGCGAGGTCTGGCAGGCGGCCGACATCAGGCTCGAACGCTGGGTCGCGGTGAAGGTCGTGGAGACCTCCGCCGACCCCAAGGTGACCGAGCGCTTCCGGCGGGAGGCGCTCTCGACGACCGCGGCCAGCCACCCGGGCACGGTGCAGGTGCACGACGTGGGCGTCGAGCAGACCGAGTACGGCAGCTTCGTCTACCTCGTCATGGAGCTGCTTCCCGGCCCGACGCTGGCCGACCGCCTCGAGAAGCAGGGACGGTTCACCGTCGAGGAGGCGAGCGAGGCGATGGTCCAGGTCGCGCGTACGCTCACCGCGGTCCACTCCTCCGGCATCATCCACCGCGACATCAAGCCGTCGAACCTCGTCTACGACGGCGACGGCCGGATCCGGGTGCTCGACTTCGGCATCGCCCAGCTGGCCAACCACCAGGCCGAGCGGCTCACCTCGACCCGCCACGTGATGGGGAGCCTGCCCTACATCTCGCCCGAGCAGGCTGCCGACAACGTCGTCGGCCCGCCCAGCGACATCTATGCGCTCGGCTGTGTGTACTTCGAGCTGCTCACCGGACGCGCTCCGTACGCCGGCTCCGAGCCGGTCTCGATGATCTACCAGCACGTGACCGCGCCGGTCCCGCACGTCAACGACGTCGTCACCGTGCCGTCCCACGTCGACGAGTTCGTGGCGTCGATGATGGACAAGGACCCCTCCCGGCGACCCACCGCCGGTGAGGTCGTCGCCTTCGCGCGCCGCCCCGAGCTCGTGCCCGCGATCCCGGCCGGCAGCCGCGAGCTGTCCGCCGCGCCCAAGCCCCTGGCGCTCTCGTCCCCGGCGTCCTCCTCGGCTGCCTCGGCCTCCTCCTCGGCCCCGTCGGTCTCGTCGGTCTCATCGGTCTCGTCGCTGACGGCGGTGGCCGGCGCGGTGGAGTCGGTGCAGCGTACGCCTCGGTCGCATGCGGCCCCGAAGCCGAGGTTCCTCCGCACCCGGGTGCTCGGCGGGCTCCTGGTGCCGGTGGTGATCGCCCTGGTCCTGGGCGGGCTGACCTTCGCCGACGCGCTCGAGGAGCGCACCGTCTCCAGCCGCGCGATGACGATCGCCGGAGCGCTCCCGGAGAGCTACGAGCTCGGGATGGACCTCATCTTCGAGCGTGACGCGCTGGGCTCGGACCAGGTGCCCGCCGCGGTCCGGCAGGCCTATCGCCAGGTGACCGACGACTCGATCGCGGCGTGGCACGACGACATCACCAAGGTCGATCTCGCCGACAACCCGACGCTGCGGGAACGGGTCGAGCGCACCTACACGGTCCTCAAGAGCATCGACGCCTACCGCGCCGACCTCGAGGACGGCGACAAGGCGAGCACGGAGGCGGCGGTCGCGGCCTACACCGACACCGCCTACGAGCTGCTCGACTTCGCGACCGAGATGCCCAACATCCGCAACGAGAACATCTACAAGCAGGTCACCAACCTCAAGTACGTCAGGACGGCGTCCGAGTCGCTGGGGATCGAGCGCACGGTGATGGTGCCCGCGCTCATGACCGGGAAGATCGACGAGGAGTCGATGGAGGCGATGAGCGAGGCGCGTACGTCCTGGCAGCTCACCTCACGCTCGTTCTACGGTGACGCCCCGAAGGCCACCCAGAAGGCGCTGGACAAGATCTCGGACGGCACCTTCGCCGACGGGTCCCGTGGCCTGGTGTCGCAGAACGCGGTCGTCCAGGTCATCAACGACGGCTCCCTCGCGGGCGCGGTCCGGGACCTGGAGTCGCACGCTCCGGGGCGACCGGCCGCGCAGGTCTGGGCCGAGGACATGACCCGCTTCATCCAGCTCCTCAAGGACACCATCGTGTCGATGACGCTGATCGTCTCCGACGACGTCGGCGAGGAGCACCGCGGCATCCAGACGAAGGTCGTCCTGAGCGGCGTGCTCGCCGTCTGCGCGCTCCTCGCCGGTCTCGCGCTCCTGGCCGGGATGTTCCTCGTCCGCCCGCTGCGCGGGCGCCGGCGCTCCGTCGTGAGCTGAGCCGCTGCGGGGTCGCAGCGGGTCGTCGGTCAGACCAGGGCGCTGAGGCTCGAGACCAGGGCTTCCCAACGGCTGTCGACGTCGAAGCCCATCTGGCTCAGCAGCGCCCAGCTGAAGCCGAGGATCGCGTAGAGGCTGATCGGGGTCATCACCACCCACTCCCGGATGGAGCCGGCGTCGCCGAGGATCGGGAGGGCGAAGTTGCCGCCCCGGGTCCACATGTTGTCGAACGGGAGCCACTTGTTGCGCCGCACCCACCTCGGCGGCTTCGGCGCGATCGGCCAGAACAGCGGGATCCCCATCGTGGTCACGAAGTCGCCGAGCAGGTGCACGACGCAGCCGAGGGCTACGGAGAACGGCATCCACCACCACTCCTCGGGCGCGAAGACGGCGATCACCGCGGCCAGCGTCACCGCAGGGATCCACGGCCAGTGGACGCCCTTGCGGGTGAGCTTCAGCGCGTCCATCGCGAAGGCGACCAGAAGGACGCACATGATGCCCGGGCCGATCAGGACGCTGCCGAAGTGCTCGGTCTCGAGCGAGAGCTTCCCTGCACCCCAGGCGAGGGCGGTGAAGGCGAGTACGCCGAGGATCGAGTGGGTGCCGTTGCGGTGGCCGCCGGAGACCTTCCCGACGATCCTGGTCAGGCCCTCGGAGACCGGCGGCAGCGAGTGCGCGATCGTGCCGTTGTGGTGGTCCGCGTCCGGAAGCAGCGCGGCGCCGGCGCACACCAGGGTGCCGGTCATCACGCCTATGTCCGAGACGCCCGGATACCACCCGAACGCGATCGGTGCCGACGATGTCACTGCGATCCACGCGGCAGCCCCAGAGGCCGCGTGATGCCCGCCCATCATGTGAAGTTGTGTCCCTCTCCCGTGTTCCCCCGCTGAATGACCGCGGATGAACGTACCTGTCCTCGGGCTGTTGCGCGTGCGTCGGGGTGGTGTGTCTGGTGACGAGATTCGAATCACTGTTCGAGGGCTGATCCGAGGCGTGAAAGGGGTGCGGTCGAGGCCGCAACCTGAATAGGATGCCCGGTCATGACGACTCCCGGCACCCACGGCAGTGCTCGCCGTGGGCCGTGGACGTTCGAGACCAGCCGGTGCGCCGCGACGGTGACCCCCGAGGCGATCGAGTTCCGGTTCATGGTCACCACGCCCGACGGTTCGCTCAGCGAGATGCTCCTCTCGGTGGGTCGCCACGACATGCCGACGCTGCTCGAGGAGATCGCCTTCGAGATGCCCGAGGCGCTGGAGTGGATGTCGGCCGCGATCATGACGGTCGTGCGGGACCGGCGCCTGGCCGAGGAGGCCTCGTCGGTACCGCATCAGCGCGGGGCATAACCTCGAGCCGACCAAGGTTGTCCCTGCACCAACTCGATCGAGGAGAGACCTGTGACCACCACGTACGACTTCGAAGTGACCGCCGCTGATGGCAGCACCGTCTCGCTCAGTGACTACCAGGGCAAGCTGCTGCTGATCGTCAACGTGGCGAGCAAGTGCGGATTGACGCCGCAGTACGAGGGCCTCGAGGCGCTCTATCGCGCCACCAGCGACTCCGGCGTCGAGGTCATCGGGTTCCCGTGCAACCAGTTCATGGGTCAGGAGCCCGGCACCGACGACGAGATCCAGGAGTTCTGCAAGACGACCTACGACGTGACGTTCCCGGTCCTCTCCAAGATCGACGTCAACGGGGAGAACTCTGCTCCGCTCTACGAGTTCCTTCGTGCCGAGGCGCCGGGCGACATCCAGTGGAACTTCACCAAGTTCCTCATCGGTCGCGAGGGCGAGGTCGTCAAGCGCTACGAGCCGCAGGTGACGCCCGAGGAGATCCAGGCGGACCTCGCCCAGTATCTCTGAGGCGTTGCCGGACGGCGCTCGATCCCGATGCGGATCGAGCGCCGTTCGCGTTAGATAGTTGACCAGAAGATAGTTCGGTATCGGATGGTTCGTTAAGATCTGGTTCATGACCGGACCGCGTATCGACCTGCTGTTCCTGCTCAACCAGTCCGCGCACGCCTTCGCGGCCCAGGTCGGCGAGGCGCTGGCCGACCTGGAGCTCTCGGTGCGGGAGTACTGCGTGCTGATGAAGGCCGCCGAGGGGGAGTACACCCAGAACGCCGTGGCCGAGATGGCGATGCTGGACAAGACCACGATGGTCACGACCCTCGACAACCTCGAACGCCGTGGCCTCGCCGAGCGGCGCGTCTCGAGCACCGACCGTCGTGCTCGCATCGTCGCGCTCACCCCGGCCGGCGCGAAGGCGCTCGAGGAGGCCTCGAAGGCCTACAACGCGACCGTCGCCGAGGCGCTCGAGAGCCTGGCGCCGAGCGAGGGTGAGGCGTTCATCGAGGCGCTGCAGCACCTCGTCGAGGGGCCGTGGGCGACGCCGTCGCACACGATGACGCTGCGGCGTCGCGCCCCTGCCTCGGCTCGCTGAGATAGGTTCACAACCGAATATCCTGAAATAGATTGTTTCATAACAAACAATCTTCTATGGTCGTATCTATGACGACCAAGACAGTCGCGCTCGCGACCCTCGCAGCCACTCAGCTGATGGTGATCCTCGACGGCACGGTCGTGACCGTCGCCCTTCCGGCAATCCGCGACGACCTGGGCTTCGGCGACACCTCGCTGTCCTGGGTCGTCAACGGCTTCCTCCTCGCCTTCGCGCTCGTCCTGCTCCCGGCGGGCCGGGCCGGTGACGCGTTCGGCACCCGCCGCGTCTTCCTCACCGGGCTGAGCCTCTTCACGCTCGCCTCGGCATGGTGCGGTCTCGCCTGGGACCCGATCTCCCTGGTCGTCGCGCGGTTCGTCCAAGGGGTCGGCGGGGGCATCGCCTCGGCCGTGGTGCTCGGCATGATCGCGGGTCTCTACACCGAGACCGGCGAGCGTCTCCGCGCCTTCGCGGTGCTCGCCTTCGTCGGCTCGATCGGTGCGTCGGTGGGGACCGTCCTGGGTGGCGTACTGACCGACGTCGCCTCTTGGCGCTGGGCGTTCCTGATCAACGTGCCGTTCGGGATCGTCGCCCTGATCGTCGCGCTCCGCGCGGTGGAGGGTACGCCGCCGACCGGCGCCCGGGGTGGCCTGCTCCCGCGCCGCCTGTTCGCCCAGCGCCGGTTCGCGCTCGCGAACCTGATCCTGCTGACCCTGACCTTCGGCGGGTTCACCTTCCAGTTCGTCACGACCCTCTACCTGCAGGACGTCCTCGGCTTCGGAGCGCTCGTGACCGGCCTGGGGTTCCTGCCGGTCAGCGTGGTGATCGCGGTCGCGAGCCTCGGCTTCAGCGCCGCGCTGGCCGAGCGTTTCGGCTCCGAGCGCATCCTGTTCGCCGGTGTGCTCGCCTTCGTCGCCGGGATGGTCTACCTCGTGCGCCTGCCCGAGGCCGGCAGCTTCCCGCTCGACGTCCTCCCCGGCGCGGTCGTGATGGGCCTCGGCTTCGGCCTGGCGATGCCGCAGGTGACGGCGCTGGCGATGGGCGCGCTGGCGCCCGAGCACGCCGGGATCGGCTCCGGCCTGACCACGACCACCCAGCAGATGGGTGGGTTCCTCGGCACCCTGATCGCGGCCGGCCTGGTCACGACCGAGGGCTACGGCGCCGCCTACGCCTCGGCCGCGATCGCGTTGGCCGCGGGGGCCGCCGTCGCGGCGTACCTGCTCGTGGACGCGGCACGCGCCCGGGACCCGAAGGTCTCCGAGCGCGTGCCGGACGAGGCCGCCAGGCTCTGACGGCTCGACGCCAGGGGGCGGCCCCTCGGCGCTACCTCCGGACCGGGAGGACCAGCGTCGAGGGGTTCGTCGTCGTGTGGTGCACGGTCACCACGCCGGCGACCCCGCGGACCAGCTGCTTCACGTTGGGCAACAGGTGCGGGACGTCGTAGGAGTGGACGGTGACCCGGAGGCGGTGGCCCTTCTCGATCACCGCGCCGGTCGGGAAGACCTCGACGGGCACGCGGTAGATCGTGCCGGGGGTGACCGCCTGCTCGGCCGCACGGGTGAAGGGATGCCACGGCTGGACGACCTGACCGTTCAGCGTCCGCGACCTCGACGCCGTGACGGCACGGTGGCGCAGCGTCTGCCAGCCGCCGGTGATGCGGTCGACGGATCCGTCGGGCGCGACGTCCTCGACCGAGACCGCGATCAGGCCGTCGGTGCCGGTCGTGGAGACGGACAGGTCGGCGTTGAGCGGGCCGGAGAAGGCCAGGTCTGAGGTCGCCGGGGCGGTCTCGTAGGAGACCCCGAGCGCGTCGTTGATCCGGTTGTCGGTCTCGCAGCCGGGGATCGCGAGGGCGCCGGCGGTCCACTGCGAGGTGCTGCGCGAGCACAGCCCCTGCACCGGCAGCGGCACGATGGTGTCGCCGCCGACGGGCTTCAGCGCCGACCCGAGGGCGTACGTCTTCGCGCCGACCTCGGAGCCGAGCCACGACTGCATCGTGCGCCACTTCCCGGACCCGATCTCGTGGTAGGTCACCGGCGCGACGTCGCGGTCGAGGGTGGCGTCGGGCAGACCCTTGAGGTGCGTGTCGAACCAGCGCAGCGCCAGCTCGCCCAGGCTGTTGATCCCGCTGCCGTCCAGCCCGGCTCCGGTCGCGGCCTCGGCGTGGGTCCACGGGCCGATGAGCAGCTTGGTGTCCACGCCGTTCTTCTGCATCCGGTCGAAGAGCATCGGCGCGCCGCGCTGGAAGATGTCGTACTGGCCGGCCGTCACGAACGTCGGCACGTCGATCTCGTCGACCACGCTCAGCGGCGACCGCTTCCGGTAGAAGGGGCCGTCGTAGCCGGCGTCGCTGCCCAGGGCCGCGCTGACGAGCATCGGCACCTGGAACCCGAGCGCGCCGCCGACGTGCTGCAGCAGCGTGGTCAGGGTGGCGTCGGGACGGGTCTGGTTGACCGCCGGCGGCACCAGCCCGGCACCCGTGACCAGCCCGAACCACAGCGGGATGAATCCGGCGTCGATCTGGCCGCCGGAGGCGACGACGTCGCGGTAGACGTCACCGGCCGGCACGATCGGGAACATCGCCTTCAGTCCGCGCGGGTGCTGAGCGGCGGTGAAGAACTGGTTGATCGCCATGTAGGACGGGCCCCACAGGCCGAGCTCGCCGTTGCTCCACGGGCGCTTCTTCGAGGTGGCCCAGTTGGCGACCTCGAGGCCGTCCTTCTGCTCGCGGTCCCCGAACGCGTCCCACTGGCCCGCGGAGGAGCCGGTGCCGCGTACGTCGGTCTGGACGAAGACGTAGCCACGCTGCACGAAGTAGTCGCCGCCACCTCCGCCGGAGACGTTCTTGTTGTAGGGGTTCTGGGTCAGGATCACCGGGAACCGGCCCGCCGCCGCGGTCCCGTCTGCCTTCGCCGGCCGATGGATGTCGGCGCGGAGCACCACTCCGTCGGACATCGTGAGCTGGACGTCCTTCTCGACGACCACGCCGTACGTCGCCGGCCGCGGCTGCCAGGCACTCGACGGTGCCGCCGGCTCCCGAGCGGACGATCCCAGGGTGTCGACCGCGGAGCCGGGTGCCTGCGACGCGGCCGCGGCTGGTGGCGCAGCCGGGCCGACGACCGGGAGGAAGCTCATCACGAGCGCCACGAACGGGAAGAGGATCGAGACGAGTCCGAGGTTCATGCTCACTCCAAGGTGTGGTGGGAATCACAGAGTGAAACGATGAATGTAACCGAGTGTTACGCGCCCGGTTCGGACGTGGTTCATCCGAGGCGTCGCGTCGGCCAGCGCGCGAGGTCGGCCTCGAGGAGCGACGGGTCGCGAGCGGGCGGGGTCTCGTCGAGGATCTCGAGCCGGGCGATCCGCCCGATCCGGAATCCGCGGATCGCGGCGCGAAGGCGGCACCAGCCGACGAGGAGCCAGGTGTCGTCGGCTCGCAGGAGCCCCATGGTCTCCACGTCGCGGACGGTGGTCACCGGGTGGTCAGGCCTCTCGCCGCGGTAGGTGAGGCGTACGACGCGGCGTGCTGTGACGACGTCGGACAGCATGCCGAGCGGCACGCTGCCGTCGGCCGGGGCACCAGGCTCGATGACCTGGATCATCCCGAGCATCTCTGACACCGAGTCGCGATGCTCCTCGGCCATGACCGCCGTGATCTTCGCCCGGGCACGTCGGGCCGCTGCCTGATAGGGCGACGACTCGAGCACCCCGAGACCGGCCAGGACGGCCAGCGACTCGGCGGCGGAGAGATTCAGGGGCGGGAGGGAGTACTCACGCAGGATCAGGTAGCCACCCTTCGCTCCGTGGTCCGCGTAGATCGGCACGCCGGCGAGCTGAAGTGAGCTGATGTCGCGCTCGATCGTGCGCGAGGAGACCTCGAACTCGGCCGCGAGCCGAGCAGCGGACCATGGCCGACGCGCTCCGCGGAGCAGGTCTACCAGGGCGTACTGCCGCTCGGCTCGCTTCACGCTCGCATTCTTCCAGGGGCCACCGACGGTGAGCCCACGCCTCAGCTCCGCATGCTCCGTTGCCCGCCGACCGACCAGACCCGCCGGACGCGGCCGTCCTCGGCGAAGTCGAAGACGTCGACGCCGCCGACGAGCAGGTCGCCGACCTGCATGTCCCAGAGCAGCCGTCCGTGGTCGCCGTCGATCGCATCGGCGATGTTCGCGAACACGACGCCGGGGTGCTGCCCGTGCCACCAGTCGAGATACCGAGCGAAGTCCTCGGCGGAGCGGATGTCGTCCGCGGGCGTCGAGCCGTCGGTCTCGGTCACGGCGAAGTGGATCCGGAAGTCGTCGGCGCAGATCCGGCGGGCGATGTCGCCGTCGGTGTTCCACATGGTCAACCACAGGTCGAGCGAGTCTCGAGCCGTGGTGCTGGTCGGGTGCATGATCTCGGTCATGGACCCACTCTGGGACACCGGGGCGACAACGGTGTGTCGGAGTTGTCCGGCCGGTCAGACCCCAGCAGTGTCGGGAGTCGTCCGGTCCACGACCTTCCCGCCGGTGGCCGCCACGACCTCGTCGTGCGTCACCCCGGGAGCGAGCTCGACGAGCTCGAACGCCTCGCCGGTGACATCGAGGACACCGAGATCCGTGATGACCCGCTTCACGATCCCGCGGCCGGTCAGCGGCAGGTCGCAGGCCTCCAGCAGCTTGGGGGCGCCCTTCTTGGTGACGTGCTCCATCAGCACGATCACGCGCCCGGCGCCGGAGACGAGGTCCATCGCGCCGCCCATGCCCTTGACCATCTGGCCGGGCACCATCCAGTTGGCGATGTCACCGTTGGCCGAGACCTGCATCGCGCCCAGGACGGCGACGTCGATGTGGCCACCGCGGATCATCGCGAACGAGGTCGCGGAGTCGAAGTAGGAGGCCCCCGCGAGCACGGTGACGGTCTGCTTGCCGGCGTTGATCAGGTCGGGGTCGACCTCGTCCTCGTAGGGGAACGGGCCGACGCCGAGGATGCCGTTCTCGGCGTGCAGCACGACCGTCGAGGTCTCCGGGATGTAGTCGGGGATCAGCGTCGGCAGGCCGATCCCGAGGTTGACGTAGTCGCCGTCCTGCAGCTCCTGCGCGGCACGCGCGGCCATCTGGTTGCGGTCCCAAGCCATGACTCAGGCCTCCTTGTTCGATGCGGTGTCGGTGGGGCGCTCGCCGCGCGTCGTACGCTTCTCGATGTCCTTGCGCGCTGCCTGCTCGGGCGTCAGCGCGAGGATCCGCTTCACGAAGATCCCCGGAAGGTGGACGTCGGCCGGGGCGATCTCGCCGACCTCGACGACCTCCTCGGCCTCGACGATCGTGACGCGTCCGGCCATCGCGGCGGGCACGTTGAAGTTCCGCGTGGAGGCGTTGAACTGGGCGTTTCCGGCCCGGTCGACGCGGGTCGCGCGGACCAGCGCGAAGTCGGTGATGATGCCCTCCTCGAGCACCATCTGCTTGCCGTGGAACTCCCGCACCTCCTTCGGGGAAGAGGCCTCGGCGATCGTCCCGTCGGGGTTGTACCGGTAGGGCAGGCCGCCGTCGGAGACCATCGTGCCGACGCCGGTCGGGGTGTAGAACGCGCCGATCCCGCTGCCGCCCGCGCGCATCCGCTCCGCGAGCGTGCCCTGCGGGGTGAGCTCGAGGGTGATCTCGCCGGCCAGGTACTGGCGGCCGAACTCCTTGTTCTCGCCGATGTAGCTCGCGATCACGCGGGAGATGCGGTGGTCGTCGAGCAGCAGGCCGAGCCCGGCGCCGTCGACGCCGCAGTTGTTGGAGACGACCATCAGGTCGTCGGCACCCTGCTCCCGCAGCGCCTCGATCAGGAACCACGGGATTCCCACCAGGCCGAAGCCGCCCACGGCCAGGCTGGCCCCGCTGTGAATGTCGGCAACCGCTTCCGCGGCCGACCCGACGACCTTGTCCAGACCCATGTGTCTTCTCTGCTCTCTCGAAGGCTCTACTGAAATGAAGGGGGCGTACGCCTCAGCGCACCGACTCGAACACCGCCGCGAGCCCCTGCCCGCCACCGATGCACATCGTCTCCAGGACGTACCGGGCCTCGCGTCGCTGCGCCTCGCGGGCAGCGGTGGCGAGGATGCGGGCGCCGGTGGCACCGATCGGGTGGCCGAGGGAGATGCCTGAGCCGTTGGGGTTGAGGCGCTCGTCGGTGGCGTCGACCTTCCACTCGCGCAGCACGGCGAGGACCTGGGCGGCGAAGGCCTCGTTGAGCTCGATCAGGTCGATCTCGTCGAGGGTGAGCCCGGCCCGCGACAGCGCGGTGCGGCTGGAGAGGACGGGACCGATGCCCATCCGCTCGGGCTCGCAGCCGGAGACGGCCCAGGACTTGAGGGCCAGCAGGGGAGTCAGGCCACGCTTCTCCGCCTCGGCGCGGGTGGTCACGATGCACATCGCGGCGCCGTCGTTCTGGCCGGAGGCGTTGCCCGCGGTGACCGTCGACTCCTCGTCGACCTTCAGCCGGATGGGTCGCAACGAGGCGAGCTTCTCCAGGGAGATGTCGGCACGGGGGTGCTCGTCGCGGTCGACGACGACATCGGGCTTGCGGCGGCCGCCGGGGACGGTCACCGGGACCAGCTCGTCGGCGAACTTGCCGGCCTCGTGGGCGGCGACGGCGCGCTGGTTGGAGCGGAGCGCGAGCTCGTCCTGCTCCTCGCGGGAGATGCCGTACTCACGGCGCAGGTTCTCCGCGGTCTCGATCATGCCGCCGGGGATCGGGTGGTCCTTGCCGCCCGCGGTCTCGCGGGCCCGGTCGAGGCGGTCGAGCAGCTCGATGCCGCCCTGCTTCACCCCGCCGCGCAGTCCCAGCGCGTAGTGCTCGACGTTGGACATCGACTCCGCACCGCCGGCGATGACGAGGCTCGCGGCACCGGTGGCGACCGAGCCCGCGGCGTACAGGACCGCCTGGAGTCCCGAGCCGCAGCGACGGTCGATCTGGAGGCCGGGGACGCCGTTGCCGAGCCCGGCGTCGAGGGCCGCGATGCGGCCGATCGCGGGGTTCTCGCCACTGGCGTAGCCGTTGCCGAGGATGACGTCGTCGACGTCGCCCTCCTGGAGGCCGGTGCGCTCGACCAGCTCGCGCAGGACCGTCGTGGCGAGGTCGGTCGCGGTCAGCGGCGCCAGGGCGCCGAGGAACCGGCCGACCGGGGTGCGGAGGGGCTCGCAGATGACGATGTCGTTGGCGGCGCTGCTCATGCCCTCGACGGTACGCGCGCAGTCATGACTTGAGAAGTACTCATTTGGCGCTGATTGACACATCTGAAGTCTTGATCAACCGTCCGACCGGACAGTGCGCGGTCCAGGCTATTGCGATAAGTTCGCGTTAGCAGTTTCCTCGGGCTCCGCTTCAGTCCGACCCCACGCAGATCAAAGAGGTGACCATGCACGTCCCCGACGGCTTCCTCGACGCTCCCACGTCGATCGCCACCGGTGCAGTCGCTGTCGTCGCGGTAGGCGTCGCGCTGCGCGGCGCGCGCCGCGAGCTCGACGACAAGACCGCCCCGCTGGCCGGCCTCGTCGCCGCCTTCGTCTTCGCGACTCAGATGCTCAACTTCCCGGTCGGGGCGGGCACGAGCGGTCACCTGATGGGCGGTGCCCTGGCGGCGGTGCTGGTGGGGCCGTGGACCGGGGTGCTGTGCGTCTCGGTCGTGCTGATCGTGCAGTCCCTGCTCTTCGCCGACGGTGGCATCACCGCGCTCGGGACCAACATCCTGCTCATGGCCGTCACCACCGTGGTCGTCGGCTGGCTGGTGAGCCGGGTGCTGATCAAGGTGCTGCCGAAGCGGGTAGGCCTGGTCGCGCCCGCAGCGGCGATCGGCGCCTTCCTCTCCGTCCCTGCGGCGGCGTCGGTCTTCACCGCGCTCTACGCCGTCGGTGGCACCGCCGACATCTCGCTGACCACGCTGGCCACCGCGATGCTTGGCTGGCACACGGTGATCGGCCTCGGTGAGGGCGCGATCACGTTCCTCGCGGTCGGCGCGATCCTGGCCGTACGTCCCGACCTCGTCTACGCCGCCCGAGGCGTGATCGCCGAGCGCGATCTGGTCATCAAGCCGAAGGAGTCGGTGGCATGAGCGCGGCGTCGAAGCGCACGGTGCCGTTCAGGTGGGTCGCCGTCGGCATCGCCGTCGTCGCGCTGCTCCTGGCCGGCGTGGTCTCCTACTACGCCTCCGCCCATCCCGACGGCCTCGAGTACGTCGCCGGCAAGACCGGCTTCCTCGACAGCGCCTCGGAGCACGGCGCCGTCGACGGCCCGCTGGCCGACTACGGCACCAAGGGTGTCGACGACGCCCGACTCTCCGGCGGCCTCGCCGGCGTGATCGGCACCGTGGTCGTGCTGCTCCTCGCCGGCGGCCTCGCCCTGGTCGTACGTCGCCGTTCCACCGAGTCCTCCGACGGGGCCTGAGGTGCCGGCTCATCTGAAGATCCTGGCCCTGGTCGGGTTCATGCTCGTCGTGGTCGCCACCCCGCGGGAGTGGTTCGCGGCGTACGCCTTCTTCCTCGCCGTCCTGGTGACGGTCGGCGCGGTGGCGCGGGTGCGACCGGGGTGGGTGCTGAAGCGGATGGTCGTCGAGACGCCGTTCGTGGTCTTCGCCCTGCTGATGCCGTTCATCGCGCACGGGCCACGGGTCGACGTGCTCGGACTCAGCCTGAGCGAGTCCGGCCTGCTCTCCGCGTGGGGGCTGCTGGTCAAGGGCACGCTCGGCGTGATCGCCGGCCTGCTGCTGGCCGCGACGACGACGCCTCAGGAGCTGGTCCACGGCCTGGAGCGGCTGCGGCTGCCTCAGCAGCTGGTGCAGATCATGGCGTTCATGGTGCGCTACCTCGAGGTCGTCACCGACGAGATGCGCCGGATGGCGGTCGCGCGCGCCTCACGCGGCTTCGAGGCCCGCAACCCGCTCCACTGGCCGGTGCTGGCCCGCTCGGTCGGCGCGCTGTTCATCCGATCCTTCGAGCGCGGCGAGCGGGTCCACCTCGCGATGGTCTCGCGCGGCTACACAGGGAGAATGCCCAGGTGACCACTCCAGTCCTCGACGTACGCGGCCTCGCCTTCGCCTACCCCGACGGCCATCAGGCGCTCTTCGGCGTCGACCTGCACGTCCACCGCGGTGAGCGGGTCGCGCTGCTGGGTCCCAACGGAGCCGGCAAGACGACGCTGGTCCTGCACCTCAACGGCATCCACCTCGCCGGCGCCGGATCCGTCGCGGTGAGCGGGCTGCCGGTCACCAAGGCCAACATCAAGGAGATCCGCCGTCGCGTCGGCATCGTCTTCCAGGACCCCGACGACCAGCTCTTCATGGGCACCGTCCGCGAGGACGTCGCCTTCGGCCCCGCCAACCTCGGCCTGCGCGGAGAGGCCCTCGACGCGAAGGTCACCGAGGCGCTCGCGAAGGTCGGGATGGAGGACTTCGCCGACCGGCCCCCGCACCATCTCTCCTTCGGCCAGCGCCGCCGGGTGGCCGTGGCCACCGTCCTGGCGATGGACCCGGAGATCCTGGTCCTCGACGAGCCGTCCTCCAACCTCGACCCGGCCTCCCGCCGCGAGCTCGCCGACATCCTCCGCGACCTCGACGTCACGGTCCTGATGGTGACCCACGACCTGCCCTACGCTCTCGAGCTCTGCGAGCGCTCGGTCATCCTCGACGGCGGCGTCGTCGCCGCCGAGGGCCGCACCGTCGACGTACTCGCCAACGCCGACCTCATGCGCGCCCACCGCCTCGAGCTCCCCTTCGGCTTCGACCCCGTCGCCGCAGCCGCCACCCTCTAGCCGAGACGTCACCCGCGTCGGGCGAGGCGTCTCGTACGTCGGGCGAGGCGTCACGTACGTCGGGCGAGGCGTCACCCACGTCGGGCGAGGCGTCACCCGCGTCGGCCCAGGTGTCACCTACGTCGGGCGAGGCGTCACGTACGTCGGGCGAGGCGTCGCGTGCGTTGGCCGAGGCGTCACCCGCGTCGGGCGAGGCGTCACCCACGTCGGGCGAGGCGTCACGTACGTCGGCCGAGGCGTCACCCACGTCGGGCGAGACGTCACCCGCGTCGGCCCAGGCGTCACCTACGTCGGCCGAGGCGTCACCTACGTCGGGCGAGGCGTCGTCCGCGTCGCCCGAGGCGTCACGTACGTCGCCCGAGTTGGCACAACGATGCCCAGTCGGCCGACCTACCTGACGCCTCGGCAGAGGTCAGTCGGCCAGACGCCTCGAGCGGTAGTGGAGCTTGGCGCTGACGTAGCCGCGCCAGCCGATCAGGGTGAGGCCGAGGAAGAGGATCGAGACGACGAGGAAGGCCGGGGCGAGGCCTTCGCCGGTGAGGCCGCGCAGCACCATCCCGATGACGTACGTCCCGAGCCAGACGACCACGCCCGCCGGCCAGGCACGCGCGGCGGGCCAGCGGCGCCAGGCCACGACGGCCCAGGCCACGGCGAGCCCGACCAGGAAGGGCCAGGCGATGCGGAGCACGACGAGCGCGGGGCCGGAGTCGTGCGACTGGCGGCCCGCGAAGGCGAAGAGGAGCACGAAGAAGACGTCGACGGCGAAGGCCGCGACCGCCCACCTGGGCGCGAGCCCGGCGACGAGTGGGGAGGACGACTTCGTGGAGGACATGGTGCCCAGGATACGAGTGCGGCCTACGCCGGGAGCCAGGCCCCGCCGCGCATCACCCGGGTCGGCTGCAGCGACTCGTCGGTGATCACCAGATCGGCGCGGGCACCGGGCTCGAGACGGCCCCCGTCGAGGCCCACCACCGATGCCGGCCGCAGGCTCGCGGCCCTCATCAGCATCGCCAGGTCGATCCCGGCGGCCGCATGGCGGCGCACCTGGTCGATGAGTCGCGAGGTGCCTCCGGCGATCGACCCGTTGCCGGTTCCGTCGGCCACCCGGGCGACCCCGGAGCGTACCTCCACCGACAGCGGCCCGAGCTGGTAGTCGCCGTCGGCCATCCCGGCCGCGGCCATGGCGTCGGTGACGAGCACGACCGAGCCGGGCACCATCGACATCACGGCCCGGACCGTCTCGTCGTCGAGGTGTACGCCGTCGGCGATCAGCTCCACGCAGGCATCGCCGACCCCGGCGGCGCCCAGGGCCCCGAGCACAGGCCCGGGGTCGCGATGATGCGCGGGCGGCATCCCGTTGAAGAGGTGGGTGACCAGACTCCCGGGCCCGGACAGGAACTCGCGGGCCCGAGAAGCGGTGGCAGCGGTGTGCCCCAGCGCCACCACGACGCCGGCCTCGGTGAGCACCGAGGCGACCTCGTCGGCACCGGGGAGCTCCGCGGCCAGTGTCATCACCCGCAGCTGCCCCCGCCCGGCGGCCACGAGCTCGCGGGCGAGCCCGGCGTCCGGCGCGCGCAGCAGCTCGGGATCGTGTGCGCCACGGCAGGAGTGCTCCAGGAACGGCCCCTCCATGTGGATCCCGGCGATCAGCCCGGCCTCCGCGGCGGTGGCCAGGGTGGAGACGACCGACAGCAACCGGGAGGGCGAGTCGGTCACGGTCGAGGCCAGCAGCGTGGTCGTCCCGGCCGCATGATGGGTGCCGGCCGCGACGGCGATCTCGTCCGAGGACGTCGAGTGGAAGGAAGCCCCACCGCCACCGTGGTTGTGGATGTCCACCAGGCCGGGCAGCAGGACCCCCGCCGACTCAGGGTCGGCCTCCGTCGCCGGCCGCAGCCCCTGGATCACACCGCCCGAGACGCTGACGACGAGATCGTCGAAGCCGCCGGGACGCGGCACGAGGCCGCGTACGCCTAGATCCATCGCTTGAACCAGATCCTCGTCAGCCATTCCTGCCGGGTGAGCAGCTCATCGGTGTAGATCGGCCAGAACCAGGCGAAGTTGCAGATCACCAGCACGACGAAGATGCCCCCGACGACCGCACCCCAGACCCGGCGCCGACCGGCGGCGCCACCACCGGCCAGCGGCGGTGGCCGGTCGAGCAGCTTGCCGAGGCACAGGCACAGGCCGAGCACCAGGAACGGCAGCGCGATGATCATGTAGAAGGAGAAGATCGGCCGCCCGGCGTACTGCAGCCAGGGCAGCCACGTCGACAGCACCCCGACGACGGCGACCCCGAACCGCCAGTCCCGCGCGGCGACCCACATGAACGCGGAGACGATCAGCGCGACGAACGCTCCCCACCACAGCACCGGCGTCCCCAGGAGGAGCACCTGCCGCAGGCAGGTCCCGGCTTCCTCCGGGCCGTCCCCGTCAGGATCTGCCGTCGGCGAAGCCTCGCACATCTCGCCGCGCGACTTCGCGCCCGACAGGATCCCCGTGTCGGCCGCGACCCCGACCGGCCGGTTCAGGACGAGCCAGCCGATCGGATGAGACCCGTAGGTGTGCTCGGCGCACTCCAGGAAGTGGGTGTGGAAGGTGTAGACGTCGCGGTGGTAGTACCACAGCGACCGCAGCGACTGAGTCACCTCGCCGAGGCCGGACGCGTCCGGCTCCGTGGCGGTCGGCCAGCGCTTCTCGTTGAGGTTCTCGGGAACGTACGACTTGTTCTCGCAGTGGCCCTCGCCGGTGTAGCGGGTGTACTGCGTCGCCGAGAGCGACTCTTCGTAGACGTCCGCGTGGGTCATCCACGGGATCCAGGTCATCACGTAGACCGCGAGCGCCACACCCACCAGGTGCACGAAGGCCGTCGGCCCGTCGGCCACACAGGCACGAAGCCAGGCCAGACGTACGCCGAAGGAGCGCCGCATCCCGGCGGACCAGGCCACATAGAGCAGACCGAAGGCGGCCAGCGGGTAGAGCGCCTCCCACTTGCAGCCGATCGCCAGCCCCCACGCGATGCCCGAGCAGAGCAGCCACGGCCGGAACAGCAGCCGGCGGACCGGACCCCAGTCGCCGGGCTCGGCGAGATGGGTGGGCGCGAGCGTGGAGAACCGACGCCGGCACCAGTCGCGGTCCATCACCATCAGGTGCACCGCGAGCAGCAGGAAGAAGGCGACGAAGAGATCGAGCAGGGCCAGCCGCGAGAGCACGAACGCGAGCCCGTCGAAAGTGACCAGGATGCCGCCGACGAGACCGAGCATCATGGAGCCGGAGACGCGGCGTACGAACCGGATCGTCAGCAGCACCAGGAGCGAGCCGACCACGACCGAGGCGATCCGCCAGCCGAACGGGTCCATCCCGAAGAGCTTGATGCCGAGCGCGATGATCCACTTGCCCACGTCGGGGTGGACGATCATCGACGGCCCGTCGGCGAACTGCCCGTCGAGCCGCCCGGCCAGGATGTTGTCGTCGGCGCCCTCGATGAAGTTGCGGGCGTAGCCGAACTCGAGCAGCGCCCAGGCGTCCTTGGCGTAGTAGGTCTCGTCGAAGGCGAAGACCTTCGGAGTGCCGAGATGCCACAGTCGCAGCAGGAACGCGAGCGCCGTGATCCCGATCGTCGCCGCCCAGCCGGCGCGCGGCGATCCGTTGATGCGACGCCGGGCGCGTTCCCAGGCGGTCGGGAGCAGGTGACCGGAAGGGGTGCTCGCCAACCCCTCCACGGGCTCGTCCGCCCTGGTCACCGTCGTTGTCACGATGGCACCCTATAGGCCTGCGACAATGTAGGCGTGGCAGATCCAGACGACGGCGTGCTCATCTTGGCGGCAACCCCGATCGGGCGAGTGGAGGATGCCCCACCCCGTTTAGCCTCGGAGCTGGCGATCGCGGACGTCGTCGCAGCTGAGGACACCCGTCGGCTCTCCCGGCTGACCCGCGATCTGGGGGTCGAGATCAAGGGCCGGATCGTCTCCTACTTCGAGGGCAACGAGAGCGCCCGGACCCCGTCGCTGCTCGCCGATCTCCTCGACGGCAACCGCGTCCTCCTGGTCACCGATGCCGGGATGCCCTCGGTCTCCGACCCCGGCTATCGGCTGGTCGCGGCCGCGGTCGAGAAGGACGTACGCGTCACCGCGGTGCCCGGCCCTTCGGCAGTCTTGACCGCGCTGGCCGTCAGCGGCCTCCCTGTCGACCGGTTCTGCTTCGAGGGCTTCCTGCCCCGCAAGGCCGGCGAGCGCTCGCGGCGTCTGGCGAGCCTGGCGAAGGAGGAGCGCACCATGGTCTTCTTCGAGGCGCCCCACCGCACCGAGGCCGCCCTGGCAGCCATGCGCGACGCCTTCGGCGACACCCGCGCCGCCGCGGTCTGCCGCGAGCTCACCAAGACCCACGAGGAAGTACGCCGCGGCCCCCTCGCCGACCTCGTCGACTGGGCCGCCGAGGGCGTCCGCGGCGAGGTCACCATCGTCGTCACCGGCGCCGACCCCTCCGCCGAGGTCAGCAACGACCCCGAGAGCCTGCGGGCCGCGGTCGCAGACCTGGAGGCGGAGGGCCACACGAAGAAGGAGGCCATCGCCGAGGTCGCCAAGCTCGCCGGCGTACCCAAACGCGAGGTCTATGACCTCGTCCACAAACCCGCCGGCTAGTCGGTTTCTGAGGCCGAGAAGTCTGTTCTTGACCCCGAGATGTCAGTTCCTCACCACGCGAACTCGCTCGACTGACTTCTCGATGCCAGAAACTGACGCCTCGACATCAAAGACCGACGCCTCGGCGTCAGAAACTGGCTTCTCGGCGGGAACTAGGATCGGGGCGTGAGTTTTCCGCCGCTTCCCGAGCCTCTGCCCGCGCCCGTTGTCGACAACCACACCCATCTCGACATCGTCAGAGGGGACGAGAGCCTTCCAGTCGAGGAGGCGCTCGCGCAGGCGGCGGCGGTGGGGGTGACCCGGGTGGTACAGATCGGGTGCGACCTGCCGGGGGCACGCTGGGCGGTGGAGGCGGCCGAGACGTACGACAACATGGTCGCCGGCGTCGCGCTGCACCCCAACGACGCTCCTCGCCAGCCCGATCTCGAGGCTGCTCTCGACGAGATCGAGAAGCTCGCCGGGGCCCACGACAAGGTGCGGGTGGTGGGGGAGACCGGGATGGACTTCTTCCGCACCGACGAGGAGGGCCGCGAGACCCAGGCCTACTCGTTCCGGCGCCACATCGACATGGCCAAGCGCCTCGACAAGACCCTGATGATCCACGACCGCGACGCCCACGAGGCGGTCCTCGAGGTGATCGACAGCGTCGGGCCGCCGGAGCGCTGGGTGATGCACTGCTTCTCCGGTGACGCCGAGTTCGCCCGGCAGTGCCTGGACCGCGGCGCCTACCTCTCCTTCGCCGGCACGGTGACGTTCAAGAACGCCCAGTACCTCCGCGACGCCCTCGCGATCACGCCTCAGGACCGCATCCTGGTCGAGACCGACGCCCCGTTCCTGACGCCCCATCCCCACCGCGGCGCGATCAACTCCAGCTACATGATCCCGGCGACGATGCGGGTCATGGCGGACGTACGCGGCGACGACCTCGAAGTGCTCTGCAACGCCGTCAACGCCAACACCGAGACCGCCTTCGGCGGCACCTGGTAAAACGGCGAGCCCCGCTGGTCGAGCCGCTCGCTAGCGCTCGCAGGCTCGACCAGCGGGACTGATCGGATCAGGTCAGGAGACGCTGATCTTCATGATGCCCTTGCGCTCGTCGGAGGAGAGCACCTTGATCTTCACGCCGCTGCCGGCGGTCTTGGTCGAGTGCGCCGGGTTGGCCGCATCCCAGTACGCCGTCTCCGAGCTGTCGTAGAAGGTGGCGACGCTCTTGCGCGCCGGCACGTCGAGGACGTTGTTCGGAGCGCCGGCGATCTCGTTCTCCAGGTGGAGCCGGTCGGTCCGGTCGACGTCGAAGGTCGAGTCGTAGCCCTGCATCCGGTTGCGGGACAGGGTGCCGTTCGACCACTTCTGGACACCCGCGGTGGAGTCGACGATCAGCGCCTGGCCGCCGCCGGGGTGCTCGGAGGTGTTGTTGTCGCCGTAGGCGCCGTTCTGGTACCAGACCAGCAGGCCGTCCTGGTAGGCGTAGTGGTCCACCTTGTCCGGCGCGGTGACCCCGTAGCCGAAGTTGTACGGACCCTCGGCCAGCGTCTTGTCGTAGCCCTTGTACTGCCGGTTCTCGGCGATGTAGAAGCGCGGGTACGTCGAGGTGTAGGTGCCGTCCGTGATGCCCAGGTACTCCTTGACGGTCCAGTCGGCGAAGGACGAGAAGTCCGTGGTGTAGGCCGAGCCGACCGAGAGGTCGTCGATGGCGAAGCCGTAATAGGCGACGCCGCCGTCGTTGGCGGTGCGGAAGCGGAGCTTCACGTTCTGACCGGCGTACGCCGAGAGGTCGGCGGTCAGGTCCACGTACTCCTGCGGGTCGTGGTCGGCGCAGTTGCCGTCACAGGTGCTGTCGGAGGTGCCGTGGATGCCGTTGTTGTACTCGGCCGAGGACAGGTTCGTCACCAGCGGGGTCGACCAGGTGGTGCCACCGTCGGTGGAGGCCTCCAGGAAGGTGAAGTCGTACTCCGCCTCGAGGTCGTACTTCACCTTGGCCGAGAGCGTGCCGCCCGCGGGGACGGCGATCTCCGGGCTGACCGCGGTGGCCGTGCGGTCATCGCCCTTGCCGGAGTAGAGGAACGTCTTGCCGGACGAGCCGGAGCCGACGTCGTGGGTCGTCTCGCCGTCGGGGAGGTCGACCACGAGTGCCTGTGGCGTCTTCGCCCCGGTGTCGTGGAAGCTCGGACCGAGGGTCAGCTTCTTGGACGTACCGGCCTCGACCGTGTCGTAGTTGAGCCAGCCGAGGAAGAGCTTCTCGGGGGCGCCCATGTGGTTGGGGGTGGTGCCGATGGTGCCGTCACCGTGGCCGAGCCAGGAACCCGAGCTCATCAGGGTCCAGAAGCCGGTGCCGTTCTCGCCGCCCGCGGTGTCGTAGAAGTCCGGCAGACCGAGGTCGTGGCCGAACTCGTGCGCGAAGACGCCCAGGCCGCCGTTCTCGGGCTCCGTGGTGTAGTCGCGGATCCAGATGTCGGTGTTGCCGATCTTGACGCCGCCGGCCTTCGGGAAGTCGGCCGGGCCGTCGGAGCCGGACGCGTTCGCGGCCCAGCGGTGCGACCAGATGGCCCACGGGTCGGCGCCGGCCTCCTCGCCCTCACCGGAGTGGATCGCCTGGAAGTGGTCGATGTAGCCGTCGGCCTCGTTGAAGTTGCCGTCGCCATCAAGGTCGTAGCGGTCCCAGATGTCGTAGTCCTGGAGGTAGGCCGTGATCTCGGCGTCGGTCTTGCCGGCCGCCTTCTGCGCGTCGTACCAGGCGTTGGCGCTGTCCTGGATGTAGTTCTTCATCGCGGCGGCGGTCTCGTCGCCCTTGTCGTTCTGGTAGTACGACTCCGCGTGCGGGAGCGTGACCCAGTCGCTGACGTCGCCCTGGAGGTCGAAGCGGCCGCTCGACATCTCCTTGTAGACGTTGTGGAACGACTCCTCACCCTTGTTCTGGTTGAAGAACATGTCCATGTAGTGCTCGCGGGAGAAGTCCTCCTCCCAGTAGGTGGAGTTGTCGTCCTCGGCGGGCGGCGCGATCTCGTTGTGGAGCGGGCCCGAGGTGTTGTCGGGGAAGGCCGGGTTGCCGCCCTCGCCGAACTCGACCAGGAAGCTCAGCAGCTGGGACTTCTCGGTGGGCTCGTGCTCCACCCAGCGGGCGTTCTTGCCCGAGCCCATCTTGACGACCTCGCTGCCGTTCTTCGTGACCGTCTGCTTCTCGCCGGTGGCGACGGCGGTGGCGGCGTTGGTCTTGAGCTCGGTGCGCTTGGTGTTGAGCGCGTCGGGCTTGTTGTCGACCTTCTGCTTGACGGCGGCCGCAGCAGGGGTCCCCTCTGGCTCGACGGCGCTCGCCGGCGAGTGAGTGAGGATCACTGGCGTCACGCCTGCGACCGCGAGTGCGGCCAGCGCGCTGGTAACGCGTCTGTTCATCGTTCCTCCGGAGTCTGGTGACATCGCGCACATCTGCCTTCCCCGAGAACTGACCGGCACGACGGGCCATCACGACACAGATGGCTTCGGAGTACAACACCAAGCAATGGAGTTACCTGTAAAGGATTTGTCGCCTATTGGCCAGCGAGCACAATATTTCGTGGCGGGATTACGACATGTTGCCTGATCAACCCGCTTGACCAGCGATTTCGACGTGTTGAATCGCACACCTGTCATTCGCTGCGACAGGTATTGACAGCCCCCTCTGACCCCCAGTTGATGCCGAGATTGCATGCTTGTAATTGCCTGCGGATCGGGTAGGGGACTTGCATTTAACCGACCGTATTTGTTCCGCTGTCCGGCGAGATAGCCGGGATCGGGACAGATCCGGACGGTGTTGGGGGTGGGCCTCAGCGCGTGGATCGACAGATCTCGCAACACCGTTCGCCCGTGCCCGGAGAGCACGAACATCGGAGCATTGTGCCCGTCAGCAGCACCACCTCATGGGTTCGCAACATCGCATCTACTCCTCGCCGTAAGGCCATTCTGGTCGGTGGACTCGCCGCCGCCGTGGTCGCCACGGGCGGCGCGGCATACGGGGTCAAGACCTCCCAGACCGATGTCATCGTCTCGGTCGACGGCAAGGCCAAGGACGTCAGCGTCCACGCCGACACCGTCGGAGAGGTTCTCGAGGCCGAGGGCATCGAGGTCGGCGACCGTGACGCGGTCGCACCGTCGGTCGACACCAAGGTCGAGGACGGCAGCGCGATCAGCGTCCGCTACGCCCGTCAGCTGAGCCTCGAGGTCGACGGCAAGTCCCAGGACCACTGGGTCACCGCGACCACCGTCGGCGGCGCTCTCGCCGAGCTCGGCCGTGACTACGACCGGGCAGAGCTCTCGACCAGCCGCGGTGCGTACATCGGCCGCGACGGGATGTCGCTCGACGTCATCACGCCGAAGACCGTCAAGGTCGAGCTGGCCGGCAAGAAGGCCAAGAAGGTCAGCGTGACCGCGCTGACCGTCGGCGACGCGCTCAAGGACCTCGGCGTCGACCTGGAGCGCCGGGACAAGGTCTCGCCGGCCTCCGGCAAGGCCCTGAAGACCGGTCAGAAGATCGTCTTCACCGACTTCTCCGCCAAGAACCAGAAGGTCGCCCGCGAGGCGGTCGAGGCTCCGGTCAAGGAGATCGAGGACTCCTCGATGGTCAAGGGTGAGACCGAGGTCGTCGAGGAAGGCTCCGACGGAGTCCGTTCGGTGACCTACCGCATCGTCTACAAGAACGGCGAGGCCGTCTCCCGGAAGGTCCTCGAGCAGAACGTGATCGAGGAGGCCGAGACCCGCGTCGTCAAGGTCGGCACCAAGGAGGAGCAGGCCCCCGCGGCCAACTTCGCCGGTGGCAGCACCGTCTGGGACCAGCTCGCGCAGTGCGAGTCCGGTGGCAACTGGGCGATCAACACCGGCAACGGCTACTACGGCGGGCTGCAGTTCAACCTGCAGACCTGGCAGGCCTACGGCGGCTCGGGTCTCCCGAGCGAGAACAGCCGCGAGACCCAGATCGCGATCGCGACCAAGGTCCGTGACGCCAATGGCGGCGGCTACGGCTCCTGGCCGGCCTGCTCGCAGAGCCTCGGTCTGCCCCAGTAGTCGACCCGGCGCATCTGCCCCGGAGATCGACCTCGAGTCGGCGCGTTTGTCCCACCTCGTTGGGACAGATGCGCCGACTCGGCGTTGTGGGGCCTACGCTGTGTGGCATGACCGACCGCACTCCGACGCGCCTGTTGGGGCCTGCGGAGGTCCGGGCGCTGGCCGCTGAGCTCGACCTTCGCCCCACCAAGCAGCGCGGTCAGAACTTCGTGATCGACGCCAACACCGTGCGTCGGATCGTGCGCGAGTCCGGCGTCGGAGCCGACGACGTCGTCGTCGAGGTCGGCCCCGGCCTCGGATCGCTCACCCTCGCCATCCTCGAGACCGGCGCCAAGGTGACCGCCATCGAGATCGACGAGGTCCTGGCGCAGCGGCTGCCGAGAACCATCCAGGAGTACGCCCCCGACCAGGCCGACGCGTTCAGCCTGCTCCGCGCGGACGCTCTGCGGGTCGAGTCGGTCCCCGGCCCGCCGCCCACAGCCCTGGTCGCCAACCTGCCCTACAACGTGTCGGTCCCGGTCCTCTTGCACCTGATGTCGCTGCTGCCCTCGCTGCGCCACGGGCTGGTGATGGTGCAGGCCGAGGTCGCCGACCGGCTGGCCGCCAAGCCGGGCTCCAAGGTCTACGGCGTCCCGTCGGTCAAGGCCGCCTGGTATGCCGAGGTACGCCGCGCCGGCGCGATCGGCCGCAACGTCTTCTGGCCGGCCCCCAACGTCGACTCCGGCCTCGTCTACTGGCGTCACCGCGAGCCGCCGTCGACGTCGGTCTCCCGCGAACAGGTCTTCGCGGTCATCGACGCCGCCTTCGCGCAGCGCCGCAAGGCCCTGCGCGGCGTACTCAAGCCGCTGGCCGGCTCCGCCGACGCCGCCGAGAAGGCACTGGTCGAGGCCGGGGTCGACCCGCTGGCGCGCGGCGAGTCGCTGACCATCGCGGACTTCGTACGCATCACCGAATCGCTCCAAAGGCTCCCCTCATGACGACGATCACCGTTCGCGCGGCCGCGAAGTTCAACCTCCACCTCGGCGTAGGGCCGGTCCGTGCGGACGGGTTCCACCCGCTGGCGACGGTCTACCAGGCGATCGGGCTCTACGACGACGTCACCGTGAGTGAGGCCGCCGAGTGGCAGGTCTCGCTCACCGCGGAGGACCACATCGCGCTGAGCGAGATCCCGACCGGCGAGGACAACATCGTCGTCCGGGCGGGCAAGGCGCTCGCCGCCCACAACGGCATCGACAAGGCCGCGAAGGTCGCGATCCACAAGGGCATCCCGGTCGCCGGCGGCCTCGCCGGCGGATCGGCCGACGCGGCCGCGACGCTCGTCGCCCTCGACCGCCTGTGGTCGCTGGAGACCTCCGACGAGGATCTGCTGGCTCTGGCCGGACAGCTGGGGTCCGACGTGCCCTTCGCTCTCATCGGTGCCACCGCCGTCGGCGGCGGCCGTGGCGAGATCGTCGAGCCGGTCACCGACAACGGCGCCTGGTGGTGGGTCGTGGTCGGCAACGAGCAGGGACTGTCGACGCCCTCGGTCTACCGTGCCTTCGACGAGCTCGCTGGGACCGACGTCGGCGACCCGCAGGTCCCCGAGAGCCTGCTCATGGCGCTGGAGAAGGGCGATGCGGAGCTCCTCGCCGAGGCGCTCACCAACGACCTGCAGGCCCCGGCGCTGGCGCTACGCCCCGACCTCGCCCAGACCTTCGCCGATGGCGAGGAGGCCGGCGCCATGGCCGTCCAGCTCTCCGGCTCGGGCCCGACGGTCCTGATGCTCTGTCGTGACGCCGCCCACGCCCGCGAGGTCGCCGGAGCGATGCAGGCCAAGGCGTACGACCGCGTCTGGACCGCCCCCGGCCCGGTCGCCGGTGCCCACGTAGTCACCTACTGACCCGCCGCTCCACGCCGAGGCGTCGGCCAGGTCGGCCGAGACGGCAGGTAGGTCGGCCGAGACGGCAGGTAGGTCGGCCGAGACGGCAGGTAGGTCGGCCGAGACGGCAGGTAGGTCGGCCGAGACGGCAGGTAGGTCGGCCGAGTAC
>NZ_JBVJKY010000001.1:984413-1396751 GCF_055585005.1 Nocardioides sp. NPDC054178
AGGCGGCAGCGCGTGACGCCTCGGCCAACCTAGCCGACGCCTCGACCGACGGGGCTGACGCCTCGGCAGGGGTCAGGCGGCGCTGGAGACCACCTCGTCGGAGATCGCGGCAGCGGCGCGGCGCAGGTGACGAGTGATGCTGGCGGCGTTGAACCCGGCGGCGCTGCCGGAGACGGAGACGGCGGCGATGGCTCGGCCCTCGATCATGATCGGGACGCCGGCGCAGACGATGCCGAGCTGGGCCTCCTCACGGTCGAAGGCGATGCGCTCGCTGTTGGCGCGGCGGAGCTCGGCGAGGAACTTCGCCGGGTCGCCGTGCGAGTGGCGGGTGCGCCTGACCAGGCCGGACTCGAGAACGGCCGCGATGTGGTTGCGGTCGCTGAACGAGAGGATCGCCTTGCCGAGTGCGGAGCAGGCGGCGGGCGCTCGCCCGCCGACGTACGTGTCCGGCTGGATGCCACCGCGTCCGGTGATCTTCTCCAGGATGACGATGTCGGTGCCTTCGAGGATGGCGAGGTGGACGGTCTTGCCGGTGGCCACATAGAGCTCGGCCAGATGCGGCATCGCGGTCTCCCGGATGCCCTGCGGGCGGCAGATCTGCACCGCGTTGCCGAGCTCGAAGAGTCGCCGGCCGAGTACGTAGTGACGACCGGTGCGCTCGACGTACCCGCTCTGCTCGAGGTGGCGCAGAAGACGGAAGGCGGTCGACTTGGGAAGGCCCGCGGTGCGAGCGATCTCGCTGACACCGAGCTTCGGACCGGCTCCGAGAAATGCCTCCAGGATCTGGAGGGCCTTCGTCGCAGACGGGGTCGCCGAAGAGGTCGTCCTCGGGGCACCTTCATGGTCGTGCTGACTAGCCAGGGTGGGGATAGCAGTGACGCTCATGGGGGGATCTCCTTAATGAGACGGAGGCACCACGAAGGGGGGATCTGGGGCCTCCAACTCTCTGTGACAGCAGTCACTGTAACGATCGTTCCGGAGGTTGTGGAGCAAATGTTGGATAAATCTCATTCCTGACCTGCGGAAATAGATGACACGACATACAGATCGATGAGTTTCCGACCGTTCGCGTCGTAAACCCTCTGTGGACCTACGGTAGTAGGTCAGTGACTGATCTGTGTATGAAACGGCGTCGCCGTCACCAGTCGCGCCAGCAGGTCCGAGGTCGTGGCCGGTGGCATGTCGGCGCTGTCGAGCGCCTCGGCGAAGAGAAGTCCGTCTGCGATGACGAGCAGCAGCGCGGCCATCTCGTCGGCGTGCGCCGGCCCGTCGTCCCCGAGCGCTCCGCGGAACCAGCCGGCGAAGTCGTCCCGCGACCGGCGGCGTACGGCAAGGAACCGGTCCCGGCCGGGAAGCGGCTCGGGCCGCTTCGGGAGCACCAGCATCAGGCCGATCCGCAGGAACGGCGGCAGTTGGCCCAGGCTGGCCACCAGTGGCCTCAGCAGGAGTGGGAGCTCGGCCGAGCAGTCGCAGTCCGCGCTCGGCGGCTGCCACGAGGACTGGGTGCTGATCCAGGCGCGGTAGGAGTCGTCCACCGCGGCCGAGAACAGGTCGTCCTTGTTCTCGAAGTGCCAGTAGACGGAGGAGGCAGGCAGACCCGCCGCGGCGCAGATCCGGCTGATCGAGGCGCCCTCGTAGCCGCTCTCCGCCGCGACCTCCAGCGCTGCCGAGACCAGCTTCTCGCGGCTGCTGCTCCTGCCCTCGTACGTCACCGGCGGCAGATCCACCGTCTCGGGGACGGCGGCCGGGTCCAACGTCCGGAGATGGTCGGCAGCCTCGGCCAGCCCGTCGGCGAGCCGTTTCCGGAGCGGGTCGAGGTCGGCGTACTCATCGGTCTGGGCGTGGATGAAGAGACCGTCGTGGGCGGCGAGCGTCAGCCGGGCGAGGGTCTCGATGTGCGGGGCGGGGAGGTCGACCGCCTCGGTCCACCACCGCTCGAAGTCGGCCAGCGTCTGGGTGCGGATCCGGAGGAAGCGACCGCGCGGACCGTCGCCGACCGTCGGCCCGGACTCGAGGGCCAGCATCAGGCCCATCCGCCACCAGTCGGCCTTGGCGCCGTGGGTGTCCGAGGTCGTACGCCGCAGGTTGGCCAGCAGTCCCAGGCGCAGGTCGTCGCCGATCGGTGTCGGCTCCCACCGCGGGGCGATGTCGTACCAGCGGGTGTAGCCGTGCTCGAGCGCCTCGGCGAGAAGCTGGTCCTTGCTGGAGAAGTGCCAGTAGAGCGAGGACGGCGGGAGACCGGTCGCGCGACGGACCAGCGCCATCGTCGTGCCGACATAGCCGCGCTCGGCGGCCAGCCGGAGCGCTGCTTCGAGGATCATCTGACGCGAACCGTGGGTGTGCTCGCGGAGTGTCTTCTCGGCCATTGCACCGAGTCTAGGCAGGTCAGGGGCTCTTCGTCCGCCGGGTGTGCCACTGGACGGCCGCCGCGATGCTGGCTGCCTCACCGCCCTCGGGGACAATGGGAGACGATATGGCGAACCTCCTCAACCTCGAGCACGTCTCCAAGGCCTACGGCATCCGGCCCCTCCTCGACGACGTCTCCCTCGGCATCAACGCCGGCGACCGTGTCGGCATCGTCGGCCGCAACGGCGACGGGAAGACGACGCTCCTGCAGGTGATGACCGGCCTCGAGGAACCCGACTCCGGGCGTGTCTCGCGCCAGCGTGGTCTGCTCGTCGGGTTCCTGCACCAGGGTGACCAGCTCGTCGACACCCACACCGTTCGCGAGGCAGTGCTCGGCGGGCGTTCCGACCACGAATGGGCCGGCGTGCCGGCGCTGCGCGAGATCGTGGAGCAGCTCCTGGCCGGGATCGACCTCGACCGGGCGGTGATGGGGCTGTCCGGGGGCGAGCGTCGACGCTGCGCCCTGGCCGAGCTGCTGCTCGGGGAGCACGACCTGATCGTGCTCGACGAGCCCACCAACCACCTCGACGTCGAGGCCGTGGCCTGGCTCGCGTCCCACCTGGCCGCGCGCTCGTCCGCGCTCGTCGTGGTCACCCACGACCGCTGGTTCCTCGACGCGGTGTGCCAGTTCACCTGGGAGGTCCACGACGGTCAGGTCGACGCCTACGAGGGTGGCTACGCCGCCTTCGTCCTCGCCAAGGCCGAACGGTCCCGTCAGGCTGCCGCCTCTGAGGTACGCCGCCAGAACCTGGTCCGCAAGGAGCTCGCCTGGCTGCGTCGCGGTGCCCCGGCGCGTACGTCCAAGCCGAAGTTCCGCATCGACGCCGCCAACCAGCTCATCGAGGACGTACCTCCGCCGCGCGACCGCTTCGAGCTGCAGAAGTTCGCCACCCAGCGGCTCGGCAAGGACGTCATCGACGTCGAGGACGTCGACCTCTTCCGGGGCGAGCGGCAGCTGCTGTCGCACGCCACCTGGCGTATCGGTCCGGGGGACCGGATCGGCATCGTCGGCGTCAACGGAGCCGGCAAGACCTCCGTGCTGTCGCTCCTGGACGGCACCCTCCCGCCTGCGGTGGGGAAGGTACGCCACGGCCGCACCATCGCTCTCCAGCACCTGACCCAACAGCTGGACGACCTCGACCCGGAGGCGCGGGTCCTCCCCACCGTCGAGTCGATCAAGCGCGTCACCAAGACGACCGACGGCCAAGAGCTCTCGGCGACCTCGATGCTCGAGCGCTTCGGGTTCACCGGCGACAAGCTGGTCACCCGCATCGGCGACCTCTCCGGCGGCGAGCGCCGCCGTTTCCAGCTGCTGCGCCTGCTGCTCACCGAGCCCAACGTCCTGCTGCTCGACGAGCCGACCAACGACCTCGACATCGAGACGCTCAACGTCCTCGAGGACTTCCTCGACGCCTGGCCCGGCACCCTGATCGTCGTCTCCCACGACCGCTACTTCCTCGAGCGCGTCACCGACTCCATCTGGGCTCTTCTCGGCGACGGCCAGATCTCCATGCTCCCGCGCGGTGTCGACGAGTATCTCGAGCGCCGCCTCCCGATCCCGGCCGAGGCGTCAGCCCCGCAGGCCGAGACGGCGCTCGCGTCGGCCGAGACGGCAGCGTCTGGCCCGTCGAAGGCCAAGCCCGGCTCTGCCGACGAGCGAGCGGCGAAGAAGGTGATCGCCAGGATCGACAAGCAGCTCGAGCGGATCGGCCAGCAGCAGCAGAAGCTCGAGCTCGCGATGGCGGAGGCGGTCAACGACTACGCCCGGCTCGCCGAGCTCAGCGCGGAGCTGGACCAGCTCGCCGCGGAGAAGGACGACCTCGAGCTGGAGTGGCTCGAGGCGGCCGAGGCGTTGTCCTGAGCCTGTCGAAGGGTCTTCGCGTAGCCGGCTCGCACGCCGAGTCGGCGCGAATTGACCGGATCCGACGCCGAGTCGGCGCAAACTGACGAGATCCGGCGTCGAGTCGGCTCGTCATAACGCGCCGACTCGGCGGGGATCTTGGTCAAGATGAGCCGACTCGGCGGGGGTTTTGGTCAAGATGAGCCGACTCGGCGGGGGCTTGGTCAGGATGAGAAGGGGACCAGCAGCCGGCGCAGCAGATCGGTGAGCTGGCTCTGCTGGTCGCCGGAGAGGCCGTCGAGGAACTCCCGCTCGGCTGCGAGCAGTGCCTCGAAGGCGCTGTCGACGGTTGCCTTGCCGTCGGGAGTGAGCCGGACGAGGACGCCTCGACGGTCCGCCGGGTCCGGCAGCCGCTCGACCAGTCCTCGGGAGGCGAGCCGGTCGACGCGGTTGGTCATGGTGCCGCTGGTCACCAGGGTCTCGCGCAGCAGCCGGCCGGGGGAGAGCTCGTAGGGGTCGCCCGCCCGGCGTAGGGCGGCGAGCACGTCGAACTCCCACGACTCGATCCCGGAGCCCGAGAACGCGTCGCGTCGGGCGAGGTCGAGGTGGCGCGAGAGGCGGGAGAGACGCGAGAAGATCTCGACGGGGCCGAGGTCCAGGTCGGGCCGCTCGTGTGCCCAGGCCTCGCTCAGGTCGTCGACTTCGTCGCGCATGGCGAGAGCGTAGCCCAAGTTCGCCTCATCGAGAATCTTGACATCGAGACAAGTCGGCGAGACGATCGGAATATCTTGACGTCAAGAGAAAATCGAGAGGATGTACGCCATGACCGCATGGGATCCCGAGCGCTACCTGACCTACTCCGACGAGCGAGGGCGGCCGTTCGTCGATCTCCTTCGCCGGGTCGGCGCCGATCGTCCGAAGACCGTGATCGACCTGGGCTGCGGTCCTGGCAACCTGACCGCCCTCGCGGCCGGCCGCTGGCCGGAGGCCAGGGTCGTCGGCCTCGACTCCAGCGCCCCGATGATCGACAAGGCGCGAGCGACCATCGACGGCGTCGACTTCGCGGTGGCAGACCTTCGCGACTGGGCCGACTCGGTGGTGCCGGGCTCCGTCGACGTACTCCTCTCCAACGCCACCCTGCAGTGGGTCCCCGGTCATCTGGACCTGCTCCCGGCGCTCGCCGGCGCGGTCGGGGAGGGCGGTTGGTTCGCCTTCCAGGTCCCGGGCAACTTCGACGAGCCCAGCCACCGGCTCCGTGAGGAGCTGGCTGCCGAGGAGCCGTACGCCGACCACACCCGCCACCTCGAGGCGCCCGGGTCGCACGACCCTGCCGACTACTACGACGTGCTGGTGAGGGAGGGCTTCGAGGTCGATGCCTGGGAGACGACGTACCTCCACGTGCTGACCGGTGAGGACCCGGTCTTCACCTGGATTGCCGGAACGAGCCTGCGTCCCACGGCTGCGGCACTCGAGAAGGCCGGCCTCTTCGAGCCGTTCGCCGAGGAGCTCAAGAACCGTCTGGCACAGGCTTATCCCGTAAGAAACGATTCGGTAGGAAACAGTTTCGTCCTGCTCCCGTTCCGCCGCGTCTTCGTGGTCGCCCGCAGACTGGAGGCATGATGCGTATCCATCACGTGCAGGTCGGCATGCCCGCCGGTCACGAGGACGAGGCCAGGACCTTCTATGCCGACGGACTCGGGCTGACCGAGGTGCCGAAGCCCGCCGAGCTGGCCAAGCGCGGTGGTGCCTGGTTCCGTTCTCCGGGCGGCGCCGAGATCCACCTCGGCGTCGAGGATCCGCACCGTCCGCAGGCCAAGGCGCATCCTGCTCTGGCGGTCGAGACCGAGGCGGACCTGGAGGCCATGGGCACGAGGTTGGCGAGCCTGGGCTTCGACGTCGACTGGAGCCAGCGCCACAATGCCGACGGATTCCAGCGCTTCCACGTCCGTGATCCGTTCGGCAACCGCGTCGAGATCGTGTGGCAGACGGACGACTAGCACGAACTTCGGCACCGTGTAGGCGAAAACCGGAATCAACCAAAAAGAACCGTAACGCCAACTGGTCTGGACCGTTGTCCCCCGGGGGATACAACAACGAGCCAGGAACGATGCCAGAAATGATGGAAGGCAACACTTTGACTGACGACGTGACCGTCCCCCAGCCTCGGGACGCGGAGACGACGAGCGTGGTCAATCGAGTCCGCCGGGCTCAGGGCCAGCTCGGCGGCGTGCTCCGCATGATCGAAGACGGCCGCGAGCTCGCCGATGTGGTCGGCCAGCTCAAGGCAGTGACCCGCGCCCTCGACAAGGCGGCCTTCGCGCTGCTCTCCAACGAGCTGCGCCGCGCGCACGCCGACGGAGACCGCCCGGAGCAGATCGAGGAGCTCGAGAAGGTCTTCCTCTCCCTCTCCTGATCTCGGGCCAGGAGAGGGGAGGAGGTTACCGTCGGGTAACCTGACCAGCATGAGCCAGCTCTACGACCTCTGGAAGTCCTTCAACCGTGTCCCCGTTGTCGGCAAGAGAGCATTTTCGGTCGCCTTCTCGAAGAAGGCGCCCTACTTCGGGTCCATCCACCCGCTGGTCAACCAGCTGCGGCCCAACTACGCAGAGGTCATCGTGCCCAACCGCAAGGGCAACCACAACCACATCGGGACCGTGCACGCCATCGCGCTGTGCAACGGTCTCGAGATGGCGATGGGTGCCCTTGCGGAGGTCACCATCCCGCGCGACAAGCGCTGGATCCCCAAGGGGATGACCGTCTCCTACACGGCCAAGGCCTCCACCGACATCACCTGTATCGCGGAGACCGACCAGGAGCAGTGGGACACCGCCGACGGTGACCTCGCGGTGCGCGTCAAGGGCATCCGTGAGGACGGCACCGTGGCCATCGAGGGCACGATCAACCTCTGGGTGACCCCGAAGAAGAAGTAGAGCAGGTATGCAACGGCCCGCTGCCCCTCGGGGCAGCGGGCCGTTGGTCTGTCCGAATGCTCAGGCGCCCGGCCCGGCACCACCGACGTTGGCAGCGTTCGCCTTCTGCACGAGCTCGGCCTCGGCGGCGACCGGGTCGACCGCGTCGGCGTGGCCGATCGGCGCCGCGGTGCGTCCCACTCGCCGGGTACGGGCCTCGGCGTAGTTGGCGATCAGTCCGAGGATCGTGTTGATGACGATGTAGATCAGTGCCACGACGATCGCCGCAGGGATCAGGTTGTTGTAGTTGCCCTCGATCTTGTTGATCTGGTTGAGCAGCTCGTCGTAGGCCAGGATGTAGCCGAGCGCGGTGTCCTTGAGCAGCACCACGAGCTGAGCGATGATCGCCGGCAGCATCGAGCGCACGGCCTGCGGGAGCAGGATGGCACGCATCACCTGGCCGGGCGAGAGCCCGATGGCGACACCGGCCTCCGACTGCCCCTTCGGCAGAGCACCCACACCTGCACGGATCACCTCGGCCAGGACGGAGCCGTTGTAGAGCATGAGGCCGAGTACGACCGCCCAGAAGACGCTGGTCTCGAGTCCCAGCGGCTGCTGCATGAAGTAGATGAACATCATCAGCAGCAGCATCGGGATCGCGCGGAAGAACTCCACGACCACGCCACTGGGGACGCTGATGAATCGGCTCGGCGAGAGGCGGCCGACTGCGAACACGAACCCGAAGATAAGTGCGAGCACCGCACCGACGGCGAAAGCGCTCAGCGTGCCGATGAGACCGGGGATGAGGAAGTTCTCCCAGACCGGCGCCTCGAGGAATGGCTTCCACTTCTCGGCGTCCCACTGTCCGGTTTCGTCGAACTTGGAGTAGACGAACCAGGCCACCCAGGCCAGGACCACGAGGGCGATGACCGAGTAGACCCAGTTGAGCGCCTTGCCGCGGGGGCCGGGGGCGTCGTACAGAACTGAGGCGCTCATTATCGGATCACCGCGAATCGCTTGGCGGCCCAGCCGGCGATGAAGCCGATGGGCAGAGTCAGGATCATGAAGCCCACCGCGAAGATGATGAAGATCAGCAGGATCTGGTCGGAGTTGCGCTCCATCAGCGACTTCATCTGCCCCGACGCCTCGTTGACCATGGTGGCGGTGGTGACACCGATGGTGACGGCGACGGTCGTGTTCTTGGTCATCGCGATCAGCACGCTGGCCAGCGGGTTGATCACCGACCTCAACGCCTGGGGAAGGACGATCAGGCGAAGGTTCTGAGTGAAGGTCAGCCCGATCGCGCGCGCCGCCTCGGCCTGTCCGAGCGGCACCGTGTTGATGCCCGAGCGCAGCACCTCACACACGAAGGTCGACGTGTAGACGCTGAGCGCGAGGACGGCCAGCCAGAAGTTGTTGCGGTAGATCAGTTCCTCGTTGAAGTTGAGGCCGAGCTGATAGCTCAGTCCGAAGAGCGTGAAGAACATGACCAGGGTCAGCGGAGTGTTGCGGAACGTGTAGACGACGGCCGAGCCGATCCAGCGCAGCACGGGAACCGGTGAGACCCGGAACGTCGCGAGCACCACGCCGAGCAGCATCGAGAAGATGCCGCTGAAGATGGCGAGTCTCAAGGTCAGCCCGAACGAGGTCAGGATGGCTGACCCGCTCTCGGAGATGAGGTCCATTGGTCCTTCCAAATTTCTTGCGCTGGACGCGCCGACGGGGCAGGGGAGCGGAGTCCCCTGCCCCGCGGGTGCCTCAGTAGCGGTCGACGGTCGGGGGCTCCGGCAGCTTGTAGCCGGAGTCACCGAGGTTGTCGTTGAACGCCTCTTCCCAGGCGCCGTCCTCGAAGGCCTTCTCGATCAGGTCGTTGATCTTGTCGCGGTCCTCGCTGCCCTTGGGCAGGCCGACCCCGTAGTTCTCCTCCGAGAAGGGGGCACCGACGATCTTGAACTTGCCCGGGTCCTGCTGGGCGTAGCCCGCCAGGATGATGTCGTCGGTGGTCATCGCGTCGAGCTGGCCGCCCTCGATCGCGGTGACGCACTTGCTGTAGGTGTCGAACTCCTGCAGCTGGACGCCCTTGGAGTACTCGTCCTTGACCTTCTGGGCCGAGGTCGAGCCGGTCACCGAGCAGAGCTTCTTGCCGTCGAGCGACTCGGGGCCGGTGATGTCGGTGTTGTCGGCGGCGACCAGGAGGTCCTGACCGGCGACGTAGTACGGGCCGGCGAAGTCGACTTCGGCCTTGCGCTCGTCGGTGATCGAGTACGTCGCCAGGATCATGTCGACGGTGCCGTCCTTGAGGAACGTCTCGCGGTTGGCGGAGACGGCCTCGACCCACTCGATCTGGTCCTCGTCGTAACCGAGGCCCTCGGCGATGTACTCCGCCATGTCGACGTCGAAGCCGGAGTAGTCGCCGTCGGCCTCCTTGAAGCCGAGACCCGGCTGGTCGAACTTGATGCCGATCTTGATCTTGTCGCCACCGGCGTCGGAGCCGGAGTCGTCGCTGCCGCCACAGGCAGCGAGCGAGCCGGCGAGCGCGAGGACGCCCGCGACCGCGGCGATCTTCTGGAACTTCATCGAATCCACCTTCTGGGATATGAGTGTTGGTGCGTTGCAGGGTTCGCGAGCCGAGGGCTCACCCGAGACGTACGTTTCAGTGCTTGAGGATCTTGCCGAGGAAGTCCTTGGCGCGCTCGGACTGCGGGTTGTCGAAGAACTCGGCGGGGGTGTTGGACTCGACGATCTGGCCGTCGGCCATGAAGACGACACGGTCGGCGGCGACGCGGGCGAAGCCCATCTCGTGGGTGACCACGATCATAGTCATGCCCTCCTTGGCGAGGCTGACCATGACGTCGAGCACCTCCTTGACCATCTCCGGGTCGAGCGCGGAGGTGGGCTCGTCGAAGAGCATCACCTGCGGCTTCATCGCCAGCGCCCGGGCGATCGCGACACGCTGCTGCTGGCCGCCGGAGAGCTGGGCGGGATACTTCGCCGCCTGGGCGCCCACGCCGACGCGGTCGAGCAGCTTCGTGGCCTCGGCCTCGGCCTCCGCCTTCTTCAGCTTGCGCACCTTCATCGGGCCCAGCGTGACGTTCTGCAGGATCGTCTTGTGGGCGAACAGGTTGAAGCTCTGGAAGACCATCCCGACCTCGGCGCGCAGCTTGGCCAGGCCCTTGCCCTCGGCGGGCAGCTCCTTGCCGTCGAGCGTGATCGTCCCCGAGTCGATCGTCTCCAGCCGGTTGATCGTGCGGCAGAGGGTCGACTTCCCCGAACCCGAGGGCCCGATCACCACGACGACCTCGCCACGCTTGATCTCCAGGTTGATGTCCCGGAGCACGTGCAGGTCGCCGTAGTGCTTGTCGACATGGTCGAGCACCACCAGGGCGTCTCCCGAAGGTGCGCTGGTGGGTTCTGTGTCAAGCACGGTCATGCCGCAGACCTAACCACATCCTGCATTGCACATCCATGAATTGGTCCCCGGTATCGGTTACAAGCGCATAACCAAGCAGACAACCGGTCGGGATTTCCTGCCCTCGGACCCCCGCGCCGTACTCTTGAGGACGCTATGACCGTGTCCACCGCCTCGAGCTCCGCCTCAGCCCGTACGTACGAAGTCCGCACCTACGGCTGCCAGATGAACGTCCACGACTCCGAGCGCCTCTCGGGGCTGCTGGAGGATGCCGGCTATCTGAAGGCGACCGAGGGCACGCAGGCCGACGTGGTCGTCTTCAACACGTGCGCGGTCCGGGAGAACGCCGACAACAAGCTCTACGGCAACCTCTCCCACCTGGCCCCGATCAAGGAGGCCAACCCGGACCTCCAGATCGCCGTCGGCGGCTGCCTCGCGCAGAAGGACCGCGCGACGATCACCCAGAAGGCGCCGTACGTCGACGTGGTCTTCGGGACGCACAACATCGGCTCGCTCCCGGTGCTGCTCGAACGGGCCCGGGTGCAGGAGGAGGCCCAGGTCGAGATCCTGGAGTCCCTCGAGGTCTTCCCGTCCACCCTGCCGACCAAGCGCGAGTCGGCCTATGCCGCCTGGGTGTCGGTGAGCGTGGGCTGCAACAACACCTGCACCTTCTGCATCGTCCCCTCGCTGAGGGGCAAGGAGAAGGACCGCCGACCGGGCGAGATCCTCGCCGAGATCGAGGCGCTGGTCGCCGAGGGCGTCACCGAGGTGACCCTGCTGGGCCAGAACGTCAACGCCTACGGCGTGGAGTTCGGTGACCGGCAGGCCTTCTCCAAGCTGCTGCGCGCCTGTGGCGAGATCGAGGGGCTGGAGCGGGTCCGGTTCACCAGCCCGCACCCGGCCGAGTTCACCGACGACGTCATCGAGGCCATGGCCGAGACGCCCAACGTGATGCCGTCGCTGCACATGCCGCTGCAGTCGGGCTCCGACCGCGTCCTCAAGGCGATGCGACGCTCCTACCGGTCGACCAAGTTCCTCGGCATCATCGAGCGCGTCCGCGCGGCGATCCCGCACGCGGCGATCACCACCGACATCATCGTCGGCTTCCCGGGCGAGACCGAGGAGGACTTCCAGGGCACCCTCGACGTGGTCCGTGAGTCGCGCTTCGCCTCGGCCTTCACGTTCCAGTACTCCAAGCGCCCCGGCACCCCCGCGGCCGATCTCCCCGACCAGATCTCTCCCGAGGTGGTCAAGGACCGCTACGGCCGGCTCGTCGACCTCGTCAACGAGATCGCCTACGAGGAGAACAAGAAGAACGTCGGACGTACGCTTGAGCTGATGGTCGCCGAGGGCGAGGGCCGCAAGGACGCCGAGACCCACCGCCTCTCCGGTCGCGCTCCCGACAACCGGCTCGTCCACTTCAACGCCGCCGGGGCCGAGGGCGTACGTCCCGGCGACATGGTCAAGGTCGAGGTCACCTACGCGGCGCCTCACCACCTGGTCGCCGACAACCCCGTGCTCGAGGTGCGCCGCACCCGTTCCGGCGACGCCTGGGAGGCTCGCCAGGGCCGACCCGAGCCCGAGGCGGCATCGGTCGGGCTGGGGATGCCGACGGTCGGCGTGCCGGCTCCGCTGCCCGCCGCGCCGGCGTGCGGCTGATCGTGCGGCGTGGCGTTACTCGAACAGCAAATTCTCCGTAACTCCGTTCCCCCGGTGGGTATTCCTGCTCTAGCCTGAGGCAACTTGTCTCAGGAAGGGATACCCCATGTCGATTCCCAAGCTGGCCGGCAGAGCAGCGGCGATGGGCGCGCTCGGAGTGCTCGTGGCATCAGGTCTGGCCGCGGCGGCCCCCGCGGGCGCGATGCAGGCGTCGGCAGGAGGCGGTGCCTGCTTCGACCCGCACGAGGTCGGAGCGGCCCGGGTCGCCGAAGGTGCCGAGCAGGTCCGTGACACGAACCACCTGACCGCGAAGCAGGCCGACGCCAAGGAGAAGGAGCTCGCGTCCGCGCTGGCCGCGCACGGGAAGAAGAGCGGCAACGCGACCCTGGGTCCGACGACCATCCCGACCTACATCCACGTCATCCAGGAGGACGCCACCACCGGCGCCGTCCCGCAGGCGAACATCGACGCCCAGATCGACGTGCTCAACGCGGCGTACGCCGGCACGCCGTTCTCCTTCGAGGTCGCCGGCCAGGAGACCACGATCAACCCGGCCTGGTACCCGATCATCTCCGGATCGGCCGGCGAGCGGGACATGAAGTCGACCCTGCGCCAGGGCGGCGACAACGCGCTCAACGTCTACATCGGTGAGATCGACGACGGCCTGCTCGGCTGGGCGACCTTCCCGGCCAAGAACATCTCCTCGCAGGACGGCGTGGTCATCCTCGGTGAGTCGCTTCCGGGCGGTTCGGCGGCGCCGTACGACGAGGGCGACACGGCCACCCACGAGGTCGGCCACTGGCTGCACCTCTACCACACCTTCCAGGGTGGCTGCCGCGGCAAGGGCGACCAGGTCGCCGACACCCCGGCCGAGGCCGCGCCGGCCTTCGGCTGCCCGGAGGGCTCCGACACCTGCACCGCTCCGGGCCTCGACCCGATCCACAACTTCATGGACTACACCGAGGACGCGTGCATGGACGAGTTCACGCCGGGTCAGGTGCAGCGCATGATCGACGGGTGGGTGGCGTACCGCGCCTGAGCCGAGCTGAGACAGCATCGAGCGCCGGGCCCCTCGCGGGACCCGGCGCTCGATCTGTGTGATCAGCGGAGCGGGATCAGTACTGCGACTGGCCCTGCTCGCCGCCGAAGCCGCCCTCGTTCGAGCTCTCGTCGGAGCCGTAGGAGGAACCCTCGGACTGCTCGCCGCCACCGTAGGAGCCCTCGCCGGACTCCTGGCCGCCGAAGCCACCCTCGGAGGAGCTCTCGGACTGCTCGCCGTAGGAGGAGCCACCCTCGCTCTGGCCACCCTGCTCGCCGTAAGAAGAGTTCTCGCTCGAGCCCTCGGACTGCTCGCCGCCACCGTAGGAGCTGCCCTCGTCGGACTGCTCACCGTAGGAGGAGCCGCCCTCGTTCGAGCCCGCGCCGGAGCCGTAGGAGGAACCCTCGGACTGCTCGCCGCCGCCGAAGCCGCCCTCGCTCTGGCCGCTCTCCTGGCCGCCGAAGCCGCCCTCGTTGGAGGACTCCGAGCCGTAGGAGGAGCCCTCGTTGGACTCCTGGCCGCCGAAGCTGCCCTCCTGGCCGCCCTCCTGGCCGTAGTTCTGCTGCTCGTCGCTGTTGCCGTAGTTCTCAGACATATTGGTCCACACTTCCGAGTAGTTGTGACTGGACCGGAATCGGACATGCATCGCATGTCCGCCCCCCGGCTGCCCCATTCGTTGAGGCATTGAATGAGACGGTCTAGACCGTTCCACGTGACGGCACATGTCGCAACAGGTCTGTAACAGTGTTTCGATAATCAGTACGTAAAAAGTCAGCTGGGTGTAACGGGACGTAAACGCGAGGCGGGGAGCAACCCGGTCTGGGTTGCTCCCCGCCTCGGGGCCTGTGGATGGCTCAGTTGCCGCCGTCCAGCTTCTCTGCTTCGTTCTTCGCAGTCTCGACGCCCTGGTCGATCTGGTCGCTGAACTTGCCACCGGTCTTCTCGTCGGCGAACTCGCCGGCCTTGTCCAAGCCCTCGCCGACCTTGTCGGCGCCGATCTTGTCGATGCCCTGCTGGGCGAGATCCTTTGCCTTGTCCAAGAAGCTCATGCTTCCCCCTCTGGATCGGTGGCTCCCCGTATGAGCCAACTTGCGGCCAGACTAACTGCATGGAGTACGACAGCAACAGGGGGACACGCGACCCTGATGGTGCATCTGAGCTACGCGACCTGGGATCTTTTGCCCTGTCGGCCACGCCGATCGTGGCCGTCGTCGGTGCCACCGCGGCAGGGAAGACGTCGCTCTCCCTCGATCTCGCCGAGACCCTCGGTGGCGAGATCATCAACACCGATGCGATGCAGGTCTACCGCGGGATGGACATCGGGACGGCGAAGCTGCCGGTCGCGGAGCGGCGCGGGATCCCGCACCATCTCCTCGACCTCCTCGACATCGCCGAACCGGCCTCCGTCGCCGACTTCCAGGCACTGGCGCGCGAGGAGATCGCGGTGCTCCGGAAGGCCGGGAAGACACCCGTGCTGGTCGGCGGCAGCGCCCTCTACACGCGAGCGATCCTGGACCGGTTCGAGTTCCCCGGGACCTCGAACGAGGTGCGCGAGCGTCTGGAGATGGAGCTCGAAACCGCAGGTGAGAAGGCGCTTCACGACCGGCTGCGAGCCCTGGACCCGGTCGCCGCGGAGCGGATCGAGATCGACAACGGTCGCCGCGTCGTACGCGCTCTGGAGGTCATCGAGCTGACCGGCGAGCCGTTCAGCGCACGACTGCCCGAGCAGGTCTACCACGACCCGGCCTCCATCCAGATCGGCGTCGACATCTCCCGCGAAGCACTGGACGTACGCATCCGGCAGCGCGTCGCGGAGATGTTCGACTCCGGCTTCGTCGATGAGGTGGCGCGGCTCCTGGAGGCCGGTCTGGGGCGGTCGCGGACCGCCTCGAAGGCCATCGGCTACCAGGAGGTCGCCGCTCATCTCGCAGGGGAGATGACGCTGGCGGAGGCGATGGAGCGAACGGCGATCAAGACCCGGCAGTTCGCGCGACGGCAGGACGCCTGGTTCCGCAAGGATCCGCGGGTCGTGTGGGTCTCCTACGACGATCCGTCCCGCCTCGACAAGGCCGTCGCGGCGGTGCGGGCGGTGACGGTGTGAGCGGGGTGAGCGGGGTGAGCGGGAATGAGCGTGACCGGCTGCGGGAGCTGCTGGACGCGGTGCTCGACGGTGCCGACGACGGGGAGCCGCGCACGCTGGCGCAGATGGCGGGCGACGCCTACACCTCGCCCTATCACTTCAACCGGTTGCTCTCCCGGGGTGCGGGGGAGCCGCCGGTGGCGATGCGGCGGCGGGTGATGCTGGAGCGGGCCGCGTGGCAGCTGCAGCACGGTGGCACGGTGACCGATGCCGCCTGGGCGGCGGGGTACGAGTCCATGGAAGGGTTCTCGCGCGCCTACGCGAAGGCGTTCGGGCACCCACCGAGCACCACCGCGGCCAGCCACTGGCTGCCGGCGCCGAACGGGATCCACTTCCATCCGCCGGAGTCGCTGTGGGTCGACTCCCAGGAGCGGGTGCTCTCGCCGCTGACCGAGCAGCTCGTCAGGCACGACATCGACGACACCCGCGCCTTGCTCGACCTCGCCGGGGACCTGCCCGCGGAGACGCTCACGCAGGTGCGGCTGGCCGGCCACGAGGTGCTCGAGTGGGATGGTCCGGAGGAGTCGCTCGCGCAGGTCCTGGAGGCGACGGTCTGGGCCAAGGAGTGCTGGGTCGCCTCCATCGAAGGACTCTCGATGCCGGTCCGGCGTCGCACCGACCCGATCCCCGCACTGGCCGAGCGGCACGAGGCCGTGGCGGTGCGGTGGCTGGCGGTCGTACGCGACATCGAGCGGCGCGGGGCCTGGGAGGACCGGCTCATCGACGCCCTGTGCGAGCCGCCGGAGAGCTTCCAGATCGGGTCGGTGGTCGCCCACGTCCTGACGTACGCAGCCCATCGGCGTCTGCTGGTCCGGATGATGCTCCGGATGGCCGGCGTCGAGGTCGACCGGGGCGACCCGATCGAGTGGCTGCGGGCTCGCCGGGGCGAGGTGCCGTCGGCCTGAGTCGGGGGCGAAATGATTCGGCCGCCCGCGCTCACGCCTCGTACCCTGAGGCCGTGACCCCTACCTGGACTGAGATCAGCACGCTCGAGGAGCTCGTCGACCTGGTCGGCGTGCCGCACGAGCGGGCGGCGACCAAGGGGCGCCCGGCGCTCCTCGACATCGACCGGGAGTGGCTCGCCGCGACGCCGTTCTGCGTGCTCGCGACCTCGGACGCGGAGGGCAGCTGCGACGCCTCGCCCAAGGGGGACCCGGCCGGGTCGCTGGTGCACGTCATCGACGACACGACGATCGCGATCGCGGAGCGGCCGGGCAACAAGCGGGTCGACGGCTACCGCAACGTACTCTCCAACCCGCACGTCGGGCTCAACTTCCTGATCCCGGGCCGCGGCGACACGCTGCGGATCAACGGGCGTGCCCGACTGGTCTCGGACGCACCGTTCTTCGACGAGATGGCCGTGAAGGGCAAGCGGCCGATCCTCGCCCTGGTCGTCGACATCGACGACATCTTCTTCCACTGCGCGAAGGCGTTCCTGCGCTCGGGCCTGTGGGACCCCGAGACGTGGGACCCCGACCACCTCCCCAAGCGTGCGGTCATCGCCAAGCAGGTCGAGAACGACCCGCGTACGCTGGCGGAGATGGAGGACTACTACCGCACCGACGCCTACTCGAAGACCCTCTACTGATGTCCTACGCCTTCCTGAAGGGACACGGCACGGAGAACGACTTCGTGCTGCTGCCCGACCTCGACGGGTCGGTGCACGGTGCCCTCTCGGACGAGGAGATGGCCGAGCGGGTCCGGGCATTGTGCGACCGCCGGGCCGGCATCGGCGGCGACGGGATCCTGCGGGTGATCCGGACCGCCGCCTACACCGGTGCGGACCGTCCCGTCAGCGACGCCGAGTGGTTCATGGACTACCGCAACGCCGACGGCACCCGGGCCGAGATGTGCGGCAACGGCACCCGGGTCTTCGCGGAGTACCTGCGCTCGGCGGGGCTCGCCGGTGACCAGGTCACCTTCGCCACCCGCGCCGGTGACAAGACCCTGACCGCCTCCGGGGACGTCTGGACCGCCGACCTGGGCTCCCCGAAGCTGCTCGGGTCGACCCAGGTCACCGTCGCCCACCACTTCTGGTCGGCCTGCAACGTCGACATGGGCAACCCCCACGCTGCCGCCGAGGTCGACTCGATCGACCCCCACGGCCCGGTCGGTGACCTCTACGACTCCCCGGTCTTCGACGAGACGGTCTATCCGAACGGGGTCAACGTCGAGTTCTTCGAGCGCGTCGGCGAGCGCCACGTCGCGATGCGGGTCTACGAGCGCGGTGCGGGCGAGACCCGCTCCTGCGGCACCGGAGCCTGTGCGGTGATGGTCGCGGCCGCCGAGGCCGACGGTCTCGCGATCGCGCGCGATGCTGATGTGACGTACCGGGTCGATGTGCCGGGCGGCACCCTCCACGTCACCTGGGCGACCGACGACCGCGTCCTGCTCACCGGACCGGCGATCCTGATCGCCGAGGGCACCACGTCGCTCTGACCGCGAGACGGTTAACGGATATTCACCCCGGTGAGGGTGGTCACGTCTAGGGTGCTGCCCATGGAGTTGACTGATAGCACAGCGATCGTGACCGGCGCGGCCAGCGGGATCGGGGCGGCGACGGCCCGGGCGCTGGCGGCCAAGGGTGCGACGGTGATCGTCGCAGACATGCAGAAGGACAAGGGCGAGGCCCTGGCGGAGGAGATCAAGGGGCTGTTCGTGCCCGTCGATGTCACCGACACCGACCAGATCACCAACGCTGTGGAGAGGGCCGTGGAGATCGCGCCGTTGAAGGCGGTGGTCAACTCGGCCGGCATCGGCTGGGCGCAGCGCACGATCGGGCGCGACGGTCAGATCGGCTCGGCGCACGACCTGGATGCGTACAAGAAGGTCATCGCGATCAACCTGATCGGCACCTTCGACATGTGCCGCCAGGCCGCGACCTACATCAGCCGCAACGAGCCCGACGCCAACGGGCAGCGCGGCGCGATCGTCAACCTGGCCAGCGTGGCGGCCTTCGACGGCCAGATCGGTCAGGTGTCCTACTCCTCGTCCAAGGGCGGCGTCGTCGGCCTGACCCTCCCGCTCGCGCGCGACCTCGCCGCGGTCGGCATCCGCGTCAACACGGTGGCGCCGGGGCTGATCGACACCCCGATCTACGGCGAGGGCCCGGAGTCGGAGGCGTTCAAGGCCAAGCTCGGCGAGAGCGTGCTGTTCCCGCATCGCCTCGGTGAGCCGGCGGAGCTGGCCAGCATGGTCGTGGAGTGCCTGACCAACGACTACATGAACGGCGAGACGATCCGGGTCGACGGCGGCATCCGGATGCCACCGAAGTGACCGGACGCAACTGAACTAACAGGACGCTGGTAGTACCCCGACGGCTGGCGCACCGCTAATGTGTGCGCCAGCCGCGGACCGTTCCAGACCGCTCCGCGGACGTCGGAGCAAGGGGAGTTCGCATGTCCGATAAGGCGGACACCAGTACGTCGAAGGCGCTCGCGATCATCGAGACCGGCGAGCCCACGGAGCCGGCGGGAGCGAGCGAGCCCCCGCGCGAGCCGCGACTGACGCGCGAGACGATCGGTGTGATCGCCGGCGCGGCCGGTGTCCTGGCCGTGTGCCTGATCGCGACCGCGCTGGTCGCCAACGGCAACGCCAGCTCGAGCGACGACCGGACCTGCCTCGGCCCGCAGATGAAGGTCGCGGTGGCTCCCGAGGCGGCGACCGTCGTGGGCAACATCCTCGAGGCGGCCGGCTGCGCCCAGATCGAGGTGGAGGCGACCAAGACCGACCAGGTCCTCGCGCCGATGGCGCTCGACGGCGACCTCCCCGACGTGTGGATCCCTGACTCCTCGCTCTGGCTCGACCGGATCGAGCCGGCCGTCGAGCCGGTGACGCTGCGGGCCTCGATGGCCTCCTCGCCGGTCGTGCTGGTCTCCGGCGACGGGCTCACCCGCACCTCCTACGCCGAGGCCTTCGCCGAGGACGACCTGCTGATGGGCGACCCGCAGCGGATGATGAGCGCGCTCGGCACGGCCGTCGCGAGCGAGGGCGAACCCCAGGACGAGGCCAGGCTGGAGCCGTTCGCGGAGCGGCTCGTCTCCGGCGAGGAGGGCGCCGGGCCGACCGACTCGGGGCGCCTGGCCGAGCTTCGGACGGTCATGAGCGGGGTGACCGCGACCAGTGAGCAGCAGTGGTCGACGTACGCGCCGATGCTGAAGGCCAGTGCGCCGAAGGAGGGCACGGTGGTCCTCGACTACCCGGTCCTGATCACCGCGGACTCGGCGCGCCGCAACTCGATCGCCGCCTCCATCACCAGCCTCGCCCGGGTGCTCGACAGCGGCGAGGCCGACACCGCGCTGACCCAGGCCGGGTTCCGCACCAGCGGCGCCGGCAAGCCGGCACCGAACGTGGGCGCCTACACCCGGGTCGACTCCGCCGAGGTGGCGAGGACGGCCTCGGAGTGGAGCGCCAGGCTTCGACCCACCCGGGCGATCGCGGTCATGGACGTCTCGGGCTCGATGGCCTGGCCGGCCGCTCCCGAGAGCGCCGCCACCCGCCTCCAGCTCACCCAGGAGGCGGCGTCGGAGGCCGTCAGGACCCTTCCCGGTAATGCCGCGATCGGGCTCTGGGCCTTCTCCGAGAAGACCGAGGGCACGCTGGGAGGCGACCACAAGGTGCTCGTCCCGACCCGTCAGCTGGCCTCGAAGGACCAGCGCGCCCAGCTGACCGAGGAGATCGCCGGTCTCACCGCGCGCACCGGTGGCGGCACCTCCCTGCACGACACCGCGCTGGCGGCCTACCAGGCCGCGGTCGCCTCCTACGACCCGCTCGCCACCAACGAGGTGCTCCTGCTCACCGACGGCACCAACGACGATCCCGACTCGATGGACGTGGCAGAGCTCGTACGCCAGCTGGAGACGGTCTCCGACCCGCGCCGGCCGGTCCGCGTCCTGGGGATCGGGATCACCGCCGACGCCGACCTCGGTGCGCTGCAGGCGATCGCCGACGCGACGGGCGGGGCGGCGTACGTCGCGGAGCGTCCGGAGGACGTCGGAACCGTGCTCCGAGAGGCGATCGAGCAGCGCTGAGGGGCGCTCTCGGATAAGCATTGTCCCCCGGGTGGTGCGGCGCCGTACTCTTGTTGGTATATGACGAACAACGCACACGACTTCTCTCTCGCTGACGAGCTCGAGGCCACCGAGGACTGGGACGCGCTCGACGACAGCTTCGAGTCCGGCTACGCCGACGAGGATCCTGAGGACACCGACCCGACCGTCGGTGCGATGGAGCTCGCCGAGCGGCACGCGCTCAAGCGCGTCGCCAGCCTGCGCACCGAGCTCGAGGACATCACCGAGGTCGAATACCGCCAGCTCCGCCTGGAGCGAGTGGTGCTCGTGGGCGTGTGGGCCGGCGGCACCCAGGCCGACGCCGAGAACTCCCTGGCCGAGCTGGCGCTCCTCGCCGAGACGGCCGGCTCGGAGGTGCTCGAGGCGATCTACCAGCGCCGCCAGGCGCCGGACCCCGCGACGTACATCGGACGCGGCAAGGTCGAGGCGCTCAAGGAGATCGTCGCCGCGACCGGTGCCGACACTGTGATCGCCGACGGCGAGCTCGCGCCTTCGCAGCTCAGGAACCTGGAGGACCGCACCGGGGTCAAGGTCGTCGACCGGACCGCGCTGATCCTCGACATCTTCGCCCAGCACGCCAAGTCGCGCGAGGGCCAGGCGCAGGTCGAGCTGGCCCAGCTCAGCTACATGAAGCAGCGGCTCCGTGGTTGGGGTGGCAACCTGTCCCGCCAGGCCGGTGGCCGGGTCGCGGGCGGTGCCGGTATCGGTGGCCGTGGTCCCGGTGAGACCAAGATCGAGACCGACCGCCGTCGGATCAACACCAAGATCGCCAAGCTCAACCGTGAGCTGAAGGCGATGAAGGGCACCCGCGACACCAAGCGTGCCGACCGCAAGCGCCACCAGATCCCGGCGGTCGCGATCGCCGGCTACACCAACGCAGGCAAGTCCTCCCTGCTCAACCGGCTCACCGGTGCCGGGGTGCTCGTCGAGGACGCGCTCTTCGCGACCCTGGACCCGACCACCCGCAAGACGACCACCGAGGACGGCCGGGTCTACACGATGTCCGACACCGTCGGTTTCGTGCGCCACCTGCCCCACCAGCTCGTCGAGGCCTTCCGCTCGACGCTGGAGGAGGTCGCCGACGCCGACCTGGTCGTGCACGTCGTGGACGGTTCCCACCCCGACCCCGAGGGCCAGCTGGCCGCGGTGCGTGAGGTCTTCGCCGAGATCGGTGCCAGCGAGGTGCCGGAGCTGGTCGTGATCAACAAGGCCGACATCTCCGACCCGCTGGTGATCGCCAGGCTGCTTCGCGCCGAGCCGCACTCGGTCGCCGTCTCGGCCAAGACCGGCGAGGGCATCGACGCCGCCATCAAGGCGGTCGAGACCGACCTGCCGCGGCCGGGCGTGGAGTTCTCCGCGCTGGTTCCCTACGAGCGGGGCGACCTGGTCAACCGGATCCACCAGCACGGCGAGATCGACCACCTCGAGCACACCGCCGAAGGCACCGTCGTCAAGGGCCGCGCCAACGCGGACCTGGCCGGCGAGCTGGCTGCGTACCCGAACTGATCGACGCTGACCCAGGCGCTGATCCGGCGCCTGTTTCGGCGTTTCGACATTGGCTCTGCCAGGCTCGTCCCTCACACTTGGGACGATCGGTCTAGGGAGAGGTCACGGATGCGCACAGAGGTACGCCGCGCGGCGCGCGCCACGGTGGTGGGCGTGCTGGCCGGTGCTGTCCTCGTGACCGCGCTCGCGGGCTGTGGCAGCACGGACGACGGCGTGCTTCCGGGGCAGGAGGCGGATCATGGGACCGAGGTGACCCAGGATCTGTGCACCCGACTGGCCGCGGAGTCGGTGACCCGTGCCTCGGTGGTGACCGGTGCCGGCGAACGGGTCGTGGTCATCGGCGACTCCTGGGCCTCCGGCTTCGGGCTGGACGACCCCGGCCTGTCCTGGCCGCGCTATCTCGACGGGGAGGTGCGCGTCTCGGGCTTCGGCGGCACCGGCTACTCGCACGATCTGATGGAGCGGTGCGGTCCGATCTCGTTCCCCGAGCGTGTCCCGGACGCGGTGGTGCAGGGCACCGACCTGGTCGTGCTCGAGGGCGGCATCAACGACTCCAAGAGTGACATCGACGAGGTCGAGAAGGGCTTCCGGGCGACCCTGGACGAGCTGAAGGGCCACGAGGTCATCGTGCTCAGCGCGCCCAAGGTGAACTCCCGCGCCAAGGCGATCAGGGTCGTCAACAAGATGATGCGCCGGGTCTCGGCGGAGTACGGGGTGACGTACATCAACGTCTTCGACCTCGAGCTGCCCATGCTCGAGGACAACACGCACCTGACGGTCGCCGGCCACATGCAGTTCGGGGAGATCGTCGCCCGCCGGATCGCGGAGAGCCGATCGGAGACTGTCCCCGCCCACGGCTAAGGTTGCCCGAGTGACCGTAACCGACACCGCCTCCCAGACGCCCGTACGTGAAGCCCTGGCGGACGCGGTCGCGACCCTCGGCGGGGCCACCCGTGAGGGTCAGGTGCTGATGGCCGATGCGGTCGCGCAGGCCTTGGCCGACGAGGAGCACCTGCTGGTCGAGGCCGGCACCGGCACCGGGAAGTCGCTGGCCTACCTGGTCCCGTCGCTGCTCCACGACAGCCGGGTGGTGATCGCCACCGCGACCCTGGCGCTGCAGCACCAGCTCGTCGAGCGCGACCTGCCGCGCCTGGTCAAGGCGATCGGCTCGCGCCCCGGCGTCGACGCGTCCTACGCCGTCCTCAAGGGCCGCTCCAACTACGCCTGCCTCCACCGGGTGCGCGAGGGCGCTCCCGACGACCAGGGCACCCTGGTCGACGTCCCGCTGGGCCCGATGGCCGAGAAGGTCCTCGAGCTGCGCAGCTGGGCGGAGAAGGAGGCGGAGAAGGGCGGCAGCGGCGAGCGTGACTCCGCGCCCCGCCACACCGACCGCGAGTGGCGTCAGGTCTCCGTCAACCACCGCGACTGTCTCGGCGCCGCCAAGTGCCCCTTCGGCGAGGAGTGCTTCGTCGAGGTCGCCCGCGACAAGGCCCAGAAGAGCCACCTGATCGTCACCAACCACTCCCTGCTCGCGATCGACGCGATCGAGGGCGTGCCGATGATCCCGGAGTACGACGCCGTGGTGATCGACGAGGCCCACGAGCTCGTCGCCCGGGTGACCCAGGCGGCGACCGACGAGCTGACCGCGGCCGAGGTCGAGCGGGCCGCCCGGCGGGCCCAGAAGCACATCGAGGGCGCCGAGGCCGACGATCTGGCCGATGCCTCCGACGCGCTACGGGCGGCGATCAACGAGACCTCGCCCGGGCGGCTGGTCACGCTGCCCGAGGTCGTCTCGGACGCGCTCGTGCTGGTGCGCGACGCGGCTCGGTCCGCGCTCTCGGCGCTGCCGAAGCCCAAGGACTCCGACAGCGCCGACCCCGGCTTCCAGCAGGCCAAGGGTGGCCTGCAGGAGGTCTTCACCACCGCCGAGCGGATGGCCGCGGCCTCCGAGCACGACGTGATCTGGATCAACGAGGGCAGTGACCGGATCCCGCCGCGGCTGTGCGTCGCGCCGCTGCAGGTCTGGGCGCAGATGCGCGAGAAGCTGCTCACCGAGAAGACCGTCGTCTTCGCCTCCGCGACCCTCAAGCTCGGCGGTGACTTCGGCCCGGTGGCCGGATCCCTCGGGCTCAAGGCGGAGGAGCGCACCGAGGTGGGCGCCGCGGCGCAGCGTACCGATGACGTACTGCCGTGGATCGGGCTCGATGTCGGCAGCCCGTTCGACTACGGCAAGCAGGGGATCCTCTACGTCGCCCGTCACCTGCCTCCTCCCGGGCGCGACGGCATGGGTGCCAAGACCCTCGACGAGATCGTCGACCTGGTCGACGCCGCCGACGGGCGTACGCTCGGGCTCTTCTCCTCCCGCCGCGCCGCCGAGGCCGCTGCCGAGGTCGTGCGCCAGAAGCTCCCTCACCTGACCACCCTGGCCCAGGGTGACGCGCAGCTGCCCGAGCTCGCCGCGCAGTTCGTCGCCGACCCGCACACGGTGCTCTTCGGCACGCTGTCGCTGTGGCAGGGCCTCGACGTCCCCGGCGACACCTGCCAGCTCGTGATCATCGACCGGATCCCGTTCCCGCGGCCCGACGACCCGCTGATGTCGGCCCGGCAGCAGGCGGCCGACAAGGCCGGCGGCAACGGGTTCATGCAGGTCGCCGCCACCCATGCCGCGCTGCTCCTCGCGCAGGGTGCCGGCCGGCTGATCCGTACCACCTCCGACCGTGGTGTGGTGGCCGTGCTGGACGCGCGCCTGGCCACCGCCCGCTACGGCGGCTTCCTCAAGGCCAGCCTGCCGCCGATGTGGGCCACGACCGACCCCGCCATCGTGCGTCAGGCCCTGAAGCGACTCTCCGAGTCAGCCTCTGCCTGAGCGAGAACCACGCCGAGTTCAGCGGTAGGTCTTGGCCCACCAGCGGTGGGTGGCCTTGTCGGGCGTCGCGACGCCGTGGCAGGAGAAAGCGGTGCCCTGGCCGCAGTTGAAGTTGCTGCTCGCGTTGGCGAAGGTGACCTCGACCTTGCGGATCCGCTTGGAGGAGAAGCCCTCGATGGTCTTGGTGGCGATGCCCTTGCTGTTGGGCTTGAGGTGGTAGACGCCGCGGGTGCCGTCGGTGCGGAACACGCTGACCACGGCGCCGTTGGCGTTGGGCCGGGCCACGTCGACCTTGACCCGCAGCTTCCAGCCCTTCCCGACCTTCTTCGGGACCAGGCGCTGGGAGGCGTACGTCAGGTGCTTGAGGGTGAACTTGCCGTCGACGGTCTGTCGCTTGGCGGGCAGGGCGGTGCGGCCGTCGTAGACCGGCGGGTAGTAGGCGCCGCCCTCGCTGTAGCTCTTCGCGGGGGCCAGGTTGGCGGCGGCGAAGCGGATGTACTCCTGCTTCAGCGTGGTGCCACGCTGAGCAAGCGCCTGCCGGACGGCGGTGGTGGAGTAGGTCGACGGCGCCCGGTTCCAGATCGAGAGGACCACCTCCGGCAGAGTCCCGCGCTCCTTGGCGAAGCGCTCGGACAGGTAGCGGAAGAAGATCCAGTTGCCGTAGATGCCGAGGTTGGAGGCGCTGGAGTTGTCCAGCGGCTTGCGCTGGTCCTCGAGCTGGCCGTAGCCCAGGTATTGCCGGTTGTCGTTGATGCTGTCGTAGACCTCGTCCTCGACCCAGGTCGCGGTGGACTCCATCATCCAGCGGTCCTCGCCGGCGTCATAGGCGAACTGGACGGCGTGGAAGTATTCGTGGGCCGCGGTCACCCGGAGGTTCTCGGTGGGGGTGTTGTACGAGCCGTACTCACTGGTGGCGTAGTCGTTGTCCAGGACGCAGTAGGCCGTGGCGGCGGTCTTGGAGACCTTGGTCTCGGGCGCGCAGTAGCCGTAGTAGCCCTCGTCGTAGAGGTTCTCCAGGTAGATGTCGACCTTGCCGGGGGTGACCGCCTCGTCGGCCGCGGGCTTGCGGTAGCCCGCCTGCACGTAGAGGTTGTGGACCTTGGTGACCACGTCACGGACCTGGGTCGCGTACGCCGCCGAGGCGCGGTCGCCGCCCTTGCCCGGCGAGTAGTGGACGCAGACCACGTCGCTGCAGGTCTGGGTCGCGGCACGGGGGCGGGCGAGCAGCTCACGGGCTGCGGTCTTGTTGGAGCCGTCCAGGGCGTCCTTGGCGTTCCACAGGTCGGTCAGCGCGATGGTCGCGTCGGGCCGGCCGGCGACGTGCCGCCCGGGCACGACCTGACGGGCGCCGCGCACCGACTGGCTGCGCCTGACCTTCTTGGCGGCGGCGAGCGCCTCCCGGGCCGCCTTCTCGGTCACCGGCTGCTCGGCGCCGGTGTCACCGCCGGTCCTCACCGAGGACGCCGGCGTCGACCCGGTTGCGGGCATGGTGGCGAAGAACGTCGCCGCGACCATGCCTGCGATCAAGACGAGGGTGCGCTGTTTGCGGTTGATCCGGCGGGCAATGTTTCGCATGAGATACCAGACGTTCGGGAAGGCAGACCTGGGCAGTCTAAGCGCAGAGCGCCGCTGTGTCCGGGGGACACGGCCTAGACGGGCTGGGTGACGTGATGAAGCCGGTTGCTTCCGGTTGCCGTGGCGTACGACCTGGTCCAGGTGGCCGTCGTGCCGGCGTCCTTGCGCTCGCCGATGACGTACCAGTCCATCTGGGCGCGCTCGCGGGTCACGTCGAGGACGGAGTAGCCGTGGTCGTCGAAGTTCAGGTAGCGGACGTGGCGGTTGGCGGTCCTGATGATGTTCTCGACCGTCACGCTGACCGTGCGGCGCGGCGCACCGAGGATGTCCTTGAGGTTGTTCGAGGTCACCGAGGTGGCCACGAGCTCGACGCCGGCGGTCCTGCCGAGCGGGTAGACGGCGGAGTCGTACGGCAGGTCGCAGGCCCACGCGGAGTGGATGTCGCCGGTGACGAAGACGGTGTCGGTGATCGCGTGGTCGCGGATGTGCTCGAAGAGCTCGGTGCGGTCGGCGGTGTAGCCGTCCCACTGGTCGACGTTGTAGGCGACGCCGTTGTCGGGCAGCAGGCCGGTGACGTCGTTGACCGGGGCGATCAGGCTCTTCGGGAGCGCGCCGAAGGTGACCGGCGCGATCATCACCGGGTTGCCGACGATCTTCCACCGGGCGTCGGTGAGCAGCCCGTCCTTGAGCCATGCCAGCTGCTCGTCGCCGGTGATGGTGCGGTCGGGGTCGTCGACCCCGGCGAGGTCGGTGCGGGCGACCTGCTCGGAGCGGTAGGAGCGCAGGTCGAGCATGCTCAGCTCGAGCAGGGTGCCGAACCGCAGCCGCCGGTAGATGCGGTCGTGGAGATGGCCGGCGGTCTCGACCACGGCGGTGGCGTCGACACGTATCGGCATCCACTCGTCGTAGGCCTGGTTGGCGTTGGTCTTGCGGTCGATCCAGTCGTACTCGCCGGGCTCGTTGTTCTCGGCGCCCAGCAGCCAGGCGTCGTTGGCCGACTCGTGGTCGTCCCAGGTGACGATCCAGGGCAGCCGGGCGTGGGCGGCGGAGAGGTCGACGTCGCGCTTGTACTGCGCGTGCCGGATCCGGTAGTCGGCCAGCGTGTGGAGCTCGTGGGCGGGCTCGTGCGGCCGGACGTCCTCGTTGGCCATGCCGTAGCCGTACTCGCCGGGAGCGTACTCGTAGATGTAGTCGCCGAGGTGGATGATCGCGTGCAGGTCCTCGCGCGCGGCGAGGTGGCGATAGGACGCGAACCAGCCGGCCTGCAGGTTGGAGCAGGAGACCACCCCGAAACGTACGTTCTCCGGGGCTGCGTCGGCGGCCGGCGCGGTGCGGGTGCGGCCGACGCGGCTGGTCTGGCCGTTGTAGGTGAAGCGGTAGTAGTACCAGCTCTGCGGGCTCAGGCCGGTGACGTCGAGCTTCACGGTGTGGTCGCGGTCGGGACCCGTCTGCTGGGATCCCTTCGCGGTGATGCGGTCGAAGTCGGCGGTGGGCGAGACCTCCCAGCGGACCAGGACCTGCTCGCCCTGCCCGGACCCCGGGGTCGCGTCCTCCGTCGGCGTGACCCGCGTCCAGATGACCACGCGGTCCGGGAGCGGGTCGCCGGAGGCGACGCCGTGCTGGAAGTGGTTGAGCGAGCCGCTGACGGCCTCGGCTGGGTCGGGAAGAGCGACGGCTCCGGCGGCGGTCGCCAGCCCGGCGGCGATGAGGGTGCGGCGGTCGATCTGCGTCTGGGTCACGCTGGAGCGAACGACGCAGCCGCCGGCCCCGTCATGGGCCGGCGGCTGCAGTTCACGCAGTGTTCCCGGACTGGTTCCGGGAGGTGTGACACGGGACTCAGAGGCTGCGCAGGACCGCCGTCACCTTGCCGAGGATCCTCGCGTGGGTGCCGTCGATCGGCTCGTACGCAGCGTTGTGCGGCAGCAGCCAGACCTTGCCGTCCTTGCGGGAGAGCGTCTTGACCGTCGCCTCGCCGTCGATCAGCGCGGCCACGATCTCGCCGTTCTCGGCGGTCGGCTGCTGGCGCACGACCACGAAGTCGCCGTCGCAGATGGCCGCGTCGACCATCGAGTCACCCGAGACCGAGAGCAGGAAGAGGTCGCCGTTGCCGACCAGCTGCTTGGGCAGCGGGAAGACGTCCTCGACGCTCTGCTGGCTGGAGGTCTCCTCGGCCAGGATCGGGCCACCGGCCGCGATCCGCCCGACCAGGGGAACCATGGCGGCGGCGGGGTTGGGGTTGATGTCGGCCTCGGCCGTGACCGTAGCCTCGGCCTCCTCGCCGGACATGGCCTTGCGGTGGGCCATCACCTCCGGAAGGAAGACCTCGAGAGCGCGCGGCCGCTTCGGGTCCTTGCGGATCAGACCACGCTGCTCCAGGGCACGGAGCTGGTGGGCGACGCTGCTGGTGCTGGTCAGCCCGACCGCGGCACCGATCTCGCGCATGCTGGGCGGGTAGCCACGCTGCTCGATGCTGTCGCGCAGGTGAGCGAGGATGCGCTGCTGACGCGGCGTGAGCCCGGTCGCGTCCGGCGGCCCGTCGGGCAGCTCGCGGACGCGGCTCTTCTTCGAACCGCCTGATCCGGTGCCTGTCTTCTGCGTGGTCATGTCACCACATTAGTCCCTCTGGCACCACGACATCAAACATTTGTTCGACGTCGTGGGCAGCGCGTGTCGGCGTTCGAAAATTCTTGGGGTCGCTACTTGCGTTGTTCGAACACGTGATCTACCTTCGAACATGTGCTCGATCGAACACGTGATCGAGCGACTTGTGACCAGGAGGCCGTGAGATGAGTGCAACCGTCTATGTGCTGCCCGTTGCCGAGCCGCCCCGCGAGGTGCGGGAGGTGCGCCGCTCGACCGTGCGGCTCACCCGTCGCGGACGAGTCGTCGTGTTCGCATTCGCGCTCGTCGTGCTCTTCGGGATCGCGCTGATCGGGGCGCGGGTGGCGTTCGCGGTGGAGAACGGTGCCGGCACCGATGCCGGATTTCGTGGCCCCGCCCCCGCCGCCCACACGATGGTCGTCGGCGATGGCGACACGCTCTGGGACATCTCCTCGAAGGCCGTCGCCGGGACCGACGCCTCGATTCGGGAGATGGAGCAGACGATCAAGGAGCTCAACTCTCTCGAGTCCTCGATGCTCGTGTCCGGGCAGACGCTGATCATCCCGACCGCGCCGTAGGGCGCCGCCACAGATGTCCGGCTGCTCCTTCGACCCCTGGCAGCCGGCTACCGGGGAAAGAGTGAGAGTGCTGCAGACGATGGGAAGCGTCTGCAGCACTCTCGCGTATCCGGGTCAGTGGCGCCCGCGGTAGGGGGTGTCTGGCTCGGCCGGCGGCCACTGCTTGTTGCGGGTGCTGTGCCGCGGCGGCCACTCGTCGTCCGGCTGGACCGGCGGGTCCTGGGGCTGGCGCTGGGTGGGCATCGCCTGGGTCGCGGCGGGATCCTCGGTCAGTCGAGCCCGGGAGCCGGTCTGGCCGTAGCCGGCCGGGGCCGGATAGGCACCCGACTGATACGGCGCGGAGCCGGTCTGCTGGGTCGGGTAGCTGTCCGTGGTGTATCCGGGCGAGGCGTACCTCGGGGTGCTCTGCGGCGTCGACGTCGGCGTCGGCGGGCTGGAGTAGTAGGAGGGCTGGGCGGGTGGCGGGCTGGTCGGCGGCTGGTAGGCCGAGGCGCCGTAGGCGGCTCGGCTTCCGGTGGTGCCGTAGCCCTGGTCGCTGCCGGGGTAGCCGTAGGGCGACTGGGAGCCGGTGTCGGTGTAGGCCGAGCGGTTCGTGGTGTCACCGTAGGGCGGCTGGCTCCCGGTGTCGGAGCTGTGCCGGCCGTAGGAGCCGGTGTCGTCGTAGCCGTAGGAGCCGGTGCCGTAGTAGTCCTGCTCCGGGTAGGCCTGATCGGAGTAGGTCTGATCGGGGTAGGTCTGGTCGGGGTAGGCCGGGTCCGAGTAGTCCTGCTCCTCGACGTAGGCGTTGGAGTGGCTGCCGGCGTAGTCGTCGGCGGGTGGCGTCGTCGGGGCGCCGGTGAGGGCCCGCCAGGCCTTCCCGGCGAAGGTGAAGGTCAGGAAGAGACAGGCGACTGCCACGACCGCCGCGATGGCGAGCTTCGCCCAGGCGCCGGAATCGCCTCCTCGTGCGTCGGCCCCGAAACCGACGGCGACCCACACGAGCACTCCCCAGATGATGAGGAAGGCCAGTGTCGCGATCGCAGGCAAGATGAACGGTGGCCGGGGACCGCTTCTGGGGCGCGTGCCTCTCCGCGACCCGACGCGATTTCCTCCGGAGATGTTTGTCACGGGGGCCATTCTTACCCATCCGGGCCAGTCCGGCGCCGCTGAACCGGAATCTTTCGGTGTTTGACCGGCGACACGCCGGACACGCGGGTAAACCCGACCCTCGCTTGCATCGTCGTGGGGGCGGGCGTACGGTTACCACTACATCTAGTAGTTACACCGCTGTAGTTATCCACATCTAGTTCACATGAACGGACGGATGGTTCACAGCGACAGGGGTGTTGTTCCACAGGGACTCACGCTCATATCCACAGGTTCCACAGGCTCGGGCCGCCGTAGAGACGGCCTGGATCCACAGGTCTCACGAGAGGGGCTCGACCGTGCACTGTCCGTTCTGCCGACACAGCGACACCAAGGTGCTCGACTCCCGCGTGGCCGAGGACGGTGGCCAGATCCGGCGCCGCCGGGTCTGCCAGGAGTGTGGGAAGCGGTTCACGACCGTCGAGCAGATGCAGCTGATGGTGGCCAAGCGCTCCGGCGCCGCCGAGCCGTTCAGCCGCGACAAGGCGGTGCACGGCGTACGCAAGGCGTGCAAGGGCCGCCCGGTCACCGAGGACCAGCTCGCCTGCCTCGGCCAGGAGGTCGAGCAGGCACTGCGCAGCCAGGGGCTGGCCGAGGTTCCCAGCAACGAGGTGGGGCTGGCGATCCTCGCGCCGCTGCGCGAGCTCGACGAGGTGGCCTACCTGCGCTTCGCGAGCGTCTACCGGGCCTTCGGCTCGGCGGACGACTTCGAGCGTGAGATCCAGATGCTGCGTACCGAACGGGAAGTCCAGGACTTCGAGGCAGAACATCCGGTCGAGGCCCCGGTGGGCACCGACTAGGTCCCACGGGACACACAGACCGGCCCGGGCAGGCCGTGGGGAAGCGACCTGTCCGGGCCATCCAGCTGAACAGATAGAACAGAGCAAGGACTCCACCATCAGCACCGACCAGCAGTACGGCACAGCGATCGATGACAACAGGGGGAACGAAATGACAGACACGGCAGCAGAGGCACAGGCATCGTCGAAGGCGGGCGCCGGGCTGAAGATCGAGCGGATCTTCAGCACCGAGGGCGTCCACCCCTACGACGAGATCACCTGGGAGCGGCGCGACGTCGTCCAGAAGAACTGGAAGACCGGCGAGACCGTCTTCGAGCAGACCGGAGTCGAGTTCCCCGACTTCTGGTCGATCAACGCCTCGACGATCGTGACGACCAAGTACTTCCGCGGTGCCCTCGGCACCGAGAAGCGCGAGCAGAGCCTGAAGCAGCTGATCGACCGCGTCGTGAACACCTACGTCGCCTCCGGCAAGGAGAACGACTACTTCGCCTCCGAGGCCGACGCCGACCTCTTCGGTCGCGAGCTCACCTGGCTGCTGGTCAACCAGCACTTCGCCTTCAACTCGCCGGTCTGGTTCAACGTCGGCACCGAGTCCCCCCAGCAGGTCTCGGCCTGCTTCATCCTCTCGGTCGACGACTCCATGGACTCGATCCTGAACTGGTACAAGGAGGAGGGCCTGATCTTCAAGGGCGGCTCCGGTGCCGGTCTCAACCTCTCCCGCATCCGTTCCTCCAAGGAGCTGCTGAAGTCCTCCGGCGGCACCGCCTCCGGCCCGGTCTCCTTCATGCGCGGCGCCGACGCGTCCGCGGGCACCATCAAGTCCGGTGGCGCCACCCGCCGCGCGGCGAAGATGGTCGTGCTCGACGTCGACCACCCCGACATCGAGGAGTTCGTCGAGACCAAGGCGCGCGAGGAGGACAAGATCCGCGCGCTGCGCGACGCCGGCTTCGACATGGACCTGGGCGGCAAGGACATCTCGTCCGTGCAGTACCAGAACGCCAACAACTCCGTGCGCGTCTCCGACGAGTTCATGCGCGCCGTCGAGGAGGGCAAGAAGTTCGGCCTCCGGGCGCGTACGACCGGTGAGGTCATCGAGGAGATCGACGCCCGCGATCTGTTCCGCAAGATCTCGATCGCCGCGTGGGAGTGTGCCGACCCGGGTCTGCAGTACGACGACACGATCAACGACTGGCACACCAACCCGGAGACGGGCCGGATCACCGGCTCCAACCCGTGCTCGGAGTACATGTCGCTGGACAACTCCTCCTGCAACCTGGCGTCGCTGAACCTGCTGAAGTTCCTCAAGGACGACGACACCTTCGACGCCGTGCGCTTCCAGCAGGCCTGCGAGGTCGTCTTCACCGCGATGGACATCTCCATCTGCTTCGCCGACTTCCCGACCGAGGCGATCGGCGAGACCACCCGCGACTACCGCCAGCTCGGCATCGGCTACGCCAACCTCGGTGCGCTGCTGATGGCGATGGGTCTCGGCTACGACTCCGAGGGTGGCCGCACCATGGCCGCCGCCATCACCTCGCTGATGACCGGTGCCGGCTACAAGCGCTCGGCCGAGCTGGCCGGCGTCGTCGGTCCGTACGCCGGCTACGCCCGCAACGCCGAGGCCCACCAGCGGGTCATGCGCAAGCACCAGGCCGCCAACGACGCGGTCCGCTCGATCAACCCGGTCGACCGCAACATCATCGACGCGGCGACGAAGGTGTGGAACGACGTCGTCGAGATCGGCAAGGTCAACGGCTTCCGCAACGCCCAGGCCTCGCTGCTCGCGCCGACCGGCACCATCGGCTTCATGATGGACTGCGACACCACCGGCATCGAGCCCGACTTCTCGCTGGTCAAGTTCAAGAAGCTCGTCGGTGGCGGCTCGATGCAGATCGTCAACCAGGTGATCCCGCGCGCGCTGAAGAAGATGGGCTACCAGCCCGAGCAGATCGAGGCGATCGTCGCCTACATCGCCGAGCACGGCCACGTCATCGACGCCCCCGGCCTCCGCCAGGAGCACTACGAGGTCTTCGACACAGCGATGGGCAAGCGCGCGCTGCAGCCGATGGGCCACGTACGCATGATGGCGGCGACCCAGCCGTTCCTCTCCGGTGCGATCTCCAAGACCGTGAACCTGCCCGAGACCGCGACGGTCGAGGAGATCGAGCAGGTCTACATGGAGTCGTGGAAGCTGGGCTTGAAGGCCACCGCGATCTACCGCGACAACTGCAAGGTCGGCCAGCCGCTGGCCGACGGCAAGTCGGAGAGCGCCAAGAAGGACCAAGGTCTCTCCACGGCTGCTGCGGCTCCGGCTGCCGAGGCCGAGGTCGAGCCCGAGGTCGTCGAGAAGATCATCGAGAAGATCGTCTACGCGCCGACCCGCAAGCGCCTGCCGAAGTCCCGCGTCTCGCGCACCACCTCCTTCACGGTCGGTGGCGCCGAGGGCTACATGACCTCCGGTGCCCACGCCGACGGCGAGCTCGGTGAGGTCTTCCTCAAGCTCGGCAAGCAGGGTTCGACCCTGGCCGGTGTCATGGACGCCTTCTCCATCGCGGTCTCCGTCGGCCTGCAGTACGGCGTGCCCCTGGAGACCTACGTCTCCAAGTTCACCAACCTGAAGTTCGAGCCCGCCGGTCTGACCGACGACCCGGACGTACGCATGGCGCAGTCGCTCATGGACTACGTCTTCCGCCGCCTGGCGCTGGACTACATGTCCTTCGAGGACCGCTCGGCTCTCGGCATCTACTCCGCCGACGAGCGTCAGCGCTACCTCGAGACCGGCTCCTACGAGCAGCTCGGCAACGGCACCACCGCCGCCGAGCTCGTCCAGAAGCCGGCCCCGGCCCCGAAGGCCGCGGCGGCTCCGGTCGCCGAGCCGGTCGAGGCCGAGATCGAGGAGGAGGCCGAGGTCGTCGAGGAGGCGCCCAAGGCCACCGCCCACACCACCGCCGAGCTGCTCGAGTCGATCAGCGGCATGGCCATCGACAGCCCGCTCTGCTTCACCTGCGGCACCAAGATGCGCCCCGCCGGCTCCTGCTACGTCTGCGAGGGCTGCGGCTCGACCTCCGGTTGCAGCTGAGCCTGACTGACTGAGTCCGGTCCCGCACCCCAGTGGGGGCGCGGGACTGGCTCGTTTTCGGGGACGTGGGAGTCCCGGTGTCACTGGGTGACTTCAGGACTCCCAGGTCGCACGAGGACGAGCACGTGCTGGCGTTCCATCACCCGCGACCGACGTACGTGAGCTGCTCGGGTCGTCCAGAACGTTGCCCGGGAGGTGGAGCGAGAGCACGGTGCTGCGGCGGTGCTCACCGATCTGGGTGCCTACCAGGACTCCAAACACCTTCATATCCACGTCCACAGCGGAGGCCGTAGAGGCCAGGGGTGACGTGGGAGTCCCCGTGTCACTGGGTGACCTCAGGACTCCCATGTCGGGAGGTCACAATCCTCCCCACAGGCCGATGGAGCACCTTTCCAGCCACTGGCCTTCAGGATCTGCGCGATCCGGGCCGCGGTTCGACACGGCGTGCCGAAGATCTGGTGCCAGCGGAGGCGGGCGGTGGTCCGGCCGCCGAGGGCCAGGTCGTCGAGGTCCCGGTCGGCGTCGCGCCCCTGGGCGCTCCAGGACTCGTGGTTGAGGCGGCCGTCGAGCTCGACGACGAGGCCGTACGCCTTGTACTCGACGTCGCGAAGCTCCTTGCCATTCGGCGTCCGCCTTTCGCTCTGGCGGGTGCCCGTGGGGAGGCCGGGGGCGCGTTCGACCCGGGTCAGGTAGGCGTGCTCGAGGACTGAGCAGGTGCCGGCGTTCACGTCGGTGAGGAGGTCGCTGACGAAGGCGCGACGGGGGAGTCTTGGGTGGCGCTTCAGCGCGGTGCGTACGGCATCGGTCGTCACTCCGCGACGGCCGATGGTGTCGGTGAGCAGCCCGATGACCTCCATCTCGGAGATTGCGTCTCGGGCTTGGAGGAGCGCGTTGTCCTCGAGCTTGAGACGCGGCGGGCGTTGGCTTGCGAACATCTGGCGGCCCAGCCCCACGACGCGGTGGACTACGACCCCTCGGGGCGCGTAGAGGCGGCGGCTGTGGTCGATGGCGACGCGGATGGGGCCGGCCGCGTCGTCCGTGCGGAGCGGCTCGAGGACCGTCGGACCGCACAGCGCTGCGGGCTCGGCGTAGAGCACTGCCGCCCAGGCGCGTTGGCGCCAGGTGAGGGGGCCGGTGTGGGTGACGTAGACGCCGCGATGGACCGTCTGCAGCTCGCGGCGTCTGATCGCTCGGCGGATGTCGTTCGGCGTATAGCCGCCGAAGGTGAGCTGTGCTCGGCTTGCCACGCCGTGCTGCAGTTCGAGCTCGCGCGCGACCCAGGCTCGCCGCGCTTCCAGGTCGCGCACGGCGAGCTCCGGATCGACGAGCGCGGTCACGAGCCCTCCTGGGTCTGTCGACGTCGACGGCGTCGGACGAGGTGGTCGCTGGGCACGATAGGCGCGACCGCCGACAGTCAGCGGCCGAGGATGCGGCTCAGCCAGGCGCCGTTCGGGTCCTTGGGGTCGGCGGAGTGTCCCGAGCACCACTGTCCGGTGGGTACGGAGGCCTTCACCGCGGAGACGTGGCGGCCACAGCCGGCCCAGGTGGTCTTCGTGCACTTCTTGCAGCGGACGGGGCGACACATGTGTTCTGTTCCTGCTTCTGTGGATCCGGGCGATGGTCAGGCGGGAGGTTCGCCGGCGTCGAGGGCGTCGACGAACTCGCAGAACGCGTCGAAGGCCCGCGCGCCGTGGATGGTGGCGGGGCCGCCGTGCATGAGGAAGGTGACGCCGATGGCCTCGGCTGCCTCCTGAGGGCTGGCGCCCGCGCGAGCGGCGGCCTGGCCGTGGGAGGCGATGCAGCCGTCGCAGCCCTCGACCACGCCGATCGCGAAGGCGATCAGCTCCTTGGTCTTGCGGTCGAGGGCGCCGTCGGCGAATGCGGCCTTCGAGAGTCCGCCCCAGCCCTTGTAGACGTCGGGGATGGCGCGGCGCAGCTCCTGGTGGAGCGGCCCGAGCTCGCGCAGAACGCTCTTGCCATGGGGCGAGCTGTGGTCGGTCGTGAGGGTCATGAGGGCTCCTTTCGGGTGGCGGTCGAGGTGCTCTTCTCTCCTCGCGATGTAACCCCCCGGGGGGTTACGATGTTGACGGTAGCATAACCCCCCGGGGGGTTATAGAATCGCTGACGAAGAAGGAGACCCGATGACCGGCTTCACCTTGAGCGCCGACGTTCCCGCGGAGTATGCGGAGACGTTGGCGCGCGTACGAGAACTCCTCGGCGACGCCGGGTTCGGCGTCCTCACCGAGATCGACCTGACCGCGACCCTGCACGCCAAGCTCGGCGTGGACATCCCGCAGCAGGTGATCCTCGGGGCGTGTATGCCTCAGCTCGCACATCGCGCGCTCGAGGCGGACCCGCGGATCGCGACGATGCTGCCGTGCAACGTCGCGGTCGCTGCGGAGGGCAACGGCACCCGGGTCGAGATCTTCGATCCGGCCGCGATGACCTCGTTCAGCTCGGACGCCGGCGTCGCCGAGGTCGCGGTGGACGCGCGTCGGCGCCTCACTGGCATGTTGGAAGCACTCACTGGAAAGAAGAAGGACGACGATGCAGCTCGAGCCTGACGAGATCAAGGCCGTCATCACCCGACTCAAGCGCGCCAACGGACACCTCGCCTCGGTGATCCGGATGCTCGAGGAAGGGTCGGAGTGCGAGGACGCGCTCACCCAGCTCGCGGCGGTGAACAAGGCGGTCAGCCGAGGTGGCTACGCGCTCGTCGCCACCGGGTTGGAGAAGTGCCTCGCCGAGGGTGGTCGCGACAGTGTCGACACCAAGAAGATGGAGAAGCTCTTCCTCGCTCTCGCCTGATTGGCGGGCCGATCACTGTCCACAGGCGAGCTTCGAGACAGGGTTATCCACAGGGCGGCGATAGGCGCTGGTGAGGCGTACGGATCCGGGGTCTGCTGGTGCCATGCCCAAACGCAAGAAGCACCAGAAGCCCGGGGATCCGCGGCGGCGGTCGTTCGCGGAGAAGGTCGTCGACAGTCCTTACTGGCCGGCGATGTTCGCGGTGAACGACGCCGAGAACCGTGGGGACGTGAAGTCCGCCCTGGAGATCATCCGCACGACCAGCGATCAGCTCGACAAGGAGCAGTTCTGGCATCCCTCGCGTCTCGAGCGGCTGGAACAGCTGCGGCTGCTCGAGGCGCTCGTGCCGCGGTGGGCGCATTCGCGATGGATCCTCGCGCAGGCGATGCAGGGGACCCACGCGCGCAACCGGGGGCGGATGTCGAAGGCGATCAACGTGGCGCTGGACGTCCGTGGCGGCCCTGACCCCGGTCGTGACCGGGAGGACGACCGCATCCAGATCTTGGATCGCGACTGGGTCTACCGCCAGACCTTCCTCTACGACCTCGGCGGTCTCGAGGCGTTCCTGCGCCACCACGCGTCCGGCGACCTGATCGCCGGTGCCGACCGGGTCTGGGAATGGGCGCGGGCGCCGATGCGTGGCCTGCGACTGCTGGGGCGCGAGCCGCGAGACCTGCACTGGGAGGATCCGAGGACCGGAGAGCAGGTCACGACGATCAACATCGGTGCCGGACTGCTCCTCGATGACGGGGAGTGCGTGATCGGTCGGGTCGTGCCGATCGACGAGGGGATGATGTTCGAGACGGCGCCGTTGCGGGTGCCCGAGGAGGTGGCGTACGCCGTGGCCGATGAGCCCGAGCGGTGGATCGAGGCGCTGCGGGACCGGACCGGGAGACCCGATCGGGATCCGGGAGAGATCTGGACCCACCGCGGGCTGCGCGACTACGGCCTGCTCACCGATGTCCCGTACGGACTGGTCAACCTCGCCATGGACGCGGGTCTGCACGCGTTCAGGAATCCCGATGACGTCGAGATGGACGAGCTCGGCGAGCTGTTCACCCATCCGGCCGACTATCCGGCGTGCCTGGCCGCGTGGCTGATGCGACCGGAGACGATCTCGGCGCTCGCTGCGGGAACCCCGAAGGAGGGTCTTGTCGCGCTCGGCGGGTTCGCCGAGTTCGTCCACGAGCCGGCCGCGAGTCTCATCCACGATCTGGCCGACCACCACCAGGAGGCCGCCTGACACTCCGCGAGGCCGCTCGCCCTGACCTGGAGTTTGGCTTAGTTTGATTCCAGTCGAGACCGTGGGGGTCGCAATGGCAGCACCGCAGGCGACGTCGGACGCCGAGCCTCAGCTGAGCCGGCGCCGGATCAATCTCATCTTCGGCACCGTGCTCCTCGGCATGCTGCTCGCGGCGCTCGACCAGACGATCGTGTCGACCGCGCTGCCGACGATCGTGGCCGACGTCGGAGGTGCCGGCCATCTGTCGTGGGTGGTGTCGTCCTACCTCCTGGCCGAGACGGTCGCGACCGTGCTCGCCGGCAAGTTCGGCGACCTCTTCGGCCGCAAGCTGATGCTGCAGATCTCCGCCGGGCTCTTCATCCTCGCCTCGGCCGCGTGCGGGTTCGCGACCGACATGGCCTGGCTGATCGGGGCGCGAGCCGTGCAGGGCATCGGTGCCGGCGGCTTGATGGTGACCGCGACGGCGTTGATCGGCGACATCATCCCGCTGCGCGACCGAGGGAAGTACCAGGGCGCCCTCGGGGCGGTCTTCGGTGCCACCACCGTCCTCGGTCCGCTCCTCGGCGGCCTCTTCACCGACCACCTCTCCTGGCGCTGGGCCTTCTACATCAACCTGCCGCTCGGCATCGCCGTGATCGCGATCGCGAGCCTGACGCTGCCGCAGATCGCCCGCGGCAAGCGGCCCTCGATCGACTACCTCGGCATCCTCTTCGTCGGCCTCGGTGCCTCGATGCTGACGCTGGCCGTCAGCTGGGGCGGGACCGAGTACGCCTGGGGGTCGGCGACCATCGTCGGCCTGTTCATCGGCTCGGTGGCGGCCTTCGCGATCTTCGTCTGGGTCGAGTCGCGAGCGGTCTCGCCGATCCTGCCGCTGCGGCTGTTCCGGGACCGGGTGTTCACGGTCAGCGTCGTGCTCTCGTTCATCGTCGGCTTCGCGATGCTCGGAGCGATGACCTACCTGCCGACCTACATGCAGTACGTCCACGGCGTCTCGGCGACGTCGTCCGGGATCCGCACCCTGCCGATGGTCATCGGCCTCCTGGTGACATCAACGCTGGCGGGCTCGATCGTGGGCCGGACGGGCCGCTACAAGATCTTCCCGGTCGCCGGTGCGCTGATCATGGCGCTGGGTCTCTATCTGCTCTCGACCATGGACGCCGACACCAGCACCCTGGTGATGTCGCTCTACCTGCTGATCATGGGCATGGGGGTCGGCCTGAGCATGCAGATCCTGACCATCATCGTGCAGAACACCGCGGCCTACGAGGACCTCGGCGTCGCGACCTCGGGGGTGACCTTCTTCCGGACGATGGGCAGCTCCTTCGGCGCCTCGATCATGGGCACCGTCTACGCCAACCAGCTCGCCGACCGACTCCCCGCCGCCCTCGCCTCGGCCGGAGTCTCCGCGGAGCAGGTCTCGGCCCCGGCGCTTCTCCACGCGCTGCCCGATGCCCAGAGCGCGCCGATCATCGAGGCCTACGCGGAGACGCTCCAGGTCGTCTTCCTCGCCGCGGTCCCCGTCGCCGGGCTGGCGTTCGTGGTCGCGCTGCTCCTCAAGGAGGTGCCGCTGCGGGGCACCTCGAGGGCCGCCGCGACGGACACGGGCGACGGCTTCGCGATGCCCAACTCCTCCGACAGCGCGGTGCGCCTCGATGCCGCCGTCGCCCAGCTGGTGCGCCGGCAGCCGCCGGAGACGTTCACCCGGATCCGGGAGTCGGCGGTCGACCTCGACGCCGCGACCGCGTGGTGCGTACGACAGATCGGGATCCGCGAGTGGGTCGGCGGCGAGGCCTCGCTGGTCGCGATCGGCCACCGCCTCGGGATGCCGGGCGAGGTCCTGGCCCCGGCGTTCGCCTCCGCCGCGGCAGAGGGCTACCTCTACGGCGACGAGACGGCGTACGCGCTGACGGAGGCGGGCCGGGAGGAGCTCGGCAAGCTGGTCGCGGCGTTCAAGGAGTGGCTGGCCACCGAGCTCTCCGACTGGGGTCCCGACGACGCCAAGCTCGACGAGGCGCTCGCCGTGCTCTCCCGCAAGATCGTCGAGGGCGAGCAGGACGGGCGGGTCCCGGCCGGGGCGGCCACCTAGGGCTTTTTACCTTCGGTGTGTTTGAGATCGGCGAAATCGGGTAGGACGAGGGCATGAGTGACGACGACATGCACGTCAATCCCGACGATCTCAGGTCCATCAAGAGCACGCTCGACACCGCCGGCGGAGACTTGTTCAAGCAGGCCAAGCCGTTGCAGAAGACACCTGACGTCGGGGAGTCGTCCTCCGAGGTCGCGACCGCGCTGGCATCGCTGGCGGCGGCCGTCGGAGGGATGGCGGAAGGTCTCGGGAAGCTCAGCGACGGCGTCCAGAACGCTCTCGACCACGCGACCACGGCCGATCAGGCGACCGGCGACGCGGGCCGGCGCCAGGAGCAGAGGGTGAGGGGCAACTGATGCCGCAAGCGATGGACACCAAGGTCTACGGCGACGCCTCCGCGGCGCAGACCGCGGCGGACGCGTGCACGACCGCCAAGGACGCGGTCGGTGACGCGCTCGACGACCTCGGCAAGGCGATCAAGACCGCCGGCTCGTGGAAGGGCCAGGCCGGTGCCGCCTTCGAGTCGAAGGCGGAGCGGCGCAAGAGCGACCTGCGTCAGCTCGAGTCGCGCATCGAGGCCATGGGCAAGGGCCTCTCGACCTTCTCCGGTGACCTCAAAGCGGTCGAGACCAAGATGTCGACGATCCGCACCGAGGCGAGCGGGGCGGGGCTCACTGTCAGCGGCACCATGATCTCGCCGCCGACCGACCCGGGCGAGGACGCCTCCGAGGGCGACGTCAAGGCGCACAACACCAAGGTCGAGAAGTGGAACGACCTGGTCAGCCGGGTCGAGACGGCTCGGAAGGACGAGGACAACGCCCACGAGGACCTCGGCAAGGCGATCTCGAAGTCGACCGGCGACGGTTGGATCGAGGACCGCCTCGAAGACCTGGGCCTGCTGCCGAAGGACTTCTCCGACGGCATGCAGATCGGTGCGTACGCTCTGGGGCTGGCCGGTCTGGGTGCGGGTGCCGGTGTCGACTGGATGGTGAAGAGTCGTTACGGCACGTTCCAGCCGCGGGTGAACGGCCGGTTCGCCAGTCCGTCGAGCCTGACGAAGCTGGAGCGCGCCGCGAAGGTGCTCAACGACAAGAACTGGCATGCGAAGGCCAACAAGGCAGCCGTACGCGGCAAGTGGCTGACCGCGGGCAAGTGGGCGACCCGGGCCGGCTGGGTGGTCACCGCCGGCACCTCGGCCTGGGAGCAGTGGCAGAAGGACGCCGACGACCCGTCGCTGTCGACCACGGAGCGGGTGAGCCGCACGGTCAGCACCTCGGCGATCACCACCGCGGGTGCCGCGGGCGGAGCCTGGGCCGGAGCCCAGGCCGGTGCCGCGATCGGGAGCATCTTCCCCGGTCCGGGCACGGTCATCGGAGGTGTCGTCGGAGGCGTGATCGGTGGTGCGATCGGCTCCGGCCTGGCAGGCAAGGCCGCCGACTTCGTGGTCGACGAGGCCGGCGAGCTCGGTGAGGCCGTGGTCGACGGGGTCAGCGACTTCGCGGAGGGTGCCGGCGAGGTAGCCTCCGACATCGGCGACGCCATCACCTTCTGGGACTAGGACCACCATGATCTGGGCCGCACTCATCCTCACCGCCGGCGTGATCGGCGCCGGGGTCAGCATCTGGCAACATCTCGGGCTCTCCGCCCGCGCCCGTTCCTGGGCGAGCGCGTGGAACCGGGGCGGTGTGGGCGAGGACGTCGTGCTCATCCACCTGCCCTGCATCTCTGCGCTGGCCATCACCGGCTCGACGGCCTTCGGGCTGGTGCCTGAGCAGACCGCGGCCTGGACGATCATCGGCGGGCTCTTCCTGCTCACCTGCCTCGTCTACCCGCTGCTGGTCATCGTGCCCACCCCGTCGTTCATCAAGCCGAAGTGGTATCGCGAGTCGCGCCCGAAGAAGAAGCGCACCGCGGGAAAGAAGTGACCGTGTCGGATCAGCAGACGACCCTGACGCTCCCCGAAGGCTGGGAGATCGTCGAGCCACCCGAGGGCGTACGCCTCCTGGCGCTCGCGCCGGAGAGCGGCACCTTCCGCTCCAACCTCACGGTGACCGCCCAGACCAACGGCGACCTGGGGTTCCGCGACTGGCAGGTCGGCTCCGAGATGGCGTTCACCGAGATGATGCCGGGCTACACCCCGATCGACCTCGAGCGCCTCACGATCGCGGGGCAGGAGGCGGGTCGGCGGCTGGCGATGTACGACGGGCCGGGCGACTCCGCGCTGACCATGGAGCAGTGGTTCGTAGCGATCGACGGAATCGGCCACACCCTGACCGCTACCGTGCTGACCAGCGACTATGCGGCCTGGGCTGCCCAGATCGATGCCGCTGCCGCGACCTGGAGCCCGGCGTGAGCGCGGCGGCGGAGGTCGTCTGGATGCTCGCCGGTCCGGGCGGACGCCTCGAGCACCGTGCTGCGGTCGGCCCCGCGGGCATCCACCTCGAGCTCGGCGTCGACGGCACCCGTACGCAGCCCCTCGACCTTCCGCGAGGTCACCTGGTCCCGAGCCTGGTGCGCACGCTGAAGATCCGCCCGGTCAAGGGCGCGGCCGGGTCGGTGCGGCCGTTCCCGACCGTGCGGATGGCCGAGCTGCTGGGCGAGGACCAGGAAGCCCGCGACGAGGTCCTGGCCGAGATCGGCGCCCGCACCGCCTGGTCGATCGCGGTCGGCTCGTGGCAGCTGACCGGCATCAACGGCCCCGACGGCGTCCATCTCGCGCTGGGGGACACGCTCACCCCGATGACCAACACCGCCTTCTACCGGATGCTCTGTCAGCAGCTCGGCGCCTACTGATCCCTGGTGAGGGAGAGGGTCGCGAAGTCGGCGCCGAGGATGCGGAAGGCGTCGACGAGGAGCCCGGCGACGAGCGCTGCCTCGCGTTGGGGCACCGTCCGCCAGTAGTGCGGCAACCCCGGGGCCGGCGCGATCGGGTCGGTCTCCGCGGGGGTCAGCCAGCCGGCCGCGCGAAGCGCCTCGTGCTGCTCGACGGAGGCCTCCCAGGTGCCACCGATGTGCTGCGTACCGGCGAACTCGGCGGAGAGCACCCCGTCCACGCACAGGACCTGGCCCCAGCGTGAGGGCGCCGAGGAGCGGGACGCCTTCGACCTGAGCCGGGCCAGCAGGCCCGTCGGCTCCGGTGCGGGCGGCGCGGGCTCGCTGATGATGACGAACTCCTGCTGCCCGAGGCCGGCGAGCTCGGAGGCGATCCGGTCCTGCCACTGCGTTGCGTTCACCGGTCCATCCAACCAGGGCAGGGAGGGCACCGGCGAGCAGCGTTACCGGCGCGTTCACGCGCACAGGGTTGTCACACGATCGCGGCACTGGTTGCATCTGTGCACCCCCATCCCCCCACTCACCAGGGACCCCACATGACTCTCGGGAAACGACTCACGCGCCAGCTCGCTCTCGCGCTTCCGATCGCCGCACTCCTCTCCCTCGTCCCGGCGGCCGCCTGGGCCGCCCCGCCCCCGGCGCTGCCGGCCTCGGCCCCGGAGGCCGATCGCACCTGGCAGCCGGCCCTCGACTTCGACACCGACGGCTGTTACAGCACCCCGGCGATCGGGCCGGACGGGACGCTCAACGGCGGCCTGGCGATGGGCGGCACGGTCAACGGCCAGTGCCGCGACCTCTCCGACCTGCAGAGCACCAACGTCTACTCGCGCTCGAAGTGCAACAACGGCTGGTGTGCGTACCTCTACGGCTACTACTTCGAGAAGGACCAGGTCTCCTGGGGCCCCGGCTCGGCCGGCCACCGGCACGATTGGGAGCACATCATCGTGTGGGTCCAGGACGGCCACGCCCGCTACATGTCGGTCTCCCAGCACTCCGGCTACCAGATCAAGCCCGAGTCGGAGCTGCAGTTCGAGGGCGGTACGCACCCCAAGGCCGTCTATCACAAGGACGGAGGGAGCACCCACTGCTTCCGCTTCCCCAAGACCGGTGGCGGAGACGAGCCGCCCGAGAACCACGAGGGCGTCTGGCAGGTCAAGGGCCTGGTCGGCTGGGACAACTACCCGGCCGGCATCCGCGACCGTCTCGTCGCGGCCGACTTCGGTGCCGCCACCTTCAAGCTCACCGATGCGCGCTTCGGCGGCACACTGGCGAACGGGAAGCCGGCCGGGGTCTCCCTCGACCCCTACGCCTGAGCCGGCCGGCCTCCCGTTCGCGCAGGTCAGGTGGCCTGGGCGAAGTCGAACAGCGCGATCGGAGCCGAGGTCGGCTCGTCCGAGCCTCCCTCCGGCTCGACGGTGATCCCGGCTGCGCTCGCGTCGCCGGCATCGCCCTCGAGGACGACGGTCTGGTCGCTGCCGGCGGGCATCAGGCCGGCGGGGACCATGACGTCGTCGTGCTGGAGCCAGAGCTCGTAGACCTTGCCGTCAGGTGCGGCCGGCATGTCGGAGGTGACCAGCACGGCCCTGTTCTCCGAGACCGAGCGGACCACCCGGGCCCGGGCGTCACCGGGAAGGTCGACGGCCACGGTCGTCGCGTCCTTCGCGCTCAGCACCCGCTCCGCGGTCGACATGGTCTGGCTGGAGTCGTCGCGGACCAGCTCGACGACCGTGACCGCACCGGTGCCGACGACGGCCAGCACCGCGGCCGCGGCGGCGAACGTACGCCACCCGAACCGTCGATGCCCGGACGAGGCGGCCGATGGGTCAGGAGCGACCTCGCGGATCGCCGTTGTCTCGGGCGGAAGCGGCCGGATCTCCTTGATGCCGGCGAGCAGACGGTCGCGCAGCTCCGGCGGCGGAGCGGTGTCGGTCATGCTGCTGAGCTGCCAGGCGCTCTCACGCAGGCTGGCGACCTCGTCGCGGCAGTCCGCGCACACGGCGAGATGCTCCTCGAACCGGACGCGCTCGAGATCGTCGAGGGCGTCGACGGCGTAGGCGCCGGAGAGGGCGTGAATATCGTGCGCGTTCATCGGCTCACTCCCATCGCGTCGCGCAACCGGATCAGTCCGTCGCGGATCCGGGTCTTTGCAGTGCCTATCGGCAGATCGAGCATGGCGGCGACCTCAGTGTGGGTGTAACCACCGAAGTACGCCAGCATGAGGGCCTCACGTTGGACCGCCGTCAGGGTCTCGAGGGCGATGTGGACGCGGCGAGCCTCCAAGGAGATCTCCACGGCCTCGGCCGTCGTGTCATGGGGCGGGGTCTGGGTGGTGCCGTGGTAGGCCGTGTCGTTACGGCCGGCGGACTCCGCGGATCGGACCCTGTCGACGGCACGACGATGGGCCAGGGTGAGCAGCCACGAATGGGCGCTGCCCAGGTTCTCGTCGTACCGGCTGGCGTTGCGCCACACCTGGAGAAACGTCTCCTGGGTGACCTCCTCGGCCTGAGCCGGGTCACGCACCACCCGTAGCACCAGTCCGTGCACACGGGCGGAGGTCGCGTCGTAGAGGGCGGCGAAGGCGGCCTCGTCGCCTCGGGCGATGCGACGAAGGAGGCCGGCAAGCTCCGGGGACCCCGCTCCCTCCGGCGACGAGTCGCCGGAGGGAACTGAGCTGAGCGGTCTCATGTATCGATCCTCGCGGATATCCGGTCCGATGTCCCGATCAGGGCATCAGGACGGTGTCGACGACGTACACCGTGGCGTTGGCGGTCGGGATGTTGCCGCACAGCACCTTGGCGTTCTCCTTGCCGACGGTGAACTCCTCGTCCGAACCCTCCACGGTGATCGTGTCACCGGCCAGGGTCTCGTGCTCACCGGCGACCTCGTCCGGGCCGAGCTGCCCGGCCACCACGTGGTGGGTGAGGACCTTGGTCAGCGTCTCCTTGTCGGCCAGGACGGCGTCCAGGTCGGCCTTCGGGATCTTGGCGAAGGCGTCGTCGGTCGGGGCGAAGACGGTCAGCGCGTCGGCGCTGTTGAGGGTGTCGACGAGCTCGGCCTGGCCCACGGCCGAGACCAGCGTCTTGAGCAGCGGGTTCGCGCTCGCCGCGGAGGCGACCGGTGCCGTCGACATGCCGTTGAACGAACCGGCGCCGTCGGCGGGGATCAGCTTGCAGCCCTCACCGAAGGTCTGCGCACCGGCCTCCATGTCCTCCTCGGGCGCCGCCTCGGACGACTCGGAGGTGCTGGACCCGGCGTCGCTTCCGGACGCGGTGTCCTCGGAACCACATGCCGAGAGACCGAGACCCAGCAGAAGCGCCATGGACGCGGCGACGCTGCCGGTACGGGTGATCGTGTTGAGCTTCATTTGGGAGAGCCTTTCGAGGGTTGGTCTCTTGCTGTCATGAGGGCTTCGGCACGGTCGTCAGTTCGGATTTCGTCTTTTTTCACTCGGTGACGGTGACGACGATTTCCTGGATGCCGCTGGACCCGTCGGGGAACGGGGTGGCCCGGTCGGTGCTCTGCACGTTGCCGTCGCGATCGGTGACCCTCACCGCCAGCTGGTGGCTCCCGGGCTGGGCGTCCCAGGGCAGGAACCACTGGCGCCAGTAGTCGATCCCGGCATCCGGGCCGAGCTCGGCCGGCTGCCAGCGGCCGCCGTCGATGCGTACGTCGATCCGGTCGACGCCGTGGTGCTGGGCCCAGGCGACGCCGCCGATCACGGTGCGACCGGCGGGGATGTTGCTCAGCGGGCGGGGCGTGTCGATCCGGCTGGACAGCTTGATCGGGGCATCGATGGCCCAGTCGCGGTCGGTCCAGTAGGCGGTGGCCTCGTCGTAGCGGGTCAGGGTCAGCCGGGTGACCCACTTGGTGGCACCGACGTACCCGTAGAGCCCGGGCACCACCAGCCTGGCCGGGAAGCCGTGGGTGCGGGGGAGGACCTCGCCGTTCATGCCGAGGGCGACCAGCGCGTCGCGGCCGTCCATCGCGGCCGCGAGCGGGGTGCTGATCGTGAAGCCCTCGACGTCGGTCGAGAGGATCTGGTCGGCGTTCTCGCCGACGCCGGCCTCCTCGAGCAGCTCCTTGAGAGGTACGCCGGTCCAGCGCGCCGCGCCGACGAGCTTGCCGCCGACCTCGTTGGAGACGCAGGTCAGGGTGATGTCGTGCTCGACGTTCTCGCGTTCGCGCAGGTCGTCGTAGCTGAAGGTCAGCTCGCGCTCGACGTCACCGTCGATGGTCAGCGACCAGCTGTTCTGGTCGACGATCGGGATGGCCAGCTTGGTGTCGACCCGGTAGAAGTCGCGGTTGCGGGTGACGAACCGGGAGATCCCCTGGTGGGTCTCCTCCAGCCCCGCCGGCAGCGCCGGCAACGGGTCGCGGACCGGCGGCAGCATGATGTCGGCGAGCGCCGTACGGCCGCGCACGATCAGCTGCCCGCCGGTCGCGGCCGCGGCGGAGAGCACGGCCAGGGCCCCGAACCCGATCAGCACGCTGCGGCGGGTGGCGGTGCCGTCGCTCGGGTCTTCGCTCGCGGCGCGGTGGCTCGGCGGGCGCTCAGCGGTCAGGGCGCGGGTCAGCAGCACCAGCACGGCAGGTCCGAGGACGAGCGCCACCAGCGTGGGCAGGAGGTCGGTGATCTCGAAGAGCGGCAGGCGGGCCACCGCGGCTCCGGCGAGCAGGACCAGGCCCGCCATGAGCCCGACGCCGAGTCTCAGCCGGCGGCGGGCCACGACGCCGATCACGGCGGCGAACCCGATCGTGACCAGCAGCACGCTGCCGATCAGGATCGGCTTGTCGGCACTGCCGAGCTCGCGTACCGCCCACTCCTTGACCGGGGTGGGCGTCGCGTCGATGACCGCGGTGCTGACCGCGAGCGCGGGGGACGAGGCCGGCGTGAGCAGCGCGGCCGTCAGATGTGCGGCGGACATTCCGGCCACCCCGGCGAGCACGCCGGCGGCGGCGTGGGCGAGGGTATGGCGATCCAGGTGTCTCATAGCGGGGATTCGCGCCCGCCCCCGGATCGGATTTCAGCGAGCGGCCCGCCGATCGATTCAGTCGGAGTCGCGCATCTTGGCGAGCCTGGCCCGCAGGCCGGGCGCCCGGTGCGCGTTGGCGCGCAGCTCGACGTAGGCGTCGCCGTAGACCCACAGCAGCGCGTCGTCGAGCCGGCGCACGGCACCCGGCGGGTAGCGGTAGTCCATCCGCGCCATCAGGGTCTCCTCGTCGACCGAGCGCAACGCCTCGCCGAGCTCGGTCAGCGAGGTGATGCCCAGCTCGAGGATGACGCCGGAGATCCACCCGTAGTGGTCGGTGCGCGACCAGCCGGCGTCGGAGTACTGCCCGGCGAGGAACGCCGCCAGCTCACGCGGGCTGATGCGCGGGTCGTCGTCGAGGGCCTCCGCGCTGGCGGCGGTCCCGCCCTCCCGGAGCCGGTCCCGGATCGTGGAGAACTCACGGTCGGCGAGCTCGAGCAGGCCGGCAGCGAGCGTGAACCGGCGGTCGAAGTCGGGCACGTGCTCGCTGGGGATGGTGCCCTTGTAGCGGATGTCGTGCTCGAACTCGGCCCACGCGTGCTGCAGCACGGTGCGGATCTGGATCTGCGCCTGGCGGCCCCGCAACAGCTCGTACGCCGCCTGGCCCTCGCGCGCGGGGTCGAGACTGACCAGCAGGTGGCGGCTGGCGTAGCCGAACCGGCCCTCGCTCGCGGTCTCCTCGCCCATGTCACGGTCGTCGTGGACGACCACCTGGTCGTCGAGGAGGTCGGCGACGGCCTGGACGTCGCTGTGGACGTAGGTGATCACCCGCAGCCCGCTCTGGTCGGTGATCTGGCGCAGCGGGTCGGTGAAGACCTGCCGTCCGTCGACGGTGCGAGCCGCCTTGGCCGCGAACGACGCGACCGACTTCGCGCGAGAGGTCACGGTGAGGTAGTTGATGCCCGCGTCGTCGAGGAGCGAGGTCATCAGCTGTACGTACTGGTCGGCCGCCTCCTGCAGCGTCGGCTGGATCGCGGCGTACTCCCGGACCGCGGCTCCGGTGTCGTGGATCCTCGCCACGGCCCGCCCGCGCGGTGTCGGGCGGAGGTCGTCGGGCAGCGTCGGGGTGACGATGTAGCCGGTGGCGAAGTCGCCGTAGGTGGTGGTGCGGTCCGGTGCCCGGGTCGCGAACAGGCCGATGTAGGCGCACAGCACCGCATCGACCTGGTCCTCGACCACGCGCAGCTCGCTCTTGCGTACCGCATTCTCGGCGGCCTTGCGCAGGGCCTGCCAGGACGGGTTGTCGAGCAGCAGCGGCGGGTCGGCGCTCGCGAGACCCTCCAGGAGGCCGAGCAGCATGATCAGCTCGGCGCGGAGCTGGTCGATGTCACGGCCCGACTTCTGCTTGTACTTCAGCGTCCGGCCCAGTCGGAAGAGCGCCACCGTCGCGGGGTGGGGGTAGACCTCGATCGCCCGGCGCCGCCGGCCGGACTGCGGGTTCATGTCGAGCCCGAGCCGCGCTGCGATCCGGGCGCCGCGAGGCTGCTCGCTGAACTCCGGCTTGCTGGTGTTGGAGGGGTGCGCGCCGGCGTCGAAGCGAGCGAAGTCCTTGTTGAGCGCGGCCTCGGCCGGCCGGTTCCCGGTGGGGTTGGTGACGATCAGGGGAGCATCGATCGCGACGAGACAGTCGCCGTCGACGTACGGCTCCATGGCCGCGACGATCTCATCGTCGGTCGTGGCCGCGCTGAAGTGGACGAGGCGGCCCTCCTCGTCCAGGACGGCCACGCCCGTGGGCCTGCGCGCGCCCCAGGCGAGGTCGACTCCGATGAAGTGCATGAGGCCAGACTGCCCGTCCGCGCGGCGCTGGCCTAACCCCTGCGGTCGTCAGCGGGTCGCCTGGACGATCGTGATCGGCCCGAACCTGTGCTCGATGTGGTCGATCTCGCGGGCGTCGGTGAACCCGGCGGCGGTCAGCAGGCCGACGATCCCGTTGTCGAGGTTGCGCTCGGTGTAGCTGTTCATGCCGCGGTGCTGGTGGCCCTCGTGGCCATGGCCGTGGTCGGGGGCGCCGAAGTCGACGATGGTGACCCGCCCGCCGGGCTTCAGGATCCGGTGGGCCTCGCGTCCGAACCCCTCGCGTCCGGCGTCGTCCACGTGGTGCAGCGCGAGCGAGGAGACGACGTGGTCGACGCTGCCGTCCTCGGGCAGCAGCCGGTCGGCGTACCCCTGCACCAGCGAGAGACGTACGCCTCGCCGACCCGCCTTCCGAGCGGCCATCCGCAGCGCGCCCGCGTCGGGGTCGTGCCCGGTGACAACGGCGCCGGGGACGGCGCGGAGCACCGCGAAGGAGAGGTTGGCGGTGCCGCAGCCGACGTCGAGCACGCTCTGGCCGGACTCGATGCCGGCGAGCTCGACGGTCCGCTCGTGGAGGGCGCCCACGCGGGCGAACCGGGTGAAGAGGTCGTAGAGGGGCAGGAGCCAGGGGCGGCCCATGCCGGGGAGGAAGTCGCGGCCCTGATCGCTCTCGGCGCGGCCGTCGATGATCTGTATCGTCATATCTCTACAATGGGACATTCTGCGGATATGCGGTGGGAGGGAAGTAGGCAGCGATGGGACGTTCTTCAGATCTGAGCCCGGACCGGGTGCGCTCGGTGCGTACGGTGCGTGCCGACGGCACCCCCGTCTATCGCTGGGAGCAGAGCCCCGGCATGCCGGCGGTCCGGGTCGTCCCGCTCGATCCCGACTGCGACGGCGAGCACCTGCCTCCCGACAACCGCCACGCCCACGACTTCTGGGTGCTGGCCTACGTCGAGCGCGGCGGCGGCGCCGTCGGCCTCGACGGCAAGCAGGTGGCGCTGCGCGACGGCGAGGTCCACGCGGTCGCTCCCGGCGAGGTCGTGGCCGCCGAGTCGCTCGCCGAGCTCACCCACGCGCGAGCCTGGTCGGTGGCCTTCACCCCCGACGCCATCCCCTCCCTCGCCTCCATCTCCCCGCTCACCTGGGCCCACCACCCGCTCCTGGCCCTCTTCGCCGCCGACGGCCGCCGCGCACTGGTGCCCGAGGCCGAGCGCCCACGCTGGCAGGCGCTGCTGGCCGATCTGGCTGAGGAGCTACGCCACCCCGAACGCCTCGGCGCCCACGACGCCGTCACCGCGATCCTCACCAACCTCCTGGTCGCCTCAGCCCGTCTAGCCCCGAGCGCCCCCATCGCCCCCGACCCGCTGGTCAGCCGCGTCTTCGACGAGATCGAGAGGACGTACGCCACCAAGGTCTCCGCCGGCGACCTAGCCCGCACGCTGGGCTACACCCCCGGCCACCTCACCACCGTCATCCGCCAACGCACCGGCCGGACCCTCCTCGACTGGCTCACCGAGCGCCGCCTCACCGAAGCCCGCCGCCTCCTCCGCGAGACCGACCTCCCGCTCTCGGTCATCTCCACCCGCACCGGCCTCACCGACCCGGGCTACCTCGTCCGCCGCTTCAAGTCCCGCTACGGCACCACCCCCGACCGCTGGCGCCGGGAAGCTTAGGTCCTGGCTTGCGCCGTTGGTCCCAGGTCGCGCCGGTGCTGGGCCATACCCCATTTGAAGGATCAGTGTGCGAGGAGCGGACGGACGATGCTCGCGTGGGTAGCGTTTCGTTCGATGAATCTGAACGGAGCGGCTGATGGCTGAAGTTTCCGACCAGAACGGCGTTTCGCTCGAGACCCTCGGGGGTCATCTGCAGCGGATGACGATGGAGGCCATTCGCAACGGAGTCGGTCCGATCACAGGTGCCAGTGCCTACGCGGACGACCGTCTCGAAAGAGTTCGGGCCTCTCGAATCGCACGCGGACTTGACCGATCAAACGACGACAGTGCCGCAGGCGAGAACGCGGAAACGGTATCCGGTCGCGAAGCTGCAATACAGAGGATCGTCCGGGAATCCGTCGTCGCAGCTGGAACCCAAGGCTTTGTCACCGGTCTCGGCGGGTTTGTGGCGATGCCGGTGACCCTCCCGGCAAACCTCGCGGGAAGCATGATCATCAACGCGCGGATGGTCGGGGCCATCGCACATCTGCGTGGCTACGACCTGGAGGACCCGCACACCCAAGCGGTCATGATGCTCACCATTGCAGGGTCGAGCGTTCAGGCAACTGCCTCGGCAGTCGGTGTGAAGGTCGGCGCGGCCTTCGCCAAACAAGCGATCGCTGCTGTTCCGATGACCGTGATCAAGCAGATCAACAAGAGAGCTGGGGTCTACTTGATCGCCAAGTACGGCACCAAACGGTCGGTGCTGACTCTCAGCAGAGCAGTCCCGGGAATCGGCGGCTTGGTCGGAGGATCGGTGGACGCCGCGTTTACGCGAACGATCGGCCGCACCGCGATGACCTTGTTTTCAGCGGACTGAACTTTCTACGGTCTGCAGCCCATTCCACGGAAGGCTTTTGGCATGCCGTTCGACGATGATCTACTGCATCTACTCACTGAGAACCTCACCGTCGGTGAAGCGATATACACGCTGGGCTCGCAGCACCCGAACTGGATCGTCAGAATTGGGCCTGAGGGGATCTACGTCGAGACCGATCGTTCGAAAGAGCGGGGCGCTGACCCCGAGCTTGTCCCTGCCGAGATGGTGACGAAGGCGTGGCAACGTCTGACCGTTCGGCATGTACTCACAAACAGGGAGCTTGTCGCCACCGACGGTCTCAACGTGAAGCGCTCCTCCTTCGTCTGTGCCGCTCTGGCTCACCTCCCTGGTGTCGTCGTCTCATCGACCAGGCCGATTACGATCACCTACCGACCCTGACGGCCCGAGAACCTCGAGCGCCGCAGCGCGAGCACCGCGACCGCCTGTGGGAACGGACTGATGGATGATCGGTGCCGTCCACAGCCGGACTTGCCGGTCATGTCGAGCACGGTAGTCAGGTCAGGCCGTTTCAGCCCGTCTCAGGACTTGTAAGCCTTGATGAGTTCCTCGACGAAGGCGAGGTGCGGGCTCGTCGAGTCATCGACGACCACGATCGCGGTCCCGAGTTGTCCGCGGGACAGCGCGATGTGACTCATGATCCGACTGTTCCGGATGTGATGCTCGGCGCCGCTGACACCGTTGGCGAAGTCGAGCAAGATGACGCGAGATGCCTCGATTCCTCGGGATGAGTGAATTGTCGTCAGCCGCACGTGGTCTTCGGGAACGACGGTGTCGCGGCCTGTTCCCGCGATCTGGTCGTGGACAGGAACGCCGAGCATCGCGAGGGCTTCTCTGGCCCATTTCGGTTCAGCCGACTTGGTGTCGCCTCGCGCACAGATGATGGCCAGGTCCCTGCGTTTACCTTCAGAAGCCAACAGCTCCAACGCGGAGCTGAAGATCGCCGCGTATGCGTGCAGCTTCGCCTGCCGCCAGTCGCCAGCGGGTGGCAGAGTGACACGAATGACCTCCGGTAACTCTCCTCCCGGCGTCATCTGGGTCCCGGTGAGCGCGAGCATCTCCGACCCGCTGTCATCTGGTGGATTGATCGGGTGCTTCTCCACCCAGTCCGGGATCGAGCCCAGATCTGGCGAGTTCTCGAACACGGCCTGTGCAACGAGGTAGCTCGCGGAAGCGTTTCGATAATTGCGGCGAAGGATCTCGACGGTGCCTTCGTCACGAGCGGCAGCCAGAAACTTCGGCGGCTCGCCGGCTCGGTTCGCCGGACCATAGAGCTCTTGACCGGGACCGTCGGCGATGAACCATTCTGCGTCGTTAGAAGCGAGCTGCTCGAGGAATTCGAACGCATCGTCGGCCATGTCCTGGCCCTCGTCGATACAGACGGTGTTGAACATGCCGGTGAAGCCAGACAGGTCGTCACCCAGTTGTTTGCGCAGTTCGTCGACATGCGTGATCACGATCCGGCGATCGACTGCTTCGCCGAGCCGCTGGCTCTCCATGACACCTCTCAGAGTGGATGCCAACACTCTGTTGAAGCAAGTGAACAGCACTGCCCTTCCTGCGCGAGCATGTGCCACAGCGATCTCCTGAAGCCGTACGGTCTTTCCGGTCCCGGGGGCGCCACGGAAGGCGGTCGGTGGTCGCCGGCCGGGTTCGAGGTACTTCCGGCTGACCGAAGACGGAGAAGCGACTTGTCGGCGTAGAACGCCGCCCCGCTCCTGATCCGCTTGGCTCGATACAGACGTCGGCGCCGGCTTGATCAGATCCGTGAACCTCGCCATCTGGTCGGCGGTTGGCACCGGGTTCTTGGCGCCGCGTCCCCGTGCCGGGGTGGACCGGATCGTCTGGAGGCGCAGCGCCAACGCTGCAGTGGACTCCAGGTCTTCGGCGAAGATCAGACTCTCGGCATGCAGCTCGATCTGTGGGTCGTCGAATCTCGTGACGAATGCCCTGCGACTGATCCGCGGAAAGGCCGCTGTCATGAGGAAGAACGGCGTCCGGGCTCCGGGGAACCTGCTGAGGTAGTTGCGGAGATCGAGGGTTGCAAGACTGATCTGCTCGACCGGGTGAGGTCCCGACCGGCCTTTGATGCGACAGAACTTGAGGCCGTACTCCTCGATCATGTCGAGCCCGACGCCCTTCACTTCTATCGTGAACAGCCCAACCGATGGCCAGTGAAGGATGGTGTCGATGTCCGCGACACCTTGCAGGTAGTCGACATTGCCCCAGACCGCGCTCCCTGACGTCCCCAGATCGACCAGGCGCTCGATGAACAGTCGTTCGGCGACATGGCCTTTCTCGTCCGGAAGGGTGGTGTGGAGTTCAGCAGGCATGGCAAAGGCTCCAATGCGAGGGCCGAGACGCCATCGCACACTAATTGACCCAGGCGTGCGCCTGCTGGCCATCCGCGCCCCAGGTTGCGCCCATACCTCAGATTGAGGATGGCTGGCCGTCGACGGTGTCGATTTCGTCCTGACTTGTCGGTGCAGACCGTTACAGTCGACGACTGTGACTGGGGTCGATATCGCGCTAACAATGACGGAGGGTGACAGCATCGTCACCGACGTCCCAGAGCTCGGGCAGATTGTGACGGTACGCGGCAGCAATTGGGCCGTGACGGACGTGAACCAGCAGGGGCTGGGCCGCAGCAGCGCCGACGACGCAGTGCAGCATCTACAACACGCCGTGACCCTCCAATCGGTCGACGAGGATCGCCTCGGCCACGAGTTGCGGGTGGTCTGGGAGCTGGAGCAGGGCCGCAGCGCGCGAGCCCACCGTGGTCTGCCGACTGACATCGACCCGACCCGGTTCGACGATCTGAACAAGCTCGCAGCGTTCATCGACGCGCTGCGATGGGGTGCGATCACCAGCGCCGATGACGGCACCGTGCAGGCGCCGTTCCGCAGCGGAGCAAACGTCGAGCCCTATCAGCTGGAGCCACTCAAACGAGCCCTCGCCAACCCGCGGGCCAACCTCCTGCTCGCGGATGATGTCGGCCTGGGCAAGACCATCGAGGCCGGCCTGGTGATCCAGGAGCTGTTCCTTCGCCACCGCGCGAGGACAGCGATCGTAGTCTGCCCAGCCGGCCTCGCCTTCAAGTGGCAGGACGAGATGGCGGAGAAGTTCGGCCTGGATTTCAAGGTCGTCAACTCCGAGACCATGCGCGAAGTCCGCCGCACTCACGGCATCCACGCCAACCCGTTCACTCTCTTCCCCCGCATCATCGTCAGCATGGCCTGGCTCCCCGGCCAACGAGCCCAGCGTCAGCTCCGAGACGCGTTCACGACGATCAAGGGCAGGTACGCCTTCGACATCCTCGTCGTCGACGAGGCCCATCATGTGGCACCGAGCAGCCCGGTCCGCACCGACAAGGTGGGCCGTGAACGGCGTGGTTACGCCATCGACTCCCAGCGAACCAGGGCGGTCCGCGAACTCGCCGAGAAAGCCGAGCACAGGCTCTTCCTCAGCGCGACTCCCCACAACGGCTACACCGAGTCGTTCACGGCGCTGCTGGAGATGATCGACCCCCAGCGCTTCGTACGCAGCAACAGAGTCGACGAGAAGGCCCTGAAAGAAGTCGCCGTACGCCGCCTCAAAGCCGACCTCACCGAGGCCAAGGGCTTCAAGCAGCGCAAGGTCGAACCACTCGAGTTCATCCCGTCCGACAGCGAGTCCGAGGCGTACGACCGGCTCCTGGAGTTCACCCGTCGACGCGATCGCGCTGTCGCGACCAGCGGCGACTCGAACTCGGCCAAAGACATGGCGACCTTGCTGCTCAAGAAGCGGTTCTTCTCATCGCCGGCGGCGTTCGCGCGCACGGTCGACGTCTACATGGACACCCGGTCCAGGGGTCTCGACGTCGACTTCGAGGCCGATTACGACCAGGTGCTCGGCCAAGATGCCGACGAGCTCGAAGAGGGAAGGGTCGATCAGCCCGAGTTGCAGACCCTTCAGCAGACGAAGAAGGCGTTGCCGAAGCTCTCCGAGGCCGACCTCGCCGATCTGAGCTGGCTCAGCAGTTGGGGTCACCGCTACGACTCGAGGGCAGATACCCGACTCGAGCGGCTCATCGATTACATCGAAGCCCAGCTCCGCATCAACGGCACGTGGAACAACGAGCGACTGGTCGTCTTCACGGAGTACGTCGACACCCTCACCTGGATTCGCGAACTGCTGCGCCAACGAGGCTACGAGGACGAGCGGATAGCGGTCATCGACGGCAGCACCGACGCCGAGACGCGCGAGATCACCCGTGCGAAGTTCAACGAGCCTCCGACGAAGACCGACGTCAGGATCCTCCTGGCCACTGATGCCGCCGGAGAGGGCATCGACCTCCAGCACCGCTGTCATCGGCTGGTGAACTTCGACATTCCGTTCAACCCCAACCGCCTCGAGCAGCGTATCGGTCGCATCGATCGCTACGGCCAGACCGAGACGCCTGAGGTCTTCCATTTCACACCCGTCGCCACTGGCGGCAGCGCGCTCGGCAAAGACGTCGAAGAGTTGGCCCGGATCGCCCGCAAGGTCGACCAGATCATGCGCGACCTCGGCTCGGCGAACGAGATCATCGCCCCCGACATCCAGCGCCAGTTCGGCGGCAGCAATGTCGAATCGAAGAAGACGAGAGCCGAGAAGGACCCGATCGCCGACACTTTGAGAGGCGAGCGAATCAAGGACACAGACCTCACCAGACTCGAGCAGGATCTCGCCAGCAGCCGCGAGCGCCTCCACCTCAGACCCGCGAACCTGCATCGAGTCGTCGGCACCGCCTTCGAGCTCGGGCACCTCCCGCCCCTCCAGGCAGTGGGGTCGGACCGAACCGACGTACCCCTCTTCAAGCTCCCCAACCTCGATGCCTCCTGGGAGCCGGTGACACGAGGCCTGGTCACCCGACTCGACCCGACGACACAGCGCGCGATTGCCTTCGACCCGCAGGTGCTCGTCGACGACCCGGACGTCGTCTACATGCACCTCGGCAGTCCGCTCCTGCAGCGCACGACCCGCACCTTGCGCTCCGCCCTCTGGGGTAGCGATCGCTCCCTGGAACGAGTGAGCGCCGTGGTCGTGCCCGACCTCGAGGAGTCGTACGCGGTCGCCGTCACCCGCCTCGTCCTGGTAGGCCGCGCCGGGTTGAGGCTCCACGAGGAGGTCTTCCTCGCCGGCACCCGCTTGGCCAGGCGACAGGTCGTCGGCGAGCACAAGGCAGAGGAGCTCCTCGAGAAGGCGCTCGATCGGATCGACCTGAAACCGGCCCCAAGCCAGGTCAGGCACGATCTGGCGGCCGCCTGGAACGACGAAGGCGAGTCCGGTCTCAGAGCCAGGGTCGAGCAGGCGGTCAAGGATCGATCCGAGCGCCGCCGCAAGGATGTGGAAGGGCAGCTCGAGCATCGCGAGCGAGCTGACCGCACGAGAGTCGACGAGATCTTCGACCGATTCCAGGACACCCTCGTGGAGGCGTTGAAGGAAGCCGAGGCGATCGACGGCGGCCAGCTCGCCCTTTTCGAGGACGAGAAGCGCCAGTCCGAGCGCGACCTCCGGGAAATCCGCAGGCGCATCGACCTGCTCGACGACGAGCGAGCCAGAGAACTGCAAGCGGTGCAGGAACGATATGACGACGTCCGCGCTTGGGAGTTCCCCGCCGCAGTCGTCTTCGCGCTCGCTCCCGCCGACATCGAGAAGGGACTCGACATCCGATGAGGCGATCCGCCAAGCAGACCGTCACCGCCCGTCACCAGGACTGGCTCACCCAGGTCGAGACCGACGGACCCTTCCTCGCGCTCCCGGTGATCAAGGACATCTGGCCCGAGGGCGTGGACCGCCTCAGCGACACCGACGACCGGGCCGTACGTTTCAAGCAGGCGTTCGCCGAATGGCAGCGCGAGCTCGACACCTACGAGCTCGCCGTGAAGACCGAAGAGGCCAAGCAGAGGTACGCCGAGGTCAACCGGGCCTGGATCGACACCGTCCTCGAGCTGGCCGGGTGGGACGCCGATCTGCGCATGGACGTCGAAGACGTCGAGATCCACTCACCCGGCGAGCAGGTGCGCATCCGCCCGACCGGTGCGCTGGAAGGTAGGGGATCAGAGCAGTACGCCGCCCTCCTGCTCGTCTCCGAGCCCACCACCAGTCTTCGCGCCCCCGGCCTGGACGGCTGGAGCGCCCACGAGATCGACCGCATGGCGATGCTCCTGCGCAAGGCCGGCGTCGAGTGCGGCATCGTCACCGACGGCCAGTGGTGGGCACTGGTCTGGGCCAAGGACGGCAAACCCACCGGCTCCGGGATGGTCAACGCCCTGACCTGGGCCGAGGAGCCGCTGCTGCGCGACGCCTTCCTGACCCTGATCGAACAGCGCCGCTTCCGCGCCAAGAACGAGCAGCTACGCCTCCCGCACCTGTTTGCCCGCAGCGAGCTCGAGGCCGAGGAGATCACCGAGGCCCTTGGCACCCAGGTGCGCCGCAGCGTCGAGCTCCTGGTGCAGGCCTTCTCCGAAGCCCGCCTCGAGGCCAAGCGCAACCACGACCCCGACCCGCTGACCGAGAACCCTGACCAGATCTACCAGGCCGCGGTCACGATCATGATGCGGGTGGTCTTCCTGCTCTTCGCCGAGGAGCGCGACATGCTCCCCACCGAGCAGCTCTACTGGGACTCCTACGCCCTACGCGATCTACTCTCCAGTCTTGAGGCTCAGGCGGCCGGCGGCGAAGAACACCTCGATGAGTCGTACGACGCCTGGCACCGCCTCCTCGCCGTCTCCCAGGCCCTCCACGGCGGCGTGAACTATGACGAGATGCGGATGCCCGCCTACGGCGGGTCCCTGCTGGACCCCTCACGCTTCCCCTGGCTCCACGCCACCGACGACCGGGGCCTGCGGCTGAAGGTTTCCGATCGAGTCATGCTGCACGTGCTGAAGTCGGTGCAGACGGTCGTGGTCAAGGGCGAGCGTCGCCACATCTCTTTCCGCGACATCGACGTGGAGCAGATCGGCTACATCTACGAGGGCCTGCTTGGCTACTCGTGTGCCGATGTCCGTGGCGATGTCGTGCTCGGCCTGATCGGGAAAGACGGCCAGGAGCCAGAGATCCCACTCGGCGTGCTGAACAACCTCTACGAGGACAGCGCCGACTCCAAGAAGTTCGCCGCCAAGCTGATCGACTGGGTCAAGAAGAACCAGTCCGCGGCAGCTCCGAAGAGCGCTTCGGTGATCGCCAAAGCGGTCGACAAGGGACCGAGCGAGGACGAGAAGGCAGAGCTCGTACGCCTTCTCACCCCCGTCTCCGCCGGCGCCCCCGATCTCCTGGATTCCCTCATCTTCTGGGGAACCCTGATTCGTCGCGACTTGCGTAACATCCCGATGGTCTTCCCGATCGGTGGCCTGATCGTCGTCGAGACTCCCAGCCGCAAGAACGCCGGCGCCCACTACACCCCGAGGTCCCTGGCTGAAGAGGTCGTACTCCACGCCCTCCAACCCCTCGTCTACGCCCCAGGCCCTCACCAGACCAACGACGAGTCCGAGTGGCGCCTCAGGTCGGCGACCGAGATCCTCGACCTCAAGGTCGCCGACATCGCGGCCGGCTCCGGCGCCTTCCTGGTAGCCGCCGCCCGTTACCTCGCCGACCGGGTCACCGAAGCATGGCAGGCCGAAGGCATGCACGCCACAGACGCCGAACCCGCTGACATTCGCTCCGACGCGTTGCGTGAGGTCATCGCACGCTGTCTCTACGGCGCCGACATCAACCATATGGCAGTCGAGATGTGCAAACTATCGCTGTGGTTGGTCTCCATGGACCGATCCAAGCCGTTCTCATTCGTCGACGACAAGATCTTCTGCGGCAACTCGTTGTTAGGCCTGACCTCGCAAGACCAGCTTGAGTACCTCCACGTCTACCCAGACCCGGTCCGCATGGACAAGCAGATCTTCGTCGACGTACGCCGCAAGCTCGATGAAGCAGTCCGCCTCCGTCGCGAGCTCGCCTCGCCCGTGGATGAGCACAACGCCATGCGCTCCACTCGCGGCAAGGAGCGTTTGCTGGACCAGTCTCGCAGCGTCACCAAGCAGCTCCGCCAGATGGCCGACGGAATCGTCGCCGCCGGTCTCCCGCTCGGAGGCAAGCCGGGCGCGAAGCTCAACGATGCCTACAAGTTCCTGGGCTGGGAGGTCCAGCAAGCCTTCCCGCCCGACGACTCGATCCTCGACGGAGCCGACCTGTACTGGCGTATCGAGGACGGCCTCAAGCCCACCGTCGAGACTGACTACGAGCGCTGGGAGCCGCTCCATTGGGTGGTAGAGCTCCCAGACGTGATGGTCGATCACGGCGGCTTCGACGCTGTGGTCGGCAATCCGCCGTTCTTGGGAGGCAAGAAGATCACGGGCTCCATGGGCGCTGATGTGCGCGAGTGGTTCATCCACGCCCTAGCGAGCGGGGCAAAGGGCAACGCTGACTTGGTCGGCTATTTCTTCTTGAGGGCACACTCGCTGCTCGGCCGTCGTGGGACGCTCGGCCTAATCGCGACCAACACCATTGCCCAGGGTGACACACGCGAGGTTGCTTTAGACCGAATGGATGCCAACGGGTTCACGATCACTCGTGCGATTCAATCACGACCCTGGCCAGCGGAGTCAGCCAACCTCGAATATGCAGCGGTGTGGGGAACTGTCGGACAGATGTCAGACTCTGTGCCCAGAATCGTCGACGACCTGCCGGCTTCAGCGATCTCGCCACTCCTTGAGCCTGCGGGCAGGGTCCGTGGCAACCCAGTCCGCTTGGACGAGAACAAGGAAATCGCGTTCGTTGGGTGCTATGTGCTTGGCATGGGCTTTGTGCTTGAATCAGCCGAAGCCGAACGATGGATCACGGCAGCACCAATGAACTCCGACGTGCTCTTTCCGTACCTTAATGGTGACGATGTGAACTCCCGTCCAGATAGTTCGGCGCTCCGATGGGTAATTGATTTCAACGATTGGACTGACGAGCGGGCGCAGAAGTACTCACTGCCTTGGGAACGGGTCGAATCTGATGTTAGGCCAGAACGGCAGCGCAAGAACCGGGATGGCAGTTACGTTCTCCGTAACCCGCTCCCTCAACGGTGGTGGCAGTACGCGGACAAAAGGCCTGCGATGCGCCGTGCCATATCAGGCCGCAACGAAGTGATCGTGATCGCGCAGGTCAGCAAGACACTGATGCCGGTGCGAGTCGTCAATCGGACGGTCTTCGACGCGAAGTTGATTGTGTTTGCTCTGGACACGCCCAGCGATCAAGCGGTCCTCTCGTGCAACCTGCATCAGGCCTGGGTCATCAAGTATGGAACGACCATGCGAACAGATCCCACATATGTACCAACGCGAGTCTTTGAAACCTTTCCGCGCCCCGAGTCAACGGAGCGTTTGGAGGCGATCGGAAAGACTCTGGACGAGGAGCGCCGCAAGATCATGGTGAGACGTAACCTCGGCCTGACCGCCCTGTACAACCTGGTCAACGATCCAGAGATCGAGAGCGACGAGGACGTAGACCGGATGCGCGAGATCCACGTCGAGGTGGACGAGGCGACGATGGCCGCGTACGGCTGGACCGACGTTCCCCTCGACCACGGCTTCCACACTTACCGCCAGATGGAGCGCTGGACCGTCTCCCCAGCCGCCCGCGTAGAGATCCTCGACCGTCTCCTCTGGCTCAACCACGAGCGCGCCCGCGCCGAAGGCCAAGGCGCCCCCACAACTAAGCGGTGGTGGTGACATGCGCCGCACTGGTCCTGAAGCTGCACGCGAACGGACAGCCATGATGAAAGACCAATTTATGGATGGAGATTCGGGGATATCCACAGACTTCTGAGTCAACCGAGACTGCACTCCGTCGCTTCGAACCGTTACGCCAGGCGTGGGTGGGGGCGGAAGAATCGGGATGGCGCCTGTTTGAAGGAGAGGAACGTCCTCGCAACTACGAGTGGCTATTCGAACCCAGCGGTTCGGGCCAAGTTCCGATCACCGGCGAGTTGTCAGTCTTGTCAGTCGATGATTTTCGTCGGATGTTGATCATCTCAGCGACCGGTGTTTGCCTGCGGCTATCGTCGAACTCGCGAGGACTTTGGGTTAAACGAAGGGTGATTCTGTGTCCTTGTCTATCGCCGACGCTTATACAGCTTCTTAAGCTGCCATGCCTTTCCGCCGCATGCGCAGTCGCCAAGTTTGAGCGGTTGGGTGAACTGTTGTGGCTGGGTGCAGTTGAGGCACACGTATCGCCCGGCCGGTGCAAATTGGCCGCTATCTGCCTTGGCAGCGACTTCTAGAAGCTGGTCGATATTTGGATCGTTGCTACCAAGCACCTGGGTTGTTGCTTGAAGCCCGATCAAGATGCGCTCTAGGTTGGACAGTCGGTTCTTTGTATGCATAAGCCATCGGGACGGCTCTGAGAAGGTCTGATCGCTTTGCATTATCACTTTCTCGTACCGCGCTCGGGCTTCCTCTCCGCTGTGTGCAATGCGGTTTCGAACAATATGTAGCTCTTGAAGATTGCGAATTGACTGCGGTCGAAAGGCCAGGCGGCTAAATGGTAGACCATTGAACAAGAACCTGTAGGCTCGTTCCTGTGTTTCACGGATCGGGAGCCAATCAACGAATCGTGAATCACCTGTCACGATTTCCGTGGCGCCTTCTCGTGATACACCGCGAAGGCGGCTATGCAGTCCGGGGATTCTTGAGGTACCGTCGACGCAGGATATAAATAGTTCCCGTATGAATCCCTCGAAAACGACGTGGGACGCAAGAGTCAAACCCTCAATCGACCTTTCAAGGTCTTTCCGTGTCACGTGCCCGTGGGCTTGCGCGGCAGAGACTCTCGTTACCGCGCCGCGAATATCGCTCAGCTCGGCGACTGTGTCGGACGCCAGGCTTCCTGCGTCAGTCATTCCTGCGAGTAGGCATCGAAGACGAAGGACGCACGGGCAATGCGCGACGCCTTATCTGAGGATGCTCCAGACACTGCCCGAACGAGCTCCGGGCTTCGCCCTTGTCGGTCACGGTATGCGTTGGACGCAGCAAGTGCCATTGATTCAGCGTCTCCAGGGCGATGGCCCCTTGAATCGTCTCGAACTGGTCTTCGAAGCCAGTCGGAGTCCAGATAGCCAGAGACGCGGAGATGAGTGGCGAAGAGTGCATAGAGCCACCCCTTCGTTCGGAATGTCTTTAACGGATCTGGGTCCGATGGATAGGCGAGCGCCTTATCCAGCGCGTTCATCGTACCTCGGAACGCGGACTCCATGAGTTCAAGTTCTTCGGGGGCGGCTTCGAACTTCTCGTAAGCGTTATCGAGCTCTCGTTTCCCGGTCTTATCTATGCCGTCGTGGATGAGGAGGAGAAGCTCTCCGGTAAATTCGACCTCGCTCATTCGAGCGATATCGGAGGGTTTGAAAATCTTCCAATCCGTCCATCTGGTCTGATTCTCGCGAGCGAGCCGATAGGACATTTCCGAAAATGTTCCCGTTCTCTGTGCCAAGCGTAATTCTTGTGGCTTCAGGGCGGCGCCGGTAGAGTTGAGGCGATCGTATAGCTCCAATACGATGTTGTCGTTTCGGTCGGAAGCGAGTGAGACCGTAGGAAGGACGGTTCTCAAAATCCTATTTCGCAGGTTATCGGATAGGTCGGTGTAGCTGAAGGAGACTCGCTTCCTGCGCAGCTCGGGCGGTGTATATCGAAAACGATCCTCGTCGGATGGATCAGGGAGAATGGTGCGGTCGACGAATGCGATCAGTGTACGAAGTCTCTGCTGTCCGTCGACGACGCGGCGAATAAGGCGTCCGTTCTCGTCCGTTTCGTCCTGAAGGACGATCAGCGGCAGTGGATAGCGTCGCACGACGCTGTCGATGAGAAAGCTGCGTTCTGCGGCCTTCCATACTAAGCCTCGTTGATAGTGCGGTCGAAGTTCTAAAGTCCCGTCCCGCATCCATCCCAGAAAGTCGCTCACGCGGTAGCTGTTTATCTCAATCGAGACGTCGAGCATTTCGGCATGCGTGATCCAGTCACGCCTGATGTCATCCGATCCCACAGAACCTGGAGCCTACTGGAGGACGGGTGGTTGTGCATGAATTGTCGTTGACGTCTTGTGTTGGAGCGCGTACGGGGTTGCGGTCGCGCCTCCAGCTACTGGAACATCCTCAAATTTCGGTATACCGCCGTAGAACCCGTGATCGGATTCTTGTGCGCTGGTGTTGGGTTGGGGTGAGCAGCCAGCGGGCCTCAGGAACCTACCCCTCGCGGTGGGCCGGTCATGCCATGCGTCGCGCGGCGGGTGGCGGCTCTTGTTGTGCATGAGCTGGAGTGATCGGGAGTGTGCGCCTCGACGATGTCGAACGGCAAAGGTGAGGCCCGCTGGCCGCTGATCTCGTGGAGATACTGGTCGGGCCCGCTGGACGACGAGACGCTGTCGGCGTACCTCGAGGGGATCGTCTCTGGGCAACGGATGGCGTACGCGCCGCTGCACATGGCGAAGCGAACTGGCGGGGTTCGGGTGCTCCACAGTCCAGAGCCGGAGTTGATGGCAGTCCAACGCCGGCTGCTCGATCGATTGCTGTCTCGTGGGGTGCCTCATCCGAATGCGTACGCCTACCGCACCGGGCTGTCGACAGTCGATTGCGCGGGTGTCCACCTCAAGGCTCATACCGTGATCAGGCTTGACATCGCCGACTTCTTCCCCTCGATCCGCGAGCGCGACGTCTTCGGGGCCCTCCTCCAGATCGACGGCCTCCACAGGCCGAGTCGGGTGGCAGCGTACGAGATGGCCCGCCTGCTGACGGTGTCGCCGCAGCCCGACGAGGATTCCGAGACCTGGATCAACCGCGGCACCGGGTTTCGGATGTCGAACACAGGGAAACTGATCGAGCGGCGTCACCACTACCGCCACCAGCGGGAGGGCTTCCTGCCGCAGGGCGCGCCCACGAGTGGGCTGCTGTCTAACCTCGTGATGCGCGATGCCGATCAGCTGATCTATGAGCTCGCCGCCGGCCTCGGACTGCGCTACAGCCGCTACTCCGACGACCTGTACTTCTCCTCGCGGCGGTCCGTGTGGCATCAGGAAGTGGACGCACTCATCAGGCGGGTGCGCGTGATCCTCGCTGACCGCGGCTTTCGCCTCAACGACCGGAAGACGTATGTCGCCCGTCCTGGTGCCCGGCGGAGCGTGCTCGGCATTCTGGTAGATGGCTCGACGCCACGGCTTCCGCGTGAGTACAAGCGGAAGGTGGATCTCCACCTTCGCGGGGTCGGGGCATTCGGGTTGGCTGAGCATGCTGACCACCGGGGCTTCGACGTTGTTGACGAGCTCGATGCGCAGGTGACCGGGTTGCTGTCGTACGCCAGGATGGTCGAGGCGACGTGGGCTGAGCCGCGGTGGGAGACCTGGCAGCGCTTGCGCAAGGTCCCGGAGGTCGCTTCGACCGCGCCGTCGGAGAGTGATTGGGGCGATCTCTTCTCCTCGGGTGGCGCTCTCCCGCCGGAGAAGACGACCGGTGCCGCCGTGGCGAAGGCATCGATCGACGCGCTCGTGCAGGGTGCGAACCGGTACAGACAGAGTGCGGACTACGTCAAGCTGCTCGAGTTCGTCGGCTCGTTCAAGCGCTACTCGCCGTTCAACGCGATGCTCGTCGATCTCCAACGGCCCGGAACGAGGTATGTGCTCACAGCGGCCCGATGGCGCGACGACTACCGCCGAGTGCTAAAGCCGGGGGCACAGTCGCTGCTCATCCTGCAGCCCGGTGGCCCGGTCATGGTCGTTTACGACGTCGGGGAGACCGAGGCGCTTCCGAGGGCACCTGCTCTGCCTCGGGAGTTCGTGGACCCGCTGGCGATCCGGGCGAAGGTTGGCGAGAAAGATCTGAACATCCTCTGGGAGCGTACGGTCAGGAATGCTGTGCGGGACGGGATCCGGGTCACCTTGGTTGACAACGCAAAGCACTCCGGCGGCATGACTTACTGGAGCAAGACCTCCGGCGAAGTGCTCACCCGCCCGGGTCCGCGAGGGAAAGGACCAGATGAGCGCTACCCGCTGAGGCATGAGATCGAGGTGAACAGGAACCTCGAGCTTCTCGATCGGTACACCACGCTGGTTCACGAGCTCGCGCATCAGTACTGCGGGCATCTCGGGACGCCCAACCGGGATTGGTGGCCAGACCGTCACCGAGCGGATGCCGAGGACCGGAACGAGATCGAGGCTGAGTCGATCGCCTACATGGTTCTCGCCCGACTCGACCCGTCGGTCGAGATGGGCGACTACATCCTGGGCCATCTGAAGTCCGGTGCAGAGATGCCCTCAGACATCGCTCTCGAGCTGATGTTCACGGTCGCGGGCGACATCATCGAGATGGGGCAGAAACGACTGCCTGCGCGGAAGGTCAAGTAATGAGCAAAGGGCACTATTGGGCGTCGAACAAATGTTCGATATCCTGAGATCGGCCGGCGTCCGCAGATGTGATGCCGCCTGACTCTAGGATGATGTGTATGACCCACCGTGATGAGGGCGCAGCGCTCCTGGCTCTGCTGAGGGAGAGCAAGGAGAGCTGGGGGAGAGTCGCGTCCCGGGTCGCGTTCGAGGGCACGGCGTCGGGCTTGCTCCGTGCACCGGACGATGATGTGCTCTTCGAGGTGCCGGGCGATGGGGCCGCGATCGACGCCGCTGCTGCGGAGGTCGCGGAATGGGAGGCGCGTGGGCTCCGGCTGACGACCGTCCTCGACTGCGACTATCCGCGTCGTCTGCTCGACATCCGTGAGACGCCGCCGTTCCTGTTCTATGAGGGCGACCTGCGTGCTGAAGACGACGGGATGTCGGTCGTCGGGACGCGTAAGCCATCGGAGTGGGCGCTGCGGTTCGCCAAAGAAGCTGCTGAGTTCCTGGTGGGCCAGGAACTCACCGTGATCAGCGGGCTGGCGGCTGGGACCGATACCGCTGCGCATCGTGCTGCGCTCGATGCCGGGGGGCGTACGGTCGCGTTCATCGGCACGGGGATCACTCAGCAGTACCCGTCGCAGAACGCCGAGCTCCAGGCAGAGATCGGAAATCGAGGGCTGGTCTTGTCGCAGTTCTTCCCGGACGCGCCACCGACGAAGAAGACGTTCCCGATGCGGAACGCGTCGATGTCGGGATACGGGTTGGCCACGATCGTGATCGAGGCGAGTGAGAACAGCGGCACCCGGAACCAGACGCGTCTCGCCGGGGGGCACGGCCGGCCCGTGATCCTCACCGAGCGGGTCGCAGCGGCCACGACGTGGGGCGGGAAGCTCCGCGGTGCACCCGGCGTCTACGTCGTCGGCGATCTGCAAGAGTTGGCAGAGGCTGTAGCTGCCATCCGCGAAGCGCCGCGTCGGGTGGATGACGCGCTAGCAGCCCTCGCCGCCCGGTGAGCCACCAGCTGCCGCCGACGGTGCGGCCGGTCGCGCTGTACCTTTCGTCGGTTCACGGCCGGTATCTCCAGAACGTGGCGCGCACCCAGGGTGTCACGTGCGAGGTGTGCACGACGCCCGTCGACGCCTCAGGCGACTTGATGTGTTGGCCATGCCGGAGTCTTCGCGAATCGGAGAAGCGCGCGGCCGACAGAGTCGGCGTCATGATCTATGCCGAGGAGTGGGAGAGCCAGGCGTACAAGGTCGTCGACACCTACAAGGGCGAGCAGCCCGGGGGTGAGCAGGTCCGTGTGATGAGGTCACTCGTGGCGCTTGGCCTGCGGGGACACGCGCATTGCGCCATGCGTCTGGCGGGCACTGAGACAGTCGGCTGGGCTGTGGTCCCGTCATCCAGGGGACGCACCCATCTGGTCGACATCGTGCGGCCGATGACTCTTCGGCCGGAGGCCGAGGTCGGCCTCACGGTGGCGGAGGGATTCGTGCGGAGACGGTTCCGGCCGGAAAACTTCGAAGTCGACGTGAGTGGCCGGCTTCCCGAGCACGTGATCGTGTTCGACGACTCATGGGTCACAGGGGCCAACGCTCAGTCGGTAGCTGGAGCGCTCAAGCGTGCTGGCGTGCAGCAGGTCTCGGTAATGGTGGTGGCCAGGGTGCTCAACCCCAAGTATCCCGCGACGAAGCAGTTCCTCGAATCCACCCCGAGGCGCGAGTTCGATCCCACGATCTGTCCGTGGACGGGGTTCGACTGCCCTCACTGACGGTGGTCGCTGTCGCGGAATGGCGCGTGCCGGAGATCGGCTTCTGCGAGACTGGCAGGGTGTCTCTCGAGAGCGCCGAAGCATATTCCGGACCCGTGTCGAGCATGGCGCATGGACCGGCGTGGTCCCCTCACGAAACCGGAAGGATCACCAGCAGGTATCCCCTGGCCGTAGAACGGCACATGCTGCGTCAGGTCGGACACCTGATGCCGGGGATCACGACGGTCACGGCGCACGCTCGCTATTACGTGCTGCACGGTCTCGTCGCGATCGCCGCACAGGAACGCGACCTCAGTGGCGCTGATGCGCGGATGGTGCTGCGTCGCGCTGAGGTTGTCATGGCCGGGGTCTCGCGGACCCACCGTGCAGACCACCCGGGATATGCCGCGCCACATGGTGGCGGCAAGATCGCCGGATCGATGGACAAGCACGCCGGTGCCCTCCACGTCGATGAACTCGCCGGCGACGGTGTGTATGCGAAGGCGGCGTGGGGCTTCTGGAATCCGTACCTGGCTCCAGAGGCGACACTTGATCTGGTGAAGTGGAGCAGGCGAGGGCCGGTCCCGGGCGGTCGGCTCGACGCCAGGGCTGTGGGTGACGCATTGGGGGACCTGCTCAGGCTCGCAGACAAAGACCTGCTCACGAGTACGGAGCTCGAGGCACACGAACATCTGTGCATGTGCGCGATCGCTGGCGCGCCCGACGGGGAGGTTCTGCGGCGGGCGCTCCTGCCTGATGCTGTCGATCCGATGAGTCCAGACGATCGACGTCGGCAGAGTCTTCGTCTCATTCTGAGACTCGCCGCTCTGGAGCAGGACCTCGACGGATCCCATGCGCAGGGCGACTTGCGCCGACTGCTGCTATTCGATCCTTCGGTCGAGGAGGACGAGGTGGTGCGGGGTCTCGATGCCTACCCGGCGTGGGTCGGCGTCGCGCTGCGGGGCCACTCGGTCGAGGCCTGGCGTGATCTCTGGGCATGGTTGGTGAAGCAGATCGATGGGTTCATGCCGATCGCCGCTCTCGGCGAGGTGCTGGCAGATCATCTGCCGGTCGGAACAGTTGGTGAGTACGTCAGCAGTCTGCCGCCGATCTCAGACGCGGGTCGCCTGCTTCCGGCCGAAATCGACGTACACGGCGGTGACCGCGAGTGGCCGGACGCGCTGCTGGCACAGATCGTGCTCGGCTCTCTCCGGATTGGGACGCTCGACGAACGGGCGGCGCCTTATTACGAAGGTCGCGACGAGGGGATGCAGGAACTGACCCCGTCGTGGGTGCGGGATCAGATCGAGGAATGGAATGACCGGCCACTTCGGGACTTCGGGATCCACCTCACCAGACGGCTGGTCGACCGCTCTCAGCGGCTGGCGCTGATGAAGTCGACCTTCGATATGGGCTCTGGCCGGTTCCGGGTCCCGACACGAGTCTTCGCCCGGGAGGGCCATGTCTATCGCGACTCGCCCGAGGCCGGCGGAGGAGTGTCACTGCGCTGGGGTTCTGCGCTCCGCATCATGGGAGCGCTCGGCCTCCTCGAATATGTCGACGGCATCTGGAACGTGACTGACCGGGGGCGAGCCGCACGGTGAATTACGAACCAAGCGAGACGCTCACGATCTTCGAGCACCTGGTCGCTGAAGCGCAGCACGGTGATCACCAAGCCACGGACGCGGTCTTCCTGACCTACAACGTCGACCTCGGCTATCTGGAGGCGCGGCTCCTGGGCGTGTGTCAAGCGACAGGTGCGCGGGTGACGGTGGTCGCGGATGCGCGTGTCTGGGATCCGGACACGCGTGCGGTGCGACACGCCGGTAGGGCGTATCACTGTGGCCTACTTGATGCTGAGGCCGCTTTCCACCCGAAGGTGATGGTGCTGGTCGGGCCGAAGCGGACAATCGCAGCTGTGGGATCCGGCAACCTCACGATGAGCGGATGGCAATACAACGCCGAGATCGCCAGCGTTTTCACCGGAGACCGCGACACCATGCAGAGCGTCTTCGCAGACGTGAGCAGGCTGCTCGGGTCACTCGTCGTCGAGGACCGACTCGACGGGCTCAGCGCACGCGCCGTGACCCAGGTCAAAACGCGGCTCGACGACCTGCTGGCGAACGCCACGCTCGTTGAGACAGGACATCGGGCAGCGGCCTCGTGGGACGGCCCGCTGATTGAAGCGTTGCCGCACGGTCCCGTCGAGGAACTGCTGCTTTCGGCTCCGTTCCATGACCCGGCGTGTCGGGGCGTGTCGGCGCTTCTTCAGCGACTGAAACCGCGCCGGGTCAAGGTCGCTGTCCAGCCAGGGTGGACCGCGGCCGACCCACGTGCTCTCGAAGCAGTGCTTGACGGCTACAGGAAAGTCTCCGGAGCGGACATCATGGTGATGCAGGACGTCGAGGGTACGGATACAAGCGGCCCCGTGCGGTATCGGCATGGCAAGCTCATCGAGTGGGTCGATCTGGACGGATCGCGTCACGCCATGACCGGAAGCCCCAACCTGTCCGTCGCTGCACTGCTGCGTGACGTCGCGAGCGGTGGCAACCACGAGGTCGCTCTCATCTCTCCGCTCGAGTCCTCGCTCTTCCCGGGCGGGCATCCCATCGACATCGCTCAGCTGCCGGAGCCCCCGCTGGCTGCAGAGGAAGGCATGCCCTCGACCGGACAGCCGGCTCCTGTGCTCTCTGCGGTGACCCGGATCTCGACGGGCCTTCGCCTGCACCTCGCCAGGGCTGCCGGGCATCAGGTGGACGTGCAGATCTCGCCCCGAAGCGACGCACCGGACGACTGGGTGGACGGAGGGTCCGTCCAAGCAGGCACCACAGACGTCGACCTCCGCATCGAGGTCGTGGGCGGAAGCCGCGTACGCCTTCGATGGACCGACGAAGCGGGCGTGGATGTCTTCGGGAAGCCCGTTTTCGTCAGCGACCCGGCCACCGTGGGCCGCCGGCGAGTGGCGACAAAGGCCCATTCCCGGACGCAGAGCGTCACGCAATCCGACATCTTCGGTGACAACACGGGGTGGCTCGACGGGCTGCTCGGCGACCTGGCCGAGTTCGCCCGGGACGTACGTGACAACAAGGCGCCGACGATGCCACGCACGGGCGGCGAGCGACACGGATCCGACGAGGACCGCCGGTCGAGTGCAGGAGTGGAACCTTGGCTCTGGCTTCAGGACTCTGCTGCCCGGCGGCATGGCAGGGAGCTTGCGGCGTACGCCCTCGCACTGCCGCGGCTGGCCTCCGAGGATTCCGGTGCCGTCGAGTGGGGCGACAAGATCGGCCCGGACACAAACGACCTGGACGAGGACACAGCCGAGGACGTGGATGCCACCTCCGAGGGCGATACTCCTGCCGTCGGGCCTGATGAGGTGTCCGACCCTGATCACTCGAGCGACCCAGAACGGCTGAGGAAGAGCCGACGGCGCTGGCTGAAGAAGGCGGTGCAGCTCGCCCCGGACATCAGCGTGACGTCGCGCCTGCTCATTCTGCGCCTTGCCCTCGGGATCTGGTCGGCAGGTAACTGGGCCGAAGGTGACGATGAGCCCGTGGAGATGATCGGAGAGTTGCTCCAGCACATCGAGCATGACGATCTTCCTGCGGATCTCGAAGTGCGGGTCGGGTCGCTTGTCGCGGTTGCTCTCACGATCATGCACGACCGTGTCGACCTCGGCGCAGGAGCAGCGGGGACGCTCTGCTATCGGCGCACGGTTCGGAAGGTGGCTCATCTGCTGCTCAGTGCCGATGATGATGTGATCGCAAAGTACTGCCAAGGACTTCGCAACGAATACGGAGGGCCACTCGGGGCTGACGCAGTTCGTGAGCTGACGGACGACATCACCAGCGATGACCCGCTGGCGGGTGTGGAAGAGCGCATGGAAGATTACGGATACGACGTCACCAGGCTCGGTCCACGGCGGCTCCTCATCGACGGAGACTTCACCAACGCCGTTCCCATCACCCTCCAAGCGATCGCGATGGCTGATGCCGCGGACAGCGTGGCGGTCTGGGCTCGTGGCCGGCGCGGCACATGGGCGCTGACCGTCTGGTCGAAGCCTGACCTGGTTACCGTCCACACCTACCGTGACGCTGTCAGGTGGCGTCATCGGCGACTCAACGGCCTCGGCACACCGGCAGTGGTCTACGAGAAGTACAGAGCGAACGGGGAACTCGGCACGCAGTGGGACCTGGTCACCAGGCCGAGGCACCGAGCGAGTGAAACATCGAGAGCCGTGCTCGAGGCTCTTGAGATCACGGATCCCGAACCGCCCAGGTAAACGACTAACACTCACCTGAACAGGCGTCTCAGCGCCTCAGTCGGTGGCTGAGCGTCATTCACGGAAAACTGTCGGAGCTTCTGACTAGAGTCACCGGGGTGAGCATCAGTCCGTCGACCGTCGTCCGTGGTGAGCTGGTTCAACTGCTCGAGCAGCATCTGCTCGGGCCGCGCGAAGGGGCGACAGAGGAGATCAAGGGGACGCCTCGAGCGGCGTACGCGATCGGCGCGCTTGCGCCGGTGACTGTTGATCCTGCTCGGGTGACTTTGGAAGGCGACGCCGATGTCGACGGGGCTGATCCGGAGGAGAACGGCGCAGCGATCAGTGATGCCGATGCTGCGACGGTCGGGCAGCAGGGTGTGCCGGTGGCGACTGATGCCGATCCCTCGGCTGCGGATGAGGACGAGGAGCGGGATGAGGGCCCCAAGGGGGCACTGACCTACCCGTCATCGATGGGGCTGCGCTTCCAGGTGCCGCGGGACTGCGGTGTGCTCGCCGTGACTGCTACTTGGGGGCGCTATCACTCGGAGCGCAGGGAGAACGAGGACGGGCGACGGTTCCAATGGTCGATCCGGACGCCCTTCGAGAAAACGGCAGAAATCGACGTACGTGGCCACTCGGCCCATGTCGTGCTCGACCCGATCACGCTCGACGACGATGTGACGCTTCGCGTCGAGCTCTTCCCGCGCCCTGACCGGACGATCGTCGAACTGGCGCTCTCCAACGATCGCGTGACCGGGTTGGATGCGCCGCCGGGAGACTGGCTCTTCCAGACCAAGCTGTCTGTCGAGGCCAACAGCGGTGAAGCAGTGTTCCTCCCCGCGCGCGAAGTGCTCGCTGACGGGTATGACGAGGACGACACGGAGCGACAGCGGCTGGATCTGCAGTATCGCCACCGGCTGGAGTACGCCGTCGGCCGGACCACTTCGGTGACCTGGACCGAGGCGTACGACGGTGACGAGACACTGCGACGGGCGTCGAGGGTCGAGACCTCGTGGCTGCCCACGGCGGATGTTCCTCAGACGACCGGTGACCCGCAGGGACCTGACGACCCGCTGGGAAGCTTCACGACCTCGATGAAGGTGCTCTCCACCATTTCGCACGACGAGGTGGAGCCGGCGCTCGCATCGCTGGTGACGGGCTACGAGGAATGGTTGGCTGTCCAGCGGCGTACGGCGGAGGATCTGCCGGCGCATCTGGCGGAGGTGGCTGCGGAGGCGATCGGGGAAGCGGAGATGATCGCTGCGCGGCTGCGCGCGGGCATCGCGCTGCTGGCCGACCCGGCACAATCACAGGCTCTCGAGGCATTCCGGTTCATGAACCGGGCCATGCGGGACCAGCGCCTCCACAGCCAGGTCGCGGGGATGCGAGCAGCCGACGAGAAGAAGTACTCGATGCGTGAGGCGCTGAAGAAGATCGAGGAGGAGAAGGGTGAGCGGGCAGCGTCATGGCGTCCGTTCCAGCTCGCCTTCGTGCTGCTGCAGCTGCCGGCGCTGACCGATCCGGCAGATCCTTACCGCAGCGGCGACGCCGCCAGCGTCGAGCTGCTCTTCTTCCCGACCGGTGGCGGTAAGACCGAGGCCTACCTCGGCCTCGCGGCGTACACGTTCGCAATCCGCCGACTTCAGGAACGGATCGAGACCGACAGCGGTCCGCTCGACGGCGGTGACGGGGTGGCAGTGCTGATGCGCTACACGCTGCGGCTGCTCACCTCCCAGCAGTTCCAACGAGCCGCCGCCCTCGTGTGCGCTGCAGAGCTGATCCGTCAGGAGAAGCCCGAGGTCTGGGGAGTGAAGCCGTTCAGCATCGGCTTGTGGGTCGGTTCAGCGGTCTCGCCGAAGCGGTTCGAGGAGGCACGCAGGCAGGTCGAGGCCGTCCGTGCCTCGGACAGCCAGAAGGCGTTCGGGCTGACAGTGCTGCAGCTCCAGCGTTGCCCGTGGTGCGGGACGAAGGTCGATCCCAAGCGGAACGTCCATGCGGTCACCGCGACCGAACGGATCGAGGTCCATTGCGGCGACCCGAAGGGGCTGTGCCCTTTCTCCGAAGACGGCGATGCGGATGGGGCACTTCCGATCACGACCGTCGACGACGAGATCTACCGCAACCCGCCGACCTTCCTGCTGGCCACGGTGGACAAGTTCGCTCGGCTGGCGCGGGAGGGCGAGGCAGCCAGCCTGTTCGGGTATGTGTCGGAATGGTGCCCGCGACATGGTTACCGCCATCCCGACTCGCGTGGGGGCTGCTCAGGTGCGTCGCACCTGCAGAAGAAGGAGGGGGGAACCACCTATCCGAAAGTCACCGTGCAGCCGGCTGGAAGGTTGCGACCGCCGGACCTGATCATCCAAGACGAGCTCCACCTCATCACCGGTGCGCTCGGCACTGCGGTCGGCGTCTTCGAGAACGTCGTCGATCTCCTGTCCACGTACAACCGTGACGGCCAGCCGATCCAACCACTGATCGTCGCCTCGACCGCGACCATGCGCAATGCCGAGAACCAGGTGCGAGCGCTTTATGGGCGTGGCGTGGACGTCTTTCCTCCGCAGGTGCTGGATGTGCGGGACACCTTCTTCTCCCGGGAGAAGAAGGTGTCCGAGGACGCTCCCGGGCGCAAGTACGTCGGGATCTGTGCCCACGGGATCAGACTGACTCTCGCCGAGATCCGGCTGGCGGAGGTCCTTCTGCTCGCCGGTCAGAAGCTGCTCGACGAACATGGCGAAGCGGCCGACCCGTACCTCACGACCGTCGGATACTTCTCCGCCACCCGTGAGCTCGCCGGTATGCGGCGATATCTCGACGATGACGTCACCACGCGTGTGGCCGGAAACACCGAGCCGTTCCCGCGGCGTACGAACGACTGGCAACGGCTCGAGATCGGTGAGCTGACCTCGCGCATCTCCGCCGAGGACATCTCCAAGACACTCGACAAACTGTCATTGCCGTTCACCGAACGGTGGAGCACGCGAGGAAAGGATGACTTCGCCAAGAGGCAGGCGGCTCTGCGTGAGGCTGGAAAACCCACTGAGCCTTGGGGAGTTCGTCCCTATGACGTGGTCCTGGCGACGTCGATGCTGCAGGTCGGTGTCGACGTCCCGCGCTTGGGCCTGATGCTGGTGGTGGGCCAGCCGAAGAACACCGCTGAGTACATCCAGGCGTCCTCTCGTGTCGGCCGTGATGCCTCCAAGCCGGGACTCGTGGTCTCGATGGCCAACTGGTCACGTCCGCGCGACATGTCTCACTTCGAGTCTTTCCAGCACTATCACGAGACCTTCTACGCCCAGGTCGAAGCGCTGAGCGTCACGCCCTACTCCGAGACGGCGATGGAGCGCGGGCTCATGGGTGTTCTCATCAGCGCGGCTCGCGTCGCGGACCTCGACCACGCAGCGACACTCTCGGCGGAGAACGGTGCCGGCCGGATCCTCGAGAAGAGAGCGATCGTGGAGGCGCTCGTCGAGCAGATCGCCAGCCGTGCCCTGAAGGCGGCTGACGACACGGCGCCCGCCGAGCGGATGCGCTCACTCCTAGTCCAGCGGCTCGATCGCTGGTATGACAAGGCACACGATGCCCAGGGGGCTCTCGTCTACGAGAGAGTGCCTAAGAACCAGGTGGCCTGGCCGTTGCTGATCAGTCCCGAAGACCAGGTGCCGTCCGTGGCCGACCGGGTGTTCGTCGTCGCGAACTCGATGCGCGAGGTGCAGCCGGAGATCAATCTGTTGGTGAGTCCGAGTGCTGATCGGCTCGCATTCAAGGAGCCGGCCGATGGGCCGGTCTGGCAGTTCCAGCCGGAGGAGGACCAGTGACCCAGACACCCTCGGCCGAGGCTGTGGTTAACGAGGTCGAGCCCGTTGCCGAAGGGCAGCTCGAGTTCAACCCGATCGCCGACATCGAGAACAACAAACCGCGCAGCTACGCCAGGGTGGGATCGCTGAGGCCATCGGCGATGCTCTACACCAACGGGATCGGCGCCACCGTCGACCTGCCTCACCTGTCGGTCATGCCGCATGGACTCGACGCATGGGAGGCCTACTATGCCCGCCGTCAGGGTCCGCCGGATGTGATCGCGGAGGAACGTCTCCTCGAACTCGTGCGTGCCCATCTCGGTGACCAGGTCAGCGAGCTACGTAAACCGCCGTGGGCGCCCGAGGAACGAGGCGCATCGGGTGGCGACGCCATCGACCTCGGTATCCCCGGGCGCATCTTCCCGCAATGGCTCCGCTGCACCGGATGCAACATGCTCTCCCCGGTCTCGCATCGTCAGTTCACCTACGTCAACAGCAATCGCTATCGCCCCGACCAGGCACAGTTTCTTCACGAGGGTTGTCGAGGCTGGAGCGCGGACGGCAAAGGGCGGGCGAAGAAGGCGTCGAAGCAGACCGCGGTACCGGCTCGATATCTGATCTCCTGCGTCAACGGGCACATCGACGAGTTCCCGTACGACGCGTGGGTGCACCGTGGTGGCAAGTGCCCGAACGCCCAGTTTCCTCATCTGAGAATGCGGGAGTGGAAGAGCAACATCGGTCCGGACGTCCAGATCATCTGTACGTCCTGCGACGCCCGCCGTGGGATGCTCGAGGCCACCGGCCCGAAGGCCGCAGACAAGCTGCCGCGGTGCCGTGGCCGGCATCCGCACCTCGACGCGTTCTATCGGTGCGACGAGACCGGAAAGCTGATGATGCTGGGGGCGGCCAACCAGTGGTTCTCCTCGACCCTGGGCCTCCTCGCCCTACCCCGTGAAGAAGTACGGACGGCGTCTGACGTGGTGCCGATGCTCCAGGCTCTCCCCAAGGAGGTCCTGGCCACGGCCACCAGTCGTGACGCCCTGCCGGCCTTCCGGATGATGGCGGGAATGATCGCCAAGACCGATGCATTCGGCGCCATCGAGGACAGCGTGCTCTGGTCGGCGATCGAGAGCGTGACCAGTGGTGTGCCGCCGACGACCGTCGATGAGTCCAAGCGGACCGACCCACTGACGATTCTGGGTCCGGAATGGATCGTGCTCACCGACGAGGCGAAATACACCCGCCACAGCGGTTCGGCTGACTTCCGGGCCGTGAGACGCGACGTGCCCCAGGTGCTCGAGCCGCACGTCACCGAGGTCGTCGCCGTTGAAAAACTGAAGAAGGTCAACGCGTTCATCGGCTTCACGCGCATCGATGCTTTGGACCGGATCGACGACGCAGCATCCAGGGTCGCACCATTGAACCGCAACGGGCGTCCGACCTGGGTCCCTGCCACCGAGGATCGAGGAGAAGGCTTCTTCCTACGGTTCGACGAGTCGCGTGTCGCCGCGTGGGAGGAGCAGATCCTCGGTACGGAGACGTGGGGGCGGTTCCGCCAGGCGCATCGCCTCAACTTCGAGCGCCGCACCAGCCGCACCGCCTCGAACATCGATCCTGACACCCGTTTCCAGCCACCCCGTTACTGGGCGATCCACACGCTGTCGCACCTGCTCATCCGTGAAGCAGCGATGTCCAGCGGTTACGGGTCGGCGAGCCTCGCCGAGCGGATCTACGCATGGACCGATCACGATGAGTACGGGCCCGCGGCCGGTCTGCTGCTCACGACCACAGCGTCCGACAGTGAGGGTACGCTCGGCGGCCTGGTCGAGCTCGCCCGACCGGACAAGCTCGCCAATCTGGTCCGCTCGGCCATCCGTCGAGGCACCCGCTGTTCCTCGGATCCGATCTGCTCCCACCGAGTGCCCCGTGGCAAGGAAGAGTTCCTCCATGGGGCCGCCTGCCACTTCTGCCTCTTTGTCAGCGAGACCAGCTGTGAGCGTACGAACCGGTTCCTCGACCGGCGTCTCCTTCTCGGCCTGGTCACCGATGCTGACATCGCCACCGCGGGGCTGATCGAGAGCCTGGTCGAGGTGAGATGAGTGTCGGCGGTCGCGCAGCTCGGTCAGCTCCTGAGTGCTGATGAAGCCGCCCGGATCGCGGCTGAACTGCGGTTGCGGGGTCTGCCCCACGTCGCCGCCAAGCGTGCCTTCCCTGCGAACGTCAGGTCGGTGAGGGCGCTGCTCAGCGAGCTCGCCTCGGCGCCTGGCGGTGTCGAACGTGCCGCTGCGATCCTCGACGGCATTGCGTCCGTGCCGCGCGCGATGAAGCCCGAGGCCGTGTGGACGACTCCCTCCGTGCCTGGCTTGACTGGACGTACGACGCTCGCGGCCGTCGAGTTGATCAACGGCGCCAGCTCAACGGTGTACGCGGCGACTTACTCGGCCTCATCATGGTCGACCTACGTGACGGCTTTAGCGAATGCGGTGGAACGCGGCGTGCAGGTCACAGTGATCCTCGACCGGCAGTTGCAGAAGGAGAACGACGATCAGCTTCAGAAGAGGTTGCCGAGTGCTCGTCTGTGGACGTACGCACTCACCGACGACTCGAAATGGCCACCCAGGCAGCACGCCAAGCTCGTGGTCGTCGACGATTCTTCTGCCCTGGTGACCAGCGCGAACTTCTCAGACGCCGCCGCGCTGCGGAACCTCGAGTGCGGGCTTCTCACGCAGGATCCAATGGTGGCTCGAGGACTGCGCGAGCAACTCGATGCCTTGTACGAGCACGACGTGCTCGTCGACTATTGAAGCGGTTCGGTCACATGTCGGACCCGGTCTCGAGTTCTGGAGGGCGATGCTCGAGGATGGTCCCCATGCGTGCGGTAGGGCTCTTCTCGGGAATCGGTGGCATGGAGCTCGGCCTGGCCCGAGCTGGCATCGAGACCGAGATGCTGTGTGAGTACTGGGAGCCCGCCCAAACTGTCCTGCGACGTCGGTTCGACGCAGAACTCGTCGGCGACATCCGCAACCTGGAGGCACTCCCTGATACAGACGTCGTCACCGCGGGATTCCCCTGCACCGACCTGAGTCAGGTCGGACGTACGGCTGGCATCGAGGGAGATGAGTCCGGGCTCGTCAGAGAAGTGTTCCGCCTCATCGAGTCCAACGCTCCGAGGTGGGTCGTGCTCGAGAACGTACCGAACATGCTCACGCTTCACGGTGGTGCCCCGATTCGCGCTGTGACCGAATGGTTCGATCAGCACGGCTGGAACTGGGCCTACCGCACCGTCGATTCACAGCACTTCGGAGTGCGGCAGCGCCGACGTCGGGTGTTCATCGTCGCTTCTCAGACAGATGACCCGCGCGCCGTACTCTTCGCCGATGAGTACGCCCGTCCGGACGTGGTCGACGAGCACCACGCGTACGGCTTCTACTGGACTGAGGGCAACCGCGGGATCGGTTGGGGTGAAGGCGTCACACCCACTCTCAAGGGAGGCTCGAAGCTCGGGATCCCATCTCCGCCTGCGATCTGGCGCAGGCTTGCCGATGTCGGCCAGGCGATCGTCCGCCCGTCGATCCAGACAGGTGAACGGCTGCAGGGTTTCGCGCCGGACTGGACGGCTGGTGTCGAAAAGGTCGGAGTCCGCTGGAAGATGGTCGGCAACGCGGTCACGGTTCCCGTCGCGGAATGGGTGGGGCATCGATTGGTAGAGCCGGGCGATCCGGTGGACGTCGACCGCAAGACTTTGGAGCCGGGGCGACGTTGGCCCGGGGCCGCTGCCTCGGTTGGCGGGCAGCGAGAGACATGGGAACTGAGCGAGCATCCGCTGGCGCTCGAGCCCGCGTCGACCCTGGAGCAGCACTTGAAAGATCATGCGCCCGATCCGCTGAGTCACAAGGCGACCGCGGGTTTCGCCAGCCGGTTCAAGCGGAGCTCGCTGAAGGCGCGGCCCGAGTTCGAAGCCGCCTTGAACGACCACATCGAGGCAATGGCGTCGGTCTGATGCCGGAGCCGCTCGATGAGGCAGTACTCCGCCGGATGAAGCGCCAGCGACGTCGGGACACGTCGCTCGAGTTGGAGATCCGTCGGCGACTTCATGCACTCGGCTTCCGATATCGGGTCGACTACCGACTCGAGCCACCGCTTCGTACGCGGGCTGACATCTGTTTCACCAAGCAGAAGGTTGCGGTCTTCGTTGACGGCTGCTTCTGGCACGGCTGTCCGCAGCACGCCACATCGCCGAAGAACAACGCGGAATGGTGGCGAGAGAAGCTCGACGCGAATATCGCTCGTGACCGACGTACTGAAGCCGAGCTTGTCGAACGGGGCTGGAGGGTCATCCGAATCTGGGAGCACGAAAGCGCCGATGCTGCAACAGAGCGTATTGCGGCATACCTGCGGACAATCAGCCTTGCGTAGGCGTCAGCTGGCGCTCTTGAATGCATCGAACCTGGCAGCGAGCCTTTCGCGGTCAGGGTGGTTGCTGCGTCTTGCTGGCAACGCGAGTCGCCGACGGTTCATCTCCTGGAGGCCGTGCTTCAGCATCGGCCCATCGACTTCGGCGAGGACATCCGGATTGATGTGCACGACGTAGTCCGGCGAGATGCCCAGGATCTTCTCGTCGTACGCAGCGTGGTGGATCTTGCACAGTGCCAGCCCGTTGGTCACTACAGGGACGCCGTGTTCGAAAGAGTCTTCGGTGATGTGCGCAGCGTCCAGCAGCGGGGCCTTCTTGAGAGTGCAGACGGCGCACTGCTGCTCGTATGCCTTGAGGATCCGGGCGCGGAAGACCGGTTGGTGAAGCCGTTGCCGCGTGGTCCGTTCGGCGTAACGACGTTCTTCCGGGCTCAGGATCGCCGGGTCCGTTAGGAACCTGAGACTCTCGTCGAGAGTGAGAAGGAACCGTTGGTTCTCGGGCTCGTCCTTGATGACGTACACCGGCATGATCGGCACGAACAGGCCCTTGTCGACCTTGCGCAACATGATGAGCGGAAGCCGTAGCCGCATCGCCTCGCGCAGTTTGGCGTTCGACCCGCCACCAGGGTTCTGGCCTGGTGGGCGCTTCTCGTATGAGTAGCGGTAGAGGAAGTCGCCATGGTCACCGTCGTCGTACTCGCTCTGAGGGTCGCTGACGATGGTCAGAGTCGCGGCGTAGGAGCTGGGGTTCCAGATGCCCCTGCTCGTATCGATGATCCGTTCGGTGCCGAAGCCGAAGTCGACCCTCGAGAGCCAATCGCGTTTCAGCACAGCTGACTGTGCGAACTCCTCCGCGACAGCCTTCATGAGAGCTTCACGTTTCGTCAGCTCTGAAGGCTTGATCTCCACGGCGACAGCTTGCCAGAGGAAGGGCGTCACGGGCGGCGAAATCTACCTAGCGGGCTTGGCGTCGACCAGCGAGCTGCGGAGTCGCTTGGCCCGCTGCGAGGTGGCGGGCTGTCGTTGCACAACACCGGCCGGTGCAGAGCTGATGCGGAGCGGCTCGGTCTACGCCCAACCCAGAAAGTTGGTTTAGAACCGCCGGTTCAGGGTATGAGGGTCTATGAGTACTCGTCCTCGATCCGGAAGCAGGCGAAACCGCACATGAACGGCAGCGATCGGACCGCCCGATGAGCCCGCCAGTAGCGATCCCCTTCCGCGGCCGCGCGAAGTGGGGTGAGGTTGCGGGCAACATCTTCCTGGCGGCGCTCGGTGCTCTGCTTGCTTGGGTTGCGTTCTCTCAGGTTCCGGCGGACGTTGTTCTGGTGCGCGCAGCCGCATGGTTCACGGTGTTGGCTGTCGGCATCACCATCGTCTTGGTCCTCGCGCTCATCGGAACGAGACAGCTGCCCACGGTTGAGCCGCATGTTCGCGATGGCGAGGACGGGTTCGAGGTTCACGCGTGGCGCGGGGACTGGTGGCATGTGATCGCGCTTGACTTCGGACTGGGCGCGGCGGGAGTTGTGATCTGTGTGTTGGGGTTCCGTGCTGGCAGCGACTGGTTTCTCGGAGCGTCGATAGTCGGAGCGATCGGCGCGTGGTTCTTGGTCCGGGTCGTTCTTGCCCTCACCGGTAGGCGTCGTAACGAGGCTTTCCTGCTCTTGGACGACTACATCGTTCACAGCAGTCCGGCTGGCTGGTCTGGCTGCCCTCGGAGCTCAGTTCAGGTGGTGCGAGGCAGGGGGAATGCCGTGGTTCTGATCTTGGAGTCACCCGCAGTCGTGACCGAATGCCCGGCCCTGTGGCGGGGACGCCGCAGGATCGCTGCGGACTCGATGGTTGTCCGGTGTTCGATGATGGGACACACGGCAGAAGCTCTTGCCGACTGGCTTCACGAGGCCTTGGGTCTGGATGCCAAAGGCGACCGGCTCCGGCCTCGTCGTGGGCGGTGACATGTAATGGAGTTCAAGTTCCCTATCGGGAGGGTGTGACTATGGTTGACAGTGAGCCCGCCGCAGAAGTGTCGGAGGAGCAGCGCGAGTTTCCGCCGCTCGTATACGTGCCCACGACGAGCGAGGACGACCCGGCAACGCGCAGAATCCTCATGCATAAGGTGGAGGACGGGCGCACGGCGCTCTACACGTACTCGGCCATCGACCGGCTCCATCGCTACTACCTGCCCAAGGCGTCGTGGGTGGTCTGTGATGTTCCAGCACTCCAGCGTGTGCATGATGAGACGCCGTACGACCTGTTGTTTCTCGACGTCGATCCAGGTCTCCGCGACGCTGAAGAGGATGGCGCCTCGTGAGCGTCGATGTGGAACTCGGCGTGCTCGACGATGTTGCCAGTGATCTGGACAACGGCGCGGAAGGGCTGGAGGGCCTGGCAAGTGGGGTTCCCAGCGGTATCGATGCGGGTCCGATGACCGCGGTGATCACCAGCATGTTGAGCCAGATCGTCGACAGTGCTGGCAACGTGTCCACGTCGATGTCTGGTGCGGCCGACGCTGTCCGGTTGTGCCGCCGCTACTACGAGCGTGCAGACGCCGACGCTGAGGCCGGTCTCAGCGACATCAAGAAGGCGATGGGCAAATGAGCGTCGACACCGAGATCCAAGGAAACCCCGCGCACGTGGAAAGTGCCGCGAACTGGGTCAAGGGCAAACTCGCTTCCAAGGTCGGAGACGCCGCCGACAAGCTCAATGACTCGCGACGAAACGCCGACGGGTCATGGAACTCTGACGCTGGTGATGAGTTCGTCGACATGATGTCTCGGGCACGCGACAAGACCGAGGACCTGGAGAAGGCCGCTGAGAAGATGGCTGGAGACCTTGAGGACTTCGCTGAGAAGTTGCGCCGATGCCAGGACCAGATGGAGGACGTACGGCGTGACGCGCGGGATGCACACCTTGTCGTGTCTGGCTTTCTCGTCCAGGACCCGGGGCCACCGCCGGTTGAGCCGCCGGGAAGCTTTACTGGGACACCGGAGCAGGTGGCGCAGTATGAGAAGGACGTGAAGGCGTACAACGATCACCTGGACAAGGTCATCGCGTATGGCGAGGCCAAGTCGGAGGCTGCTCGCATCGACCGGCAATACGCGACGGCCTGCAAGGCCCTTCAAGATGAATATGCGCTCAACCAACATGCGGCCTGGATCCTGAATGCTGCGGACGTTCTCGGTGCCGCCGCGGCCGGTGCGATTGGCGTGAACCTCGCCGCGAAGCAGTCGAAGCTCCACGGCCGGGCACAGGCGCTTGTTGATGAGACGAAGCAGGCCATCCGAGATCTCCAGGCCCATCCGGAGCGCTACATGAAGAGGAAGTGGCTCTTCTTCGAAACCCTCGATGAATCCAAGCTCAGGGCCGATCAGCTAACCCTCGAAGGGAAGCTCGACGAGGCGGAGAAGCTCCTCGACGACGCAGCGAAACTCGACGGCGGGAAGATCCCGAAGTTCCTTGGACGTGCTGGCAAGGTTCTTGGTCCTCTTGGGCTCGGCCTCGGTCTGTACAACGACTACCAAGAGGGCGAAACGGGGACGCAGATCGTCGTGTCGCAGGGGGTATCCGCAGGACTCGGTGTTGCCGCCGGTGCCGGTGCAACCATCGCCACCGGCGCTATGGTGGGGGCGACGGTCGGCTCGGTAGTTCCTGGCCTAGGTACTGCAGTTGGTGCAGTTGTCGGAACGGCTGTCGGCGCTGGCATGGCGATCTTTGCCGATGGGGCCATCGATTCGTTCTTCGAGAACGGGCCCGACGTGGGTAAAGCACTGGAAGAAGGCGGGAAGGCTTTGGCGGACACGGGTGAAGCCATCGGAGACGGAGTGTCCGGAGCTGTGAAAGCCGTTGGTGGGTGGTTCGACTGAGCCCGCACCAGACCCCGGGTCCGTTTGGTAGCGCGCTTGCCGCTTTCTCCGGATTGGCGTCGGTGGGCATAGGCGCTGTGGTCCTGAGGAACTACCACGATGAGCCGTTCACCATCGTATGGTCGTCACTCCCGGTCGTGCTTGGTCTGATCGTTCTGATCTCCTGCTTCGGCTTGATTCTCGCCACGCGTCCGAAGAAGCCGGCGTACCCTGCGCGTGACTTCGTCCTCGACAACGAAACCGCACGGTTCCTGCCTCGCAGGGCAAACCGAGGCAGTGTCGTTAGCAACGCCGTGCTCCTCCTGCTCGGCGGTTGGTTTCTGGTGATGGGCATCGTCGGCGCCGTCGAGGAGAACTGGCTCTGGCCGGTGCTGGCGGCCTTCCCGGCGGCGTACTTCTTGGGTTTCCCTGTCCTGCGTGCCGTCGGTCTTTTCCGGCCCGGCGGTGTGTGGTTCACGCCCACCAGGATTGTGAACGAGCAGTTCGGGTTGCGTAGTGAGATCGCGCTCAGCGATGTGGAAACAGCGATGCCTCGTGTCGATGACGTACGAGTGGTGCCTGTCGATCGCTCTGCTGTCCGCCACAGGCGACGGGTTCCGCGATTGTGGTGTGCTCGACTCGTTCAAGGCGAGATGCTCGTCTTGGACGGCGTCGAGGGAGGCATCGAGGGGTTGGCCGCAGAGATACGTGACCGTGCAGAGGCTGCGCGCGGAGGCGGCCAGTCCCGGCGGCGCCCGATGTGGGGTGGCCGGTGAGGGACGCCGGCCAAGTTGAGACGCGGAGCTCGATGACCCGTGCACGTACCACCATCGACGTGACTTCGCGCCGCCGACGAGCGTGGCTACCGCAACGATGTCCTCGAGTTCGTCCGGGAGTTGAGTCCGACCGTGGAGCGCTACCCGGGGGCAACTTCGTCGGGCGGCGACGTACGCCCGATCTCGAGGCTGCGCCTGGCCGGGTGGAGCTCGTGCCGCTTCGCGACGTCGGTCTCCAAGACGGCGGCGTGCGGCTGGACCTTCCACCGCTGTAGGTGGCGGTGTCGTGACGGACCGGGTCTGGGGCCATGCTCTTACCGGACGATGACAGTTCGTGAACGGGGCGGGCTCAACCGGTCGGTTCACAGGGTGTCATCGTCTAGTAAAAGCCCGATTGGCGGATGCCCTCGGGGTGTCGTGGAGGTTGACTTTGACCGTCAGTGAGAGCGGACTACTTCGGCTGGCGGATCAGCTGAGGGAGAAGGCGGGCGTTAGGTTCGTGCTCGGGATCGTCGGGCCGCCGGGGGCGGGGAAGTCGACGCTGGCCGAGCGGCTTCGAGACCAACTCAACGAGACCGGGAACGTCGCGGTCGTCGCGCCGATGGACGGGTTCCACCGGAGCAACGCGGAGCTGGACGCGATGGGGGCGCGGGGGCGGAAGGGGGAGCCGGACACCTTCGATGCCGACGGGTTCGTGGCGGCGCTGCGACAGGTTCGCGCGGGACGGCGGGTCGAGTGGCCGACGTTCAGTCGGGTCATCGACGAGCCCGTCCCGGGCGGGGTCGTGATCGAGGACGAGCTGGTCGTGATCACCGAAGGCAACTACCTGCTGCTGGAGGACGGGCCGTGGAAAGACGTACGCGGGCTGCTGGACGAGGCATGGTTCGTCGATGTCCCGGACGAGGTCCTCGTGCCCAGGTTGCTGGAGCGGTTCCTCGCCGGCGGGAGGTCGCGGGAGGAGGCGGAGGCGAAGATCGCCGACAGCGATCTGCGCAACGCCGCGCTTGTGCGGGCGACGCGGAATCGGGCGGATCTGGTGCTGTAGCCGTCAGCCCTCGGACGCGGCGCAGTCGACCAGGAACGCCATCAGCTCGGTGGCGTCGTCGGTCTCGAAGAGCGTGTCGAGGGCGTGGTCGAGCTCGAGGCGCCGGACGTGGGGGATGGTGACGGCGTCGAAGCCGTTCGAGATCAGGATGCCGGTCATCATCAGCAGGGCGGTGCGCAGGTTGCCGCCGGCGTAGAACCGGGTCCGGGCGGCGGAGCAGAAGTAGATCAGCGCCTGGAGCCGCGGGTCGTCGGTCTCGGCCAGGCGCTCGTGCAACGCCGCGAAGCGGGTGCGGAGCAGGTCGCTGCCGCTGCGGCGCAGGGTGCCTTCGCCGCGGAACCTTCCGGCGTCGGACGTCTCGTGGCGGGCGACGATGCGGTTGAGACGGTCGGACGTTGATTTGTCGATGTGGAACCTGCCGTAGCCGACCAGGTCGCGGAGCGCGCCGTACGCCTCGTTGAGCGCCAGCACCTCCAGCTCGTCCTCGGCGCTACGGCCACCGACGGTGATGCCCGCGAGGAGGGTGCGGACCTCGGGAAGGGTGAAGGCGTTGCCCTCGAGCCGCGCGGCGTGCCAGACCAGCTCGGGCAGGCTCGCCCGGAACCGCCTCCAGGCGACCTCGGCGTCGCTCGGGCGGAGGCGGTCGGTGTCGACCTCGGTCCACCACATGCCGGTGTCGCGCACCTGGGCGTCGCGGTTCGGGACCTCCCGATAGGTGTCGGACGTGGCTGCCTTGCGGGCGGCGTACGTCTCGGGGTCGGGTGCCCAGCGGGGCTGCTTCGTCACCATGTCCGGATCTCCTCGCGGGCGCGGGCCGCGGCGTCGCCGCCGACCGAGATGGCATCGATGACGATCTGGACCGGGGCCGCGTAGACGACCCGATCACGTTCGAAGGTGCCGAGGAACAGGTCGGGTTCGGCGGCGGCGACGACCACGGTGGACCGGTGCGGGGCGGATGCCGGTCGGAGCGTTCCGCCGGCCAGCAGCGGACGGAGAGCGCTCGGATCCTCGCACCACAGGACGGAGATCCGCGGGACGGCCTCGTCGAAGGACGGGAGGTCGAGGCCGGCCGCGCCGGAGAGCGCCCACCGCGCGCCCGAGGCGTCACCGGCGGAGGCGAGCCGGCCGACGGTGGCCTCACCGCTGAGCCGGATCGCGTCCGGCCGGTGGAGGACACCGGAGGCGCGCGCCGCCTCCTCGATGATCTGGATCGCGTCGCCGTCGGCCCAGGTGTCGAGCCGGTCGGCCCACCGGCCGATCTCGGGGTCCACCTCGGTCGGGTAGTGCTCGTCGAGGATGGCGCGCGCCGCCGCGGCGGCTGCCGAGGAGGCGAGCGGTGCGGCGCTCATCGTCAGGTCCAGGCCGGCGGCGGCGGTGATGTGGTGGAGCGTCGCGACCGACGGGCTGACCTGTCCGTTGAGGATCCGGTGGATCGTGGACGGGGCCACGCCTGCGCGCGCCGCCACCTGGCGCGCGTTGAGTCCCGAGTGCTCGATGCAGTCGGCGACCAGGCGGCCGACGTCCTGTTCCATATATGCAACCCTACGGCGGCTTGTCGCATATCTGGAACAGGCGCGGCGGCGTACCTTCTTCTAAGGTGAGCGCCATGACGCGACCGATCACGCTGCTTGTCGAGGGGGAGTCGGACAAGGCTCTGGTGGAGGCGCTGGCGCCGCGGTACGGGGTCGAGCTGACCGAGCTCGGGATCGAGGTCGTGTCGATGAACGGCGCCGGGAACGCCGGGCGGTTCATCAAGGAGACGACGGCGGCGGGACACCGGGTCGGCGGGCTCTACGACGAGGCCGAGGAGCGCTTCGTCGCCAACGCGCTCGGCCGCCAGGTCGGCGAGGACCTCTCCGGACAGGGGTTCTTCGCCTGCCGCCGCGACCTCGAGGACGAGATGATCCGGGCGATCGGGGCGGCGCGGATCGTCGAGATCCTCGAGGCCAACGGCGAGGGCGGCAAGTTCCGTACGCTGCAGAACCAGCCCGAGCACCGAGGCGAGGAGGTCGCCGACCAGCTGCACCGCTTCTTCGGCACCGCGTCCGGACGCAAGATCCGCTACGGCACGATCCTCGGCGAGGCCGTCGAGCTCGAGCACATCCCCGACCCGCTGGTCGGGCTGCTGACCTGGTGCTGGGGCTGACGCCCGAGCTCGGGAGCTAGGGCTCCATGTCGTCGTGGACGACGACGCGGGAGAGCTCGATGGTGCCGTCGGGGCACTTCCAGAAGTGCAGCCGGCGGGCGCTGGGGGTGTGGATCTGCATCGAGACCCGGAAGCAGACCGCGCCGTCGGGGCGGGACTGTGGCGCGGCATTGCCCCCGGCAGAGGTACGCAGCTGGTGCAGCTCGCGCCCGGTCGACTGCTCCGCGAGACCGGTGAGCACCTCCATGACCACGTCGGCGATCTTGTCGAGGGCGATGCCCTCGAGCGCGTCGACGCTGTCGAGGAACCGGTCGCCGATGGCGAACTCGGGCAGCGGCCGGGTGGCCTGCTCGCCGACCGGGATCCGGCGGGCCCAGGCGGCCTCGACGAGGTGACGGAAGCCGCGCTCGCGGTCGGCGAAGACGGGGAGGGCGACTTCGGGCGGCGCGGTGCGCTGCTTGGCGCGGCGCAGCTGGGAGCGCATCCGGGCCAGCTCGGCGTCGCGGGTCTCGACCTGACGGGCGGCCCGCGCCAGGTCCTTGGCGAACTGAACGCGCTCGTTGCGCAGCCCGGAGACTTGGTCGCGGAGCTCGGTCAGCTCGGCCTCGAGATGGGCCTTCTCGGCCTTGATCGCGGTGACCTGCAGCGACATCGACTGCACCGCCGCCTTCTTCGCCGGCGCCTGCTCCTTCTCCGGCACCGGCACGGGCGAGGGCGGAGGCGCCGGACGGACCGCGCGGACCGGCTCCCCCTTGCGCCGCGGCATCATCGCAGGGCTCGGGATCGCCGCCCTGGCCGGAACCTCGGGAGCCGGCTCGGCAGCGGGCTCGGACGCCGTCTCGACCGTCACGACCGGCTCGCCCACCTCAGCGACCTCGGCGGGCGCGGGATCGACGTGCTCGACGACCGCGGGCGGCGGAGCATCCGGGTCGAGCCAGGCCGGGCCACCCGCGTACAGGGAAAGGGCCTCGCGGGCCGTGTCGTGCTCGCGGACCTCGCGCAGCGACAGCCGCCACCTCGGTCCGGTGGCGACGACCCGCGCGAGCACGACCTCACCGGGGGTGAGGAGCGCCTGGAGGTCGTCGTCGGGGTCGTCGGTCACGTCCGAGCGGAAGAGCTCGACGGTGACGTCGGGGTGCAGCCGCAGGTCCGCGGAGCCGGCGAGGACGGAGCGGACCTCGGCGGGGACGACGTCCCCGGCGGCGTACGTCTTCAGCGCCTCTTCCGCGGTGGGACGGCTCTCCCGGATGTCGAGCCAGCGTGACTTCTTCTCCAGGACGCCGTCGACGTGCATGCCGGGGGCGAGGACCCGCTCGATCGGCACCCCGGCCTGGGCGAGCTGGGGCGGGACCGAGGCCATGTCGCCACCACCGAGGTCGACCAGCGCACGCTCGCTCATGATCGAGAGCACCGCGCCGGCTCGGCGCTCGCGGGTGGAGGCGGTGCGGGCGCTGTCGAAGAGGCCGGCGGCCGCGGCCATGTCGAGGGCGTCGTCGATGAGCTGCCCGGTGAGCTTCTTGCCCTCGGACCTGTTCCACGCGAACCGCAGCGGCGCCTGCTTCAGATCGATGTTCCAGCCCAGGCCGACCGGATAGACCCGGCCGGCACCGCCGTAGACCTGCGTGCCCGGCGTCATCTTGTTGGAGAAGGCCCAGGTGTGCCCGCCGGTGGTGACCAGATAGAGCTCGGCGAGGTCGCCGATCTCGGCCGCGATCCGCTCCACGTCGGCGTAGGGGTCGGTATGTCCGGACGCGACGGTCACCACCACCGTCGGCTTCGTGCGGGAGTCGCCGTTGAGCAACGCCGCCAGCGCCTCGGCCTCGGACGTGTTCGTCACGCGTTTGATGGCAGACATGCCCCTCCTTTCACAAAAACGTACAGCGAACGGAAAGCGCATCTACGTCAACGACCCGGCCTTTGACGGAGCATTCGGCTGACGCCGATACCGGGGGTGGGTGTCAATGACACGACCGTGTCATATTTGCCTCGCCAACTTGTCCAGAGGCTTGACGCTTTTACGACATTGGCAGGTATCTGCCGCGCTCCGGCACCTCGAATGACTGCGCCTGTAACAAATCTGGAGAACGGTTTCCCGTGGCAATAATCGATCCGTCCGCATTACCCGGGAAATGTGCACGATCTGTTCACGGGCTCTGCCGACGGTTTCCGCAAGGAGACCCACCTTGAGATATTCACGCCTCGGCCGATCGGCCGTAGCAGCCACAGGCATACTCGCCGCAGCGGCTGCGATGCTTGCCACCCCCGCATTCGCCGGCACCCCTACAGCCGACGACAAGGCCCCCGCGGCCAAGCTCACGTCCACCCTCGAGTCGAAGTTCGAGAAGTCGGACTCGACCGACTTCTGGCTCCGCTTCTCCGACAGGGCCAACCTCGGTCCCGCCTCCTCCATCAAGGACTGGACCGACCGCGGCCAGTACGTCGTCGATGCTCTGGAGAAGACGGCGAAGGCATCTCAGGCCGGCGCCGTCGCCGAGCTCGAAGCCGCCAAGGTCGACTACAAGACGTACGCGATCTCGAACGCGATCCTGGTGAAGGACGGCTCCGAGGACCTGGCGCTGAAGCTGGCCGCCGACCCGGAGATCAAGACCGTCCACGAGCGGGCCAAGCTCTCGCTCGTGGAGCCGGTCAAGGAGGAGGCCGCCACCAAGGCGCCGCAGGGCATCGAGTGGGGCATCGACTTCATCAACGCTCCTGAGGCCTGGTCACAGGGTGCCACCGGCGCCGGCATCGTCGTCTCCAGCGTCGACTCCGGCACCGACTACACCCACCCGGCCCTGGTGAACCACTACCGCGGCAACAACGGTGACGGCACCTTCACCCACGACTACAACTGGTTCGACGCCTACGGCGACTGCTCCAGCGGTCCCTGCGACCTCGACGGCCACGGCACCCACACCATGGGCACCATGGTCGGCGACGACGGCGCCGGCAACCAGATCGGTGTCGCGCCCGACGCCGAGTGGATCGAGACCAACGGCTGCTGCGGCACCGACGCCGGTCTCCTCGACTCGGGCTGGTGGCTCCTGGAGCCGACCGACTCCGACGGGGCGAACCCGGACGTCTCCAAGCGTCCGCACGTCATCAACAACTCCTGGGGCTGGAACGGCGTCGGCTACATCGACTCCTTCTTCGACGACGTGAACGCCGCCTGGAACGCAGCCGGACAGTTCTCCTCGTGGGCCTCCGGCAACCCGGGCTCGATGTGCCAGGGGACGTCCTCCCCGGGCGCGAACACGCTCACCTACTCGGTGGGTGCGGTCGACTCCTCCGGCGCCGTCGCCTCCTTCTCGGGCCGCGGTCCGGGTCAGGACGGTCTGACCAAGCCCAACATCGCGGCGCCGGGCGTGAACGTACGCTCGTCCGTCCCCGGTGGTGGCTACGCCAACTACAACGGCACCTCGATGGCCGCGCCGCACCTCGCGGGCGCCGTCGCCGCGCTGTGGAGCTACAACCCCACCCTGATCGGCAACGTCGAGGAGACCCGCCGCCTGCTCAACGAGGCGGCGACCGACGTCGACGACACCACCTGCGGTGGCACCGCCGAGAACAACAACGTGTACGGCGAGGGCTACCTCGACCTGGCGCGCCTGATCGCCCTGGCTCCGGCCGAGGGCGGCACGGTCGCCGGCACCGTCACCAGTGGCGGCGACCCGATCGAGGGCGCGACCGTCGAGCTCGACGGCGAGGCTCTCGACCGCACCCTCACGACCGACGCCGAGGGCCACTTCTCGGCCGACGTCTACGTCGGTGACTACGAGGTGACCACCTCCGCCTTCGGCTTCGTCACCGAGACCGGGACCGCGACGGTCACCGAGGACGCCACCACGACCGTCGACTTCGACCTCGCCGAGGCCACGAAGTACACGGTCAGCGGCGCGGTCACCAACGCCAGCACCAACGCCCCGATCGCGGGTGCCGAGGTCCAGCTGTCGCCGGGCAACCTGTCCGCGACCTCGGGTGCCGACGGGACCTACTCGTTCGCGGGTGTCCCGGAGGGGACGTACACGATCTTCACCGAGGGGTCCGGCTGCGCCGAGGCGACGAGCGCCGAGCTCGTCGTCGGGGGCAACAAGACCTACAACGTGAAGGTGGTCTTCTCCTACGACGACTACGGCTACTTCTGCTCGGAGGGTTCGAGCGGCGTACGCACCGGCACCACCGCGCTCGGGCTCGAGGGTGACGACGCGGCCGCCTCGGTCGACCTGCCGTTCAGCTTCCCGCTCTACGGCGGCAGCTACGCCAAGGCGTACGTGGCCTCCAACGGTCACGTGAACTTCCTCGCCTCCAGCACCGCCTACGGCAACGGGGCGATCCCGTCCACGGCCGTGCCGAACGCCGCGATCTATCCCTTCTGGGACGACCTCGACGCCCGAGGCGCGGCTGACGTGTTCACCGGGGCGACGACGGTCGGCGGTGAGGACGCGTTCGTCATCGAGTGGCGCGACGTCTACCCGCTGAACGGCTCGGACCAGCTGCTCGACTTCTCGGTCACCCTCTTCGAGGACGGCCGGGTCGAGCTCGGGTACGGCGACCTGCCCAGCACGGACCGGGGCCGCGGCAACTCGGCCACGATCGGTATCGAGAACGCTGCCGGCACGATCGCCACGCAGTTCTCCCTCAACACCGCGTCGCTGAGCGACAACAAGTCGATCACCTTCGACCTGGCCCCGATGGGCACGGTCTCCGGTGTCGTCAAGGACTACAACACCAAGGAGGGTATCGACGGCGCGGAGGTCACCCTGACCCCGACCGCCGGTGGGTCCGCCAAGACGATCGAGACCGGCGCCGACGGCTCCTACAGCGTCGACCTGGTGACCGGTAAGTACGGCGTGAGCTTCACCGCGCCCGACTACGAGGCCATCAGCCGCAACCTCACCGTCGCCGAGGACACCACGCTCACCTCCAACGCCCAGCTCAAGGCCGGCCGCCTCGCCGTCACCCAGACGGCGCTGAACGCCAGCCTCGCGATGGGTGGCTCGGTCTCGCGCAACCTGAAGATCACCAACAACGGGTCCGCGCCCGCCGAGGTCGATCTGGGTGCCACCGGCGAGGAGGTCGTCATCCTGGGTGACAAGACCGCCTCGGCCGGCGTCACCAAGAGCGTCACCAAGAAGGCCACGGCGGTCGAGACGAAGTCGGGCTCGGCGTCGAAGTCGAGCGGTCTGACCTCCTCGAAGCCGGGGAGCAAGCTCGGTACGTCGGGTCAGCCCTCGGTCACGGCGCTCGCGCCGACGCCTGCGGGTGAGACGACCCTGTCCCACTCGAGCTCGCACGAGGTCGTGCAGTCCAGCTCGGTCGCGTGCCCCTCGGGAACCACGACCATCCTGCGCACCTACTCGCCGGGTGACTTCGGGATCTCCGGTGGCTTCACGCCCACCAGCGTGAGCTTCGCGGTCCAGGAGACGGCCAACGGGAACACGCCGGTGACGGCGACGCTCTACACGTTGCCGGAGGGTGCTGCGTTCACCTTCGCCAACCTGACCCCGATCGGGTCGGGCACCACGACGGTGACCAGCGACTTCGGGTCGACCTACACGGTGCCGATCGCGGCCTCCGCGGAGATCGCTCCGGACGACATCCTGGTCGTCTCGGTCGCGGGTGGCGCGGTCTACTTCGGCGGCAACCCCGCCGCCGAGACGTCGCCGACCTACCTGGCCTCCGACGCCTGCGGTACGCCGGAGCCGACCGACGCCGCGGAGCTCGGGTTCCCCGACTCCAACATCATCCTCGATGTGACCGGTGAGGCCGGCGGCGGTGGTGGCGTCGCGTGGCTGGACGTCCAGCCGCCGTCGTTCACCCTGGCACCGGGCAAGTCGGTCACCGCGATCACCACGTTCGCCGCCACGGTCGACCAGCCGGGCACCTACACGGCCGACGTGGTCATCGGGAACAACACGCCCTACACCGTGGCGCCGGTCCCGGCGACCATGATCGTGAAGGCGCCCTCCGGCTGGGGCAAGGTCACGGGCACGGTGACGGGCTCGGGTGAGCCGCTCGAGGGTGCGGTCGTGGCCCTGGACGGCATCTCCTACGACGTGACGCTGAGGACGGACGCGGACGGCACCTACGGGTACTGGATGCAGAAGTCCAACGCGCCGCTCCAGGTGGTCGTCGCGGCCGACGGGTTCATCCCGGCGACCAAGAAGGCGCAGATCGTGGCTGGTCAGACGACCGTCTACGACTTCGACCTGAAGCCGCTCGACTAGCTCCACACCGGGGCCCCGGACACCGGTCGGTGTCCGGGGCCCTGTCGTGATTGTGTGCAACAGGCTCGCTGCGGAGCTCGATTGTCGGTGCTCCGGTGTACGATCGCCGCGCCTGCGAGAACAACCCCCTAATCAGCCCTTATGCCTCATTCCTCCATGCCGGCCGTCGCCGAGATCCTCCGAGTCCGGGCTCCGTTGAGCCTGCCGGTGCTCCGTGCTGCGCTGAAAGGCAAGCGCGTCCTGCTCACCGAGGCCGAGCTCCTCGAGGTCCTCGGCTCCGGCGGCTTCGTCGAAGGGCCGGCCGGGCAGTGGAGCCTGGCGCCGGCGGCGCCCGCCGCGCCTGCTGCGCCTGCTGCTGCGCCGGCCGCTCCGGTGAGGTTCAACCAGACGAGCCTGGCCACGCGCTTCGGTGTCGAGGGCGACGTACTCCTGAAGGTGCTGGACGCGCTGGTCACCGACCACCCCGAGGTCAACTGGGGTGCGCTGCGGGACCGACTGACGTCCGGCGCCGACGTCGCGGTCTCCGACCGCACGCTCGGCCTGCTCGAGGAGGGCGTACGCCGCTTCGAGGTCGCCCGGCTGCGGGCCGAGAAGCAGGCGGCCGAGGAGCGTGCCCGAGAGGCCGAGCGGCGCCGTGAGCTGCAGCAGCTGGCCGAGAGCGAGGTCGCGATGCTGCGCGCCGAGCTCGACGACGAGCGGCGACGGGCCCACGACGCCGCGCTCGAGCGGGACCGGCTGCGCCAGGAGGCCGAGAAGCTGGTCGCGCTGAAGGAGCAGGAGACCGCCGCCTGGGTGGCCACCCCCGCGGGCGGCTGGATGCTCGACCTCGGCGCGCCGGAGACCTTCGGCGAGGAGAAGCTGCGCCAGGCGCTCGGTCAGCTCGAGTCGGCGCTGGTGGTGCTCAACGTGCCGGTCTCCGGCCGCGAGATCGAGGCCGTCGTGGTGCACCCCGGCGGGATCGCCGTGGTGGAGCAGTACGACATCCCCTCGACCGCCGGGGTGGTCTCGGTGCCCGCCTCGGGGACGGCGTCCGTCGACGATCGTGCCCTCGAGGTCAGCGATCCGCGCGGCGAGGTGCTCGCTGCCGTACGCGTCCTGCAGAAGGCCGCCTCGCTCGACCTCGCCTACCTGCCGGTCGTCGCGTTCCAGGGGCCGGCCGACGCCGAGGGGGAGGACGTGCTCGTGTGCCTCACCGCCGAGGTCGACCTCGCGGTCGACGACATGCTCCACTCCCAGGCCTCCCGGGTCTCGGCCGAGGACGCGGTCGCGCTGCTCGCCAAGCTCGGGGTCCCCGAGCTTCCCGAGCCGCCGTCCGGTTTCTGACCCCCGGCGAGACGTCGGTTAGGTCGGCCGAGGCGTCGGTTAGGTCGGCCGAGGCGTCGGTTAGGTCGGCCGAAGCGTCACTTTCGTCGGCCGAGTTGGCACGCGCGTGCGCACTCGAACGACGGGAGTGACGCCTCGAACGACGGGGGTGACGCTTCGGCCGACGGGGGTGACGTCTCGGCCGGTTAGATCAGCCCGGCGGCGCGAGCGGCATCGGCGTACGCGGCGGCGAGGGTGGGCACGGTCTCGTGGGCGTTGAGGCCGGAGGGGTTGGGTACGACCCAGAGCTCGGCGCCGGCCAGCGGCTCGGGCTGGCGGCCCTGCTTGGCCTTCGGGCGGTTGAACGCGGTCCGGTAGGCGGTGATCCCGGCGATCGCGACGACGGCCGGTTTACGGCGCGCGACCAGGGAGAACAGCTCGGCCCCGCCCTCCTTGAGCTCGGCGTTGGTGAGCTCGGAGGCCTTCGCCGTGGCGCGCCGCACGATGTTGGTGAAGCCGATGCCCCGGTCCCGGAAGTAGTCGCGGTCCTCCGGTGTCATCCCGGCGGAGGCGTCGATCGGGCGGGTGGTGATCCCGGCACGGAAGATCGCCGGGTAGAACCGGTTGAGCGGGTGCGCGAAGTGCGTCTGGGTCGCTGCGGTCCACAGGCCGGGGTTGATGCCGACGAAGAGGAGGCGCAGCGGCTGGTCGTCTGCCGGAAGGAGGTCGGGGACCGAGGCGCCGTAGTAGGTCTGGAGCTCGGCCTGGGTGAAGCGGGCCACGGCGTGATCTTTCCATCTCGGTAACGACCGGGCCGTCGGGGGTGCAACAGCCGGGTGCCGTGGGGAGTATGTGGAATATGCACCCCACGCGTCATCTCCCACTCGCACTCGCTGCGACGGCGCTCCTGCTCACCGCCTGCGGCACCTCCGAGGAGGCGAGCGACCCGGACTCGAGCCCATCGCCTTCGGCCACCTCGACGCCGGCGTCGCCCTCGCCCTCGCCGTCCTCGTCCTCCCCGTCCGGGACCCCGAAGCCCAAGCCTCAGCCCGAGCCGTCCCGTCCGCCGAGCTCGGAGAAGCCCGTGCGGGGCCTGGTCTCCGCCGGTGGCGCGGCCGAGGGCGACCTGGAGAAGACCGCGACCCCGCTTCCGGACGAGGCTGCGGTCAAGGCGTACGCAGCCACCCTCGGCACCTCGCTCCAGGACCCCTTCACCACGAAGGCGACCACGCTGCTCGCCCACGTCCCGGCGGGCCAGCGGCTCTATGCCCAGACGGTCTACGACGGATGCGAGGCGCCGGACCCGGCGACCATCACCGCCGCGACGAGCGGTGCGGACGTGGTCCTGAACATCACCCCGCCGAAGAGCACCAAGATCCAGTGCCTGGTGGCCGAGCGATCGGTCGCGTTGCTGAGCACCGACCTGCCCGTCGGCTAACGTTCCCCGCGTGCGGGAGCCGTGGAACACCTTCGTCGAGGGCGACAACCTCGACGTTCTGCGGGCGCTCTCGGGAGCGGGGGAGAAGTTCGACCTGATCTACATCGACCCGCCCTACAACACCGGCAGCCTCTTCGCCTACCACGACGACCGGCGCGGTGAGGACGGCCGGCGCGCAGGCCGCCACGAGGCCTGGGTCGCGATGATGAGGCCCCGGCTGCAGGCGGCGCGCACCGTCATGTCGGAGCGCGCGGCGATCTACGTCTCCATCGACGACAACGAGGCCGCCCACCTCAAGGTGCTGATGGACGAGGTCTTCGAGGAGCGCAACCAGCTCGCGCAGATCGTGGTCAACCTCAACCCGAAGGGCCGCCAGCTCGGCAACGGGTTCGCGACGTCCCACGAATATCTGCTGGTCTACGCCAAGGACGCCCGCGCCTGCGCGCTGGAGTCGAGCATCCCGGAGGCCGTCAACGAGCAGGACTTCCCGCTCGTCACCGACGACGGCCGCCACTACCGTCGGCTGCCGCTGCGCAACACCAACAAGAAGTTCAACCCGGCGACCGCCCGGACGCTCCACTTCCCGGTGTGGGGCGACCCGGACTCCGGTCGCGTCGCGGTCGAGCCGTTCGACGGTGGCCAGGAGATCTGGCCGGTCTTCGGCGACGGTCGCCCGGCGGTGTGGCGGTGGAGCGCCCCGCTGATCGCGGCCCGCCCCGACGATCTGCTGTGCCGTCGCGTACGCGGCAAGCTGGGGGAGCGGGTCGACGTCTACCAGCGCGACTGGCTCTCCCGCGACGCCTCCGGCGAGGCGAGGCGCAAGAAGCTCACCACGATCTGGATGGCCGAGGAGATCGGCTCGACCGACTCCGCCGTCGCGGAGCTGAAGGCCCTGGTGGGGCCGTTGTTCGAGTCGCCGAAACCGACCGGCCTGATCCGCCGCATCCTGGCCACGATGCCGACCGACGCGCGGGTCCTCGACTTCTTCGCCGGGTCCGGCACCACCGGCCACGCGGTGGCGCTCGCCAACGTGGAGGACGGGGCGCGGCGTACCTGCTGGTCGGTGCAGATCGCCGAGACGACCCGGCCGGGCTCGAACGCGGCCAAGGCCGAGATGGCGTACGTCTCCGACGTCACCCGGGCTCGGCTGCGAGCCGTGGTCGAGGCCCACGGCAACGGCGGCGCGAAGGGGTTGGTCGAGCGCGAGCTGAGCGAGCTTCGCGCAGCATCCGGTGACGCTGTGACGCGGGGTGCGTAGAACGCGGGATGGCGAGGTGGTGGACACCCCATCACCGCGTGGAAGGCATGGCAGGATCCCGACCGTGGCCCTCAGCGTTCCCCGCCTCCGGATCGGCTCGACCGAGATCATCACCCTCGCCGACGGCGAGGGCCCGTTCTTCTCCCCGCGCGCCGATGCCTTTCCCGACGCCACGGCCGCTCAGTGGGCCGAGGCCGACCGTTACGACCCGGGCGCGGTCGACGCCGAGGGCCGCTGGCGGCTTCAGTTCCGTGCCTTTGCGATCCGCGGCGACAAGGGCATCACCGTCGTGGACGCCGGGATCGGTCCGGCGGACGGTCCGGCCGCGTCCTGGGCGCCAGTGCCCGGCGTGCTTCCTCGGTCGCTCGACGCCGCGGGCATCGACCCGGCCGAGGTCGACACCGTGGTGCTCACGCATCTGCACACCGACCACGTCGGCTGGGCGGTCGTGACCGAGGCCGCCGGTCGCCGCCCCTACTTCCCGAACGCCGACTACCTGCTCCAGCAGGCTGAGTACGACGCGCTCGACGCGCTCAACCCCCAGCTTCGCGAGACTCTCACCGACCCGCTCGCGGCGGCCGGTCGGCTCCGGCTCCTCGACGGCGACACGCCCCTGCGCGCCGGGCGGGCGGTCGCCACGCCGGGTCATACGCCGGGGCACCAGAGCGTGCTGGTCGCTGACGGGCGTGAGCTGGCGCTCGTCACCGGCGACCTCCTCGTACACGCGCTCCAGCTGCTCCATCCCGAGCTCGCCTACTCGCACGAGGTCGACCCCGAGGCGGCCAGGCGCTCGAGGGAGGGCATGCTCGGCCGCGAAGCCGGCACCACGCTGCACCTGGCGACGCCGCACCTGACGGAGCCGTTCATCTCGGCGTGATCGCACCGCTGGGTGAACTTCTCGATACATCTGGTAACCGCGTTACACGGGCCGCGTAAAAAGCGGCATCGTCTGGGGGCGACCGAACATCTCACCTCGGGAGACCCCCATGAAACTCCGTGGCCTGTTCATCCTCGCCTGCGGCGCCCTCGTGCCGCTCACGATCCCGGCGGCAGCGCACGCCGAGACCTACTCCCAGCCGCTCTCGACTGCCATCGGCGACCTCCCGGTCGCGGCGGAGAACCGCACCGGCTACAGCCGTGACCTCTTCCAGCACTGGATCGACGCCGACGGCGACGGCTGCAACACCCGCAACGAGGTGCTGATCGCGGAGGCCGAGGAGGCCCCCACAGTGGGCTCGGGCTGCTCGCTCTCGGGCGGCCGCTGGTACTCCTACTACGACGGCCTGTCCTGGACCGCCACCAGCGACATCGACATCGACCACATCGTCCCGCTCGCGGAGGCCTGGGACTCCGGGGCCCGCACCTGGACCTCGACCGAGCGCAAGAACTACGCCAACGACCTCGGCTACTACGGCTCCCTCGTCGGCGTCACCGACAACGAGAACCAGGAGAAGTCCGACGCCGACCCGGCCGGGTGGATGCCCGACCAGCAGAAGTGCCGCTACCTGAAGGAGTTCGTCTCGGTGAAGATCCGCTGGCGCCTCTCCGTCGACAGCACCGAGAAGTCGGCCCTCACCAGCCTCACCTCCGCCAACGGGTGTGGCAGCCAGTCGGTCTCGGTGACCCGCGCCCGATAGGCGGCTGTGTTGGTTTCGACACGCTCGGCCGTGGACCGCCGTGTCGAAACCAACACGGTCGCTCCTGGCTAGGATCAGCGCATGCGCTTTCCTGCTCCGCGGCTGACTCGCGAGCAGGTGGAGTCCGACGTACGTCGCCGGCTGGCGCGGCTGAAGTCGAAGCGGTGGCACGTGCTGCAGGCCGCCGGGGCAGCCGGGGCGGCGTGGTTCATCGCGGCCGAGCTGCTGGGCCACGTACAACCGGTCTTCGCGCCGATCGCGGCGGTGGTCAGCCTCGGCACCTCCTACGGGCAGCGCCTGCGGCGGGTGACCGAGGTGACCATCGGGGTCGCGCTCGGGGTGTTCCTGGGCGACATCGTGGTGCAGATCATCGGCGAGGGCGCCTGGCAGATGACCTTGGTGGTCGCGATGGCCATGGCGGTGGGGATCTTCATCTCCTCGGGTCAGGTCTTCCGCAACCAGGCCGCGGTGCAGTCGATCTTCGTGATGGGGCTGCTGCCGACGCCCGGCGCGGCGTTCACCCGCTGGACCGACGCGCTGATCGGCGGCGCGGTCGCGCTGGTGGCCGCCTCGATCGTCCCCGCCGCGCCGTTGCGGCGGCCCGGCGAGCAGGCGGCTGTGGTGGCGAAGAAGATCGCCTCGCTGCTGCGCGCCGCCGGCCAGGTGATGCTCGACGCCGACGCGGTCCACGGGCTCAAGGTGCTCGCCGACGCGCGGGCCACGGACCCGCTGATCCGCGAGCTGCAGGACGCCTCCGACGAGGGCATGTCGGTGCTGACCTCCTCGCCGTTCCGGTTCCGACATCGTAGCCACGTGCACCGGATGGCCGAGCTCGTCGAACCGCTCGACCGAGCGCTGCGCAGCACCCGGGTGCTGGTGCGGCGGGCCGCGGTGTCGGCCTACCGCGGCGACATCGTGCCCGAGAGCTACTACCAGCTGGCCTTCGGGCTCGCCGACGCCGTCGACGTCGTCGAGGCCGAGCTCGCCGCGGGCCGCGGCCCGGACGGGCTGGCCCAGGAGGCCAGGTCGGTGCTGCTCGCCGTCGGCGAGCAGTCGGCGGAGGTGGAGCGTACGGACTCGCTCAACGCCGAGGTCATCCTCGTCCAGATCAGGTCGATCATCGTCGACCTGCTCGGGGTCACCGGGATGGGGCAGTTCGAGGCGACCGACGCCCTGCCGCCGCTGCCGCCGCGCCGAACGGTCTAGAGCGACCCGCGCAGGTCGCGTACGACTGAGTCGACGACCGCGACCAGGTCGCCCTCGGTGGAGGCCGCGATGGCGCGTTGTCGCTGGTAGGAGGCGCCCTTGTGGATGATGTCGTGGACCCCGGCGAGCTCCTTCTCGCAGCCCAGGCGTGCGGCCACCGGCTCGAGGCGTACCAGCAGGTCGGCGAGGTCCTCGGTGACCAGCCGCTCCTCGGAGGCGTCGTTGAGGATCACGATCGCGTCCAGGCCGTAGCGGGCGGCGCGCCACTTGTTCTCCTGGACGTGCCACGGCGGCATGGTGGCGATGGGCTCGCCGGCCGCGACCCGGGCGTCCAGGTCGACGCAGAGACAGTGCGCCAGCGCGGCGATCGCGGCCAGCTCCTGGATCGTGGCGACCCCGTCGCAGATCCGGTTCTCGATGGTGCCGATCCGGGGCGAGGGCCGGATGTCCCAGCGGATCTCGCTGATGTCCTCGATCACGCCGGTGACCGTCTGGTCCGAGACGTACGCCTCGAACTCCTGCCACGTCGCGAACTGGAACGGCAGCCCGGCGGTCGGCAGCTGCTGGAACATCAGGGCCCGGTTGGAGGCGTAGCCGGTGTCCACGCCCGCCCAGATCGGGGAGGAGGCCGACAGCGCCTGGAAGTGGGGATAGTAGGTCAGCAGCCCGTTGAGGACCGGAAGCAGCCGGTCCCGCTCCGGCATCCCGACGTGCACATGGACGCCCCAGATCAGCATCTGCCGCCCCCACCACTGGGTGCGGTTGATCAGCTCCTCGTAGCGATGCCCCGCGGAGAGCTCCTGCGTGGTCCACGACGCGAACGGGTGCGTCCCGGCACCGAACAGATCCACACCGAGATCGTCCCCGGCACGGACGACCCCGGCGGTCGTCTCGCGGATCTGGTCCATGGCCTCCTCGACGGTCCCGCAGATCCCGGTGACGACCTCGACGGTGTTGCGCAGCAGCTCCTTGTGGATCCGCCCGGGGTGGGGAACCCGGGGCTTGGCCCGGGCGAAGAGATGGTCCGCGACGTTGACCAGATCCCGCGTTTCGCGGTCGACGAGCGCGAGCTCCCACTCGACGCCGAGCGTCGGCCGGGGGGAGGGGTGGAAGTCGATCCGCATGTATCGAGCGTTCCTTGAGCGGGCCCGTTTGTCGAGCACCGTGAATGCCTGTCGATCACCGGGCCGATGGCACCATTTGATCGATGGACGCGCGTGAGGTGAACCTGACTCTGGACTTCTGCCTCCGCGTCGGTGAGCTGCTGATCTCGACCGGCGCCGGGGCCGCTGACGTAACCGCGACGATGAGGTCGCTCGCCCAACATCTGGGCCTTCGCGAGGCCGAGGTCGACGTCACCTACACCAGCCTCTCGATGAGCTATCAGGCCGATCCCGAGGCGATCCCGATCCACACCACCCGCCAGGTCAAGAACCGCACCATCGACTACGACCACCTGACCGCCGTCGACCACCTGGTCCGCCAGGTCGTACGCGACGAGGTGGATCTCCAGGGCGCCCGGATCGCGCTCGGCCGCATCATCTCCGGCGGCCACCGCCGGCCGCGCTGGGCGGTGACGCTCGGGATGGCGGTGATGGCGGCGGCGTTCACCGTCTACGTCGGTGGTGAGCTCCGCGTGGTCGTCCTCGCCTTCATCTCGGGCGCCGCGATCGACCAGCTGCAGCACTTCCTCCACCGCCGCTGGCGACTGCCCCTCTTCTACCTGCAGGTCGCCGGTGCGGGCCTGGCCACGCTGCTCGCGGTCATCGCCGCGGCGCTGCCGCTGGACCTCGACGTCTCGACCTCGATCGCCGCCAACATCACCGTGATGCTGGCCGGGATCAGCTTCATGGGTGCCCTCCAGGACGCCCTGACCGGCTTCCACGTCACCGCCAGCGCCCGGATCATGGAGGCCCTGGTCTCCACGGCCGGGATCATCGCCGGGGTCACCGGCGGTCTGGTCTTCGCGGGCGCGGTCGGGGTCCCGATCCACGGCGCGGTGACGAGCAGCGTCACCTCGCTGCAGTCGATCACCCTCGCCACCGCCGGCGGTGCGGTCGGTGCCGCGGCCTTCGCCTACGCGGCGTACGCGCCCAAGCGGACGCTGGCCCCCATCGCGGTCATCGCCGGCATCGCCGTGATCCTCTCGATCGTCGTCCCCGGCGACGTCGGGCGTACGTGGCGGGTGGCCGTGGCCGCGCTGTTCATCGGTCTGGTCGCCTACTCGGTCGCCACCCGGCTAAAGGTGCCGCCGCTGGTCGTCGTGGTCTCCTCGGTCGTGCCGTTCCTGCCGGGCTACTCCATCTACCGCGGGCTCACGATGCTCGCCCAGGAGACGCCCGAGACCACCTCGGTCGGCCTGGTCGCCCTCTTCACCGCGGCCTCCGTCGCGCTCGCTCTCGCCTCCGGCGTCTACCTGGGCGAATACATCGCCCAGCCGCTCAGCCGCCGCTCGTGGCGGATCGAGACGCGGCTCTCCGGGCCGCGCCTGGTCGGGCCGCTGCGCAAGGACCGAGCCACCCCGGTGCCGGTCGCCGAGACCGACTCATAGGCCGCTCAGCACCTCGAACCAGCGCTCGGGGGTCGTGTCGTACGGCGCCCGGCTCTCCTTGACCGCGAGGAAGACCCGCTCGGCGGAGTCCTCGGTCATCGAGATGATCTCGGGCGGGTAGCCGTACTCGATCTGGTGGTGCTCGAACTCGTCCTGGTCGTCGATGTAGACCGAGCCGTCGAACTTCTTGACGACGTCGAGGTCCAGGTCGATGCAGGTGACCGTCGAGTCCTGCCACACCGGCGGAGTGCACATGTCGACATATATCTGCGAGCTGACCTGCTCGTTGGGCCGGTTGAACGCGGGGAAGTGGGCGGCGTCGCGGTGGGGGACCAGGCTGACCGACTCCCAGTCGGCGATCCAGCCCCGCCCCGGGCGGGCGAACTCGGTGCCGACCGGGTGACCGATCCACTCACCGTGCTCGTCCTCGCCGAGGTAGACGCCCGTGAAGGACCAGTGAGGCCGGCCACCCCACTTCGTGAACTCGACACGAACAGGATGACCGGCCTCGAAGCGCATGGCGCCAGTCTGCCTCAGCCCTGCTTCTTGGGCATCACGTACTTGGCGCCCAGGGCGATCAGGTCCTGATAGCGCGAGCCGGTGAACTTGCCGAAGTTGTGGATGACGTGGGCATCGAGGCCGACCAGCACCCGGGCCTGCTTCTTCTCGATGCCCTTGACGATGATCTCGGCGGCACGCGCCGGCTCCATCTTGGCGAGCTTCTCGTCGAAGAACTTCGCGGTCGCGGCCTGGTCGTCCTTGGCCGAGACACGGGCGCTGCGGGCGACCGCGGTCTTGATGCCACCGGGGTGGACCGAGGTGACGCCCACCTGGTGGCCGTCGATCAGCATCTCCTCGCGCAGGGCCTCGGTGAAGCCGCGCACGGCGTACTTCGCCGCGTTGTAGAAGGCCTGGTCGGGCATCGAGACGAGCCCGAACAGCGAGGAGATGTTCACGATGTGCGCGTCCCCGGACTCGATCAGGGCCGGGAGGAAGAACTTCGTGCCGTGCACGACGCCCCACCAGTCGATGCCGATGATCCAGTCGATGTCCTCCCAGTCGAGGTCGTTGACCCGACCCGACAACGCGACGCCGGCGTTGTTGACGACCACGTTGACCTGGCCGAAGTGGGCGATGACGCCCTCGGCGTACGTCCTGAAGGCCTCGCGGTCGGCGACGTCGAGCTTGTCTTCCTTGATCTCGCGGGCGCCGGCCTGCTTGGCGAGCTCGACGGTCTCGGCCAGGCCGGCCTCGTTGACGTCGGAGAGCGCCAGGCGGGCGCCGCGGCCGGCGAGGTTGACCGCGAGGGCGCGGCCGATGCCGGAGCCGGCTCCGGTGAGTACGACTACCTTGTCGTCGAAGGACTTCATGCGGGGACACTCTCCTCGGTCTTGTTTGCCTTGTCGGTCTCGTCGGCCGTGGTGGCGGCGGTGACGGCGTACTTGTCGACGTCGAACTTGCTGGTCAGATGGCGGAACAGGAACGTGAAGCTCGGCCACAGGGTCGTGTTGCGGCCGTGCTCGTCGAGATACCACGACGCGCAGCCGCCCTCCGACCAGACCGTCTTGTCCATCTTGCGCTGCAGGTCGTCGTTCCAGGCGGAGGTGGCGTCCTCGGTGGGTTCGACGGTGGCGTACGCGTTCGTACGCATCGTGCGGATGGCGTCGCGGATGTAGGCCACCTGCGACTCGATCATGTAGACCATCGAGGAGTGGCCCAGGCCGGTGTTGGGGCCGACCACGAAGAAGAGGTTGGGGAACTCCGGGACCGTGGTGCCCTTGTAGGCGCTCATCCCGGTCTCCGCGAACCGCTCGGCCATGGTGCGGCCCTTGCTGCCGGTGATCGCGTGGGCGATCGGGAGGTCGGTCGTGTAGAAGCCGGTCGCCACCACGAGGACGTCGATCTCGCGGGTGGTGCCGTCCTTGGCGATGATCGCGTTCTCGCTCACCCGGTCGATGCCGTCGGTGATCAGGTCGACGTTGTCGGCGGCCAGCGCCGGGTAGTAGGCGTTGGAGATCAGCGTGCGCTTGCAGCCGAGCGTGTAGTCGGGGGTGACCTTGCGGCGCAGCTCGGGGTCCTTGATGCCGCGGCGGATGTTGTTCTGCGCCATCAGCTGGTGGGCCAGGGTGAGCTTGGGCTGCACGGCGAGACCCAGGACGCGGACCTCGAGGCCCCAGTAGACCGCCGCACGGGCGAGGCGCTGGACCCCGGGGACGTGGCGGAAGGCGGCCTTCTCGAGCTTGGAGTAACGGTGCTCGTTGCGGGGGAGGACCCAGGGCGCGGTGCGCTGGTAGACGTCGAGGCGGGCGGCCTTCTTCTGGATCTCCGGGACGATCTGGATCGAGCTGGCGCCGGTGCCGATCACCGCGACGCGCTTGCCGGTGAGGTCGACGTCGTGGTTCCACTGCGCGGAGTGGAAGATCTCGCCCTGGAAGCCCTCGATGCCCGCGATGTCCGGGAGCTTGGGCTCGGAGAGCGCGCCCGGGCCGGCGATGACGGTGGTCGCTGCGTACGTCTTCCTGCCGTTCGTGCCCTCGGTCTCGACGAGCCAGCGCTGCCGGCTCTCGTCCCAGGTCGCGGCGGTCATCGCGGTGTCGAAGACGAAGCGGTCCAGGGTGCCGGAGCCTTCGGCGACCTTCTTGATGTACGCCTCGATCTCCGGCTGGGGCGAGAAGCTCATCGACCAGTCGGGGTTGAGCGCGAAGGAGTAGCTGTAGAGCTGGCTGGGGACGTCGCAGGCGGCACCGGGGTAGGTGTTGTCGCGCCAGGTGCCGCCGACGCCGGAGCCCTTCTCGATGACGACGAAGTCGCGCTCGCCGTCCTCCTCGAGCTTGATCGCCGCGCACAGGCCTCCGAAGCCGGCACCGACGATCAGGTGGTCGACAGGGGTGAGGTCAGCAGTGGTCATACTTCGAGTATGGCTTGCCTATTGAACAGATGTCAATAGAATGGTTGGCATGAGCCGACGGACGAGACTGACGCCCGAGCAGCGCCGCGAGCAGCTGCTCGACCTGGGCATTCGCCTCTTCGCGAACCACTCCCTCGATGAGATCTCCATCGACGTGGTCGCGCGTGAGGCCGGCATCTCGCGCGGGCTGCTCTACCACTACTTCGGCGACAAGATGGCCTTCCGTGAGGCGGTCGTACGCCGCGCCGCCGACGCCCTCGTCGCCCAGACCGCCCCGCCCTCGACAGGGGAGCCGGTCGAGCGCCTGCTGGCGTCGATGACCGCCTACGTGGACTTCGTCGACGCGAACTACGAGGGGTACGTCTCGATGGTCCGCGGCGCCGCCAGCGACCCGGTCCTGCGCCAGATCTACGACGACGCCTTCGGTGCTCTCGGCCTCCGGATCTTCGACGCCGGCGCCGACTTCGTCGAGGACACGCCTGCCGCGCGCCTGATGGTGCGTGGGTGGCAGGCCATGTCGGAGGAGCTGGTGCTCTCGTGGAAGGCCGATCCCGCCGGGCTCACCCGCGAGGATCTGCTCGGGGTGCTGGCAGGGTCGTTGCCGGTGCTGCTCGAGATGCTGGGGCCGGTGGCGCGCACCTAGGAAGCAGTCATCCGGACCCAACCGATCGACGACCGACTGCGTCAGTAGGGCGTCGGGGGTTGGAACCGGAGGAGGAGAGACGTTGAGCAGGGACGAGGAGTTCACCGCCTACGTCAGGGAGAGACGCGCACACCTGTATCGCGCGGCCTACCTGCTGTGCGGTGACGAGCATCGCGCCGAGGACATCGTGCAGCTGACGCTGTCGAAGGTGTACGCGGCGTGGCGGCGGGTACGGAAGGCCGACAGCGTCGATGCCTACGTACGTCGGGTGCTGGTCAACAGTCATCTCGACGAAGGCCGCCGTCCGTGGCGGCGCGAGCGAGCGGGCGAGGTCGCCGACCGGCCGGCGCCGACCGGCCTCGGTGCCGAGGACCTCGATGAGCTCTGGACTGCGCTGCGGGCCCTTCCCGCAGGACAGCGGCGGGTCGTCGTCCTCCGGCACTACTGGGGCCTGTCGGTCGAGGAGACCGCCGCCGACCTCGGTATCAGCAGCGGGACGGTCAAGAGCCAGACCTCGGTCGCTCTGGCCGGCCTGCGCCGCGCCCTCCGTCCCGGTGATGCTGCCCCCAACGGCGCTCTCGACGCTGCTCCCGATGCTGCTCCCGATGCTGCCCGAGGAGGCCGGCGATGAACACCTTCGACGACGACACCTTGCTGCGCGAGCGTCTCTACCGCATCGGCGCCGCCGCTCCGGTCCCACCTTCGGACTCTTCCGAGGACGTACGCCGCGGCCGCCGCCGTGTGCGCCGGGCCCGAATGCTCGCCACCGCCGGGACCGTCCTGGCGGTCGGGATCATCGGCATCGCCGGGGTCGCGCTGCGGCCTCTCGTTGCGGATCGGGCCACTGACCCGGCCGTTTCCCCGACCTCCACATCTTCCTCGTCGGTGCGCCGGGCCGAGTCGGTCGCGCAGGTGCTGCCCAGCACGTTCGACCTGGCGATCAAGCTGATCTTCGAGCGCGACGCCATCCTCGCGGACGTCCCTGACGTGGTGATGAAGCCGCTGCAGGAGGCGACCGACGAGGCCATCTCGACCTGGACCGCGAAGGCGGAGCAGATCGACGGCGGGGACCGGGAGCTCGCTGAGCTCGCCTCCGAGATCCGGCAGTCGTTGGCCGCCCTACCGGAGACGCGATCCATGGCCCGTACGAAGGAGACTCGGCTGCAGGGAGTGCTGGCCTTGTCGGTCATCTCCAACGACCTCCTCGCGATCCCGACGCTCGTGCCGTATGTCGGTGACGCCGAGATCGACGACGAGATCGAGGCGCTCGGTCACCTGGGCCCCGCCTTCCGGACGCTCGGCACGCAGCGGAACATCATGGTGACGGCACTCGCCAAGCGTGAGGTTATGCAGCATGCGGGCGCTGCGGGCGCGGATTCTCTCAGCAAGGAGGAGTTCGCCGAGCTTGCGCGGGCCGAGGCTGAGTGGCGCCTGTCGCTCTCGGCGCTCTACACGTCGAGCTCGGAACCTCAGCGCGACTCCCTCGACCAGATCACCATCAATACAGCCACCGATGGAGCCGTCGGGGTTCCCGCGCAACGGGCGGTCAACCAGGTCCTGAGCTCGGGCGACCTGAGCCGGGTCACGATGACGCCGGACCAACATACGGCGTCCTGTACCGAGCTTATCCGCGGGCTGCAGGAGCTGTCCGCCGCCGCGGCGAACGAGCTCATCGCCGACCTCGCCGCGCTCGACGGCTAGCGAACGAGTAACACGTCGTTCGACGTACTCTCCGGTCGTTCCATCAGGGCGACCAGTACGTCGAACGACGTGCTACATGGAGTCGGGGGCCTACTCGGAGACAGCGGCCTCGAGCTGGTCGAGGGCCCAGTGGAGGTCGTCCTCGGCGATCACCAGGGGCGGGGCGAGGCGGATGGTGGAGCCGTGGGTGTCCTTGGCGAGTACGCCGCGGGCCAGGAGGCGCTCGCAGATCTCGCGACCGGTGCCGACGGCCGGGTCGATGTCGACGCCGGCCCACAGGCCACGGGAGCGGAACCCGACGATGCCCTTGCCGACCATCGCCAGGAGCCGGTCGCGCAGGACCTGGCCGAGGGCCTCGGCGCGGGCCTGGAACTCGCCGGTCTCGAGCAGGTCGACGACGGTGGTGCCGACGGCGCAGGCGAGCGGGTTGCCACCGAAGGTGGAGCCGTGCTGGCCGGGGCCGATGACGCCGAGCACGTCGCGGTCGGCGACGACCGCCGAGACCGGGACGATGCCGCCACCGAGCGCCTTGCCGAGGATGTACATGTCCGGCTTCACGCCGGCGTGGTCGCAGGCGAAGGTGTAGCCGGTGCGGCCCAGGCCGGCCTGGATCTCGTCGGCGGCGAAGAGCACGTTCTCGCGGGTGCAGACCTCGCGCAGCCCGATCAGGAAGTCGTCGCCGGGGATGACGACGCCGGACTCGCCCTGGATCGGCTCGACCAGCACGGCCACCGTGTTGGGGGTGATCGCGGCCTCGATCGCGGCCAGGTCGGCGTAGGGGACCATCACGAAGCCGGGGGCGAACGGGCCGAAGCCGTCGCGGGCGTCGGCGTCGTCGGAGAAGCCGACGATGGTGGTGGTGCGACCGTGGAAGTTGCCGGCCATCACGATGATCTCGGCCTGGTCGGCGGGGACGCCCTTGACGTCGTAGCCCCACTTGCGGGCGACCTTGATCGCGGTCTCGACCGCCTCGGCGCCGGTGTTCATCGGCAGCACCATGTCCTTGCCGCACATCGCGGCCAGGCGGGCGGTGAACTCGGCGAACTGGTCGTGCACGAACGCGCGCGAGGTCAGCGTGACCTTGTCGAGCTGCTCACGGGCCGCGGACAGCAGCGCGGGGTGACCGTGACCGAAGTTCAGCGCGCTGTAGCCGGCCAGCATGTCGAGGCAGCGGCGGCCGTCGACGTCGGTCACCCAGGCGCCCTCGGCGTGGCTGATCACCACCTCGAGAGGGTGGTAGTTGTGCGCGGAGTGCGCCTCGGCTGCCGCGAAGGCGGCGGGGGTCAGGCTGGTCGCAACGGTGTCCTGAGCTTCGTTGAGCAGGGTCATGCGCACTCCTCCATCTCGTGGGGCGTTCTCGGCGATCTGAGCAAGGATCATCTGATTGTCAGACAATCCTACGATCAGGCTACGCCAGTTGTCCCATCGTTGTCGCCACGGCGGTCCTGTGCGGCGAATACCGGTGCCGAGGGTGTGCGCCGGGGGGTATAGATTCCGTCAGCCATCTCGGCCCGCCTCGCCTTCTCGGGCAGCGAAGCGACCCCACGACCATCTCGGGCAAGAGACTCGGAGGAACCACAGATGCGCGTCCGCGCACTGGTGGCGGCTGCTGCCGTCGCCCTGATCGTGCCGGCGGTGCCGGCTTTCGCGACGGAGACGCCGTCGCCCACCACGGATCCGACGTCGACGGCCACCGCCGATCCGACGACCACCCCGGACCCGACGGCCACCGCCGACCCGACCACGGACCCGACCACGGACCCGACCGTGACCGAGACCCCGACCACAGACCCGACCGTGACCGAGACCCCGACCACGACCGAGCCGGCACCGATCGTCAACGTGGGCGTCTTCCTCGATGATCCCGTGCGTCGTACCGGTGCCTCCGTGCCTTCGCGAGTCGTCGCCTATGACCGACCCTCGTCAGCGATCGAGGTCGTGTGGCAGTGGTGGGACGAGTCGACGTCGCTCGTCGTCGGGCAGCCGTCCCAGCCGGTGGCGCTGGTGACGAGCGCACAGTCCGAGGCGAACCTGACCGTTGTGGCTCCTTCGGGTGCTGACGGCCGCTACCGGCTCCGCGTCCAGGTGACCGCGACCGCCGACGGCGCGGTCGGGTCCGATATCTCGGCGGGCGCGCTCTCGCTCGACAACACCGCCCCGGTGTTCTCGTGGAGCCGCAACCTCACGACGTTCTACCCCGCCAAGGACGGCTACCGAGACCTCTTCAGCGTGACCATCAAGGGCGGCTGGGAGCAGTCGAGGTACAACGTGCAGGTGCTGAACAGCGCCGGCACCTCCGTCCGGACGATGGGCTCCGGCGAGCTGACCTGGAGCGGCTCCTCGGATCTCCTCCACTACGCGCAGCCGACGTGGAACGGTCTGGACAGGTCCGGCGCCCGGGTCCCCGCAGGGACCTACACCGTCACGGCGACCCTGACCGACGATGCCGGCAACAGGACCACGAAGACGACCACGGTCGTCGTCTCCTGGAAGAAGCTGGTCTGGAAGACCTACTACAAGAAGATCACCGCCAAGGATGCGCTGGATCAGAAGTACGTCGGCTCCTGCTCGACCCTCAAGGCGCCGGCGCGCAGCGACTGGGCGGGCTCCCGCGGCTACCGCTCCAACGTCAAGTGTCGAGGCGGCGACACCGCCAAGTCGCGGGTGATCACCGACAGCGTCACGTGCCTGCCCAGGTCGTTCGACGGGAACTACCGCAACCTCTCGCTGAAGCACTACGGCGGACGGCCGAAGGGCTACACCAAGAACGTCTACCTCGTGACCCACGTCTACAGGCCGCAGACGTCCGGCGACTGGACGCTGGCGCAGCGCCACCAGTTCGGCAACTCCGTGCAGTGGAAGACGATGGCATCGGTCTCCACGCCGAACGCGCTGATCGCCGATCGTCGGTCGACGCAGTACTGCCCGTCGCTGTGGTGGGTCTCGGGCCTCCAGTCGAGCTCGCGCTACGACGTGTGGAAGTACTCGGTCGGCATCCAGTACCGAGTGCTCGCGTGACCACGACCGAGAAGCCTGCCGACACGCCGGCCGAGACGCCGGTGGCTGCGCGGACGTACAGCCGGCGGGCCCTGATCATCGTCGCCGCCGGTGCTCTGCTGCTGGGCCTTCTTCTGGGCCTCCTGCTGGGCGGCGCGATCGGTGCGATCGGCTTCGGCGGTGACGAGGCCCCGGAGCAGAAGCCGACGACCGGCCAGCCCCCGGAGCCGGGCGAGGGCCCGGGCTCGGCCCAGCTCGACGAGGACGCGTTCGCCCCCGAGGGTGAGGTCGGCGTCGACCAGTAGCCGAGCAACGAGCAGAAGAACGACGTACGCCGCCGGGCAGGGCTCCGGCGGCGTACGTCGTCGTTTTTCACCGAAGTCAAAGGCCTGGCACAGCCTCGCCACAGGAACCGGGCGGACTCTGGAAACATGAGCGACAAGAGTACGGACGGCGAGGCTCCCGAGCCGGTGGAGCCGACGGCCGAGCAGCCCGCCGCTGAGCAGCCCGCGCCGGTGGCGTACGCGCCGCCGGCCTACGGTCCTCCGACCGCCGCACCTGCGGCCGCGCCGGCACCGAGGAAGAAGCTCTCCGAGCGGGTCTTCGGCTGGAAGAGCGTCGCTACCGCGGCGGCCGTCGGGCTCGTCCTCGGTGCTGGCGTCGCGGCAGGGGTCGCCGCGGCCGTCGTCGACGGTGGTTCCGATCAGGGGCCGCGCGAGCTGGGCCAGATGCGAGGCGACCGTCAGATGCCGTACGGCCAGCTGCCCGACGGCGGCCAGTTTCCTGAGGGGGACCGGCTCCCGGGCGACGGTGGGTTCCCCGACGGCGGCCAGCTGCCCGACTTCGGCCAGCAACAGGACCAGTCCGACGGACAGTCCTCCCTGGGTCAGTCGAGCTGACCCACCCAAGATCGCGTACGCCGCCCGGCTCCCCGACCGGCGGCGTACGTCTTGATTTGTCTCCGTCGTGCGGGGGCTCGTAACCTTGTTCGGTCGTGACTCCTGCCGCGTCCTGATCCCTGGTTCGATGAGAGCTGTCGCACGGTCAGGGGCGCAGATCCGGATGACTGCCGCTGGGATATCCCGGCGGCGGGGCAAGCCGGGCCGTGTTCGTCAGAAGCCACGCAGCACCATCCCGCCTCCTGCACCCGCTGGGCGGGCACTACGAACTAAGAAGGCACACGTGCGTACTTACGCTCCCAAGCCGGGCGACATCGAGCGCGCCTGGCTCGTGATCGACGCGACCGACGTCCGTCTCGGCCGCCTCGCTGTCCAGGTCGCCGAGCTCCTCCGCGGCAAGCACAAGGCGATCTTCGCGCCCAACGCGGACACCGGCGACTTCGTCATCGTCATCAACGCCGAGAAGGTCTCCCTCTCCGGCAACAAGAAGACCACCAAGATGGCCTACCGTCACTCGGGCTACCCGGGCGGTCTCACGGCCACGCCGATCGGTGAGGTCCTGGACAAGGACGCTCGCAAGGCGATCGAGAAGGCGGTGTGGGGCATGCTGCCGAAGAACAAGCTCGGCCGTCAGATGCTCAAGAAGCTGAAGGTCTACTCCGGCCCTGAGCACCCGCACGCCGCGCAGCAGGCCGTTCCGTTCGAGATCAAGCAGATCGCCCAGTGAGCCAGGACCAGGACATGACTGAGAACACCGTAGAGGTCGAGGAGACCTTCGAGACCGACGAGCAGGGCCTCGCGTACACCTCCGAGAGCGCCCCGTCCGCCGACACCCCCGAGCGCCCGGCGACCATCGCCCCGGCTGCCGCCACCGGCCGCCGCAAGGAGTCCGTCGCCCGCGTCCGGATCGTCCCGGGCACCGGCAACTGGACCATCAACGGTCGCACCATCGAGGACTACTTCCCCAACAAGCTGCACCAGCAGATCGCGAACGAGCCGTTCGCCGCGCTGCAGCTCGAGGGCCGCTTCGACGTGATCGCCCGCATCGACGGCGGCGGCATCGCCGGTCAGGCCGGCGCGCTGCGTCTCGGCGTGGCCCGTGCGCTGAACGACGTCGACGTCGAGGCCAACCGCCCGACCCTGAAGAAGGCCGGTCTGCTGACCCGCGACGCCCGCGTCGTGGAGCGGAAGAAGGCCGGTCTCAAGAAGGCCCGCAAGGCCTCGCAGTTCAGCAAGCGCTGATCGCCCAGGCGATCGCCTAGCATTGTTGGGGTGGCGCGGCTCGCCGAGGCACCCCAACTCATTTTTCGGGCGGGGGCCGACGTACGAAAGAAGGTCACACGGACGTGGCACGCCTTTTCGGCACTGACGGAGTTCGTGGTCTCGCGAACGGCGAGATCCTCACCGCCTCGCTCGCCCAGAACCTGGCGACCTCGGCGGCACTGGTCCTGACCGAGGAGCTGCGCGGCTCCGGCAGCGGACGCAAGCCGCTGGCGGTGGTCGGCAACGACTCGCGCGTCTCCGGGCAGTTCCTGCAGGCGACGGTGGCCGGCGGTCTGGCCTCGGCCGGCTGCGACGTGATCGACGTCGGCGTGCTGCCGACGCCGGGGGTCGCCTACCTCACCGCCGCCCTCCAGGCCGACCTCGGCGTGGTCATCTCGGCCTCGCACAACCCGATGCCCGACAACGGCATCAAGTTCCTCCAGCGCGGCGGGCACAAGCTCGACGACGTGCTCGAGGACCGGATCGAGGCACATCTCGACGAGCCCTGGGACCGCCCCACCGGCGCGTCGGTGGGCCGGATCTCGACCCACGAGAACCCCGTGGAGACGTACGCAGCCCATCTGGTCTCCACGCTGGAGCAGCGCCTCGACGGGCTGACCGTCGTCGTCGACTGCGCCAACGGCGCGGCCGCGGCCGCAGGCCCGCTGGCCCTGGACCAGGCCGGGGCGAAGGTGATCGCGATCAACGACGTCAACGACGGTCTCTCGATCAACGACGGGGTCGGTTCGACCCACCCGGAGATGCTCCAGAAGGCGGTCCTCGAGCACGGTGCCGACGTCGGGTTCGCCTGGGACGGCGACGCCGACCGCTGCCTGGCCGTCGACGGTGAGGGCAACCTGGTCGACGGCGACCAGCTCATCGCGATCCTCGCCCTCGGCCTCCACGACGCCGGCCGGCTCCCGGACGACACCGTGGTCGTCACCGTGATGAGCAACCTCGGCTTCGTCAAGGCGATGGACGCCGCGGGCGTCCACGTGAAGCAGACCGCCGTCGGTGACCGCTACGTGCTCGAGGAGATGCGCCGGGGCGGCTACGCCATCGGCGGCGAGCAGTCCGGCCACATCATCATGAGCGAGCACTCCACCACCGGCGACGGCATCCTCACCGCGCTGCACGTCCTGCAGCGGATGACCCTCACCGGGCGCACCCTCGCCGACCTCGCCTCCGTCGTCACCCGCCTCCCGCAGGTCCTGCTCAACGTCAAGGGCGTCGACAAGGCCCGCTGCAAGACCGACGACGGCCTCCTCGAGGCCGTCGCGACCGAGGAGAAGGCTCTCGCCGGCTCCGGCCGGATCCTGCTGCGCCCCTCCGGCACCGAGAACCTCGTACGCGTCATGGTCGAGGCTCCTACCCACCACGAGGCCGAGGCGTGTGCCGAGCGGCTCGCCGGGGTCGTACGGGCGCGGCTGGCGCTCTGAATGTTTGTCTAGGTATGCAGCCGAACCGTCACTTCCCGGGTGGAACTCCGCACGGGAAGTGACGGTTTCTCTGCATACCTAGACGAACCAACCGCCTAGATCTTCCGCAACCTCACATACCGCACCGAGTGGTCGCGGTCCTTGCGGAGCACAAGGGTGGCGCGGGAGCGGGTGGGGAGGACGTTCTCGCGGAGGTTGGGGCCGTTGATCTCGTTCCAGATCTCGGTGGCTCGGGTGACGGCCTCGTCGTGGCTGAGCGCCGCGTACTTGGTGAAGTAGGACGACGGGTCGCGGAAGGCGGTCTCGCGCAGCCGCAGGAAGCGCTCGACGTACCACTGCTTGATGTCGCGCGAGTCGGCGTCGACGAAGACGGAGAAGTCGAAGAAGTCGGAGAGGCCGAGCGAGATGGTGCCGTCGGCGCGGACCCGGGAGGGCTGCAGGACGTTGAGGCCCTCGAGGATGACGATGTCGGGCTTCTTGACCAGCACCGTCTGGTCGGTGACGTCGTAGGTCAGGTGGGAGTAGATCGGCGCGCGCACCTCGTCCTCGCCCGACTTGAGGTCGACGAGGAAGCGGAGCAGGGCCTTGCGGTCGTAGGACTCGGGGAAGCCCTTGCGCTCCATCAGGCCACGACGCTCGAGCTCGGCGTTGGGGTAGAGGAACCCGTCGGTGGTCACCAGGGCCACGTTGGGGTGCTCGGGCCAGTGGGCGAGCATCTGCTGGAGCACGCGCGCCGTGGTCGACTTGCCGACGGCGACGGATCCGGCGACACCGATGACGAACGGCGTACGTTCCGGCATCGTCTTGCCGAGGAACAGCTCCTGCTGGTCGTGGAGCCTGTCCGAGGCGCTCACGTAGAGGCTCAGCAGCCGGCTCAGCGGCAGATAGACCTCCTCGACCTCCTTGAGGTCGATCTGGTCGCCCAGGCCCCGCAGAGACTCGATCTCCGCCTCGGTCAGCGGACTCTCGGTCTCGGTCGCGAGCTCGGCCCACGCGCTTCGGTCGAGCTCGACGTAGGGCGAGGAGCCGCGGTCGTCGCCGTGTGGCCCGGGGTGTGACATGGCAACGATTGTTACGCACATGCGCCGCCACTTCCTGATGGGGTCCATGAGCGCCGTAGGATCATCCGCCATGTGCGGCATCGTTGGGTACGTCGGAGACCGGTCGGCGCAGAGCGTCGTGATCGATGGCCTGCGGCGGTTGGAGTACCGCGGCTACGACTCGGCAGGAATCGCCCTGATCGCTGACGCGAGGCTGGCGGTGGACAAGAAGGCCGGCAAGCTCGCCAACCTGGAGAAGGCGATCGCGGACAACCCGCTGCCGGCGTCGAGGACCGGGATCGGCCACACCCGCTGGGCGACCCACGGCGGCCCGACCGACGGCAACGCCCACCCGCACGTCGGCCGCACCGGCCGGGTCGCGGTCGTGCACAACGGGATCATCGAGAACTTCGCCGAGCTGCGGGCCTCGCTGGAGGCCGACGGGCACGAGTTCGGCTCGCAGACCGACACCGAGGTGGCCGCGCACCTGCTCGAGCGTGAGGTCGTCGGCGGGTCCGACCTGACCATCGCGATGCAGAAGGTCTGCTCGGTCCTCGAAGGTGCCTTCACCTTCGTCGCGATCGACTCGCTCGACCCTGACCGGGTCGTCGCCGCCCGGCGCAACAGCCCGCTCGTGGTCGGCCTCGGCGAGGGGGAGTCGTTCCTCGGCTCCGACGTCGCCGCCTTCATCGAGCACACCCGCGAGGCGATGGAGCTCGACCAGGACCAGGTCGTCACCATCACCCGCGAGGGCGCGACGGTCACCAACTTCGACGGCACTCCCGCCGAGGGCCGCCGGTTCCACGTCGACTGGGACCTGGCCGCCGCCGAGAAGGACGGCCACGACTGGTTCATGCGCAAGGAGATCCTCGAGCAGCCTCGTGCCGTGGCCGACTCGCTGCTGGGGCGGCGTACGCCTTCGGGGTCTCTCCACCTCGACGAGATGCGGCTCGACGACGACGAGCTGCGCGAGGTCACCAAGATCATCATCATCGCCGCGGGGACGTCGTTCTACGCCGGGATGGTCGCGAAGTACGCCATCGAGCACTGGTGCCGGATCTCGGTCGAGGTCGAGCTGGCCTCCGAGTTCCGCTACCGCGACCCGATCCTCGACAACTCCACCCTGGTGGTGGCGATCTCGCAGTCCGGCGAGACCGCCGACACGCTGCAGGCCATCCGGCACGCGCGCTCGCAGCGCTCGAAGGTGCTGGCGATCTGCAACACCAACGGCTCCACGATCCCGCGCGAGTCCGACGCGGTCATCTACACCCACGCCGGCCCGGAGATCGGGGTCGCCTCGACCAAGGGGTACGTCACCCAGCTGGTCGCCTGCTACCTGCTCGCGCTCTACCTGGCCCAGGTCAAGGGCACCATGTACGGCGACGAGATCGACGGCGTGATGACCCAGCTCGAGGCGATGCCCGACGCGGTCGCGAAGGTCCTCGAGACCGCTCCGCAGGTCTACGAGCTGGCCCGTGAGTACGCCGACCGCCGGGCGTTCCTGTTCCTGGGCCGCCACGCCGGCTATCCGGTGGCCCTGGAGGGCGCCCTCAAGCTCAAGGAGCTCGCCTACCTGCACGCCGAGGGGTTCGCCGCCGGCGAGCTCAAGCACGGCCCGATCGCGCTGGTCGAGGAGGGCCTGCCGATCTGGTGCATCGTGCCCCCTCGCGGCCGCGACTTCCTGCACGACAAGATGCGCTCGGGGATCATGGAGGTGCGCGCCCGCGGCGCGCGCACCATCGCGCTGGTCGAGGAGGGCGACGACTCGGTCGACTCGGTCTCCGACACGATCATCCGGCTGCCGAAGGTGCCGGTGCTCCTGCAGCCGCTCGTCGCGGTCGTGCCGATGCAGCTCTTCGCCTGCCAGCTCGCCACCGAGCTCGGCTACGACGTCGACCAGCCGCGCAACCTCGCCAAGTCCGTCACGGTCGAGTGAAGGCGCTGCGCTGATGGCCGTGGTCGGGGTCGGGATCGACGTGTGCGACCTGGGGCGCTTCGAGGAGTCGCTGCGACGTACGCCGCGGCTGCGCGAGCGTCTGTTCACACCCGCCGAGGCGGCGAAGCCGATCGCCTCGCTGGCCGCCAGGTTCGCCGCCAAGGAGGCGCTCGCCAAGGCGCTCGGCGCGCCGCAGGGGATGGAGTGGCACGACGCCGAGGTGATCTCGGAGTCGTCGGGGCAGCCCCGGTTCGAGCTCCGCGGCACCGTGCTGGCGCAGGCGACGAAGCTCGGCGTCGCCACCGTGCACCTCTCGCTCTCCCACGACGCCGGGATCGCCTCGGCGATGGTCGTCCTGGAGGACTGACAGCGCTGGCTGCGCCTTGTGGCCGGCCCAAGCGGTGTCCCCCACGCGTAGGCTGGGTGCATGCTGCGTGCGCACTCGGTGGAGCAGGTCAGAGCGGCGGAGAAGGCCCTGATGGCGAGGCTGCCAGAAGGTGCCCTGATGCAGCGTGCGGCGGCCGGGCTGGCCTACGCGGTCATCGGCCACCTTCGCGAGCGGGGTCTCGGCGGCGCGTACGGGAAACGTGTCGTCCTGCTCGTCGGGAGCGGGGACAACGGCGGAGACGCGTTGTACGCCGGTGCGCTGCTCGCGCGCCGAGGGGCTCGGGTCGAGGCGTGGCTGCTCTCGGAGCGGGCGCACGCGGGCGGGGTCGGTGCTCTGAAGGCGGCAGGAGGGATCGTCTCCTCGGGGGTGGTCACCTCGACCAGCTCGACCACCGCGGATGTCGTGATCGACGGGATCGTCGGGATCGGCGGGAAGCCCGGGCTGCGGCCGGAGGCCCGGGAGGCGCTGGCGATGCTCGCCGGGGTCCCGGTGGTCTCCGTGGACACCCCGAGCGGGGTCTGCGTCGACACCGGTGAGGTCGACGGGGCGCATGTGACCGCCGACCTGACGGTCTCCTTCGGCACCTACAAGCCGTGCCACCTGCTCGACCCGGCGGCCTCGGCGTGCGGAAAGGTCCAGCTGGTCGACATCGGGCTCGATCTGCCGGCTCCGGCCATCGAGAGCCTCGAGGCCGCCGACGTGGCCGCGCTGGTGCCGCGACCGGCACCGGACGGGCACAAGTACACCCGCGGCGTCGTCGGTCTCCGCGTCGGCAGCGCCACCTATCCCGGCGCCGCCCTGCTGGCCGTCTCCGGCGCCAACACCGGGCTCGCCGGGATGGTCCGCTACGTCGGCACCGCCTCGGAGTGGGTCAAGCGGCACAACCCGGAGGTCGTCGGCGACGGCCAGGCCCAGGCCTGGGTGGTCGGCTCCGGCAGTGCCGACGGCGCCAACAGCGCGCTCGCGTTCGCCCGGGCGAGCGGCGTACCTCTGGTCATCGACGCGGACAGCCTGCGCGCGCTGAACGGGCCGCTCGGGGTGCCCGCGATCCTGACTCCGCACGCGGGTGAGCTCGGTGCGCTGATCCGGGAGGATCGCGGCGACATCGAGGCTCGCCCGCTGCACTACGCACGGCTCGCGGCCAAGCGGTTCGACGCGGTGGTGCTGCTCAAGGGGCGGCGCACCACGATCGCCTCGCCGGATCCCGACACGCCCGTACGCGTCAACACGACGGGGACGTCCTGGCTCGCCACCGCCGGGTCGGGAGACGTGCTGGGCGGGCTGATCGGCTCGCTGCTCGCGGCCGGTCTCGCTCCGATCGACGCCGCCTCGGCCGGGGCCTGGCTGCACGGTGCGGCGGCCACCCTCGCGAGCGCGGGCGGTCCGGTCACCGCGAGCGGGGTCGCTGCCGCGATACCCGCCGTCATCCGATCCCTTCCTGCGGTCTCCCCCCTGCGCCATTGAGCACGGCGCGGCAACTATCCTTGACACCATGTCACCGAGCCCAGCGCCTCGGGCTCCGCTTCGGCGAGCCGAGATCGTCATCGACCTCGCCGCGATCCGACACAACGTCTCGCGGCTGCGGGAGCACCTGCGTACGCCGATCATGACGGTGGTCAAGGCCGACGGCTACGGGCACGGTCTGGTCGAGGCCGGACGGGCCGCCCGCGAGGGCGGCGCGGACTGGCTGGGCGTGGCGTCGGCCGACGAGGCGCTCGCGCTGCGCGCGGCCGGCGACACCGGCCGGCTGCTGGCCTGGCTGATCATGCCGAGCGAGCCCGTCGAGGAGCTCGTGGCCGCGGACATCGACATCACGGCCTACACCGTCGCCGACCTGGAGAAGTTCGCCGCCGCCGGCGACGCCCTGGGCCGTACGCCGCGGGTGCAGCTCAAGGTCGACACCGGACTCTCCCGGGGCGGCGCCACCTTCGGCGACTGGTCGACCGTGGTCGGGCTGGCGCGCATCCTGGAGGCGGAGGGAGCGATCCGGGTCACTGGGATCTGGTCACACTTCAGCGCCAGCGAGAACACCGCCGACCCGGCCAGCGCCCTCCAGGAGAAGGTCTTCGGCGAGGCGCTCGCGGTCGCCGAGGAGGCCGGTCTCCGGCCGGAGGTGCGTCACCTCGCCAACTCCGCGGGAGCGCTGCTGCGCCCGAGCGCTCGGCTCGACCTGGTGCGGGTCGGGATCGCGACGTACGGCATCGACCCGGCGCCCGGCGTCGAGGGATCGCCGTGGGCCGAGCTCGGCCTCGTCCCGGCGATGACGGTGCGGGCCGAGCTGGCGCTGGTGAAGCCGATCGAGGCCGGTGCGGGCGTCTCCTACAACCACACCTGGGTGGCCGAGCAGCCGACGACGGTGGGGCTGATCCCGGTCGGCTACGCCGAGGGCATCCAGCGTCGTGCCGGGAACCGTGCCGAGGTGTGGGTCGACGGAGCCCGCTACCCCGTGCGCGGCACCGTCTGCATGGACCAGCTCGTGGTCGATCTCGGGGACGCACCGGTCGAACGCGGTGCCGAGGTGGTGCTGTGGGGCACCGGCGCCGATGGTGAGCCGACCGCCCAGGACTGGGCCGAGGCGAGCGAGACCATCGCCTACGAGGTCGTCACCAGGATCGGAGGACGGATGAAGCGCCGTTATGTTGACACAGACGTCGACACCGAGCAGGGAGGCGACAGATGAGCAGCATCGCAGCACGGATCGGCCAGATCGCGGCAGGGACGCTGGGGGCGGCGGCGGTCGCGGCCGCGGCCCGCGGCGCGGTGGTGGTCAGGAAGCACCGCCGCGCGATCGAGGAGCGCCCCGAGGACCGGACCCCGCTCGGTACGCTGCGGTCCTGCCCGGTCACGGTGGTGACCTCCGACGGCGTACCTCTCCATGTCGAGGTCGACGAGGTCGACCCGGCTCACACGCACCCCGGCGGAGCGAACGGGGTGACGCTCGTCTTCGTGCACGGCTACTGCCTCAACCTCGACTGCTGGCACTTCCAGCGCGCCGCCTACCGAGGCCTGGTGCGGTCGGTCTTCTACGACCAGCGCAGCCACGGCCGCAGCGGCCGCTCCTCGCTCGGCAACGCCACGATCGACCAGCTCGGCGACGACCTGCTCCGGGTGCTGGACGCGGTCGTGCCGGAAGGGCCGGTGATCCTGGTCGGCCACTCGATGGGCGGGATGACGATCGCCGCGCTCGCCGAGGACCACCCCGAGCTGTTCGCCCCCTACGACGAGGGCGGCCGGATCATCGGCGCCGCCCTGATCTCGACGACCGCCGGTGGTCTCGACCCGAGCCGGCTGCTGATCCCGGTCCTTCCGGCCAAGCTGTCCGGCGGGATCGCCAACAGCACCATGCGGACGCTGGCGCGCGGGCACGGGATCGTCGACCGGTTCCGGGCCATGGGGGCCTCGGTGGCGACGGTCTTCACCGACGTGTTCGCCTTCGGGGACGAGGTGCCCGAGACGTACGTCGAGTTCGTCGACGGGCTGCTCTCGCAGACGCCGTTCGAGGTGGTCGCGGAGTTCTTCCCGAGCTTCCGCGCGCTGGACAAGTTCGCGTCGATCGCCACGCTCGGCCGGGTGCCGACCACGATCATCTGCGGCACCGCCGACCGGCTCACCTCGATCGGCCACAGCCGCAAACTGCACTCCTACATCCCCGGCTCGCGCCTGGTCGAGTGTGAGAAGGCCGGCCACATGGTCATCCTCGAGCGGCACGGACAGGTCAACGCCGAGCTCGACCAGCTGCTCGCCTCGGCCACGCGGGATGCGGCTTCGGCATGACGCTCGTCTTCGAGCGGGTCGGGCCGGAGGCCGCGGCCGAGGTGCTCGGCATCGTCCGGACGGCCTTCTCCGCCCGCCCGCCGCTGGACCCGCCCGCGGAAGCGCTCGGGGAGACCGAGGGATCGATGAAGGAGCGGCTCTCCGGCTTCGGCGGAGTGGTGGCGCGGCTGGACGGGCTCGGCGTCGGGACCGTCCTCATGGATCCCGCCGACTCGACGCTGTGGCTGCGGCGTTTCGCTGTTCTGCCTGATCAGCAGGGTCATGGGGTGGCGCACAAGATGGTGACGTACGCCGCCTCCCTCGCGGTCTCCGAGGGCTTCGGCGACCTGGCCGTGATCGCGCGCGAGGAGCTTCCGGAGACGTTGCGGTTCTGGGAGCGGCAAGGATTCCGAGAGGTGTCCCGGGAGTCCCCGGCGGTGCGGCTGCACCGTCCGCTCAACGAGTATGTCGTCGAAGCGCTCGACGCCGACGCCATGTTCGAGCTCGGTCGCCGGGTCGCCGGTCTGGTCTCCGCCGGTGACGTACTCGTCCTCTCCGGCGGCCTCGGCGCCGGCAAGACCACCTTCACCAAGGGCCTCGGAACGGGTCTCGGGGTACGCGGTGAGATCACCTCGCCGACCTTCGTGATCGCCCGGGTGCATCCCTCCACGGTCGGTGGTCCGGAGCTCGTCCATGTCGACGCCTATCGGCTCGGCGGGATCGAGGAGCTCGACGACCTCGACCTGGACACCGATCTCGACGACGCGGTGACCGTCGTGGAGTGGGGCGAGGGCCTGGCCGAGGGACTCTCCGAGTCGCGACTGGAGATCCGGATCGTACGCGCCGAGGCCGACGAGGCTCCGCTGGATCTGGTCGAGGCGCCCGACGGAGCGGATCCTCGGCGCGTGGAGATCGTGCCGGCCGGGGACCGCTGGCGCGGCGTGGACTTCAGCGCGCTCTAGGGTGTGAGTTGTGCTTCTCGCCTTTGACACCGCCACGCCCCAGGTGACCGTGGCGCTCCACGACGGCGACGACGTCGTCGCCGAGGTCGCCTCCGACCGCACCATGAAGCATGGTGAGCAGCTCGCGCCGCTGATCTCCGACGTCCTTGCGGAGGCCGGGATCGTACGCCAGGACCTGACCGCCATCGCGGTCGGCGCCGGCCCCGGTCCGTTCACCGGCCTGAGGGTCGGCCTGGTCACCGCCCGGACGCTCGGGTTCGCGCTGGAGATCCCGGTCTATGCGGCCTGCACGCTTGACGTGCTGGCGGTGGAGGCGCTTGCCTCCGGCGTGGTCTCGACAGGCTCGACCACCGGTGGGTTCTTCGTGGCGACGGACGCGCGGCGCAAGGAGGTCTACCTGGCCTCCTACGACTCCGACGGCGCACGCCTCGAGGGCCCGATCGTCGCCCGCCCGGCCGAGGTCGCCACCTCGCTGCCGGTGGTCGGGGAGGGGGCGCTGCTCTATCCCGAGGCGTTCCCGACGCCGCTCGGCCCGGTACGCCCGTCCGCCGGTTGGCTGGCGCGGGCGGTCGCCGAGGAGCACGTCGAGCTGATGGATCCCGAGCCGCTCTACCTGCGTCGGCCCGATGCTGTGGAGCAGGCCGCCCAGAAGAAGGTCCAGAAGAAGGTCTCCCCGTGACCGTACGCCCGGCCGGCCCGGGCGACGTCGACGCGATCGCCGACCTCGAGCTCGAGGCGTTCCCCGATGACGCCTGGACGCCCGAGTACCTGCAGGTGGCGATCGACGGGAAGATGCCGACGGTCCGGATCTTGGTCGCCGTCGATGATGCGGGGACGGTCATCGGCCACGCGTTGGTGAGCGTCGTCTACGAGATCGCCGAGCTCCAGCGGATCGCGACCGCTGCCGACCAGCGCCGCCGCGGGATCGGCCGCGGACTTCTCGAAGCCTGTGTCGAGCTGGCGCGTGAGGAGCAGGCCGAGCGGATTCTGCTCGAGGTACGTGAGGACAACACCGCCGCCATCCCGTTCTATGACCGAGCGGGGTTCGTCGAGATCGACCGTCGCGAGCGCTACTACCGTGATGGTGCCACCGGGATCGTGCTGGCCCTCGAGCTCTCCTGACGCGGTCCCTCGGGCTGGGACAGCTTGTGGATAACTTTCGACGGAGATTTCTGATCCGTGGTCTGCTGCCGTCATGGTTCAGTTCGCTACAGACCCGAACTCGCAGATCGCCGGCCTGGGATTGGCACGCGCCATCGCGTTGCACGGTATGCGTACCCCCGCGATGAAGGACATCGGCGAGGTGGTGGGTACCAGTGTCCCGACGGTTCATCGATGGCTCGGTGGTGGCCAACGGCTGCTCGGTCGGGTGGTGGGAGCACACTTGGGCGTCATCATCGACGTCATGCGTGACCGAACGGGTGCACGAGGCGCGGCAGGATTCATACCCGATCGTGACGCCGAAGTCTTTCCGATCAGGACCCTCCTGGCCTTCGAGGAACTCGGCCGTTCCGACGACTCCGTTGCGGAGGAGGTCGCCGAGGCGTGGCGGGAGCTGGGCGTGATTCTCGGCAACTCGATCAGAGAATCGAAGGCGATACGCGAGGTGGTGATCCTTCGGGGGCTGTGGGCGAGCATCTGCGATGGTCACGCTCCGATGCCCCTTGATGAAGCCGCTCGGATCTGGGCCGACGAGGTCATATCTCGACAGGGTGCTAGCGGCGCGTGAAAGAAACTTTTCTTTCACGCCGGGGAAGGAGTCGTTGGGTCGGGCTGGGTCACATCGGCCTGGGTCACATCCGCGAGGCCACATCCAAACCTGCCACCCCACGAGTGAAAGAAAAGTTTCTTTCACCTGGGGCGAAGAGTCCTTCGGCGCGGACCGGTTCACGGCCGACCGACGAGGACACGGCAGAATGCACCTATGGCCGATGAACCGCTGGTCCTCGGGATCGAGACGTCGTGCGACGAGACCGGAATCGGGGTCGTGCGCGGGCACACGCTGCTGGCCGATGCGGTGGCGAGCAGCGTCGAGGAGCACGCCCGGTTCGGTGGGGTCGTGCCGGAGGTCGCCAGCCGGGCCCACCTGGAGGCGATGGTCCCGACGATCGAGCGGGCGTGCGAGGAGCCGGCCATCAAGCTCCGCGACGTCGACGCGATCGCGGTCACCTCAGGACCCGGCCTCGCGGGGGCCCTGCTGGTCGGGGTGGCGGCAGCCAAGGCGCTCGCCCTCGGGCTCGACAAGCCGATCTACGGGGTCAATCACCTGGCTTCGCACGTCGCGGTCGACCAGCTGCAGCACGGTCCGCTTCCCGAGCCGTGCATCGCCATGCTCGTCTCCGGTGGCCACTCCAGCCTGCTCAAGGTCACCGACATCACCGAGGGCGTCGACCCGATGGGCGCGACCATCGACGACGCCGCGGGCGAGGCCTTCGACAAGGTCGCCCGTCTGCTCGGCCTCGGCTTCCCCGGCGGGCCGGTGATCGACCGGACCGCCACCTCGGGCAGCTCGATCGCGATCGACTTCCCCCGTGGGCTCACCGCCCGCCGCGACCTGGAGCGTCACCGCTTCGACTTCTCCTTCTCCGGCCTCAAGACCGCGGTCGCCCGTTGGATCGAGGCCAAGGAGCGCAGCGGCGAACCGGTCCCGGTCGCCGATGTGGCCGCCAGCTTCCAGGAGGCGGTGGTCGACGTCCTGGTGCGCAAGGCTCTCGACGCAGCCTCCTCCGAAGGCATCGAGGACATCATCATCGGCGGTGGCGTCGCCGCCAACAGCCGGCTCCGGGTGCTCGCCGAGGAGCGCGCCACCAAGCTCGGCATCCGCGTCCGGGTCCCGCGCCCGGGTCTGTGCACCGACAACGGCGCCATGGTGGCTGCGCTGGGGGCGGAGATGGTGGCGAGGGGACGTACTCCTTCGGCGCTGGACCTCCCGGCCGACTCCTCCCAGCCGATCACGACCGTCCTGGTCTGACCCTCAGAAGGGCCGCACCAGCAGACAGGTGCCTTCGCCGGCGACCCTGGTGAGCACGATCGTGGCCTCCTCGGTGCCGGAGAGCGAGAGTCGCTTGCGAAGCTGCTCGGGCACGACCTGTACGCCGCGCTTCTTGATCGTCAGCTTCCCGATCCCGCGCTCGCGCAGCGCCGCCTTGAGCTGCTTCTCCCGGTAGGGGAGCTCCTCGAGCACCTGATACCCACGGGCGAACGGTGTCTCGAAGGAGGCGGAGGAGGTGACGTACGCGATGTGCTCATCGACCAGATGACCCTGCACCCCGGCGGCGACCGCGGTGACCAGCCCGGCACGGATCACCGCCCCGTCGGGCTCGTAGAGGAACTCGGCGACCGCACCGACCTCGGCGCCGGGATCGTCCTCGGAGGTGAGCGTCGCCAGGCCACGTTCGCCGATCACGGTGGCCCGCCGGTGCGTGCTCGCCAGCGAGCCCGACCACAGCGCGGCCTCCTTGACCTCGCCGCGGTCGCTGACCCATTCGGCCTCGACCTTGTCGGGTACGAGGTCGTGCGGGATCCCGGGGGCGACCTTCACGCACGCATCGCGCGCGAACAGCGTCTCCACCCACGACCACGGCGGCGTCCACCCCTCCGCGGAGAAGACCCGGCCCTGGGCGCCGCGACGTGCCGGATCGGCGTAGGCGACGTCGAAGGGGGAATGGTCGACACCGGTTGCATCGGCGACGGTGACGGCACCGGGCAGCTCGAGGGCGTCGAGGTTGGCCTGGGCGACGGCGACCCGCTCCGGATCGTGGTCCACGCCGGCGGCGGTGAGCCCGGCGCGCGAGGAGGCGATCAGGTCACCGCCGATCCCGCAGCCCAGGTCGATGACGCTCGCCGCGTCGAAGGCCCGCAGTCGCGCCGCCCGGTGGTGGGCGACGGTGAGGCGGGTGGCCTGCTCGAGGCCGTCGGGGGTGAAGTACATCCTCGGCGCGAGGTCGCCGAACTTGGCGGCGGCCTTCCGGCGCAGGTCGACCTGGGTCATCGCCGCCGCGACACGCTCGGCCGACTCGTCCTTGCGCAGCGTCGTCTGCACCGCCAGGGCAGAGTCCTCACCCGCGGCAGTCATCTCGGTGGCCCGCGCCAGCAGCCGTTGCCCGTCATCGGTCAGCAACCAGGCGAAGGCGTCGAGGTCCATGCTCCGATCCTCTCAAGCGGCGTTCGGGACCCGAAGTTCCCATTACCCTCCGGGGTGTCACTGATCTAGGATTCCGTCCCGTGTGCTTTCCCTCACGTCGAATCCTGGAGAGCCTCGGGGCACTCGCAGCAGTGATGACACTGCTCTCAATGACACTGCTGTCGGTGCTGTTCGCCGCACCTGCTTCCGCGGACACGGTGACCCCGGTCCGCGACTGCTCGCGCGGCAACGGTTACCACGACCTGGACGGTGAGTACTCGGCCACGGCGTCGGCGCCCCCCGGCTATCTGATCGCCTCCTACTGCGTGGAAAGCGGTGGTCGCCGGGGCGGCTCGGAGGTGCACACCCTGGAGCCGCCGCAGCGCACCACGACCGTCTGGCACAGCGAGGGGCGTCCGCTGAGGGGCTACTCGGTGACGTACGTCAGGGCCTCGGAGTCTGGTCAACCGGAGCCGGACCCCGAACCGGAGCCGGATGAGAGCTCCGGGTCCGACGACGACCAGGACGGGTCGGACGCGCCCTCAGCCACACGGGATGCCGAGGAGGAGCAGGGCGCCACCGACGGCGACGACAGAACGGCCGCGCCGGGCTCCGCCGAGCAGAGCCGGCCGAACGAGCCGAACGAGAGTACGTCGTCGGCAGCCCCCGAACCGAAGCCGAGCCGCAAGCCCTCTTCTGGTGGGCCCGTGACGTCGGAGAGCCCGTCTCAGATGACCGCGTTGAGCGATGGCGAAGAGCTCAAGGTCACCTCGCTCGCCGAGAAGAACACCGACGACGACGAGACCCTGCGGGAGCTCGTGGTCGCCGGCAGCATCATCATCGTCGGTCTCCTGGCCGGCATGATCGCACTCGTGGTGAGGCTCCCCGGGCAGCGATAGACGAGCCTTGCTGGCACTCATTGCGGCCGAGTGCTAACGTCTGCACTGGCACTCTCCCCCTGAGTGTGCCAGCGCTTGCGAGTCGGGTGCGACCCCCGCGACGGCGCACCTGGCAGATCGCAAGCACAGACGTAGCAACACCCACCGAAGTCTGACTCCGTAGAAAAGAAATGGGGAGGTCGACACAGTGTCGGTCAACATCAAGCCTCTTGAGGACCGGATCGTCGTCAAGGCCGTCGAGGCCGAGCAGACCACCGCCTCCGGTCTGGTCATCCCGGACACCGCCAAGGAGAAGCCCCAGGAGGGCGAGGTCCTGGCGCTCGGCCCGGGTCGTATCGACGACAAGGGCAACCGCGTCCCGCTCGACGTCGCCGTGGGCGACAAGGTCATCTACAGCAAGTACGGCGGCACCGAGGTGAAGTACGCCGGCGAGGAGTACCTCATCCTCTCGGCTCGCGACATCCTCGCGGTCATCGCCTGACGTCATCCGTCTCGCATCAGCGCGGCCGGGCCGACGGGGTTCATCACGTCCTAGGCCCCGGCCGCGTTCTGCGTACTAGGGAGTAAATGCATATGCCTAAGATCCTGGAGTTCGACGAGAACGCCCGCCGCGCCCTCGAGCGTGGCGTCGACGCCCTCGCCAACGCCGTCAAGGTGACGCTGGGCCCCAAGGGCCGCTACGTCGTCCTCGACAAGAAGTGGGGCGCTCCGACCATCACCAACGACGGTGTCACCGTCGCCCGTGAGGTCGAGCTCGACGACCCGTTCGAGAACCTTGGTGCTCAGCTCACCAAGGAGGTCGCGACCAAGACCAACGACATCGCCGGTGACGGTACGACCACCGCGACCGTCCTCGCCCAGGCGATGGTCCACGAGGGTCTGCGCGCGGTTGCCGCCGGTGCGAACCCGATGAGCCTCAAGCGCGGTATGGACGCCGCCGCGGCCGCCGTCGGCGACGCGCTGCGTGCCGCTGCCCGTGAGGTCGTCGACGAGTCCGACATGGCCTCGGTCGCCACCATCTCCTCCCGCGACGCGAAGATCGGCGAGATCCTCGCCGAGGCCTTCGCCAAGGTGGGCAAGGACGGTGTCATCACCGTCGAGGAGTCCAACACCACCGGCACCGAGCTCGAGTTCACCGAGGGCATGCAGTTCGACAAGGGCTACATCTCTCAGTACTTCGTGACCGACCAGGAGCGGATGGAGGCCGTCATCGACGACCCGCTGATCCTGCTCGTCCAGGGCAAGATCAGCTCCATCCAGGAGCTCCTGCCGCTGCTGGAGAAGGTCATCGCCGCCGGCAAGCCGCTGTTCATCATCGCCGAGGACGTCGAGGGCGAAGCCCTCTCGACCCTGGTCGTGAACAAGATCAAGGGCACCTTCAACGCGACCGCCGTCAAGGCGCCCGCGTTCGGTGACCGCCGCAAGGCCATGCTGCAGGACATCGCGATCCTCACCGGCGCGCAGGTCGTCGCCGAGGAGGTCGGCCTCAAGCTCGACCAGGTCGGCCTCGAGGTGCTCGGTACCGCTCGCCGGATCACGGTCTCGAAGGACAACACCACGATCGTCGAAGGCGGCGGCGACGCTGCCGCGGTCGATGGTCGCGTCAACGAGATCAAGTCCGAGATCGAGCGCACCGACTCCGACTGGGACCGCGAGAAGCTCCAGGAGCGCCTCGCCAAGCTCGCCGGTGGCGTCTGCGTGATCAAGGTCGGCGCGCACACCGAGGTGGAGCTCAAGGAGAAGAAGCACCGCATCGAGGACGCTGTCTCCGCGACCCGCGCCGCCATCGAGGAGGGCATCGTCCCCGGCGGTGGCTCCGCGCTGATCCACGCCGTCTCCGTCCTGGAGAAGGACCTCGGCCTCGAGGGCGACGAGGCGGTCGGCGTACGCGTCGTCCGCAAGGCCGCCGACGAGCCGCTGCGCTGGATCGCCGAGAACGGTGGCGACAATGGCTACGTCATCACCACCAAGGTCCGCGACCTCGGTGTCGGCCAGGGCTACAACGCCGCGACCGGTGAGTACGGCGACCTGGTTGCCCAGGGCGTCATCGACCCGGTCAAGGTCACCCGCTCCGCGCTCATCAACGCCACCTCGATCGCGGGCATGCTGCTCACGACCGAGACCCTGGTCGTCGACAAGCCGGAAGAGGAAGAGGCGCCCGCGGCCGGTCACGGCCACGGTCACGGCCACTGACACATAGCCGAGTCGGCGCATCTGACCCCGTGCTTCGCGAAGCGAAGCGAGCGAAGGGGTCCGATGCGCCGACTCGGCGATTTCAGCGAACGATCAGCGATTCGAGCGAGACGTCGTCCGAGAGCACATTCATGTCCACGTACGCCTCGTCCTCACTCCCCACACCATCGATCCGGTCGCGGTTGGAGTACTGCCAGATGGTCCAGTCGCGTCCGTCCGGAACCCGGGGTGTCCAGGCGACGGAGCGGAACCAGATCGGGTTGTCGGGGTAGGCGTCGACCAGATAGGCGCGGTAGGCCGACCGGGTGGTGTAGATGACCGGCGCGATGCCGTAGTGGTCCTCGAGGGCGTCCAGCAGGGGGTCCAGGATGGCGCGGACCTCGGCCGCCGGCGGCAGGTTCCCCTTGAACGATCCGTACGGTTCGAGGTCGACGACCGGCGCGAGCGTGCCGGCCACGCGGGGCACCGTGGCGATCATGTTGTGCGCCTGGTCGGCGCCCGGGCTCTCGAAGCTCATGAAGTGGTAGGCGCCGGTCGCGATCCCGGCTCGCCGGGCCTCGGCCCAGTTGGCGGCGAAGCGCGAATCCACGTGCGCGGAGCCCTCGGTCGCCTTGAGCCAGGCGAAGTCGATGTCCTGCTCGGCGACCCGCGGCCAGTCGACGGTGCCGTTGTGGTGGGAGACGTCGATGCCGCGTACGTCGTACCGGTCCGCGAACAGCCGGGTCGGCATCACGACGCCGGTGTAGACCAGCGCGGTCGTGACCAGGGCGAGGCAGGCGACGACGGCGGAGCCGATCAGCACGCGTCGACGACGAGCGGGGGCGAGGGGCACCCGCCGAAACGTACCGGTTCTCACAGCTGGGCGAGGAGCTTCTCCATGATGTCGATCTCGACCGACTGAGTGGCCTCGACGTCCATCGCCATCTCGATCGCCAGCGCGTCGCTGCCCTGGGAGGCCATCGGCTCGGCCATCTCCAGGGCGCCCTGGTGGTGCTGGATCATCCCGGTCAGGAAGAGCCGGTCGAACTCCTCGCCACGGGCCTTGCCGAGCTCGCTCAGCTGAGCCGGGGTGAGCATGCCGGCCATGGTGTGCGCGGGGTCCGAGGCACGCGGCACCCGCAGCCCGCGGGTGTCGAGCCAGCCGCTCATCGCCACGATCTCGGGGCCTTGGGCGGACTCGATGCGCTTGGCCAACGACACGACCTCGGGGTGGACGGCGTGCTCGCGCGCCAGCCGGGTCATCTCCAGCGCCTGGGCGTGGTGCGGGATCATCATCGTCACGAAGTCGGCATCGGTCTGGGACCACGGGTCGGTGGCCGCGGCCGAGGGCGAGATCGTCGCCGCCGCCTCACCGGGCGCTCCGCCCTGGACCACCGGTGCCGACTGGGTGGCCGCCTCCGGGCTGGGCGAGTGCTCGCCGTGCGTGCCGTGCTCGCCGTGCGCGTCGTCCGAGGAACCTCCGCACCCGCCGAGCGAGATCGCCGCGATCACGACCCCCGAGATGATGACGCCCCACCGCCTACCGGGCATGTGTCTCCTTCCGAGATCCCGCAGAGGTGAACAATTTATTCATATTCCACGCCTCCCGTGTACGACTTTTACTAAAGTTGAGTGGTCCTGCCCGTGCCACCCCACGGCGGCCGACTCGGAAGGCTTGCGAACATGAGGCTTAGACGACCCACCCACTACCTGGCCCCCATCGCGGTGGTCATGGTTGTCGCAGGAGGGCTGGCCGTCGCCGCCCCGTCCTCCGCAGACGAGTCCCACACCCACGGCACCGAGACCACCGAGGCTCCCGAGGCCCAGACGAGCTGCACCGTCGAGGAGAAGCAGGCGGTCACCAAGCTCGGTGACAACTTCGCCTCCGCGTGCGTCGCCGGCAACGACCTCGCCAACCTCGACGCCAACAACCCGGTCGTGCCCGCCGGCGAGTCCGACGGCACCCCCAACATGCATCTGGTCGCCAACATCCCCAAGTCGGGCGCCTTCACACCCGCCAACGCGCTCAACAGCGATCTCGCCTTCCAGGGGCACTACGCCTTCGCGGGCAACTACAACGGGTTCAACGTCATCGACATCAAGAACCCGAAGAAGCCGCGACTGGTGAAGCAGTACGTCTGCCCCGGGTCCCAGAACGACATCTCCGTCTATGGCGACCTGCTGGTCCTCTCCGTCGACTCCAGCCGCAGCAACAACACCTGCGACAACGTGGCGCAGTCGGCCGAGATCAAGGAGTCGTGGGAAGGCCTCCGGGTCTTCGACATCAGCAACCCGCGAGACCCCCAGTACGTCGCCGCGGTCGAGACCAAGTGCGGCTCCCACACCCACTCGCTGGCACCGAGCAAGGACCGCCGAGCGGTCTATGCGTACGTCTCCTCCTACGGGCCCCGCGATACCTACCCCGACTGCCAGCCTCCGCACGACAAGATCAGCATCGTGAAGATCCCCACGCGGGCGCCCGAGCGGGCCGCGGTGGTCGCTGAGCCGGTGCTGTTCCCCGACGGCGGCTACACCAACACCGCCGGCTGCCATGACATCACCACCTACCCGTCCAAGGACATCGCGGCCGGCGCCTGCATGGGCGACGGCATCCTGATGGACATCTCCGACCGTGAGGACCCGGTGGTGACCGAGCGGGTCACCGACACCACGAACTTCGCGTTCTGGCACTCGGCGACCTTCAACAACACCGGCACCAAGGTCGTCTTCACCGACGAGCTCGGCGGTGGCGGTGCGCCGACCTGCAACCCGGAGACCGGGATGGAGAAGGGCGCCAACGGCATCTATGACATCGAGGGCGGCCAGCTCGTCTTCAAGTCCTACTACAAGATCCCGCGCACCCAGTCGAACACCGAGAACTGCGTCGCCCACAACGGCTCGCTGATCCCGGTCAAGGGCAAGGACATCATGGTCCAGGCCTGGTACCAGGGCGGTGTGTCGGTCTACGACTTCACCGACTCGGCCAACCCGAAGGAGATCGCCTGGTTCGACCGCGGTCCGTTCGAGGACACCTCGACGGTCGCCGGGCCCTGGTCCACCTACTACTACAACGGCTACATCTACTCCAACGAGATCCAGCGCGGCTTCGACGTCTTCGACCTGCGCGACCCGCGGGTCGCCTCGGCGAAGCGGGTCAGGTTCGACGAGCTGAACGTCCAGGCTCAGCCCTCCTACTGAGCAGAGCCGAACGGAGCCGAGTCGGCGCATCTTGCCCCGTATCTTGCGAAGCGAAGCGAGCAGGAGGGGCGGGATGCGCCGACTCGGCGATTTCAGCGAATGACCAGCTCATAGAAACCTCCTGGTCACCGAGCCACGCCAGGGTTCACGGCGATGAGCAAGACGGCTGCGGACGACGACTGTGTTGGTCTCGACACGCTCGCTGACGCTCGCGGCTCGACCGACGGAACCGCTGGTCGAGCCGTCGGAGCCGCTAGGCGAAGGCGTGTCGAGACCAACACGGTCGAATGGGTGATCGCTGCCGTCCTCGCCCTTCTTCTCCTCAGGTTCCTGGTGAGCCTGGTGCGGAACGAGAACCTGCTCCCGGGCGAGGTGATCGGGTATCTGCTCCACCCGGACGTCCTCGCCGGGGTCTGGCTCACGATCCGGCTGACCGTGCTGGTCTTCGCGGCCGCCTGGGCGATCGGGCTCGTGGTGACCTCGATGGAGAGGTCGGGCAACCCGGTGCTGGGCGGGATCGCGGCGGCGTACGTCTGGGTCTTCGGCAGCATCCCGGTGCTCGTCCAGCTGCTGCTGTGGAGCAACATCGCGCTGATCTTTCCCGACATCACCTTCGGGATCCCGGGCGTGCACCTCGACGCGGTCCGGTTGGTCACGCCGGTCCACGCGGCGATCGCGGGGCTGGCGCCGGCGATGGGCGCCCAGGCGGCGCGGGCTCTACCGAGCAGTGACCGGCTCACCGCGCTGGGCGACCTGCTGGTAACGACGCTGCAGGTGACGAGCCTGGTCTCGGTGCTCGCCATCACCGACCTGCTCGGCGTCGTCCAGGCGCTCGAGGAGCGCAATCATCTGATCGTCCCGCTGCTCGTGGTGGCCGCGATCTGGTACCTCGTCTTGGTCACCTCGGCACGTGTCGCGATCCGTCTGGTCAGGCTCGCTCGCGCGACGGAATAGGTGCACCGACGGTAAACCCGAGGGTAAAAGTCGGCGACCATTGCAACACCTGGCAACGCAAGTCTTTGTAGAGTGCAGCGCGTGACTTTCGAGCAGGCCTGGCAACGGTGGCGCGATGAGCGGGAAGCCGGGCTGAGAAGTCCCGAGGGTTTCCTGGCGATCACCGGCCTGCACTGGCTGGGCCCCAGGCCGGTGAGGTTCCCCGGAATCCCGGGTGTCTGGTCGAACGGTCCGGAGGGCGCTGTCGTCGAGCTCGGCGAGGGTGAGTGGCTCGAGCTCGGCGGCGCCAAGCTCGCCGGGCGGTACGTCTTCGGGCACGTCGATCCCGTCGGCGTGATCGCGTCCTTCGATGCCGGGACGGTCGAGGTCGCCGACCGCTTCGGCACCCCGGTGCTGCGGCCGCGGCAGCCCGACGGGCCGTTCCTGCGCGACTACACCGGCACCCCGACGTACGCTCCGGACCCGGCGTGGCGGATCACCGCCGCCTTCACCGCGTACGAGACGAGCCGCCCGATCTCGGTCGGCTCCGTGGTGGAGGGTCGTTCGAGCGTGATCGACGCCGTGGGGGAGGTCGCGTTCGAGGTCGGTGGTCGCCCGCAGCGGCTGATCGCCTTCGACGGGGGCGACGGCGAGCTGTGGCTGCTGTTCACCGACGAGACCAGCGGCGTGACGACGTACGCCGCCTGCCGTCAGCTGGCCGTCGACCCGCCGGTCGACGGCACCGTCGTCCTCGACTTCAACCGCGCCGCCAACATGCCCTGCGCCTACACGATCCACGCCACCTGCCCGCTCCCGCCCGCGAGCAACCACATCGACGTGCTTGTCGAAGCGGGCGAGCAGACCCCGCCTCGACCACCCGCGGACTGAAGGTTTAACCGTGGGTAACGGACCAGAAACAGGGAAACAGGCAGACTAGGGCTCATGGCGGGGACGATGTTGTGGAGAGTGCGTACGACGCTGCCGGACCGACCGGGCACGCTGGCGGTGCTGGCGCAGCGCTGCGGTGAGGCCGGGGTCAACATCCTGGGGATGCAGATCTTCCCCGGGCTGGCCCAGGTCACCGACGAGTTCGTGCTGCGTACCCCTGAGGGCTGGGGCGAGAAGGAGATCTGCGACCTGATCTCCTCCGCGGGTGGCGACGGGATCGTCATCCAGACCGCCACCGAGGCGGCTCTGGCCGACCAGCCGACGCGCTATGTGCAGGCGGCCCGGCACGTCCTGGAGCGGCCGATGTCGTTCCCGGAGGTGGTCGCCCAGCTCTTCGACGCCGAGGCCGAGGCCCCGCCCGGGGTCGTCCACGACACGATGGAGCTGCGGGTCGCCGACGTCGACGTCCAGCTGCACCGCACGGCCCCCTTCACCGCCACCGAGCACGCCCGCGGCTCCGCGATGGCCGACCTGGTCAACGATGTCCTCGACCGCAGCCGCGAGTCGGCGGCGATCGGCACCACCCCGCCCGTACGCCGCCTGGGCACCGGGAGCACCCCCGACCTCGTCGTCACCGGGGAGACCGTCACCGCCCTGATCGACGGCGTCGCCGTCGGCATCGGCGAGGTCCTGGCCCCGACCGAGGAGGACGAGAACGTACGCGTCGTCAACCTGCGCGTCGACCCGGCCTGGCAGCGCCGCGGCATCGGCACCAGGCTGCTGGTCGACACCGCCAAGCTCGCACACATGCTCGGCGCCGACGAGATCCTGCTCACCACCCAGTCCGACAACCAGGCCGTGCTGCCGATGGTTCTCGCCGCCGGGATGCGCGGCCGGATCCGGATGGCCGGCGACCTGCTGACCGTCAAGGTGCCGGTGCGCGACCTCAAGCCGTTGCGGACCTAGATTCATCGGGACGACTCCTGGCGTTTTCGGCCCCGCGGGAGCCTGACCGTAGAATCTCTTCATGGAGATCCCGGAGAAGTTCGCGACGCTCGGCCTCACCTACGACGACGTACTCCTGATGCCTGGATACTCGGATCTGGCGCCGTCCGACATCGATACGACCTCCCGGCTGACCCGCGAGATCAACCTGCGGGTGCCGCTGATCTCCGCGGCGATGGACACCGTGACCGAGTCGCGGATGGCGATCGCGATGGCCCGCCAGGGCGGCATCGGCGTGCTCCACCGCAACCTGTCGATCGAGGATCAGGCCTACCAGGTCGACCTGGTCAAGCGCACCCAGACCGGGATCATCTCCAACCCGGTCACCATCGGCCCCGACGCGACGCTGGAGCAGCTCGACAAGCTCGCCGGTGAATACCGGATCTCCGGGTTCCCCGTCGTCGACGTCGACCAGAAGCTGATCGGCATCATCACCAACCGCGACCTCCGGTTCACCCCGGTCGCGGAGTGGGCGACCACGAAGGTCAACGAGGTGATGACCTCCAAGGACCTGATCACCGGCCCCGCCGAGATCTCGCGCGAGGAGGCCACCAAGCTGCTGCGCCAGCACAAGCTCGAGCGGCTTCCCCTGGTCGACACCGACGGCCGCATCACCGGGCTGATCACGGTCAAGGACTTCGTGAAGTCCGAGCAGTTCCCCGACGCCTCCAAGGACGCCCAGGGCCGTCTGCTCGTCGGTGCGGCGATCGGCTACTTCGGTGACGCCTGGGAGCGGGCCACCACGCTCATCGAGGCCGGTGTCGACGTGCTCGTCGCGGACACGGCCCACGGCAACGTACGCATGCTGATCGACATGGTCCGTCGCCTCAAGACCGACCCGGCCACCAAGCACGTCCAGGTCATCGGCGGCAACGTCGCGACCAAGGAGGGCGCCCAGAGCTTCGTCGACGCGGGCGCCGACGCCGTCAAGGTCGGTGTCGGGCCGGGCTCGATCTGCACCACCCGCGTCGTCACCGGCGTCGGCGTGCCGCAGATCTCCGCCGTCTACGAGGCGAGCCTGGCCTGCAAGCCGGCCGGCGTGCCCGTGATCGCCGACGGCGGCCTGCGCTACTCCGGCGAGATCGGCAAGGCCATCGTCGCCGGTGCCGACACCGTGATGCTCGGCTCGATGCTCGCGGGCACCGAGGAGACCCCCGGTGACACGGTCCTGATCAACGGCAAGCAGTTCAAGGCCTACCGCGGCATGGGCTCCATGGGCGCGATGTCGTCGCGCGGCAAGAAGTCCTTCTCCAAGGACCGCTACTTCCAGGCAGAGGTCACCGACGACGACATGATCGTGCCCGAGGGTGTCGAGGGCCAGGTCGCCTACAAGGGCTCGCTGGCCACCGTCGCCCACCAGCTCACCGGCGGCCTGCACCAGACCATGTTCTACGTCGGCGCGCGCACGATCCCCGAGCTGCAGAGCCAGGGCCGCTTCATGCGGATCACCTCGGCCTCGCTCAAGGAGAGCCACCCCCACGACATCCAGGTCACCGCCGAGGCTCCGAACTACCACCTCTGAGCCTCGAGCGCGTCGAGCCCCGAACCCCGTTGGGTTCGGGGCTCGTCCCATTTCCCGGATGCTGCATCCAGCGAGACCTCCCGCGGATAGAATGTTGAGCAAGTTACTCGACATTTGGAGGTGGTCGCGCGTGAACGAGCGTCAGCGAGTGAACCAAGGGCTCCACACGCCGCCGCCTCCGTACGATTGCGCTTGCGCTACGGAGGCGGCGGCGTGAGTGTGGATGAGGCCGTTCGTCGCCCCCTGTTCGCCCGCGACGGCGACGAGGAGCTCCTCGGTGCCAGGCTCCTCGCGCGCCGCAAACCGGGCCAGTGGATCTCGGCGGCGCTGGCGCTGCTGGTCGTCGCCGAGATCGTGAAGAGCCTGGTGACGAACCCGCGCTACCACTGGGACGTGGTCGGTGCGTTCTTCCTGCGGCCGTCCATCCTCGACGGGCTCGTGCTGACCCTGTGGCTGACCGCGGCGGTGCTGGTGAGCTCCTACCTGCTGGGCATCGTGCTCGCGGTGATGAGGCTCTCCACGAACCCGGTGCTGAGCTCGGTGAGCGCGGTCTACATCTGGTTCTTCCGGAGCGTCCCGCCGCTGCTGCAGCTGCTCTTCTGGTTCCAGATGGCCTCGCTGTATCCGCAGATCAGCCTGGGCATCCCGTTCCTGAAGCCGTTCGTCACGATCGAGACGGCCCACCTGTTCAGCGGCCTGCTCGCGGCCTTCGTCGGGCTGACCTTCGACATCGCCGCGTTCGCCGCCGAGATCATCCGCGGTGGCCTGGTCTCGGTCGAGGCGGGGCAGACCGAGGCGGCCAAGGCGCTCGGCCTGTCGAAGGCCCGGATCTTCTGGCGGATCGTGCTGCCCCAGGCGATGCCGGCGATCATCCCGGCCTCCGGGAACCTGCTGATCGGGCTGCTCAAGGGCACCTCGATCGTCTCGGTGATCGCGGTGCAGGACCTGCTCTACTCGGTGCAGCTGATCTACGCACAGAACTACCTGGTCATCCCGCTGCTGCTGGTCGCCACGATCTGGTATCTGATCCTGGTCACGATCCTGTCGACGATCCAGTTCTTCGTGGAGCGCTACTACGCCCGCGGCAAGGGTGCGCGCACCGGGTTCTGGCGGCTGTGGCGTGGCCAGCTGCCGCTCGTGCCGCGCTCACGCCCGCGTCGCGACCTGGAGGTGGTGTGATGAGCGAGCCCCTCGTGCGGGTCCGAGGCCTGACCAAGCGGTTCGGCCACCACACGGTCCTCGACGACATCGACCTCGACGTCGCCCGGGGCTCGGTGGCGGTCGTCCTGGGACCGTCGGGGTCGGGCAAGTCGACGTTGCTGCGTACGGTCAACCACCTGGAGAAGCCCGATGCCGGCTTCGTCGAGGTGAACGGCGAGATCATCGGCTACCGGCGTGAGGACACTGGCCGAGGCGGAGCTCGAGGCGATGGACAGAGCCTGAGGGAGCTCTCCGACCGGGCGATCACCCGCCAGCGCAGCCGGATCGGGATGGTGTTCCAGCAGTTCAACCTCTTCCCGCACAAGACCGCGCTGCAGAACGTCCTGGAGGGGCAGCTGGCCGCAGGCGTACGCCGCCGGGCGGCCGAGGCGCGCGGACGGGATCTGCTCGACCGGGTCGGTCTGGCCGACAAGGAGCGCTCCTACCCGCGGCAGCTGTCGGGCGGCCAGCAGCAGCGGGTGGCGATCGCCCGTGCGCTCGCGGTCGAGCCCGAGCTGATGCTCTTCGACGAGCCGACCTCCGCGCTCGACCCCGAGATGGTCGGCGAGGTGCTCGGCGTGATGAAGGACCTCGCCCGGACCGGGATGACGATGATCGTGGTCACCCACGAGATCGGTTTCGCCCGCGAGGTCGCCGACCAGGTCGTCTTCCTCGACGAGGGCCGGCTGGTCGAGGCCGGGGCACCCGGCGACGTACTCGTCTCTCCCACCCATGAGCGCGCTCGGGCGTTCCTCTCCGCTGTGTTGTGACCCCCAGACGTTGTGACCCCCAGACAAGGAACCGACAGATGAAGCTCAAGCTCGCCCTGGTCGCCCTCGCGGCCCTCGCCCTCGCCGGCTGCGGCAACGCCTCCGACACGCTCAGTGACGCCGAGCGCGGCATCGGGGCGGACGGGTCCTCCTCGGCCGAGCCGGCCGCGATCCCGACCCAGGACGTCGTCTCGGACGTCCAGGCCGACCCGGCGCTGACGAAGCGGCTGCCCGCCGACGTACAGAAGTCCAAGACGCTCGTCCTCGGCACCACCGAGGCGACCGGGGAGCAGAACCTCCCGCACGGTGGGTCGGACCAGTCCGGCGAGCAGATCGGCCTCGACATCGACCTGCGCAACGCGCTCGCGGCGAAGCTCGGGGTGACCTGGAAGACCGAGTTCGGCAGCTTCGAGACGATCGTCCCGGGAGCCCAGAGCGGGAAGTACGACGTCGGCCAGGCCAACTTCGCGGTCACCTCCGAGCGGCTGCAGGTGGTCGACTACGCCACGTATCTGCTCGACGGGCAGTCGTTCGTCTCCCGCGAGGACGGCGACCTCGACCAGGTCAAGACGCTGACCGACATCTGCGGCCACACCGTCGCGACCTCGCCGGGGTCCAGCTTCCAGCAGATCCTCGAGGACGGCGCCGCGGAGTGCGAGAAGGCCGGCAAGAAGGCGTACAAGGTGGAGTACTTCAAGGACAACGCCGCGATCCTGCTCGGCCTGCAGAACGGCAAGACCGACCTCTACTTCGGGCCGACTCTGTCGCTGAAGTACCTGGTCTCCCACCAGCCCGGCCTGAAGTACCTCGGCGAGCTCAGCCTCACCGACGTCGGCTTCGTCGTCGCCAAGAAGTCGCCGCTCGCGCCGGTGCTCGTCGATGCCCTCAACGCCCTCATCGCCGACGGGACTTACAACAAGATCTTCACGAAATGGGACGTTTCGGACATAAAGCTCGACAAGTCGGAGTTCAATCCGAAGCCGGCATTCTGAACCTTCCGGGAGGACTCATGACCGTCACCGACACCTTCGCCCAGGACTGGGCGACATGGCACGAGGAGCACGAGCGGCGCCGCGCCGACAAGCACGGCTTCCTCGCGATCACCTCGATCCGCTGGCTCGCCGAGGAGCCGGAGACGTACGACGACGTGCCCGGCGCCTGGTCGAGCGGCCCCGAGGGCATCGTGGTCTCGCTGGCACCGGGTGAGTCGCTGCTCGTCGACGGCGTCGAGGTCACCGGCCGGCACTCGTTCGGCGTGATCGACGAGCGTGGCGGGGTCACCGCCGCCTTCGGCGACGCGGTCGTCGAGATCGCCAAGCGCGGCGGCAACGACATCATCCGCCCCCGCCACCCCGACAACCCCGTCCTGGTCGGCTATCGCGGCACCGAAACCTATGCGCCCGACCCGCGGTGGGCTGTGCCCGGCCGTTTCGTCGCCTATGACACGCCGGTGCCGACCACCGTCGGGTCGGTCGTCGACGGCCTCGAGCACGTCTACGAGGCGGTCGGCGAGATCGAGTTCGAGGTGGGCGACGCGGTGCACAGCCTGATCGCGTTCCCGGGCTTCGCGGCCGGCTCCCTGCACGTGCTGTTCGTCGACCAGACCTCGGGGAGGACGACGTACGCCGCCAACCGGTCGCTCTCGGTCGACGCCCCCGACCTGGACGGCAACGTGATCGTGGACTTCAACCGCGCCACCAACCTGCCGTGCGCCTACACCGACCACGCCACCTGCCCGCTCCCGCCGGCCGGCAACCGACTGCCGGTCGCGGTCGAGGCGGGGGAGAAGCTGCCGTAGGGCGGATCGGCTGAATGTTCACCGAGGTAACTCGGTCAGCATCTGGCCCTAGTGACCGCGGCGGGTCCACTCCTCGGCGATCAGCTCGTAGGAGCGGACCCGGTCGGCGTGGTCGTGGGTGATGGTGGTGATGACGAGCTCGTCGGCCCCGACGGCCCGCTGGAGAATCTCGAGCTGGTCGGCGACCTGCGCGGCGGTGCCGACGAACTGGGTGTCGAGGCGGTCCTGGACCAGGGCCCGGTCCTCCTCGGTCCACTCCCACTCGCGGGCCTCGTCGGGGGTCGGGAACGGGATGGCGCCCTCGGCGGTGCGGATGGAGCGGACCCAGAGGCCGTAGCCGGTGGCGAGCTCGCGTGCCTCCTCCTCGGTCTCGGCGACCACCACGTCGGCGGAGACGGCGACGTGGGGCGCGGCGAGGGTGTCGGAGGGCGCGAACGCGGTGCGGTAGGAGTGGGCCGCCTCCAGGACGCCGGAGGGGTTGACGTGGTAGTTGGTCGCGAACCGGAGCCCCCGCTTGCCGGCCGCCTCGGCGCTCTCGCCGCCGCTGCTGCCGAGCACCCACAGCTCGAGCTCGGCGCCCTCGCCGGGGACGACCCGCGCCGCGGTGCCGGCGGCGTCGTGGTAGGTGCCGTCGATGAAGGCCAGGATCGTGTCGATCTGCTCGCCGTAGTCGGCGAAGGTCGCGCCGGGTAGCTGCAGGAGCTCCTTCTGGAGCTGGAACCGGGGCGACCCGAGCAGCCCGCGAGGGTCGAACTTCGGCGGGACGAGGAGGCCCTCCGGGGTGCGTCCGTCGACCAGCTCGACCGGGAGGTCCAGTGGCCCCGACGCACCGGGCCTGCCGCCGGAGCGCCCCAGGCCGAGGTCGATCCGCCCCGGGAACGCGGCGTCGAGCAGCCCGAACTCCTCGATCGTCGACAGCGCCGTCCGGTGACCCATCAGCACCGCGCCGGACCCGATCCGGATGGTCGAGGTGGCGCTGCCCAGCAGCGCCAGCACGACCGCCGGCGAGGTGCCCGCGACGCCGGGGTTGAGATGGTGCTCGGCGACCCAGTAGCGGTGGTAGCCGAACGACTCGGTCGCCTGCGCGAGCGCGACGGCGTTGCGCAGCGCATCGGCGCCGGACGCCCTGGAGGAGACGGGTACGAGATCCAGGACTGAGAGGGGTGTGCGGCTCATGCGTCCGGCCTTTCGTCGGCAGAGTCTTGGGTGGGGGAGCCCCAGCCCCAGGGCGGGTCGGGGAGGGCGGTACGCAGCGGAGCGGCCACCTCGGTCGCGAAGAGCTCCAGACTGTCTCGGTGCTGCTGCTCGGACAGACCGCTCGCATCGGCCTGGACGTGGACGACCTGGTGCCCGAAGCGGTCGTGGTAGCGGTGGATCTTCTCGATCACCTGCTGCGGCGACCCGACCAGCGCCGAGGACCGCTCGACGAAGTCCTCCAGGGTCGGGAAGACCGGCTCGAGCCCGAGGCTCGCCTGGAAGGCGAGCTGGCCCTCGAAGACCGGGCGATAGGCGGCGTACGCCTCCTGGCTGGTCGGCGCCACGTACAGCCCTGCCGTCCCGGCGCCGATCGCGATGTCGGCGGGGTCGTGGCCGTAGGCCGCCCAGCGCTCGCGGTAGTGGTCGACGAGCTCGCCGTAGGGCTCGATCGGGTTGGTGACGTTGGCCGAGAACAGCGGGTCGCCGTAGCGGGCGGCCAGGTCGACCGACTCCTGCGAGGTGGCGCTGCCGTGCCAGACCCGCACCGGCTGCTGCAGCGGCCGCGGCCAGACCTCGGCCTCGACCAGCTCCGGCCGGAACCTCGGGGTCGCCGTGACCCGGTCCTGCCGCCACAGTTTCCGGAAGATCTCGTAGGACTCGGCGTTCCGGTCCCACTGGTCCTCCGGCGTCACCTGGAACAGGTCGCGCTGCGCGGACCCGTTGCCCTTGCCGATGATCAGCTCGAGGCGGCCGTCGGAGAGGTGGTCGAGGGTGGCGTAGTCCTCGTAGGCCCGCACCGGGTCCAGCAGCGCCAGCGTCGTCACCGCGGTGAAGAGCCGGATCCGCTGCGTACGGGCGGCGAGGTGCGAGAGGACCACCGTCGGGGAGGAGGAGATGAACGGGCGCTCGTGCCGCTCACCGACCCCGAACCCGTCGAACCCGAGCTCCTCGGCGAGGACGGCGTTCGCGACGACCTCCTGGAACCGCTCGTACGTCGGCTTCTGCTGCCCCGTCACCGGATCGGGCCGGTGGACGATGAGCGTGATCGCCAGGAACCTCATCTGGTCGGCTCCCGGAGGCCGAGGTTCTCGCGGAGGGTGGTGCCCTCGTAGGAGGTGCGGAAGACGCCGCGCTCCTGGAGCAGCGGCACCACGTGGTCGACGAAGGGCGCCAGCCCGCCGGGGGTGATGTGGGAGACCAGGATGTAGCCGTCGGCCGCGTCGGCCTGGACGTAGTCGTCGATGGTGGACGCGATCGTCTCCGCCGAGCCGATGAAGCTCTGCCGGCCGGTGACCTCGACGATCGTCTCGCGGGTGCTCAGCCCCTTCTCCTGCGAGATCGCCCGCCAGCGTTCGGCCTGCTCGAGCCGGTCGCCGTGGGAGCGGGCGCTGGCGCGGCCCTTGGCGATCAGGTCGTCGTTCTCCGAGGGGTCGACGGCCGGGAGCGGGCCGTCGGGGTCGTGGTCGGAGAGGTCGCGGTTCCACAGCTGCTCGAGCAGCTTGATCGCGGTCGCGGGAGAGACCTGCTGCAAGCGGATCTCCCGGGCCAGCTCGACGGCCTCGGCGTCGGTGTCGGCGAGCACGAAGGTGGCTGCGGGCAGGATCAGCAGGTCCTCGTGACGGCGCCCGTGCTTCTCCAGGCGGCCCTTCACGTCGGTGTAGAACCGCTGGCCGTCCTCGAGATGGCTGTGCCGGGAGAAGATCGCGTCGGCCTTGGCGGCGGCGAACTCGCGGCCCTCCTCGGAGTCGCCGGCCTGGAAGATCACCGGGCGGCCCTGCGGGCTGCGCGGGACGTTGAACCGGCCGCTGATGTCGAACTGGGAGTCGTGGTGCGCGAACGCGCCCGCTGCCGGCGTCGACAGGAAGGCACCGGACGCCTTGTCGGCGAGGATCTCGTCGCCCTTCCAGGTGTCCCACAGGTGGGTCGCGGCGTCGAGGAAGGTCTTCGCGCGCTCGTAGCGCTCGCCCTGCGGCAGGTAGCCGCGGCGCCGGAAGTTCTCCCCGGTGAACGCGTCCCACGAGGTGACCACGTTCCAGGCGGCCCGGCCCTCGGAGAGGTGGTCGAGGCTCGCGAACTGGCGGGCGACCTCGTAGGGCTCGTTGAAGGTCGAGTTGATCGTGCCGGTCAGGCCGAGGTGGTCGGTGACCGCGGCGAGCGCGGCCAGGATCGTGAACGTGTCCGGCCGCCCGACCACGTCGAGGTCGTAGATCTCCCCGGCCTGCTCGCGCAGCCGCAGCCCCTCGGCGAGGAACATGAAGTCGAGCAGACCGCGCTCGGCGATCTGGGCGAACTCGACGAACGAGTCGAACTCGATGTGGCTGCCCGACGCCGGGTCGCTCCACACGGTCGTGTTGTTGACCCCGGGGAAGTGGGCGGCGAGGTGGATCTGCTTCTTCGGCTTGCTCATGCGGGGGTCCCCTCGGCGTTGGCGTAGCGGTTGACGGGGCGCGGCAGACCGAGCGCGCCCCGCAGGGTCGTCTCGTCGTACGCGTCGTGGAAGAGCCCGCGCCGCTGCAGCTCGGGCACGAGCTTCTGGGTGATCTGACGCAGGTCGTCGGGGAGCACCGCTGGCCGCAGCCGGAACCCGGAGAGCCCGGCGGCGTGCCAGGTCGCGAGGAGGTCGGCGAGACCGCTCGGGGTGCCGGTGAAGATCAGCGCGTCGGACTCGTACGCAGACCCGGCCGCCTCCTCGAGGCGGGCCAGCCGCTCCCGGGCGGCCTCCTCGGACTCGTCGAGGACGACGACGATGTCGCCGAAGACGTGGACGGTCTCGTCGTCGCGCCCGGCGGCGGTCTGGGCGGCCCGGATCTCGGCGGTGATCGAGGCGATGTCGGCGGCCGTCCGCGGGGTGACGAACCCGACGTCGGCCGAGGTGCCGACCAGCTCGAAGGGCCGGTCCCGGTGGGCGAGGGCCGCCACGACCGGCTGCCCCTGCGGTGGCCGCGGGGTGATCGACGGGCCTTTGACGTCGAAGTGGCGACCCTCGAAGTCGATGTAGTGGATCTTGTCGCGGTCGACGAACCGGCCGGTCGCGACGTCGCGGATCTCCGCGTCGTCCTCCCACGAGTCCCACAGCCGCCGCAGCACCTCGACGTAGTCGGCCGCCTCGTCGAACGCCTCCCGGATCAGCTCCGCGCCGGCGGGCGAGCTCAGGTCGGCGTAGGAGATCTCCGGGAACTCGCGCCGCCCGAGCAGGGCCGCATCGCGCGGTCGCGGCGCCACCTGAACCCGTACGCCGGCCCGGCCCCGGCTCACGTAGTCCAGCGTCGCGATCGCCTTGCTGAGATGGAACGGCTCCGTGTGGGTCACGACCACGGTCGGCACGATGCCGATGTGCCTGGTCAGAGGTGCGATCCGGGACGCGATCAGCACGGCGTCGAGGCGCCCGCGCACCCGGTCGGTGCGCTCGTCGTCCTCGGTGCCGAAGGGTGCGTCGGTCTGGATCGAGAGCGAGTCCTCGATCGTGACGAAGTCCAGCAGGCCGATCTCGGCCTCCCGGACGAGATCGGCCCAGTAGCCGGGTTTCAGGAGATCCCCGGGCCGGGCGTCCGGCTCCCGCCAGGCGGCCGGGTGCCACCCGGCGCCGTCGAGAGCCACGGCGAGTCGAAGACGAGGTGTGGGCGTGCTCATGGGTAAAAGTCTACTGACTTCATAAACTTAGTGAAGTGAGTTTCGGAGGGTGGACCGGCGGTCGGGCAGCCCGGCGGCGACCACGACGGCGGCGAGGAGGACCAGGACCGCGTTGACCGCGATGGCGACGTGCAGAGCCTCGAGCGAGGCGACACCGCCCGCGGCGGTGGCGACGGTGGACATGATCGGGATGCCGAGAGCGATCGCGACCTGCTGGGTCATCATCGCCAGACCGGTCGCCAGCCCCTGCTCGTGGTCGGGGAGCCCGGAGGTCGCCGCGACCATGAACCCGACGATCGCGGAGACGTGCCCGATGGCGCCGAGGAAGTTCATCAGGCCGAGGAACCACAACCAGCCGACCGAGGGTCCGATCAGGACGAGCGCGCCGGTGGTGACCGCCTGGATCGCGAGTCCGCCCGCCACGGTGTTGCGTACGCCGAAGGCCCCGATCACCCGCGAACCGACCGAGCCACCGATGATCGCCCCCAGCCCCATCGCGACGAGCATCAGCCCGGTCCGGAGCGCGTCGAGGCCGAGGACGTGCTGGAGGTACATCGTCAGCACGAAGACCAGCGACGACTCGAAGGCGAAGGTCGCGAAGCCGGCGATGTTGCCGAACCCGATCGTGCGCCGGGTGAGGATCCGGAGCGGGACCAGCGGGTGCGGGTGGACGGACTCGGCCCGCCAGAAGGCGAGCAGCAGGACCACCGCGACACCGATCGCCGCCAGGCCCCGCACGTCGGCGATGCCCGCCTCGCCCAGACGTGTCGCGCCGTAGACGAGCGCCAGCAGGCCGCCGGTCACCAGGACTGCACCCGGCAGGTCGAGCCGCGACCGCTCCCGGTCGGCCGAGTCACGCAGCACGAACGGCGCGACGGCGACCACCAGCAACGCGATCGGTACGTTGACCAGGAACGCCCAGCGCCACGACAGCAGATCGGTGAGCACGCCACCGAGCACGGCGCCCGCGGTGAACCCGGTCGACATCACCACGCTGTTCAGCCCCAGGGCACGCTGGCGCAGCGGTCCTTCGGGGAAGGAGACGGTCAGCAACGAGAGCGCCGCCGGGGTCACCGCGGCGGTGGCCAGGCCCTGGGCGACGCGCGCGGTGAGGAGCAGCTCGGGTGAGCGGGCGACCCCGCCGAGGAGCGAGGCCGCGCCCAGCGCGACCATGCCGATCAGGAAGACCCGCCGCCGGCCGACGTAGTCGCCGATCCGTCCGAAGAGCAGCGTGAACCCGGCCGCGCACAGCGCGAACGCGGTCGCGATCCACTGCACGTGGGCCTCGGCGAAACCGAGGTCCTCGCCGACGGTCGGCAGCGCCACGTTGAGGATCGAGAAGTCAACGGTGAGAGTGAATTGAGAGGCGAGCAGCAGCAGGAGCACCAGCAGCTGGCCGCGGGTCATGGCGGCGTCGCGTACGGGCTCGGCCTGGGTGGTCGTGGTCATGACACCAACGCTCGTGCGGCGCACGGGCATCAGCCAGACACCTGTCCTGCCATCCACCCGCGTGCCTGGCACTGACAGGGTCAGGAAGAAAAGGACGCGCGGACGCACTATAGGAACCATGACGACCGAGCTCGGAGAGTTCCTGCGCAGCCGCCGGGCGGCGATCAGTCCCGAGGAGGCCGGGCTGGTGTCCTACGGCGCCCGCCGCGTGCCCGGCCTCCGCCGTGAGGAGCTGGCGATGCTGGCCGGCGTCTCGCCGACCTACTACACCCGCCTGGAGCAGGCCGACCATCACAACGCCTCCGACGCCGTGATCGACTCGCTCGCCCGGGCGCTGCGGCTGAGCGCCGAGGAGCACGATCACCTGCGCAGGCTGGCCCGACCGATCCTCTCCGCCTCGGCGAGCGGCCGTAGCGAGGAGCCGCGTCCGAGCGCGGTGGCGATGCTGATGGACTATCCCGGGCCGGCGCTCATCATCGACCACGCCAACTACGTGCTCGCCTGGAACGATCTCGGTCACCGTCTCTTCGGTCACGGTCTGGACTTCGACGCCCCGTACGCCGGCCGTCCGGTGCGCCCCAACCTGGTCCGCCGGTTCTTCCTCGAGCCCGGCGGGCCCGAGCTCTTCGTCGACCCCGAGGCGACCGGGCTGCAGATGGTCGGCTTCCTGCGCTATTCCTCGGGTCTGCACCCCGACGACCACATCCTCAGCTGCCTGGTCGGCGAGCTCGTCCAGCGCAGCGACCTGTTCGCCGAGCTGTGGGCCGAGCATCCGGTCATGGACTGCGGCTACGGGATCAAGCGGCTGCGGCATCCGGTGGCCGGCCGGATGGACCTGGCGTACGAGGCGATGGTGCTCCCCGAGACCAGCCAGCGGATCGTGCTCTACCGCGCCGAGCCCGGCTCACCCTCTGCGGGCGCGCTGGAACGGCTCGCTCGCGGGTGACGTCCGGGGTAGTCCGGTAGCGAACTGTCTATTACTGGCGGGTATATGGACAGTTCGCTCCCGGACTACCCCGACAGCTCGCGGCTAGAGGTCCTTCGCGTACGTCGCCGGGGGAGCGCCGACGACGTCTCGGAACGTACGCACCAGGTGGGCCTGGTCGCTGAAGTCCAGCTCCGCGGCCACCGCGGCCCAGTCGACGTCGCCGGAATGGGCGCGGGCGGCGACCTCCAGCACGCGGAACCGCTGCACGACCCACTTCGGCCCGATCCCGACGTACTCGCTGAACAGGCGCTGCAGCGACCGCAGGCTCAGGCCGGCGTGGTCGGCGAGCTGCTCGGCCCGGGTGATCGAGCGGTCGTGCTCGGCGAGGGCCACCCAGCGGCGTACGTCGTCGGCCACCGGGTCCGTCGGGAGGCCCACCGCGAGGATGTAGGCCTCCATCGCCTCGGCCATCTCCTTCGGGTCCTCGGCAGCGAGGATGAGGTCGGCGGTCGGCCGGTCGTCGACGCCGAGGAGCTCCCCGGCCGCGACGACCTCGTCGGCGATCGTGCTGACCGGACGGCCGAGCACCGGGCGGAAGAGGCCGGGCAGGAACGAGACGCCGAGCGTGTGGCCGCGGCCGGTGAGATGCCGGACGAACGGGCGCCGGCCGATCCCGTGGACGAGCAGGCGACCGTCCTCGGCGGCGACGTGGATCCGTGGCTGCGGGATGACCTGCTGGTCGTGCGGCTGCTCGAGGTCCCAGCCGACGTACCAGTGGTAGTCCACGTGCGCCGCGATCTCGGGGGAGGGCGCGAACCGCTCGGTCGTGATCGTCCTGGCGGCCGTCACCGGCCGCACGATCGCGTCGGGATAGCCCCTGCCCTCCGTCTGGCCAGCCATGCCCCCACGATATGGCGCGTTCCTTCAATCCTGCGCCCCTGTTCCGCGAGCAGGCTGGACCCATGACGACCTACAGCAACACCTACAGCAACAAGGCAAGCACCACGATGACCGTCGCGCGCTGGCACGAGGCGGCCTACGTCGACATCGACGGCGAAGGCACCACGATGGGCGACGACGTCTACATCCCCCACCGCGGCCTGACCACCGCCGAGACCGACTACACCTATGCCGGCGAGATCCAGGGCACGGGCGTCGCACGGATGATCGGCGCCTATGGCAACCCCGCCGGCGGTGCGGTCTTCGAGGCGTACGAGCAGTTCACCGGCTCCATCGCCGGCCAGGAGGGGTCGTGCGTGTGGCGGATCAGCGGGACGTACGCCGACAAGACCGTCCGCTCCCACCTCACCGTCATCCCCGGCCTCGGCACCGGCGGCCTCGAAGGGCTCGTGGGTGAGGCCGACATGGTCCTCTCCGAGGAGGGCGGTGGGGAGGCGTACGGCTTCGTCCTCTCCTACGACTGGAGCTGAACGCGGGGGCGGGGGATGTGGGCGGAGGTGGACTGGCCGACCCAGGCGGGGAGGGCGCGGCGTACGTCCTCGGCGGCGGCGATGGTGACCATCTCGGCGCGAAGCGCCATCGGCCAGGCGAGGTCGCCGCGCCAGATCTCGGTGAGCGTACGCAGGCTGCAGGTGACCCGGGCGTCGACCTCGAACCCGGGGTCGAAGTCGCAGACCTCGGCCTGGTCGGCGGAGACCACGAGCCACCAGCGGGCGGCCTTCGGGTCGACGTCGGTGAGGCGGAACTCGACCACGGTGCGTTGCCGCGGCCACACCTCGATCGGGATCGTGCGGCGCATGTCCCAGAAGAGCAGGTGGGGGTCGAGGTCGGCCTGGCCGAGCTCGCCGACCCAGCGGATGCCCCACTCGTTGAGCGCGGTGACGACGGTGGCGAGCTCCTGGCCGCTGTCGGTCAGGTGGTAGGACGTACGTTGCCCCTCGCCGCGGCGCTGGATGATGCCCGCGCGCTCCAGGGTGCGCAGCCGCTTGGAGAGCAGGGCGGGCGACATCTTCGGTACGCCTCGGCGAAGCTCGTTGAAGTGGGTGCTGCCGAGCAGCAGCTCGCGCACGACGAGCAGCGTCCACCGCTCGTCGAGCACCTCCATGGCCTTCGCCACCGGACAGAACTGGCCGTATCCCGCCATCGGACCGCCTTCCTCGCAGCCCGAGATCCCTGCTCTCAGTAGACCGCTGACGGGGACGGCTGGCAAGTACAGATCCTGAACCGGCGGCGGTTCAGATCCGGCACTATCCGCCGACGGCCGGGCCGGGTGACGCTGAAGCCTCCAGATCACATCTCGGGTCCACGTCTTTGGAGGAAGACATGACCGCAACACCTGTTTCACCCGACCTGAAGGCCCGCCACCGCGTCATGTGGGGCCTGGGAAACTATGCCCGGGTCGCCGACGAGCTCATCCCCGAGCTCGGCCAGGTGATCGTCGAGGCCTGCCGGATCGGGCCTGGCGACCGGGTACTCGACATCGCCGCCGGCACCGGGAACGCCGCGATCCCCGCCGCGCTCGCCGGAGCAGAGGTGACCGCGAGCGACCTGACGCCGGACCTGCTCGAGATCGGGCGATCGCACGCGGCCGAGGCCGATGCGGACACGATCGAGTGGAAGGTCGCCGACGCTGAGGCGCTGCCGTTCGACGATGCCGAGTTCGACGTCGCCATGTCCACCGTCGGGATCATGTTCGCGCCGTTCCACGAGAAGGCCGCCGCCGAGCTGGTCCGGGTGGTGCGGCCGGGCGGCCGGATCGGGCTGATCAGCTGGACGCCGGAGGGCTTCATCGGCCAGATGTTCGCGGCGATGAAGCCCTTCGTGGCGCCGCCGCCCGAGGGTGCGCAGCCGCCTCCGCGGTGGGGCGACGAGACCCACGTACGCGGCCTCCTGGGTGACGCGGTGAGCGACGTCCGGGCCGAGAAGCGGACGGTCGGGATCGACGCGTTCACGACCGGTGCGGAGTTCCGTGACTTCTTCAAGGCCTGCTACGGCCCGACGATCGTCGCCTATCGCGGGATCGCCGACGACGAGTCCCGGACCGCTGCCCTCGACGCCGCGCTCGCCGAGCTGGGGGACCGCTATGTCACGGACGGAGTGATGCAGTGGGAGTACCTGCTGCTGACCGCGGTGCGTAGCTAGCCCCCGTCGGTGCGTGTGGCCTTTCCGATCTCGATCCGGTCCCGTGGAACAATCCGTCCTGTGACTGAGATCGAGATCGGCCGGGCCAAGCGAGCACGACGGGCGTACGCCTTCGACGACGTGGCGATCGTGCCGTCGCGGCGCACCCGCGACACCACCGAGGTGAGCACCGACTGGCAGATCGACGCCTACCGCTTCGACATCCCGCTGATCGCGGCGCCGATGGACTCGGTGATGTCGCCCTCGACCGCGATCGCGATGGGCAAGCTCGGCGGCCTCGGGGTGCTCAACCTCGAGGGTGTGTGGACCCGGTACGACGACCCGCAGCCGCTGCTCGACGAGCTGGCCGAGCTGAGCGGTGTCGACGCGACCCGGCGCCTGCAGGAGATCTACGAGGCCCCGATCCGGGCCGAGCTGATCACCGAGCGGCTGCGTGAGGTGCGCGCCTCGGGCGTGACCGTTGCCGGGGCGCTGTCCCCGCAGCGTACGAAGGAGTTCGCCAAGGCCGTCGTCGACGCCGGCGTCGACCTCTTCGTCATCCGCGGCACCACGGTCTCGGCCGAGCACGTCTCCTCGCAGGCCGAGCCGCTCAACCTCAAGGAGTTCATCTACGAGCTCGACGTGCCGGTGATCGTGGGCGGGTGCGCGACCTACCAGGCCGCTCTGCACCTGATGCGCACCGGCGCGGCCGGCGTCCTGGTCGGCTTCGGCGGCGGTGCGGCCCACACGACCCGGACGGTGCTGGGTGTCGCGGTGCCGATGGCCTCGGCCGTCGCGGACGTGGCCGCTGCGCGTCGTGACTACCTCGACGAGTCCGGCGGCCGCTACGTCCACGTCATCGCCGACGGCGCCGTCGGCCGCTCCGGCGACATCGCCAAGGCGATCGCCTGCGGTGCCGACGCGGTCATGGTCGGTAGCCCGTTCGCGCGGGCGACGGACGCCCCCGGCAAGGGATTCCACTGGGGCAACGAGGCCCACCACGCCGACCTGCCCCGCGGCGAGCGCGTCGCCTTCGAGCCCGTCGGCACCTTCGAGGAGGTCCTCTTCGGTCCTTCGCACGTCGCCAACGGCACCATGAACCTCGTCGGCGCCCTCAAGCGCGCCATGGCCACCACCGGCTACACCGACCTCAAGGAGTTCCAGCGGATCGAGGTTGTCGTCGGCTAGCAGGTCCCGAGCGAAGCGAGGGAGCTGCGCCGGCGACAAGATCGAGCAAGCGCGCGGCGGGCAAGCGAAGCGCGCCCGGCGCGACCGGGCGTCGAGATCTACGCGTCGGCTGACCCGCCGTAGCCGAGAAGTCGCTCCCGCAGGCCGAGAGGTCGCTCCCGCAGGCCGAGACGTCACCCTGGTGACGTCTCGGCCTGTTTGTGTGACGCCTCGACAACGACCTGGGGGCTTTCCCGCCATCGCGGGAATCTGATCCCGGTCGAACCCTGCCGAGGCGTCACGTACGTCGGTCGAGATGTCAGGCCGGTCGGTCGAGACGTCACGTACGTCGGTCGAGACGTCACGCCAGTCGGCCGAGGCGTCGCGTACGTCGGCCGAGGCGTCACCCCCGCCGGTCGAGACGTCACACTGGTCGGCCGAAGCGTCACGCCGGTCGGCCGAAGCGTCAAGTACGTCGGTCGAGACGTCAGGAGATGACGCATGGGCCGACGGGGGTGACGCTTCGGCCGACGGCAGTGACGCTTGGGTCAACCGGGGTGACGCCTCGACCGGCGGCAGTGACGCCTCGACCGACCCGGGTGACGCCTCGACCGACGGGCGTGACGCCTCGACCGACGGGCGTGACGCTTCGGCCGACCGGGGTGACGCCTCGACCAACGGCAGTGACGCCTCGACCAACGGTGGTGACGCCTCGACCAACGGTGGTGACGCTTGGGCCGACGGGGGTGACGCTTCGACCGACCGGGGTGACGTTTCGCCCGACGGGGGTGACGCTTCGACCGACCGGGGTGACGTTTCGCCCGACCGGGGTGCCGCCTCGACCGACCGGGGTGCCGCCTCGCCCGACCGGGGTGACGCCTCGACCGACCGGGCCGACTTCTCGGCATTGCTTGGACAGTGACCTTCCATGTTCTTGGACGACCCCGTAGAGTGACCGCTGTCACCACCTAAGCAAGCGCTTAGATTAGCCGAGCACACGAGGGATTGAGCATGTCGAGGTTCGAGGGACGTACGGCGATCATCACCGGGGCCAGCCGGGGCATCGGTCTGGGCATCGCCCAGCGGCTGGTGGATGAGGGGGCGAAGGTCGTCATCACGGCGCGCAAGCCCGAGGCGCTCGAGGAGGCGGTCGAGGGGCTCGGTGGCAAGGCCGTCGCCCTCGGCATCGCCGGCAAGGCCGACGACCCGGCTCACCAGGAGGAGGTCGTCACGACCGCGATCGAGACGTTCGGTAGCGCCGACCTGCTGGTCAACAACGCCGGTATCAACCCGAAGGCGGGCGGTCTGATCGACATGGACCGCGAGTCGGCCCGCAAGACCGTCGAGGTCAACTGCCTCTCGCCGATCGGCTGGACCCAGCAGGTCTGGCGGCAGTGGATGTCCGAGCACGGCGGCGCGATCGTCAACATCTCCTCGGTGGCCGGCCTGGCCCCGACGCCCCTCATCGCCACCTACGGCGCGAGCAAGGCGATGCTCAGCTACATCACCCAGGAGCTCTCGGTCGAGCTCGGCCCGAAGGTACGTGTCAACGCGATCCTCCCGGCCGTGGTGAAGACCAAGTTCGCCGAGCTCCTCTACGAGGGCCGCGAGCAGGAGGTCTCGGCGGCCTACCCGCTCAAGCGTCTCGGCACCCCCGAGGACATCGCCGGCGTCGCCTCCTTCCTCCTCTCCGAGGACGCCGGCTGGATGACCGGCCAGCTCGTCACCGTCGACGGCGGCCTCACCCTCGCCGGCGGACGCGTCTGATGCCCATCGCACCCGACAGCACCGCCGTCGTCACCGGCGCCGCGGGCGGGATCGGCCGCGCCCTGGCCGCCCGCCTCGTCGCCGAGGGCGTCCGCGTCGTGGTCAACGACATCGACGCCGTACGCCTCGAAGAGACCGCCAAGGAGATCGGCGCCCATCCGGTGGCCGGTGACGCGGCCTCCGTCGAGGGCGTGACGACCCTGGTCGAACGAGCGAAGGACCACCTCGGCCAGATCGACGCGTGGTACGGAAATGCAGGCATCGACCGCGGCATCGGCCTGGACTGTCCCGAGGAGGACTGGCAGGCGTCGTACGAGGTCAATGTCATGGCCCATGTCCGGGCAGCGCGGCTCCTCGTCCCCGAATGGGTCGAGCGCAAGGCCGGTCGCTACGTGGTGACCGCGAGCGCGGCGGGGCTGCTGATGATGGTCGGTACGCCGACCTACTCGGTCACCAAGCACGGCGCGGTCGCCTTCGCGGAGTGGCTCTCGGCGACCTACCGCCATCACGGGATCGTCGTCCAGGCGATCTGCCCGCAGGGCGTGCAGACCGGGATGCTCGAGCGCTCGGGGCCGATGGCGGGCCTGCTCAGCCGCGACGGAGCGCTGACGCCCGAGCAGGTCGCGGACGCCGCCTGGGAGGCGACGACCGACGACCGCTTCCTGGTGCTCCCGCACCCGGAGGTGGGCGACTACTACGCCGCGCGGGCGACACAGACCGACAAGTGGCTCGGCGGGATGAACCGACTCTGGCAGCACGTGGAGGGACAGGTATGAAGGCGTGGCGGATCAACGAGCTCGGTGAGCCGAAGGACGTGATGAGGCTCGAGGAGGTGTCCGACCCGACCCCCGGGGCCGGACAGCTCGTCGTGAAGGTGCTGGCCAGTCCGGCCAACTTCCCCGACGTCCTGATGGCCCGAGGTCTCTACCAGGTCAAGCCTGAGCTGCCGTTCACCGCCGGTGTCGAGCTGTGCGGTGAGGTGGTGACCCTCGGTGAGGGCGTCGAAGGATTCCAGGTCGGCGACCGCGTGATCGGCGGCGGCTCCCTGCCGTACGGCGGCTTCGGCGAGTTCGCCCTGATGGACGCCGCGACCACCTTCGCGGCTCCCGAGGCGCTCACCGACGCCGAGGCGTCGAGCCTCTACATCGGCTACCAGACCGGCTGGTTCGCGCTGCACCGCCGCGCCCACATCCAGCCCGGCGAGACGCTGCTCGTGCACGCCGCGGCGGGTGGCGTCGGCAGCGCCGCGATCCAGCTCGGCAAGGCCGCCGGCGCGACGGTGATCGGTGTCGTCGGCGGGCCCGAGAAGGCGGCGGTGGCGAAGCAGCTCGGTGCCGACGTCGTGATCGACCGCCACACCGAGGACTTCGTGAAGGTGGTCAAGGAGGTCACCGGTGGCAAGGGCGCCGACGTGATCTACGACCCCGTCGGCGGCGACACCTACGACCGCTCCACCAAGTGCATCGCCTTCGAGGGCCGGATCCTGATCATCGGCTTCGCCGGCGGCCGCATCCAGGAGGCGGCGCTCAACCACGCCCTGATCAAGAACTACTCGATCGTCGGGCTCCACTGGGGCCTCTACAACATGCTCGGCCCCGAGCTCGTCAAGCAGTGCCACGCCGAGCTCACCCGGATGGCGGCCGAGGGCTCGATCAAGCCTCTGGTCAGTGAGGAGCTGTCGCTGGAGGAGGTGGCCGACGGCGTCCAGCGTCTTGCCGACGGCACCACGGTCGGACGGGTCGTGTACGTCGCATGAAGGCGGTCATCTTCGACTACGGCGGGGTGCTGACCACGCCGATCGGCGACTCGATCCGGGCCTGGCTGAAGGCCGACGGCATCAAGCCGGAGAGCTTCACGACGGTGCTCAAGGAGTGGCTGGGTCGCTACGCCGACGCCGGCACCCCGATCCACCGCCTCGAGCTCGGTGAGCTCTCGGTCAAGGAGTTCGACAGGCTCCTGGCCGCCCGCCTGGAGACGTACGACGGTAGCCCGGTCGATCCCGAAGGCATCCTGTCCCGGCTCTTCGCCGGGATGCGACCCGACCCGCAGATGTTCGCGCTGGCCGAGGAGCTCCGTGACGCCGGCATCCGGCTCGCCCTGCTCTCCAACAGCTGGGGCAACTTCTACCCTCGCAAGCAGGTCGACGCGCTGTTCGAGGTGGTGGTGATCTCCGAGGAGGTCGCCATGCGCAAGCCGGAGGCGCCGATCTTCGACCGCACCCTGAGCAGGCTCGGTCTCCCGGCCGAGGAGTGCCTCTTCATCGACGACGCGGAGCCCAACGTCCTCGGGGCCCGGGCGGTCGGTCTCGACGCCCTGCTCCATACCGACCCGGCGAGCACCCGAGCAGCGCTCGCCCGCATGATTCCTGCACTCGGAGGTGCCGCGTGACGACCGAATCCCTGCCCGGCCTCGATCTCGACAGGCTCGGCCCCTGGTTCGCCGAGAACGTCGTCGGCGCGGGCAGCGCCCTGAGCGCGACCCACATCTCCGGGGGCAAGTCCAACCTGACGTACGCCGTCTCCGACGGCACCCACGAGTGGATCGTCCGGCGCCCGCCCCTGGGGCACGTGCTCGCCACCGCGCACGACATGAAGCGTGAGCACACGGTGATCACCGCGCTGCGCGAGACCGACGTGCCGGTGCCGCACACCTTCGCGTTCTGCGACGACGAGGACGTGCTCGGGGCGCCGTTCTATGTGATGGAGAAGGTCGACGGCCGGCCCTACCGCTACGCCCGCGAGCTCGAGCCGCTGGGCGCCGAGCGGACCCGGGCGATCTCGGAGCAGCTCATCGACGTGATGGCCGCGCTGCACGCGGTCGACCCGGCCGCGGTAGGGCTGAGCGAGTTCGGCCGCCCGGAGGGGTTCCTGAGCAGGCAGGTCCGCCGCTGGAAGAAGCAGCTCGAGGCGTCGTACTCCCGCGATCTTCCGGCCGCCGACGAGCTCCACGCGCTGCTCGAAGCGCGGGTGGGCGCCGCCGAGGCCGCCTCGACCGGGCCGGGGATCGTGCACGGCGACTACCGGCTCGACAACGTCCTCACCGACGAGGCCGACCAGATCAAGGCGGTCGTCGACTGGGAGATGGCCACGCTCGGCGACCCGGTCACCGACCTGGCGATCCTGCTCACCTACCAGCGGATGGCCACGGTCTCCGGCGACGGCACCGTGACCGACGTCAGCAACGCACCCGGCTGGCTCTCCGAGGACGAGATCATCGCTCGCTACGACGCGGCCAGCCCGCGCGACCTGAGCGAGTTCGGCTTCTACCTCGGCCTGGCCGCCTACAAGCTCGCCGCGATCCTCGAGGGGATCCACTACCGCTACCTCAAGGGCCAGACCGTCGGGCCCGGTTTCGACAAGATCGGGGACGGGATCCACCCGCTCCTGGACATGGGCATCACCGCGATGAAGGGACAGTAAGCGTGGACTTCGCACCCGGCGCCAGGACCGAGGAGCTCGTCGCCTCGGTATGGGACTTCCAGAAGACGTACGTCGAGCCGAACGAGGCCGTCTTCGACGAGCAGCTCGCGGCCCAGGAGGACAAGTGGGCCTGGGACAGCGTGCCGGTCCTCGGCGAGATCCGTGCCGAGGCCCGCAAGCGCGGCCTGTGGAACCTCTTCCTGCCCGGTGAGGGCGGGGCGGGGCTGACCAACCTGCAGTACGCCCCGCTGGCCGAGATCACCGGCCGCAGCCACCTCGCGCCGGCGGCGTTCAACTGTGCCGCGCCCGACACCGGAAACATGGAGGTGCTCCACGACTTCGGCAACGAGGCGCAGAAGAAGGAGTGGCTCTCGCCGCTGCTGGAGGGAGAGATCCGCAGCGCCTTCGCGATGACCGAGCCGGCCGTCGCCTCCTCCGACGCGACCAACATCGAGACCTCGATCGCGCTCGACGGCGACGAGTACGTCATCAACGGCCGCAAGTGGTGGATCACCGGCGCGATGAACCCGAACTGCAAGATCTTCATCGTGATGGGCAAGACCGACCCGTCCGCCGAGCGCCACCAGCAGCAGTCGATGATCCTGGTGCCGCGCGACACCCCGGGCCTCACGATCAAGCGCGGCATGGAGGTCTTCGGCTACGACGACCACGACCACGGCGGCCACGCGGAGCTGGTCTTCTCCGACGTACGCGTGCCGGTGGGCAACCTGATCGGCACCGAGGGCATGGGGTTCGCGATCGCGCAGGCGCGCCTGGGCCCCGGTCGCATCCACCACTGCATGCGCTCCATCGGCCTGGCCGAGCGGGCGATCGAGCTGATGTGCGCGCGGGTCGAGGAGCGGGTCGCCTTCGGCAAGCCGCTCTCCGAGCAGGGCGTGATCCGCGACTGGATCGCCGAGTCGCGGGTACGCATCGAGCAGCTGCGCCTCCTCGTCCTCAAGACCGCCTGGTTGATGGACACGGTCGGCAACAAGGGTGCCCACACCGAGATCCAGGCGATCAAGATCGCCACCCCGGCGACCGTCCAGTGGATCCTCGACAAGGCGATCCAGGCCCACGGCGCCGGTGGCCTCTCCCAGGACTTCCCGCTGGCCAAGTCCTACGCCGGCATCCGTACGCTGCGGTTCGCCGACGGCCCCGACGAGGTGCACAAGAACGCCCTGGCCAAGGCCGAGCTGCGCAAGCAGGCAGCCCGTCGAGAGGGCCGGCAGTGACTCCCGAGGAGATCGAGGGCCGGGTGACGGAGTTCCTGGCCGAGCACCCGGTCGCGACGACGGAGCCGAGCGAGTTCCTGCACGCCCGCTACCGGGCCGGGCTCGCGTGGGTCGCGTTCCCCGAGGGCGAGGGTGGCCTCGGTGCCTCCCGGGCCCTGCAGCCGCTGGTGAACGACCTCTTCGAGGCCGCCGGCGCCCCCGACAACAACCCGCGCCGCAACGGGATCGGGCTCGGCATGGCCGCGCCGACGATCCTCGCCTACGGCACCCCGGAGCAGAGGTCGCGCTTCCTGGAGCCGCTGTGGTGCGGCGACGAGATCTGGTGCCAGCTCTTCTCCGAGCCCGGCGCCGGCTCCGACCTCGCCGGGCTGGCGACGCGGGCGGTCCTCGACGGCGACGAGTGGGTCGTCAACGGGCAGAAGGTGTGGACCTCGGGCGCCCACAACGCGGACTTCGCGATCCTGGTCGCCCGCACCGACCCGGACGTCCCCAAGCACCGCGGTCTGACCTACTTCTTGTGCGATATGCACGATCCGGGCGTCGAGGTGCGGCCGCTGCGCCAGATCACCGGCGAGGCGGAGTTCAACGAGGTCTTCCTGACCGATGTCCGCATCCCCGACGCCCACCGCCTCGGCGCGGTCGGGCAGGGCTGGGAGGTCGCCAACGCCACCCTCAACAACGAGCGCGTCGCCATCGGCGGGGCCGCCATGCCCCGCGAGGGCGGGATGCTCGGCGTGGTCGCCGAGTCGTGGCGGGAACATCCGGAGAACCACACCCCGGAGCTGCGCGACCGGCTCCTGCGGCTCTGGGTCGAGTCGGAGGTGGCCCGCCTGACCGGGGCACGGCTCCGGCAGAAGCTGGCCGTCGGCCAGCCCGGCCCCGAGGGGTCGGCGATGAAGCTGTCCTTCGCCACCATCAACCAGCGGCTCACCGGGCTCGACCTCGAGCTGCGGGGTGAGGAAGGTCTTCGCTACGAGGACGGCGACGGCTGGGCGATGGTCCGCCCCGAGCACGTCGACTTCGGCGGCCGCGACGCCGTCTACCGCTACCTGCGCGCCAAGGGCAACTCGATCGAGGGCGGCACCTCGGAGATCCTGCGCAACATCGTGGCCGAGCGCGTCCTCGGCCTCCCCGGGGAGCACCGGGTCGACAAGGACGTGGCCTGGAAGGAGATCCCGCGATGAGCGTCTCTGAAGTCGGACTGCTCGACAACGAGCTCGATGCCGACCTGCGTACCACGGTCAGGTCGTTCCTGTCCGAGCGCTGCGAACCCGCCGAGGTCGTCAAGGCCTACGACGGGGACAGCTCGCTCACGCCGGTCCTGTGGAAGGGGATCGCCGGCGACCTCGGGCTCGCGGGCCTGCTGATCCCGGAGTCGTACGGCGGCGCCGGGGCATCGGCCCGTGAGGCAGCCGTGGTCCTGGAGGAGCTGGGGCGCTCGGTCGCCCCTGTGCCTTTCCTGACCAGCGCGGTCGTCGCGACCTCGGTCCTGCTGGCCGGGCCGACCGAGGCCGGTGCGGCGCTGCTGGGTGGACTGGCGGCGGGGGAGCGCACCGCGGCCCTGGTCGCGCCCCTCCCGGCGGCCACCGTCCAGCCGCTGGGGCCCGTCGAGACCGAGATCCGATCGGTGGCCGGCGCTCTGGAGGCCGACACCCTCCTGGTGCCGGTGACGACGCCCGACGGCGTCGAGATCCGGGCCGTCGCCGCGGACCGGGCGACGATCACCCCGGTGAGCTCGCTCGACATGACCCGCCGGCTCGCCGACGTACGCCTGGACCCGGCCGCCGGCGAGGTGGTCGTGGTCGCGGAGCACGGTGCCGACGCCGTACGTGCGGGTCTGCTGGCCGGGGCCGCGCTGATGGCCTCGGAGCAGGTCGGGGTGGCGCAGTGGTGCCTGACCACGACGGTGGACTACCTCAAGGTCCGGCGGCAGTTCGGCCGGATCGTGGGTGGCTATCAGGCGCTCAAGCACCGGCTCGCGGACCTCTACACCAACGTCGAGGGGGCCGGCGCGGCCGCGCGCTACGCCGCCGGGGCGCTGGCGCTCGGGGACGCCGAGGAGACCGCGATCGCGACCCATGTCGCCGCCGCGTACTGCGGCGACCTCGCCGTCACCGCGGCCGAGGAGGCGGTGCAGCTGCACGGCGGCATCGGCATGACCTGGGAGCACCCCGCCCACCTCTACCTGAAGCGGGCCAAGGCCGATCAGATCGCGTACGGCCTCCCCGGCCTCCACCGCGACCGCCTCGGCTCCCTGGTCGACATCTAGCCTGCTGGTCGAGCCGTCGTTCGTCCCTCACGACGACGGCTCGACCAGCGTGGCTATTTCTCCAGGGCCATCAGAGCGAGCGCCAGGAGCAGGCGGTCGCCGGGATCGGAGATGCTCCGGTCGGTGAGGTCCTGGATCTGCTTGATGCGGTAGATCACCGTGTTGCGGTGGCAGATCAGGTCCTCGGCGGCGTGGGTGGGGGAGCCGCCGTGCGCGATGAGCGCGCGCAGCGTCGCCAGCAGCACGTCGGACTGGTGCGTCGGCTGCGCCAGGATCGGGCCGAGGGTGCGGCGGACGAGCAGCGAGGAGACCGCGGGCGAGGCGGTCAGCAGCACCTGCGGCAGGCGGTCGTCGACGACCGCGATGTCCGTACGCCCCCGGGGCACCGTCTCCACCGTGTGCGTGGCGAGCTGGAACGCGGTGCCGAAGCCGCTGAGGTCGTCGGCGGTGGCGATCCCGACCCGGCCCGAGTTGCAGCAGGCGAGCTGCTCGACGAGCTCGGCGACGGCCTCGGCGACCGGGCGCGACCCCAACGGGACGAGCCCGAAGTGGTGGTCCCCGCGGACGTGCCAGAACGACACCAGCCCGGCCTTCTCCAGCCGGTCGTCGGGGTTGCGCAGCGGTGAGTCGCGGTTGCCGTCGAAGGCGGCGATCACGCAGGCCATCTGCGCGTCGGCGGCGACCCCGAGGATCTCCTGCACCTCGGCGGCGAACGCGGGGTCGCCACCGCGGCCCTCCGCGAGCCCGTCGAGGAGCCTGCCCTGGAGCTGCAGGTCGCGACGCTGCAGCAGCGCCGCCTCCTTCCGGTAGGCGGCCGACATCACCGAGTTCTGCACGTCCAGGTCGGTCCACACCTGGCGCCCGGCAAGCACCATCACCCGGTCGTCGATGCCCAGCGCCGCCTGCTGGTGGACCATCGCCTCCCACAGCATCCTGGTGCCGACCGTGTAGGCGTTGAGGCAGTACTCCAGAGGTACGCCCTGCCGCGCCCGCCGCCGGCCGGTCTCGCGCCACAGGTCGACGGGATTGGCTCCCGGGGTGAGCCCGGCCATGGCCCGAATGCCGCGGCGTACGTGCTCCCGGGTGCTCGAGCGCAGGTCGGCTCGCACCGACGGCTCGGCGTTCTGGTGCCACTCCGGCTGGATCGCGATCAGGGTCAGCGTGATGTCGTCGGCGATCGCGTCCGCCTGGCTCACCAGCGAGGCCCAGGCACGCTCCACCAGCGGACGGAGCTCCGCGTCGGGAGCTGTGTCGCTCATCACACCCATGTGCGGAGCGTCCCATGCCGACTGCCCCATCCGCCACCGAACCAGGGAATCCCAGACGCAGCGCCCGAAGGATTTTGGGCGCAGTGCCCATATCCCCCGTTGTGCGGAGAGTCCAAAGTGAAACCCGTCACATCAGGTGAAGGGAGCACGATGCAGAAGTCCGGCGAAGACCCACCGCTGTTCGCGGTCGAGGGCGTCTCGGTCCGGTTCGGGGGCGTACGCGCCCTCGAGGACGTCTCCTTGGCGGTCGCGCCCCATGAGGTGCTCGGCGTCATCGGCCCCAACGGCGCCGGCAAGACCACCCTGTTCAACGTCGTGTGCGGGTTCGTCACCCCCGCCGAGGGCGAGCTCCGCCTGCGCGGCGAGACGATCCACGGCCTCCGCCCGCACCAGCTCGCCGGCCACGGCATCGCCCGGACACTGCAGGGACTCGGGCTCTTCGAGCGGATGACGGTGCTCGACAACGTGATGGTCGGAGCCGACCGTCTCGCCCGCGCCGGCTTCGTGCGTGGGCTGCTCGGGATCGGCCACCGCGACGACGCCCGGCTGGCCGCCAAGGCGCGAGAGGTCCTGGGCGAGCTCGGCATCGAGTCGTACGCCGCCCGCTACCCCGGCAGCCTGCCCTACCCGATCCGGAAGAAGGTCGCGCTCGCGCGGGCCCTGGTCGCCGAGCCGGAGCTGTTGCTCCTCGACGAGCCCGCCAGTGGGCTGAGCGCCGAGGAGATGACCGAGCTCGGCGAGATCATCACCGGCCTGACCGAGCGCACCGCGGTGATGCTCGTCGAGCACCACATGGACCTGGTGATGTCGGTCTGCCACCGCATCACGGTCCTCGACTTCGGCCGCGTCATCGCCGCCGGCTCACCCGACGAGATCCGCAACGACCCGGCCGTCCTCGCCGCCTACCTGGGCGACCAGGTCGAGCACGACGACGACGCCGAGGTCCACGCACTCACCGCCGAGGAGGCCTGATGTTCGCCGTCGAGGACCTGAGCGCTGCGTACGGACCCGTCAAGGCGCTCAACGGCGTCACTTTCACCGCGTCGAGAGGCCAGGTCACCGCGGTCCTGGGCGCCAACGGCGCCGGCAAGACCACGCTGCTGCGCACGGTGTCCGGCCTGGTGAGGTCCACCCGGGGCACCGTGAAGCTGGACGGCAAGGACATCACGCGCACCGCGACCGAGAAGCTGACCTCGTACGGCCTCTGCCACGTCCCGGAGGGGCGCGGTGTGATCGCCGAGCTGACTGTCATCGAGAACCTCCGGCTCGGCGGGCTGCACCGTGCGACCGGCTCCGAGCCGATGCCGGTCGAGCGGGTCTTCGAGCTCTTCCCGCGGCTGGGCGAGCGCCGCGACGCGACCGCCCATCAACTGTCCGGCGGCGAGCGGCAGATGCTCGTCATCGGCCGCGCGCTGATGGCGCGTCCGACCGTGCTCCTGCTCGACGAGCCCTCCCTGGGGCTCGCGCCCCGGGTGGTGGCCCAGATCTTCGACCTGCTCCGCGGGCTGGTGCAGACCGAGGAGCTCACCGTCGTCCTGGTCGAGCAGAACGCCCGCAGTGCCCTGTCCATCGCTGACCACGGCGTCGTGCTCAACCTCGGCAAGGTCGTCGCCTCGGCGCCGGCCGCCGAGCTGGCCGCCGACGAGCAGCTCCGCCACGCCTACCTCGGGTTCTAGGGAGACCACACGATGCAACAGTTCCTCGACACCACCCTCGGTGGCCTGGTCCTGGGCGCGGTCTACGCCGCGTTCGCGCTGGCCCTGTGCCTGATCTGGCGCTCGACCCGGATCGTCAACTTCGCCCAGGCGGCGATGGCGATGGTGACCACCTACATCGCGCTCTCGCTGATCAACGCCGACGTGCCCTACTGGGTCGCCTTCCTGGCCGCGATCGCCGCCGGGTTCGGGCTCGGCGCCGTGATCGAGCGGGTGATCATCCGCCCGGTCGAGGGCAAGGCCGAGCTCAACGCGGTCATCCTCACCCTGGGTCTGTTCATGGTGCTCCACGGCCTGACCGCGATCACCTTCGGTGTCCAGCACCGCGGCTTCCCGGCCCCGGTCAGCACCAACGCGATCTCGGTGGGGGACACCTCGATCGGCATCACCCCGTTCGGCATCCTGACGATCGTCGTGGTCGCCCTCGTGATGGCCGGGCTCGTGGTCCTCTTCCGCTTCACCGACCTGGGGCTGCGGATGCGGGCGGCCGCGTTCAACGGCGAGGTCTCCCGACTCCTGGGCGTACGCGTCGGCCGCATGCTGACCCTCGGCTGGGCGCTCGCGGCTGCCGTGGGTGCGGTGGCCGGGATGCTCATCGCCGGCGGCGACCTGGTGAACCCGGCGTTCATGGACCCGTTCGTGATCTACGGCTTCATCGCCGCCGTGCTGGGTGGCCTCGACTCACCGCTCGGGTCGGTGATCGGCGGCCTGATCCTCGGGCTCTCGCTCTCCTACGTCACCGGCTACGTCGGTGAGCACCTGGCGCCGCTGGTCGCGCTCGGGATCTTGATGGTGGTGCTGCTGGTGCGTCCCAGCGGCCTCTTCGCGGCGGCCGCGGCCAGGAGGGTCTGACCCATGGAACGACTGCGCTCCCTCTTCGGTCCGCTCGTCCGTCCGGTGACGTCGGTGCCCCTGGCACGCCACCTGGTGGTGGCCCTGGTCGCCCTGGTGGTGGCGATGGCGGTCATCGGCAGCTCCAGCCAGTACCTGCAGACCCGCTACGCCGAGATGGCCTACTTCGCCATCGCCGCCGGCGGTCTCACCCTCCTGACCGGCCTCTCCGGCCAGCTCTCCCTGGGCCACGGCGCGCTCATGGCCGTCGGGGCGTACGCCGCCACCCTGGTGCTCGAGCGCACCGGCGGCGAGACCCTGGCCGACGTCTTCCTCGCCCTGCTCGTCGCGATCGCGGTCTGTGCCGCGGTCGGGGTGGTGGTCGGGGTGCCGGCGGCGCGGCTGCACGGGCCCTACATCGCCGGCGCGACCCTGACGCTGGCGGTCGCGGTGCCCCGGCTGGCCAACCAGTGGGACGTCCTCGGCGGGGAGCAGGGGCTGCAGGTGTCCGTGCCCCGCGCGGCCGAGCTCCCGGCGTGGATCCAGGATCTGGTCTGGTTCTTCACCGCCGTCGAGATCGACCAGTACTCCTTCCTCGCCTACCTCGGCTGGCTGCTCCTCGCGATCACCTTCGTGGCGCTCGCCAACCTGAGCCGCTCGCGGGTCGGTCGTCGCTGGCGGGCGGTGCGGGACGACGACGTCTCCGCCGAGCTGGCGGGCATCCACCTGGGCCGCGCCCGCGTGGTCGCCTTCACCGTCAGCGCCATGGCTGCCGGGCTCGCCGGCGGCCTGATGGCCATGAACGTACGTCTCACGGCGCCGGGCGCGTTCACGATCACGCTCTCGCTGACGCTGCTGGCCGCGGTCGTCCTGGGTGGGCTCGGCAGCCTGACCGGAGCGCTCATCGGGGCCGGCGTGCTCGCCTTCCTTCCTCACTTCGCGACCGATCTCGGGGAGTCGGCCGGGCTCAGCGCCACCCAGGCCGCGGAGGTCACGCCGGTGGTCTACGGCCTGGTGCTGATGCTCGTCATCCTCCTCGCTCCGGCGGGGATCGTCGGCAGCCTGCGCGCGTTCCTGGCGCGTACGTCCCTCACCTCATCTCTCACCTCATCTCTCGGGCAAACCAAGGAGAAGACAACATGAGAAACACTGCACGCAGAGCCGTCCAGGTCGTCTGTGTCCTCACCACTGCCTCGCTCCTCGCTGCCTGCGGCGCGGGGAAGGAGCGGCCCTCCGAGGACGGCACGGCGGTCGGCGTCACCGACACCACGATCAAGGTCGGGGCGCACTTCCCGCTGACCGGCCCCGCCGCGCCCGGCTACTCGGAGATCCCGTCCGGCCATCAGGCCTTCTATGAGTACGTCAACGACAACGGTGGCGTCCACGGCCGCGAGATCGAGATGGTCGTCAAGGACGACGCCTACAACCCGACCAACACCAGCGCCGTCACCAACGACATGATCCTGCAGGACGAGATCTTCGCGATGGTCTCGGGTCTCGGCACCCCCACGCACCGCGCGGTCGTGCAGCGGCTCAACGACGACGGCATCCCGGACCTGTTCGTCTCCAGCGGCTCGCTGCAGTGGGGCGACGACCCCCAGAAGAGCCCGATGACCTTCGGCTGGCAGACGGACTACGAGATCGAGGGCAAGGTCATCGGCCAGTACGTCAAGGAGAACATGCCCGACGCCAAGGTCGGCCTCTTCCTGCAGGACGACGACTTCGGCGAGGACGGCGAGAAGGGCGCGCGGCAGTTCCTCGACACCCAGATCGTCGACGTGCAGAAGTACACGCCGGGCGGCTCGACCGACTTCTCCCCGCAGATGTCCTCGTTCAAGTCCAAGGGCGTCGACCTGGTGATCGGCTTCAACACCCCCTCCTACACCGCGCTGAGCCAGATCGCCGCGCAGGGCGTCGGCTTCAAGTCGAAGTGGTTCTACTCGAACGTGGGCTCGGACCCGGCGCTCGTCGGCGGGCTGCTGGCCTCGATGACCAAGGGCAAGATCCCCGCCGAGCAGGGCGTGAAGCTGATGGACGGGATGATGACGACCGAGTACCTCAGCGGCGTCGACGCTCCTGACGACGAGTGGGTCAAGCTGTGGCAGAAGGTCTGGGACGACTACTCCAAGAAGGGCTCGGAGAAGCTGACCAACTACCGGATCTACGGCATGGCGCAGGCCTACACCCTCGTCCAGGCGCTGCAGGCCAACGGCAAGGACCTGACCCGGGAGTCGATCGTGGAGACGATCGAGAAGGAGGGCTCCTCCTTCGAAGGGCCCGGGCTGGCTCCGTTCCGGTTCTCCGAGGACTCCCACATGGGCATCTCCGGGATGAGCGTGGTCGAGATCAAGAACGGTGCCTCCGAGCCGCTCACGCCGGTCCTCGTCACCGACATCGGCGATGCTCCCATCGAGGAGGACGACAGCGCCGCCTCGGACGCCCCGCCCTCGTCCGGGCTGCCTGAGTGAGTGTCGGGCGGCGTGATCGGTACTGATCAGTAGGTTGCCGCACGTTCACGGACCGGCCTCGGTTACAGTGGTTGACCCTCACTAACGCCACTGGAGGTGGTCGGTCCGTGAACGTACTCGCACCCGGGAGCGGGGTGGTTGTGACCGGAGCAGCCCGAGGGATCGGGAAGGCTCTGGCCACTCGGTTCGCGGCGGAAGGGTGTCGCGTCGTCGTGGCCGACATCGACGATGCCGAGCTCTGCTCGGTGGCCGACTCGATCGGCGCCCTCGCGGTTCCCGGCGACGCCGCCTCGGCCGCCGGCACCGCGGCGCTCGTGGACGCCGCCCGGGAGGAGCTCGGCAAGATCGACGCCTGGTACGGCAACGCGGGAGTCGAGCGCGGCCGCGGGCTCGAGGCCTCCGACCACGCCTGGTTGACCTCGTACGAGGTCAACGTCCTCGCCCACGTACGCGCCGCGCGGCTGCTGCTGCCGGAGTGGGTCGCCCGTGGTGCCGGTCGGTTCGTGGTCACCTCCTCCTCCGCGGGTCTCCTCACGCTGCTCGGCTCCCCGTCCTACGCGGCCACCGAGCACGCCGAGATCGCCTTCGCCGAGTGGCTCGCCGCGACGTACCGGCACCAGGGCATCGTCGCTCAGGCGATCGTCGCGCGCAGCGTGAAGACGGCGATGCTCGAGCGCTCCTCCGGACTCCCGGGTTTCCGGTCGGCCGAGGGCGCGCTCACCGCCGAGGAGGTCGCCGACGCCGTCTGGGAGGCTGGGCAGAGCTCGCAGTTCTGGATCTCGCTCGAGCCCGACGTGGCCGAGGAGTACGCCACGCGTGCCGCCGACGTCGATGCCTGGATCGACGACGTCAACCGGGTCCGGCAGGAGCTCGACCAGACCGACTAGCCTCGAGTCGTGGAATCTTTGGTCTCGACCTGGCTCAGTGGCCTCGACGGCATCCCGACGCAGGCGCAGAACGTCAACCAGCAGCACTATGCGGCGAGCCTGATGAAGGTGCCGGTCGCGATCGCCGCCTATCGGCTGCGCGATCGCGGGCTGCTCTCGCTCGACGAGCCGATCACGGTCCATCCCGACTTCGACTCCGCCGCCACCGGGTCGCGGTTCGAGATGGACCCGGCCGAGGACCAGGACCCCGAGACCTGGCAGGCGGTCGGCTCCCAGCTGCCGCTGGGTGAGCTCGTACGCCGCTCCCTGACCGTCTCCGGCAACCTGGCCGTCAACCTCGTGCTCGAGCGGGTCGGGCTCGCGGAGGTCGCCGCGGTGCTCGCCGACGCCGGGGTGACGCCGATGACGACAGTGTCCCGCGGGATCGAGGACGCACCTGCGCGCGAGGCCGGGCTGCAGAACCTGGTCACCGCCAACGACATGGGCAAGCTGCTCACCAAGCTCGCCTCGGGCCGGCTGCTCTCGCCCGAGTCGACCGCCGAGCTCGAGGGGATCCTGGTCGCCCAGGAGTATCGCGACGCGATCCCGCTCGGGGTGCCCGAGGACGCGGTGGTCGGCAACAAGACCGGTTGGGTCGACGGCGTCCGCCACGACATGGCGATCATCCGCCCGGCCCAGGGTGAACCTCAGGTCATGGTCGTGCTCACGACCGGCCTGGACGACGACGAGTCGGAGTTCCGGATCAGCGAGGTCGCTCGCTATCTGTGGTCGACCCTGTGACGGTGCCTCGGGTCGCCGCGGTGCGCACCCAGCGTGTCCGGGTGCCGCTGCACACCCCGTTCGTGACCGCGCTGCGGCGTACGGAGTTCGCGGAGACGGTCGTCGCCACGGTCGAGGACTCCGACGGGTGCGTCGGGTGGGGTGAGGCGCCGCAGGTCTGGCGGGTCACCGGCGACTCGCTCGCCGGGTCCGCCGCGGCGTTGGAAGGACCGATCTCGGATGTCCTGATCGGGGCAGCCGCCGATCTGTCGTCGGCCGAGCTGATCCAGGGTGCGGTCGTCGGGAACCGGTCGGCCAAGATGGCCGCCGACATCGCGTTGCACGACCTTGTCGCTCGCCGGGCTGGGGTGTCGATGACCGAGCACCTGGATGTGTTGGTTTCGACACGCCTCCGCCTAGCGGCTCCGAGGTCTGAACGAAGTGGCCTTCAACCAACGCCGAGCCCCCGCTGGTTGAGCCCGGCGAGCGCCAGCGAGCCGGTGTCGAAACCAACACAGCTGCTCACCGACATGACCCTCTCCGTCGGCACCCCGGCCGACCTGGCAGAGACAGCAGCCGCCCGAGCGCGCGACGGGTTCACGACCCTCAAGATCAAGGTCGGCACCGACGCCGCGGGTGATGCCGAGCGCGTGCTCGCGGTGCGCGAGGCGGTCCCGGGGTGCGTGCTCCGGCTGGACGCCAACACCGGCTGGCGCGCGGACGAGGCGGTGGCGGTGCTGACGACCCTGGCCGACCAGGACGTCGAGCTCGAGTTCGTCGAGCAGCCGGTCGCCCGGCGGGACCTGGAGGCGATGGCGTACGTCCGTCGTCACCAGCCCTACCGGATCCTCGCCGACGAGTCGGTCTTCGACCTCGAGGACCTCGTCGACGTCATCCGCGCGGGCGCTGCGGACGCGGTCAACGTCAAGCTGGCCAAGTGCGGCGGGATCACGCCCGCGATCGAGCTGCTGGAGGTCGCGAAGCGTCACGGCCTGGGTCGCCTCGTCGGCTGCATGATGGAGTCCCACCTCGGCATCGGCGCGGCGGCAGCCCTGGTCGCAGCGCTCGGCATCCCCGGCGAGCAGGACCTCGACGCGGGCTGGTGGGCGAGGACCAGCCCGTACGCCGGTGGGATCAGCTATGACGGCCCCCGCATCCTCTTCCCTGATCAGCCGGGCCTCGGCATCGAAGGAGTCCTCCCATGACCACCGTCCACCAGCCCACCTTCGTCGTGGCCGAGCCCGCCGAGGACGCCGAGCACGAGACCGAGGTCGTCCCCGGCGAGGAGGTCGTCGTCCTCGAGACCCGAGGCGAGTGGGCGTACGTCGTGGTCCCCTCCCACGCCTCCACGAAGGACGAGCGGGGCTACCCCGGCTGGCTGCCGGCGGATGCCCTGACCAGCTCCGTCTCCGTCCTGCTGAGCAGGGCCAGGAGCTTCCTCGGTGTCCCGTACGTCTGGGGCGGCACCACCGACGCGGGCATCGACTGCTCCGGCCTGGTCTTCCGGGCGGCGGAGGCCATCGGCGTACGTCTCCCGCGGGACGCCCGTGACCAGGCCGCCGCGCTCACCGCGATCGACCTCGACGAGGTCCGCGCCGGCGACCTCTATTTCTTTGCGCGCCCGGACGGGCGGGTCATGCACGTGGCCGTCGCGACCGCGTCCCCGGAGCCCGACGGCACCCGCCCGATGATCCACGCCGACGGCGAGACGATGGTCGTGGTCGAGGAGCCCATGCCTCCCGACCGGCTCGCCACCCTGGTCGGTGCCGCCCGTCTGTGACACCCGCGTGACTTATCGGCCCGCGCCGGTGAATTTCTCGCGCGCCAGAAGTGACAATTCGACGTGGTGAGTTAACTTCGAACGTATGACTCGAACTGGGGCCCTGAGTCCACAGAGCCGCGATCTCGCGATCGGCACGATGGTCGGTGCGGCGGGGGAGACCGAGCTCGACGTACTCGTCGTCGGTGGAGGTGTGACCGGCGCCGGGGTGGCGCTGGACGCCGTCACCAGAGGCCTGAGCACGGGCCTGGTCGAGCAGCGCGACCTGGCCTCGGGAACGAGCTCGCGGAGCTCGAAGCTCGTCCACGGCGGCCTCCGCTACCTCGAGATGCTCGACTTCGAGCTGGTCCGCGAGGCGCTCCAGGAGCGCGGTCTGCTGCTCAACACCCTGGCCCCGCACCTGGTCCGGCCGGTGCCGTTCCTCTACCCGCTGACCAACCCGGTCTGGGAGCGCGCCTACATCGGAGCGGGCCTCGCGCTCTACGACGGGATGGCCAGCTTCGGGCCGCTCTCCGGGATGGGCAACTCCGGCCTCCCGCGCCACCGCCACCTCACCCGCCGGGGCGTCGCCCGGATCGCCCCCGACTTCAACACCGACACGATCACCGGCGCGATCCAGTACTACGACGCCCAGGTCGACGACGCCCGTCTGGTGATGACGATCGCCCGCACCGCCGCCTCCCACGGCGCCCACATCGCGACCCGGGTCCAGGTGACCGGGTTCCTGCGCGAGGGCGAGCGGGTCGTCGGGGTCCGGGCTCGCGACCTCGAGCACGACCAGGACCTGGTCATCCGGGCCAAGACGGTCGTCAACGCCGCCGGGGTGTGGACCGACGAGATCCAGGACATGGTCGGCGGTCGCGGCGCCCTGCATGTCAAGGCGTCCAAGGGCATCCACCTCGTCGTCCCGCGCGACCGGATCCGCTCCGAGTCGGGCTTCATCGTCCGCACCGAGAAGTCGGTCCTCTTCGTCATCCCGTGGGGCCGCCACTGGATCATCGGCACCACCGACACCCCCTGGACCTACGACCTCGCCCACCCGGCCGCCTCCAAGACCGACATCGAGTACGTCCTGGAGCACGTCAACGCGATCCTGCGCGAGCCGCTCGACCTCGAGGACGTCGAAGGCGTCTACGCCGGGCTCCGCCCGCTCCTGACCGGCGAGTCGGACCAGACCGCCGGTCTCAGCCGCGAGCACACCGTGGTCACGCCGCTGCCGGGGCTGGTGCTGATCGCCGGCGGCAAGCTGACGACCTACCGGGTGATGGCCAAGGACGCCGTCGACGCCGCGGCGCACTCGCTGGGGACCACGACCAACATGACCCTGCGCGACTCGATCACCGACAAGGTGCGACTGGTCGGGGCCGAGGGCTTCGAGACCCGCTCCAACCAGCGGGTCCTGCTCGCCCGTCGCTCCGGCCTCCACGTCGCCCGGATCGACCACCTCCTGGGCCGTCACGGCGGCCTGATCGACGACGTGCTCGACCTCATCCAGGAGCGCCGCCCGCTCGCGCTGCCCCTGGAGGGCGCCGAGGACTACCTCGCCGCCGAGGTCGTCTACGCCGTCACCCACGAGGGCGCCCGCCACCTCGACGACGTGCTCGAGCGCCGCACCCGGATCTCGATGGAGACCTTCGACCGCGGCGTACGCGCTGCTCCGGGGGTCGCCAAGATCATGGCCGACGAGCTCGGCTGGGACGAGCAGCGCGCCAAGGAGGAGGTCGACCACTACCTGCGCCGCATCGAGGCCGAGCGCCGCTCCCAGCTCATGGTCACCGACGAGGAGGCCGACCGCGCGCGCCTGGAGGTCGAGGTCTGAGCCTGCGACCCGAATCCGCGGGTCGAGATCAATCGAGGTGGGCTGGAATTGCCGTGGCGGAGCAAGCGGTTGACGTAGCAATCTGATCCCATGTTCCTGGTCGCAGATCCCCCCGAGCCGTTGGCCACCGACGACTTCGTGCTCGCGCCGCTGAGTCCCGAGCTGCTCGACCTGGACACCGAGGCCTACCTGGCCAGCCCGGACGTGATCCGCGACCACAGCTGCGGCAGGTGGCCGCTGGAGGGGTTCGGCAGCGACGACAACCTGCCCCTGGTGATCCGGCACTGGTCCGACCACCAGGCGAAGCGGGCCTTCACCTACCTCTTCCTCGACCCCACCGGCACCTCCTCGCTCGGCTGCCTCTACGTGCAGCCCTTGTACCCCTACCTGGAGGCGATGGGCGCCGACGCCCAGACCCTGCTCAGGTACGCAGGTGGCTCCACCGCCCGGGTGAGCTACTGGCTCCGCCAGGACCGCGATCCCGAGCTCACCGCGTCGGTCGCCGAGCGGCTCGACGAGTGGCTGCGTACGAAATGGCCGTTGGACGCCTATCTCTACCGGGCCACCCCCGCGGAGGAGTGCACCGTGCACGCCCTCGACCGGCTGCCGCTGGACCGCGTCGACATCGACCTCCCGGCCGAGCGTCACAGCTATCTGTGGTGGGCAGCGGACGTTCGTATCGTGAGTTAGTGGGACGGCTGTCTGGCTTCAGAGACGCCGGTCACATACTCTCGGTACATGAGCGCATCGAACCCGACTTCTTCCGGCGGCCCGATCGTCGAGGGCCCGCTCGATCCCGAGCACGACGCCACGGCGTCCCTGGCCCTCGAGCCTGACTATGTCTCCCGCCTGACCGGCCGCATCGTGGCGACGACGGGGGAGAGCCGAGAGGTCATCAGTCCGCTCAACGGGGCGCCGCTGGCGCACATCCCGCAGTCGAGCGACGACGACGTCGCCGCGGCCTTCGCCAAGGCCCGGGTCGCGCAGGAGAAGTGGGCCGCGACCCCGGTCTCCGAGCGCGAGCGCATCCTGATCAAGCTGCACGACCTCGTCCTCGACCGGCAGGCCGAGATCCTCGACCTGATCGTGCTGGAGTCGGGCAAGGCCCGCAAGCACGCGTTCGACGAGCCGCTGCACATCGCCCTGACCGCCCGCTACTACGGGCGGAGGAGCAGCAAGATCCTCGACACCGAGCGCAAGCTCGGCGTCATCCCGGTGCTGACCCGGGTCGAGCTCAACCACGTCCCCAAGGGTGTCGTCGGCATCATCAGCCCGTGGAACTACCCGTTCACGATGGCGCTGTGCGACGGCCTGGCCGCGATCGCCGCCGGCAACGCGGTGGTCATCAAGCCCGACTCGCAGACCATGCTCAGCGCGCTCCTCGGCGCCGAGCTGCTGGCCGAGGCCGGGCTCCCGGAGAACCTGTGGACCGTCGTGGCCGGACCGGGGTCCAAGATCGGCACCAGCATCATCCAGCGCGCCGACTACGTCTGCTTCACCGGCTCGACCAACACCGGCAAGATCGTCGCCAAGCAGGCCGCGGAGCGGCTGATCGGCGCGAGCCTCGAGCTCGGCGGCAAGAACCCGATGCTGATCCTGAAGGACGCCGACATCGAGAAGGCGGCCGAGGGCGCGACCCGCGCGGTCTTCTCCAACTCCGGCCAGCTGTGCGTCAGCGTCGAGCGCCTCTTCGTCGACGACAAGATCTACGACCGGTTCGTGGAGCGCTTCGTCGCCCGCACCCAGGCGATGACCCTCGGGGCCACCCTCGGGTGGGAGAACGACATGGGCACCCTGATCTCGCAGGCCCAGGTCGACACCGCGACCGCCCACGTCGAGGACGCCGTCTCCAAGGGCGCCCGCGTGCTCGCCGGCGGCAAGGCCCGCCCCGACCTGGCGCCGTTCTTCTTCGAGCCGACCATCCTCGAGGGTGTCACCCCGGAGATGACCTGCTTCGGCAACGAGACCTTCGGCCCGGTCGTCTCCCTCTACCGCTTCCACAGCGAGGAGGAGGCGATCCAGCGCGCCAACGACGGCGAGTACGGCCTCAACGGCTCGATCTACAGCCGCGACACCTCGCGCGCCCGCCGCATCGCCCGCCAGATCAAGTGCGGCACCATCAACATCAACGAGGCCTTCGGCGCCACCTTCGCCAGCATCGACGCCCCGATGGGCGGCATGCGCGAGTCCGGCCAGGGCCGTCGCCAGGGCGTCGAGGGCATCCTGCGCTACACCGAGACCCAGTCGGTCGCCTCGCAGGCCGTGCTGCGCTTCGCCCCGCAGTTCGGGATGAGCGACCAGGCGTACGCCAAGTTCATGACCGCCTCGCTGCGCGCGCTGAAGGCGCTGGGCCGCGCATGACCCACTACGACGTGCTCGTCATCGGGTCGGGTTTCGGGGGATCGGTCAGCGCGCTGCGTCTCACCGAGAAGGGATACAAGGTCGGGGTGGTCGAGGCGGGTCGCCGGTTCAGCGACGACGAGCTGCCCAACACCTCCTTCGACCTGCGCAAGTACCTCTGGGCGCCGGCGATCGGCTGCTACGGGATCCAGCGCATCGACATGGTCAAGGACGCCGTGATCATGGCCGGCGCCGGTGTCGGTGGCGGCTCGCTGGTCTACGCCAACACTCTCTACGAGCCGCTCGACCCGTTCTACGAGGACCCTTCCTGGAGCCACATCACCAACTGGAAGGACGAGCTCGCTCCCTACTACGAGCAGGCCAAGCGGATGCTCGGCGTCACCCTCTACCCCCACCTGACCCCCGCCGACGAGGTCATGCAGAAGGTCGCGGCCGAGGCCGGCCGCGGTGACACCTTCCACAAGGCGCCGGTCGGCGTCTTCTTCGGCGGCCCGGGCCAGGTCGAGGGGCAGGAGGTCGCGGACCCCTACTTCGGCGGTGAGGGCCCCGACCGGCGTACGTGCACGAACTGCGGCGAGTGCATGACCGGCTGCCGCCACAACGCGAAGAACACCTTGGTCAAGAACTACCTCTACCTCGCCGAGAAGAACGGCGCCGAGGTGCACCCGCTGACCACTGTCACCCGCGTCTACCCGGCCAGGACCGGAACCGGGTACGTCATCGAGACCCGCTCCACCAAGGCCAAGCTCGGCATCGGCCGCACCCGGAAGTTCACCGCCGACCAGGTGATCTTCTCGGCGGCCTCGCTCGGCACCCAGAAGCTGCTCCACAAGCTCAAGCGCACCGGCGACCTCCCGCAGATCTCCCCGCGCCTGGGTGAGCTGACCCGCACCAACTCCGAGTCGATCCTGGGCGCGATCGCGCCGGACACGGCCATCGACTACACCGAGGGCGTGGCCATCACCTCCTCGTGGCACCCCGACGAGCACACCCACATCGAGCCGGTCCGCTACGGCCACGGCAGCAACGCGATCGCGGCGATGCAGACGGTGCTCACCGAAGGTGGTCCCCATCGGCTCCGCCGCTGGCTCAAGGAGATGTGGCTGCAGCGGCGGTCGCTGCGTACGTTCTACGACTTCAAGCACTGGTCCGAGCGCACCGTCATCGCGCTGGTCATGCAGGCGCTCGACAACTCGATCACGACCTTCCCGAAACGCACGATCTTCGGGTGGCGGATGTCGTCGAAGCAGGGTCACGGCAAGCCCAACCCGACCTGGATCCCGGCCGGCCTGGATGCCGTGCGGAAGATGGCCGGGGTGATGAGCCGGGGCGACAAGCCGGGCTATGCCGGCGGCACGATCGGGGAGCCGTTCAACAAGCCGATGACCGCCCACTTCATCGGCGGCTGCACCATCGGCGACTCGGTGGAGACCGGTGTGATCGACCCCTACCAGCGGCTCTACGGCTACGACGGCCTGCACGTCGTCGACGGCTCGGCGATCTCTGCCAACCTGGGCGTGAACCCGTCGCTGACGATCACCGCGCAGGCCGAGCGGGCGATGGCGTTCTGGCCCAACAAGGACCAGGCCGACCCGCGCCCGGAGCTGGGTGCCGGCTACGCGCGGATCCAGCCGGTCCGGCCGGCCTCGCCGGCGGTGCCCGCGAGCGCGCCGGCTGCGCTGCAGCTGCCCATCGTTGACGTACGGTGACCAGACTGTTGCCGTAGCGACACCGACTGCGCGGGAAGTTCTTGGCAGGAAGTTTTAAGTTGACCCGTAACTGTGGTTAAGAGGGGTCGTTGGAGTGATCAGACCCGGGATTGCTCCCTCCCTAATACATGCCGGGTCTTTCGTCCGGGACAGTTCTGCCTCGGGCAATCAGGGCCCGGCCACCTCCCTCCCCGGCCGGGCCCTGGTGCATTTCACGGAGGACGCGACCCGTCGTTAGGATTCGTGCATGACGCAGGCTCCTGGGGCGGAAGAGCACGATCTGGTTCTCGTGGTGGACTTCGGTGCGCAGTATGCGCAGCTGATCGCCCGCCGCGTACGTGAGGCGAAGGTCTACTCCGAGATCGTGCCGCACTCGATGCCGGTCGAGGAGATGCTCGCCAAGAACCCGAAGGCGATCATCCTCTCCGGCGGCCCCTCGAGCGTGTACGCCGAGGGCGCCCCCGCCATCGACAACGGCCTGTTCACCGCCGGCACCCCGGTGTTCGGGATGTGCTACGGCTTCCAGCTGATGGCCCAGGGCCTGGGCGGGACCGTCGACGACAACGGAGCCCGGGAGTACGGCCGTACGCCGGTCACCGTCGGCGTCCCCGGCACCCTGCTCCGGGACATGCCGCCGGCCCACAACGTGTGGATGTCGCACGGCGACTCGGTCTCCGAGGCGCCCGAGGGCTTCACCGTGCTCGCGAGCACCGCGGACACCCCGGTGGCGGCCTTCGAGAACGTCGAGAAGCAGCTGGCGGGCGTGCAGTGGCACCCCGAGGTGCTCCACTCCGAGCACGGGCAGAAGGTGCTCGAGCACTTCCTGTGGGACATCGCCGGCGCGCGCCAGACCTGGACCATCGGCAACATCGCCGAGGACCAGATCGAGCGGGTACGCCAGCAGATCGGCGACCACCGCGCGATCTGCGCGCTCTCCGGTGGCGTCGACTCCGCGGTCGCCGCGGCCATCGTCGCCAAGGCGATCGGTGACCGGCTGACCTGCGTCTACGTCGACCACGGCCTGATGCGCAAGAACGAGTCGGTCGCGATCGAGAAGGCGTTCCGGGACTCGACCGGCGCCGAGCTGAAGATCGTCGACGCCGAGAAGGAGTTCCTCGACGCGCTCGCCGGGGTCACCGACCCGGAGGAGAAGCGCAAGATCATCGGCCGCGAGTTCATCCGCTGCTTCGAGCGTGCCGAGGTCGAGATCCTCGGTGACTCGGACGAGAAGGTCGCCTTCCTCGTCCAGGGCACCCTCTACCCCGACGTCGTCGAGTCCGGCGGCGGCGCCGGCACCTCCAACATCAAGTCCCACCACAACGTCGGCGGCCTCCCCGAGGACCTCGAGTTCGAGCTGGTCGAGCCGCTGCGTGAGCTCTTCAAGGACGAGGTGCGTGCCGTCGGCTCCCAGCTCGGCCTGCCCGACGAGATCGTCCAGCGCCAGCCGTTCCCCGGCCCCGGCCTGGGCATCCGCATCATCGGCGAGGTCACCAAGGAGCGGCTCGACATCCTGCGCGAGGCCGACGCCATCGCCCGCGAGGAGATGACCCGCGCCGGTCTCGACCGCGACATCTGGCAGATGCCAGTCGTGCTGCTCGCCGACGTCCGCTCGGTCGGCGTCCAGGGCGACGGCCGCACCTACGGCCACCCCGTCGTGCTCCGCCCGGTCACCTCCGAGGACGCGATGACCGCCGACTGGGCGCGCCTGCCCTACGACGTCATGGAGCGCATCTCCACCCGGATCACCAACGAGGTGAGCGAGATCAACCGGGTCACCGTCGACATCACCTCGAAGCCCCCGGGCACCATCGAGTGGGAATGAGTTGTTGAGCGGTCCCGGCCGTGGACAATGGCGTCCATGACTGAGCCGGACCTCGCTCGACGACTCCTTGACGCCCACGTCGCCCACGAGATGGCGGCGATGCGGGGCGTACGCTTCCTCGATCTCGTCACCGGCGAGATCGACTTCGCGCTGCGTGCGGCCAGCGGTCTGACGCTCGACCAGGTGATGCCGCGCGACCTGATCAAGGAGGTCGCGCTCAAGTACGTCAGCACCTTCCGGCTCCCGGGCGCGATCCCGGAGGTCGCTGGGGCGCTCGCGACGCGGCTGAAGGCGCATCCCGCCAACGACACCCAGCTGGGCAAGGTGGTCAGCCGGCCGCGGATCGCCGAGCTGGTCGAGGCCCTCGTCGAGATGCGTACGCTGCGCCAGCAGGTCCTGCGCAGCCTGGCCGACAACTCGGGGATCCAGGCCGGCGTCGGCACCTTGGTGCGCGGCACGGCCCGGGGTGCGGTCGACACCGGCCGCCGGCTCGCCGACAACCTGCCGGGTGGCTCCCTCGGCTTCTCGATCGCCGAACGCGTCGCCGGCCGGATGGCCGACACCGTGAAGGGCACCCCGGTCGGCGCCGCCGTCGACCAGAGCGCCCGCGAGCTGGCCGAGCGGGGTGCCGGAGCGCTGCTCGGCTACCTCACCGACACCGCCGCGAGCTCGGTCACCGACGAGGAGGTGCACGACGCGCTGCTGGAGATCTGGGACGCGCTCGCGACCCGACCGGTGCGCGAGCTCGCCGACCTGGTCGACGACGAGCAGCTGGTCGCGCTCTTCGTCGGGCTCTACCAGGTCTGGCTCGACATCCGGGACTCCGAGTATCTGCAGGCCCTGGTCGACACGGGTGTCGACTTCTTCTTCGACACCTACGGGGGCTTCACCCTCGACCGGCTCCTGGAGGAGTGGGGCCTGGGCCGCGACGACCTGATCGAGGAGGCGCTCCGCTTCGGTCCGCCGGTGATCGAGGCGCTCGCCGAGGCCGGTGTCCTCGAGCAGCTGGTCCGTCGCCGGCTCTCGAGCTTCTACGAGTCACCGGAGGCTCAGGCTCTTCTGGAGTGAGGCCGTGTGCCTGGCCGCCGGGGTGGGTACCGGACCCCGAGCAGTCGATCAGGCAGGAGGCACGACATGGCCGAGACGATCGTCGACGACAGGCTCTGGGAGAACTTCCACCGCGCGGTGAACATGACCTCGCGCGACCTGCGGAAGTGGCTCGCCGTGCAGGGGGCGGGGGAGACGACCGAGGCCGAACCGGACCGGGCCGGCAGCGCGCTCGGCCACCGGGTGGCCGCCATCCTGGGAAAACGCCGCGCCGACCTCACCCCCGACGACGTGGACGTGATGCATCGGGTCGTCGACAAGGTCACCGACCTGCGCGGCGGAGACACCGGCCAGTGGGAGCCGACCGCGGGCGATGCGCACTGGCGCCGCCGGCTGATGAACGTCGGCCACGACCCGCTGGGCTCGTGAGTGCCGCGGAGTGGGTTCCGGAGTCGCCGAGCCTCGCCGATCTCCGCAGCGCGGTCCAGGACTGCCGCGGCTGCGAGCTCTACCGCGACGCCACCCAGGGCGTGATGGGGGAGGGGCCCACGCCGGCCCCGTTGATGCTCCTCGGTGAGCAGCCCGGTGACGGGAGGACCGTGAGGGCGAGCCGTTCGTCGGCCCGGCCGGCGGCATCCTCCACGAGGCGCTCGCCGATGCCGGGATCGAGCCGGAGGCGACGTACACGACGAACGTCGTCAAGCACTTCCGCCACCGCCTCTCGGGCAAGCGCCGCATCCACCAGTCACCCACGAGCAAGCAGGTCGGGGCCTGCGCTCCGTGGCTGGCGGCGGAGCTGGACCTGGTACGTCCCGCCGGCGTCGTCCTGCTGGGCGGCACCGCCGGCAAGGCGCTGTACGGCTCGTCCTTCCGCGTCGGTGAGGCCCGCGGCCACCTCCTCGAGTGGCCCGACGCCATCGCCACGGAGACCCTCGACCCCTGGGTCCTCGCCACGACCCACCCCTCGGCGGTCCTCAGGGCGGAGGACGAGAGACAGGCGACGTACGACGGTCTGGTCGCCGATCTGCGGGTCGCCGCGAAAGCCCTGAAGAAATAGTGACGGGCGATGTCGAGATCGCCGGTGCACGCTCGACGCGTGGGTACGAGCATCACCACCCACTTCCTGAGGAGATCGAGATGAGCACCAACGCACAACGAGCCGGCTGGGTCATCACCGTCCTGGTCACCCTGTTCCTCGGCTTCGACATCGTCACGCACCTGCTGCGGGTCGAGCCCGTCATGGACTTCAACGACAAGGTCGGCGCGCCGGGCTGGTTCCCGGTGGTCTGTGGCGTCGTCCTCGGCCTGTCGCTGGTCGCCTACCACGTCCCGGCCACCCGGGCGATGGGGACGGTCCTGATCACCGCCTACCTCGGCGGCGCGGTCACGGTGAACCTGGTCTTCGGGCAGCCGGCCTTCAACACCGTCTTCGCCATCGCCACCGCCGTCCTCGTCTGGGCCGGCGCCTGGCCCCGCGACGAGCGCCTCCGCGCCCTCGTCACCGCCTGAGCCCCCGCCGAGTCGGCCCGTCCTGACCGAAAACCCCGCCGAGTCGGCTCGTCATGACGAGCCGACTCGGCGAGGGTTCTGGTCAATTCGAGCCGACTCGCCGCCCTTCGGGCTCGCGGTGGTATCTGGAGACGGTCTATGCCGGCCAGGTCGGTCGCTGCGACTGAGCTCGGAGCGACCGAGAATGTCGGTGGGCCGGATTACTGTTCCTGTGCGTGAGATGGAGCTACCCGACCATGGCGGATGGCACGAGCGTGTCCTTCCGTCCGTCGGGGCGCCCGCAGCTCTCAGCGTGGATGAGTGCGCACATCCTCGAGCGTCACCAGGCCACCTCTGAGTCCGAACGAGATTGGCCCAGGAAATCGAAGTTTCCCGCGGGCTGGAGCGCAGTTCAGATCATTGCCGCGGTGGACCTGGCCCTCGCCGAGCCCGACCGCCCGCCGACGCGTCTCGGCGACAAGATTCGCTTCGAGCGGGTGGTCGATGGTCAGCTCGTGCGCGTGCAGGTTCGGGACGACAGGGAGCCACCCGAGATCTGGAACGCCTATCCCGTGGACAGCGAGGGCTAGCATGGTTGTCATGAACGTCGAGGACTTCGCCTATGGCGTACTGATGGAGGCACTGCCGTCCATCCCCGCGGAGGTGCTCGAGGTCATCGCGGACGATATCGACGCAGGTGAATACCTGACATCCTTGATCGAATTGATCGAACGGGCCCCCGAGACCGTCTCGGTGGCGGTCGTGGATGCCCTGGAAGGCCATCTCGAGAACCTTCCCGAAGGGCCCCATCGCAGGGTCGGCGCCGACGCTGTGGCCCGTCTCCGCCACCTCAAGACCGCCTGAGCACCCGCCGACCCGGCGGGTTTCGGGCTAGCTGTGGTGCAGGCGGGTGAAGGCGCCGAGGACGGTGCGCTCGGAGAGGACGAGGTAGTCCTGGAGCTCGGCCGCGGCGGCGGGTCCGCCCTGCTCGAGGAAGGTCTCGAGGAGGGCGCGGTTGCGGGTGACGAAGGGGGCGTGCAGGGCCTCGGGGTTGTCGATCTCGAGGAACGCGAGCCGCAGCTCGGCGGCGATGTCGCGGAAGAGCCGCTCCAGGCGCGGGCTGTCGGCGAGGGCGACGATGGCGTCGTGGAAGGCCATGTTGGCGGTGCCGAGCGTGCGCCAGTCGCGCGCCTCGAGGCTGGTCTCGCTCTGCTCCACCGCCTCGCGCATCGCCGTCACCGCGGGATGGAGCGGGGAGCCGGCGGCCAGGGCGGCTGTCTCGACGTAGCGTCGCGCCCGATAGATGTCGACGACGTCCGCCACGGTGGGTGAGGCGACCGAGACGCCGCGGTGGGGTACGTGCTCGACGAGCCCCTGCTCGGAGAGGACGCGGAACGCCTCACGAAGCGTGTTGCGCGAGACCCCGAGCTTCTCGGCGAGGGAGATCTCCGAGAGCCGGGTGCCGGGGGCGAACTCGCCGTCGATGATCCGCCGGCGCAGGGCGTTCGTCAGGGTGTCCTCGACTTCGGGCATGACCGCATCCTAGGGGAATCGGATCCGCGGACAATCGAAACGCCATTTTAACAATGCCGGGTGTTGTTGTAGAACAATCTGTGCCATCTTGTACTACACAAAGAGTGTGGTGCCAGCCACACAGCCCGTTGATGGCAGGAGTCCCCCATGACTGACACGACCAGCGCCGAGCGCGCGAAGAGCTTCGCGCGCTCCCGCCGAGGACCGATCCTCGGCGCCATCTTCCTGATGGCCACCTCGGCCATCGGCCCCGGCTTCATCACCCAGACCGCGACGTTCACGGCACAGCTCGGCGCGGCGTTCGCCTTCGCGATCCTCGCCTCGATCCTGATCGACTTCGCGCTGCAGATGAACGTGTGGCGCATGATCACCGTCGCCGGCAAGCGGGCCGGCGACCTGGCGAACGAGGCGGTGCCGTACTCCGGTCACGTGCTGGCCACGCTCATCGTGATCGGTGGCCTGGCGTTCAACATCGGCAACATCGCGGGTGCCGGTCTCGGTCTGAACGCACTGCTGGGCATCGACCCGAAGATCGGTGGCCTGCTCTCGGCGCTGCTCGCGATCGGCATCTTCATGTACAAGCGGGCCGGCCGCGTCGTCGACATGGTCGTGCTCGTGCTCGGTCTGCTGATGATCGGGCTGACGCTCTTCGTCGCGATCGCGTCGCAGCCTCCTGTCGGTGACGCGCTGCGCCAGACCTTCGTGCCCGACACGCTCAACTTCGCGACCATCACCACGATCGTGGGCGGCACCGTCGGCGGCTACATCACCTACGCCGGCGCCCACCGCTACCTCGACTCGGGCCTGGTCGGCGCCGAGCACGTGCCGGCCGTGCACCGCGCCTCGATGAGCGGCATCCTCGTCACCGGGATCATGCGCTACGTACTCTTCCTGGCGATCCTCGGTGTCGTGGCCTCCGGCGTCACCCTCGACTTCTCGAGCCAGGCCGCGAACCCGGCCGGTCAGGCGTTCGGCGCGGTGCTCGGCGAGGCAGGCATCCGGATCTTCGGTGCGATCTTCTGGGCCGCGGCGATCACCTCGGTCATCGGTGCCGCCTACACCTCGGCCACCTTCATCTCGACCTTCTCCAAGAAGCTGGGAACGGGGTGGCGGCTGCAGGTCGCGACGGTCGGCTTCATCGTGGTCTCCCTCGCTCTCTACCTGCTGATCGGCGCGGCTCCCGCGGCTATCCTGGTCTTCGTCGGTGGCTTCAACGGCCTGATCCTCCCGATCGGCATGACGATCTTCATGTACATCGGCTGGTTCCGTCAGCGCGACGTTCTGCACGGCTACCGCTACCCGGTGTGGCTGCTGACCGTGGGCACGCTCGCGACCCTGCTCAGCTGGTACATGGGCATCGTCTCGATCGGCCCGATCTTCGCCTTCATCGGCATTGGAGCGTGAGCACCGTGAACAACAAGGCAACCATCGACCTGAACTCCGACCTCGGCGAGAACGCTCCCGACCGGGTGGTCGCCGACGACGCGGCCATGCTGGCGATCGTCTCGAGCGCCAACGTCGCCTGCGGGTTCCACGCCGGCACCCCCGAAGGGATCCGTACGACGCTCGCCGATGCCGTGGCCAACGGCGTCACGATCGGCGCGCACCCCGGCTACCGCGACTACGAGGGCTTCGGCCGCCGCGCGATGGACATCGACTCGGCGACGCTGCAGGCGCACGTCGAGTACCAGCTCGGCGCGCTGCTCGGCCTGACCTCGACGGTCGGCGGCGCGGTCCGCTACGTGAAGCCGCACGGCGCGCTCTACAACACGATCGCCCGCGACGAGCGACAGGCGCGGGACGTCGTCGCCGCGGTCAAGGCGATCGACCCGTCCCTCGTGCTGCTCGGGCTCGCGGGCGGCGTCGTGCTCGACATCGCCGAGGCCGCCGGGATCGCGACCGCCGCGGAGGCCTTCGCCGACCGCGCCTACACGCCCGGCGGCGAGCTGGTCTCGCGCGCCGAGCCCGGTGCGGTGCTGCACGACGCCGACGCCGTCGCGGCCCGGATGCTGCGGCTCGCGCGCGAAGGGGTGGTCGAGGCGATCGACGGCACCGACGTGGCCGTACGCGCCGACTCGATCTGCGTGCACGGCGACAGCGACGGGGCCATCCGGATGGCCGCCGCGACCAAGGCGCTCCTCGAGGCCGAGGGCATCGTCATCGCTCCCTTCGCCGGGGCGGACGCATGAGCGCGAGCACCACCCAGCTGGCGCAGGCGCGGGCCGCGCGTGCCGGGTACCGGGCGGGCGAGGTGGCTCCCACGAGCGGTGTCGCCGACGGCCTGGTGCAGGCCAACCTGATCTCCGTGCCGGCCGACTGGGCCTTCGAGGTGCTGCTGTTCGCGCAGCGCAACCCGAAGCCGTGCCCGGTGCTCGAGGTCCTCGACCCGGGCGCCTACGAGTCCGCCCTGGCGCCCGGCTCCGACCTGCGCACCGACATCCCGGCGTACCGGATCTGGCGTGACGGTGTGCTGACCGAGGAGGTCACGGATGCGAGCGGGGCGTGGGAGGAGCACCCCGACCTGGTCTCGTTCCTGATCGGCTGCAGCTTCACGTTCGAGGCGGGGCTGACCGACGCCGGGATCGCGATCCGTCACCAGGAGCTCGGCCGCAACGTGCCGATGTACCGCACCTCGCGCGCCTGCGCGCCGGCCGGGCGCCTGCGCGGAGACATGGTCGTCTCGATGCGACCGATCCCCGCCGACCGCGTCGCCGATGCCGTACGCATCTCGGGGCGCTATCCGGCGGTGCACGGCGCGCCGGTGCACGTCGGTGACCCGGCCTCGCTCGGTATCGCCGACCTCGCCGCTCCCGAGTTCGGGGACCCGCCCGAGGTGCGCGAGGGCGAGGTGCCGGTGTTCTGGGCCTGCGGGGTCACGCCCCAGGCCGCGATCATGGACTCGCGTCCGCCGTTCGCGCTCACCCACGCGCCCGGCCACATGTTCATCACCGACGTACGGGATTCGGAGTATCTGGCGTGAGGCGCGTTCTCATCGCATCGGATCAGGCGTTGCTGGTCGAGGAGGACGACCTCGAGGGCGCGATGCGGCTGCACGCGACGCTCGTGGCCGAGCCTCCGATCGGCGTCGTCGAGCTGGTGCCCGCGGCCCGGACGGTGCTCGTCCGGTTCGACCCCACGCTGGTCGACGAGGTGACGCTCGCCAAGGAGCTGTCCCGCGTCGAAGCCGTCCACGGCGGTCTTCCGGCCGCCGGTTCGGTGACGATCGGCGTGCGCTACGACGGGCAGGATCTCGACGAGGTCGCCGAGCTGCTCGGGGTCAGCGCCGAGCAGGTCGTCGCCCGCCATGCGGCCGCGACCTGGCGGGTGGCCTTCACCGGCTACGCGCCGGGCTTCGGCTACCTCGTCGGTGACGACCCGCTGTTCGACGTACCGCGGCGCTCGTCTCCGCGCACCCGGATCCCGGCCGGCTCCGTCGGCCTGGCCGGGACCTTCTCGGGTGTCTACCCTCGGGAGAGCCCCGGCGGCTGGCAGCTGATCGGGCGTACGGACGCACCGATGTGGGACCTGCACCGGGACCCGCCCGCGCTGCTCGCGCCCGGGATGACCGTGCGCTTCGAGCGGCTCGAGCGGCTCGAGCGGGAGTCGGTCGTCGTGAGCGAGCCTGCTCCGGCTGCCGCCGCCGCGGAGCATCCTGCAGAGCATCCCTTCGCCGTCGAGGTCGTACGCCCCGGCCTGCAGCTGGTGCTCGAGGACCTCGGCCGTCCCGGCCATGCCGCCCTCGGTGTCTCCGCCTCGGGAACCGCCGACCGCCGCGCCCTGCGGGCCGCGAACCGTGCCGTGGGCAACCCGCCCGGAGCGGCAGGGTTCGAGCTCGCCGGCGGTGGCGCGGTCCTGCGCTTCACCGGAGCCGCGGTCGTGGCGGTCGCGGGCGCTCCCGCCGAGACGACGGTCGTACGCACCGACGGCCCCGCGCTTCCCGTCGAGCACGGCGCCGCCACCGCCGTCGAGGACGGCGAGGAGCTGCATCTCGGCGCGGTGAGCGCCGGCCTGCGCGCCGTGGTCGCGGTGCGTGGTGGCCTCGATCTCGAGCCGGCGCTCGGCAGCCTCTCGAGCGACACCCTCGCGGGCCTCGGCCCGGGCGACCTCGGCGGACGGCCGCTGCGCGCGGGGGATGTCGTGCCGCTGAACGGACCCGCGGCCGCACCGCACGCGGTGGACCCGAACCCTGCGGCCGCCGACCTGCTGCCCGCACCGGGTGACACGGTCGTGCTGCGTGTCGTGCTCGGTCCGCGCGAGGACTGGTTCACCCCGGCTGGCGTACGCACCCTCGTCGAGCAGAAGTGGACCGTCACGCCCCGCTCCGACCGTGTCGGCGTACGCCTCGAAGGTGCCGTCCCGCTCGAGCGCGACGTGGCCGGCGAGCTGCCGAGCGAGGGGGCGGTGACCGGTGCCATCCAGGTGCCGCCCGACGGTCAGCCCGTGCTGTTCCTTCCGGACCACCCGCTCACCGGCGGCTATCCGATCATCGGCGCGGTCATCGACCGCGACCTGGACCTGGCCGGGCAGCTGCCGCCCGGGGTCCGCATCCGCTTCCGACCCGTCGCGCCCGATGGGCCGGCTGCCGAGACCCGAGGAGACTGACATGCGCAGGGTGCTCATCGCCAACAGAGGAGAGATCGCCGTCCGCGTCGTGCGGGCGGTTGCCGAGGCCGGCCTCGTGTCGGTCGCCGTCTACGCCGACCAGGACGCCGACGCACTGCACGTGCGTCTTGCCGACGAGGCGTACGTGCTCGGTGGGGCCACGGCCGCCGAGTCCTACCTCAGCATCGAGTGGCTCATGGCCGCGGCGCAGGCCTCCGGCGCCGACGCGGTGCATCCGGGCTACGGGTTCTTGTCGGAGAGCGCCGAGTTCGCGCGCGCCGTCGAGGCCGCCGGCCTGACCTGGATCGGACCGAGCCCGGAGAGCATCGACCAGCTCGGCGACAAGATCACCGCGCGCCGGATCGCGCAGAGCGTGGGCGCACCGCTCGTGGCCGGCACCGACCGGCCGCTGGAGTCCGCCGACGAGGCGGTGGCGTTCGCGCGCGAGCACGGTCTCCCGATCGCGATCAAGGCCGCCTTCGGCGGCGGCGGGCGCGGTCTGAAGGTCGCCCGGGAGCTCGAGGACGTCGCCGACGCCTTCGACTCCGCCTCGCGTGAGGCGCTGGCCGCGTTCGGTCGCGGGGAGTGCTTCGTCGAGCGCTTCCTCGAGCGTCCGCGGCACATCGAGGCGCAGGTGCTCGGCGACGGCGCCGGGCACGTCGTGGTCGTCGGTGACCGGGACTGCTCGCTGCAGCGCCGCAACCAGAAGCTCGTCGAGGAGGCCCCGGCGCCGGGGCTGACCGACGAGCAGCGCCGCCGCATCCACGAGGCCGCGCGCGACATCTGCGCGGCGGTCTCCTACCGCGGCGCCGGGACCGTCGAGTTCCTGATGGGCGAGGACGGGGTGATCTCCTTCCTCGAGGTGAACACCCGCCTGCAGGTCGAGCACCCGATCACCGAGGCGGTCACCGGAGTCGACCTGGTCGCCGAGCAGCTCCGGATCGCCGCGGGTGAGGGGATCTCCTTCTCGGAGACCCCCGCGCCGACGGGCCATGCGATCGAGCTGCGGATCAACGCCGAGGACCCGGGCCGCGGCTTCCTGCCGAGCCCGGGCGTCGTGACGGGGCTGCGAGTTCCCGCGGGGCCCGGCGTGCGCTGGGACGCGGGAATCGAGGCCGGCGACACCGTGCAGAGCGCCTTCGACTCGCTGATCGCCAAGCTGATCGTGCACGCGCCGGACCGGGACACCGCCGTCGTACGCGCCCGCCGCGCGCTCCGCGAGCTCGATGTGGAGGGGGTGGCGACCGTCGTACCCTTCGCTCGGACGCTGCTCGAGGACCCGGCCTTCTCGACCGACGGGTTCGCGGTGCACACCCAGTGGATCGAGACCACGCTGATGCCTCGGCTCGAGGCGCAGCGGCGTCCCGAGCCGGCCCCCGCGCAGCCGCTGCGGCGGGTACCGATCGAGATCGACGGTCGCCGGGTGATGCTCGGTCTGCCCGATGAGCTCCTGCGGGGGATCGCGGCGGGCGGGTCAGCGGTGGCTGATGCGGGTCCGGCGGCTGCCGACCCGGCCGGGCTGGAAGCCCCCGTCCCCGGCGTGCTCGTCGACTGGCTCGTCGCGGACGGCGAGCAGGTCGCCGCGGGCCAGGACGTCGCGGTCATCGACGCCATGAAGATGGAGACCCGTGTCGCCGCACACCGTGCGGGCGTGCTCGCCCACGGCACCGACGTGGGCGGCACGGTCGCGATCGGGGACGTGCTCGGGAAGATCGACTAGCTCAGGTAGCCCGGCTCCGGCTTCGGCGTACGGAGACAGCGGCATCATTGGGGAACCCCTGCCGGCAGGGCGAACCACGCCCTGCCGGTCGAGGCAAGAGTTCCTGGGACCGACCCCGTTCACCCGCGGGTCGATCACGCCGGTCGATCGGGCTCGCCCGTGATCGCCCCGGATCGGCGCGGCCACCAGAACGCCGGGCCAAGCCACAACGACAGGGCGGGGACCAGCACGGTGCGCACGAGCAGCGTGTCGAGCAGCACGCCCACGAAGATGACGATGCCGAGCTGGGCGAGCACCACCAACGGGAGCACGCCGAGCACGGCGAAGACCGCCGCCAGCAGGATGCCCGCGCTGGTGATCACGCCGCCGGTCGCTGTGAGACCGCGGAGCATGCCGTCGCGGAGTCCGTGCCCCCGCGACTCTTCCAGAGCCCGGGTGATGAGGAAGATGTTGTAGTCCACCCCGAGCGCGACCAGGAACAGGAACGCCAGCAGCGGCACGCCGACGTCGATCGCAGAGAACCCGAAGACACCGGTGTAGATCCACCACGACGTGCCGAGGGCGGCAAAGAAGGTGCCGACCACCGTGGCTACCAGCAACAGCGGAGCGACGATCGATCGCAGCAGCAGCACCAGGCCGATGATGACCAGGCCGAGGATCAGCGGGATCAGCAGCGCCCGATCGCGCTCGGCGGCGTCGCGCTCGTCGACCGACTGCGCCTCGGTGCCGCCGACCCAGGTGTCGTCGAAGCCGTCGAGCCGGTCACGAAGGTCGACGACGGCGGCCTCGGCGGCTGCGGTGTTGCTCGCGGCGTCGAAGACCACGGCGAGCCGGGTCAGGTCGTCGTTCTGCCCGGTGATGCGCACGGAGACCACGTCGTCGCCCTGCTCGATCGAGGTTGTCACCTCGCCGGGATCGCTACGGGTGATGACGGTGGCGGGGTCGACGGTGCCGGCGGGGAAGGACTCGCCGAGGCGGGCGGCGGCGCTGATCGACTCCGGCGTGTCGAGGAACTGCTCGGAGGTGGGCAGTCCCTGCTCGATCTGGGTGACGGAGAAGCCCAGCAGTGCGACCACGCCGATCGCGCCCAGGGCGAAGCGGCGGGGACGTCGGGAGACGGTGGTGCCCAGCCGGTGCCACGCCGAGGTGCGCGAGTCGACCAGTGGTTCCTGCCCGACGCGCGGGACCAGCGGCCAGAACACCCACCGCCCGAAGAGCACGAGAGTGCAGGGCAGCACGATCAATGCATACGATGCCGCGATGACCACGCCGACTGCGCACGCCAGGCCGAGGCCGCGGGTCGTCGGCACCACCGACAGCAGCAGGGTCAGCAGGCCGAGCGTGACCGTCGTGGCGCTGGCCAGCACCGCTTCGAGCGTGCCGCGCACGGCGGTGGCCATCGCGACGTAACGATCCTCTTGGACTCGCAGCTCGTCGCGGTAGCGGCTGATCAGCAGCAGCGCGTAGTCGGTGCCGGCGCCGAAGACGAGGACGCTCAGGATCCCGATGGTCGACTCGTCCCAGGCGACACCGAACGTTGCGAGGACATGGGTGGCCGAGACGGCGGCCACCTGGTCGGCGAGCCCGACCACCAACAGCGGAACGATCCACAGCAACGGGCTGCGGTAGGTGATGATCAGCAGCACTGCGACGATCACGGCGGTGGCGGCGAGCAGGGTGACGTCGGCGCCCTCGAAGACCCCGGCGAGGTCGGCCTGGACCGCAGCAGGACCGGTGACCTGAGCGTCGACGCCGTCGGGTGTCTTGTCGTCGAGAAGGTCGCGGATCCGCTCGATCGCGTCGGCGGTCTCGCTCGCGCCCTCGGCCCCGATCGGCACCACGCCCAGGGCGGCCGTGGCGTCCTCGCTGGTCTGAAGCGGTTGCTGCTGGGCGGGTCGGCCGCCGTCACCTTGTTGCGGACTCTCCGAGGCCACGACCTCGCCGTACAGTGCCGTGAGCTCGCCCTCGACCGTCTCGGTGGACAGCGTGCCGTCGTCGGTGGTGAACAGCACGATGGCAACTGCGGAGTCGTCGGCCCCGAACTCGTCAGCGAGCTCTGCGACGGTGCTGGAGTCGTAGCCATCCGGGAGGTTGTCGGTCGGCGAAGGCGTGCGTTCCGCCTCCCCGACAGCGCCGATCAAGAGGCCCGAGAGAACGAGCGCGACGAGCGAGACCACGGCGGCCAGGGATGGTCGCAACAGCCGCCGGGTCGCCGGCGCTCGACGCGAGGAAAGAGACGGCACGTGCGTCCTCCTAGGTAGACTTGAACGAAAGTATGAAAGTAACTTAGTAAGTTGGTGAGAGAAATCCAAGGCGACGAGTCGAACGACCCTCAGGTGAAGCCCTCGCCTGGGCGGGTGGCCGAGGCCATGGGCACATCCACGCTGCAGCTGCTTCGGCGACTGCTCGACGTCGCGCAGCAGTCGGCGCCGGCGGTGGCTCGTCGCGCCGACCTGAATCACCATGAGCTCTCTGCGATGAAGCTGATCACCCGCGCGCCGATCGGGCCGAGCGACCTGGCCCGCGAGCTGGGCGTGAGCTCGGCAGCAGCCTCCGGGATCGTCGACCGACTCGCTTCACGCGGCCACGTCCGGCGTGAACCGGACCAAGACGATCGCCGCCGGACCCAGGTCGTGGTCACCGACTCCGGTCGCGCGGACATCCTCGGTCAGCTGATGCCGATGTTTCTTGCCCTGGACGAGCTCGATCGCGGGCTGTCACCTGACGATCGTGCGGTCATCGACGCGTATCTCACCGCCGCGATCGAGGCGGTCGAGCGGCTCCTCTGAGTTGCGGGAGGACTTCCTTACCGACGTGTGTGGTCGAGGATTGCCGGGATGACCGTGTCCCAGGTGTACGGCGGCGGAGGTTCGTGCCCGACGCCGTCGAGGACGAGGAGCGTCGCGTCGGGGATGTCGCGGGCCAGGATCTCGGCGTGACCGATCGGGAACAGCGGGTCGCGGGTGCCGTGGACGACCAGGGTCGGCGCGGCGATGTCGGCCAGCGTCGCCACCACCGGCTCGCCGTCGCTCATCGCGTGATGGTTGGCGAGGCTCGGCCGCATGTCCGGGGTGCGACGTACGGCTCGCTCGACCACGGCCCGCGTCCGGGCCTCGTCGAAGCGCTCGGGCACGAATGCCCGCTGGTCCTCGACCAGCATCGTCACCAGGGCCTCGTGGTCGCCGGGATCGGGCACCGCGCTCTTCGCGGCCGCCGCGAAGAAGTCGGCCAGCTCCTCACCGACGGGCGGCAGGTCGGGTACGCCGTCGAAGGCCGGTGAGGTCTCGTCGAGGATCATCGTCTCGACCCGGTCCGGATGCAGCACGGCCACGCACTGGGCCAGCGCGCCGCCCATCGAGATGCCGAGGAGGTGGGCCCTGTCGAGGCCGAGGGCATCGAGCAGGGCCGGGATGTCCGCGATCATGTCGCGCCCGGTGTAGCCCGGCGCGCCCGGCGGCCAGGTCGTCGAGCGGCCGGTGTCGCGGTGGTCGTAGCGGATCACGAACCTCTCACCCGCGGCCAGCGCCTGGCAGAAGTCGTCCTCCCAGTAGTCCATCGAGGCACTCATGCCGCCGACGAGCAGGATCGGCGGGTCCTGCGGACTCCCGAACGTCTCGACGCACAGCTCGATCCCGTTGACCGCCAGTGTCTGCTCGCCCATGGCGACCAGCAAACGGGTGGTCCTGGCCCGCGTCAAGGCGTTAAGACGTCAACGCGTCGAGTACGCGTCGATCTCGTCGCGCAGCCGGGCCTTGACGTCGTCGGGTGCGTAGGAGACGTCGACCGCGGCACGGGCGAGGTCGGCGATGCCGGCGGTGTCGAGGCCGAGGAGGTCGGTCGCGATCTCGTACTCCTGGTTGAGCGTGGTCGCGAACATCGGCGGGTCGTCGGAGTTGATCGTGACCGGCACGCCGGCATCGACGAACGTCTTCAGCGGGTGCTCCTCGAGCGTCGCGACGGCACCGGTGGCGACGTTGGACGAGGGACAGACCTCGAGCGGGATCCGGTGCTCGGCGAGGTGGGCGAGCAGGGCGGGGTCCTGGGCCGCCGAGGTGCCGTGGCCGATCCGCTCGGCCTTCAGCACGGTCAGGGCATCCCAGATCGTCTGCGGCCCGGTGGTCTCGCCGGCGTGCGGCAGCGAGCGGAGCCCCGCGGCGCGAGCCGCGTCGAAGTGCCTCTCGAACTGCGGCCGGGGAACCCCCACCTCCGGCCCACCGAGCCCGAACCCGATGAGCGCCTCGGGGCCGTGGTCGACGGCGTACGCCAAGGTCGCGTCGGCCGCCGGGATCCCCGCCTCGCCCGGGATGTCGTAGATCCAGCGCAGCGTGATCCCGAAGTCGCGCTCGGCACCGACGCGCGCGTCCTCGAGCGCCTCGGTGTAGGCCTCGATCGCCATCCCGCTGTGTCCCGTCCCGGCCGGGCGCTCGGCCAGGTCGGGGCGTACGGAGGTGTACGGCGTGCAGGTCAGCTCGGCGTAACGGACCTGCTGGGTCTGGGCCAGGTCGCGCGCGATCTCGTAGGTCAGATAGCGGATGTCCTCCGGTGTACGCACCAGGTCGACGACCGAGAGGTAGACCTCGATGAAGTGCGCGAAGTCGCTGAACGTGAAGTAGTCCCGCAGCAGCTCGATATCCGCCGGCACCGTCCCCGGATGCCGCGCGGCCAGCTCCGCGACGATCCGCGGCGAAGCCGACCCGACGTGGTGGACGTGCAGCTCTGCCTTCGGCAGTCCGGCGATGAAGGTCTTCAGGTCACTCACGCCCCGATCCTCACACGCGGGTTCGCCCTTCCGCGACTTCCTTTCTCGGCCGTCCTCATCAGGTCTTCGGGTCCGAACCGATCCACGTACGCCGCTGCGCGAGGTAGCCTCGGCCTCACCGGCCGGTTAGGGGGAGAGATGCGAGCGATCCATCACTGGGACCTCTGGGTCGACGACTTCGAGACCGCCGCGGGCGAGTGGGGGTGGCTCTTCGGCGAGCTCGGCTGGGAGGCCGGGGAGAAGGGTCACTTCTGGGAGGCACCGGACGGGACGTACGTCTTCCTGGAGCACTCCACCGACCAGCACGGCACGCAGGACCGGCTCCGGCCCGGCGTGAACCACATCGCGTTCACCATCGAGAGCCGAGAGGTGCTCGACCGGATGCGGGCGGCGTCGACAGAGCACGGCTGGCACGAGATGTACGCCGACCGCTACCCGCACGCCGGCGGCGACGAGCACACCGCGCTCTACCTGGAGAGCTCCGAAGGGTTCGAGGTCGAGGTCGTGCTGGACGTCGACGACCTCACCGCCTAGCCGCAGCCGGAAGGCTCAGCGGTAGTCCTCGTCGTCCTCGTCGTCGATGATGTGCATGGCGGCCTCCTCGGCCGAGGCACCGGCGCCGTCGATGCCGGCGTCCACGCCGTAGAGCTCGGACTCGGTGTCCTCGCCCTCGCCGAGGTCGGGGTCGACCAGCCGGCCCGCTCGCTTGTTGCCGACCTCGCGGCCGTCGGGGTCGTCGCTCTCCTCGGCATCGTCGTACTCGACCGCGTAGGGATCCGGCTCCGGCACCTCCTGGTGGCGGCGCTGGTCGATGCACTCACGGTGCTCCTCCTCCCAGGGCGTGTTGCCGTAGTCGGTGGAGTAGTGATCGGCGGTGACGATGCCGTGGTCGAGCTCGTCGCGCACCTCACCCTCGAGAACGTCCCCGGAGAGCGCGTCCTCGCCGGTGATCTGGTCCTCGTCGTCGACACTGTAGTCGCCGTAGTTCTCGCGCGATTCGCTCACTTGAGTCTCCTGATCGGCCGGCATTGGGGTCATCGCGGCCCCCTTCGGTAACGTTAACCCGGTCCGGTAGGTAGTGGAACCGGGCGCAAACAAACGACGCGGGGATCGACCGAGGGAGCAGACCAGATGGCGCCTCGCGCCCGATTGGCGGTGGCCGCCGTTGCCGTGCTCGCCGGCGCCTCGATCGCGCTCGGCGCGATGCCTGAATCGGCCGGTCCGTTGGGCTCGTTGGGCTCGCTGGCCGGGAACGCCTTCGCGCGCGGCGACGACCAGGGCGTGGTTCCCTCGACACCGACGGCGACCCCCGACTGGACGCCCTCCTCGACCCGGCCCAACATCCTCATGATCACGGCGGACGACCTCGCCTACGAGGACCTCGAGTTCATGCCCCACACCCGCCATCTCCTGGCCGCCCAGGGCACCTCGCTGACCGAGGCGATCGCGCCCACGCCGATCTGCGTGCCGGCCCGCGCGTCGTTGCTGACGGGGCAGTACAGCCAGAACCACCACACCGTCACGATCAACGGCGAGCGGGGTGGCTACCAGGCGATGGACCACACCGGCACGCTGCCCGAGGCCCTGCAGAAGGCCGGCTACGACACCCTCTTCACCGGCAAGTACCTGAACGGCTACGGCCTCGACGGGACCGCCAAGGACGTGCCGCCCGGGTGGACCGACTGGCGGGCGACGACCGACATGTCGACCTACAACTTCATCCGGCCGCGGATCAACCACAACGGCAAGCTCACGACCTACCACCGCTACACGACCTACGTGATGCGGGACCAGGCCAACGAGATGATCTCGGCGCCCGAGCGTGCCGACAAGCCGTGGTACATGTGGCTCAACTACGTGGCCCCGCACCACGGCGGCCCCGATGAGCCGGGCGACCCGGAGGGCACCAGCACCACCAGGCCCGCGGAGGAGGACAAGCACTCCTTCGACGGCCTCGAGCTGCCGGACACTCCCTACATGTTCCGCACGCCGACCGATGCGCCGCGGATCTCGGCCTCCCGCAAGTACTTCGACGCGCAGGGCCGCGCCGAGCTGCGGATCGCGCACGAGCAGCGGGTCGAGGCCGTCCAGGCGCTCGACCGGGCGGTCGCCAGTCACGTACTCCGTCTGCAGGAGACCGGCCAGCTCGACAACACCATCATCATCTTCACCTCGGACAACGGCTACACCACCGGCGGCCACAACATCAACGGCAAGCTGATGCACTACCGCGAGACGCAGCGGATCCCGGTGATCCTGCGCGGCCCGGGCGTCCCGGCCGGACGGAGCCTGGCCACCGGGGTCGGCAACCCCGACATCGCCACCACGATCATGGCGGTCGCCGGTGCCGAGCCGGGGCGGCCCCAGGACGGCGTCAACATCATGCCGTGGCTCAACGCCCCCGCGCAGAACCGGGTGATCCCGCTCTCCGCATGGCGGGTCAACGACGGCTCCAAGCAGATCTACTCGGGGATCCGCTTCGGTGACTGGACCTACGCCCGCTTCTCCGACGGCAGCGAAGAGCTCTACAACCTGGCCGACGACCCCTACCAGATCCGCTCGCTCGCGCTGCTCCCCGAGCACGCCGACGAGCTGGCCGAGCTGCGTGGGCTGAGCGAGAAGTACGCGAAGTGTGCGGGGGACGAGTGTCCGAAGGAGTTCTACCCCGCCGGCTGAGCCCCTACGGCTGCTCGTCGGCCGCGCAGCGGAACCCCAGGTTGCCCGCGGTCGAGTCGGGCGGGCTGCTGGAGCGCGCCGAGAGCCGGTAGCGGTGGCAGTAGGAGTCGTGGCAGAGGTAGGAGCCGCCGCGCATCACCCGGGTCAGGCCCTCGGCCGGGCCGCGCGGGTCCGAGGCGAGCCCGTCGACGAGCTCGGTGTAGTAGGTCGGCGAGAACCAGTCCGCACACCACTCCCAGATGTTGCCGATCATCTGGAACATTCCGAAGCCGTTGGGCTCGTACGTCCGTACCGGCGCGGTCGTGACGAACCCGTCGGCGGCGGTGTTGGTGTCCGGGAAGACTCCCTGCCAGACGTTGGCGTGATGGGTGCCGTCCTGCTCCAGATCGTCGCCCCACGGGAACCGGGAGCCGTCGAGGCCGCCGCGGGCGGCGTACTCCCACTCGGCCTCGGTCGGCAGCCTGGTCCCTGCCCAGTCGCAGTAGGCCAGCGCGTCGTCGTGGGAGACGTGCACGACCGGGTGGTTGCCGCGGCGGCCGACGTTGGAGCCGGGGCCCTCCGGCGCCCGCCAGGAGGCGCCGCGCACCCCGAGCCACCAGGGGGCTTCGGGGGAGCGGCCGAGGATGTCGCGGGGTGAGCCCTCGAAGGCCAGATGGAAGACGGCCGAGAAGCCCTCTCGCTCGGCCGTGGTGACGTGACCGGTCGCCTTCACGAACCGGGCGAACTCCTCGTTGGTGACAGCGGTCGCGTCCAGCCGGAAGCCGGGCAGGGCGACCGGGTGCACCGGACCCTCGCCGTCGGCCTGGTAGCCCTCGCCGAACGAGTCCCCGGCGGCGTACGTCCCACCGGGGAGGTCCACGAGGGTGCGGCGGCGCTTGCGGGGCAGGGCCGGCGGGCGCCGAGCCGGGTCGGGGCTGGGCCCGCGGGTCGCGCCGAAGGTGAGGTCGGAAGGCACGCCCACCAGCCTACGAGCCGGTGTAGGTGGCCTTCAGACTGCCCGCGCTCGCCACGACCTTCCCCTTCTTGCCGGTGACCATGAGGCCGGGCGTGCGGGCCTTGCCGTTGGCGTCGGCCTTGATCTTGACCGTGCAGGTCGGCTTCTTGCCGGCGCACGTGAAGTCGCCCGTCGGTCGGTAGGTGACTGTCATCGTCTGGTTGTCGGAGAGGCCTTCGACGTATGCGGCCATGTAGGTGCACTTCGGCTTGCCCTTCGGGCACGAGCGCTCGACCGGGTGCCACTCCATCCGGGCCGCGGCCGCCTTGCCGCACAGCTTGGCCGGCTCGCCGGCGCGGACCGTGCCCCAGGCGTACGTCACCTTGGTGGTCGCCTCCACGCAGGCCTCGGTGCCGCCCTTGTCGACCGGGAGGGTGTAGGTGAGCTCCGGGTCCTCGCCCGTGGTCGGCTGCGTGGCCCCGTCGTCGATGGAGGCGATGCCGGAGGTGACCGTCGGAGCGGTGACCTTCAGCGTGACCTCGCGGTAGCCCGCGGCCGCGGCAGCGGTGGGCGCTTCGGGGGTGCGGGCGTAGCACGTGTCCAGGTCGGTGATCGCGGCGACGTTCTTGGCAGCGAGGTCCTCGTCGGTGAGCCGCAGGTTGGTGACGGCGAGGACGCCGGCGATCGCCGGGCGGCCGACCTCGCGCAGGCAGCGCGGGTCGTCGAGCGTCCAGGCCTCCGCGACCTGCCTGCTCCAGTTGTTCGCGCCGCCGTCGGCGCAGCCGAGCAGCTCCGCGTACCACTGCGAGCCCAGCGCCGAGGGCCACTCGCCGGTGTAGCTGAAGCCGCCACCCGCCCTGGCGACCACCCCGGCATCGGTGAGCCCCGCGCTGCCCTCGTCCTTGGCGATCGCGTCCGCGGCGCAGCGGATCTGCTCGGGGTCGGCCCAGGCGGGGGTGTCGCCGGCGAGGGTGAGGGTGCGCGCCACCGCCTTCTCGTCACCGCGCAGCGGACCGATCTCACCGGTGAAGTAGGCCCACGCCGAGGTGCCGAGGAAGGCCACCGCCACGAGCACACCCACGCTCACGAGCCAGCGCAGCGCCAGGCGTACCGGACGGCCCCGGTCGCGCCGACGGCGCGGCAACGGCGGCAGCCCGAGCCGTCGCCGACGGGCCTCCTCGGCCGCCGCGTTGGCGAGCTCGGTGGGTTTCGGTTGTTGTTGAGCGGTGCTGCCGGTGGGGTCGGACATCTCACTCCCTCGAGAACAGTTCAGCGAGGATCGTAGAGGGTAGTCCGTTCCGATACCGCCCGCCCTATGCCGGCGCCGATGTCTTCGAGCTCGGACACAGTTTTTGCCGAGCCGTGCTCGGAGCCGGCCATCCGGGAGATGGTCTCCTCCATCAGCGTGCCGCCGAGGTCGTTGGCGCCGGCCTGGAGCATCGCCCGGGTGCCGTCGACACCGAGCTTGACCCAGCTGGTCTGGATGTTGTCGATGCGGCCGTGGAGCATGATCCTTGCCAGCGCGTGCACCGCGAGGTTGTCGCGCATCGTGGGGCCGGGGCGGGCTGCGCCGGCGAGGTAGATCGGTGCGCTGGTGTGCACGAACGGGAGCGGCACGAACTCGGTGAAGCCGGCGTTGCCGTGCTCGCGGGCCCGGTCCTGGATGCCGGCGAGGACGCGGAGGTGGCCGACCCAGTGGCGCGGGTTGTCGACGTGGCCGTACATCATCGTCGAGGTCGTCGGGATCCCGACGCGGTGGGCGGTCGAGACGATCTCGATCCAGGTCTTCGCGGGCAGCTTGCCCTTGGTCAGCACCCAGCGGACCTCGTCGTCGAGGATCTCGGCCGCCGTGCCCGGGAGCGAGCCCAGCCCGGCCTCGCGGACCTTGATCAGGAAGTCCTCGATGGAGAGGCCGGTGCGGGCGGTGCCGTTGACGATCTCCATCGGGCTGAACGCGTGCACGTGCATCTCCGGCACCCGCTGCTTCACGGCCTGGACGAGGTCGAAGTAGGCGGTGCTCGGGAGCTCCGGATCGATTCCGCCCTGCATGCAGACCTCGGTCGCGCCGAGGTTCCACGCCTCCTCGGCGCGGTCGGCGACCTGGTCCAGGTCGAGGGAGTACGCATCCGCGTCCGTGCGCCGCTGGGCGAAGGCGCAGAACCGGCAGCCGACGTAGCAGACGTTGGTGAAGTTGATGTTCCTGTTGACGACGTACGTGACGGTGTCGCCGTTGACCTCCTGGCGCAGGTCGTCGGCGAGCCTGGTGACCTGGCGCAGCAGGTCGCCCTCGGCGGTCATCAGGGTCAGCGCGTGCTCGTCGGAGAGGTTGCCGGGGTCCTTCTCGGCGGCGGCCAGAGCCGCGCTCCCTTCAGCGTGCAGGACGGCGGGAGCACCGGTCGCGGTGGCCGCCTCCCGGACGGCGTCCCAGTCGCCGTAGACCGTCTCGAAGTCGTCGCGGCGGTCGTTGGTGCGGCCTTCGGTGTCGACGGAGGTGTGCAGGTCGACGCGGCCGGCGGCGGTGAAGCCACCGTCGGGCTCCTGCCACGGGTGACCCTCGGGCCGGACGCCGTCACGGGCCAGGCCGTCCTCGTCGGCGAGGGCCTCGACGTGGGAGAGGACCCGCGGGTCGATCCAGGACTGGCCGTCGCGCAGGGTGCCGGCGACGTACTCCGGGTGGACGGTCAGCCGCGGCCGGAGCTGGAAGCCGGCCTCGGCGGTGACCTGGCGCAACGCGTCCAGCGAGGGCCAGGGGCGTTCGGGGTTGACGTGGTCGGGGGTGAGCGGCGAGACGCCGCCCCAGTCGTCGATGCCGGCTCCGAGCAGCGCCCGGCACTCGTCGAGGTCGACCAGGTTGGGCGGCGCCTGAACCCGGGCCTTCGGCCCGAGGACGATCCGGGCGACCGCGATCGCGGCCAGATACTCGTCCAGTCCCAGGTCGTCCACGTGGCGCATCGCGGTCGCCGGCTTCGCCCGGAAGTTCTGCACGATGATCTCCTGCAGCCCGGCGTACGCCTTGTGCACCTTCCGCAGCGCGAAGATCGTCTCCGCGCGCTCGGTGAGCGTCTCGCCGATACCGACCAGGAGGCCGGAGGTGAACGGGATCGAGAGGCGGCCTGCGTCCTCGAGCACCCGCAGGCGGACCGCCGGATCCTTGTCGGGGGAGCCGAAGTGGGCCTCGCCCTTGGTCTCGAACAGCCTGCGGCTGGTGGTCTCGAGCATCATCCCCATCGAGGGGGAGACGGGCTTGAGCCGGTTCATCTCCTCCCACGACATCACCCCGGGGTTGAGGTGGGGGAGCAGGCCGGTCTCCTCGAGCACGCGGATCGCCATCGCGCGCACGTAGTCGAGGGTCGACTCGTAGCCGCGGCTCTCGAGCCACTCCCGGGCTTCGGGCCAGCGGTCCTCGGGTCGGTCACCGAGGGTGAACAGCGCCTCCAGGCAGCCGAGCTTCGCACCCTCGGCGGCGATCTCGAGGATCTCGTCGGGGCTGAGGTAGGGCTCGCGGCCCTCGCGCTCCGCCTGTGCCGGTGTCTCCACGAACGTGCAGTAGTGGCACCGGTCCCGGCACAGCTTGGTGACCGGGATGAAGACCTTCGGGGAGTAGGTCACCGTCTCCGGTCGCCCGGCCGCGACCAGCCCGGCGTCGCGTACCTTCGCCGCGGCTGCGGTCAACCGTTTCAGGTCGTCGCCCCCGGCCGCGAGGAGAGCCGAAGCCTCCGCCACGTCCAGGGCTGCGCCTCGTTCGGCCCGGGCCAGGGCCCGGCGGATCTGCTGAGGTGTCGGCTGCTCGCTCATCACTTGCAGCCTAGTCCTCGGGGGTGCAAGCGCCGATGGCGGATGGATACGTCGAGACCAGGTGTGGTGGCGAGGGCTCTCGGACGATGTCCGGCCGGTCAGTGTCGACGTAGCCCGTCGATGATCACATCGAGCAGGTGTCGGGCGCGCAGGTCCCACTCGTCGTCGTTGAGGCGCGCGAGGTAGCCGATGAGCAGGATCACGTCGCGGGCGTCCACGTCCGAGCGCACCTCCCCCGCGCGCCGGCCGGCTTGCAGCAGCTCGTCGACGGCCGAGGTGATCCGGACGATGCTGGCGTCGGTCAGCTCACGCCACACGGTCGCCTCGACCGCGCTGATCAGTCCTCGTTTGACCTGCGCGTAGTCAGCCACCTCCGCGAGCCACAGCCGCAGGGCGTCGAGCGGCGGGTGCTCCGCGAGCAGTCGTGGCGCGGCGCCGGCCAGCTCGTCCACCTCACGGTCATAGGCCGCGGCCAGCAGGTCTTCTCGGGTCTGGAAATGCCGGTAGAGCGTGGCCTGCCCGACACCGGCCGCGCGGGCGACCGCGCTGAGGCGTACCTCGTCGGCGGAGGCGAGCGCGGCGCGAGCGGCGACCAGGATGCGGTCGCGGTTGTGCTCTGCATCGGCGCGTGGGGACATCGGGAGACTTTCGTGATCGATAAACGGACAGTTGTCCGATAATCTCTTACGGACAGTTGTCCACTTTAGTCGGGAGAAAGCATGATCGAGGGAAAGACAGTCGCGATCACCGGGGCGAGCAGCGGGATCGGTGAGGCAACCGCTCGACTGCTCGCCGCCAAGGGTGCGGCGGTGGTGCTCGGCGCGCGCCGCACGGCGAGGCTGGCGACGATCGTCGAGGAGATCACTCAGGCGGGAGGTCGAGCGGTGGCGTACGAGGTGGACGTCGCGCGGCGTGAGGACATGCAGCGCTTTGTCAGGTTCGCGGTCGAGGAGTTCGGCGCTCTGGACGTCCTGGTCTCCAACGCCGGGATCAGTCACCTCGGGCCGATGAGCGACCTCGACGTCGACGGCTGGGACGCCATGATCGACGTCAACCTGCGCGGCGTCCTCAACGGGGTCGCTGCGGCGCTCCCCGTCTTCCGTGACCAAGGACGGGGCCACCTCGTCACCACGGTCTCGACGTCGGGACTCAAGATCGTCCCGACCCAGGCGGTGTACGCGGGTACGAAGAACGCGGTCCGGACCGTCCTCGAAGCGCTGCGCCAGGAATCCACCGACGGGACCCTGCGGACGACCTCGATCTCACCCGGATTCGTTCAGACCGAGCTGGTCGACAACGTCGTGGACGACACCTCACGTGCGGAGGCGCAGCGGCGCATGGCCGAGCTGGGGATCTCGGCCGAGATGGTCGCCCGAGCCATCGCGTTCGCCATCGACATGCCCGAGGACGTCGAGATCGGGGACCTCACCATCCGCCCGACCCGGCAGAACTGACCTGCCGGGCGGACCGAAGGTCAGTTGTCGATCTGAGCGCTCGCGCCGGGGGCGGTGGCGACGAACCTGTCCGTCCAGTCCTGCGGGCCCGACCACTGGACGACGGCGCCTCGGCCGTCGCCGGCGGGGGTGCCTGGGTAGGTGCACTGAGCGCCCTTCGCCTCCGAGCACTTGCCGCCGTTGCGGGTGAGCTTCACGTTGAACTTCTTGCCGGGTTCGAAGCCCTCGAAGTTGAGCTGCCAGGTGTTGCACGCGATCTTTCGCTTCGTGTAGGTCGGATCGGTGCACTTGTCGAGCTTGTCCCACATGAGCTTCTTCGGCTCGGCCTTGCCGCACGCATCGGCGTCGGTGGCCTTCGCGGTGCCCCAGGCGAAGGTGACGGTGGTCTTGACCGCGATGCAGCCCTCGACGCCGCCCTCGGTGACGGGGAGCTCGTAGGTGGAGCCCTTGAGCTTCTCGTAGCTGCTGCTGCCCTTCTTGGCGATCCCGATCACCGACTGCCCACCGGGTGCGGTGGGCTCCTGCACGTCGAAGTCGACCTGCATGTAGGCGGCCTTGGGGGTCACCTTGGCGCCGAGCGCGTCGGCCTTGACGTAGCACGCGTCGAGGGCCTTGACGGCCTTCTCGCTGGCCGGGCCGGCGGCGCCGGTGTCGCCGTCCTTGAGGAGGTCCCCGACCGCGAGGAGACCGGCCATGGAGGTCTTGTCGACCTCCTTCTCCATGCAGCGGGTGTCGCCGACCTTCCAGTTGTCGCCGATCTCGGTCGCCCAGGACTCGGTGCAGTCGAGCATGCCCTGGGTGAACTTCATCGCGTCGTCGGCCGGCCAGTCGCCGGTGTAGGTCCAGTCGTCGCCCGCGTCCACGACCCCGTGGGAGCGCAGTTCGGCGGCGGGCACCTTCCCGACCAGGGTCTCGGCCGCGCAGGTCATCTGGTCCTCGGTGGCCCACCCCGGCTTGGGTACGCCGCTGGCGATCGCCTCGGCCGCCTTGGCGTCGTCGCCGTGGAGACCGAAGATGCCGAAGCCCTGGGTGAAGATGCCGACGCCGAGGAGCAGGACCGCGGCGACCCCGCCGCCGACGATGGTGTAGAGCCTCTTCTTGTCGCCGCCGTCGCCCTGGCCGGCGTTGGAGTGGTGCGAGGGCAGCCACTCGGGCTGGCCACCACCGGCGCCGGTGCCGCCGGTCGCGGCCGCTGCGGCCGCGGCGTGGGGCAGGCCCTTGCCGCTGTGCACGACCGTGGAGTCGGTCTCGTTGGCGAGCGGGGCGGGAGTCGGGGTGCCGTCGCCCGGGCGCTTGACGATCGTCGGCTGGGCCTCCGCCTCGGGCACGGGGGTGCCGCCCCCGGAGGTGCCGCTGGAGGTGGTGTCGTAGCCGGCGCCGGGACGGGAGCCGAGGTCGGCGGCGGCCGGTCCGGCGACGCCGCCGATGATGCCGCCGCCCATCCCGGACTCCTCGAGCCGGTCGGCGGCCTTGTCGAGAGCCTTGGCGAGCTCGGAGGCGGTCCGGAAGCGGTTCTCCGGCTTCTTGGCCAGCGCCCGCTGGATGATCGGGTTGATCAGGTCGGCGCCCGGCGTCGAGGCGGGCAGCCGCGGCACCGGGCTGTTGATGTGGGCGCTCATCAGCTCGAAGTCGGTGCCGACGTAGGGGGCCTTGCCGGTCAGACAGGCCCACAGCAGACAGCCGGCGGCGTAGATGTCGCCCGACGCGGTCGCCTGCTCACCCATGTGACGCTCGGGCGACATGTAGGGCAGCGAGCCTACCACGGAGCCGGCCCGGGTCACGTTGGAGTCACCCTCGGTCGCGATGCCGAAGTCGGTGAGATAGGGGACGAGCTCGCCCTCCTGGCGCTCCCACAGGAGCACGTTGGACGGCTTCACGTCGCGGTGGACCACGCCGGCGCGGTGGGCGTCGAAGAGCGCGTCGCTGACGTCGCCGACCAGGCGCAGCGCCTGGACGGTCTCCAGCGGCCCCTGGGTCTTCAGCCAGCCGTGCAGGTCGCCATCGGGGACGTACTCGGTGACGAGGTAGACGGTGCCCTCGACCTCGCCGTACTCGATGATCTGCACGATGTTGCGCGAGCGCAGCTTGGCCAGGATGTTGGCCTCCCGCTCGAAGCGGGTGATGAAGTCCTTGTCCACCGTGAGCGAGGGCAGGACCAGCTTCAGGGCCACCTTGCGTCGCAGCGCCGGGTCCTTCGCCTGGTAGACGACACCCATGCCACCTTGACCCAGGACCCGCTCGATCACGTAGCGACCGAACTGCTCGCCTTCCTGGGGGAACGCAACCATCTTTAGAACCTCGCCCTGATTTTTTTACCCGATTCCAGACCTCTGCCGAAACCCTAGCGTCCCCTTAACGATCGTCGTGCGGCAACGCCACGGGCGAGACCATTTGTTAAGGCGTTAGTTAGGAAGTACGGCTTTGAGCCCGTCGACCTCGGCGGTGAACCGGTCCTTCCAGCCCTTGGGTGCGGTCCAGTTGGTCCAGGTGCCGCTCGGCTTGGTGACGAAGGCCCTGTCCGAGCAGGACCCGGAGGCCGACCGGCAGTCCCCGCCGTTCAGCTTCAGCTTGATCGTGACGCTGGAGAGGAGCTCGTAGCCCTCGTAGTGGAGCGTCCAGGAGCTGCACGGGGCGTACTTCGGCTGGGCGCACGACTTGTCCTTCGTCCACCACAGCCGGCGGTCCTTCGCCTTCCCGCAGGCCTCGCTCTCGCTGGTTTTGGTGGTGCCCCAGGGGTAGCTGATCGAGGCCTGGAAGGTCGCGCAGCCCTCCTGGCCGCCCTCGCGTACGGGGATGTTGATCTTTCCGCCGCTCACCGGGGCCCACTCCGAGGAGTCGGCGGACTTCGCCTGCACGACCACCTCGCTGCCCTCGACGGTGGGCGAGGTGACCGCGAAGTCGACGCCGAGCACGGCCGGGGTGGCGGTCGCGGCCGGCGCGGTGAGCTCGTCGCTGACGTAGCACTCGTCGAGCGCGGCGACCGCCTTCTCGGCCTGCCTCGTGACGCCGGCGTCCTCGACCTCCATGACCTGGGTGGTGATCAGGCCGGCCATCGCGCTCTCGTCGACGTCGCCGAGGCAGTCGGTGTCGGTCAGTGCCCACTCCTTGCCGATCGCCTTGCTCCAGTCGCCCGAGCAGGAGAGCAGGCCCTCGGCGTACGTCGTCGCCTGCGGTCCCCGCCAGGCGCCGGTGTAGGTCACCGACTCGCCGGAGATCTGGATCAGGCCGGCCTTGCGCAGGGCGTCGCTGCGCTCGTCCGCGACCAGCTGCTCGGCGGCGCACCTGGCGTCCCCGGCCGAGGCCCAGGACGGCTTCGGCGCGTCCGCGGCGATCGCGGTCACCGCCTTCTTGTCCTCGGCGCTCAACGGGCCGAACCCGAGGCGCCCGCTGAAGAACGCCCACGCGCCGGTGCCGAGCAGAGCGACGAGCACCACCGCACCTGCGGCACCCAGCCCGATCAGCAGCCCCTTGTTGCTCTTCTTGGGCTGCTGGTGGTGCGGCGGCAGGCCATAACCCGAGGCGTACGCAACCGGCGGCTGCCCCGGAGGCGGCCCGTAGCCGCTGGGCGGTGCCGCGGGCATCGCCATCGTGGGCGGCGGCGGGGGCGGTGTCCACGACGGCGGCTGAGCAGGAGGGGGTGACGACGGCGGCGGCGACGGCGGCGGAGGCGGCGGCGGCGGGGTGGGGCTCGCGCTGGGGATCCTGGTCGCGTCCGGGTCGATCGGGTTGGCCGGCTCAGGCGCAGGAGGCGGCGTGGGCCGCGGCGTACCCGGTCTCGTCTTGTCCTGGTCGTCTGGCCCCATGTCGCACGCCCCGCATGTCAGTGAAGTGGAGCGACCGGGCCGAGCGACCCGAGTCGTAGGCACATCGTAAAGACACTTCGCCGAATCCGCAGCCTGGCCTCAGTACTGGCCAGGATTGCGTGGCCGAGGCGGTTGCGGATAGCCCCGGAGGTCGGGTCGGCCACGGAGGTCGGGACGGCGCTGGCCGTCCCGAGGCGGCATCGGCCGCCGAACAACCGGAGCCGGGTGCGGCGACGGAGCTCTCGTTCGCCCGCGGGCGAGCCTGCTCGGCCACCAGATGACGTCGCCCAGGTCGAGGTTGAGGGCGGTCACCAGGATGGAGCGGACCACGAGGGTGTCGAGGAGTACGCCGAGGGCGATCGCCAGGCCGATCTCGATGAAGCTCACATGGGGCAGCGTGGTGAGCACCGCGAACGTCGCGGCCAGGACGATACCGGCGCTGGTGATGACGCCACCGGTCGCCGAGAGGGCGACCAGGGAGGCGCGCCGGGTGTCGCCGTGGGTGACGACCTCCTCGCGGACCCGGTGCATCAGGAAGATGTTGTAGTCGATGCCCAGCGCGACCAGGAACACGAAGACGAACAGCGGGAACTCGCGGCCCTGCCCGGCGAAGCCCATGGCGTCGAAGATGATCGCCGAGAGGCCGAGCGCGGCGCCGAAGCTGAGCACGACCGTGGCCATCAGCAGCAGCGGGGAGAGCACCGAGCGGAGCAGGATCATCAAGATGATCAGCACCAGTCCGAGCACCAGCGGCATCACGACCTTGGTGTCCCGGTCGGTCGCCGAGGCCATGTCGAGCTGGATCGCGGCGGTGCCGGTGGCGAGCGCGTCGGCGCCCTGGACGGAGTGGACCACGCTGCGTACGTCCTCGACGGTGTCGAACGACGCCTTCGACATCGGGTCGGTGGACAGCGGGACCGCGGTCAGCGCGACCTCGTGGGTGCCGTCGGTGACCGGGGTGACGCCGTCGTAGCCGGCCCGGGTGAGCGCCTCGACGACGTCCTTCTCGGTGCCCGGGGCGGAGACGACCTGGATCGGGTTGGAGGGGTCGCCGAGGTCGTGCTCCTCGAGCACCCGGTCGCCGATCAGCGAGGGAAAGTCCTTGGTGTAGGTCTCGGAGCTGTCCAGGGTGGTGATGTTGAGCATCGAGAGCCCGCCGCAGCAGGCCAGCAGCACCGCGGCGGTGCCGACCCAGACCGCCCGCGGCCGCTTCCGGATCCAGCCGCCGAGCCGCGCCCAGATGCCGCCGTGCTTCTCGCCGCTGGTGCCGTACGCCGGCTTGACCGGCCAGAACACCCAGCGACCCGTGATCACCAGCAGCGCCGGGAGCAGGGTCAGCATCACGACGAGGCCGGCGACGATGCCGATCGCGCAGACCGGGCCGAGGCTGGCGGTCGACCCCATGGTGGCGACCATCAGGCCGAGCATGCCGACGGTGACGGTGCCGGCCGAGGCGATGATCGCGGGCGCCGACCCGCGCAGCGCCGCCGCCATCGCCTTGTGCCTGTCCTCGTGCCGGCCGAGCTCCTCGCGGTATCTGGCGATGAGCAGGAGCGCGTAGTCGGTGCCGGCGCCGAAGACGAGCACGTCGAGGATGGCCCGGTTCATCTGGTTGAGGGTCAGGCCGGCGTACATCGCGCAGAGGTAGACGACCCCCATCGACACGACCAGGGCGACGAGGACCGAGACGAGGGGAAGGAACCAGAGCACCGGGCTGCGGTAGGTGATCAGCAGGATCACGATGACCACGCCGGCGGCCGCGTACAGCAGTGCGCCGCCGATCCCGGCGCCCGCCTCCATCTGGTCGGCGGTGGAGCCGCCCGCGCCGCCGATGTAGACGTCGACGCCGTCGATCTTCGTCAGCTCGACCAGGTCGTCGCGCAGGTCGAGCAGCGCGGTCGGGTCCTCGTCGGCGTAGTTGACCACGAGCGAGACCGTGGCGACCTCGCCGTCGGCGGAGACCAGGCCATGCTTCTGGCCGTTCTTCTCGCCGGTCGGGTAGGCGATCGCCGGCATCACCGGCTGATCGGGCTTGCTCTCCTGCGTGACCACGCCGTCGAGCGACGCGATCTCCGGGATCTGCAGCACGATCCCGGTGTAGTCGGACGTCGTCAGGCCACCCTCGCGGTGGTAGACGATCGTCGTGGTGAGGTCGTCGGGGTCCTGCACCTTGGCGAGCTCGTCGATCGCCTGCGTCGACTCCGCGTTGGCCGGCAGCCAGTCGGAGCTGTCGTGGGACTCGACGTCGCCGAGCTTGCCGGTCAGCGGCCCCATCAGCACCAGCATCACCAGCCAGAAGCCGAGCACGACCCATTTCGTGACGGGCCCGGTGATGGCGCTGACGATCCGCTCAGACATGCGTCCATGCAACCAATGCCCGCGGGGGCAAGGTCACAGGGGGACGGCCGGGCCGGCCGTGAGGGTAAGCGAAGTCACAGCCGGCCGGGGAGATCAGGCCAGCCACTCCTTGACCTGGGCGATCGACGCGAGGCCGTCGGTGCCGAAGGCGGGGGTGACCTGGAGACTGGTCACGCCGGCCTCCTTGAACGCCGCGATCCGCTCCTTCACGAACGACTCCGGCCCGACCAGGTTGCCGGCCTCGAGCCAGGCCTCGGGCACCTCGGCCTCGGCGTCGCGCTTGTGCCCGTCGAGGTAGAGGTCCTGGATCTTCTTGGCCGCGTCGCCGAAGCCGTACTTCACGGCCATGTCGTTGTAGAAGTTCTTGCCGCGGGCGCCCATGCCACCGACGTACAGGGCCAGCAGACCGCGCATCGTGTCGCGGTGACGCTTGGCCTCGTCGGGGTCGTCGGTGATCGCGAGGAGGCCGCCGGCGGAGATCTCCAGCGGCTTCAGGTCGGGCGAGCGCTTGGCCAGACCCTTGTCGAGGGCCTCGCCCCAGACCTCGCGGGCCTTGTCGGGCAGGAACTGGAACGGCAGCCAGCCGTCGGCGACCTCGGCGGTCATGGCGACGTTGTTGTCACCCAGCGCGGCCACCCAGATCGGGGTGTCGGCCCGCTCGGGCCGGTTGAGCAGCTTGAGCGGCTTGCCGAGGCCGGTGCCCTGGTCGGCCGGCAGCGGGATCTTGTAGAGCCCGTCGCTCTGTAGCCGCTCGCCGCGCAGCCCGGAGCGCAGCAGCGCGATGATCTCGCGGGTGCGGGTCAGCGGCTTGTCGTACGCCACCCCGTGGAAGCCCTCGATGACCTGGGGCCCGCTCGCACCCAGGCCCAGGATCGCGCGACCGCCGGAGACGTTGTCGAGGCCGGCCGCGGTCTGGAGCAGCGCTCCCGGCGTACGGCTGTAGATGTTGAGGATGCCCGCGCCGAGCTCGACCCTCTCGGTCTTCGCGGCCAGGTAGCCGAGCAGAGAGACCGCGTCGAAGCCGTACGGCTCGGCGACCCAGAGCTGGTCGAGTCCGGCCTTCTCCAGGCCGACGACCTGGTCCGCGGTCTCGCGGGGGTTCCCGAAGTACGTCAAGGGCATCGCAAGCTTCATGCCGAGGAGGCTACCGTGACCGTGTGACGGAGATCAGGTTCGGATACAAGGCGTCCAACGAGCAGTTCGCACCCACGGAGCTGCTGAACTACGGCGTGATGGCGGAGGAGCAGGGTTTCGACTCGGTCTTCATCTCCGACCATCTCCAGCCCTGGCGGCACGACGGTGGGCATGCGCCGTTCGCCATGACCTGGCTGGGCGCGCTCGGCGCGCGCACGGAGCGGATCGTGATGGGCACCTCGGTGCTCACCCCGACGTTCCGCTACCACCCGGCGATCGTGGCGCAGTCCTTCGCGACCCTCGGCTCGCTCTTCCCCGACCGTGTCGTGCTCGGCATGGGCACCGGTGAGGCGATGAACGAGGCGCCGCTGGGTGTGGAGTGGCCGGAGGGCAAGGTGCGCTTCGCGCGGTTCCGCGAGGCCGTGCGGGTGATCAAGAAGCTCTGGACGGAGGACCGGGTCACCTTCGAGGGCGACTACTACCAGCTCGACCGGGCGACCATCTACGACAAGCCCTCCACGCCGGTCCCGATCTACCTGGCGGGTTCGGGTCCCGCCGCGACCAAGTACGCCGGCCGTGCCGGTGACGGCTACATCACCACCTCCGGCAAGGGCGCCGAGCTCTACACCGACACGCTGCTCCCGGCCGTACGCACCGGCATCGAGCTCTCCGGCCGCAAGCCGGAGGACGTCGACATGATGATCGAGGTCAAGGTCTCCTTCGACCACGATCTGGAGCAGGCGATGGAGGCCACCCGATTCTGGGGCGCTCTCGGTCTCACCCCCGAGCAGAAGCACTCCGTCGAGGACCCGGTGGAGATGCAGCGCCTCGCCGACGCGCTCCCGACAGAGGCGACCGCCAAGCGGTTCATCGTGTCGACCGACCCCGACGAGCACGTCGCCCGGATCAAGGAATACCTCGACATGGGCTTCACCCACCTGGTCTTCCACGCCCCGGGGCCGGACCAGGCGAAGTTCCTGAAGCTGTACGGCGAGGAGATCCTCCCGAAGCTCCGCGGTCTCATCTGATCGCGCCCGGAACGGACCAGGGCCCCGGCCGGGGAGACACTTCACTCACACAGCGGCCGGGGCCCTGGGAGGACCGCCCCACATACGTGGTACGTCGTGCGGATGGGTTGCGTTGCACCGGTTTGACATTGCTTGCAAAATCCGTGTCGGGAGTGTCGGCCAGGGCCTACGCTCACCAGGCATGGGCGTGATGGGCGATCCGTTCGTGGAGGCCGCCGAGAAGCACCGGCGCGAGCTGAGGGTGCACTGCTACCGGATGGTGGCGAGCTTCGACGAGGCCGAGGACCTGGTGCAGGAGACCCTCGTGAAGGCCTGGGAGCGGCGCGACCAGCTGGCCGACCCCGAGGCGATGCGGGCATGGCTCTACCGGATCGCGACCAACACCTGCCTCGACTTCCTGCGCCGCAACGATCGGCGGCCGAGGACGTACGCCCCGCTGCCGGGGTTCGACCACGGCACCGGCGAGCCCCCGGAGCTGCTGGAGTGGCTCCAGCCGTTCCCCGACGCGCTGCTCGAGCCGGAGCGTCCGGAGGAGGAGGCGGTCGCGCGGGAGACGATCGAGCTGGTCTTCCTCACCGCGATCCAGCACCTGACCCCTCAGCAGCGGGCGGTGTTCGTCTTCCGCGAGGTGCTCGGCTGGTCGGCCGCCGACACCGCGGCCGCGCTCTCGGTCAGTGTCGCCACGGTCAACTCGCTGCTCCAGCGGGCCAAGCCGGCGCTGCGCCGGCACCTGCCCGAGGACCGGTCCACCTGGCGCACCGAGGGGCCCACCGAGGAGGAGCGGAAGGTCATCGACGCCTACATCGCCGCCGGGGCTAGCAACTGGCGCGAGGGCATCGCCGAGCTGCTCACCAGCGATGTGGTGCTGACCATGCCGCCCAACCCGTTCTGGTTCACCACGCGCGAGGCGCTGCTGGGGTTCGTCGGGCCGAACCTGGATCCTTCCTCGCCGACCTACCTCGGCGAGTGGCGGTTCGTCCCGGCGAGCGCCAACCGGATGCCCGCGGTGGCGGGCTATGTACGCCGCCCGGGCACCACGATCTACCGCCCGCAGACGCTCGACGTGCTCCGGGTCGTCGACGGCCGGCTCGCCCAGATCACCACCTTCGAGCCGCATCTCTTCCCCGCCTTCGGGCTCCCTCAGGCGCTCATCTGAAAAAGTTTCGGCCGACCCGATGAGTGGGTGGGGTGGCGTACGTCCTAACGGTCGATCGCGCACACCAGGTGCGCGACAACTGCTGAGGAGACATCGTGAACGCACAGCTTCAGGACCGCACCGCCATCGTCTGGGGCGGCGCGGGGGACATCGGCTCGACGACCGCGAAGGCCTTCGCCGAGGCGGGCGCCAAGGTCTACCTCGCCGGCCGCACCGAGGCCACTCTCGCGGCCCGGGCCGAGGAGGTCGGCGCCGCCGGCTACGGGGTGGTCGACGTCCTCGACGAGGACGCCGTGGTGGCCTTCGTGGAGCGGGTCGTGGCCGAGACCGGCTCGCTCGACATCTCGTTCAACGTCGCTGACCGCGGCGACATCCAGGGGCAGGCGCTCCTGGAGATCTCGGCGGCGGACTACACCCAGCCGGTCGTACGCGGCATCACCGGCTCCTTCCACGCCGCCCGTGCGGCCGCCCGCCAGATGGTCGCGCAGGGTCGCGGCGTCGTGCTCGCGCTCGACTCCGGCTCCGCACGTGGCTCGGCGCCCGGCATGGGCGGGACCAGCGCCGCCGACGGCGCCCTCGACGCGCTGGTCCGTGATCTCGCCGCGGAGGTCGGTCCCGCCGGCGTACGCGTCGTGGGGATCTGGACGGCCGGGATCACCGAGACCTTCACCCCCGAGAAGTTCGAGCGGGTCATCGGGACGCCCCTTCCGGAGGAGGCCCTCGCCGGGATCAGGGAGAACCTCGACGGCCTGCGGATGACCAAGCGGTCGCCGCGGCTGAGGGAGGTCGCCGACACCGCGACCTTCCTCGCCTCCGACGGCGCCGGCGCGATCACCGGCACCTGGCTCAACGTGACCAGTGGGATGTACCCGAGCTGAACCGGGTTATGGTTCCCGGCATGTCCTGGACCAGGGGTGAGCCGCTCACCGACGTACATCGGGAGCGGCTCATCGCCGCGGGGCTCGAGCCGGAGGTGCTTGCCGGGCTCGAGCTGAGCGAGATCACCGGACCGTTGCCGACGTGGTGGCACGAGGGTGGCAACGCGCTCTACCTGCGTGAGGGCTTCCCGCTCGACGAGCGGCTGATCGAGCTGCTCGGGTTCTACCCGTTCTCCGATGCGCTGATCGTGGTCGCGACCGACATCACCTCGATGCAGGCACTGCTGGTCGGCGGCGACTCGCCGACGATCTTCATCGGGCCGGACACGAGCATGGTCTGGGGCGAGATCTACTGCGGCGGCGGCTCCGCGGTGATCCTCTCCGGCGGTCTCGTCGCGACCTCGCGTGCGCAGATCGACGCCCGCAACGGCGGCTCGATCGTGGCTGCCCGCGACCAGCTCTGGGCGGCCAACGTCTACATCGCCACCGACGACATGCACCGGCTCGAAGATGGTGAGACGGGGCAGCGGATCAATCCGTACGGAGCCAACATCCGCTTCGGCGAGCACGTCTGGCTCGGCCGCGACGTGATCGTCACCGGCCACGCCGAGATCGGTGACGGTGCCGTCGTCGGCATGCGCGCGATGGTCCGCAACCAGAAGGTCGAGCCGCGTACGGCCGTGGCCGGTGTCCCCGCTCGGCTGATCCGCGAGAACGTCGTCTGGGACGGCGAGGACACCCCGTGAGCAGGACCTGATGGTGCCGAACCGGCTGTGCTTGATCAAGATGGCCCGCCGCTCGTAACGTCCCATTCATATTGCGCCCGCCGCGGCGTCGCTGCCGGCACGCACGCTTGGCGCCATGGCATCGGCCCACCGCCCTCTTGTGATCGGCCATCGCGGAGCACCCGGCTATCTGCCGGAGCACTCCCTGGAGTCCTACCGTCTGGCGCTGCGCCAGGGCGTGGACGCGCTCGAGACCGACGTGGTGATGACGAGCGACGGGGTGATGGTGCTCCGACACGAGAACGAGCTCTCCCGCACCACGGACGTCGCCTCGCACCCGGAGTTCGCGGAGCGGCGTACGACCAAGGTGATCAGCGGCAAGACATGGACCGGCTGGTTCACCGAGGACTTCACCTTCCCCGAGCTGCTCAGTCTCGGCGCGCCGACGACGAGCCAGCCGATCATCACCCTCGACACGCTGCTGCTGCTCGTCGCCGACGAGTCGCAGCGCCGCGGGCGCCGGGTCGGGCTGCATGTGGAGGTCAAGCACCCGACGTACTTCGCCTCCATCGGCCTGCCCGTCACCGAGACCCTCCTGCAGACGCTGGCCGACCACGGCGTCGACGCCTGGAACAGCCTCCCGGGCCTGCCCACGCAGCGGCTGTGGCTGCAGAGCTTCGACGAGGCGTGGGTGCGCGACATGAGCACCCGCACCGACCTTCCGCTGGTGCAGCTGGTCGACAAGAAGTGGGGTGCGGTCGACTGCGCGGAGATCGCGACGTACGCCCAGGCCATCGGGCCCAAGAAGTCGATGGTCCGCAAGAAGGGGCAGCCGCCGACCGGCTTGGCCGACGAGGCCCACCGCCACGGTCTGCTGGTCTTCGTCTGGACCCTGAAAGCGGGCCGCGACCAGGCAGATCGCCTCTTCGAGGCCGGGGTCGACGGGGTCTTCGCCGACTACCCGAACCGGCCGATCGCGGCTTTGCTCGACGCCACACAAGCACGTACGGCCTGAGGCTGGCCTCCCCGCGTAAAGTCTGGGGCATGGCGCCCCTCATCGCGGACCGTGCGGTCCTGATCGCCGCTCGGGAGGTCCTGATCAGGGATCCTCGCGCGACCATGGCCGCGGTCGCCGAGGAGGCCGGGATGGGGGTGGCCGGGCTCTACCGCCGCTACGCCAACAAGCAGGCGCTGCTGCGGGCGGTCGCCGCTGACAACTACCGCCGCTACATCGCCTTCGCGGAGGCCGCCCTGAGCGACACCGACGACCCGTGGCTCGCGTTCACGGGCTTCCTGCGCCAGGTGCTCGACGACGGACTCCCGCGGCTCACCCTCGCTCTGCGCGACGAGGTCACCTTCGACCAGGGCCTGCGTGACCTGGACAAGCTCGCGGTCCACACCACCAACCGGCTCCTGCGCGCCGCCCGCGGCAGCGGCATCCTCCGCCCCGACGTCACCCGCACCGACATCGTCGTGATCCTCGAGCAGATCGGCCGCATCGACATTGGAGACGACGTACGCAGCGCCGCCCTGCGCCGCCGTTACCTAGCCCTGGTCTGCGACGGTCTGCGCGCCGAGGCAGCCAGCCGCCGCCTCCCCGGTCCGCCCCCGCACGAGGCCGATCTCATCGCGAACTGGACGGGGGAGATCTCCAGCGTCTCCTAGCTGGTCTTTCTCGTGGCCGGTGGCTCTGTCCTTGACGGGTTTCTCGGCATCGTCCGGAGTCAGTCGATCGGTCGCTGGGTTGGTGAGGGGCTCGGTTCTGGGGGTCGGGGTTTCTTGTTGGGCCGCCGGGTGGCCGCCGACCCGTTACGGAGGGTGTTCTCGCCGGTTCCCGGAGTCAAGGCGATGTATCGAGCTTGTCGAGATGACGGCCTGCGGCCGCCGGCTTCGCCGGCCGCTTCGCGGTCCTGGACACCGGGACCCGTCGAGAATTTTGGCTGGTTATCGGGTCGGCGGCGGGGTTTGGCGCGGAGTTTTTTGGGTTGGGTACGGGCCTGGGATCCAGGGTCGATGGGTCATGGCGGCCGAGGTGTTTGCGGTGCTTTTACAAGACGATGACGCCTTGTGAAGGCTTCACAAGCAGTGCCGTCAGGAAGGGGCCGCGACAACGTGGGCGTAGCTGACGATGCTGTCGCCATCGGCTGCTGACCCGGCCGGCCAGGCCGGCCGCCCAGGCGATCAGGCTGGGTCGATCTCAGACGCATCAGCGAATGAACGAGGCAGGCCGTCAGCTGATAACCAGACGACGAGAGTTCGCGCCAGCCCTCAGGTGCAAGCGCTCACGACGGGCCACTGACCCGGGCACAGCACAGCGAACGATGCGTGTCGGCCTCGGGGCGGTCGCTTGCGGCGAAACCGGTGCGGCGAAACCGGTGCGGTGGGATCGGTGCGGTGGGATCGGTGCGGTGGGATCGGTGCGGTGGGATCGGTGCGGTGGGATCGGTGCGGTGGGATCGGTGCGGTGGGATCGGTGCTGGCGAGCCCGGTGGGGCCGGGCGGATCCAAGGGCCAGGTTCCCCACTGCCGGGGAGTCTCTCCCACCCGAAGATGGGGATTTCCCCACCCTCCGGAGCGTGGGGAACCGACACCGGCGTGGGAAACCTCCCCAGCAGTGGGATGCACGGCAGCAGTAGGGCGCACGGCAGCAGTAGGGCGCACGGCAGCAGTAGGGAAGACGGATCGCTGCCTGACAGCGTGCTTGGGTGCTGATTCAGGCGCGTCGGGTGAACCGGATCTGCCCGTCCGGGAGCCGCTCATGGGCGTAGTTGGCGTCGTGGATCCGGTGATGATCACTCGGGCACAGCAACACCATGTTGGCCAGGTTGGTTCGGCCGCCTTCGGACCACGGTTTCAGGTGGTGGGCTTCGGTCCACGCGGCGGGGGCATCGCAGTCTTCGGCTTGGCAGCCTTGATCTCGTAACCGGAGTGCTCGGTGTTGGATCGGGTGCGCCAGGCGGGCGGTGCGGCCCAGGTCGAGGATCTCGGAGTCGGTGCCGAGGACGACCGGCACCAGGTCGGCGTTGCAGGCCATCCGGCGGGCCTCGGCGGCGGTGATCTGGTCCCCGTCGAACCCCAACGCTGCGGTGCCGAGGTCTTTGTGGAGGTCATCCACGCTCATGGTGATGAACACCGTGGTGCCGTGGCCGCCGTGGCGGGGCAGCAGGTTGACGTCGTAGGTCTCGACGACCCGGGTGAAGGCCTGGCCCAGGAGCCGGTCATAGGGGGCTTTGCGGCCCTTGTTCTCCGCGGACAGCTTCCGGGGCTGCGCCAGCGAGTCGAGGATGGTGCGCAGCCGCATCCCGACGGCGCGGGAGACCCTGGCGTGGAGATCGATGGTGCCATCCCCGTTGTCCCTGCTCGAGAAGAAGGTGCGCCGGGCGGCGTGCTCTTCTTCCCGCTGGAGGGCCTTGGCTTCGGCTTCTTCGAACCTCTCGGGGTCGATCTCGGCGAGGATGCGTCGGCCGGCGTTCTTGAGCTCGTTGGCGGTCATCCAGGCGGCATAGTCGACCAGCATCTTCTCGGCCGACAGCAGGTGCTCACCACTGGCGGCGGGGTCGGCCTCGACGGCATCAAGCGCTTTCGTGATCACCCAGGCTTTGTCCTGAGACACCACACCTTCGGCCAGCCCGGCAGCGACCAGGTCGTACTTGGCGACCCCAGCAGCGAGTTTGATCTGCGAGCGGGCAACACCCTTGTCGACCAGGAGTTCGGTCCGCAGCCACCCCGAGACGTCTTTCGCACCGGTCTCCTCGGCGATGTCGCCCGCAGCGGCGAGGACTCGCAGCTTCAGTGCGGCCTGTTGAGCCTGGAGTTTCTCCAACCGTGCCAGCAGGTCCTTCTTCTGCGCGGTGCGCCAATAGGCAGGGTCGCTCGAGAGGAGGTCATGGAGGGCGGTTTCGATGGCGGCCAGGGCGGCGTCGATCGCGTCACCGGGGTTGGTTCCCCAGTGGTTGATGTCGCGGCCGAGACTCATCGCGTGGTTCCTTCGAGGAGGTGTGTTGTGATGGGTCTGATTCTACGCCTCGACCGCTCTCTTTACTATCTATTTTCCCTGTTCAAACCCGGTTTTCGCGGTGAGCGAACGTCCTCGCTTCTGTGGATGGTAAGTGGCCCGAAGGGCCACCTCTCACACTCCACCAACACCACCTATCCCAGTAACGATTCCGCTGCGCCACACCCGGGCCGCCGCCCCGATAGCCAGCCAAATCTTTTCTCGATCTGGTCCGGAGTCCAGGACCGCGAAGCGGCCGGCGAAGCCGGCGCCCGCAGGGCGTCCTTGACGCCGGACCAGATCGAGAAGACCCTCAAAGAACGGGTCGGCGGCCTAGACCAGCCCCGAAGAAACGTTCCGCGACAGGTGGTCTCGACAAGCTCGACCACCGACCATCACCGGTCCACGACACAGACCCCCGAACGCGGCCGTCGATCCCGGCGCCCGCAGGGCGTCATCTCGACAAGCTCGATACATCGCCTTGGCGCCCGGTCCAGATCGAGAAGACCCTCGTGATCGGGTCGGCGGCCCACGTAAGCCACGAAGAACCCTTCCGCAACAGGTGGTCTCGACAGGCTCGATCACCTGGAGCAAATGAATGCCGAGTCGGCGCATCTTGACCGGCTCGCTCGCTTCGCTTCGCGAGACACCGGTCAAGATCCGCCGACTCGGCAGGGTTGCACGCCGCCCTGCCACTGCTCGTGGCTGTGGCTCGACCAGCGACAGATGGTCTCGACAGGCTCGGAGTGAATGTATGCCGAGTCGGCGCATCTTGACCGGCTCGCTCGCTTCGCTTCGCGAGACACCGGTCAAGATGCGCCGACTCGGCAGGGTTACGCCGCCCTGCCACTGCCCGTCGCTGCGGCTCGACCACCCGGCGCGTACGGGCTGATTTGGCGATGTCCGTGCCGCAGACCGGAGAAGCGGCGTGGTGAGCGTCAGTTCTTCCGAAGCAGCGCGGCGAGCAGACCGATGGAGCCACCGACGATCCAGGGGAGCGGGAGGAGCCAGCGGAGGTCCTCGATGCTGTGGATGACGACGGTGTCGCTGGCGATCAGGGCCCAGACGACGACGAAGACGAGGAAGACGAGGCCCATGACGAGGTGGCCGATGTTGACCGGGTGCCGCCCGGTGCGCTTGGGCGGCGCCTGGTCCTCGAAGCGTGGCGGCGGGGCGTAGTCGTAGGTCACGGGTTGCTCCTCTCGGCCGTACCGACGAAGGCTGCGGCTCTGGGGTCGCTCTCCTCGTAGACGTTGATCGCGCCGAGGTCCGCCGTGGCGGTCAGATGCAGGTCGGCGTCGTCGGCGAGGCCGGGCTCGCTGCCGTCCTCCCCGGCGACGTGGGTGCGGGACAGCGTGAACCCGCCGACGTCACTGCGGGTCTCGTCGAAGAGCTGTGCCTCGCCCAGGGCGCCGACGGTGGCCTCAGCGGCGACGGTGGCGTCGTCGGGGACGATCACGGTGATCTCGCCCAGCGAGCTGGTGATCTCGAGGTCGCGGCCGTCGAGCGTCTTCGGGTCGATGGCGCTCAGGTCCAGCATGATCGCGCCCGCATCGACCGTGTAGGAGGTCTCCAGGGCCGCGACGCTGCGGGGGTGGATCTCGACGCTGCTGCCGGTCTCGATGTTCGAGAGGTCGATCATCGTCAGCGGCAGCGCGGCGAGCGCCAGCAGCCCGAGGAAGATCAGCCCGCCGGCCCGGCCCCAGAAGGCCCCGAGCACGAGGAAGCCGCCGAAGACGGCCAGCAGTGCCGCCGGGTAGGCGCTGGTCGGGACCGGCGCCCAGTCGGCGACGTCGACGAGCCCGAGGACACCGACCACGAGCGCTGCGACCGCGACGGCGCGGCCGAACAGCAGCGGCGGCCGCCGGCGACCGGCCGGGATGACGGATGCGTGCGGATCATAGGAGCCGGGAGGCCACGGCGCCGGCAGAGCGCGCGTCTGGGCTGCGGAGACGTCCATGCGGGTGGTCGCCGGCGCCGCGGCCGGAGACAGGGACGACGACGGGGACGACGACGGGGGAGCTGCACCGCGCTTGCGGCCCCACTTGCCGCGGTTGGCGTACCAGAGCGCGACCACGCCGAGCACCGCGAGCCAGAACCACGGGACGCTGGTGTCGCCGAACGCGTCGCCGAGCAGCGAGATCGAGGCGATCCCGCCGGCGATCCAGAGCAGGAGGTTGCGGGCGGGTGGCCCGACGGGGATCATCCCGTCCTCGGCGCCCTCCTCGGGCACCAGCAGCCAGGCCGCGACGTACACGATCCCGCCGGAGCCCCCGAAGAACACCGCCACCACCAGCAGCACCCGCACCAGCAGCGGGTCGATGTCGAAGTGGCGTGCGATCCCACCCGCGACGCCGGCGATGTGCCGCCCCTCCGGGGAGGCATTGGTCGTACGCCGCAGGCCACTGAGGTTGCGCAGCTGCTCGCCACTGGGGCGGGTGCGCGCCTCGGAGACAGGCGATGGCGGCTCCGGGGTGGGAGGCAGCGGCGCCTCGGGCGGGATCGTCACACCCCTACTCTGACCCCTCCGCGCCCCGCAGACCATCAGGGACGGCCCTGAGTTCTCGACGCGCAAGGATCAGGGTGAATCCTCATGGCACACACCCACGGTTGGTGTGACGATGGTTGTCATCATGACGACAACCCATGCCACGACGGAGCTCCCGGCGCCGCCGCCCCCGGAGCGCGCAGTACGCCGCGCCTACCGCGACACCGACGCGTCGGTGATCGGCGGCGTCGCCGCGGGCCTGGCCGAGCACCTCGGCCTCCCGGTGCTCGCCGTGCGCGCGTTCTTCGTGGTGACCGCCGTGTTCAGCGGCTTCGGCGTGCTGCTCTACGCCGCCCTGTGGATCTTCGTCCCGGCCGCGCCCCACCTGGAGCAGTCCACGCCGGGCGGCGAGAGCGCGACCCGCGGTGGCCGCCGCCCCTCCTCCCGCCCCGGTGGCGTCGACAAGGGCCCGGCGATCGCGCTGCTCGCCCTCGGTTTCGGAGCCGTCGTGCTCTTCGACACCCTGCTGGGTGCCGGTGCGCTGATCTGGCCGGCGATGCTCGGCGTCGCCGGCGTCGCGCTGTTGTGGCGCCAGGCCGACGCCGCCCAGCGGGAGCGCTGGATCGACGGCACCGGACGCCTCGACCTGGTGCGGATGGTCTTCGGCAAGGGCGGCTGGCGGGCGTACGTCCGGGTCGGGGTCGGCGTCGGGCTGATGCTCTTCGCGGTGATCCTCGCCGGCGGCCAGCTCGACCTCGGCAACGCCACCGCGCTGGTCATCGCCGGGCTGATCGTGCTCGCCGCGGGCTTCCTCGTCGCCGGGCCGTGGGTGCGTCAGCTCGCCAGCGACCTGGGCAGCGAGCGGGAGGAGCGGATCCGGACCCAGGAGCGCGCCGACATGGCCGCTCACCTGCACGACTCCGTCCTCCAGACCCTCGCCCTGATCCAGCGCAACTCCGGCGATCCCGCGATGGTGCAGAAGCTGGCCCGCGCCCAGGAGCGCGACCTGCGGGAGTGGCTCTTCTCGACCCCGGCCGAGGCCGACGAGACGTTCGCGGCCGCGCTGAAGGCGGCCACCGCCGAGGTCGAGGACGCTCACGGCGTGACCGTCGACGTGGTGGTCGTCGGCGACGGCCCCTTCGACGAGACGGTGCGCCCGATCGTCGCCGCCACCCGCGAGGCGGTCACCAACGCCGCCAAGCACGCGGGCACCGGACGGGTCGACGTCTACGCGGAGGCGACCGATGAGGCCTTCGAGGTCTTCGTCCGCGACCGCGGAGCGGGCTTCGTCATGGACGACATCTCCGCGGACCGACACGGCGTACGCGACAGCATCATCGACCGGATGTCGCGCCACGGCGGCAGCGCTGTGGTGAGATCGTCACCCGGAGAAGGCACCGAGGTGCGGCTGAAGCAGCCTCGCACGAAGGAGAACGATCATGAGTGAGGTCAAGGTCGTCATCGTCGACGACCACGCGATGTTCCGCACCGGCGTACGCGCTGAGCTGAGCCGATCGCCGGTGATCCGGATCGTCGGGGAGGCCGAGGACGTCGACACCGCGGTCAAGGCGATCGCCGAGGGCAAGCCCGACGTGGTGCTGCTCGACGTACATCTTCCCGGTGGCGGCGGTGTCGAGGTGATGCGCAAGGCGCCGGCCATCGACGGCTCGCCACGCTACCTCGCGCTGTCGGTCTCCGACGCCGCCGAGGACGTCATCGGCACCATCCGCGGCGGTGCCCGGGGCTATGTCACCAAGACGATCACCGGCACCGAGCTGGTCGCCGCGATCCAGCGGGTGTCGGGGGGAGACGCGGTCTTCTCACCGCGCCTGGCCGGCTTCGTGCTCGATGCCTTCGCCGGCACCATCGCCATCGCCGACATCGACGAGGATCTCGACCGCCTGACCGAACGAGAGCGCGAGGTGATGCGCCTCATCGCGCGCGGCTACTCCTACAAGGAGGTCGCCGGCGAGCTGTTCATCTCGATCAAGACGGTCGAAACCCACATGTCCAACGTGCTGCGCAAGCTGCAGCTGTCGAGCCGTCACGAGCTCACTCGCTGGGCCAACGACCGCCGCCTGCTCTAGATCCCTACGCCGGCTCCGGTGGGCGGGCCTCCATCAGGTGGGCCAGCTCATCGGTCTCCGCGTCGGTCAGCGTCGTGAAGCCGTCGCCACGCAGGATCTGCAGCGTGCCGTCGGAGATGTCCAGGAACAGGCCCACGAGACGTACGTCCCGGTCCCCGAGAAGCTCCCCGAGACGGTCGATCATCACCGCGACGTTGACCTGGGACACCTGGTCGACCTCGCTCCTGCCGGCCGCGGCGGCAGCGGCGCCGACCGGGTGTCCGGCCTGCCACTCCTGGATCGCCGGGGCAGCGTGGCGCAGCCAGTCGCCCACCGGCCCGGCGGGCACCGTGCCGGCCCGGGTGCTCTTCAGCGCCGAGGTGATCGCACCGCAGCAGGAGTGGCCGCAGACGACGACGGTGTTGATGCCGAGGTCGTCCACGCCGAACAGCATCGGCGCCGCGACCGAGCTGTCCGCGCTCCCGGGCTCGGGCACGAGGTTGCCCATGGTGCGGACCGTCAGCAGGTCGCCCGGACCGCTCGAGGTGATCAGGTTCGGCACCACCCGGGAGTCGACGCAGGTCAGGAAGACAGCGTGTGGTTCCTGGCCGTCGGCCAGGCCCTCGTAGACCGGGCGCAGCGGCGCCGCGTGGCGGCGGTGGTACTCCCGGACGCCGAGCGCCAGCGGGTGGTGCCCGTCGGTGCGGTCGGCGCGTACGTCCTGCCACGCGCCCCAGGGGAGCAGACCGCGGGGGCTGATCGGAGGCGCCTTGAGCGCGCGCTCCTGCCGGGGTGCCTCGACGCCGTGCGGTCCGGAGTGCTCCACGAGCACGGTGCCACCGGCGGCCTCGTAGCGGGCACGCCAGTGGTCGAGCTGGTCGCGCCCCGCCGGGTCGAGGTAGTCGACGAGGAGGTCGAGCTCGACGAGCTGGCCCTCCGGGATCTCGTCGAGCCGGCTGACCAGCTTCGGTGTCGCCAGGAACGACAGGCTGCCGTGCACCTCGACCAGCCACTTCTCGCGGCTGTCGGCGGCCTGGCCGGCCAGGCGTACGTCGATCCGCACGTGGACCAGGCGCCACAGCACCAGGACCAGTGCGGCGACCAGGCCGATCAGGACACCCTCGATCAGGTTGAGCGCGAGCACCCCGGTGATGGTGAGGGCGTAGATCCACAGCTCACCGCGGGCACGCGCCTGGGAGATGTCGGCGGGCCGGACCAGGCCGGTGCCCATCATGATCAGCAGCCCCGCGAGGGCCGCGAGCGGGATCTGCTCCACCAGCCCCACCAGGACCAGGGCGAACAGGAGCACCCAGACGCCGTGCAGGATCGCGGAGACACGGGTGCGGGCGCCGGCGGCGACGTTGGTCGAGCTGCGCACGATGACGCCGGTGACGGGGAGGCCGCCGAGACCTCCCGAGACGGTGTTGGCGAGCCCCTGGCCGATCAGCTCGCGGTTCAGGTTGCTGCGCGGTCCACCGTGGAGCTTGTCGACGGCTACCGCCGAGAGCAGGCTCTCGACGCTCGCGATCAGAGCCATGGTGAGCACCGCGCCGGCCACGGCGAGAGGCGTGCCCTCCGGCAGCGCGATCGAGCCGATCTCGTCGAGCAGGTCAGGGCCGAGGTGGACGCGCTCGGCCCCCGGGAGCCAGGCGGCCGCGAGCAGGGTGATCGCGACGATGGCCACGAGCTGCCCGGGCACGGCGCGGACCCGCTGCGGCAGCCGCGGCCAGACGAGCAGGATGCCGATCACGCCGAGCCCGGCCAGGACGGCGTGGATGTTGGGGTTCTGGGCGTTGCCGACGATGTGCTTGATGTTCTCGATCGCGCTCGCCTGCGACCGGCCGCCGAGCGCGACGTTGAGCTGGCCGAGGACGATCGAGATCCCGATCGCGGCGAGCATCGCGCTGACGACGGTCGGAGAGATCGCCAGTGCGTAGCGTCCCAGCCGGCTGGCGCCGAGCGCGATCTGGAGGAGGCCGGCCATCAGCGTGATCGCGCAGGTCGCCTCCCATCCGAACTCGGCGACCGTCTCTGCGACGACGACGGTGAGACCGGCGGCCGGGCCGCTGACCTGTAGGGGTGAGCCGCCGAAGACGCCGGCGACGATGCCGCCCGCAGCGGCGGCGATCAGGCCTGCGGCGACTGGTGCACCGGAGGCGACGGCGATGCCGAGCGAGAGCGGCACGGCGACGAGGAAGACGACCAGCGAGGCAGGTACGTCGAAGCGAAGGGACTGGCGGAGCTGATCGAGCGGTCTGGACCCGCCGGTGGGCAGGGTCGGGCGAGGTGATGACACGTCAGAATCCTCCTTGCGGAGCCGAGAGCGATGGTGGCGGTCACGGTGAGAGTAGGCAGACGCCGCCGAATTCCCCAAGACGAATGTGCGCAAAATCGTGTGATCGTTCGAAAACGTGTCGAAGAGGTACCGCTTGGTGGGCTCCGAGGCGGTGGCTCTAGTCTTTGCGCATGGAGATCGTGCGGCACATCCTGCTCGTCATTCACCTGCTCGGCTTCGCGGCCCTCTTCGGCGGCCTGCTGGTGCAGATCAAGGCCCCTGACAAGGTGTCCAACGGCCTCATGCGCGACGGCTCCGGCACCGCGTTCCTCGCCGGTCTGCTGCTCGTCGGCGTCCTCGAGATGGGCGACGGTCCGGTCGACCACGCCAAGGTCGGCGTGAAGCTCGTGATCGGCCTGGTCATCCTCGGCCTGGTGATGTCCCAGCTGCGTAAGCCCAAGATCTCCGACGGCCTCTACTGGACGATCTTCGGCCTGACGATCATCAACGTCTGCGTGGCGGTCTTCTGGTCCTCCGCGCACGTCGCCTCCTGACCCTGATCGAGGGCCTGCCGACCCGCGACTTGTCGGTGCCAGCGCCTAGGCTGGAGCCAGCATGAGTACGCCTGACCAGACCCCCCTCGCTTCCATCCCGGGCCTCGAGGCCTTCGCCTCGGCGCAGCCGGCCGACGAGCCGCGTACGAAACCGCGTGGCCCGAGCGTCGAGGAGCTCCTCGACGGGCTCAACGAGCCTCAGAAGGCCGCTGTGCAGCACGAGGGAGCACCCCTCCTGGTGGTGGCGGGAGCAGGCTCGGGCAAGACCCGGGTGCTGACCCGGCGGATCGCGTGGCTCATCTCCCAGCGTGGCGCCCACCCCGGCAGCATCCTGGCGATCACCTTCACCAACAAGGCCGCCGCCGAGATGAAGGAGCGCGTCGAGGCCCTGGTCGGCAAGCGCGCGCGGATCATGTGGGTCTCCACGTTCCACAGCGCCTGCGTGCGGATCCTGCGCAAGGAGATCGACAAGGTCGGCCTCAAGTCCAGCTTCTCGATCTACGACGCCCAGGACCAGAAGCGGCTGATGCAGCTGGTCCTCAGCGATCTCGACCTGGACCCGCGCCACTATCAGCCCAACCAGGTGCTCAACTGGGTCAGCGACCAGAAGAACGAGCTGCGCGACGTCGAGGCGGCCGAGAAGGACGCGCGCAACCATCTCGAGCAGACCTATGTCGCGGCCTACAAGGAGTATCAGAAGCGTCTTCGGCAGGCGAACGCCCTCGACTTCGACGACCTGATCATGTCGACCGTCGAGCTCTTCCGGGCCTACCCGGAGGTGCGAGAGGTCTACCGCCGCCGGTTCCGGCACGTTCTGGTCGACGAGTACCAGGACACCAACCACGCGCAGTACGCCCTGGTCCACGAGCTCTGCGCCGACCGGATGGACGACACCGCGCTGACCGACTCCTACGCCGAGGACACCCCGCGGGCCGAGCCGGCCGAGCTGATGGTGGTCGGTGACGCCGACCAGTCGATCTACGCCTTCCGTGGCGCCAACATCCGCAACATCCTCGACTTCGAGCAGGACTTCCCCAACGCGACCACGATCCTGCTGGAGCAGAACTACCGCTCCACGCAGACGATCCTCACCGCCGCCAACGCGGTCATCAAGCACAACAAGGGTCGCAAGGAGAAGGCGCTGTGGAGCGACGCCGGCAACGGCGACCGCATCGTCGGCTACGTCGCCGACGACGAGCGTGACGAGGCCCGGTTCGTCTCCGACGAGATCGACAAGCTCGTCGACGGCGGGCTCAAGGCTGCCGACGTCGCCGTCTTCTACCGCACCAACGCCCAGTCGCGCGTCTTCGAGGAGGTGTTCATCCGCACCGGCCAGCCCTACAAGGTCGTCGGCGGTGTGCGCTTCTACGAGCGCAAGGAGGTGCGCGACGCCCTGGCCTACCTGCGCACCCTGGCCAACCCCGACGACCAGGTCTCGCTCCGACGGATCCTCAACACCCCGAAGCGGGGCATCGGCGACCGTGCCGTGGCCTGTGTCAACGCGCTGGCCGAGCGCGACGGCCTGACCTTCTGGGACGCGCTGCAGAAGGCCGAGGACGCGCCCGGCCTGGCCACCCGCAGCCTGACCAACATCAAGGCCTTCGTCGCGATGATCGAAGAGCTGCTGCAGATGGTCGCCGCCGGTGAGCGGGCCGACGTCATCCTGGAGACCGTGCTCGATCGGTCGGGCTACCTCGCCTCCCTCGAGGAGTCCGACGACCCGCAGGACGAGACCCGCGTGGAGAACCTCGCCGAGCTGGTCGCCGTGGCCCGTGAGTTCTCCGACGACCCGGTCGCGGCCCCGAGCGCGGACCCGGCCGACGTCGACGCAGGCACGGTCGTGCCCGGGCTCCGCGACTTCCTGGAGCGGGTGGCCCTGGTCGCCGACACCGACCAGATCCCCGACGACGAGGACGGCGTGGTCACCCTGATGACGCTCCACACCGCCAAGGGCCTCGAGTTCCCCGCGGTCTTCCTCACCGGCATGGAGGACGGCGTCTTCCCGCACTCCCGAGCCCTCGGTGACGGCACCGAGCTCGAGGAGGAGCGCCGCCTGGCGTACGTCGGGATCACCCGCGCCGAGAAGCGGCTCTTCATCTCGCGTGCCGTCGTCCGGTCCGCCTGGGGCGCGCCCTCGCACAACCCCGGCAGCCGTTTCCTCGACGAGCTCCCCGTCGACCTGGTCGACTGGCGGCGTACGGAGAAGGAGATGTCCTCGTGGGGCCGGCCCAGCCTCGCCAACGACAGCTGGGGTGGTGGGCAGCGTCTCGGTCAGCCCACGGCCGCCGGCCGCCGCAACTTCTCCTCGGCCGCGCTGCGCGCCGATGTCGCCGCCAAGTCGAAGCCGGCCCGTGAGGTTCCCTCGCTCGACCCCGGCGACCGGGTCACCCACGACTCCTTCGGCCTCGGCACCGTCGTCACCATCGAGGGCTCGGGCGACAAGCAGGTCGCGAGCATCGACTTCGGGGATACGGGGGTCAAGCGGTTGCTTCTCCGCTATGCGCCCGTCGAGAAGCTGTGACTCGGGGAGGCTGAAGGCTCACGGGCCGCCGTGGTCGCTTAGGCGGCTGTCTCCTCGTGGGACGCCGAGTCGGCGCAACGGCACGCCTCGCTCGCTTCGCTTCGCTCCCAGGCGTGCAGTTGCGCCGACTCGGCTCTGTGCCGAGCTGACGCGCTGCGCGCGTCAGCTCGGGTCTACGCCGTGCTCGTTGAGGGCGGCGTCGGGGTCGACGGCGTCACCACCACCGGGGCGGACCTCCACGTGGAGGTGGTTGCCGGTGGAGTTACCGGTCGAGCCGACGTAGCCGATGACCTCGCCGGGGGAGACCGTCTGGCCGACGGAGACGCCGTAGTCGCTCTGGTGGCAGTACCAGATCTCGGTGCCGTCCTCGAGGGTGATGATCGTCCGGTTTCCGTACGCCCCGCCCCAGGCGGTCTCGGTGACCGTGCCGCGGGCGATCGCGTGGATCGGGGTGCCGTAGGGGGCCGCGAAGTCGAGACCCGTGTGGGTGCTGGACCAGTTGGAGCCCGAGGAGCCGAAGGTGCCGGTGATGCGGTAGACGCCCGCCGGGATCGGCAGCTCCCACATGTTGGACTTGAGGAACTTGTCCTGCTTGTCGGCCTGGACGTCGACGCCCTGGAGCGCCTTCTCGCGGTCGCTCGCCGCGGTGTCGGCCTCGGAGCGCTCGTCGTTGCGGGTGACGGTCGCGGAGCGGTCACCGACTACGACCATGTCGCTGTCGCCACCGAGCGCGGTGGCTCCGACGAGGCGTACGTCATCGGCGGCGACCATCGTCGGACCGCCGGTCAGCGCGATGCCACCGATGGCGGCGGCGAGGGCCGCGGCACCGGCGGTCAGCGGGACCGTCGGACGGCCACCGGCTGCCGAGGCGGAGGCGCGCCGGGTGCGGGGACGGGCGGGGCCGCCGATGCCGACCATCGTGCCGGTGGTCTCGACCGCCGGGAGGTCGTGCAGCTCGGGGCGGTAGGTCGCGATCTCGCTGATGCTCGGCAGGTCGATGCTGCCCGTGTCGGCGCGGAAGTAGGTCTCGGCCTGCTGCGGGTCGCGGTCGTAGCCGTCGGCGTAGTCGTCCTGGTAGAACGCCTCGTGGGCCTGCGGCTCCTCGTAGTAGGGCGCGTCGGTGTAGGACTCGGCCGGGAGGTCGATCGCCATCGAGTCGAAGTCGATCTGCTGCGGCAGCGACACCGGCGGGGCCGGGAACGAGGTCGTGTCGATCTTGAACGACGTCGGCGGCGCGTCGAACGCCTCCTGGAACCCGCGGGGCTCCTGTGCCTCCGGCTCGTAGGCCGGAGCGGCCGGCGCCACCGGCGGAGCCGGGATCTGGCGGGCCTGACGCACGGCGCGGATCTTGCCGGTCAGCGGCGCGAACGTGTTGGCCATCCGCAGCGGCTTCGGGGTGTGCGTCGGCTCGGGTGCCTGGAAGGTCGGCTCAGGAGCGACCGGCGCCACCGGACGGACCGGCTCAGGGAGCACCGGCTCGGGAAGGACCGGCTCGGGAAGCACGGGCGCGAGCGCTGCGGGAGCGGCCGGAACGCCGCGCGGGGGCGTCTTGGTCGAGACCGCCCTGCTCGAGGTCGCCTTGGCCGGCGCGGGCTTGGTCGGCTGGGTCAGGAACATGGTGAGCTCGGAGGTCGTCATGCCTCCGACGCCGAGGTCTTCGAGCACCTCGGGGGTCACCTTGTCCGGGTCGATGCCCATCGAGGAGAGCAGGTCGGCCAGGACCGGGTCGATCTGGGCCGCCCGTCGCTGCACCGGCACGATCGGCCGAGGCGCGAGCTGGGCGGGGGCGGGCGTCGTCGGGAACGAGGCCGGGAAGGTGGGGCCACCGTCGCCCTCGACGAGAGCACGCAGCTCACCCGTCGAGATGCGGCCGTCGGTGGTCTCGTCGGCGCGGGGGGACCCGACGACCGGCAGCGTGCCGGTCTGCTCGAGGACCACGCGGGCGGGCCGGGCCTTGGCGACCGGCTCTTCGGGAGTCTCAGGGGCGGGGGATGGCTTCGCGGTCCCGACGGCGGGGGACGGCGCGGCGCGCCGCTTCCCGACGTAGGAGGTCGATCCGGTCGCTCGCGGGGCAGGCCTGGAGGCAGGGCTGTCGGTCGCCGGCGCTGCGCGCCGCTTCCCAACGTAGCTGCTGCTGCTCGTGGTTGCTCCGGGGGAAGGGGTGACCGAACGCGGACTGTCACTGGTGACGTCGGCTCGGTGGTTGCCCATCAGTTCATATCTCCGCTGTTCGGGGTCAGGCGGCGAGCCATGACTGTAACGGACCGGAGGGCGCGGTCAAGAAATGTGGCACGCCCGTTTCGCTGATTTCACCAACGGCTGTGGCCGAATCAGTCGCTGATCTGCGTATTTCCGCCAGATTCGAAACTCGATTGCGACATCTTCATGTCACCCGAAACGCGTGTCATCGGCCCATTCAGGCCTCGATACGGTGTCGAAACCGGCTGGTTGCCGGAGTTCGGCCCGCGTCGTACGGGGTCAAACGGGGGTCGCTACGTAGGGCTACGGGCTGTTACCCGAGGTTGCCGATTTGTTGGTATATGTCCGGTGTGTCCGGCCCCGTGCGTTGCTAGTGGCGTACGTCACGTCGTGTGCCCTGGGCTCGTAAGTCCGCCTCGGCGGGGTCTATGGTGCTGGACGGACACATCTGAAGACGAGGGCGTCGACCGCTGATCCATGCGGTACGGCCCCCGTACCGCAACACACAGACCAGGTGGATCAGTGGATCTCATGGAATACCAGGCGAAGGAACTCTTCGCCAAGCACGGCGTGGCGACCACCCTTGGTGTTGTCGTCGACTCGGCGGAGGCGGCCAAGGCCGCGGCCGAGAAGCTGGGTGGCGTCACCGTCATCAAGGCGCAGGTCAAGGCCGGTGGCCGCGGGAAGGCCGGCGGTGTCAAGATCGCGAAGACGCCCGAGGACGCTTTCGAGCACGCCACCAACATTCTCGACCTGACGATCAAGGACCTGCCGGTCAACCGCGTCCTCGTGACGCCGGCGACCCCGCCGGTGGAGGAGTACTACTTCTCCTTCCTGCTGGACCGATCGAACCGGCAGTACCTCTGCATCGCGTCCGTCGAGGGTGGTGTGGAGATCGAGGAGGTCGCCAAGACCAACCCCGACGCCGTGAAGCAGATCGGCATCGACCCCGGCAAGGGCGTCGACGAGGCCAAGGCCCGCGAGATCGCGACCGAGTGCGGCTTCCCGGAGCCCGTCTTCGAGCAGGCCGTCGCGATGATCCAGAGCCTCTACACGGTGTTCACCGAGGAGGACGCGACGCTCGTCGAGGTCAACCCGCTGGCTCGCCTGGAGGGCGACAAGCTGGAGGCCCTGGACGGCAAGGTGTCGCTGGACGACAACGCCTCCGAGATCCGCCACGAGGACCACGAGAGCTTCGTCATCCGTGACGAGGAGGACCCGCTCGAGGCCAAGGCCAAGGACAAGGGCCTCAACTACGTCAAGCTCGACGGCCAGGTCGGCATCATCGGCAACGGCGCGGGTCTGGTCATGTCGACCCTCGACGTCGTCGCGTACGCCGGTGAGGCTCACGGCGGCGTCAAGCCCGCCAACTTCCTCGACATCGGTGGCGGCGCCAACGCGCAGGTCATGGCCGACGGTCTGGACGTCATCCTGAACGACGGGCAGGTCAAGTCCGTGTTCGTGAACGTCTTCGGTGGCATCACCGCGTGTGACGAGGTCGCCAAGGGCATCGTCGGCGCGCTGGACATCCTCGGCAACGAGGCCACCAAGCCGCTCGTCGTGCGTCTGGACGGCAACAACGTGGACCTGGGCCGCCAGATCCTCAGCGAGGCCAACCACCCGCTGGTCACCATCGTCGACACCATGGACGGCGGCGCCGACAAGGCCGCCGAGCTGGCCAACGCCTGAGGTCAGGAGAGAGAAACATGAGCATCTACCTCAACAAGGACAGCAAGGTCATCGTCCAGGGCATCACCGGCGGCATGGGTGCGAAGCACACCGCCCTGATGCTCGACTCGGGCGCCCAGATCGTCGGTGGCGTCAACGCCCGTAAGGCCGGCACCACGGTCACCCACAAGGACGCCCAGGGCGCCGACGTGGAGCTCCCGGTGTTCGGCACGGTCGCGGAGGCGATCAAGGAGACCGGCGCCAACGTGTCGGTCCTCTTCGTGCCGCCGGCGTTCACCAAGGACGCCGCGATCGAGGCCATCGACGCCGAGATGCCGCTGATCGTGGTCATCACCGAGGGCGTCCCGGTCCAGGACACCGCCGAGGTGTGGTCCTACCTGCAGGGCAAGGCCACCCGGATGATCGGCCCGAACTGCCCCGGCATCATCACGCCGGGTGAGTCGCTGGCCGGCATCACCCCGCACACCATCACCGGCAAGGGCCCGGTCGGTCTCGTCTCCAAGTCGGGGACGCTGACCTACCAGATGATGTACGAGCTGAAGGACTTCGGCTTCTCCACCGCCATCGGCATCGGCGGTGACCCGATCATCGGCACCACCCACATCGACGCCCTCGAGGCGTTCGAGAAGGACGACGAGACCAAGCTCATCGTCATGATCGGTGAGATCGGTGGCGACGCCGAGGAGCGGGCCGCGGCCTACATCAAGGAGAACATCTCCAAGCCTGTCGTCGGCTACGTCGCCGGCTTCACCGCGCCGGAGGGTAAGACCATGGGTCACGCCGGTGCGATCGTGTCCGGCTCCGCCGGCACCGCGCAGGCGAAGAAGGAGGCCCTCGAGGCCGCCGGCGTCAAGGTCGGCAAGACCCCGTCGGAGACCGCTGCTCTCGCTCGCGAGATCCTGCAGTCCCTCTGACGTACGTCAGATCCTGACCGCCCCGCGACCGCCAAGGTCGCGGGGCGGTCTTCGTCTGTGGGCGAATTGTCCGAATGTGCGCGCTCGAGCGTCCGAACGGATTAATGTGACAACCATGGCCAAGCGAATCACGCGTTTGCTCTCGGGTGCGGTCGTTATCGGACTTTCGGTGTCAATTGCGCCGCTGAGTCTCTGTTCGGTTTCGGCGGGAGCGGCGCCGGGCCAGAGCGTTAATCGGGTCGTGGACCAGGCGGAGAAGGCGCGGAAGACCCACGTCGTCCAGCCGGGCGAGACGCTCTCCGGGATCGCCGGGAAGTACGGCGTCAAGGTCACCGACCTCGCGACCTGGAACCAGATCGCCGACCCGGCCAAGATCCGAGCGGGGGCCGAGCTCGTGGTGAGCCCACCCGCCAAGCCGGCCGCGAAGACGTACACCGTGGTGGTCGGTGACACCTTCTCCGGCATCGCCAGGAAGTTCGGCGTCGAGGTGGGCGAGCTGATGGCCCTCAACGGCTATGAGGATCCCACCAAGCTCCTGGCGGGGAGCGAGATCAAGATCCCGGCGGCGAAGCCGAAGCCGAAGAAGTACCGGGTCGTCGCCGGTGACACGTTCGTCAGCATCGCCAAGAAGTTCGGTGTCACCGCGGACGAGCTGATGGCGCACAACGGCTACCAGGACCCCACCAAGCTGCTCGCCGGCTCGACGATCGAGATCCCGGCCAAGCCGGCCAAGCCCAAGCCGAAGCCGAAACCCCAGCCCGGCACCGGGGAGACCGTCTACACGACCGTCGCCGGGGACACCTACGCCAGCGTCGCCAAGAAGTTCCGCATCACCGAGGAGGAGCTGCGGATCTACAACGGCCACCGGGCGCCCGACAAGCTGTCTGCCGGCTTCAAGCTCTACATCCCGTCGAGCTGATCAGTCTCAGACCGCGCGCAGGGCACCGGCGCGGCGGCGCCGCATCGCCTCGAGCGACTCGGCGGTCGCCTCGTCGGCCGGCATCAGCACCAGGATCTGCTGGTTGTCGGCGGCCGGGAGCTCGAGCTCCTCGACGTCGAAGCGCAGCTCGCCGGCCTCGGGATGACACCAGCGCCACACGCCACCGTGCGGCAGGTCGTGGCGGCCCAGCCGGTCGGTGAACTCCGGCCCCGCCTGCGGTGACAGCGCCTCGATCATCCGGCGGGAGGCGCCGGCGTTCGGCCCGCGGTAGAGGTTCGCGACGAGGTCGTCGGCGACCCGGTCCCAGTCGGGGAACGCCTCGCGGGCGCGCGGGTGGAGGAAGGCGTACGCGGTCAGGCTGGGCTCCGCGTGGTCGAGCAGCCCCAGGGGGCGGGCGAGCAGGTCGAAGGTCTCGGTGTGGGCGAGCACGTCGCCGAGGCGGTTGGTGAGCACCGCGACCCCGGGCTCCAGCTGCTCGATGAGGGCGCGGGCGCCGGGGCGTACGTCACGACCCGAGGAGTACGGCCCGACGCACTGTCCGCTCGAGGCCATCGCCAGGGTCCGCAGGTGCTCGTGGGCGGCGGCGTCGAGGCGGAGCGCGTCGCCGATGGCCCGCAGGACCTGCGGCGAGGGATGACGGTCGCGGCCCTGCTCGATCCGGACCAGGTATTCGACGCTGATCCCGGCCAGCGTGGCCAGCTCGGACCGGCGCAGCCCCGGGGCGCGGCGGTGTACGCCTTCCGGAAGGCCGACGCTCTCGGGCGTCGTCCGGTCCCGGCGGTCTCTGATGAACGAGCCGAGGGCTCCCGGGTTGGCGGGCATGCCGACCAGCCTACGGCGGCCCGGCGCGGTGAGGGTGGCCCTGCCGGGGCCAGCCTGGGCTCGGTCTCCCACCGCTCGCTGATCGGCACGAACCTGGACGACATGAACCCACTACGTATCGCAGTCATCACCGCCAGCGTCCGGGAAGGCCGCGGCGGTCCGATCTTCGGCTCCTGGGTGGCCGAGCAGGCCGAGGCGTACGGCGGTCTCGAGGTCGAGCTGATCGACCTGGCCGACCACGAGATCCCGTTGTCCCTGCCCGCCGAGTCGCCGAAGGCTGCCGGGGACGACTACCCGCGGCCGGACGGCCAGCGCGACCTCACCGAGGCGCTCGCGGCGGCCGACGGCTTCGTCGTGGTCACGCCGGAGTACAACCACAGCTATCCGGCCTCGTTGAAGTCAGCCCTGGACTGGCACTTCACCCAGTGGCAGGCCAAGCCGGTCGCGCTGGTCTCCTACGGTGGCGACAGCGGCGGCCGCCACGCCGCCCTGCACTTGGAGAACGTGCTCACCGAGCTGCACGCCCACCCGCTCCAGGCGCGCCTTGCCTTCCCGCGCTACTGGGAGCGCCTCGACGAGAACGGTCGCCCCGGCGACCCGGACTCGGCCGTCTACGCCAAGGGCATGCTCGCTCAGCTCACCTGGTGGGCCGAGGCGTTGCGCGCCGCGCGTGCGGGCGCGGCCTACCCGGGGTGACGTCAGGCGGCGACCGTCTCCTTGGCGGGCTCCTCGTCCGCCAGGAGGCCCTCCGCCGAGGCGGAGCGGTAGCGGTCGACGTCGAGGATGCCCTCCCGCTTGGCCACGATGGTCGGCACGAGCGCCTGTCCGGCGACGTTGACCGCGGTGCGTCCCATGTCGAGGATCGGGTCGATCGCGAGCAGCAGGCCGACGCCGGCCAGCGGCAGGCCGAGGGTCGAGAGGGTGAGGGTCAGCATCACCACGGCGCCGGTGAGACCGGCGGTGGCGGCCGAGCCGACGACCGAGACGAAGGCGATCAGCAGGTAGTCGGTGATGCCCAGGTCGATCCCGAAGATCTGGGCGACGAAGATCGCCGAGATCGCCGGGTAGATCGACGCGCAGCCGTCCATCTTCGTGGTCGAGCCCAGCGGGACGGCGAACGAGGCGTACTCCTGGGGGACGCCGAGGTTCTTGACCGTCACCTGCTCGGTCACCGGCATGGTGCCCACCGAGGAGCGCGAGACGAAGGCGAGCTGGATCGCCGGCCAGGCACCGCGGAAGTACGCCAGCGGGTTGAGGCCGTTGACCCGCAGCAGCACCGGGTAGACGACGAAGAGGACCAGGGCCAGGCCGACGTAGACGGCCACCGCGAACCAGGCCAGCGAGCTCAGCGAGTCCCAGCCGTAGGAGGCGACCGCGTTGCCGATGAGGCCGAGCGTGCCGATCGGCGCCAGCCGGATGATCCACCACAGCACCTTCTGCACGATGGCGAGGAAGGAGCGGTTGAGGGCGAGGAACGGCTCGGCCTTCTCGCCGGTCTTGAGCGCCGCGATGCCGATCGCGAGGGCCACCACGAGCACCTGGAGGACGTTGAAGCTGAGTGCGGTCTCCGCGAGCGGGCTCCCGCCGACCTGCTCGACGCTGGTCGATGCCTCGAGGCCGAGGAAGTTGCCGGGGATCAGGCCCTGGAGGAAGTCGAGCCAGGAAGCGGAGGCGCCGGCCTCGGCCGCGTCGGCCGTGCTGACCGCGGTGTTGCTGCCGGGCCGGAAGAGGAGTCCCAGGCCGATGCCGATGACGACCGAGATCGCCGCGGTGATGGCGAACCAGAGCAGCGTCTGGCCCGCGAGCCGGGCCGCGTTGCTGACCGTACGCAGGTTGGCGATCGAGGCGATGATCGCGGTGAAGATCAGCGGTACGACGACGGCCTTGAGCAGCGAGACGAACGAGCCGCCGATCGTGGCGAGGGTCGTCGTCAGCCAGTTGGCCTCGTCGCCGGCCCCAGGGCCGATCGCTCGCGCGACGGCACCGAGCGCGACGCCGAAGACGAGGCCGAGGATGATCTGGACCGAGAAGGACGGAAGCCGCAGGCGCCGTCGGGTGGTGGGGGCGGTGGACACGAGAAGGTTCTCCAAGGTTGAGGCGGGTCGGGGCTCTGTTGGGCCCGAACGTCCTGGCCGGTACGCGTCTTCCCTGCGTGAGCGCGTTGTGACAGGAGTCTCCACGCTAAGTTATGAAAGACGATCAACCATATCGTGTTTGAGTGGAGCCCCTCAGCGCAGGTCGCTGATCCCGGCGGTGACCGCCGCCTTCTCGATCGCGAGGATCCGGCCGGGCCAGGAGTCGGGCTGGTCCGGCTGGTAGCACGGGTCGGCCTCGTCGCCGGTGCTCGGCGGGCAGGGGCCGGCGAGCTCGGCGTAGCCGACTAGGACGAGCCGGGTCTCGTACTCAGCGACCAGCTCGGTCTCGAACCACGCGCTGTCGCCACCGTCCATACCCGGGTAGGTCGCCTGCGAGCGGGCCGCGCGCTTCGGCCCGGCGTCGAGGTCGTCGGACACGTCGATGGGCAGGTCCGTGACGGTCGGGTCGACGCCGAGCTTGTTGGCCGGGCAGACCTCCATCCACTCCATGACCTCGTTATACGCAGCGCCGGCGGCGTTCTCGTCGGCGAAGTCCAGCACCGCGACGTGCACCTGGCCGACCATGGCGCTGTCGGTGTCCCAGCGGTAGTCGGAGGCGACCTTCGCCGAGGCGCCGAGCGAGGAGAGCCATTCCTTCTGGCAGGCCAGCGTCGGCACGTCGGGGGTGGGCGTGTACTGGTTCCAGCCGAGCTGGCTCTCGAAGCGGTCGAGCGCGGGGAAGGTGCTGCCGTCGACCAGGTTGGCCGCGCTGAGACCGTCTGCCGCGGGCGATCCCGCCTCCGTCGGGGTGGCGGACGGATCGCCCGGGGGCGCGACGCCGACCATCCGGTAGGCGGCGTTGACGGCGGAGGTCTGCAGGGTGGTGGGCGAGACGTAGTCCTGGACACCGCGTTTCCGGGTCATCACCAGCACCCGGTCCTCGGCGGAGACGACGGCCGTCGCGGTCTCCCAGACCGCGTTCATGTCCGGGTCCTCGGGCTGGTACGTCACCACGTTGATGTCCCCACCCGAGATGACGTCGCTCTCGACCGGCAGCGATCCGGCCACGTCGGCTCCGTCCACACCGGGGCAGGAGGTCGCGGCGTCGGAGAGGTCGGTGCGTACGGTCTCGGCCTCGTCGGCGGAGCCGAACTCGGCGACGACGGCGTTGAGCGTGCCTGCCGCGTCTGCCATCTCCGCCCCGGGCTCCGCGACGAAGTCGCGGCGGTACGTCGCCAGCGCGCCGGAGTCGCCCAGCGACTCGGTGAGACAGTCGTTGTAGGCGTCGGTGCCCTCGCCGTCGTAGGTCTGCTCCTGGACCCAGGCGGGATACGGGTCGTCGGTCTCGAGGTCGTCCTCGATCGGCAGGTCGGCGCGGGTGAGATCGGAGGCGGAGGCGGAGCCCGACGGGCTGGAGGCGACCGCGCTGTCGCTCGTGGCCGGTGCGGGGTCGATCCCCTGGTCGCCGAGCCCGGTGGAGAGGAAGATGACCGGCCCGGCGACGACGGCGGCCACGGCCGCCACGCCGGCGGTCACGGCGGCACGACGGCGGCGCCGGATCTGGTCACCTCGGCTCCGTGCCTCGGCTGCGGAGCTCATCGGCGCTCCGGGGGCGTCGGCGCGGAACTGGTCCAGACGCGAGATCGGGTCACTCATCTCAGGCCTCCTTCCAGGGCGCCGGGGTTGTCCTCGGCGAGCAGCTCCGCGAGGGCGGCTCGTCCTCGAGCCAGGCGGGCTTTGATGGTGCCGGTGGGCGCGCCGACCTCGGCGGCCACCTGATGGACCGGCAGGTCGGCGATGTGATGCAGGACGATGGCCTGCCGCTGCGCCTCGGGGAGCTGCTTCAGCGCGGCGACCAGCGCCACGTGGGACTCGTCCACCGCCGACATCTCCGTGCGTACGCCGACGGCTCTGTCGGCGGCCCTCCCGGCGTACTTCTTGCGGCGCCAGCGGCCCACGGCGAGACGGTAGGCGGTGGTGCGGACCCAGGCTTCGGGGTAGTCGACCGAGGACATCTTGCGGCGGTGTGCCCACGCGCGGGCGAAGGCCTCCTGCACGCACTCCGCGGCCTCGTCGAAGTCGCCGATCATGGCGTACAGCTGAGCACACAAGCGGCGGTAGGACGCGTTGTACAGCGCGTCGAACTCGTCCTCGTCCATCGTCTTGCCTCCCCGGCTGGCTTTACCCGACCCTTGCAGGAGCGTCAGTGTCGCGGATTGATACGTGCGAGCGTCCACATGGGTTGCATATCCGGTCATCTGGACGAGAGCCGATCGGCTGCGGCGGGGAGCATCTGCTGCACCGGCGTGCCGCCATCCTCTGCCGGCCAGGTGTAGTCCTGCCCGCTGATCAGCTGGCTGAGGACGGCGATCCGGGTGCCGCTGAGCACGACGCCCATCTCCAGGAACCACCCGTCCTCCTCGCGGCCGGCGGGGTCGTACTGCGTCCCGGGAGCGGCCGTGATCGGGCCGTAGACGGCCTGCCCGGTCACGCCCTCGGCCGGCGCTGACATCGGCACGTCGCCGAACGGGTTGGGCTTGAAGCTGTCCGAGCCTTCGGGGCTGCAGCCGTCGAACCAGGTGAGCACGTCCTCGTACGCCGCCTGGGCCTCCTCGTTGGACGGGAACTCGGCGATCGTCTCGTTGAGGTAGGCGTCGGCGTCGGGGTCACCGCCCTCGGAGGTCTCCAGGCCGAAGTCGCGCTGCATGGTGGCGATCGCTCCGCGGGCCTTCATGGAGCCCTGCCAGCAGGCGTTGGCCGCGGGTGCGGTCTCGCCGGTGGTCGTCGAGCCGGAGCTCTCCACCCAGTCCAACGCTCCTCCGTTGGGGTAGATCGCGTCCTCGCCGGTGAGCAGGTTGCGTGCCGACAGGGTCGGCTCCGGAGCCTTGCTGGTCGCCGGTGACGAAGCGGGCGGTTTCGAGGACGCCTCGACCGGACGCTTCGCGCCGACCATCCGGTGGGCGGCGTTGACGGCCGAGGTCTGCAGGTCGGTCGGCGAGACGTAGCTCTGCACGCCGCGCTTCCGGGTCATCACCAGGACCCGGTCGTCGGCGGAGACGACGGCCGTCGCGACCTCCCAGACCGCGTGCATGTCCGGGTCGTCGGGCTGGTACGTCACCACGTCGATGTGTCCGGCGGAGACGACGCCGCCCTCGACAGGCAGCGAGCCGGCGGTGTCCGCGCCGTCCACACCGGGGCACGCGGCTGCCGCCTCCGAAAGATCGCTGCGCGCCTTCTTCGCCTCCTCGGGCGACCCGAACTCGGCGACGACTGCCTTCAGCGTCCCGGCCGAGGCCGACAGCTCGTCCCCGGGTTTCGGGACGAAGTCACGGCGTACGGTCGCTCGGGCACCTGCGTCGGTCAGTGACGCGGTCAGGCACTCGTTGTCGTCGCTCTTGCCCTCCCCGTCATAGGTCTGCTCCTCGACCCAGGCAGGGAACGGGTCCTCGGCGACCAGGTCGGCGGCGAGGGGAAGAGCGGCGCGGGTCAGGTCCGACGCCGGCCCGGAGGCCGAGGCGGACGGGCTGGGGGTGATCGTGGTGGGGGTCTCGCTGGGGGCCGGTGCCGGGTCGATCGCCTTGTCGCCGAACCCGGCGGAGAGGAAGATGATCGGTCCGGCGAGCGCGGCGGCCACGGCCACGGCTCCGGCGGTGACGAGCGCGCGCTGGCGGCGGCGGATCTGGTCACCCCGGTGGCGTACCTCGGCTGCGGACTTCATCGGTGCTCCAGGGGTGGCGGCGCGGAACTGGTCCAGACGCGAGATCGGGTCACTCATCTCAGGCCTCCTTCCAGACGGCGCCGGGTGTCTCGTCGGCGAGCAGCTCCGCCAGGGTGGCTCGTCCTCGAGCCAGGCGGGCTTTGATGGTGCCGGTGGGGGCGCCGACCTCGGCGGCCACCTGATGGACCGGCAGGTCGGCGATGTGGTGCAGGACGATGGCCTGGCGCTGGACCTCGGGGAGCTTCTTGAGGGCGGCGACGAGGGCGACATGGGTCTCGTCGACCGCCGGCATCTCCGTGCGTACGCCGACGGCTCTGTCGGTGGCGCGGCCGGCGTACTTCTTGCGGCGCCAGCGGCCGACCGCGAGGCGGTAGGCGGTGGTGCGGACCCAGGCTTCGGGGTAGTCGACCGAGGACATCTTGCGGCGGTGTGCCCAGGCGCGGGCGAACGCCTCCTGGACGCACTCGGCGGCCTCGTCGGAGTCGCCGATCATGGCGTACACCTGAGCGCACACGCGGCGGTAGGACGCGTTGTAGAACACGTCGAACTCGTCCTCGTCCATCGCCTGCCTCCCGGACCGGCCGTCCCCGATCTGGCCCTACGCCAGCCTCACTGGATCAGATGCCTGGGAGGCGGGTCCGGTTGCATCCGGCGGAGGAAGATTCAGAGATAGTCGAGCCGGTAGGCGGCGCGCTTGGCGAGCGAGACGAACTCGGAGTTGCTGATGTCGGCGTCGCCGTCGGGATTGAAGCTCATCTGGGCGACGTTCGCGCCGCGCCGGATCGCGGCCATCCGGTAGTAGATGGAGGAGTTCTCGAGCTCGACCCGGATGTACCACACCGTGATCGCGCCGTCCTTGATGGACTCGGTCGCGAGCTGGGTGACGTGGCTGCCGAGCTGCTTGTCGCCGCACTTCTTCAGCCGGTCCTTGATGGCGACGTTGAAGGCCTGCGCCTGCTCGGCGGAGCCGAACTTGCCGACCGTCTCGGTGAGCCCGAAGGTGTCGGCGAGCTTCTTCTTCGTCTCCGGGATCACGAAGGAGCGCGTCTGGGCGCCGGTCATCCCCTTGGCGTTGAACTCGGTGCCGTCGCAGCGGGTCTGGGCGGGGTTGGTCTTGGCCGGCTTCGCCTCGGTGCCCTCCCACGGGTCACCGATGGTGGCGACCGGGGGCAGGTCGGTCTCGTTGATCAGCCCGGGTGCCTGCTCCGTGGCGATCGGGACCACCGTGGCACGCGGTCGCTTGGTCTCCACGCACGCGCCCGCGCCCGGCATCGAGCAGAGGCCGTGGACGGCGGTGCCGAGCATGGTCGAGGTCTTGGCCGCGGTCGTGCTGGACTTGCCCTCGGTCTTCACGGTCACCGCGGCGGTGTGCCTGCCGGTGCGTGCGACGCCGTAGGTGACCGCTCGGTTGTTCTCCCAGTCGCGGTAGGTGAAGAGGGTCGCCTGGTCGCCGATGCCGTCGACCGACTCGGTGAACAGCAGCTGGTAGCGGGGCTCGGCGCACGCTGCGTACCACCCCTGCATCTTCTTGTACGCCGCAGCCGCCGCCTTCGCGTCGACGGACGACTCGATCGTGGTGCCGGCGGTGGTCGCCTTCGCCTTGGCGGTGAAGGTGCGCGCCAGGCTCGCCACCGGCCGCTTGTCGGCCGAGGTGTCGGCCTGGCAGGGGATGGTGAGGCCGGTGCCCTCGAGGTTGTCGGAGGAGATGTCGACGGCCCAGGAGCCGCCGTAGATCTTCGCGACCTCCTCCTCGGTCATCAGGTCCTTGGCGGTCAGCTTCTTGCCGGGGATCTGGCTCGGCTCGACCTCGAACTCCTCGGCCGCCGACTGCATCGAGAGCGTGTTGAGCCGCGGCTCGGTCTCGGCGTCCTGGGTGACGAAGAAGCCGGTGCCGACCAGCGCGGCGATGGCCGCGGCCGCGCCGATCGCGGTGTGCACCCGGCGGCGTACGGCGCCGGCCGTGGTGAGGGTCGAGGTCTTCGGCCAGGGCTGCTCGGTGAGCACGTCGACGAGCGGGTCGAAGATGGACTGCAGCTGCTCCGGCGCGATCCCGAGCTCGGCGCAGATGGCGGCGTTGGCGCCCTGCAGGTCGGTCTCGGTGCGGCTGATCGGGGTGCCGACCTCGCGGGCCAGTTGGGCCAGGTCGACGCTGGTGAGGTGGCCCAGCAGGAAGACCTTGCGGTCGTGGAGCGGCAGGCTGCGCAGCGCGGAGAGCGTGCTCCGGGCCTCCGGCGCGATCGTCTGGTCGCGGTGGAGCAGCGGCACCGAGTGGTTGCGGATCGCCTTGGACCAGGCGATCGGGCGGACCCAGTCCTCGCGCTCGAAGTCGTCCATCGGCTTCACCTTGCGCCAGTGGTGCCAGGTGATGACCAGCGCGCCGCGCACGGCGGCCTTGGCGGCCTCCAGATCGCCGGTCAGCGACCAGGTTTGGAGAAGGAGGCGTCCACGGACGTCCTGATAGAACGCCTCGAAGGTCTCGTGGTCTGCCGTGGTCATGCCCATGTCAGCGGTCAACTGTAGGTGATTCGATCGAATGATTGGCAATGGTCGTTGATGCACAGGTGGGTATCAGGCGTGCACAAGACCTTTTCGGGCGGCGCGTCGCCCTGATCGAGACGGTGCGGGTTGCGAGGATGAGACGCGATGTCCTCGCTGCTGCCTCCTCGCACCCCTGACCGCGGGCTCTCCGCGGACGATCTCCACGATCTCCGCCACCGCCGCCCGCTGGTCGCGGTCGCTCTGCTGGGTGGCATCGGCACGGCCGCCGCCACGCTGGTCGTGTGCCTGGCGATCGGCATCCTGGGCTGGTTCATCAGCGACATGGGAGCCCACGGCGACCCGTCGGACGCCCTGCGTGTCGCCGCGCTCGGGTGGCTGCTCGGCCACGGTTCGGGCGTCGTCGTCTCCGGGGTCGCGGTCACGGTCGTCCCGCTCGGCCTGACCCTGATCCTGGCCTGGGTGATGTGGCAGGTCGCGGTCCGGGCCGGTGACGCGGTCTCGCTGCACGGCCCCGACGTCAATGCCCTCGCCGACGGCGAGCGTGACCTGACCGTCCCGGTCGTCGCCGGCCTCTTCACCCTCGGTTATGCCGGCACCGCGCTGGCCACCGCGATCATCGCCGGCACCCCGGCCACCGCGCCGAGCATCGCCGGCGTGTTCGCCTGGTCGGTCGGGCTCTGCGTCGTCGTGGCTCTGCCCGCGATCGCGGTCGGCTCCGGCCGTGCGGCGCTGTGGATCACCCTGCTGCCACGCGCGGCCGTGGACGTACTGGTGATGGTCCGCTCGATCCTGCTGTGGTGGTTCGCGGTCAGCACGCTGGTGTTCTTCGCGGCCCTCTTCACCGACTTCACCACGTCGGTCAACGTCGTCTCCCAGCTCCATCTCGACCTCGGCGGGATCATCCTCTACTCCCTGCTCGCCGTCCTCGTGCTGCCCAACGCGGTGCTCTTCTCCAGCGCGTACGCCCTGGGCCCGGGCTTCACGGTCGGCGTCGGCACCACCGTCACCCCCACGGCGGTGACCCTCGGTCCGCTGCCGATGTTCCCGATGCTCGCCGCGCTCCCCGACAACGGTGCCCCGCCCGCCTGGGTCGCCGCGGTGATGGCGCTCGGCCCGCTCACCGCCTTCTGGGCAGTCTGTCGGGTCAGCCGGGTCAGGCCCACCCTGCGTTGGTCCGAGGGCGCCCTCCGCGGCGTCAGCGCCGGCGTCGTCGCCGGCCTGCTCCTCGCCATTCTCTCCGGCGTCGCCGGCGGCTCCGTCGGCCCCGGCCGGATGGCCGACGTCGGGCCGTACGCGGGACAGGTCCTCGTCAACGCCATCGCCTTCTTCGGCCTCGCCGGTCTCCTCTCCGGGCTCGCGATGACCTGGTGGCACCGGCGTTCCCTCCCGACCGACTCTGCCGCCTAGAGTTCGCAGCATGTCGCTGCGTCTCGTCGTCCTCGTGTCCGGCTCGGGCACCAACCTCCAGGCCCTGCTGGATGCCTGCGCGTCCCCGGAGTTCGGGGCTGAGGTGGTCGCGGTCGGGGCCGACCGCGACGGGATCCAGGGGCTGACCCGGGCGAGCGACGCCGGGATCCCGACGTTCGTGCACCGGGTCAAGGACTTCGGGTCGCGGGAGGAGTGGGACGCGGCCCTGGCTGAGTCGGTGGCGGCGTACGAGCCTGATCTTGTCGTCTCTGCCGGCTTCATGAAGCTGGTGGGGGAGGCCTTCCTCGAGCGGTTCGGGGGGAAGACGCTCAACACGCACCCGGCGCTGCTGCCGAGCTTCCCCGGGATGCATGGAGCACGGGACGCGCTGGACTACGGCGTGAAGGTGACCGGGGCGACGCTCTTCATCGTCGACGCCGGGGTCGACACCGGGATGATCATGGCCCAGGTGACGGTGCCGGTGGAGGACGACGACACCGAGGAGACGCTGCACGAGCGGATCAAGGTCGTCGAGCGCTCGATGCTCGTCGAGTCCGTCGGAAGGATCGCCCGTGAGGGCTACACCGTGGACGGTCGGCGGGTTCGATTCGGGCGCGCCTGAACGGTTAGAGTGACGAGCACACGACTGGCGCAGGTGGGGGACCACCGGGGAGTGTAAAGAGACGGCATCGACCGCCTGGGTGCCCCTCATCGAATTCATCGACCGATGAGGAGTACGGCTGTGCAGGACCAGATCGCCATCAAGCGGGCCTTGGTGTCCGTCTACGACAAGACCGGTCTCGAGGACCTGGTCCGAGGGCTCCACGACGCCGGCGTCGAGCTCGTCTCGACCGGCGGCTCCGCCGCGCTGATCGAGAAGCTGGGCCTGCCGGTGACCAAGGTCGAGGACCTGACCGGCTTCCCCGAGTGCCTCGACGGCCGAGTGAAGACGCTGCACCCGCGCGTGCACGCCGGCATCCTCGCCGACCGCCGCCTGGAGTCCCACGTCGAGCAGCTCAAGGAGCTCGAGGTCGAGCCGTTCGACCTGGTCGTCTCCAACCTCTACCCGTTCGTGCAGACCGTCGCCTCCGGTGCCGGCCCGGACGAGGTCGTCGAGCAGATCGACATCGGCGGCCCCTCGATGGTCCGCGCCGCCGCCAAGAACCACCCCTCCGTGGCGATCGTGACGAGCCCGGAGCAGTATGCCGAGACCCTCGCCGCCCTCGCGGCCGGCGGGTTCACCTACGGCCAGCGCAAGGCGCTCGCCGCGGCCGCGTTCGTGCACACTGCGACGTACGACGTGGCGGTCGCCTCCTGGATGGGCTCCGTGCTCACCGACACCTCCGACGGCACCGGCTTCCCGGCGTGGGTCGGCGGGACGTACGAGAAGGCGACCGTCCTGCGCTACGGCGAGAACCCGCACCAGAAGGCGGCGCTCTACCTCAACGGGTTCGGCCCCGCCGGGCTCGCCCGTGCCGAGCAGCTGCACGGCAAGGAGATGTCCTACAACAACTACACCGACACCGACGCCGCGCGGCGCGCCGCCAACGACTTCGCCGAGCCCGCGGTCGCGATCATCAAGCACGCCAACCCGTGCGGCCTGGCCGTCGGTGCCGACATCGCCGAGGCCCACCGCCGGGCGCACGCCTGCGACCCGGTCTCCGCCTTCGGCGGCGTGATCGCCTCCAACCGCCCGGTGAGCGTGGAGATGGCTCAGCAGGTCGCCGAGGTGTTCACCGAGGTCATCGTGGCTCCGGGCTACGAGGACGGCGCCGTCGAGATCCTGCAGGGCAAGAAGAACATCCGCATCCTGGTCGCCCCTGCCGACGAGCGCGCCCCGGTCGAGACCCGCCCGATCTCCGGCGGCCTGCTGATGCAGCAGGTCGACCACGTCGACGCCGAGGGCGACGACCCGGCCTCGTGGACGCTGGCCACGGGTGAGGCCGCCGACGAGGCCACCCTCGCCGATCTGGCCTTCGCCTGGAAGGCCTGCCGCTCGGCCAAGTCCAACGCGATCCTGCTGGCCTCCGACGGCGCCTCGGTCGGCATCGGCATGGGCCAGGTCAACCGCGTCGACTCCTGCAAGCTCGCCGTCGAGCGGGCCAACAGCCTCGCCGAGGGCGACGAGCGCGCCCGCGGCGCCGTCGCCGCCTCCGACGCCTTCTTCCCCTTCGAGGACGGCCCGCAGATCCTGATCGACGCCGGCGTCAAGGCGATCGTGCAGCCCGGGGGCTCCATCCGCGACGAGCTCACCATCAAGGCGTGCAAGGCGGCGGGCGTGACGATGTACTTCACCGGCACGCGCCACTTCGCACACTGAGCGCGCTGGATGTTCGTCGAGGTATGCAGCCGATCCGTCACTTCCCGCGCGGAACTCCGCGTGGGAAGTGACGGTTTCCCTGCATACCTCGACGAACAGACACGGCCCGCCTACTACGCCGAAACCACAGCCCAGAGTGACAGGATGAAGAAGTGACAGCACAGAAGCTGGACGGCACCGCGACGCTGAAGGCGATCAAGGCCGAGCTCGCCGAGCGGGTCGAGAAGCTGAAGGCCCAGGGCATCACCCCGGGCCTGGGCACGGTGCTGGTGGGCGACGACCCGGGCAGCCGGTGGTACGTCAACGCCAAGCACAAGGACTGCGCCGAGATCGGCATCGAGTCGATCCGGGTCGACCTGCCGGCGACGTCGACGCAGGAAGAGGTCGAGGCCGAGATCGACCGCCTCAACGCCGACCCCGCGTGCACCGGCTTCCTGGTGCAGCAGCCGACCGGTCTCGACGAGTTCGCGCTGCTCTCCCGGGTCGCCCCGGAGAAGGACGTCGACGGTCTGCACCCGCACAACCTCGGCAAGCTGGTCCTCGGTGAGGACGGCCCGCTGCCGTGCACCCCGGTGGGCTGCATCGAGCTGCTGCGTCGTCACGGCGTCGAGATCAACGGCGCCGAGGTCGTCGTGGTCGGCCGTGGGCTGACCGTCGGCCGCCCGCTGGGCCTGCTCCTCACCCGCCGCTCGGAGAACGCCACCGTCACCCTGTGCCACACCGGCACCCGCGACCTGGCCGCGCACACCCGCAACGCCGACATCGTGGTGGCTGCCGCCGGCGTACCCGGGATCATCACCAAGGACATGGTCAAGCCGGGCGCGGCCCTGTTGGACGTCGGTGTCTCCCGGGTCGACGGTAAGATCGCAGGAGACCTGGCCGAGGACGTGTGGGACGTGGCTGGTTGGGTGTCGCCGAACCCGGGTGGGGTGGGTCCGATGACACGGGCCATGCTGCTCTCCAATATCGTCCTCAGCGCTGAGAAGGCTCTCGAAAGGCTCTGACATCGTGTCCGTCCACCCGCCGCTCACCCCCACGCCGCAGGCTCCCGCACCGGCGGCGGTTGCTCCTGAGCACGAGAAGACGGACCTCCAAGACGTACGCGGCTTCCCCTCGACCATCGGCGGGTTCGTCTACCTCGGGGTGCTGACGGCGGCGATCGTCGGTCTCGGGCTGGTCGGCTTCGGCCACTGGCGGGTGGGGATCATCGTCCTCGCCGCCGGGGTGGGGGCCGCGTCGCTGGGGCGTGCGGTGCTGCGTGCGAAGGATGCCGGGATGCTGGCGGTGCGCAACCGCTGGTTCGACGTGGCCCTGCTGGCGCTGACCGCGGGCGCGCTGTGGATCCTCGCGGTGACCGTTCCCGGAGAATGAAGACGTACAGATAGGACGAAGGCCGCCCCGAGGGGCGGCCTTCGTTGTTCCGGTCGAGCACTACTGCTCGATCGGGACCCATTCCTGCTTGGCGTAGTCCCAGCGCCAGCCGTCCTGCTCGTAGACCGGCAGGTCACCCTCGGCGGTCTGAGTCGGCTGCTGCCAGGCCGGCTGGCCACCGGTGCCGGCGCCGCCGGAGACGATGGTGCGGTCGCCAGTCTCGGGAGCAGCCGGTGCCGGATCGGCGGCCGGTGCGGCGGGCGCCGCCGGAGCGGCCGGGGCGGGCGGGGTGGCGGCCGCGGCTGCGGGTGCCGCGGGGGCGGCGGCCTGGGAGTCCCACTGGAAGTTCTGGGCAGGCGTCATGCTGTCGCCGCCGAAGGCGAGTCCTGCGCCCTCGATCTCGGAGCCGTCCTTGTTGAAGAGCAGCGGGTAGACGAACCCGGCCAGGGCGCCGCCGACCGCGGGGATGATCAGGAAGACCGGGAGGTCGACCAGTGCGTCGGTGCCGGAGAAGAGGGCAGGGCCGAACGAACGGGCGGGGTTGACCGAGGTGCCGGTCAACGGGATGCCGACGAAGTGGATCGCGGCGAGCGCGAAACCGATGGCCAGCGGTGCCGCGGTGGCGTTGGTCCCGGCCCGCAGGTCGGTGACACCGAGGATGACGAAGACGAAGATGAAGGTGAGGACGAGCTCGACGAGGATCGCGCCGATGAGCCCGGTGCCGGCTCCGTCACCCCAGGCGTTGGCGCCGAGGCCGCCGTCGTTCCACGAGTTGTAGCCGGAGGAGAGCGCGATGAGGAACAGCACGATCGCGCCGATCACGGCGCCGACGAACTGGGCACCGATGTAGGCGCCCGCGTCCTTCCAGGTGATCCGGCCGGCCGAGGCGACACCGAGGGTCACGGCCGGGTTGAAGTGGCCACCGGAGATGCGGCCGAAGGTGTACGCGCCGATCACGACGGCGATACCGAAGGCGAGGCCGACCGCGGCGACCTCGAGGCGCCAGGGCGTGTTGCGCAGCCCGGCGTGGGTGACGCCGGCGGCTACCGCGACGACCGAGCCGCACCCGAGGAACACCAGGATGAATGTTCCGATGACCTCGGCTGCGAGTTTCTGGATGAAGGTCGGCTCCGCCGACAGTGATTCCTCAGTCATGTCCCCTTAACCCTTCAATGTCTGTTGACGTCGGTCAGACCCATCGACACCCGAGAAGCACTCAGGTATCAGCAGTCACCTGAACAACATGAGGTGTTGACACACAGTAACTCTTTTGCGACGGCGCATCGTGGTGCTTAGGTGGGGCGGGGCGGCGTTGTGTCACCCTCTCTGTTATCTTGATGTCAAGACACTTTCGTTTCGTCAGGAGTAGCCACAGCAATGGCCGCACGAATCATCTACACCCACACCGACGAGGCGCCGCTGCTCGCGACGTACTCCTTCCTTCCGATCGTCTCGGCCTACGCGGCCAAGGCGGGAGTCGAGGTCGAGACGCGTGACATCTCCGTGGCCTCGCGCATCCTGGCCCAGTTCGGTCTGGCCGACGACGCGCTCGGCGAGCTCGGTGACCTGGCGAAGACGCCGGAAGCCAACATCGTCAAGCTGCCCAACATCTCCGCCTCCATCCCGCAGCTGAAGGCCGCGATCAAGGAGCTGCAGGAGAAGGGCTACGCGATTCCCGACTACCCCGAGGCGCCGAGCACGCCCGAGGAGGAGGAGATCCGGGCCAAGTACGACAAGGTCAAGGGCTCCGCGGTGAACCCGGTCCTGCGTGAGGGCAACTCCGACCGTCGCGCGCCCGGCTCGGTCAAGGCGTACGCCAAGGCCCACCCGCACACCAACAAGCCGTTCGCCGACGACTCCAAGACGACCGTCGCCACGATGGGTGCGCACGACTTCAAGTCCAACGAGAAGTCGGTGACCCTCCCGGCCGACGACACCCTCTCGATCGTGCTCGAGAAGGCCGACGGCGAGACCGTGACGCTGCTCGCCGAGCTGCCGGTGCTCGAGGGCGAGATCGTGGACGCGACGTACATGTCCGTGGCCAACCTGCACGCCTTCCTCGAGAACGCGCTCGCCAAGGCCAAGGCCGAGGACGTGCTCTTCTCGCTGCACCTGAAGGCCACGATGATGAAGGTCTCCGACCCGATCATCTTCGGCCACGTCGTGAAGGCCTACTTCAAGGACGTCTTCGAGAAGTACGGCCCCGACCTCGAGGCCGCCGGCCTCTCCGCCAACGACGGTCTGGGCGCGATCCTGTCGGGTCTCTCCGGTCTGGAGAAGGGCGCCGAGATCGAGGCCGCCTTCAAGGCCGCGATCGAGGCCGGCCCGCGCCTGTCCTACGTCAACTCCGACAAGGGCATCACCAACCTGCACGTCCCCTCCGACGTCATCATCGACGCCTCGATCCCGGCGCTGGTCCGCAACGGCGGCAAGCTCTGGGGCGCCGACGGCGGCGAGGACGACACCCTCGCGGTGATCCCGGACTCCTCCTACGCCGGCGTCTACCAGACCGTCATCGACGACGTGAAGAAGAACGGCCCGCTCGACCCGGCCACGATCGGCACCGTCCCCAACGTCGGTCTGATGGCGCAGAAGGCCGAGGAGTACGGCTCGCACGACAAGACCTTCCAGATCGAGGCCGCCGGCACCGTACGGATCCTGAACAAGGCCGGCGACGTGCTGATCGAGCACGACGTCGAGGCCGGCGACATCTGGCGCGCCTGCCAGACCAAGGACATCCCGGTCCGCGACTGGGTCAAGCTCGCCGTCACCCGTGCCCGCGACTCCAAGACCCCGGCCGTCTTCTGGCTCGACGAGTCGCGCGCCCACGACGCCTCGCTGATCGCCAAGGTCACCAGGTACCTCGCCGACTCCTCCATCGTCGGGGACACCGAGGGTGCCGACATCAAGATCCTCGCGCCCGAGCTGGCCACGGCGTACTCCCTCGAGCGCCTGCGCAACGGCGAGGACACGATCTCGGTCACCGGCAACGTGCTGCGCGATTACAACACCGACCTGTTCCCGATCCTCGAGGTCGGTACGTCGGCGAAGATGCTCTCCATCGTCCCGCTGATCGCCGGCGGCGGTCTGTTCGAGACCGGCGCGGGCGGCTCGGCGCCGAAGCACGTGCAGCAGCTGATCGAGGAGGACTACCTCCGCTGGGACTCGCTGGGCGAGTTCTTCGCGCTGGTCCCCTCGTTCGAGAAGTACGCCGAGCAGGCCTCCGCCCCGGCGGCGAAGGTGCTCGCCGGTGCGCTCGACCGGGCGACCGCGACCTTCCTCGAGAACGACCGCTCCCCGGGTCGCAAGCTCGGCACCACCGACAACCGCGGCTCGCACTTCTACCTGGGTCTCTACTGGGCCCAGGAGCTCGCCGCGCAGACCGAGGACGCCGAGCTCGCGGCCGCCTTCAAGGGTCTCGCCGAGACCCTCGCCGCCAACGAGGCCAAGATCGTCGAGGAGCTCCTCGCGGTCCAGGGCAAGCCTGCCGACATCGGCGGCTACTACCTGCCCGACGCGGAGAAGGTCACCGCCGTGATGCGTCCGTCCGCGACGCTCAACGAGGCGATCGACTCTCTGTAAGCCACCTCACGACGGCCCGGCACGGACTCCGTGCCGGGCCGTCGTGCCGTGTCGGGACGCTTTCCCGGCGTACGTGACGTTGCTCTCCAGATCTTTCTTCTGATTCCTATAGATGCAGGTCAGCGTGGTGTTTGTCGGCGGGTGAGGGCGGAAAACCTTTAGGTGGGTGTCGGTGGTCGCGCATACCGTGATCTATTGATGACTGCGACGCTCTCGACTCCGCCCGTGCCCACCTCAGGCAAGGCTCTCGGAGTCCCTGCCGACCCTGCCGACCCGAGTCGGCAGGTCGACTGGCGACGCCTGAAGGGGCCGGTCACGGCCACCGCGCTGATCGCGCTGGCGGTGGCCATGGTGGCCCAGTCGATCGGCACCGTCGTCGCCGGGCGGCTGGCGGAGAACCCGACCGCGAGCCTGGTCGGCTGGCTGGCGCTGTGCGTGATCGGCGCGTCGCTCATCGACTCGACGGCGAAGATCGCCTGGGTCGGGGTCTCGGACCGGGCCGAGGGCAAGCTGCGCGAGGACGTGCTCCAGGCGGCCATGCGACAGCCGCTCTCCGAGCTGAGCGAGCAGGCCGTCGGCGAGATCCTCGATCGGGTCGACGACGACTCCCACGAGGTCGGCAACCTGCTGCGCTGGCAGCTGTGGATGCTGTTCCGCTCGGTCTTCGCGGCGCTGCCGATGTGGATCGTGGCCAGCTTCACCTGGTGGCCGGCGGCGATCTTGTTCCCGCTGCTCGCCGCGGTGACCTGGTTCGTCATCCGCGGGCTGCTGAGCAAGATCTCCCGGCTCAAGGTCATCGAGGAGGCTTCCTGGACCGACCATGCCGCGGTGCTCGAGGAGGGCATCGCGGGGCGTGACGACCTGCGTACGAGCCTGGGCCAGGCCCACGTGGTCGCCCGGGTGGCGCGGCTGTCGGCGACGGTGCACGAGAAGTTCCGTGCCGTCGTGACGGTCGAGGCGAAGGTCGGCCGTCGTGCGGGCGTGCTGCTGCACTCCCTGCTGGCGGGCATCGGTCTCGCCGGGGTGGCGCTCGCCGCGAACGACCGCCTCGAGATCAGCGCACTGGTGACGTTGTTCCTGGTCACGAGCACCTTCGTCGGCCAGATCGCGATGCTCGCCAACCACCTGCCCGACATCCAGGCCGGTCTGGGCGCGGTCATCCGGCTGCGCCAGATGATGGGCGCCGAGCCGGAGCCCGAAGGCGGCGAGCCCGTGCCCGAGGGAGGGGCGCTGGAGGTCGACCTGCGCGACCTGACCTTCTCCTACGCCGAGGGCACCTTCGCCCTCCAGGGCATCTCGCTCACGGTGCCGGCCGGTGACACCATCGCCCTGGTCGGCCGCACCGGCTCGGGCAAGTCGACGCTCGCCTCGCTGCTCTCCCGGGCCGTCGAGCCGCCTCGCGGCTCGGTGTTCTTCGGCGGCGTGGACGTGCGCGACCTCGACCTGCAGCAGCTGCGCGCCTCCGTGGGGGTGGTGACCCAGCGCACCGAGATCCTGGCCGGCACGCTCGCGGAGAACATCGCGCTCTTCGACGACGAGCGTCCGCGCGAGGACATCGAACGGGCGGTTGCCCGGCTCGGGCTCTCGGAGTGGGTCGCCGGCCTGCCCGAGGGTCTCGACACCCTGCTCGGCCCTGGCGGCACCTCGTTGTCCGCGGGGGAGGAGCAGCTGGTCGCCTTCGCGCGCCTGCTGGTCCGCGACGTCCGGGTCGTCGTCCTTGACGAGGCGACCGCCCGGATGGACCCGCTCACCGAGCGCCGGGTGGTCGCGGCCGCCGACCGGCTGCTGACCGGGCGCACGGGCATCCTGATCGCCCACCGGCTCTCCACCATCGAGCGGGCGCCGCACGTGGCCTTGCTCGACCACGGCCGGGTGATCCAGCACGGCCTGCGGGCCTCGCTGGCGACCACGCCCGGGCCCTTCCGCGACCTGCTGGAGGCCAGCCGCACCGACCACCATGACTCGCCCTCACCGGCAGCCGGGGCTGGATCCTCGGGCGTCGACCACTCCACCCTCGACCATGTCGCGGAGGGCAACGTGGGCGGCAAGCGCCGCTCGGGTGCTCCGCCGGACGTTCCCGAGGTCGGCACCGGCCCCTCGCTCGCCCGGGGGATGCTGCACGTCCTGTTCCTGCGCCCCGAGTGGGGAGTGGCGGGTGCGCTGCTGTTCCTGTTCGCCTCGATGACCGGTGCGCAGGGTGCCTTCACCGGGCTCCTGTGGGGCCGGATCGTCGAGTCGCTGCAGGACGGCGGCAGGCCGACGGTGATGTCGGTGCTGCTCGTGGTCAGCCTGCTGGCCGCGCCGCTGATGCTCGCCGACGCCTTCTACCGCTACCCGCGCTGGTGGATCGAGGTCATGCTGCGGGCCCGGATGGCCGTGCTCTACGGTCAGACCCGCCAGCACCGCCTGACGCGGACGCCGCCGGGAGAGGTCGTCGCCCGCTCGATGGACGCGGACCGCTACGCCCGCTACGCCGACCGCTGGGTCGACTTCGTCAACGGCCTCGTGATCGCCACGATCACGGCGCTGCTGGCCGGCACCGCGCTCGCCGGCGCCGTGCTCCTGGTCGTCATGATCGCCTCGGCGCTCGCCTCTGCGGTCGGGCGGCCGATCGCCGGCCGCTCGGCCGCGGCCTCCTCGGCCGCTCGCGCGCGGTTCGGCCGCGCGGTGGTCTCCGCGCTGGAGTCCGTGCGCACCGTGAAGCTGGCCGCGGCCACCCCGCAGGTCCACGCCCACCTGCAGCATGTCGACGCAGGGAGGGTCGAGGCGGCGGTGAAGGAACACCGGGTGCAGGCATTCCTCGACGGGGTCCCCGCGCTCATGGTCCAGTGCGGCGTGGTGGCTGCCTGGGGGATCTACTTCGGTGGCGGCTGGGGCCTGGCCACCGCGCTGCTGGTCGCCAACGCGGTCTCGGGCTTCGACTGGTTCGGCCGGGTGGCCGGCATGGTCGTCACCGAGGCTCCCGGCACCCGTGCCTGGCAGAAGGAGACCAGCCGGTTCGCCGGTGGTCGGGACCTGATGGACCTGCCGCCGGGAGTCGACCTGGTCTCCGGCGCCGCGCCGGACCCCGGCCCGGTCGAGCAGGTGCCGCTGGAGTCCCTGGAGCTCTCGGCCCTGTCGGCGGTCCACGACGACGGCACGATCGGTGTCTCCGACGTCTCGCTCACGATCTCGCGCGGCGAGCTGGTCCTGCTCGTCGGGCAGGTCGGCTCCGGCAAGTCGTCCCTGCTGGCGTCGCTGGCCGGCCTCATCGAGCACACCGGCACGATCCGGTGGAACGACGAGCTGGTCCAGGACCCGCAGGCCTTCCTGAGGCCGGGGCAGGTGGCGTACGTCGCCCAGGTGCCGCGGGTGCTCTCCGGCACCTTCGCCGACAACATCCGCCTGGGCCACGACCGACCCTTCGACAGCCCGGTCGCCGACGCCCGGCTCGAGCTCGACGTCAAGGAGGCGGGCGGCGCGGACGCGATCGTCGGTCACCGTGGCGTACGCCTCTCCGGGGGGCAGGTCCAGCGCCTCGCCCTGGCGCGAGCGCTGGCCGCCGAGACCGAGCTGCTCCTGGCCGACGACGTCTCCAGCGCGCTCGATGCGGCCACCGAGATCGAGCTCTGGCGGGCGCTGCGTGAGCGGCACACGACGGTCATCGGAGCCACCTCGAAGCGTGCCGCGCTGGCTCAGGCCGACCGCGTCGTCGTCATGGTCGACGGCGAGATCGCCGCGGTGGGCCCGTGGGCCGACCTGGCTCCCGCCTGGTCCCACCTGGCCGGCTGACCCCCCTGCCGAGGCGTCACCCCGGTCGTTCGACTGGGCACTTCGGTGCCCACTCGGCCGGCGGGGGTGACGCCTCGGCCGGCGGGGGTGACGCCTCGGCTTCAGGCGGCCTCGCCGTGCTCGAGCGTGCGGCGCAGCGCAGCAGCATCCACGCCGAGGGCCTGTAGGGCAGCATGTCCTTCCCCTTCCGCGCGAAGGATGCCGAGCAGGATGTGCTCGGTGCCGATCGAGCGGTCCTTGAGTCGGATCGCCTCGCGCAGCGAGAGCTCGAGCACCTTCTTCGCGTCCTTGGTGAAGGGGATGTGCCCACCGAGACGGCGGCGTGGCTTCCCGCTGTCCAGGGCGCCGGCGCCGAAGACCTCCTCCACCTTGGAGCGCACCGCGTCCAGGTCGATCCCGAGCGTGGACAGCGCGTCGGCGTCGTCGTTGCCGAGGCGCCCGTGGGCCCGCTCGACCTCCGCCCGCAGCGCGGCCGCGTCGACCCCGGCGTCGGCGAGCGCCCGGGCGCCGGACGAGCCGGCGCTGGCGGCGATGGCCAGCAGCAGGTGGTCGTCGCCGATGCGCTCGTGACCCAGCTCGGTGGCGTACGTCTGGGCCGTGGTCACCGCATCGCGGGCCGGCTTGGTGAACCTCTCGAACATCACATCTCCTTTGCGTACTTCTTGTGGACCGCCTGTCGACTGACCTCCAGCGCGTCGGCGATCTCCTGCCAGGCCCATCCCTGTCGGCGGGCGTTCGCCACCTGCAGCCGCTCCAGCGAGTCGGCGAGGCGACGCAGCGCGAGCGCGGCTCGCAACCCGGTGCTCGGGTCGGCGCTCGCGGCCGACTCGGCGAGGTTCTTCGCATCCGTCATGATGTCAATATAGGTTGACAACGATCGCGGTGTCAACCGAAGTTGACGGACGCAGGTGGTTTGGAGGGACCCGTGTCACACCGATTCGCGGAATAGCCCGCAAATCGCCGAAGGTTAGGCAGTAGTGACCGACACCGCCAGCCTTCAGACCGCCGCGAGACCGGTCACCCCCGTCCAGTTCGTGATCGCCATGCTCGCTCTGGCGACCGGTGGGTTCGCGATCGGTACGACCGAGTTCGTCACGATGGGCGTGCTGCCGGAGATCGCCGAGGGCGTCGGCGTCGGCACCTCCACGGCCGGCCACCTGATCAGCGCCTATGCGGTCGGGGTGGTCGTCGGCGTACCGATCCTGTCGTTCTTCGTCGCCCACCTTCCGCGCAAGGGGCTGCTGCTGTCGCTGATGGCGGCGTACGCGCTGTTCAACCTGCTCAGCGCCGTCGCCGTCGACTACCGGATGCTGCTGGTCGCGAGGTTCCTCGACGGGCTTCCGCACGGCGCCTACTTCGGTGTCGCGACCATCGTCGCGACGTCGATGGCCGCCCCGAAGCACCGCGGCCGGGCGGTCGCCCTGGTCATGCTCGGACTCTCGGTCGCCAACGTGGTCGGTGTCCCGTTCGCGACCTGGCTCGGTCAGAGCGCCGGCTGGCGAGCACCGTACGCAGCCGCAGCAGGCCTCGCCCTGCTGACCGTGGTCCTGGTGCAGCTCTCGGTGCCCCACTTCCCGGGTGACCCGAGTGCGACCGGCCGCAGCGAGGCCGGCCGGTTCTTCACCAACAAGCAGGTCTGGCTGACGATGCTCGCGGGTGCGATCGGGTTCGGCGGCATGTTCGCGGCCTACTCCTACATCTCCCCGATCGTCACCGACACCGCCGGTCTGGCCGAGGGTGCGGTGCCGTGGTTCGTCTTCGCGTTCGGCGCGGGGATGGTCGTCGGCACCTGGGTGGCGGGTGAGCTGGCCCGCTGGTCGGTGATGGGCTCACTGCTCGCGAGCAGCCTCGGGATGGTGGCGGTGCTGACGCTCTTCTGGCTGGTCTCCCCAGCCGGGTGGTGGCTCGCGCCGGTCGCCTTCCTGACCACCGCGGTGGCGTCGGTGCTGGTGATCAACCTGCAGGTGCGCCTGATGGACGTCGCCGACGACGCGGTGACCCTCGGCGCGGCCATGAACCACGCGAGCCTCAACATCGCCAACGCCCTCGGCGCCTTCGCCGGTGGCCTGGCCCTCGACGTCTGGAGCGTCCGGGAGGCGCCGTTGGTCGGCGCCGGCCTGGCCGCCGCCGGGATGGTGGTGCTGCTGTGGAGCACCAGCATCCACCGGCGAAAGGCCTAGCAGAACGCCGACTCGGCGAGATCTTCTACAGATCGTCCTCGTCGCCCACCGAGGCGGTGGCGGCCTCGACCGCGGCGAGGAACCCGTCGGCCCAGGCCTTGGAGTCGTGGTGGCGGACGGTGTCCCACAACCCGCGCATCCGGTCCTTGGCCTCGGCCTCGTCCATGTCGACGGCCTGCAGGAAGACCCGGACCATGTCGGTGACGTCGTGAGGGTTGGTCAGCACGGCGCCGCGCAGCTCGGCGGCCGCGCCGGCGAACTCGGAGAGCACCAGGGTGCCGCTGGTGCCGAGGAGACCGTGGACCGCGGCGTACTCCTTCGCGACCAGGTTGAGGCCGTCGCGCAGCGGGGTGATCCACATGACGTCGGCGTTGGCGTAGTAGGCCAGCAGCTCCTCGAACGGGATCGGCCGGAAGTAGAAGTGCACCGGCATCCAGCCCATCCGGGAGAACCGGCCGTTGATCCGTCCGACCGCCTGCTCGATCTGGTTCTGCAGGGTCTTGTAGACGGTCATCTCGCCGGCCGCGGGCACGCACACCAGCACCAGCGACAGCTCACCCAGCAGTGACGGGTCCTCGAGCAGCGCCCGCTCGAAGGCCTCGAGCTGCTGCAGCACGCCCTTGGTGTAGTCGAGCCGCGAGACGGCCAGCGCGATCCGCTGACCCTCGAACTCGTCCTTCACCCGGGTGATCGAGGCCTGCACCGCCGGGGAGGCCAGCGTCTGCTCGATCCGCTTGGTGTCGACGCTGACCGGGTTGGCGCCCAGGTGGACCCGACGTCCACCGACGTCGATGACCGAGGGCATGGTGTCCAGGCCGAGAGCGAAGCCGTACGTCCGGAAGCGAGGCGCCGAGTCCTCGGTCTCGACCACCTCGACCGGCGCGACGCCGCGGGCCACGTCGACGAAGTTCTCGACCTGACGCGGGATGTGGAACGAGATGTAGTCGCACTGCAGCAGCGAGCCGATGATCTCGCGGCGCCACGGCACCACGTTGAACACGTCCGCACCGGGGAAGTGGGTGTGGTGCAGGAACGCGATCTTCACGTCTGGCCGCATCTCGCGCAGGTAGGCGGGCACCATCCACAGGTTGTAGTCGTGGATCCAGACGATGCCTCCGTACGCCACCTCGGCCGCCGCCTGCTCGGCGAAGGCCCGGTTGACCCGGCAGTAGACCTTCCAGTCCTCCTCCTTGAACTTCGCGCGCTCCCAGAAGGTGTGCAGCAATGGCCAGAACGCTTCCTTGGAGAAGCGTTTGTAGAAGACGTCCACGTCCTTCTTCGACAGCGGCAGCCGAGAGGCCACCAGGCCCGGGTAGAGCTTGGGGTCGACGACCGTGTGGGTGGCGAACTTGCCGCGCTTGGGGTCGTCGATGGACCAGGCGACCCAGGAGCCGGTGCGCTCGGTGAAGAAGGAGAGCAGCGTCGGGATGATGCCGTTGGGCGACTTCGGCCGTCGGCGCTTGACCTCGCCCTCCTCGATCACCTCGTCGTAGGGGAGCCGGTGGTAGACCATCACGAGGTCGGACTTGCCCGGGTCGTCGGCGTCGTTCTCGGGGTCGTAGATGTGCTCGTCGTCGAGCAGGTTGAAGTGCCTGATCGCCTGCAGGATCCCGCCGGTGCCGGGGGCGGTGGCGTGGAACGTACGCTCCTTGCCGCGGGTCGCGTCCAGCAGCAGGTCCTCGGCCTCGCCGACGCAGACGCCCGCGAACCCGATGTCGTACATCGACAGGTCGTTGAGGGTGTCTCCGGCGACCAGCACCCGGTCCTTGGGGATGCCGAGATGCTCGACGAGCTTCGTGACGGTGTGGCCCTTGTTGATCCCGCCGGGCAGCACGTCGAGGTAGTGGCTGGCGGAGTAGAGCAGGTCGCAGCCGATCTCCGCGACCGACTGCGCGAGGTCGTCGGTGACGGCCTCGGGGTCGCAGAAGTAGGAGACCCGGCGGTCCTGGGGCACGTTCTGCCGCACCAGGCCGGGTCGGTCGCCGACCTTCTCGAGCACGGCGAGCTCGCCGGGCCACTTGGCGGCGATCTCCTGCTGGATCGGCTCGACGGCCAGCAGGTCGTGCCCGGTCACGATGGTGGCGCCGACGTCGCAGATGATGAAGTCGGGCGTCGGGATGGTCGGGTCGGCGAGCAGCGGCAGCACCGACTCCAGCCCGCGTCCGGTGACGAAGGACAGCAATACGTCCTCGCGGCGGCTCAGCGTCTGGTACAGCTTGACCTTCGCCTCGGGGTCGCCGGCTAGGAAGGTTCCGTCCAGATCGGTCGCTAGCAGCATGCGTGCGTTGGCAGCGGACGTGTCGTTCACAAGTCTCCTCGAGGGTCGCCTGGCCTCGAGGCCGATTCGGCAGCTGGCCCGAGGCTGCGGACCCCTGGGAGGATCCGCGGGTCGACCAACCAGGCTAACAGGGGCATGTGTCAGGCCTGGAACGGGCATTTGACGGTTCATCGAATCCGCGCTGAGCAAAGCCTCTCAGGAGGTCCACAAACTCGTAAGAAATTGGATGCACCTGTTCGATAACTCCGCCGAGGATCCGTCGTTGATGGGGCATGCGGATCCTGCCCGCGGCCTTACTAAAAGTCCGCGGGCGGCCATGGTCCTCGACGTTGATCACGGGGGGCGCCGAGGCTCATGGCCGGCACGCAGATCAGTGCCGCGGGCAGGGTCCACAGCTCGTACGGATCGGTTCTCGATCTTCTTCCTCCCACCATTTCGAGCCTTTCGGCGGGTGGCTGACAGAATGCGCACATGACCGGCAGCACTGCTCCTACGACTAGGCCCAGGGTCCTTTCCGGCATCCAGCCGACGGCGGACTCCTACCACCTCGGCAACTACCTCGGCGCGGTCCGGCAGTGGGTGAGCCTGCAGGAGGAGCACGAGCCGTTCTTCTTCATCGCCGACCTGCACGCGATCACCGTCGAGCAGGACCCGAAGGTGCTCCGCGAGCGTACGCGGCGGGCCGCCGCCCAGCTCCTGGCCGCCGGTGTCGACCCGGAGCGGTCCGCGATCTTCGTCCAGTCCCACCTTCCCGAGCACGCGCAGCTCGGCTGGGTGATGCAGTGCATCACCTCGTTCGGTGAGGCCCGGCGGATGACCCAGTTCAAGGACAAGTCGGCCAAGGGCGGTGAGGGGTCGGCCTCCGTCGGCCTCTTCTCCTACCCGATGCTGATGGCCGCCGACATCCTGCTCTACCGCCCGGCGTACGTCCCGGTCGGCGAGGACCAGCGACAGCACCTCGAGCTGACCCGTGACCTCGCGCAGCGGTTCAACAGCCGCTACAAGAAGACGTTCCGGCTCCCCGAGCCCTACATCCTCAAGGAGGTCGCGAAGATCTACGACCTCCAGGACCCGACGATCAAGATGTCCAAGTCGGCCTCGAGTCCGACCGGCCTGATCGACATGCTCGACGACCCGAAGGTCTCGGCGAAGAAGATCCGCTCCGCGGTCACCGACTCGGAGATGGAGATCCGCTTCGACGAGGAGGCCAAGCCGGGCGTCTCCAACCTGCTCCGGATCTACTCCGCGCTGACCGGCGCCGACATCGACACTCTGGTCGGCAAGTACGCCGGCAAGGGCTACGGCGACCTGAAGAAGGACCTCGCCGACGTCGTCGTCGACTACGTCACCCCGTTCCGGGAGAAGACCTTCGAGGTCCTCGAGGACCGGGCCTACCTCGACGGCATCCTGCAGCAGGGTGCGGAGAAGGCGGGCGTGGTCGCCCGCAAGACTCTGGCCGACGTCTACGAGCGGGTTGGCTTTGTGGCCCCCGCGTCGCCGCTCGGCTAGTAAGGTCGGCGCATGCGCACCATCGGTGTTGCCATCGCTATCCCGGAGCCATGGGCAAGTCAGCTCCAGGACTACCGGACGTCTCTCGGGGACGCGACGGCGACCATGATCCCGACGCACATCACTCTTGTGCCACCGACGGAGATCCACGACGACCTGCTTCCCGACGTCGAGAGCCATCTCGAGTCCGCGGCCTCGAGGGTCGCGCCGTTCAGCGTGCACCTGCGCGGCACCGGCACCTTCCGGCCGGTCTCGCCGGTGGTGTTCGTGGCGGTGGTCCAGGGCATCTCGGGCTGCGAACAGCTGGCCAACGCGGTCCGGCAGGGTCCGCTCGACCAGAAGCTGACGTTTCCCTATCACCCGCATGTCACGATCGCTCACGACCTTCCCGACGCTAGCCTCGACAAGGCTTTCGGTGAGTTGGCCGACTTCGAGTGTGAATGGTCGGTCGAGGAGTTCCACCTCTATGTCCACGACGACACGGATGGCTGGCGCCCGACGCGGGAGTTCGCGCTGAGAGCAGCACTGACCGGTTGAGGCGGGCTCGGGTCCGCCCACGAACGATGGATGGGGACCTCGGGATGAAGGACAAGGTCAAGGCAAAGATCGCCGAGCTGCGGGAGCGCTTCCCGCTGCTGGACCGGGTGATCCGCACACAGGAGCACTACGGCGAGGTCGGTGCCGCGCAGCAGGCCGGCGCGATCACCTACTTCGGCTTCCTGTCGACCTTCCCGATCCTCGCGCTCGCGTTCTTCGCCGTCGGCCAGATCGCCAAGGTCTACTCCGGAGCCGAGAGCAATCTCGTCGAGGCGATCGACCAGGTCCTGCCCGGGCTGGTCGGCGACGGTGCCGGACAGCTGAAGATCGCCGACATCGAGAGTGCGGCCAACACGGTCGGGATCATCGGTGTCATCGGTCTGCTCTACGCCGGCCTCGGTTTCATCGACGGCCTGCGCAAGGCGCTCGAGGCGGTCTTCCTGGTGCCCGACGAGGAACAGCCCGGATTCCTGGCAGCCAAGACCCGTGACCTGGTCGCACTCATCGGGCTCGGCCTGATCCTGCTGGTGGCGGTCGCGTTCACCGGCATCGTACGCACCTTCTCGGTCAACGTCCTGGACTGGATCGGCCTCGACGAGGGTTTCGGCTGGCTGATCGTCCTCCTCACGCTGGTGCTCGGCCTCGCGGCCAACACGGTGCTCTTCTTCGCGATGTTCCATCTGGCTCCCCAGAACGACACCCCGAAGCGTCCGCTGTGGGCCGGCGCCCTGCTCGGCGCCATCGGCTTCGAGATCCTCAAGCAGGCCTCGACCCTGCTGCTCAAGGCCACCCAGGGCCAGCCGGCCTTCCAGGCCTTCGGCATCGCCCTCATCCTGGTCGTCTGGATCCACTACACCTCGATGGTGATCCTGTACGCCGCCTGCTACGCCCATGTGGGGGCGACCCCGGCCGAGCCCGACGAAGGCCCGACCGGTTCCGACGCCGCGACGACGTGATCGCCCGCTATGCGGGCTGCTGACGGTCGGCGCTCGGTCGGCGGATGAGAGAGTCGTACCCATGAAGCTCGAGAAGACTGACGGCGCGCTCCTCCTGGTCATCGGGGTCTGGACGATCGCGATCTGGACCAACTTCGGCCGCAACCTCGTCAAGACCGCCAAGGACCCGGAGCAGACCCGTCCGAAGCCCTACTACATCGCCCACGCGGTGCTCGTGGTCGTCGACGTCCTTCTCGGCGGTCTGCTGATCAAGCTGGGCGTGCAGCGGCTGCTGACCAGGGGATAGCGCTCAGGAGGACTCGGCCGTGTCGAGGTGGTCGACCAGCTCGGTCAGCTGGTCGCGCAGGGCGAGCGCCTCGGCATGGGTGATCCCCATCGACTCGCCGAGCTGCAGAGGCACGCCGGCGACCTGCTTCTCCAGGGCCCGGCCGTCCTCGGTCAGGCTGACCAGCACCCGGCGCTCGTCGCCGGGGTCGCGGTCGCGCCGCACCAGGCCGGCGTTCTCGAGCCGCTTGAGCAGCGGCGTCAGGGTGCCGGAGTCGAGCCGCAGCCGCTGGCCGAGGGAGGTCACCGAGAGCGGCTCGTCGCTCTCCCAGAGCACCAGCATCACCAGGTACTGCGGATAGGTCAGCCCGGTGCCCTTGAGCAGCGTCACGTAGCGCTTCGTGACGGCTCGGGTCGCTGCGTACAACGGGAAGCAGAGCTGCAGGTCGAGCGCGAGCTGCGGATAGGTACGTCCGGACACATCGACCAGTCTACTCCCTTGCGCTATTGAGTTGTGCGCAATATAGTTGTGCACATGACACCGATCTACACAGCCACCGCAGTCAGCACCGGCGACGCCCGCAACGGCCACGTCCAGTCCACCGACGGTCTCATCGACGCCGACGTCCGCGTCCCCAAGGAGATGGGTGGCGAGGGCGGCGCCACCAACCCCGAGCAGCTCTTCGCCGCCGGGTACGCGGCCTGCTTCCACTCCGCGCTCAAGCTCGTCGCCGGTAAGGCCAAGGTCGACATGACCGACTCCGAGGTCGTCGCCGACGTGAGCATCGGCAGCAACGGCGAGGGCGGCTTCGGCCTCGCCGTGCAGCTCGAGGTGACCATCCCCGGCGCCGACGCCGCGACCGCCCAGCAGCTCGCCGAGCAGGCCCACCAGGTCTGCCCGTACTCCAACGCCACCCGCGGCAACATCGACGTCAAGCTCACCGTCGCCTGAGCTGGTTCCTCCGGCAAGGTATGCAGACGAACAGACACATCCCGTGCGGAGCTCCGCACGGGATGTGTCTGTTTTGCTGCATACCTTGACGAAGGAACACGGGGCCGCCCCCGAAGGGGCGACCCCGTGTCACGGCGACCGACGGTCAGCCGAGGATCAGCGACTTGCGCAGGTCCTTGTTGAGCTGCGAGATCACGTCGAGCGGGATCTCCTTGGGGCACGCGGCGGCGCACTCACCGATGTTGGTGCAGCCACCGAAGCCCTCGGCGTCGTGCTGGCCGACCATGGACTGCACGCGGGAGTAGCGCTCCGGCTGGCCCTGCGGCAGCTCACCGAGGTGGGTGATCTTCGCGCCGAGGAACAGCGACGCGGAGCCGTTGGGGCAGGCGGCGACGCAGGCGCCGCAGCCGATGCAGGTGGCGGTGTTGAACGCCCGCATGGCCTTGTCACGCGGCGCGGGCACCGAGTTGGCCTCGGGGGCCGAGCCGGTGTTGGCCGAGATGTAGCCGCCGTTCTGGATGATCCGGTCGAACGCGGAGCGGTCGACGATCAGGTCCTTGACGATCGGGAACGACGCGGCGCGCCACGGCTCGATGGTGATCGTGTCGCCGTCCTTGAACGAGCGCATGTGCAGCTGGCAGGTCGTGGTGACCTCCGGGCCGTGCGCCTCGCCGTTGATCATCAGCGAACACATGCCGCAGATGCCCTCGCGACAGTCGGAGTCGAACGCGACCGGCTCCTCGTCGTTGTGCAGGAGCTGCTCGTTGAGCAGGTCGAGCATCTCGAGGAACGACATGTCCGAGGAGACCCCGTCCAGCTCGTACGTCTTGAGCGCACCCTTCTCGGACGCGTCGGCCTGCCGCCAGATCTTGAGCGTGAGCTTCATTACTTGTACGACCTCTGCTTCATCTCGATGGCGGTGTAGATCAGGTCTTCCTTGTGGAGGATCGGGGCGCCGTCCTCGCCACCGAACTCCCAGGCCGCGACGTAGGCGAACTCGTCGTCGTGACGCAGCGCCTCGCCGTCCTCGGTCTGCGACTCGCCTCGGAAGTGGCCGCCGCAGGACTCGCGACGGTTGAGCGCGTCGATGCACATGAGCTCACCGAGCTCGATGAAGTCGGCGACGCGGCCGGCCTTCTCGAGGTCCTGGTTGAGGGAGTCGGCCGAACCGAGGACCTTGACGTTGGTCCAGAACTCCTTCTTGAGCTCGCGGATCAGGCCGATGGCCTTCTTGAGGCCCTCCTCGGTCCGCTCCATGCCGCAGTACTCCCACATGATCAGGCCGAGCTCCTTGTGGATCGACTCGACCGAGCGGGTGCCGTTGATCGACATGAACTTGTCGATCCGCTCCTGGACCGACTGCTTCGCCTCGACGACCGCCGGGTGTTCCTCGGAGATGGCCTCGAACGGGCCGTCGGCGAGGTACTCGCGGATGGTGTTCGGGAGCACGAAGTAGCCGTCGGCCAGACCCTGCATCAGCGCCGAGGCGCCGAGGCGGTTCGCGCCGTGGTCGGAGAAGTTGGCCTCACCGGTGCAGTAGAGACCCTCGATGTTGGTCGAGAGCTCGTAGTCGACCCACAGACCGCCCATGACGTAGTGGACGGCGGGGTAGATGCGCATCGGCAGCTCGTAGGGGTTCTCGCCCGTGATCCGCTCGTACATGTCGAGGAGGTTGTCGTACTTCTCCTCGATCGCGGCCTTGCCGAGGCGCTCGATCGCGGCACCCAGGTCGAGGTAGACACCGCGGCGGAACTTCTTCACCGTGCCGTCGGGCTGGGTCTCGTCGACCTCGGGACCGACACCGCGGCCCTCGTCGCACATGTACTTCGCGGCGCGCGAGGCGATGTCGCGGGGGACCAGGTTTCCGAAGGACGGGTAGATCCGCTCCAGGAAGTAGTCGCGGTCCTCCTCGGGGATCTCGCGCGGGTCCTTGGCGCAGTCCTCGGCCTTCTTGGGCACCCAGATACGACCGTCGTTACGCAGCGACTCCGACATCAGGGTCAGCTTCGACTGGTGGGCGCCGGTCACCGGGATGCAGGTCGGGTGGATCTGCGTGTAGCAGGGGTTGGCCATGTAGGCGCCCTTGCGGTGCGCACGCCACGTGGCGGTGACGTTGGACCCCATCGCGTTGGTCGAGAGGTAGAAGACGTTGCCGTAGCCGCCGGTGGCGAGCACGACCACGTCGGCCAGGTGGGTCTCGATCTCGCCGGTGACCATGTCCCGGGCGATGATGCCGCGGGCCTTGCCGTCGGCGACGATCAGCTCGAGCATCTCGTGGCGCGTGTACTGCTCCACGGTGCCGGCCGCGACCTGGCGCTCCATGGCCTGGTAGGCGCCGATGAGGAGCTGCTGCCCCGTCTGGCCGCGGGCGTAGAACGTACGCGACACCTGCACGCCACCGAAGGAGCGGTTGTCGAGCAGGCCGCCGTACTCGCGGGCGAAGGGGACGCCCTGGGCGACGCACTGGTCGATGATGTTCACCGACTCCTCGGCGAGCCGGTAGACGTTGGACTCGCGGGCGCGGTAGTCGCCGCCCTTGACCGTGTCGTAGAAGAGGCGGTAGATCGAGTCGCCGTCGCCCTTGTAGTTCTTGGCGGCGTTGATGCCGCCCTGGGCGGCGATCGAGTGGGCGCGACGCGGGGAGTCCTGGTAGCAGAACGACTTCACGTGGTAGCCGGCCTCGCCGAGCGTGGCGGCAGCGGCGCCACCGGCCAGGCCGGTGCCGACGATGATGATCGACAGCTTGCGGCGGTTGGCCGGGTTGACCAGGCGGTTCTCGAACTTGCGCGTCTTCCAGCGCTCGTCGATCGGACCGGTCGGGGCCTTCGGGTCGACGAGCTTGTCGCCGAGCACGTAGTAGCCCGCGGCGTCGTCGGATTTCTGGACCGGTGCCTCGTTGGTCGGGGTGAGGCCCGGCAGGTAGTGGGTTCCAGCAGCCATGTGTCAGATGTCCTTACGAGATGACGCCGAAGACGGTGAACAGGGGGACCAGCGAGAAGCCGCCGGCGATCACGATCGCGACGACCCAGCCGGCGACGCGGGCCCTGGCACGCGACTCAGCGGTGTTGGTGAACCCGAGCGTCTGGATGGCGCTGAAGGTGCCGTGGTGCAGGTGGAACCCGAGCGCGAGCATCGCGAACAGGTAGATGGCGACCATCCACCACTGTTCCGGCTGGAACGCCGCGGTCAGCAGCCGGTACGGGTTCTCGGTGACGTCAGCAGCCTGTCCGCCCGCACCCACGTTGATCTTCACGATGGTGAACTGGAGCAGGTGCCAGACGACGAAGAGGAGCAGGGCCACGCCGCCCCAGCGCATGGTGCGCGAGGAGAGCGACGAAGCCTTGTTCTTCTTCACCGCGTACTTCACCGGGCGCTGCGCGTGAGCGCGGATGGAGAGCGCCACCGCCGCGCCGACGTGTGCCACCAGTGAGCCCAGGAGCACCACCCGCAGGATCCAGAGGAGGCCGCCGTACGGCAGCATCGGCTCCCCGAACGTACGCAGGTGCTCGGCATACTCGTTGTAGGCGAGCTCGCCGCTGAACGCTTTGAGGTTGCCGTACATGTGCAGGAGCACAAACAGGATGAAGACGATGCCGCTGGCCGCCATAAGGAGCTTCAGGGCGATCGTCGAGCGCGTCGACCGCGCGCCTTTGATCAGAGTCGTGGTTGCCACGGCACGCACGCTACTACCCCTCATACCCGAACTTGTACGCAGGGAGTATGTGACATTTTCGTCTCTGCGTGGGCGGGCGGGGTTACTGGTGAGTATCGGAGAAGCGGGTTAGGCAAGCCTAACAGCAGGGTGTGCATTCTCCGCCGCGATCGCGCGAGATGACGAGGACCGGACCTCGCTCAGCGCGATCAGACGCGCCAGCAGCTCGTCGACCGCATCGGTCCACGGACGCGTCGCGACCAGCTCGCGACCGCGGTCGCCGAGCAGGTGCCGGCGGGGGTCGGAGACCACCGAGGCGACCGCGTCCGCGAGCTCGCGGGCGCGGGCCGGGTTGTAGAGCAATCCCGTCTCCATGTGCTGGACGATCTCGGCCGCCGCGCCGGCCCGCGGGGCGACCACCGGGAGGGCGCTGGCCGCGGCCTCACGCAGGATGTGGCCACATCCCTCCTCCTCGCCGGGGTGGACGAGAACGTCGAGCGAGGCCAGGGCGATGGCCAGGTCGCCGGTGCCCAGCGGACCGGTCAGCTTCGCCTGCGGGACCCGCTGCCTGAGCCATCCGCGCTGGGGTCCGTCGCCGATGATGACGAGGCGGATCCCGGGCACCGCGGTGAGCTCGGCGAGGCGGCGTACGCCATGGCTCTTGGCGAGGTTGCCTGCATAGCCGACCACGACCAGCGGGGTGGGGCGGGACTTCGCCCGGGACCAGCGGCGGTGGAGCCAGTCGTCGCGCAGGGTGGGCGAGAAGGCGGCCGAGTCGACCCCCGGCTCCCAGACCTCGGCGCCGACGTCGATCGCCGCGAGCATGCGGCGCAGGTATTCGCTTGTGACAAAGATCTCATCGGCGTACGCGGCGATCGAGGTGCTCCAGGTGAGCGCGGCCTTCGGGGAGAGCGGGGACTGCTGGACGACCAGCGTGGTCGCGGCGGCCGCCGTCGGGGACGACAGTGCCCTGCGGCCCAGGCGGCCCGGGTCGAAGGTGATCACGACGTCCGGCTCGAAGGACTCCAGGGCGCTGCGTACCTGGCGGCCGGTCTTGGCGATCGGCGAGACTCGGACGACCCTGCTGTTGCGGTAGACCGGGAGTCCGGGGCCGGGTGCGATGAACCGCACCTCGTGGCCCGACTCGATCATCCGGTCGGCGATGGCCTTCACCGTGGTTGTGACACCATCGATGGTAGGAAAGAAGCTCTCGGTGACCAGCGCCATCTTCATAGGACCAGCGTCCTGCCCGGGGGTGGCGAGAGCGCGACGTGTGCGTTGACCTGGGATGAACCATCGGCACGACCAGTAGACGACCAGCGTGATGAGGACGATCAGTGGCGGTACCCAGACGAGTCTGGACGCTTTCGGCAGCAGCATTCGCGGTGGCTGGGCTCATGGGGATGTCCGGCTGTGGGCGGGCGCCGACCCAGCAGCCGCCGGCCGAGCACGTCTCTGAGCAGCCCTCGACCGCGACACCGGCCTTCGAGATGCCGGTCGACAAGCCCAACCTGCTGATGATCACGGTCGACGACCTCTCCTCCCTCGACATGGACTACCTGCCGAGCGTGCAGCGCCTGGTCGGCGAGAGCGGGGTGACCTTCACCGACGCGGTCGCGCCGACGCCGATCTGCGTGCCGGCCCGGGCCTCGCTGCTCTCGGGGCAGTACGCCCACAACCACGGCGCCCACACCATCCACGGCCCCGAGGGTGGCTATCCGTCCTTCGACGACTCCGCGACCCTGGCCACCTCGTTGCAGGAGGCGGGCTACTCGACGGTGTTCACCGGCAAGTACCTCAACGAGTACGGCGAAGCGGGGAGCGAACGCGACCTGCCTCCGGGGTGGGACGAGTGGCGCGCGACGGTCGACCCGTCGACCTACAACTATCTGGGCGCGAAGTTCAACGTCAACGGGCGCCTGGTGAAGCCGAAGGGCTACTCGACCACCGTCATCACCCAGCAGGCGAGGGCGGCGCTGAAGGACGCCAGGAAGAAGGCCGGGGCCGGGAAGAAGCCGTGGTTCCAGTGGGTGAACTACGTGGCGCCGCACATCGGCGGCCCGACGGAGAAGGGCGACCCCAAGCAGCGCTTCCCGGGCACCAAGGGTGCGATCGGCGTGCCGGTGCCGGATGCACGGGACCGGGACACCTATGCCGACAAGCCGATCCCGCGCCAGCCCAACCTCTTCCCCGAGGCGCGCAAGAGGTTCCCGAAGGGGTCCCCGTCGAGGAAGAACCCCTCGCAGGTCGAGAAGGACGCCTACCGCCTCTCCTATCAGCGGCGGATCGAGTCGGCGCGCAGCCTGGACCGCAACATCGCCTCCCTGCTCGGTGGGCTGAAGAAGAGCGGTGACCTGGCTCGTACGCTGGTCGTGTTCACCTCCGACAACGGCTTCTCCAGCGGCTACCACAACTTCAACGGCAAGCTCTGGTACTACGAGGAGTCGCTGCGGATCCCCGTGCTCATGAGCGGGCCCGGTGTGCCGAAGGGGCGCGAGGTCGCGACCACGCTCACCAACCCGGACATCGCCACGACGCTGCTCGCGGCGGCCGGGGCCGGCGACCCGCACGAGCCCGACGGCATCGACATCCTGCCGTGGCTGCGCGCGCCCGAGCAGACACGCGTCGTCCCGATCGAGGCGTGGCCGACCGCCGACGGCACCTCGCGGCTCTGGTCCGGCGTGCGCGTGGGGCGCTGGACGTACGTCGAGCTCGAGAACGGTGGGGTCGAGCTCTACGACCGCACCAACGACCCGTACGAGATGAGGAATCTCGCCGACGACCCGGGTCACGCCGAAACTGTCTCGCGCCTGGCCGACCTGGCCGAGAAGTATCGCGACTGCGCGGGCGACGACTGCCCCAAGAAGATGTACGCCGCGAATGGACCGCTTGATCTGGCGGGGCTCTGAGGTCGCAGTTCCGGGGTAGTCCGGTAGCGAACTGCCCATTTACTGGCCGGTAATAGACAGGTCGCTACCGGACTACCCGTCCGTCGCGTTAAAGTAGACTAAATAACTCGTATTACTTGGGAGTGTTTGGTCATGCCGGGTGGCAACCTGTTCACGCGTCGTCGGCGTGCTGCTGTCGCGACGATGGCGATGAGCGCCCTCGCGGTGACCGGACTCGTCCACGAGCCGGCCGCCGTGGCGGCGGGCCCGACGCGTACGCCTGCTCTGGAGCGGCCCGTGGAGAAGCCGAACCTGCTGCTGGTCACGGTCGATGACCTCTCCTATCTCGACATGGAGTACCTCCCGCAGGTGCGGAAGCTGGTCGAGCGGACCGGGGTCTCCTTCTCCGAGGGGATCGCGCCGACGCCGATCTGCGTGCCGGCGCGGGCCTCGCTGCTGACCGGTCAGTACGCCCACAACCACGGTGCGCGCACGATCGAGGGGCCCTACGGCGGCTACCAGGCCTTCGACGACTCCTCGACGGTCGCGACGTCGCTGCAGGACGCGGGCTACTCGACGATCCTGGCGGGCAAGTACCTCAACGGCTACGGCGAGGGTGAGAGCCGCGGTGACGTGCCGCCCGGCTGGGACCAGTGGCGCGCGACCGTCGATCCCTCGACGTACAACTTCCGTTCGCCGAAGTTCAGCGTCAACGGCGAGATCATCAAGTCGAAGGGCTACTCCTCGACCGTCATCACCGAGCACGCGAAGGCGGGGATCGCGGCCGAGCGCGGGTCGGGCAAGCCCTGGTTCACCTGGGTCAATTACGTCGCCCCCCACCACGGCGGACCCTCGGGGCCCGACGACCCGAAGAAGGTCTACCCGGGGACCGACGCCGCCCTGTCGGTGACCGTGCCCGACACCCAGGACCGCGGCTACTACGACAACGTGCGGATCCCGGCGCGTCCCAACCTCTTCCCCGAGGACACCTCCGGCTATGCGAAGGGCTCGCCCGGGCGCGGGAAGTTCAACCCGCGCAAGAAGGACGCCCTCCGGATCGCCTACCAGCGCCGTCTCGAGGCCACCCGCAGCCTGGACCGCAACATCGCCTCGCTCCTGGGCGGGCTGAAGAAGAGCGGCGAGCTGAAGCGGACCCTGGTCGTCTTCACCTCCGACAACGGCTTCTCGAACGGCTACCACAACCTCAACGGCAAGCTGTGGCACTACGACGAGTCGCTGCGGATCCCGGTGCTGATGAGCGGGCCCGGGGTGCCGCGTGGGCGGACCGTGCGGACCCCGGTCACCAACCCGGACCTTGCCGCGACCCTGCTGGCGGCGGCCGGGGCGAAGGCTCCGCGGCCGTCCGACGGGATCGACATCATGCCGTGGCTGAACGCGCCCGAGCAGGTCCGTGCGATCCCGGTCGCCGGCTGGCGGGTGACCGACGGGAGCCGGCAGCTGTGGTCCGGCGTCCGGGTCGGCTCCTGGACCTACGCCCGCCTGCACACCGGCCAGGTCGAGGTCTACGACCGGTCCTCAGACCCCTACGAGCAGCACAACCTCGCCGCCGACCCGTCGGTCGCGGAGACCGTCAAGGCGCTCGCGAGGCTCGCCGATCGCTACGCCGACTGCGCCGCCTCGACCTGCCCGAAGGACCTGTACGCCGCCGGGCGGGCGCTCGATCTGGAGGGGCTGTGACCAGCGCCGCCACCCGGGTCGGCGACCTCGAGCGTGAGGCCGCGCGGGCGCGGCTCGTCGAGGCGTACGCCGCGGGGCGGATCGACGCGCCCGAGCTCGAGTCGCGTGCCGAAGCCGTGTGGGACGCGACCCGGTCGGCGGATCTCGCCGCGGTGGTCGACGACCTGGGTGCGGAGGATCCGGCGCCCTCCGGGGAGACGGGCGGGCGCTTCGTACGGGATCTTCTGGTCTTCCTGGTCTGCGGCGCGATCGCCGTCGTCGCCTGGCACGTGACCGGGCGAGGCTTCTTCTGGCCGGTGTGGGTGCTCGTCTACACCGGGCTGCCGCTGTTGCGCCGCTGGCGCGACTAGGACTGCTTGGCCGACTGCTTGGCGAGCGTGTCGGCCGGGACGTCGCCCGACTCGATCTCCCGCGCCAGCTCCCTGATGCGTACGCCGCTGGCGGTCCAGCTGCCCGCGCGCTCCTCGTGGATGGGGGTGAAGCCGCGGCGTACCTCGACGGTCCAGTGGCGGCCGAAGACGACCCGGGCGCCGATCGCGAAGGGGAGGATCGCGAGCAGGAGGACGAGCTCGATGCCGGTCAGGAGCATGACCGCGAGGGCGACGACGAGGAGCGGCAGTGCGATGACGAGCCAGAGCACCAGGAGGATCGCGCTGATCGGATCGTCCCCGGAGGGCGGGCTGGGGACGTCGAATCCGTCGAGACTCAACCGTCGTGACTTCCGCTGCCACGGGACCCAACGCCGGGTGACCCGGTGGACCTGCCCGGCTGGGGTGCGCACCTTCACGGCGCTCAACCTAACGACCCGTCTCAGTTAGCGGTTGTAAACCTCACACTTTGTGGTCACCGCCACGTCAGCGGCCTAAGGTTCGATCCATGAACGACGCCGCTCGCGACGACTCGTTGCGCCTTGCCCAGCCGGCGGATGCCCATTCCCAGGCAGAGTGGGAGGCGGCGACCGCTGCCGTCCTCCGCAAGAGTGGTCGGCTGACGGCCGACGACGCAGACTCGCTCGTCTGGGACAAGCTGACGCGCACCTCCCTCGACGGACTCCGGATCGCCCCGCTCGGCCTGCCCGGGGAGTCCTTCGACGACGCGGCGCGCCCCACGCGCGCCGGCGCCTGGGACATCCGCTCGCTCGTCTCCGGCCTGTCCGGGGTGGACGCCAAGGCGGCCAACGAGGCCGCCCTGGTCGACCTGGACGGCGGGGTCTCCTCGCTGTGGGTGGCCGCCGACGAGACCACCGACCTCGCGGTGCTCCTCGACAAGGTGCTCCTCGACCTCGCGCCGGTCGTGCTCGATGCACCGATCGGTGCGGTCAAGGTCGCCCAGAACCTGCTCGCGCTGATCGCCGAGCGTGGCACCGGGCTGCACGCCGCGACCAACCTGGGCGCCGACCCGATGGGCGCGCTGCTGCGCGACCTGCCGCTGGCGCCCGACGAGGCGTTCGCCGAGCTGGTCGACCTCGCCCGTCTGGCCCAGGGGATCGGCGTGCGCGCGATCGTCGTCGACGCCACGGCCGCGCACGACCTGGGCGCCTCCGACGCCCAGGAGCTCGGCTGGTCGATCGCGGTCGGCGTCGCCTACCTGCGCGCGCTGACCGAGGCCGGATTCTCGCCCGCCGTCGCGGCCGGCCTCATCGAGTTCCGCTACGCGGCCACCGACGAGCAGTTCCCGACGATCGCCAAGCTGCGCGCCGCCCGCCAGCTGTGGGCACGCGTCCTCCAGCTCTCCGGCGCCGAGGGCGTCGAGATGCGCATCCACGCGGTGAGCTCGCGGCCGATGCTGTCGAAGTACGACCCCTACGTGAACATGCTGCGCGGCACCGTCGCCGCCTTCGCCGCCGGTGTCGGCGGCGCGGACGCGGTGACCGTGCTGCCGTTCGACTCCGCCAACGGGGTGCCGGACGGGTTCGGTCGCCGGATCGCCCGCAACGTGTCCCACCTGCTGATCGACGAGTCCCACGTCGCGGCCGTCGCCGACCCCGCCGGTGGCTCCTTCGCCGTCGAGCAGCTGACCGCCGACATGGCCGCGGCCGGCTGGGAGGCGTTCATCCAGCTCGAGGAGGAGTGGACCGGGGCGAACGCCGTCGGCGGCCACGACTTCTCGCCCTTCCGTGACCGGATCGCCGCGGTCTCCGCCGCGCGCGAGAAGGCGATCGCGCGCCGCCGGCGCCCGATCACCGGGCTCACCGAGTTCCCCAACCTCGCCGAGACGCTGCCCTCGCGGCCGAGCGATCCTCTCAACGAGCGGGTGGTGCGCTACGGCGCCTCCTTCGAGGCCCTGCGCGATGCTCCCGCCGCCACCAAGGTCTTCCTCGCCACCATCGGCACGGTCGCCCAGCACACCGCCCGGGCCACCTTCGCGACCAACCTCCTCGCCGCCGGTGGCATCGGCGTCGAGGTCGCGGGTGCGACCGCGGATGCCGAGGAGCTGACCGGGAAGTACCGGGCGGCCGGCGCGCCGCCGGTCGTCTGCCTGGCCGGTTCCGACAAGACGTACGCCGAGTGGGGTGCGGCCGCCATCGCGGCCCTCCGCGAGGCCGGCGCCACGCACGTGATCATCGCCGGGAAGCCCGACGCCGTCGACGCCGAGGTGGACGACGCCGCCTCGATGGGTGTCGACGCGCTCGCCTTCCTGACCGCTACGAGGGAGAAGCTGGCATGAGCATTCCTGATTCCTTCAAGGAGTTCTCGCTGAACGATCGTGTTGATCTCGACACGCCTCCGCCTAGCGGCTCCGGCGGCTCGATCAGCGGCGGCGAGCCGTGGCTGAGCCCCGAGGGCATCGAGATCCAGCCGGCGTACGGGCCTGCGGATCTGGAAGGGCTCGACGCGCTCGACACCTTCCCGGGCCTGAGCCCGTTCCTGCGCGGGCCCTACCCGACGATGTACACGACCCAGCCGTGGACGATCCGGCAGTACGCCGGGTTCTCGACCGCGGAGGAGTCCAACGCGTTCTACCGGCGCAACCTCGCTGCCGGCCAGAAGGGCCTGAGCGTCGCCTTCGACCTGGCCACCCACCGTGGCTACGACTCCGACCACCCGCGGGTGCGCGGCGACGTCGGCATGGCGGGCGTCGCGATCGACTCGATCTACGACACCAGGACGCTGTTCGACGGCATCCCGCTCGACGAGATGTCCGTCTCGATGACGATGAACGGCGCGGTGCTGCCGGTGCTGGCGCTCTACATCGCCGCGGCCGAGGAGCAGGGCGTCGCGCCCGAGAAGCTCGCCGGGACCATCCAGAACGACATCCTCAAGGAGTTCATGGTCCGCAACACCTACATCTACCCACCGGCGGCGTCGATGCGGATCATCGGCGACATCTTCTCCTACACCGCCGCGAAGATGCCCCGGTTCAACTCGATCTCGATCTCCGGCTACCACATGCAGGAGGCCGGGGCGACCGCCGACCTCGAGCTCGCCTACACGCTGGCCGACGGCGTCGAATACCTGCGGACCGGCCTGGCCGCGGGCCTCGACGTGGACGCCTTCGCGCCGCGGCTGTCGTTCTTCTGGGCCATCGGGATGAACTTCTTCATGGAGGTCGCCAAGATGCGCGCGGCCCGGGCGCTCTGGTCCCGGCTCGTGAGCCAGTTCGACCCGACGAACCCCAAGTCGCTGTCCCTGCGGACGCACTCGCAGACCTCCGGCTGGTCGCTGACCGCCCAGGACGTCTTCAACAACGTCGGCCGCACCGCGATCGAGGCGATGGCCGCGACTCAGGGGCACACCCAGTCGCTGCACACCAACGCCCTGGACGAGGCGATCGCGCTGCCGACCGACTTCTCCGCCAGGATCGCCCGCAACACCCAGCTGCTGCTGCAGCAGGAGAGCGGCACCACCGAGATCATCGACCCGTGGGGCGGCTCCTACTACGTCGAGAAGCTCACCCACGACCTCGCCGAGCGCGCCTGGGCCCACATCCAGGAGGCCGAGGCGGCCGGTGGGATGGCCAAGGCGATCGAGCAGGGCATCCCGAAGATGCGCATCGAGGAGGCGGCCGCCCGCACCCAGGCGCGCCTCGACTCCGGTGCCCAGAAGCTGATCGGCGTCAACACCTTCCGGCTCCCCTCCGAGGACCCGCTCGACGTGCTCAAGGTCGACAACGACCAGGTCTACAAGCAGCAGGTCGCCAAGCTCGAGCGGCTGCGCGCGGAGCGCGACGACGAGGACGTACGCCGGGCCCTGGAGGCCATCACCAACGCGGCCGGTTCGACGAGCAAGCCCAGCGGTACCGGCAATCTGGACGGCAACCTGCTCAAGCTGGCCGTCGACGCTGCCCGCGCGAAGGCGACCGTCGGGGAGATCTCCGACGCGATGGAGAAGGCGTGGGGGCGGCACCAGGCCGTCATCCGTACCATCTCCGGTGTGTACCGGGACGAGGCGACGACGTCGGGGGACTCCAAGGTGACCGAGGTGCTGAAGGCGACCAAGGAGTTCGAGGAGGCGGAAGGCCGCCGCCCGCGCATCCTGGTCGCGAAGATGGGCCAGGACGGCCACGACCGTGGCCAGAAGGTCGTCGTCTCGGCCTTCGCCGACCTCGGCTTCGACGTCGACGTAGGCCCGCTGTTCTCCACCCCGGAGGAGGTCGCGCAGCAGGCGGTCGACGCCGACGTACACATCGTCGGGGTCTCCTCGCTGGCTGCCGGTCACCTCACGCTGCTCCCCGCGCTGAAGGCGGCGCTGGAGGAGCAGGGCCGCCCGGACATCATGATCGTCATCGGCGGGGTCATCCCGCCCGACGACGTGGCGACGCTGGAGCAGATGGGCGCAGCCGCGGTCTTCCTCCCGGGCACCGTCATCGCCGACTCCGCTCTCGACCTGCTCGCCCGCCTGCGGGAGCAGCTCGATCACTGATCGACCCGCGAATGTCCTCGCCGGGGGCGTAGGGCTCGTCTAGCCTCAGAGCTGTGACGGACCTACGCCCGGGGCGGGCATCCGGGGACGGGCTGGTGAGGGTCGGGGCCTACGAGATCCTCAGCAAGCTCGGTGAGGGCGGCATGGGCGTCGTCCACCTCGCTCGCCACGAGAGCGGTGAGCGGGTGGCGCTGAAGGTGCTGCGTACGCACGTGGTGGGCGACGAGGAGACCCGCGCTCGGCTGGAGCGTGAGGTGCGGTCGCTGCGGCAGGTGCGCAGCCCCTGGATCGCCGAGATCGTCGACGCCGACCCCTACGCCGACCTTCCCTACGTCGCGACCCGCTACGTGCCGGGACCGACGCTGCACGACCGGATCAAGGACGACGGACCCGTCGTCGGCGAGGACCGGTTCTGGCTGGCACGCTGCCTGGCCGGCGGCGTCGCCGCCTGCCACGACGCCGGCGTGCTGCACCGTGACGTGAAGCCCTCCAACGTGGTGATGGAGGGACGTACGCCGGTGCTCATCGACTTCGGGCTGGCCCGGGTCGCCGACGACCCCAAGATCACCCTCACCGGCTGGCTGGTCGGCACGCCCGGCTATCTCGCCCCGGAGATCCTGGAGGGGACGCCCGCGACGCCGGCCAGCGACGTGCACTCCTGGGCGGCCACGACCGCCTATGCGCTGCTGGGCCGGCCGCCGTTCGGGACCGGGCCGTCGATGGCCGTCCTGGATCGCGTACGCCGCGGCCAGCACGATCTCGACGGCATTGAGGGATCGATGCGGGAGGTCCTGACGGCCGCGCTGGCGACGGATCCCGCGGACCGGCCGGGGCTCGAGGAGCTGCGCGAGTGGCTGATGGAGCCCGAGGTGCCGTGGTCGGGCGCGGATGCCTCCGCGGTCACGGTGGTGCTGCCGGTGACGCTGCCGTTGGCTGCCGCGCCGGCGGAGGCGGAGCAGCCGAAGCCGACGCTGGTCGACCCGGACGCCGCCGCTGTCGAGGATGCCGTGACGGAGGTGGAGGAGGTGCCGCCGACCGCGGTGACCGACGCCGAGGTGCCGGTCGAGCCCGTGGTGGTGCGCCGGTTCGACCCGCAGGCGCCGCCGCCCCAGGCCCCGCCGCCCGAGCCCGGCTGGAGCCCTCCCAGCAAGCACGCCAACCTCAGGCGCTGGCCGGGACCGATGCACTTCCTGGTCCTGCTCGCGCTCGCCGCGATCCTCGCCGGGGTCGTCGCTGCCTACCCGTTCCTCGGTGCCACTCTGCTCTGCCTGGGCGTCTGGTTCCTGCGGGCGGTCTCGCTGGCCGCCGAGCACCTCTCGAAGCGTCGCGAGGCGCGAGGACGCAAGTGGTACGACGGCCTGTGGGCACTCGTCCGCTCGCCGTGGGACCTGGTGCGCGCCGTCCCCGGCACGGCGGCCCTGACCGTGCTGGCCGGCGTGATCGCGGCCGCCGTCGGTGTGGGGTTCCTGGCGCTGGGCGTGCCGCCGGCCGCCGTGCTCTACGCCGCCGCGATGACGTTCATGTCCGCCGCCTGGCTCGCCTCGCAGCGCGTCCGCGACACCGTCGGCCCGGTCGCCCGCGCCGCCTCCTCGCCGTCCCAGCGATGGGTCGTCGCCGTCGTCGGCCTGGCGATCATCGCCGCCGCCCTCGCCTGGTACGTGCTGCAGGCGGGTGTCTCGTGGACGCCCCTGGACGAGGCTCGGTCGAGCCGGCTCCCGGACGTCCTCCGCGACCTCCTGCGGCGTGCTCGGTGATCAGGGCGCGGCCGCCCGGAGCCGCTCGAGCAGCGGCCGGGCGGCCTCGGCGAGGAACCGGTCCTGGGTGTCGTCGCCGATCTGCACCAGCGCGACGTCGGTGAAGCCGGCCTTCCAGTAGGCCGAGACCGCCTCGACGATCGCGTCCAGGTCGGGGCCGCACGGCACCGACCGGGCGACGTCCTCGGGACGGACGAGCTGGGTGGCCGCGGCGAAACCGGCCGGCGTGGGCAGGTTGGCGTTGACCTCCCAGCCGCCGCTGAACCAGCGCATCTGCTCGTGCGCTCGGCGTACGGCGGTCTCCTCGTCGGGGTCCCAGCAGATCGGGATCTGGCCGATCGCACGGGCCTCGGAGCCGATCCGCTTGGCGCCCTCGACACCGTTCCAGGTGTCGACCAGCGATGCCTCGGGCTCGACGGCGACCAGGTGGTCGGCGAGCGGGGCGAGCTCCTCGATGGCGCGTTCGCCGCCCACGGCGAGCCCGATCTCGACGGGCTCCTCGGGAAGGTCCCAGATCCGGGCGGAGTCGACCTGGAAGTACTCACCGCGGTGGTCGACGAGCTCGCCGCTGTGCAGGTCGCGGATGATCCCGACCGCCTCGCGCAGCATCGCGTGCCGCTCTTGGATCGATGGCCAGCCCTGGCCGACGACATGCTCGTTGAGGCTCTCGCCGGCGCCCAGGCCGAGCCGGAAGCGGCCCTCGGCGAGCAGCTGGACGGTCGCGGCCTTCTGCGCCACCACGGCGGGGTGGTAGCGGAGCGTCGGGCAGGTGACGTACGTCATCAGGCCCACACGCGAGGTGGCATGAGCGACCGCGCCGAGCACGCTCCAGGCGTACGGCGCGTGCCCCTGCTCGCTCAGCCAGGGCGAGTAGTGGTCGCTCATCACCTCGAAGTCGAAGCCGGCGTCCTCGGCGGAGGAGGCGTACCGGACGAGGTCGCGAGGTCCGCTCTGCTCGGTGAACAGGGTGTAGCCGAGATCCGTCATGATCGTTCTGTACCCACCCCGCCGGGCGGTCATTCGCGCCTCCGGACACTGCGCCGCCGGCCGGTCGCTGGTCGAGCCGCGCCGCCCGGCGCTCGACCGATTGGCTAAGGTGCTGGCCATGCCAGGGCCCGACGTACAAGACCTTCTCGACGGCATCAGCGACGGCAAGCGGGCGGCGGTGTCACGGGCGATCACCTTGGTCGAGTCGACCAAGCCCCAGCACCGCGACATCGCGCGCGAGCTGCTCACCAAGCTCCCCGCGGGCGACACCGTGCGGGTCGGGATCTCCGGGGTGCCGGGGGTCGGCAAGTCGACCTTCATCGAGGCCCTCGGCAGCCGGCTGACCGCCAACGGACTCAAGGTCGGGGTGCTGGCCGTCGACCCGTCCTCGGTACGCACCGGCGGCTCCGTCCTGGGCGACAAGACCCGCATGCAGCGGCTCTCGGTGGACCCCAACGCCTTCATCCGGCCCTCCCCGTCGGCCGGGACGCTCGGCGGGGTCGCCCGGGCCACCGTGCAGGCGATGGCGGTGCTCGAGGCCGCCGGCTACGACGTGGTGCTGGTCGAGACCGTGGGCGTCGGGCAGTCCGAGGTGACGGTGGCGGGGATGGTGGACACGTTCCTCTTCCTCACCATCGCGCGCACCGGCGACCAGCTGCAGGGGATCAAGAAGGGCATCCTGGAGATCTCCGACGTGATCGCGGTCAACAAGGCCGATCCCGACGACCCCCACCGAGCCCAGGAGGCGCGCGCGGCGGCCCGTGAGCTCGCCGGCGCGCTCCGGCTGGTGCGCTCCCGCGAGGAGTGGGCGCCGCCGGTGGTCACCGCCTCGGCGCTCCACGACGACGGGGTCGACTCGGTCTGGGAGCAGGTGATGGCCCACCGCGCCCACCTCGGTGAGGACGGGCTGCGCACCAAGCGTGCCGAGCAGCAGCTCGACTTCACCTGGGCGCTCGTCCGCGACGAGCTCGACCAGCGGCTCAAGCACTCCGCCGGCGTCAAGGCGATCCGTGACGAGGTGCGTGCCGAGGTGCTTTCCGGCGAGCTTCCGGCGACCGTGGCCGCGGACAGGATCCTGGCCGCCTACGACAAGGATTAGTCTGGCCAGACCATGGAGCCTGCTGCCTTCCTCGCCGAGCGAGTCGATGCCTACGACGCCGAGCTGACCGACCTGCGCCGGGACATCCACGCGCACCCGGAGCTCTCCTGGCAGGAGCATCGCACCACCGAGCTCATCGCCGAACGGCTGGAGAAGGCGGGCTGGCGGGTCGACCGGCCGTCGGCGACCGGTCTGATCGCCGACCTGGGTGGCGACGGCAACGTGGTCGCGCTGCGCGGCGACATGGACGCCCTGCCCGTCGACGACGTCACCACCGACATCTGGACGAGCACCGTCCCCGGGGTCGCGCACGCCTGCGGCCACGACGTGCACACCACGGCCCTGCTCGGTGCCGGCCTCGCGCTGGCCGACCTGCATCGCGAGTCACCGCTGCCCGGTGGCGTACGCCTGCTGTTCCAGCCCGCCGAGGAGGTCATGCCGGGCGGGGCGCTGCACCTGATGAGCCTGGGTGCGCTCGACGACGTGGAGCGGATCTTCGCGCTCCACTGCGACCCGACCGTGGACGTCGGGCGCGTCGGGCTCCGCTCCGGCGCACTGACCAGCGCGGCCGACCTGATCGACGTGCACCTCAGCGGCACCGGCGGTCACACCTCGCGCCCGCACCTGACCGGCGACCTGGTCTTCGCGCTCGCCAAGGTCACCACCGAGCTGCCGGTGATCCTGAGCCGGCGGATGGACCCCCGGGCCGGCGTGAGCGTGGTCTGGGGCAAGGTCACGGCGGGCCAGATCCACAACGTGATCCCCGCGCACGGGTCCGTCGGCGGCACGGTGCGGATCCTCGACAGCGACGCCTGGAGCGAGGTCGAGCACGTCGTGCGCGAGGTGGTCGCCGAGATCATCGCGCCCTACGGCGTGACGGCCGCCGTCGACTACACCCGCGGCGTCCCCCCGGTCAGCAACGACGAGGAGTCCCACCAGATCCTCGTCGAGAGCGTCCGTACGGTGCTGGGGGAGCGAGGCGCCGTGGTCTCCGCGCAGAGCCTCGGCGGCGAGGACTTCGGCTGGTATCAGGAGCAGGTCGCGGGCTCGATGTTCCGGCTCGGCGTACGCACCCCGGGCGGTCCCACCTACGACCTCCACCAGGGCGACCTGCGCATCGACGAGCGTGCGGTGGGCGTCGGCGCCAAGGTCCTGGCCGCCGCCGCCCACCGCACCCTCGCAGGTTCGGGGAGCTAGCCCTTCCGGTACGGCACGCCGTCGGCGGCCGGTGCCCGGGAGTGCCCGACCAGCCCGGCGACGGCGAAGATCGTCACGACGTACGGCAGCATCAGCATGAACTGCGACGGCACCGGCGAGCCGATCACCGAGAGCACGGACTCGACGTTGGACGCGAAGCCGAAGAGCAGCGCCGCCAGGGTCGCCTTGATCGGGTCCCACTTGCCGAAGATGACCGCGGCCAGCGCGATGTAGCCCGCACCGCCGGTCATCTCCCGTCCGAAGGAGGGCACCGAGACGAGCGTGTAGGTGGCGCCGCCGATGCCCGCGATCGCGCCGGCCAGCAGGATGGTGCGGTAGCGGGTGGCGATCACGTTGATGCCGACGGTGTCGGCCGCCTTCGGGTGCTCGCCGACCGCGCGCACGCGCAGCCCCCACTTGGACCGGTAGAGGGCCCAGGCGACGAGGAAGACGGTGGCGTACATCAGGTAGACCAGCACCGTCTGGCGGAAGAAGATCGGGCCGATCACCGGGATGCCGGACAGCAGCGGGATCTCCAGGCGCGGGAAGTGGGGCGGGTTGTTGAGCGCCCCGGCGTTCTCCGAGAGGACCTGGGAGAACATGAAGCTGGTGACGCCGATGACGAGCACGTTGAGGACGACACCGACGATGACCTGCTCGACCCAGTAGGTGATCGCGAACAGCCCCAGGAGCAGCGCGACCAGCATCCCCGCGACCATCGCGGCCACCAGGCCGGCCCACGGGGTGCCGGTGACGGAGGCGACGATCGCCGCGCCGAAGGCGCCGAAGAGCAGCTGGCCGTCGATGGCGATGTTGACGACGCCCGACCGCTCACCGACGACGCCGCCGAGCGCACCGAACACGAGCGGAACCGCCAGCGCCAGCGCGCCGGCCAGCAGGCCGACCACGGGAAGCGTCTTGCCCGCGACCGCCCACGCCAGGAACCCGGACACCGCGATGACGGCGAAGGCCGCGACCAGCACCAGGGGAGTCTTGCGGCCGGCGCGAGCGTTCCAGGCGGCGTACGCCGTGCACAGCAGGCAGAGCACCACGGCCGTCCACACGACGCCGTTGGCGGGCAGCGAGATGTCGGGGATGGCGAACCAGTCGCCCTCGCGGCTCCACCGGAAGGTGGAGTCACCGGTGCGCGGAGCCACGATGACGAGCAGCGCCACCAGCACGGTGAACACCGCCATGACGATGGGTGTCTTCCACAGGCCCGGGATGCGCTCGGCGACGACGGGTGCGTCGGAGTCGACCGGCAGATCGGCAGTAGTGGACACGGTCCTCAGGCCTCCTTCGTGGGGAGTCGGAAGATCGCCTTCACCAGAGGCGGCGCGGCGAGGAACAGCACGATCAGGGACTGGATCACCAAGACGATGTCGACCGGGATGCCTTCGGAGGCCTGCATGAAGAAGCCGCCGGACTTGAACGCGCCGAACAGGATCCCGGCGGCCAGGATGCCGAACGGACGCGACCGTCCCAGCAGCGCGACCGTGATCGCGTCGAAGCCGATCCCGGCGTCGAGGCCGCTGGTCGCGCCGTCGGTCACCGAGCCGAGCACCTGGTTGACCCCGGCCAGGCCGACCAGGGCCCCGGAGATCAGGAAGGCGCTGAGGTAGGCGGCCCCGACGTTGATGCCGGCGGCCTTCGCCGCCGAGGGGTTCTCACCGACCGCGCGGAACCGGTAGCCGAGCGAGGAGCGGTTGAGGATCCACCAGACCAGGAACGTCGCCAGCACCGCGAGCAGGAACCCGGCATGCAGGTTGAACTGCGGCCCGAGCAGGTCCGGCAGGATCGCCGAGTCCGGCATCGGCGAGGACTTCGGGTTGCCCGACCCGGGTGCCTGGAGCAGCGACTTGCGGGTCAGGGCGTAGAAGACCAGGTAGTAGCCGACGTAGTTGAGCATGATCGTCACGATCACCTCGTGGGCACCGGTGAGCGCCTTGAGGAGGCCGGCGATCCCGCCCCACAGCGCGGCGGCCAGCGCTCCGACGAGGATGGCCAGCGGCAGGTGCACGATCATCGGCAGGTCGAACTTGACCGCCACGAACGCGGCCGCGGCGCCACCGAGCAGCATCTGGCCGCGCCCGCCGATGTTGAAGAGCCCGGCGCGGAAGGTCAGGCCGATGCCGAGCCCGGCCAGCGTCAGCGGCGCGGCGAACTTCAGCGTCTCCGTGATCGGCTTGATCTGCTGGGCGAAGGTGCCGGCCAGGTCGTTGTAGACCGCACCCCGCCACAGCGAGACGTACGCCCCCGAGATGGCCTCCCACGCGTAGAAGAACGTGTCGGAGGGGCGGGCGAAGAAGTAGGAGAGCCCGTAGCGGACGTCCTCGTCGGTGAAGAGGATCATCAGCGACCCGACGAACATCGCGAGCAGCACCGAGAGCACCGCGACCAGCGCGTTGCCCGTGGTGATCTCGCGCATCGCCAGGTGCCACCGGCTCGCCTCGGGCACCCGGTCGGCGGCCGCGGTCGCCGTCGCGCCCTCCGCCTGCTCGGTGGGCTCTGTCGTCTCGGCCGGCTGGTTCTCCGGCCCCTTCTCGCTCACGAATCGCTCCCTTCCGGAGACTCGCCGGCCATCATCAGGCCGAGGGTGTCGCGGGAGGTGTCGGCGGGCACGATGCCCACGACCCGCCCGCGGTAGAGGACCATGATCCGGTCGGCGAGGGCGGCGATCTCGTCGAGCTCGGTGGAGACCACGAGCACCGGCACACCGGTGTCACGCGCGGCCACGATCTGCTGGTGGATGAACTCGATCGAGCCGACGTCGACGCCGCGCGTCGGCTGTGCCGCGACGAGAAGTCGCAGGTCACGAGAGAGTTCTCGGGCGACGACGACCTTCTGCTGGTTGCCGCCCGAGAGCTGCCCGGCCAGGGTCGAGACCCCGGGGGCGCGGACGTCGTACTCGGCCAGCTTCTCCTTGGCGAAGGCGTCGAGCTTCTTGAGGTTCAGCGAGCCGCGGGAGACGAAGGGCTCGTCGAAGCTGCGGTTGAGCATGAGGTTCTCGGCGATGGTGAAGTTGCCGACCAGGCCCTCGACCTGGCGGTCCTCGGGGATGAACCCGATGCCCGCCTCGAGCGCCTTGCGCACCGAGCGGCCCACGATCTCGCGGCCGTCGAGCTTGATCGAGCCCTCGACGTGCGGGGCCAGGCCGACCATGGCCTCGGTGAGCTCGGTCTGACCGTTGCCCTGGACACCGGCGACGGCGAGGATCTCGCCGGCGTCGATGTGGAAGCTGATCGAGTCGACGTGGACATAGCCGTCCTCGTCGACCACCGTGAGGTCGGAGACGACGAGTGCGCGCTCGCCGGGCTGCGCCGGGTCCTTGTGCACCTTGAGCTCGACCGGGCGCCCAACCATCAGGGCTGCGAGCTCGGCGTTGGAGGCTTCCGGGGAGGCCTCGCCGACGACCGCGCCGCGGCGGATGACCGTGATCCGGTCGGCCACCTCGCGCACCTCGCGGAGCTTGTGGGTGATGAACACGATGCCCGTGCCGGACTCCTTGAGCTGGCGCATGATCGTCATCAGCTCATCGGTCTCCTGCGGCGTCAGCACGGCGGTCGGCTCGTCGAAGACGAGCACCTCGGCGTCACGCGAGAGCGCCTTGATGATCTCGACCCGCTGCTGCACGCCGACGGGGAGGTCCTCGACGAGCGCGTCGGGGTCCACCTGGAAGCCGAAGCGGTCGGAGATCTCCCGGACGCGCTTGCGGGCGGCGTCGAGGTCGAGGCGGCCGGCGAACCCGGTGGACTCGTGGCCGAGCATGACGTTCTCGGCGACGGTGAAGACGGGGATGAGCATGAAGTGCTGGTGCACCATGCCGATGCCGGCGGCCATCGCGTCGCCGGGACCCTTGAAGCGCTGCGGCTCGTCGTCGATGAGGATCTCGCCCTCGTCGGCCTGGTAGAGGCCGTAGAGCACGTTCATCAGCGTGGACTTGCCCGCGCCGTTCTCACCGAGGAGGCAGTGGATCTCACCCGGCTCGACGGTCAGGGAGATGTGGTCGTTGGCGACCAGGGAGCCGAAGCGCTTGGTGATGTCGCGAAGCGCGAGTCTCATGGCACGGATCATTCCTTGCAGGGTGGAGAGATTCCAGAGGTACGTCGCGAGGGGGCCGGGTTCCCGGCCCCCTCGCACTGCTCGTGAGAGCTAGATCATTCGGCCAGGTAGGAGTTGACCTTGATCGAGCCGTCCTTGATGCCGGCGGTGACTTCCTCGATCTCGTCGGGGAGAGTCTCGGACACCTTCGACTCGAAGTTGTGGAACGGCGCCAGGCCGACCCCGTCGTTCTCGAGCGTGCCGACGTAAGGCGTCGCGTCGAACTTGTCCTCACCCGCGGCGAGGATGACGTCCTTGGTGGAGGTCTTCATGTTCTTCAGGATCGAGGTGAGCACGACGTCCTGGGTGTTCGGGTCGGTCTCGTAGAAGTCGGCGTCGACACCGATCAGGGCGACCTCCTTGCCGGAGTCGGCGATCGCGGTGAGCGCACCCTGGTAGATCGGGCCACCGACCGGCAGGATCACGTCGGCGTTCTGGTCGATGATCTGGCGGGCGGTGTTGGTGGCCTTCTCGTTGGCGACGAACTCGCCGGTGAAGGAGCCCTTCTCGCCGCCCTCGTAGCCGACGACCTTGACGTCCTTCTTCTTCGTCTTCGCGTAGTACTCCACGCCCTGCTTGAAGCCGTCCATGAAGATCGTCACGGTCGGGAACGGCTGGCCGCCGTAGGTGCCGACGACGCCGGTCTTGGTGTAGTCGGCGGCGACGTAGCCGGCCAGGAACGCGGCCTGGGCGGTGTCGTAGAGGATCGGCTTGATGTTCTCCGCGTCGGTCTTGCCGTCGAAGTCGGCGTCGGCCGCGTCGTCGATCAGGACGTACTCGGTCTCGGGGTTGGCCTTGGCGGACTCGATGGTCGCGGCCGAGAGCGCGAAGCCGACGGTCACGATGGTGTCGCAGCTCTGTCCGACCAGACCCTCGAGGTTGGCGGCGTAGTCGTTCTCGCTGTTGGACTCGACGTCCTTGTACTTCGAGCCCAGCTCGTCGGCGGCTTCCTTCACACCCTCGAAGCTGAGCTGGTTGAACGACTTGTCGTCGAACCCGCCCGAGTCGGAGACGATGCAGGGAAGGTAGTCGCTGTTGCCTTCCCCAGCGCGCTCGGCCGGCGCCTCGCCGCACGCGGCGAGGGCGGCAGCGGACAGGACCGCGGCGACGCCGCCGGCGGCCGCCTTCTTGATGTTGTTCTTCACTGGTGCCTCCAGGTCGTTGCCCCGCGGACCGCGGTGCAAAGGACATTCATGTCCGAACGTTCTCCCCAAAGACCGAGCATTGCCAGGGATTACGCGAACGGTTACCAACTTTTGATCTGGGCGAAGCCTAAGCCTCGTAGCTTGTGCTCGGTTGTCCGGACAGGCTTTAAGGTCGAACCATGACCGAGAAGCAGACGTACGCCGCAGAGGGCTTTGACTGGGAAGGACTGCGTGCGCAGGCCGTCGAGGCCGCAAAACATGCGTACGCGCCCTACTCCGACTTTCGCGTGGGAGTCGCCGGATACGCCGACGACGGGCGCCTCCTGCAGGGGTGCAACGTGGAGAACGCGGCCTACGGGGTGACCCTGTGCGCCGAGTGCGGCCTGGTCTCCTCGCTGCACATGACCGGCGGCGGCCGCCTCACCCATGTGGTCTGCGTCAACGGCTCCGGCGAGGTCATCATGCCCTGCGGCCGCTGCCGTCAGCTGCTCTGGGAGAACGGCGGCGCGGAGCTGCTGCTGATGACCGTCTCGGGTGTGAGGACGATGGCCGAGGTCCTTCCGGACGCCTTCGGTCCGGAGGCTCTGGCCTGATGCCTAGGGTGGTACCCATGTCACAGCATGATGCGGTCGAGGTGATCCTCGCCAAGCGCGACGGCGGCGAGCTGAGCGACTCGCAGATCGACTGGATGATCGCGGCCTACACCCGGGGGGTGGTGGCCGAGGAGCAGATGTCGGCGCTCAACATGGCGATCCTGCTCAACGGGATGTCGCGGCGCGAGATCGCGCGGTGGACGGCGGCGATGATCGCCTCGGGGGAGCGGATGTCGTTCGACTCGCTGGACCGGCCGACCGCCGACAAGCACTCCACCGGGGGCGTGGGCGACAAGATCACGCTGCCGCTGGCGCCGCTGGTCGCCGCGTGCGGCGTCGCCGTGCCGCAGCTGTCCGGACGCGGGCTCGGCCACACCGGCGGCACCCTCGACAAGCTCGAGTCGATCCCCGGGTGGCGGGCGTCGCTGTCCAACGAGGAGATGCTGGCCCAGCTCGGCTCGGTCGGCGCGGTGATCTGCGCGGCCGGCGAGGGACTGGCCCCGGCCGACCGCAAGCTCTACGCGCTGCGCGACGTCACCGGCACCGTCGAGTCGATCCCGCTGATCGCCTCCTCGATCATGTCCAAGAAGATCGCCGAGGGCACCGGGGCGCTGGTGCTCGACGTCAAGGTCGGCGCCGGGGCGTTCATGAAGTCCTTGGAGTCGGCGCAGGAGCTGGCGCGCACCATGGTCGACCTCGGCACCGACGCGGGCGTCAACACCGTCGCGCTCGTGACCGACATGGCCACCCCGCTCGGTCTGACCGCCGGCAACGCGATCGAGGTCGCCGAGTCCGTCGAGGTCCTCGCCGGCGGTGGCCCCGCCGACGTCGTCGAGCTCACCGTCGCGCTGGCCCGGGAGATGCTGGCCGCAGCCGGGATGTCCGGCCCCGACCCGGCCGACGTGCTCGCCTCCGGCAAGGCGATGGACGTCTGGCGCGCGATGATCTCTGCCCAGGGTGGCGACCCGTCGGCGCCGCTGCCGGTCGCTCGTGAGACCCACGTCGTCACCGCGCCGACATCCGGCGTCCTCACCCGGCTCGACGCGATGGCCGTCGGCCTCGCCGCCTGGCGCCTCGGCGCCGGGCGCGAGCGGAAGGAGGACGCCGTCCAGGCGGGCGCCGGGGTGACCTGGCACGCCCGCCCGGGCGAGGAGGTCGCTGCCGGTGCGCCGCTGTTCACGCTCCACACCGACACGCCCGAGCGCTTCGACCGCGCCCTGGCCGCGCTGGAGGGTGGCTACCAGATCGGGGACGGGGCTGCGTACGCGGCGACGCCGCTGATCCTCGACCGGATCGGCTGACGCCTCCCGCTGGTCGAGCGGAGGGCGGGGGATAACCAGTCGCCCCAGGGGACGGCCGGAGGCCAGACTTCGGTCATGGAGATCATCAAGCCACCCAAGGCCGCTGCGGGCGACAAGGTCGCCGTGCTGTCACCCTCGTTCGCCGCGCCCGGGGTGGCGCCGGCGATCCACGAGCAGGCGCTGTCGCGGCTGGCCGAGGTGACCGGACTGGTGCCGGTGGAGTACCCGACGACCCGGAAGGTCGGGGCGTCGGCGCAGGAGCGGGCGGCGGACGTGAACGCCGCGTTCGCCGACCCGGAGATCCGGGCGGTGCTGGCGACCATCGGGGGTGAGGACCAGATCACCGTGATCGGGCACCTGGACGCCGACCTCGTGCGGGCCGACCCGAAGCCGTTCCTCGGCTACAGCGACAACACCAACCTGCTCAACTGGCTGTGGACCAACGGTGTCGCCGCGTTCCACGGCGGCTCGACCCAGGTCCACCTCGGACCCGGGCCGGGGCTCGACCCGATCCACGAGGCCTCGCTCAAGGCTGCGCTCCTCACCGGCGAAACCCTCGAGATCACCGAGCCGGGAGAGTCCGAGGACATGGGCCGCGACTGGAACGACCCACGCGCGCTGACCGAGTACGGCGAGCGGGAGACGACCGAGCCGTGGACCTGGGCCGGGCCGGCCCGTGAGGTGACCGGGCGCACCTGGGGTGGCTGCATCGAGATCCTCCAGTGGGCGCTCGCCGCCGGACGCTTCCCAGCCGACCCGGGAGTGCTCGAGGGCGGCGTACTCCTGCTGGAGACCTCCGAGGAGCTCATCCCGGCTCAGGAGTTCGCCTGGATCACGCGCTCGCTGGGCGAGCGCGGACTGCTCGAGGCGATCGACGCGGTCGTCGTCGCGCGCCCGCCGACCTCAGACTTTGGGCGGAAGCCCAGCGCCGAGGAGCGCGCGGCCAAGCGTGCCGAGCAGCGCGACGCGGCGATCGAGACCGTCGCTCGCTACAACTCCGACGCGGTGGTCGTCGTCGGTCCGCCGTTCGGGCACACCCGACCGCAGTGGATCGTGCCCTACGGCGGCGAGATGACCGTCGACGGCACGACCCAGCGGCTGTGGGCCGACTACTCCTGAGCGGGCTCAGGAGTCCAGCAGGAGCACGACCGACTCCGCGACGCAGGCGGGCTTGGCCGAGCCCTCGATCTCGATCGTCGTCTTCACGACGAGCTGCAGCCCGGTCGGAAGCTCGGTGACCTCGCCGAAGCTGATGACCGGGCGGATGCGGGACCCGACCAGCACCGGGGTGGGGAACCGGACCTTGTTGAGGCCGTAGTTGAGCTTCGCCCCCGGGGTCTCCAGCGAGTAGACACTCACCCCGAGGTAGGGGATCAGCGACAGCGTCAGGTAGCCGTGGGCGATGGTGCCCCCGAACGGGCCTGCCTTCGCCCGCTCCTCGTCGACGTGGATCCACTGGTGGTCGCCGGTGGCGTCAGCGAAGGCGTTGACGCGGTCCTGGTCGACCTGGAGCCATTCGCCGGTGCCGATCTCGGTGCCTGCGGCGTCGGAGACTTCTTCGAGAGTGGTGAATGTGCGCACCCCCGGAATCTAGCGGCATACGGAATAATGAGCCCATGGAACCGTCCGACATGCAGATCAAGGCAGCGCCGAAGGTGCTGCTCCACGACCACCTCGACGGTGGCGTACGTCCCTCGACCCTCGTCGAGCTCGCCGCCCAGGTCGGTCACCGGCTGCCGGAGGGGACCCAGGACGATCCGGTCGCGCTGGAGGAATGGTTCGTGAGCAGCGCGGACTCGGGGTCGCTGGAGCGCTACCTCGACACCTTCGCGCACACGCTGGCGGTCATGCAGACGCTGCCCGCGCTGACCCGGGTTGCTCGCGAGTGCGTCGAGGACCTGGCCGCGGACGGCGTCGTCTACGCCGAGGTCCGCTGGGCGCCGGAGCTCCATCTGGCCAACGGCCGTGAGCTGGACGAGGTGGTCGCGGCCGTCCAGACTGGGTTCGACGAAGGCACGGCGGCCGTCGCGGCGAGCGGCCGGAAGATCGTCGTACGCCAGCTGCTCACCGCCATGCGGCAGGCCGCCCGTGCCGCCGAGATCGCCGAGCTCGCGGTGGCCTGGCGCGACCGCGGGGTGGCCGGGTTCGACATCGCCGGGCCGGAGAAGGGCTTCCCGCCGAGCCGGTTCCTGGCGGCGTTCGAGCAGCTGGCCGCGGACAACATGCGTTTCACCATCCACGCCGGCGAAGGCTTCGGGCTGCCGTCGATCTGGGAGGCGGTGCACCCCTGCGGCTGCGACCGGCTCGGTCACGGCGTACGGATCGTCGACGACATCACCCTCGAGGAGGGCGAGGCGCCGCGGCTCGGCAGGCTCGCTGCGTACGTCCGGGACCGGCGGATCCCGCTCGAGCTCTGTCCGCGCTCCAACGTGCAGACCGGGGCGGCGAAGTCGATCGCCGAGCACCCGATCGGGCTGCTCTACGACCTCGGGTTCCGGGTGACCGTCAACACCGACAACCGGCTGATGTCACGCACCTCGATGTCGGCGGAGATGGCCGGCATCGTGGAGGCCTTCGGCTGGGGGCTGCCCGAGCTCCAGCGGCTGACGACCAACGCGATGAAGTCCGCGTTCCTGCCCTACGACGAGCGGGTCGACCTGATCCACGAGATCAAGGACGCGTACGCGGCCCTGTGAGTCGTTCGACGGCGATGTAGCCGTGCTTCGGGTAGACCGCGGTGCAGCCCTTGGCGACCGCGTCCGCGACGACCTGCGGCTGCGCGCGCATGAGCGCCAGGCCCCGCTTGACCAGCACGAACGGTGGTTTGCGGCGCTCGCGCAGATCGCGGGTGAGCCGGCGCCAGAAGGTCACCGTCGGTGAGTGGGTGACGCAGTAGGCGGCGGCCAGCAGTCCCGCCTCGCGGCACCCGGCCACGATGTCCTGGGCGAAGATCCCCTCGGCGACGAAGAACGGCTCGTCGCCGAGGGTCAGCGACTGCCAGCCGGTGCGGCCGTCGTGGGCGATGTCGTAGACGGGTACGTCGGCGGTGCCCGTCTCGCACAGCGCCGTGATCGCCTTCATGGCGTCGTCGGGGTGCCAGGAGTCGGGGTGGTCCCAGTCGACCAGGCCGGCGTTCGGACCCTCGGTGATCCGGGGGAGCGAGGGGTCGGAGCCGTCCTTGTAGAAGTCGTCCAGCCGCAGGACCGGCAGCCCCAGCCGCTCGGCGAGACGGGACTTCCCGGCCCCCGAGGGACCGGCGAGGACGATGACCTGAGCATGCACGGGAGTTGATTATCCCGTGAAAGAAACTTTTCTTTCAGTCGGCGGCGTCAGTAGCCCGCCGCGGGCGCCGCGCCGGAGAGCAGAGCCCGCGATCCGGACACGCCCAGCCGGGTGGCGCCGGCGGCGATCATGGCCTCGGCCTGCTCCAGGGTGCGGACGCCGCCGGACGCCTTGACGCCCAGGTCGGGGCCCACGGTCTTGCGCATGAGCGCGACCGCCTCGACCGACGCGCCACCGGCCGGGTGGAAGCCGGTGGAGGTCTTCACGAAGTCCGCACCGGCCCGGACGGCGGCCTGACAGACACCCACGATCTCGTCGTCCGCCAGCGCGGCGGACTCGATGATCACCTTCAGCACCGTCGGGGCCGGGGCCGCGGCACGCACGGCGGAGATGTCGGCCTCCACGTCGGCGTAGCGCTTCTCCTTCGCGGCACCGATGTCGATCACCATGTCGACCTCGTCGGCGCCCGCCTCGACCGCGGCCGCGGCCTCGGCGGCCTTGACCGAGGAGAGGTGCTTGCCGCTCGGGAAGCCGCACACGACGGCGACCTTCAGGTCGTCGGGCACCGTGACCGGGAGCATCGACGGCGAGACGCACACCGAGTAGGTGCCGAGCTCGGCGGCCTCCGCGATCAGCGCCTCGACGTCGGCATGGGTCGCCTCGGGCTTGAGCAGGGTGTGGTCGATCATCTTCGCGATGTCTGCGGGGGTAGGCACGTGGTCAGCATACGAGGGCTAAGGTTTGCGCCGTGAATGACGATCAGCCCGAGGAGTGGTTCCGGAACTCCAGCAGCTCTGCCTGGGGTTTCCTCTCGGTAGGGGCCGCGGTCGCGGTCATCGTGATCGATGCCGCCACCGGCTGGCACCCCGAGACGACGGCCGGCGGCGTGCTCTTCGCGCTGGTGGCGTACGCCGCGTTCATCCGCACCAGGGTCGGGGTCAGCGAGGGAGACTTCGTGCTCCACCACCTCTTCTCCACGGTGCGCTTCCCGATGGCCGCGTTGGAGAGCGTCTCGGTCGGCCGCACCCTCGGCGCCTACGCGGGCGGCCGCACCTTCGTCAGCGGCGCCGTCGGGCGTCCGATGCGGGAGGCGGTCAAGGGAGCCAAGCGTGACCATCAGCCGCTGAGCAACCACGCCGACTTCATCGAGGACCGGCTCAACGCGCTGGCCCAGGACGCCCGCGACCGGCGCCGGATCAAGCGCGACTCCGACGAGCAGTTCGCCCTCGCCGAGGACGTACGCCGTAGCTGGGACTGGCCGCTGATCGCGGTCACCGTCACGGTGGCCGTCGTCTTCGTGGTCCTGCTGGTGCTCTAGCTCCCCGACTCGGCAGGGAGCTAGACGCCGAGGGCGGCGCGGATGTCGACCTTGAGCGCACCGAGCGCGATCTCGGCGTCGCCACGGGCATCGGCGAGCGCGGACGCGTCGGCGACCGGCTGCACCACCTCGAGGTAGCACTTGATCTTGGGCTCGGTGCCGCTGGGCCGCACGATCACCCGTGAACCGCCGGCCAGCCGGTAGCGGATCCCGTCGGTCGGCGGCAGCCCGCCGATGCCGGTGGTCAGGTCGTCGAGCTGCTGCACGGCGGCCCCGGCCAGCGCGGTCACCGGCCGGTCGCGGAGCCGCTGCATCGCGCCGGCGATCTGGGCCGGGTCCTCGAGCCGGACGGAGAGCTGGGCGGTGGCGTGCAGGCCGTGCTGGACGGCGAGCTCGTCGAGCAGGTCGGCCAGGTCGCGGCCCTCCGCCTTCAGCGACGCCGCCAGCTCGCACAGGAGCAGCAGCGCGGAGATGCCGTCCTTGTCGCGTACGTGCTCGGGGTCGACGCAGTAGCCCAGCGCCTCCTCGTAGCCGAAGGCGAGCCCGGGCGCGCGCGAGATCCACTTGAAGCCGGTGAGCGTCTCGGCGTAGGCCTGTCCGGCGGCCGCGGCGATCTTGCTGAGCAGCGAGGAGGAGACGATCGAGGCGGCGTACGTCCCGGTCACGCCCTTGCGGATCAGGTGGGTCGCCAGCAGCGCGCCGACCTCGTCACCGGTGAGCATCCGCCACTTCTTGCCGACCGGGATGGCGGCGGCGCAGCGGTCGGCGTCGGGGTCGTTGGCGATGACCAGGTCGGCGCCCTTCTTGCTGGCGAGGGCCATCGCCCGGTCCATCGCCCCGGGCTCCTCGGGGTTCGGGAAGGCGACGGTCGGGAAGTCGGGGTCCGGGCGCTCCTGCTCCTTGACCACGAGCGGCTCGGGGAAGCCGGCGAACTTCATCGCCAGCTGCACCAGGTCACCGCCGACGCCGTGCAGCGGCGTGTAGACCGTCCTGAGGTCGCGGGGGCCGCCTTCGGCGAGGAGTCCGACGACCGTGTCGAGGTAGCTGTCGACCAGGTCCTCGCTGATGGTGTGGCCGGCCGGTCCCCGCGGGACCGAGCTCACCTTGTCGACCGCCGCGATCCGCTTCGCGATCTCGACGTCGGCCGGCGGCACGATCTGCGAGCCGTCGCCGAGGTAGACCTTGTAGCCGTTGTCCTGGGGTGGGTTGTGGCTGGCCGTCACCATCACGCCGGCGCTCGCGCCGAGCGCCTTGACGGCGTACGCCAGCACCGGCGTCGGCAGCGAGCGCGGCATCACGAGCGCGGGCAGGCCGGCTCCGGTCATCACCTCGGCGGTGTCCTGGGCGAAGACGTCGGAGTTGTGCCGGGCGTCGTAGCCGATCACCACCGGCCCCTGTGCGCCGGTCGCGAGCAGGTAGCGGGCCAGCCCCGCGGCGGCCTTGATCACGACCACCCGGTTCATCCGGTTGGGGCCGGCGCCGAGCGCGCCCCGCAGCCCGGCGGTGCCGAACTGCAGCATGCCCGAGAACCTGTCGGCCAGGTCGGCCGCGGCCCCCGGGGCGGTGGAGGTCAGGAGGCTCTCGAGCTCTGCTCGGGTCTGTGCGTCCGGGTCGTCGGCAAGCCATTCCCGGGCCTGGACGACGAGCGCGGATTGATCTGTGGGGACCATGGATCCGACCCTAGGTCATCGGGTGCCCGGAGGCTCAGATCTTGGGCAACAGGTCGCCGAGGAGTGCGCCCATCCGGGTCGCGGCGTTGCGGCCGGCCTCGAGGACCTCGGCGTGGTCGAGCGGCTGGTCGGAGATGCCGGCGGCCAGGTTGGTGACCAGCGAGATCCCGAGGACCTCCATCTTGGCCTCGCGGGCCGCGATCGCCTCGAGGGTGGTCGACATGCCGACCAGGTCGCCGCCGATGATCCCGGCCATCTTCACCTCGGCGGGGGTCTCGTAGTGGGGCCCGGGGAACTGGACGTACACGCCCTCGTCGAGCGAAGCGTCCACCTCCTTGGCCAGGCCCCGAAGACGTGCCGAGTAGAGGTCGGTGAGGTCGACGAAGTTGGCGCCGACCAGCGGAGACGTCGCGGTCAGGTTGATGTGGTCGCGGATCAGGACGGGGGTGCCCGGCGACCAGGACGGGTTGAGCCCGCCGCAGCCGTTGGTGAGCACCATCGTGGAGCAGCCGGCGGCCGCGGCGGTGCGCACCGGGTGCACGACCGCGTCCACGCCCTTGCCCTCGTAGTAGTGGGTGCGGCTCAGGAAGACCAGCAGGTTGCGGCCGCTCGCCGACCGGATCGAGCGGATCTTGCCGCTGTGCCCGGCCACCGCGGCGGCGCTGAAGCCGGGCAGGTCGGTGGTGGCGATCTCGGTGTAGTCCTCGCCGAGCGCGTCGGCAGCGGGCAGCCAGCCCGAGCCCAGCACGAGCGCGATGTCGTGCTTCTCGATGCCGGTCTTCTCCGCGAGCGCGGCGGCGGCTTCCTTGGCGAGTTCGTAAGGCGTGGTCACTCGCCGAGTTTAGACCGGCTCAGTCGTTGGACCGGCACGGCCGCGTACGCAGGGAGTGCACGTAGTCGTCCGGCGCCCCGGCCGCCTCGGCGGCATCGGCCAGCGCGCCCAGGTGGCGGGCGTCCGGGATGCCGCCCTCGTACGTGTCCAGCACGTAGGTCTCGCAGAGCAGCTCCCCGGTGAGCGCGGCGATCCGCACCTTGGTCTTGAAGTAGAGGCCGATGTCGGCCAGCTCCCACTTCTCCAGGGCCTCCATGTCCTGGTCGACGACGTCGTAGACCGCGACGAAGACCTGCTCGAACGGGTCCGGGACGATCGTGGTCGTCGGGCCGTCGCCGAGCACGTTGTCCTCGCCCCCGAAGGTGAGCCGCCACCCGTCCAGCCAGCCGGTCGTACGCAACGGCGAATGCGGACACCGCTCGCTCATCAGCGCGGGGTCGAGATTGACGCCATAGGCCGCGTAGAGAGTCACAGGTCACCAGGTTACCGCCCAGTCCTCACCCGCTTGGGATCTATCTGGTATTGCCGGTCTACCCTTGATGCGTGACCCACTTTGATGTTCTCGTCCTCGGCGCTGGCCCCGGTGGCTACGTCGCCGCCATCCGTGCCGCTCAGCTCGGCAAGTCCGTCGCCGTCGTCGAAGACAAGTACTGGGGCGGTGTCTGCCTCAACGTCGGGTGCATCCCGTCCAAGGCCCTGCTGAAGAACGCGGAGCTGGCCCACACCCTCAACGACCCGAAGGAGAAGCAGAAGTTCGGGATCGTCGGTGACGCCCACCTCGAGTTCTCCACGACCCACGCGCGCTCCCGCCAGGTGAGCGCCGGGATCGTCAAGGGCGTCCACTTCCTGATGAAGAAGAACAAGATCACCGAGATCGACGGCTGGGGCACGCTGACCGGTCCGAAGGCCATCTCGGTGAAGTCGCACGACGGGGCGTCGACGGACTACACCTTCGACAACCTGATCATCGCGACCGGCGCCACGGTCCGCAGCGTCCCGGGCGTCGTGCCGAACGGCCAGAACATCGTCACCTACGAGGAGCAGATCCTCGACGCCGACCTGCCGAAGTCCATCGTGATCGGTGGCTCCGGCGCGATCGGTGTGGAGTTCGCGTACGTCCTGAAGAACTTCGGCGTCGACGTCACCATCGTCGAGTTCCTCGACCGGATGGTGCCGACCGAGGACGCCGACGTGTCCAAGGAGCTGGCCAAGCACTACAAGAAGCTGGGCGTCAAGGTCCTCACCTCGACCGCCGTCAAGGGCGTCGAGGACACCGGCTCGGGCGTCAAGGTGACCGTCGCGCCGGCCGCCGGTGGCGAGGAGACCGTCATCGAGGCCGACAAGTTCCTGGCCGCCTTCGGCTTCGCGCCGCGGGTGGAGGGCTACGGCCTGGAGAACGTCGGCATCGAGCTCACCGACCGCAAGGCCATCGCGATCGACGGCCGCGGCCGCACCAACGTCGAGAACGTGTACGCCATCGGCGACTGCACCGGGAAGTTCATGCTCGCCCACGTGGCCGAGGCCATGGGCATCGTCGCCGCCGAGACCATCGCCGGCGCCGAGACCATGGAGATCAACTTCGACATGGTCCCGCGGGCGACCTACTGCCAGCCGCAGATCGGCTCCTTCGGCTACACCGAGGCGCAGGCCAAGGAGAAGGGCTACGACGTCAAGACCGCGTCCTTCCCGTTCTCGGCCAACGGCAAGGCCCAGGGCCTCGGCGACGCGGTCGGCTTCGTGAAGATCGTCGCCGACGCCGAGCACAACGAGCTCCTCGGCGCCCACCTGATCGGCCCCGACGTCACCGAGCAGCTCCCGGCGCTGACCCTCGCGCAGCAGTGGGACCTCACCGCCGACGAGATCGGGCGCAACATCTTCGCCCACCCGACCCTCTCGGAGGCCGTCAAGGAGGCCATCCACGGCATCGCGGGTCACATGATCAACCTCTGATCCGACGTACGAGGCCCGGATCCGCGACCGCGGGTCCGGGCCTCGTCGCGTCCAGGCGTCACCTGCTGGCGCTGAGCACCTCGTCGATGGAGGTCTCGCGCCAGACGCGGAGCTCCTCGTGGAAGGCGACGGCGGAGCCGGGATAGCCGGTGGGGACGTCGGAACGGCCCCTGCCCTCGGCGTTGTAGTAGCCCGGGGTGCACTCGGCGTGGAACCAGGCGTGCTTCGGGGCGCCCCGGGCGATCCGGTGGGCCCAGGCGTCCTCGGCCTCTCGGGACGGTTCGATGACGGCGCCGCGGGTCTCGGCGGCGGCGACGAGAGCCGCGGCGTGGATCGCCTGCTCGTCGAGGATGTGGCTGAAGTTCACGCTGCTGGCGTTGTGCAGCGAGCCCATCTTGAGCAGGTTGGGGAAGCCGCTGGAGGTGAAGCCATGGAGCGACCGTGGGCCCTCCTGCGCCCAGGCCTGCAGGAGCGGGACCCCGTCGCGACCGATCACCGGCAGCCGGCCGGAGGTGATCCCGGAGACGCCGACGGAGAAGCCGGTCGCGAAGACCAGCGCGTCGATCTCGTACTCGACGCCCTGGACGACCACACCGCGCTCGGTCATCCGCTCGATGCCGTGGGAGTCGGCGGTGTCGACGAGGGTGACGTTGTCGCGGTTGAACGCGGGCAGATAGCGGTCGGAGAAGGTCGGCCGCTTGCAGGCGTAGCGGTACCAGGGCTGGAGCGCCGCCGCGGTCGCCGGGTCCTCCACGATCTCGGTGACCCGCGTCCGGATCCGCTCCATGGTGGTGTGGTCGAGGGCCTCGTACGCCGCCTCGAACCGCTCGACGTCGCCGTCGATGTGGTCACGCCGGAAGCTCGGCAGCAGCTTCTCGAGCAGCGCCGCCGACTCGGTCCAGGCGTCGTCGACGAGATCCACGTCGATGCCCGCGACCGCCTCGCCGGAGACGATCCGCAGGAAGTTCTGGCGGCGCTCGGTGGCCCAGCCGGGACGGTCCGCGCCGACGTCGGCGGCGGTGATCGGGCGCTGGCCGCGTACGCCGACGGTGGAGGGGGTGCGCTGGAAGACGTAGAGGTGTGCAGCGTCCTCGGCCAGCATGGGCACGGCCTGGATGCCGGTGGCACCGGTGCCGACGATGCCGACCCTCTTGCCCGCGAGGCCGCTCATGCCGCCCTCGGGGGTGCCGCCGGTGTAGCCGTAGTCCCAGCGTGAGGTGTGGAAGGTGTGGCCCGTGAACGACTCGATCCCGGGGATGCCGGGCAGCTTCGGCTCGGTCAGGGTGCCGGTCGCGGTGATGACGTACGTCGCCCGGAACTCGTCGCCGCGGTCGGTGGTCACCCGCCAGTGCTGGTCGGCATCATCCCAGGTCAGCGACGTCACCGTGGTCGAGAAGAGGGCGTTCTCGTAGAGGTCGAACTTCTCGGCGATGCGCACGGCGTGCTGGCGGATCTCCTCGCCCGGGGCGTACTTCCAGCGCGGGAGGTAGCCGGTCTCCTCGAGCAGCGGCAGGTAGACGGTCGCGTCGATGTCGCAGTGGATGCCGGGGTAGCGGTTCCAGTACCAGGTGCCGCCGAAGTCGCCGCCCTTCTCGACCACGCGCACCGACCCGATGCCCTGCTGGCGCAGGCGCGCGCCGGCGAGGAGGCCGCCGAAGCCGCCGCCGACGACCGCGACGTCGACGAGATCGTGGACCGGGTCACGCTCGGTGCCCTCGGCGTAGGGGTCCTCGGCGAAGTAGCCGAACTCGGCGTCGGTGGGCTGATACTGCGCCGATCCGTCGGGGCGCACCCGGCGCTCGCGTTCGGCGGTGTAGCGCTCCCTGATCTCGACGGCGCGCTCTGGGGTGACCGGGTTCTCGCAGCGCGGCAGGGTCATCGCGCGGCTCCTCTCTTGGGGGACGGGTGCCCGGTGCGCCGACGAGGATCGCGAAGTGCCCCGAGCGGCATTCGCGGTTACGATAGCCGAAACGGACAAGCATGTCCGTTTCGCTCCGACGAAAGGCCGTCGCCATGTCGACCCTCACCCCGTCCTCATCCGTACGCAGCTTCCTGGCCCATCCGGTCGCCGGAAGGGTCCTGCGCGGCATCATCGCGGCCGGCGGCGGCACCGAGGAGGCGCTCGCGCCGGCGCTCGGGCTGCCGCTGGACAAGCTCGTCGAGATGTCCGGCGGCAGGTTCCCCGCCGAGGTCGTGGGGCTGCTGGTCGGTGTCGCGGAGACCGGTGTGATCCCCGAGGGAGTGCCGACGGCCGAGGCCGCTCCGGCCGCCGCCGCTGCGGGGTCGGCCGTCGACCTGGGCGTCGAGATCGGCTCGCCCCAGCCCTGGGCCGAGGTGCTCACCGGCGGCCGGTTCGCCGGCCAGAGCGTGGTGGTCACCGGCGCCGCGGGCGGGATCGGGAAGGCGGTCGCGGCCCGCATCGTCGGCGAGGGTGGCCGGGTGATCGGCATCGACGTCTCGGCCGAGAAGCTGACCGCGACCGCGACCGAGCTGGGCGAGCGGTTCCATGCGCTGGCCGCCGACATCACCGCCCCGGAGACCGCGACCGCCGTCCTGGCCGCGGCGGGGGAGCGGATCGACGCGCTGGCCAACGTGGCCGGCGTCATGGACGACGATGCCGCCCCGCACGAGATCGACGACATGATCTGGGCGCGTTGCCTGTCGGTCAACGTCGACGGCCCGATGCGGCTGATGCGTGCGGTGCTGCCCGGGATGCTCGCCGCGGGCGAGGGTCGGATCGTGAACGTCGTCTCCGAGGCCGGTCTCCGTGGCTCGGCGGCCGGTGCTGCGTACACGACCTCGAAGCACGCCCTGGTCGGCCTCACGAAGTCGGCCGCGTTCCAGTACGCCGGGACCGGCGTGCGCATCAACGCGCTCGCCCCCGGCGCGGTCGCGACCGGGATCCACGTGCCCGAGGGTGCGCCCTACGGGTCGTCCCGGACGGCCGGGATGCGCGTCGCGATCCCGGGGATCGCCACCGCCGAGGAGCTCGCCGCCTCGATCACCTTCCTGCTCTCGCGAGACTCGGTGAACATCAACGGGGCCGTGGTCGCCTCCGACGGCGGCTGGTCGGCGGCCTGATGGCTAGACGCCCGGCGTGACCGGGCCGATCTCGATCCCGAGCAGGACCCATGCCCGGCGGGCGGTGGCCTCGCGGGCCTCCGGGGTCGGCCCGTGCACCGCGCCGGAGACCATCGCGACGGCGAGCATGACGTCGTCGGTGCCGAAGGTCTGCTTCGGAAGCCGGTCGACGGCGGTGCGTACGCGATCGGCCAGGAAGCGGGCGCTCTCCTCGCCGCCGAGCCGGATGATGCCGACGAAGGCGGTCGAGTGGATCATCTGCCAGGTGAGGACGCCGAGCACGTCGGCCAGCGTCGCATCGGGGCGGGCCGCGACCTGCTCGATGTCGCCCACGTTCTCCTCCAGCACCGCGGTGGCCAGGGTGAGGCGGTCGGGGAAGTGCCGGTAGAGGGTGCCCTGGCCGACGCCGGCGCGCTTGGCGACGGCCGACATCGGGGCGTCGAGACCCTGCTCGGCGAGCACCTCGCGCGCCGCGGTGACCAGGAGGTCACGGTTGCGGACCGCGTCGCTGCGGGTCGGGTTGGCGGGGCTCGTCATCCCAGCAGAGTAGTGGCCGGCGGATCTTTTTCGGTCCTCCGTCCAATGCGGACAGTAACTGACCTGAACGACTCCTAACGTTGGAGGTGTCAGAGGGAAACATCACCAAGGAGTCCATGTCATGACCGCATCCGCCGCGAACGCCACCGCCACCTCCTCCCGTGAGCGTGCCGACCTGCTCGAGACCCTGGCCAAGCACCGCGGCTTCCTGCGCTTCGCCGTCCGCAACCTGAGCGACGAGCAGGCGCGGCTGACCCCGACCGCCTCCACGCTCAGCCTCGGCGGCCTGATCAAGCACGTCGCCGCGACCGAGCGGAGCTGGGCCGACTTCATCGTCCGTGGTGCGGTGGCGCAGGAGCTCAGCCCGGAGAGGTACGCCGACTTCGCCGCCGACTTCGTGCTCGCCGAGCACGAGACCCTCGAAGGCGTGCTCAAGGCGTACGAGGACGTGGCCGCCGCCACCGACGAGCTGGTCCGCACCGTCGACCTCGACGCGGACCACGCGCTTCCCGAGGCCCCGTGGTTCGAGTCCGGCGCGCGCTGGTCCAACCGTCGCGCCCTCGCCCACATCCTGGCCGAGACCGCCCAGCACGCCGGCCACGCCGACATCATCCGGGAGACCATCGACGGTCAGAAGACGATGGGCTGACTCTGCCTCTCCGGGCGCGTGGAAGAATGCGGCCCATGGCGCGGGTGACGATCATTGGTGGGGGTCCTGGCGGATACGAGGCGGCGCTGGTCGCGCAGCAGCTCGGGGCGGAGGTCACGGTCGTCGACCGTGACGGCCTCGGCGGCAGCGCGGTGCTCACCGACTGCGTGCCGAGCAAGACCCTGATCGCCACCTCCGAGCTGATGTCGGACATGACGCTCGCCCGCGACCTGGGCATCAACTTCCGAGACCACCACGGTGACCCGGCCACCGAGCTCTACGCCGACCTCGCGCTGGTCAACAAGCGCGTGAAGTCGCTCGCGCTCGCGCAGTCGAGCGACATCGAGAGCCGGCTGACCCGTCGCGGGATCCGGATCGTCAAGGGCACCGGGCGCATCGACGCCGACAAGCGCCAGGTGATCGCGACCCGGGCCCAGGACGGTGGCGAGGAGGCGATCGAGAACGACGCGGTCCTGATCTCCACCGGCGCCCGGCCGCGGGTGCTGCCCACCGCCCAGCCCGACGGCGAGCGGATCCTGACCTGGGAGCAGGTCTACGATCTCGACGAGCTGCCCTCGCACATGATCGTCGTCGGCTCGGGTGTCACGGGCGTCGAGTTCGCCAACGCCTATCTCAACCTCGGCTCGCAGGTCACCCTGGTCTCCTCGCGTGATCGGGTCCTCCCGGGTGAGGACGCGGATGCGGCGACGGTTCTGCAGGACGTACTCGAGCGGCAGGGGATGAACATCCTCAGCAAGTCGCGGATGGAGTCGGTGACCCGCTCCGGCGACGTCGTCACCGTGAAGCTGACCGACGGCCGTGAGGTGGCCGGCAGCCACTGCGTCCTCGCGCTCGGGTCGATCCCCAACACCGAGGGCCTCGGGCTCGAGGAGGCCGGCATCGAGCTCGACGAGGGCGGGTTCATCCGCACCGACAAGGTCTCGCGCACCTCCGCCTACGGCGTGTACGCGGCCGGCGACTGCACCGGCGGCTTCATGCTCGCCTCGACCGCGGCCATGGCCGGCCGGATCGCGATGCGCCACTTCCTCGGTGACGCGGTCATCCCGATGGACCTCAAGGAGGTCGCGGCCAACGTGTTCACCTCGCCGGAGATCGCCACGGTCGGCTACTCGCAGGCCCAGGTCGACTCGGGCGAGGTCGTCGCCGACACCCTGCGCCTCGACCTCAAGGGCAACCCCCGGGCGAAGATGCAGGGCATCTCCGACGGCTTCGTCAAGCTCATCTCCCGCCCCGGCACCGGCGTCGTCATCGGCGGCGTCGTGGTCGGCCCGCGCGCCTCGGAGCTCATCCACCCCATCGCGCTCGCCGTCTCCACCGGGCTGACCGTCGACCAGATCGCCAACACCTTCACCGTCTACCCGTCGATCTCCGGCTCCACCGCCGAGGTCGCCCGCCGTCTCCACCACGTCGAGTAGTCGCCCCCGCCGGCCGAGGCGTCACCTACGTCGGCCGAGAGGGCACTCCGAAAACGGTGTGCGAGCAGCGCCGCGGCTTCGCTAGCGTGCCGCCATGGGTAACTGCTGCATGACGATGATCGTTCGGATCCGCCGCCGCTGACGGCGCGGATCCCACCGAAGCACTCGTCGCATTCGCGCCGCCACCTGGCACCCTGCCGGGCGGCTCTCGAGTGCTACCCGGACGCCGCCCGGCTCCTTCTTCCACGAGGAGCATCCATGCCCGACGTACGCCCTGGCCGGCACGAGCTCGGCCAGAACTTTCTCACCGACCGGTCGACGGTCGACCGCATCGTCCATCTCGTCTCGCAGCGGCAGGGTCCGCTGGTCGAGTGGGGCACCGGCAACGGTGCCGTCACGGTGGCGCTGGCCGAGCTCGGCCGTCCCTTGGAGGGGGTCGAGATCGACTCCCGCCGCGCGGCGGACCTGCGCCGACGGACCGGTACGCACGTGTGTATCGCCGAGGGCGACATCCTGCGGCACGCGCCACCGCAGGACGCGGTCGTCGTCTCCAACGTCCCGTTCCACCTGACCACACCGATCCTGCGCCACCTGCTCGCCTCGACGACCTGGCGCCATGCCGTACTCCTCACCCAGTGGGAGGTCGCCCGCAAGCGCGCGGGCGTCGGCGGCACGACCCAGCTCACCGCGCAGTGGTGGCCGTGGTTCACCTTCACCCTCGACCGGCGGGTCCCGTCGACCGCGTTCCGGCCGCGGCCGAACGTCGACGGCGGCCTGCTGCTCATCGACCGCCGCCGCGAGCCGCTGCTCCCCGAGCCGGAGCTCCGCGACTTCCAGTCGTGGGTGGCGAGGGTCTTCAGCAGCCGCGGCCGCGGGGTCGCCGAGATCCTGCGCCGCAACGGCGTCCCCGCCCCGCTCGCGGATCGGATCGCCCGGCGGCGTCGGCGATCCCAGACCCCCGCGCTGCCGCGGGATCTGCGTGCGGAGGACTGGGTCGAGGCGTACGCCGCGCTCTGATCCTGCCGAGAAGGCGCGCGCGTCGGCCGAGATGGCACCTAGGTGCCATCTCGGCCGACGGGGCTGACGCTTCGGCTCAGTCGAGCACGAGCACCAGGTCGCCGCCGTCGACGGCCTGGGTGCCGGAGAAGGCGAGGCGGGAGACGGTGCCGTCGACGGGAGCGGTGATGGCGGCCTCCATCTTCATGGCCTCGATGGTGGCGACGGTGTCGCCAGCCTTGACCGACTCGCCGGCCGCGACCGAGATGGTGACGACACCCTGGAACGGCGCCGCGACCTGTCCCGGAACCGCCGGGTCTGCCTTCTCGGCCGCGGCGACCTCGGCGGCGACGGAGCGGTCACGTACGCCGATCGGGCGCAGGTGGCCGTTGATCGTCGCCATCACGGTGCGGATGCCGCGCTCGTCGGGCTCGGAGACGGCCGTGAGCCCGAAGATGACCGTCTTGCCCTCGGAGAGCTCGACGACGTGCTCCTCGCCCTCGCGCAGACCGTAGAGGTAGTCGAGGGTGGAGATCACCGAGACGTCGCCCCACTTCGAGCGGGCCTCGGTGAAGTCCTTCGTCGGGCCGGGGAAGAGCAGCCGGTTGAGCGTCCCGCGACGGTCGGAGGCGAGCCCGGCGGCGTCCTCGGCCGAGAGGGTCGGCGAGGGTGCCTTCCAGGTGCGTCCCGCGATCGCCTTGCTGCGGAACGGCTCGGGCCAGCCGCCCGGCGGGTCACCGAGCTCCCCGTTGAGGAACCCGATGACGGAGGCCGGGATGTCGTACGCGGCGGGATCCGCCTCGAACGCAGCAGGATCGGCACCGGCCGCCACGAGCGACAACGCCAGGTCGCCGATGACCTTCGAGGACGGCGTGACCTTCGGGACCCGGCCGAGGATCGAGTTCGCCGCGGCGTACATGTCCTCGATCTGCTCGAACTTCTCGCCCAGCCCGAGCGCGATCGCCTGCTGGCGCAGGTTGGAGAGCTGGCCGCCCGGGATCTCGTGGCGGTAGACCCGGCCGGTCGGCGCGGGCAGCCCGGACTCGAAGGGCGCGTAGACGCGGCGTACGGCCTCCCAGTAGGGCTCGAGCGAGTTCACCGCGGCCAGGGACAGACCGGTGGCACGCGGCGTGTGGTCGGTCGCAGCGACGAGCGAGGAGAGCGGCGGCTGGGAGGTGGTCCCCGCCATCGACGCGGTCGCGGCGTCGACCGCGTCGACACCGGCCTCGATCGCGGCCGTCAGGGTGGCCAGCTGGCCACCGGCGGTGTCGTGGGTGTGCAGGTGGACCGGCAGGTCGAACCGCTCGCGCAGCGCGGTCACCAGGGTGCGCGCGGCGGGCGCCCGCAGCAGCCCGGCCATGTCCTTGATCGCCAGCACGTGCGCCCCGGCCGAGACGATCTCCTCGGCCAGCCGCAGGTAGTAGTCGAGCGTGTAGAGCTTCTCGTCCGGCGAGGAGAGGTCGCCCGTGTAGCAGAGCGCCACCTCGGCGACGGCCGTCCCGGTCTCGCGAACAGCGGAGATCGCCGGCCGCATCTGGGAGACGTCGTTGAGCGCGTCGAAGATCCGGAAGACGTCGATGCCGGTCGAGGCCGCCTCGGAGACGAACGCGTCGGTGACCTCGGTCGGGTAGGGCGTGTAGCCGACCGTGTTGCGACCGCGCAGGAGCATCTGCAGGTTGACGTTCGGGATCGCCTCACGCAGCTGGGCGAGCCGCTCCCACGGGTCCTCGGAGAGGAAGCGGAGAGCCACGTCGTACGTCGCCCCGCCCCAGGCCTCCAGGGACCACAGCTGCGGCGTCAGCCGGGCGACATGGCCGGCGACGCCGAGCAGGTCGGTGGTGCGCACCCGCGTCGCCAGCAGCGACTGGTGGGCGTCGCGGAAGGTGGTGTCGGTGACCGCGACCGGCTCCTGGGCACGCAGCGCGGCGGCGAAGCCCTCCGGTCCGAGCTCGCGAAGAAGGTCGCGAGAGCCTGCCGGCGGAGCCGCGGAGAGGTCGAGCTTCGGCAGCTTCTCGACCGGGTGCAGCGAGACCGGCGCGGCGCCGTACGGCTGGTTGACGGTCACGTCGGCCAGGTAGGTGAGCAGCTTGGTGCCGCGGTCGCCGGAGGCCCGCGCGGTCAGCAGCTGCGGGTGGGTCTCGATGAACGAGGTCGTGATCGAGCCCGAGATGAAGTCGGGGTCGTCGAGCAGCGCCTGCAGGAACGGGATGTTCGTCGCGACGCCGCGGATCCGGAACTCCGCCACGGCCCGGCGGGCCCGGGTGACGGCGTCCTGGAAGGTGCGCCCGCGGCAGGTGAGCTTGGCGAGCATCGAGTCGAAGTGGGGCGAGACCTCCGCACCGGCGTACGTCGTGCCGCCGTCGACGCGGATCCCGGCGCCGCCGGGGGAACGGTAGGTGGTGATCATGCCCGTGTCGGGGCGGAAGTTGTTGGCGGGGTCCTCGGTGGTGATCCGGCACTGCATCGCCGCGCCGCGCAGCTGCACGGAGTCCTGGCTCAGCCCCAGGTCGGCCAGCGTCTCGCCGGCGGCGATCCGCATCTGCGAGCGGACCAGGTCGACGTCGGTGACCTCCTCGGTCACGGTGTGCTCGACCTGGATGCGCGGGTTCATCTCGATGAAGACGTAGTTGCCGGCCGGGTCGAGCAGGAACTCGACGGTGCCGGCACACGAGTAGCCGATCTCCTTCGCGAACCGCACCGCGTCCGCACACATGCGTTCGCGCAGCTCGGGGTCGAGGTTCGGCGCGGGCGCGATCTCGACGACCTTCTGGTGGCGGCGCTGCACCGAGCAGTCCCGCTCGAAGAGGTGGATGACGTTGCCCTCGCCGTCGGCGAGGATCTGCACCTCGATGTGTCGCGGCTCGACCACGGCCTGCTCGATGAAGACGGTCGGGTCGCCGAAGGCGGCCTCACCCTCGCGCATACAGGTCTCCACGGCCTCGCGGAGCTTGTCGGGGTCATCGACCCGCCGCATCCCGCGACCGCCACCGCCGGCGACCGCCTTCACGAACAGCGGGTAGGGAAGGGCGGAGGCGGCAGAGACCAGCGCGTCGACATCGGTGGACGGCTCGACCGACTGGAGGGTCGGTACGCCGGCGGCCTTCGCCGCCGCGATGGCGGTGGCCTTGTTGCCGGTGAGGGTGAGGACCTCGGCCGACGGCCCGATGAACGTGATCCCCGCGTTGGCGCAGGCCTCGGCCAGCGCCGGGTTCTCGGAGAGGAAGCCGTAGCCGGGGTAGATGGCGTCGGCGCCACTCTGCTTGGCGACCTCGACGATCGCGTCGGGATCGAGGTAGGCCCGGATCGGATGACCGAGCTCCCCGATCTGGTAGGCCTCGTCGGCCTTGAGCCGGTGCTCGGAGCCCCGGTCCTCGTAGGGGAAGACAGCAACTGTCTTGGCACCGAGCTCGAAGCCCGCACGGAAAGCTCGGATCGCGATCTCGCCGCGGTTGGCAACCAACACCTTCTTGAACATGGCGGTCACGGTACCCATCAGAAGGGTGTCGTCCAGGGTGTGGGACGTTACCGCCCAGTTGGTGGACACCAAGAAGTCCTGAACTGTGCGGATTCGTTGGGACCGCGCAAGGGGTCGCCGCCGATACCGTCGCGGGCATGAAGCTCATCACTCGACAGCGTCGCTCGGCTCTGGTCGCCATCGCGGGCACCGCCCTGCTGGCCGGATCGCTCACCGGGATCGGAGCGGCGAGCTCGCCGGCCGCCGCGGCCGGCACCGTGAACTGTTCCGGATCGATCAACGGCAAGGCCGGCGGCTACCTCCGCAAGCGATCCATCAGCAACAGCACGGTGACCGGGAACTACCGCAGCGCAGCCACGGTCTCCTGGTCCCCGCGGGCCTGGATCGAGGTCGGCGGGGCCGGTGACGAGACCTCCTGGAAGTCCAGCTACATCGTGCCCGGCACCGACGGCACCGGCCGCACCGTGACCATCGGCGGGACCATCGGGCAGTCCGTGCTGACCGAGACGAAGTCCGCGCAGCTCTACCGCACCAACGGCTCCGCGGTGACCGGTTGGAACCCGAAGAAGGTCGTGAACGGCCCGACGACGGCGGTCTACAGCGTCACGACCTCCGGTGTCGTCCAGCAGACCGCGCTCTCCTACACCAGCGCGGGCGCCCGCCTCGGCACGGTCACCAACCTGCCGGTCACCCTGGCGAGCACCACGACCGTCGCGGGCGTGTGGACCAGCCACAACGGGGTGATGTACAACCTGCTCTACTCGATCAACCCGAGCACCAACAAGCTCGAGCAGATCGTCGTCCGCCCCGACCGCCCGGCCGAGGCGAAGAAGTACGTCGTCCGCAGCCTCGGCACGGGATGGCGCTACCTGTCGGTCCACAACTGCTACGACGCCGACGGCTCGGTCGCGGCCAAGGACATCGTGCTGATCAACCCGACGACCGGCAAGGCGGTTCGCATCCGCCAGAGCAGCGGGATCGGGCACAGCACGACCTTCTCCGCATCGTCCAAGGTCGGCACCGACGGCACCTGGAAGTGGAGCGGGATCAGCAGCTAGGAGCTCACTCCGGCCAGAGGTCGAGCAGGTCCCCCGGGCGCAGCCCGAGGGCGTGCTCGATGTCGCCCGGAGAGGTCTCGCGCAGGTACTCCGAGACCAGCTGGGCCAGCTCCATCCAGTAGCCGCGCAGGGTCGACTCGGACAGATACATCGACCGGCTCATCTCGGCGTACGTCAGCCCGCGGGCGCGATGGGCGAGGACCTCGCGCTGACGCGGGGTGAGGACGGTGATGCTGCGGCGGCGTACGAGAACTTCGATGAGGCCGGTGATACCCGGGGGGATCACCGGCTCATCGGAGGCCACCGCCCGGAAGGCCGCCTCGGCCTCGGCCAGGGTGGCCGACTTGGAGACCACGCCGGTCGCGCCGGCGGCGAGGCAGGCGGCGAGCACGAACCGGCGCTCCTCCTGGGAGTAGATGCAGACCCGGTAGCCGGCCTCGACGACGCGCCGGATGGCCGCGGTGCCCTGGGAGGCGTCGGGCTGGCCGGTGTTGGTGAGGTGGAGGTCGAGGATGACCACGTCGGCCTCCGGCCGTGCCGTCAGCAGGTCCTCGACGGATCCGTGGCTGGACACGAAGGTGAGCTCGGGCAGCAGCAGGCTCAGCGAGGCGCGCATCGCGGTCGCGTCGTCGACATGGGTGAAGCGCGGTGCGGGCGCCAGGGCGGACATCACGGCACCTCCGCGGCGGTCGGCTGCGTGAGCGTGACCGTCGTGCCGAGGTCGCGGATGCTGCTGATCTCGACGTCGATGCCCGAGCGGGCGAGCTGCTCGACGACCACCTCACGCAGACCGACCCCGTGGTCGGTCGTGGAGGTGTCGAAGCCGATGCCGTCGTCGTGCAGGGTGACCTCCCAGCCGGAGCCGTCCTCGTCCTCGGCGGCGTGCAGGACCACCCGGCCCGCCTGCGCGTGCTGACGTACGTTGAGCAGCAGGCTGCGCAGCGCGGCGGCCAGGTCGTCGGCGAGACCGCGCGGCAGCGCGACGTCCTGGGCGAGGTCGGCGACCACCGTGATCGGGAGGTCGTCGAACTCCGCGCCGACGGCGGTGACCACCGCGGCCAGGTTGGTCGCCTCGCTCACCGGCGGCGGGGTCTGGCCGCTGAGGTAGGCGCGCATCCGGTTGAGCTCGACCTCGGCCTGCGACCTCAGTGCCCCGTTGCCGTCGGCGGAGTCGGTCTCCACGAGCAGCCGCATCATCGCGGTGCCGTTGTGGATCGCGAGCCGGGCACGGCGCTCCTCCTCGGCCTTGGCGGCCTCGGCGGCGTAGCGTCGCGCCTCATCGGCCTCGGTCCCGATCCGCACGATCGTCTGGCAGCCGAACCAGGCCAGCGGCCCGAGGACCAGCAGGGTCAGGCAGGTGCTGACGGCGCCGGTGAGGTCGGCCACGCCGTCCACGGTCGGGGCGATGTAGACCACCTCGGCGACCGCCAGCGAGGCGAGCAGGAACATCCACAGCCACCGCGAGCGCACCGCCGAGAGCCCGCAGGAAACGCAGAGCGCGTAGCCCAGCTGGAACCCCACCCAGGTGCCCGTACGCAGCTCCACGGGGACCGTCCACAGCCCCACGATCAGCAGCGCCACGGCCACGGCGACGTCGAGCACGGCGTACGGCACTCCCGGCGGCCTGCGGGTGAGCAGGGTGATCGCGGCGACGGCGACGAGCATGACGGTCGCGAGGATCCAGCTGGCCCCGGTCAGCCAGGGATGGTCGGTGCGGGACAGCGCGGGCATCGCCGCCAGCAGCGAGGGAGCCATCTGGGCGAGGGTCGCCAGCCGCATCCCGGCCACGAAGAACGCCACCAGACGTACGGCGGCTGCCCGGGTCGAGTGTGGCACCCGCGAATTGTCGCTGATGGGCCGGGGAACGGTGGAGCATGGGGCCAGGATCCCGGCACCTGCCCTCCGGCCGGTACCAACGAATCCGCGGGCGTCACCGGCCGATCAGGGCGTCTCGCTGTTCGTCCATCTGCTCCCGCAGGCCGCCCACGACGGCGGCGACGGCCGGGCGTCGCCAGGACTCGGGATGCACGACCGCCCAGTAGGGGAGCCGCTGGTGGACGTCCTCGTGGAGCAGCCGGACGAGGTCGGGGTGCCGGTCGGCCATGAAGCAGGGCAGCAGGCCCAGGCCGGCCCCCGCCCGGGTCGCCTCGACGTGCACGAACACGTTCGTCGAGGTGACCGCGTCGCGGATGCCGGGCAGCAGGCGGCGGGGGATGTCGAGGTCGTCGACCTGGAGCATCGAGTCGACGAAATAGACCAGGCGATGGCGTACGGCCTCCTCGATCGTGGCCGGGGCGCCGTGACGCTCCAGATAGCCGGGGGAGGCGTAGAGGCCGAGCTCGTACTCGCCCAGGTGCATCGCCCGGCCGCGGTTCACCGCCGGCTCGCCGACCACCACCTCGATGTCGACGCCGGAGCGGTGCTGCGCCGCCTGCCGGGTCACGGTGACGATCTCGACCGAGAGCTCGGGATGGTCCTGCCGCAGCGCGGCCACCGCCGGCGAGGCGATGTACGCGGCGAACCCGTCGGTCGTCGACATCCGGACCACGCCGGCCACCGGGTCGGCCGGCTCGTCGGCCGCCAGCCGGGCCAGCGACTCGGCGACTCCCTCGGCGGCCCGCGCCGCGCGCTCACCGAGAGCGGTCAGCGCCCACCCGTCGGAGCCCCGCACGAGCACCCGGCCACCGAGGGCGCGCTCGAGCGCGGAGATGTTGCGGCTGACCGTCGTGTGGGTCAGGCCGAGCGAGCGAGCGGCGGTGGTGAAGCGGCCGCTGCGGGCGACCTCCAGCAGCACCAGCAGCTGATCGGCGGACGGCGGTGTCGGCGAGGTCGTGGCCACCGGGCCACCCTAGCGGTGGATGTGCATTTCCGTTCATCGCCTGTGCCAACATGCGCGTTGCAGGCACATTATGATCACTGTCACACTCCCAGCCATGTCCACGACACAGCCGGGCGCGACCGCCCCCAACGAACAGAGCCTGCTCCGCAGGACCGTGGCGGCCTCCATGGCCGGCACGGTCGTGGAGTGGTACGACTTCTTCCTCTACGCCACCGCCTCGGCGCTCGTCTTCGCCAAGGTGATCATGCCGGCCACCGGCAACGCCTACGACGCGATCATCGCCGCCTTCGTGACGTACGCCATCGGGTTCGTCGCCCGCCCTCTGGGCGGCGTCGTGTTCGGCCACATCGGCGACCGCCTCGGCCGCAAGTACACCCTGCAGCTGACCATCATGCTGATCGGTGTCGCCACCGTGCTGATGGGCTGCCTGCCGACGTACGACCAGATCGGGCTCGCCGCGCCGATCGCGCTGGTGGTGCTCCGGTTCGTGCAGGGGCTCGCCCTGGGCGGTGAGTGGGGTGGCGCGGTCCTGCTGGTCGCCGAGCACGCCCCCGACGACAGGCGCGCGACCTGGGCCGCCTGGCCGCAGGCCGCGGTGCCCGTGGGCAACCTGCTGGCCACGCTGGTGCTCACCGTGATGACCCTCGCGCTCTCCGACGCCGCCTTCCTGGCGTGGGGCTGGCGGGTCGCGTTCTGGCTCTCGGCCGTGGTGGTCGTCGTCGGCTACTTCATCCGCCGCTCGGTGACCGACTCGCCGATCTTCGAGGAGGCGAAGGCGGAGCAGGGCCAGGCCGCCGAGGCCGGCTACGGCGTCTTCGAGGTGCTGCGCCGCTACCCGCTCGGAGTCCTCAAGGGGATGGGCCTGCGGTTCGCGGAGAACATCATGTACTACCTGGTGGTGTCCTTCTCGATCGTCTACCTGGTCGAGGACCAGAAGATGGACCAGGGCGCGCTGCTCGGGCTGATCGCGATCGCGCACGCCTGCCACTTCTTCTTCATCCTCGCCGTCGGCCGGCTCGCCGACAGCGTGGGCCGCAAGCCGGTCTACCTCGTCGGTGCGGTGCTCGGCGCGACCTGGGGCTTCTGGGCGTTCCCGATGCTCGACACCAAGAGCAACGTCGCGATCGTGGCGGCGCTGATCGCCGGCCTGGCCATCCACGCGCTGATGTACTCCACGCAGCCCGCGATCATGGCCGAGATGTTCCCGACCCGGATGCGCTACTCCGGCATCTCGATCTCCTACCAGGTGACCTCGATCTTCGCCGGCTCGCTCGCGCCGCTGCTGGCCATCGCCTGGCTCAAGGACACCGGCACCTGGACCAACACCGCGATCTACCTCGCCGTGGCCGGCATCATCACCGCGCTCGTCGTGCTCACGCTCAAGGAGACCAGGGGCACCTCGCTGCGGGCGCTGGACCGTGCCGACGCCGACCGTGAGGCCGCGCGTGAGGTGAGCCCGGCGTGAGCTCCGCTTCGGCTGTCTCGGGCGCCGCCGCCCCCGGGCGTACGCTGCAGGGCCGGCGGGCCCTGGTCACCGGCGGCGCCTCGGGGATCGGTGCGGCGGTGGCCCGCGAGCTCGCCGCCCGCGGCGCGCGGGTCGTCGTCGCCGACCTGGCCGGCGACGCCGCCCACGCCCTCGCCGAGGAGATCGGCGGCGAGGCGTGGGTGGTGGACCTGACCGCCACCCAGGAGCTCGACGACCTCGCCCTCGAGGTCGACATCCTGGTCAACAACGCCGGCATCCAGCGGGTCAGCCCCATCGAGAAGTTCGACCCCGACGACTTCCGCAGGATCCACTCGATCATGCTGGTCGCGCCGTTCCTGCTGGTCAGGGCCGCCCTGCCGCACATGTACGCCAAAGGCTGGGGCCGCATCGTCAACATCTCCTCCGTGCACGGCCTGGTCGCCTCCCCGTTCAAGAGTGCCTACGTCTCGGCCAAGCACGGCCTGGAGGGACTCTCGAAGGTCACCGCTCTCGAGGGCGGTCCGCACGGGGTGACCAGCGTCTGCATCAACCCTGGCTACGTGCGTACGCCGCTGGTGGAGCAGCAGATCGCCGACCAGGCCGAGGTGCACGGTGTGCCGGCCGCCGAGGTCGTCGAGCGGGTGCTGCTGCAGGACGTCGCGGTGAAGCGGCTGGTCGAGCCGGAGGAGGTCGGCTCCCTGGTCGGCTGGCTCACCGGCCCCGACGCCTCGATGGTCTCCGGCGCCTCGTGGGCGATGGACGGGGGCTGGAGCGCCCGCTAGCTCCAGCCTCCCGCTCAGGCCTGGCTCCGCCACCAGTCCACCGTCGCCTTGGCCCCGGTCTCGAGCGGGGTGGGGGCCAGGCCGAGCAGGGACTCGCTGGCCGAGGAGTCCAGCACGAACGGCTTGTCGAACTGGTAGACCATCTCGGCCAGCTCCCGGGTGCCGGCGTGCACCGTGCCGACCGCCTTCAGCGCCCAGGTGGGGATGCTGCCGACCTTGGGAGCGGCGACGCCCGCCACGTCGGCGTAGAGCTGGACCAAGGCCCGCTGGGACACCGCGGGCGCGGTGGGCGCGTGCAGGAAGGAGTCCCACAGGCTCTCCTCGTCGGCCGCCCGGATCATCGCGGCCCCCAGGTCGGGGACGTACGTCCAGGAGTGCGGCGCGTCCGGGTCGCCGAGGACGCGCATGGTGCGGCCGGCGAGGACCGTCGGCACCATGCGCTCGCCGGCGTGGGCGTTGCGGACCAGCGGACCGTAGAAGTCCGAGGCGGCGACGCTGACCGTCGGGGTCGGGGAGGCGTCCCGGGCGCGGAGGAGCTCGACCCGCACCGCGGGCTTGCCGAAGTCGGCGTCGCGCGGCGTCTGCTCGGTCATCGGCCCGGTGACGTGGCCGTAGGCGTAGAGGCTCTCCGGGAAGACGACCACGGCGCCGGCCCGTCCGGCGGCCTCGAGCACGACCTTCTCGGCCCGCGGGAGCTCGGCGCGCCAGGTGTCGGCGGCGTAGGCGCTGCCGTGCATGCAGTGGAAGACGGCGCGGGTGCCGGAGGCAGCCTGGATGACGGTGTCCAGATCCGTGGCGTCGCCACGGAGCCGCTCGATGCTCGCGTGCACCGGACCGCTGCCGGAGCGGGTGAGGAGGCGTACGCGGTCGCCGCGGGCCGCGAGCTGCTGGGCGATGGTCGCGCCGACGGGGCCGGCGCCGATGACGAGGTAGGTGCTGTTCATGACTCTGTCTCCTTCGTGGGTTCCGAGAGCAGTGCTCTCGGAACGAGTCTGGCGCGAGTCGGAGACAAAAGCAAGAGCAGTGCTCACTTTTGTTGACAGCGCTCTCTGGGTCGGGTCACGATGTCGGCATGACAGCCACCTCACGAGACGGCACCCCACGCGAGCGGGCGCGGGCGCAGACCATGGACGAGATCGTCCGGATCGGCCGCGAGCACCTGGCGGTCCACGGTGCCGCCGCGCTCTCCTTGCGCGCGGTCGCCCGTGATCTCGGCGTGGTCTCCTCGGCGGTCTACCGCTACGTGAAGAACCGCGACGAGCTGCTCACGCTGCTCCTCGTCTCTGGGTACGACGAGCTCGGCGACGCCGTCGACGCCGCCGTCGCCTCGGCTCCTGCGGACGACCACCGCGCCCAGTTCCAGGCGCTCGGCCGCGCGGTCAGGACCTGGGCGCTCGCCGAGCCGGCGACGTACGCCCTGCTGTTCGGGTCGCCCGTCCCCGGCTATGCCGCTCCGGACGAGCGCACCAGCGTGCCCGGCACGCGGGTCCCGACCGCGATGCTGCGGCTGTGTGCCGGCGCTCTCGCCGCCGGCCGGCTGACCGTGCCCGAGGCGTCGGGCGAGATCTCGCCCGAGCTCTCGGCGGGGCTCCAGGGCATCCGTGACCAGCTCGGCCTCGATCTCCCCGATGCTGCGCTCACTCGTGGCGTACTCGTCTGGACCAGCCTCTTCGGCCGCGTCAGCTTCGAGGTCTTCGGCCAGTTCGGCCCCGACGCGTTCGGCGATCCCGCCGCCCTCTTCGAACTCCACCTGGCGGTCCTGGCCGAAACCCTAGGACTCGCCGAGTAGTCGGTTCTTGCCGCCGAGGGGTCAAAAATTGACGGCGAGAGGTCACCGGAGTGACTTCTCGCCGTCAGAAACTGACTTCTCGCCGTCAGAAGTTGACGCCTCGACGAGCTACTTGATCTCGGCGATGACTGCGCCGTTGGCGACGGTCTCGCCCACGGTGGCGTTCAGGCCGGTGATGGTGCCGGCCTTGTGGGCCTTGAGGGGTTGTTCCATCTTCATGGCTTCGATGACCACGACGACGTCGCCCTCGGCGACGTCTTGGCCTTCCTCGACGGCGATCTTGACGATGGTGCCCTGCATCGGGGAGGTGACCGAGTCGCCCGAGGCGGCCGCGCCGGCCTTCTTCGCCGACCGCTTGGGCTTCTTCGCCGCGGCGCCGCCGCCGACCGCGAGCCCACCGAGCCCGGCGGGCAGCGAGACCGAGAGGCGTTTGCCGCCGACCTCGACCACCACGGTCTGACGCTCGACGTCCTCGGCCGGCTCACCGGCGGCACCGGCGTACGGCGTGATCTGGTTGTCGAAGTCGGTCTCGATCCAGGTCGTGTAGACCTCGAAGGAGCCGTCCGCTGCGGTGTAGGCCGGGTCGGTGACGACGGCCTGGTGGAACGGGATGACGGTGGGCATGCCGTCGACCTTGAACTCGTCCAGCGCGCGACGCGAGCGCTCCAGCGCCTGGGTGCGGTCGCGGCCGGAGACGATCAGCTTCGCGATGAGGGAGTCGAAGGAGCCCGGGATGGTCTCGCCCTTCTCATAGCCCCCGTCCAGGCGTACCCCGGGCCCGGCCGGGGGTGCCCACTCGGTCAGGGTGCCGGGGGCGGGCATGAAGTTGTTGCCGCCGTCTTCGGCGTTGATGCGGAACTCGATGGAGTGGCCGCGGACCTCGGGGTCGTCATAGCCGAGCTCTTCGCCGGCGGCGATGCGGAACATCTCGCGCACCAGGTCGAGGCCGGTGACTTCCTCGGAGACGCAGTGCTCGACCTGGAGGCGGGTGTTGACCTCGAGGAAGGAGATGGTGCCGTCGGCGGCGACGAGGAACTCACACGTGCCCGCGCCGACATAACCCGCTTCGCGCAAGATGGCCTTGGAGGACTCATACAGGCGCTTGTTCTGCTCCTCGCTCAGGAACGGTGCGGGAGCTTCCTCGACCAGCTTTTGGTGGCGACGCTGCAGGGAGCAGTCGCGGGTGGAGACCACGACCACGTTGCCGTGAGTGTCGGCCAGGCACTGGGTCTCGACGTGGCGCGGCTTGTCGAGGAACTTCTCCACCAGACACTCCCCGCGACCGAAGGCACCGATGGCCTCGCGGACCGCGGACTCGTACAGGTCGGGGATCTCCTCCAGGGTGCGGGCCACCTTCAAGCCACGACCGCCGCCACCGAAGACCGCCTTGATCGCGACCGGGAGGCCGTACTCCTGGGCGAAGGCGACGATCTCGGAGGCGTCCTTGACCGGGTCCTTGAGCCCCGGCGCCAGCGGGGCACCGGCCTTGAGCGCGATCTGCTTGGCCTTGGCCTTGTCACCCAGCGCGTCGATGGCCTCGGGCGAGGGGCCGATCCAGGTCAGGCCGGCCTCGATCACCGCGGTGGCGAAGTCGGCATTCTCGGCGAGGAAGCCGTAGCCGGGGTGGACCGAGTCCGCCCCCGAGCGGCGGGCGACATCGATGATCTTCTCGATCGAGAGGTACGACTCCGCCGGTGTGGCTCCGCCCAGGGAGTAGGACTCATCGGCCAGGCGCACGAAGAGCGCATCACGGTCGGGGTCCGCATAGATCGCTACGGAGCCGATCCCGGCATCCTTGCACGCGCGGATCACGCGAACAGCGATCTCACCACGGTTGGCGATCAGGACCTTGGTCAGTGGCTTGCTCAACGAGAACTCCTCCATCGTGAATGCATAGACATGCTAGGGGAGGCCATCTCGGCCTGGCTCCAGCCGCCCGTCGTAACGATTGTCACACTTCGGTGAGCTGGGCGAGCGAGGAGGTTACTCGGCGGTACACGGCGTCGTCCACGAGCACGCCCCCGTGCCGCAACGCCAGCACGGCCGCTCCGGCCAGGCCGTCGGTGGCGAGGACCGCCCCCGGAGCGACCCGGGCGGCGAAGTCGGGCTGCCGGGCCAGGACGCTCCCGGCCGCGACCAGCGGCCCCTCGACATCAGGCGTACGCACCGCCGCCAGCGTCTCCGCCAGCCCCTCGGCCGCCTGGTCGAGGATGCCCGCGGCGACCTGGTCGCCCGCACCCGCCGCGGTGAAGACGAGCGAGGCGAAGTCGGCCAGCCGCAGCGGCGGCATCGCGTAGAGCGCCGCCGTCGCCGCGACGAGGGTGCCGGTCCGTCCGCCCTGCCGCCGGTCGTCGGGCACGAGCCCGAGCCGGTCCAGCAGCAGCCCGGTCAGCTGCGTCGCGGCACCCCGCCCGTCGAGCGGCGCCAGCCCGGCGCGTACGACCTCCCGGCCCAGCCAGAAGCCGGAGCCGACGTCGCCGAGCAGCCAGCCCAGCCCGTCCGAGATCCCCGCCGGCCGGCCGTCCTCGACCCGCACCGCCGACGCCCCCGTGCCAGAGAGCAGCACGTAGCCGTCGGGCGCCGCCGTCCCCGAGAAGTACGCCGCCAGCACATCGAAGTCGAAGACCGGCTCGACCTCGACGAGGTCGGAGAGAGCGGCCACGATCGCGGCCCGGTTGGCGGGGTCGCCCGCCCCCGCCACCGCCAGGGCGGCGCCGGCGAGCCGCCCGGCCTTCGAGGCGCTCACGGCCTGCGTGACCGCAGCCCTGATCGCCGTCGTGGCGGCGTCGATCCCGGCGGAGGTCGGGTTGCCGCTGCCGGCCTTCCCGATGCCTCCGCAATGTCCGTCGGAGGAGACGACGACGGCGCGAGTGCTGGTGCCTCCCGCGTCGAGTCCCAGATAGTTGTGAGTCATTGACACCGTTTCGTAACAGAAAACCATTGCCAGGCGTACTCTCTCCAAATAGTTTTCGAGCGCAGGCCTCGACATACGGTCGCGGCCGGAGTTTGCTAGGTGGGTGGACTAATTGACCAGAGACGTGTTCGGAGCCTTCGATGAGCAGGTTCGCACACGCCTGTCCGAGCTGCAGTCGATGGCGCAATCCGGTGGCCTCGACGAGGCGGTCGAGGCGATGGTCGGCAGCATCCGCAACGGCGGTGTGCTCCAGGCCTTCGGCACCGGCCACTCGCAGGCGTTCGCCATGGAGATCGCCGGGCGGGCCGGTGGTCTGATCCCCACCCATGCCATCGCTCTGCGCGACACGGTCCTCAAGGGCGACCGGCCGGCGAGCGATCTCAAGGGCGGCCTCCTGGAGCGTGACACCAACATCGCCAACGAGCTCTGGGAGCTCCACGAGTTCCACCCCGAGGACGTCTTCCTGATCGCGTCCAACTCCGGTGTCAACGGCTCCATCGTCGGCATCGCGCTGCGCGCGAAGGAGGAGGGCCACACGGTGATCGCGGTGACCAGCCTCGAGCACACCAACGCGGTCACCCCCAAGCACCCCAGCGGCAAGCGCCTGGCCGAGATCGCCGATGTGGTGATCGACAACCTGGCTCCGTTCGGCGACGCCACCGTCCCCGTGGGCGACGGCGGTGTGCTCGCCGGAGCCGTCTCCTCCATCACGGCGGCCTACATCGCCCAGCTCCTGACCCTCGGCACCGCCGCGAGGATCCAGGAGGCAGGCGAGACCCCGCCCCTGTATCTCTCCGCCAATATCCCGGGTGGCGATGAGCACAACGATGCGTTGAAGGCTCGCTACGGCGAGCGCATCGGAAGCATGGCCTGAACACCCGTAAGAACAAGTAACGAGGAACCCACCCGAAAGAAGGCAGCACGATGTCCCAGCAGCTTCACCGGCTCGACCGCCGGACCCTTCTGCGCGGCACCCTCGCCGGCGCGGCGCTCGTGTCGTTCTCCGGAGCACTCGCCGCGTGTGGCGCGCCCGGTAGCGACAGCGACAACTCCGGCGGTGGCACCAAGTCCGCGTCCAACCCGTTCGGCATGCCCAAGGACGGCACCGTCGACGCGGTGATCTTCGACGGCGGCTACGGCTACGACTACGTCGAGTTCGCCGCCGGCGTGGTCGGCAAGGAGTTCGCGGACGCCGACATCAAGGTCAGCGCCACGACCAAGATCGCCACGGAGCTGCAGCCGCGCTTCGTGGGCGGTACGCCCCCGGACCTGATCGACAACTCGGGCGCGGACCTGATCGGCTTCAGCTCGATCGCCGCGCAGCTCGAGGAGCTGGACGACGTCTTCGAGGCCGACAGCTACGAGGGCGTCAAGATCGCGGACACCCTCTACCCGAACGTGAAGGACCCCGGCACCTACAGCGACCGGTTCGTGGCGATCAACTACGTCATGACCCTCTACGGCGTGTGGTACTCCAACTCGCTCTTCCAGGAGAACGGCTGGACCGCGCCGAAGACCTGGGACGAGGCGCTCGACCTCGGCGCCAAGGCCAAGGCCAAGAAGAAGTACCTCTGGGTCTGGGGCAAGGAGGCGGCGACCTACTACCGCACCCTGGTGATCGACTCCGCGGCCAAGGAGGGCGGCGACGAGGTGCGCCTCGCGCTGGAGAACCTCGAGAAGGGCGCCTGGTCCCACCCGGTCATCCAGGGGATCCTGGAGAAGCTCGGCGAGATGGTGAAGCAGGACATGTTCGTCCCCGGCGGCGCCGGCACCCAGTTCACCGCTGCGCAGGCCAAGTGGTCCAACGACCAGCAGGCGCTCCTCTACCCGAGCGGCGGCTGGATCGAGAACGAGATGAAGGACGCGACCAAGGAGGGCTTCGAGATGACCGGCGTCCCGGAGTTCGTCCTCAGCGACAGCCCGTCGCTGCCGTACGAGGCCGTCCGGGCCGCGGCCGGCGAGGCGTTCATCGTGCCGAGCAAGGCGAAGAACCCGGCCGGTGGCAAGGAGATCCTCCGCGCCATGCTGTCGAAGGAGGCCGCGACCAACTTCGCCAAGACGAAGCTCGCCCCGACCATCGTCAAGGACACCATCCCTGCCGACGGGTTCGGCTCCGCGGCGCTGAAGTCGCAGAGCGCGATGCTCGACGCCGCCGGTGAGAACACCTTCAACTACCAGTTCTACGACTACTACGGCACCAACGCCGACGAGCTGGTCGTGTGGAACTCGTTCCTCTCCGGTGACCTCGACGTCAAGGGTCTGACCACCGCGGTCCAGGGCATCTTCGACAAGGTCGCCGACGACTCCTCGATCGAGAAGCTCAAGGTTTCCTGACACCATGCCGGACCCATCCACCACGATGGCCCAGACGGCCGGCGGCCCCTCCGAGGAGAATCCTTGGGGGGCCGCCCCCGGCCGGCGCCGCCGCAAGCTCACCCTCGACCGGGCACTGTTCATGACGGTCTTCCTCGGCCTCCCGGTCGCGGTCTTCGTCATCTTCGTCGTGGTCCCGATCGGGCAGGCCCTCTTCTACTCGCTGACCGATTGGACCGGCTTCTCCCCGGTCATGAACTTCGTCGGCCTGGACAACTACGCCAAGCTCCTCGACGACGACACGTTCCTCAAGGCGCTGCGCAACAACGTGCTGCTCACGATCGTGGTGCCGCTGGTGACGCTCGTCGCGGCGCTGGCGATCGCGGTGGTCGTGACCACCGCCGGTCCCAGCACCGGCCAGGTGCGCGGCCTCAACGGCTCCGGCTTCTACCGGGTCGTCTCCTTCTTCCCCTACGCCGTCCCGGCCGTCGTCATCGGTCTGCTCTGGGCGCAGGTCTACGACCCGGCCGCGGGCCTGCTCAACGGCATGCTCACCGGCATCGGTCTCGACGGGTTCAAGGACTACGCCTGGCTCGGCGAGGTGCGGGCCGCGATGCCGGCCTCGATGTTCGTGATCATCTGGGCGAGCATCGGCTTCTACACCGTGCTCTTCGTGGCCGCCATCAAGGGCGTCCCCGCGGAGATCTACGAGGCTGCCCGCATCGACGGTGCCGGCCGGTTCCGCACCGCGATCTCGATCACGCTCCCCTCGATCCGTGACAACGTGCAGACGGCCTACATCTACCTGGGGATCCTCACCCTCGACGCCTACGTCTTCATGGCGGCGCTCGCCCCTGGCGGCGGCCCTGCCAACAGCACGCTGACGATGAGCCAGCACCTGATGAACACCGCCTTCAAGAAGAGCCAGTTCGGCTACGCCACCTCGATGGGCGTCGTGCTCGCCCTGGTCACGCTGCTCTTCGCCGCCCTGGTCTTCGCCGTCTTCCACTTCGTTGGGGGACGGGACAAGAAGGGAGACGTACGCCGATGAGCACCGTCACTCTGGACAAGCCGGTCGCTGCCCGCTCCGACGGCCAGCGACGTACGCCGGGCGACGCACTGGTCGCCGGCACCTCGCACACCATGCTGATCATCTGGTCGGTGATCGTCATCGTGCCCTTCTGCTGGGTGGTGCTCTCCTCGTTCAAGACGTCGAAGGAGATCCTGTCCTCGCCGTTCTCGCTGCCGGCAGAGTGGAGCTTCGACAACTACATCAGCGCCTGGACCAAGGCCGGCATCGGGACGTACTTCTTCAACACCGTCATCGTGGTCGGCACCGCGCTGGTGCTGGTGATGCTGCTGGGGGCGATGTGCGCCTACGTGCTGGCGCGGTTCGAGTTCTTCGGCCGCCGGGTCATCTACTACTCGATGCTCGCCGGGCTGACCTTCCCGATCTTCCTGGTCATCGTGCCGCTGTTCTTCGTGCTCCAGGGCATCGGGCTGCTCAACACGCTGCCGGGGCTGATCCTGACCTACGTGGCCTATGCGCTGCCGTTCACCGTCTTCTTCCTCTACGCCTTCTTCAAGACGCTGCCCGACGACGTCTACGAGGCCGCGATGATGGACGGTGCGGGCGAGTGGCGCACGTTCTTCCAGATCATGCTGCCGATGGCCGCACCCGGGATGGCCGGCGTGGCGATCTTCAACTTCCTCGGGCTGTGGAACCAGTTCCTGCTCCCGGTGGCGCTCAACACCGACCGGAACAACTACGTGCTCACCCAGGGCATGGCGTCGTTCTCGTCCCAGGCGGGCTACAACGTCGACTTCGGCGCGCTCTTCGCCGGGGTGGTGCTGACCGTGCTTCCGGTGCTGGTCGTTTACCTGATCTTCCAGCGGCGCATCGCCGGGACGGTCTCCACGGGCACGTTCCGCTGACCCTGATCTGACTCGGATGTGATGCGGGTCTCGCGCCCTAGGTTAATAAGCGCTAACCTAGGGCGCGTGACCGCCTTTCTCCAGCCCGAGCACGAAGAGTTGCGTGCTGTCGTCCGTGACTTCGCCCAGAAGGAGATCGCGCCCCATGCCTCGCAGTGGGACCGCGACCATCACTTCCCCGTCGATGTGGTCCACAAGATGGGTGAGCTGGGCCTGTTCGGCCTGACCGCCCCCGAGGCGTACGGCGGGGGTGAGGGTGACCTCGTCGCGCTCTGCGTCGCGATCGAGGAGCTCGGCCGCGTCGACCAGTCGATCGGGATCACGCTCGAGGCCGCCGTCGGCCTGGGCATCAACCCGATCCTCACCTACGGCACCGACGAGCAGAAGGAGCGCTGGCTCCCCGACCTCGTGGCCGGCAAGAAGCTGGCCGGGTTCGGGCTGACCGAGCCGGGTGCCGGCTCCGACGCCGGCGCGACCGCCACCAAGGCCGTCCTCGACGGCGACGAGTGGGTCGTCGACGGTGCCAAGCAGTTCATCACCAACTCCGGCTCCTCGATCACCTCGGTCGTCACCGTCACCGCGCGCACCGGGACCCGTGAGAACGGCAAGCCCGAGATCAGCACCATCATGATCCCCTCGGGCACGCCCGGGTTCACCGCCGAGAAGGCCTACGACAAGCTCGGCTGGCACGCCTCCGACACCCACCCGCTCTCCTTCGACGGCGCCCGGGTGCCGGCCGACCACCTCCTCGGCGAGCGTGGCCGCGGCTACGCCCAGTTCCTCGCCACCCTCGACGACGGCCGTGTCGCGATCGCCGCGCTCGCCGTCGGCTGCATCCAGGCCTGCCTCGACATGGCGCTCGAGTACGCGGGGGAGCGGCAGACCTTCGGCGGCCCGATCGGCCGCAAGCAGGGCGTCGCCTTCCAGATCGCCGATCTCGAGGTCATGCTGCGGGCCTCCCGCCTCCTGACGTACGAGGCTGCGGCGATGAAGTCCGGACTCGACTCGGGTGCGGTGACGACGAAGGAGTTCAAGCAGGCGGCCGCCGCCGCGAAGCTGTACGCCACCGAGTCGGCCGTCACCGCGACCCGCATCGCCACGCAGGTCTTCGGCGGCTACGGGTTCATGGAGGAGTATCCGGTGGCTCGCTTCTACCGCGACGCGAAGATCCTGGAGATCGGCGAAGGCACCTCCGAGGTGCAGCGCATGCTGATCGCCAGAGGTCTCGGCCTTCCTGTGGAGTAGGGCCCGTCGAGAAGGCGCGAATCCTACGGCACGCTGAACGAAACCCGCGAAGTAATCAAGAGCCATCTCACCATTGACCCTTTACTGTGGCCACATGGTGTTCGGGGGACAGCTGCTGGGACGGCTGCGTCGCACCCGCCTCTTCGGAGAGGTGGTCCGCTTCATGATGGTCGGCGGAATCGCGACAGCAGTCGCCTTCGTGCTGTTCAACGGGCTGGTCCACGGCTTCTTCATGGGCGCGGGGCCGATGAACGGTCAGCCCATCCCGGCGTACGTCATCGCCAACAGCGTCGGCATGCTGATCAGCTACGACCTGAGCCGCCGGTGGACGTTCCGCCACCGGGTCTCCGACCATCCCGACGGCGGGTTCACGGCCTATGTCGTGATCAACGCGGTCACGATGCTGCTGCCGATCGCGTGCCTGTACGTCACCCGAACCGTGATCGGCTGGGACAGCGCGATCGCCGACAACGTCTCGGCCAACGTGGTCGGTGTGCTGCTCGGCCAGATCGCCCGGTTCTTCCTCTTCCGGAGGTTCGTCTTCGGCCGTCCGATCCGCTACACGCAGGTCTACGGCAGCGTCGAGGAGGAGGCTGCCGCGCTCGGCTTCACCGACGACAAGACGATCCTGATCGGCCCGGAGCGTCGCGCGCCGGTCAGCGGTTCCACAGAGCAGGCCACGCATGACCGAGCCGGCTGAGCAGGTCGCGTAGCAGCGGCAGGCTCAACCCGACCACGTTGTGGTGGTCGCCCTCGATCCCGGTCACGAACGCTCCGCCGATCCCGTCGATGGTGAACGCACCCGCGACGTGGAGAGGCTCACCGGTCGCGACGTACGCGGCGATCTCCTCGTCGCTCACCTCGGCGAAGTGCACCGTCGTGGCGGCGGTCTGCGACACCTGCCGACCGGTCGCGGTGTCGACCAGCGCGTGCCCGGAGACGAGCACGCCGCTGCGTCCCCGCATCTCCCGCCAGCGTTGGGTCGCCTCCTCGGGATCGTGCGGCTTCCCCAGCGGCTTCCCGTCCAGCTCGAGGACGCTGTCGCACCCCAGCACGAGCGCCCCTTCGGGCACCTCCGGACGGCCGGCGACCGCGTCCCGCTTGAGCTCGGCGAGCCCGAGCGCGAGCTCCGTCGGCGGCAGCCCGTCGAGCCTGCTCTCGTCGACACCGGAGACGATCACCACAGGCTCGACACCTGCGCTGCGCAGCGTCTGGAGCCGGGCGGGGGACTGGGAGGCAAGGACCAGCGTGGTCATGGCTCAACCCTAGGGGTAGCGGTCCTTTACCCCGGAGTCCGTCCCGACTAGGTTTCGCACATCCAACCCATCTCTATGAGGAGAAGTCCGACGTGACGGATTACCCGCCGCCCCCGCCCCCGCAGCAGCCGTACGGCGCTGGTCCCGTGGGCGAAGTTCCGCTGAGCCAGCCGCTCCGCGGCGCGTCGCCCCGCGACGCCATCGTGCGGTTCTTCAAGAAGTACGCCGCCTTCGAGGGCCGCGCCAGCCGCTCCGAGTTCTGGTGGCCGTGGCTGTTCTCGGTGGTCGTCAACATGGCGATCAACCTGCTCCTCGGCGCCGACTCGACCGCCGGCTCCATCATCGGCGGAATCTTCGCGCTCGCCATCCTGGTCCCGTCCCTCGCCGTCGGCGCCCGCCGCCTGCACGACACCGGCCGCTCCGGCTGGTGGCAGCTGCTCTGGCTCCTGCCGTGCATCGGCTGGATCGTGCTGATCGTCTTCTGGGCGCTCCCCGAGAAGGCCGAGGGCGACAAGTACAACGTCGCCTGACCGGCGGCTAACCACGAGCGACGATCAGTCCCTAGACTGATCGTCGCTCGGCCGAAGTGGCGGAATAGGCAGACGCGCAGGATTTAGGTTCCTGTGTCTTAGGACGTGCGGGTTCAAGTCCCGCCTTCGGCACACAGAGTCCGGGTCCGACCCGGGGCGTCCCAGGGTCGATCCTGATGGACAACAGATCCCTGACCCTCAAGGATGGAAGTACACACCCCATCCAGGAGAGGGATGAAGTCATGTCGTTCAAGGACAACGCGTCCAGCTGGCGCGATGGCGTCCAGAAGGGCGTCGAAGGCGCCAAGCCTGCTGTTGAGGACGCGAAGGTGAAGTCAGCACCTCACCTTGTCACCGGCGGCGAGAAGACCATCGAGAAGGCCGTCGAGTTCAAGGCTCAGATCGAGGCCAAGCGGGCCGAGGTGGCGTCGGCACCCGACGCGGACAAGCCGCGCAACCAGGCCCTGTCGGGCCTGCTCCAGGTCGGCGCGGCCGCCACCGATGTCGCCGCCCAGGCGGGCGAGTGGCTGAAGGAGACCGGGGCCAGGTGGAGCGCCGGCCCTGTGGTCGTCGAGCCGCCCAAGGAGATCCCGGGGGACGTACCTCCTCCGCCGGACTTCAAGAAGCCCGACGACCAGCAGTAGGACCCGGCAGCAGGACTACGAGGCGAGGCCGAGGTCGCGGCGGAGCTTGGCGACGTGACCGGTCGCCTTGACGTTGTACTGCGCGACCTCGATCTTGCCCTCCTCGTCGACCACGAACGTCGAGCGGATGACACCCTCGACGACCTTGCCGTAGAGCTTCTTCTCGCCGTAGGCGTCGTACGCCTTGTGCACCGAGAGGTCCTCGTCGGAGGCCAGGGTGATGGTGAGCCCGTCACGCTCGCGGAACTTCGCGAGCTTGGCGGGCTTGTCCTTGGAGATGCCGACGACCTCGTAGCCGGCGGCCTTCAGCGAGTCGATCGAGTCGGTGAAGTCGCAGGCCTGCTTGGTGCAGCCGGGGGTCATCGCGGCGGGGTAGAAGTAGACGATCACCTTGCGGCCGCGGAGGCTGCTGAGCGAGACCTCCGCGCCGGTGTCGTCGGGAAGAGTGAAGTCGGGGGCAACATCGCCCGGCTCGAGACGCGTCATGATGCCAACCTACCCAACTGATCCGGCGAACCGCAGCGGTGGAGCACGCCGTGGACGTACGCCGGTTGCTAAGGTCTGCGCATGTCCAAGGACCAGACTTCCTCGCTCGAGTCCGAGATCGAAGAGATCCGCGAGCGGCTCGCAGGCACCATCGACGAGCTGATCTATCGGGGCCGGCCCAAGACGATCGTGCAGCGCCAGGTGGCGGCCTTCAAGGCGGTCTACGTCGACCCGGTCTCCGGCGAGCCGAAGATGGGCAACATCGCGAAGACCGTGGGCGGGGTGGTGGGCGCCGTCGTGCTCATGGCCACGCTGCGTAAGATCACCAAGGTCAGCTGACCACTCCCCACCGGCAAGGCAACGACGGACGTGACCGACAAGACCCCCATCAAGATGCTCCACGACCGGGTGCTGGTCGAGGTCGGGTCCGACGCCGGTGAGCGTCGCTCCTCGGGCGGCATCGTCATCCCGGCGACGGCCGCCATGGGCGCGGCCCGACGGCTCACCTGGTCCCGCGTGGTCGCCGTCGGCCCGCATGCGCGGGCCGTCGAGATCGGCGACCGGGTGCTCTTCGACGCCGACGACAAGCCGGAGGTCGAGGTCGCCGGCGAGGTGTACGTCCTGATGCGCGAGCGCGACGTGCACGCTGTCGCCGCGGAGCGGATCGCGGACGAATCTACTGGCTTGTATCTGTAAGTCTTGCTGCCGAGTCGGCGCATCCGACCCCTCTGGCTCGCTTCGCTTCGCCAGGCACGGGGTCAGATGCGCCGACTCGGCACCACTAGTTGGGTAGGGCGTTGAACCGGTGCGCGAGCACGACGATGTTGCTGTCGTAGCTCGACCCGTTCCAGTCGGTGCAGGTGATGATCACCAGCCGGCCGTCGCCGTGGTCCTGGCCGAAGATGCGCTGGGCCTGCTCGGCCAGCTCGTTGCGGCTGAGCACCTCGACGGAGTCGACCTGGTGCTGGAAGGTCCCGTCCTTGGTGACGATGTCGACCTCCTGCCCCTTCTCGATGTGGTCGAGCTTGTTGAGGCTGCCGCCACCGGTGTGCACGGTGTGGCCGGTGACCACGGTCTGACCCTGCGCCGACCCCGGCTTGGCGCTGCCGACCCACCAGCCGATCTCGCGCGGGTTGCGCGGCGGGTCGAGCACCTCGCCCTTGAGACGGATCGGGACGACCCTCGCCTTCGTGTTCAGCCCCGGCAGCTCGAGGCGCTGCGGGGCGCCGGGCGGCACCTCCACCGCGGCGCTGCCGCTGGGCCACAACAGCCCCGCCACCACCATCGCGACGGCGAGCACGACCAGCGCGGTCCACAGGCCGCCCGCCGCCGCGGCGAGCCGCGGCGGCGAGTCAGCGGTCGAGGTCCGGTCAGCCACGCCGCAGCATGCGGACGTACGTCGCCACACCGGCGCCCGCGGCCGCGAGCAGGAGCAGGCTGACGAGGGCGATGCGCCCGGCGCTGCCGTCGTCGTAGCTCTCCACACCGGCGGTCACGACGGTCGGGACCGAAGCCGGCGGGTTGTCGGCCTTGGGCGGGTTGTTGACGACCGTCTTCGGAGCCGGGCTGTTCGGGCCACAGCTGCTGGTGCCGATGGTCAGGTGGGCCAGGCTGCCTCCGACGAACGCCTTGGCTGCCGGGAGGACCTTCGCATCGAGCGCGGTCACCGTGATCGCGCCCGGGGAGGTGTGCTGGGCGTTGAGGGTGATGTCGAGGACGTTCTCCTCCAGGGGTGCGAGCTGAGACTCGATCTGGCCGAGGGCCGTATCGAGCACCTGCGCCTGAAGCTGGTCGAGCGCATCGTTGGCCGGGGCCAAGGCGCCCTGCAGGGCGCTGGTGAACTGAGTGCGCAGAGCGTCCAGGATAGTGTCGGTCACGCCGGTCAGGTCGGTGACGACCTTCTGGTTCACGTCCGGGTCGACCGGAAGGTCGACCAAGGTGACGTCGCCGACGGTCGGGATGGTGACGTACGCCCGGCTGTTCGCCAGGCTGCTGTCGCCGGAGGCGGTGTCCTTGTCGGCGGTGCAGCTGCTCTGTACGGCGCCGAGGTCGAGATGCAGGCCGGGGTTGCCCAGTGGCGCGAGGATTTGCTTGAGCGCTGCCGTCAGCGGATCGGTGACGGCGGTCTGGCTCAGTCCCGCATCTTCCAGCGCTGCGATCAGCTGCTTGTCGACGCCCTGGAACAGACCGGAGGAGACGAGCTCGACCTCGGAGAAGTCGAGGCTGCCCGCGTCGAGCGTGATGTTGTCGCCGCCGCTGAGGCAGTCGCCGGACCCGGCCGCGACCAGGGTCGCGCCGTCGCCGGCGACACCCGAGCAGGCTGCCGAGGTGGCGTTGCGGTTGGCGACCGCGTCCTGGGCCAGCGTGCCGACGTGGATCGCGTCCTGGCCGCCGAGCGCGGTGATGAGCGGCTCGTTGGTGCCTTCGGCGGACTCGGTGGAGCCGTCATTGGTGACGGCATAGGTGCCGGTGTCCCTCGCTCCGGTGCCGGCGAGCTCGAGGCTCAGCGCGGTGGCGGATGCCTGCGACACCGTGGCGGCGCTGGCAGGCGCGGCTGACAAGGCAACCATGGCAGCTGCGGCCGCCACCGCGGCTCCCCGCGCGATGAGTGTTGTGCGCACGTGACTCTTCCTCCCTTTGACCTTCGTCACACTCAACGGAGGAGGAGCCCCGTACGTTACGGGCTGGGGTATCGCTTCTGAGCTGCGGAATCCGGGTGTCGCGTCAGCTGTCGCAGACCGTGCCGTCCTTGTCGCCGTCGCGGTACCACGCGTACTCGGCATCGCGACCCTTCCGGTAGGGCCCGTAGCCCTTTGCGATCGCCTTGGCGCAGGTGTCGAAGCGGGGGTCCTCATCCGAGCCGCCCGCAGGAGCGACGCTCTGGTCCGGGTCGTCCTCCGCCGGCCCCGCCTGGGCCAGCCGCACCGTGATCTCGGGATCGTCGCAGCCCGCGGCGACGTCCTCGATCGCGGCCTTCTCCGCACGGTCGACGTAGAGACTCCAACGGATCTTCACCGCGACCCAGTCGGCGACGTACGTGCAGTGGTAGCTGGTGGCGTCGGGCATCCAGTCGGCCGGGTCCTGATCGCCCTTGCTGCGGTTGGTCGCGGCGGTGACGGCGATGAGGGCACGCGGGTCACCGAGGTCGTTGGCGTACGCCTCCCGCTGCTCGTCGGTCCAGGCGTCGGCGCCCGACTCCCAGCTCTCCTTGAGCGGGACCATGTGGTCGATGTCGAGGCCGCCGGGGCGCTTGAGGGTGACGCCGTCGTACGCGGAGAGCCAGACGCCCGTGGTGGCCTCGCACCTGCCGCGCGCCTTCTTCCGCGACTCCTCGAGGAGCACCTCGGTGCGGGCGTCCTGGCAGTCGCCGTCGGCGTCGACCCAGTGGTTGAACTTCTCCCGCTCGTAGCCGGAGGTGACCTCCTCGGCGACGGGAAGCTTCGCGACGGCTTCGCTCAGCGGCAGGCTGACCTCCTCGCCGCTGCCTGCTCCGTATCCGGCTTGGACGGCGGTGTCGGGTCCGGCGACCTCGGCGCAGCCGGAGCAGAGGAGGACGACGGCGAGCAGGGTCGCCAGAGGGCGCAGCATGGAGTGACTCCAGAGAGATGGGGGAAGAGCTCTGGGGAGCATCGGGGGCGGCCCAACTCTGGCGGATCCCGCGACAGGCGGCACGCAGGCGCGCCGCTCGGAACATGCCCTTGCCGGTAAATGAAGCGCATCCCGGGCCACGGCGGGGAGCCGTGGCCCGGGATGCGGGTGCTGCAGGTTCTACAACGGTCCTACAGGGGTGTCCTGATCAGCGGATCAGGCGTGCGCGCGGCGCAGCAGGAACCACCGGGTGGCGGCAGCGGCGGCGACGAGCAGCACGAGCGCGCCGGCGGCGAACCCGCCCTTGGCGGCCGGGGACGAGAGCAGGTTGAGCTCGGCGTTGGCCGGGGCGTTGTCCGGCTTGGCCTGGATGCTGGTGTCCGGGTCGGACTTGTCGCCGGAGACGACGACGTCGACGTTCTTCTTGTCACCGCTGGCCGCAGCCTTCTCCTCGGAGGCGGTGAGGCCGTTGGTGCCGCAGGTGCTGGTGCCGATGGCGACGGCGGCCGCGGTCGGGGCGCCGACCTGCTTCACGGCGTCGAGCACCTTGATGTCCAGGGCGGACACCTCGAGCGACTTGGCGGTCTTGTCCTGCTTGTTCAGGGTGAGCTTGACCAGGTCGGTCTCGATGCCCTTGAGCAGCACGGCGAGCTGCTCCTTGATGTGCTCGATCAGGTCGATGCGGATCGAGACGTCGAGGACGCCCGGCGCGATCTTGCTCTTCAGGCCGGACTGGAGCAGCGTGTCGACGCGGCCGAGGACGGCGTCGGTCACCGGCGAGAGGTCGGGGACGACCGTGGTGTTCTTCTTCGGGTTCGTCGGCAGGTCCGCGACCTTGATGTCACCCTTGCCGGGGACGTTGACGGTGACGGCGGCGTTCTTGAGCTGGGTCTTGCCCTTGAAGTCGCTGCCCTGCGCCAGGCAGGTGCTCTCCGCGGCGTCGAGGTTGACGCCGACCGAGAGGCCGCCGACCTTGGTGAGCACGCCGGAGACGACGGTCTGGACCAGGTCGTTGACCGGGCCGAGCTTCACGTGGACGGACTTGCTCTCGTCGTTGAGCACGTAGTCGGTGGTGGCGCCCAGCTTCTGCAGGTTGAGCTCGGCGAGGTTGACCTTGACGGCCTCGCCCGGCTTGACGCAGCTGGAGCCGTCGCCGATCGCGACCAGGGTCGCACCCTCGCCGGCCAGGGCCGAGCAGGCGCCGGAGTAGGCGGCGCCGTTCTTGAGGGCAGCGGCCGCGTCCTGGGCGAACACGCCGACGGAGAGCAGCTGCTGCTCGCCCTTCAGGAGCGGGAGGGCCGGCTTGTTGGTGCCGGAGTTGACGGTCTTCTTGCCGTTGTAGGTGGCGGTGTAGCGGCCGGTGTCGACCTTGACCTTGTCAGACACGTTGACGGTCAGGGCGACCGAGGATGCCTTGGCCTGGGGCTTCTCCGCCGACGCAGCAGTCGCCGGGGCCGCGGTCACGGAAAGACCGATCATCGCGGTTGCCGCAACGAGGGCGGCTCCGCGGACCGAGAGTGGGGAGCGCAAGTGACTTCTCCAATGGTGTTGATAACTGTCGATGACAGGGCACGACGAGTAGAAGTCAGCCTCTGCAGCCCCCCGGTTGCTGTGACTCGCCGTGACGAAGCGGGGAGTTTAGCCACCTCGGATCGCGGGTGCATAGGCGTACGCGGCGGCCGGATGACCTGCGAAATCAGCCGTAACTTTCACGGCAACACCTCGTCCCGGAGCACCTGCCGGGGCCTCCTGTGGATCTTCGTCGTGATCGACACCCGAACGTCTGAGAGGCCTGGGCAAGTTGTGGTCGTCACGTAGCGCTCTCGGGTTCGTGAACAATGTGTTGTAGGCATCTCCACAAGCCGGTCCGATGCGCGATTGCTCACGGTTTCGAAGTGGATTTGTTAGGGTAACCTAACTAAAACCTTGCCCACTTTCTGACAGTGTGTCAGTATCTTTCCCGGAACGCCGATCGTTGCCGCCCGACCTGACTGGAGCACACATGTCCGCCCTCCTCGTCGACGAGACACCCGACGCTCCGCTCTCCGCGCTGATGCGCGAAGGCTCCCGGATCCAGCACACCGCCGCCGAGAGCTCCTCCTTCATGGAGGAGCTGCTGGCCGGCCGGATCAACGAGCAGGGGTACGCCGACTACCTGCTGCGTCTGCGCAAGGTCTACGTCGCGCTCGAGTCGGTGGGCCGAGACCTCGCCGCCACGGACGCCGTGGCCCGGGCTGTCCATGACGTCGCCCTGGAGCGTCTGGCCGCGATCGATGCCGACCTGGCGGTGTGGGCGCCCGGTGTCGACGGCGACGCGGTGGAGTCGGAGGCGGCCGATGCGTACGCCGCTCGGATCGAGGCCACCCGCGCCTGGGGCGGTCTCTACGCCGCCCACCACTACACGCGCTACCTCGGCGACCTCTCCGGTGGCCAGGCGATCGGCCGGCTGCTCGACCGGTTCTTCGAGCTCGACGGCGAGGGGGTGGCGTTCTACGAGTTCGCCGAGATCCCCAAGCCGAAGCCCTACAAGGACGGCTACCGCGCCCGCCTCGACGCGCTGGACCTCGACCCGGCGGAGAAGATCCGCATCGTCGAGGAGGTCCAGGTCGCCTTCGGCCTCAACCAGGCGCTCTTCGAGGAGCTCGCCGGTCGCCTCGACGACTATCGCAGGTGAACTAGGGTTCGTTCTCGTGCCCCGTATCGCCGCCGAGAACGTTCCCGAGCACCGCAGACTGGTGCGCGCACGGATCTTCGAGGCGTTCGCGGAGCTGATGGCCGAGAGCAGCTATGAGGCCATCAGCATGTCGAAGCTCGCTCAGCGCGCCGACATCGGACGCACCGCGATCTACCACCACTTCAAGGACCGGGACGCGGTGATGGTGGCGTTCGCGACGCACGAGACCTCCGAGTACGTCGCGGCCCTGCAGGCCCAGCTCGCCGCGAGCGAGGACCCGGCGGAGCGGCTGCGGATCTACGTACGCAACCACCTCACCCTCGGCGAGAAGTTCCACATGGGCTTCGGCCCGCAGGTCTACGGAGGGCTTCCCGAGGAGGCCCGCCAGGAGGTCCGCGAGCACATCGTCGCCGTCGAGCAGGTCCTCGCCGAGATCCTCGGGCAGGGCGCCGAGCAGGGCGTCTTCGTGGTCACCGACGTCGATGCCACCCTCGCCCTCGTCCATGCCGTCCTCGGCACCCGCCACCTCCCGGCCGAGCGGGTCGAGGAGTTCGTCCTCCGCGCCGTCGGGGTGCAGTGATGCGGGAGGCTGGGCTCCTTGCTGAAAGAAGAGTTTCTTTCAGCGGTCGGGACCTCTGCTGACGCGACCACCCGCCTGCTCTCGCTCCGGCTCGCCCCGAATGTTGTGAGTTGTCACATGGGGTATGTATCTACCTGGGTAGAACGGGTTACCGTTGTTGGTGCCGACGGGGCTGTCGGGGTGACTTCTGCCGTATGGCTTTCCCGGGTCGTGACGACCGGAGAAGGTTGTGGAGAGTGACACCGCGATGGGTGCCATCGGTGCCGTGGCCTCGGTCTGGAACCGGGGTCGCGGTCTAACTTGCGAGCGGGGCGTCTTGGCTGTGGGGGCTCACGACACATGGGGAAGCACCGAGTCGCTCCTGTTCGATGACGGTCGACGGCCCGGCGGTGGTTGTCCGGGCGCGTAACGCTCGGTCGAGAGCTGGTCGGCGGAGACCCATTCGGTCGACCAGTCCGTCGGCGTCGTCATCCGTACGATCTGAGCCCACCACACGTACTTGCCGAACTGGTCGGCCGGCGAGTGTGCCCAGGCCAGGAGGAACACCGGGTCACCTTCGCTGCCCGGCGAGGGCGACATGTGCCGCCAGCAGTGCCGTGCTTCTGGGCGAGGCACGATGATCGGCGGCTCGAGGCGGGGCGGCTTCGAGGATCCTGGAGCACGGGTCATGAATCGATCATATGTTCGATTCTCTCCGGCGGATTCTCCAGGTGGGCCGGTGGTGCGATCCGCTGGCGGACTCAGCGCCGCGACGACTGCTCCTGAAGCGTCCCTGGAACCAGCCCTGAAATGAAAGCGGCCCCTCACCTGTCATCCAGGTCAGGGGTCGATCTCCTGTACGCCATGTAGGACTTGAACCTACAACCCGCTGAGAGCAAACCGCCCCGCGGCCGGTGTCCGGATCCCTATTTGCGTCGCCGTGGTCGTTCGGTGGCACCTGTCGATTCTTGTGGTCGTTTGTGTGCCCGTTTGTGTGCCCGTCAGACGTTTTGCTTCTACCTCAGGTGAGGTACGTCGATCCGAGTTCGGCTGACCGCGCTGGCCAGGCACACCTAGCGTCCTGCGTGCGGGTCAGCCATCCCAATCGTGAGGGCCGCAATACGAGTGCGGCTCTGACGTGGCAGCGCCTGTGGGCCCCCCTCCGTTGGGTTGGCGGGGAGGGGCTCGACTTACACCGGGGGGAGACGGGAGGACCAGCCCATGACCTTCGGCGTGCTCCTCGGCGGGATCTTCGACGGAATCAAGCCGTTCGTGCCGATCCTCGTCCCGATCATTCTGCTCATCACGATCTTGTCGTTCCCTCTCCCTGGCCGGGGACCGGGCTTCCAGCGCCGCGATCCATGGCGGAGTTTCAAGTTCGCGGCACGCCGAGTCGTGATGACCTCTGCAGGAAACCGCTGCGAGAGCCCGTTGTTCCTTGCATGGGGACGATGCATCAAGCCTGCCGAGGAAGTCGACCACATCTATCCGTGGTCGAAAGGGGGCGCCACGATCGTCAGCAACGGCCAAGCCCTCTGCAAGAGCCACAACCGCTCCAAGTCCAACCGGACTCCACCGTGGTGGTACGTCCTGTCACTCGAACGGCGACGCCGGAAGTACTACCCCACGGGCGTCGCGGTCCGAGTGTCAGCAGCGATGGTCACCTCAGACAGTGCCGGCGGCAGAACCTCGAGGGGTGGTGCAGGTCGAAGGGTCTGACTCACCAACATGGGGTGGAGTTAAATTCGCCGGGTGGCTAGACCCGACCAGCGGCGCGGTGAGCGTTCGTCGGGAATGTGCATAGGACGGCGGTCGCGTCATCGTGGCGCTTGCCGCGAAACTTCCCGGTGCCGCTTTCGTCAACAGTGCGAACGTGTCCGATCAGTTCCCGAAATCCTATTGGCCGACCGGTACGTCGGGCAGGACCTTTCCGTGCCTGTCTTCCCGAACGCTGTTGGCACCTGGCGTGACCGGAGCAATGTGGGCCGCGATATCCGGAAGGTGCGGGGGAAGGTGTTCGGTTGGCTCACCTCGCACACGGCCCGGAAGACGGTGGCAACCGTGCTGGACGAGCGCGGGATGACGGCACGGCAGATCGCCGACCAGCTCGGCCACGCGCGGCCCTCGATGACCCAGGACGTCTACATGGGCCGCAAGGTCACTAACGCCGCTGTCGACCACCTCGACAGCCTGATTCCGAAGACACGAAAAAACACGGGGGAGGAGGACGACAATCCCGGCCAGAAAGCGAGCTAATCGGGGCTTTGTGTGCCCGATTGTGTGCCCGGGTTAGAAAACAAAGAACCGGCTCTCACCTGAACGTGCAGGTGAGAGCCGGTTTTCGATGTACGCCATGTAGGACTTGAACCTACAACCCGCTGATTAAGAGTCAGCTGCTCTACCAATTGAGCTAATGGCGCATGTCGTTTCGCGCGTCAGGCGCGCTTGGCGACGAGAAGAACAGTAGCAGCGGGCTCGGATACGGCCCAAATCGAGGAGGGGGTCAGCGGAGCTCCAGGACGGCTTGGGCGGCGTTGTGGCCGCCGAGGCCGGAGACGGCGCCGCCGCGGCGGGCGCCGGAGCCGCACATCAGGATGCTGCTTACCTCGGTGGCGACGCCCCAGCGGGCGGCGGGAGTGGTCAGATCGGAGTCGTCGGGGGCCCAGGGCCACGCGAGGTCGCCGTGGAAGATGTGGCCGCCGGGCATGGCCAGGTCGGCCTCGATCTCCTGGGGGATCTTGGCCTCGATGCACGGCTCGCCGTCGGCAGTCCGCGCGACGACGGAAGAGATCGGATCGAGCAGGTGCCGGTCGAGGGAGGCGATGGCGCGCTCGACCGCCTGGGCCTTGCGCTCCTGGCGCGTGGCCGGGTCCTCGAAGAGGGTCGCGGGAGCGTGCAGACCGAAGTAGGTCAGGGTCTGGGTGCCGGGCGGCACGTCGCCGAGGATGGACGGGTCGGTCAGCGAGTGGCAGTAGACCTCGCCCGGCATCTCGGTCGGCACCGAGCCGGCGGCCGCCTCGGCGTACGCCTTCTCGAGCTCCGTGTAGGACTCGCCGAGGTGGAGGGTGCCGGCGAAGGCGACCTTCGGGTCCTCGCCGGAGCGCAGCCGGGGGAGGCGCTCGAGGAGCATGTTGATCTTGAGCTGGGCGCCCACCGGCTTGGTCGCCGGGGAGGGGGTGCGGCCGAGGAGGCCGTCGAGGACGTACGGAGCCAGGCCGGAGAGCACGTAGCCGGCAGCCACCGTGTGGGAGCCGGACGAATCGGTCCAGGTGACCTCGGCGCCCTCGCCGGCAGCGCCGCCGCGGATCGAGGTGACGGTCGCGCCGGTGAGGATCTGCGCCCCACCTGCGTACGCCGCCTTGGCGATCGCTCCGGTGACTGCGCCCATGCCGCCGATCGGGACCCGCCACTCGCCGGTCCCGTTGCCGATCAGGTGGTAGAGGAAGCAGCGGTTCTGGATCAGGCTCGCCTCGCCGAGGCCGGCGAAGGTGCCGATCAGGGCGTCGGTGGCGACCACGCCGCGGACCAGATCGTTGGCGAAGCGGCGCTCGATCGCCTCCCCGAGCGGTCGCTCGACGACGTCACGCCAGATCGGGGCACCCACCTCCGAGCGGATCGCGGCGCCGGTGGGAAGCGGGGAGGTGAGGGTGGGCGCGACGACCCGGGCGAGGTCGGAGACCTCGTCGTAGAACGCCTGCCACGCGGCGTACTCCTCGTCCGACCCGGTCACCGCGCGGAAGCTCGCCGCGGTGGCCTCGCCCTCGGGCGTCTCCACGAGGAGGCCGGTGGCGCGCGAGCCGTCGAGGAAGGGGGAGTACGACGCGGTCTGCCGCGAGGCGAGCTCGATGTCGAGCCCGAGGTCGGTGCGGATCTGCTCGGGGAGGAGCGAGACCAGGTAGGAGTAGCGGGAGAGCCGGGTCGGGAAGCCGTCGAACGCCTGCGCCGAGATCGCCGCGCCGCCGACATGGTCGAGCCGCTCGAGCACCAGGACCGAGAGGCCCTCCCGGCTCAGATAGGCTGCGGCGGTGAGGCCGTTGTGACCGCCGCCGGCCACCACTACGTCGTACTTCTGCTGTGCCATGGCCCGATCTTAGGAGGCGGCCAGAGCGGCGTTGGCCCGTTCGGTGAGGGTGGCCAGGACGCGCGCGGTCACGGCCAGGTCCTCGGCCGGGATGTCGGAGAAGAACGCCCTGGTCAGCGGCTGGGTGCGTGCGGTGATCTGCTGCTGGAGAGCTTCGCCCTCCGTGGTCAGGGTGAGGCCGTCGGCGATCAGGCCGCGAGCGATCGTGGCGTCGAGGTGGGACTCGACCTCGGCCGCGGAGACCTTGATGTTGTCGGCCGTCGCGGCGACCAGGTCGGCACGCGCGACATCGCCCTGGCGCAGGTAGTTGAGCAGGAGCGACTGCTCGAAGGTCAGGTCGTAGTCGTCCAGCACGTCAAGGAGGTTCTTGCGCACGGCGAAGTAGGCGACGCCCAGGTTGGCGCCGGTCAGCACGGGGGCGGTGGTGGTCATGATCGTTCTCCAGGTGTGGGATCGGTATCGAGGGGAGCGGTGAGCATCGCCTCGAGCGCTGCTTGTGCCTCGGCCGCACGACGGCTGTCGCGGCCGCCGAGCGGTGCGGTGAGCTGGTCGAGCAGTCGGCCGGTCACCGCGATCGCCTCGCGGGTCACCTCGGTGCCCTCGGGCGTGATGACGAGGCGTACGGCTCGGGTGTCCCGGGTGTCGCGGACGCGCTCGATCCAGCCCCTGGTCTCGAGCTGGCGGGCCAGCTTGGAGACGTACATCGGCTCGAGGCCGGTGAGGTCGGCCAGTTGCTTCTGGGTCGGGGCCTCCGCGGCGCTGAGGCCGTGCAGGGAGGCGATGAGCGAGTACTGCGCATGGGTGAGGCCCAGGGGCGCGAGCGCTCTGTCCATCGACACCCGCAGACGCATGGCGAGGCGCCACGCGACGTATCCGATCGTCTGCTTCTTCATGGAAGAAACCGTACATGTTGATCATAAACATGTATAGCAATTAACGGTGTCGGTGGTGCCTGGCAGGATCGGAGGCATGGCTGAGCGTCCCGAGGTTCCCGAGGAGATGGTGGCGCGGCTGAGGGAGATCCTCACCGCGTTCCCGAAGTGCCTCGAGGACGACGCCTGGGTGGGAGTGCGCTGGCGGGTCGGCCAGGCGACGATCGCGCACGTCTTCGGCGGCGAGGACCAGCTCTTCCGGATCGTGTTCCGGGGTGAGCCCGACGAGGTGGTGGCCTTCGAGCACCTCGGTCCGCCCTACTTCAAGGCCGGCTGGGGCGGCAACGTGGTCGGGATGATCCTCGACGACGACACCGACTGGGACGAGGTCGCCGAGCTCTTGACCGACTCCTACTGCATCCAGGCCCCGGCGAAGCTGGCCGGTCTCGTCGAGCGCCCGGCGGTGGGCGCGGAGTAGGGTCCGCCCGGGCGTACAAGGGGCCGCAGGGTCGGCGTACGCCCGATCGACAAGCTTTCGCTGGTCACGCCCTGGTTTCTCGTGGCACCGGTGATCTTGGCGCTCTCCCGCCAGGTCGGACTGTGGAAATAGTCTCGAAGAGTTGGACCAGTATTGGGACCTTCGACCCTAGGCCGAATGCTTGGACTCGGGCATGTTGCCATGGTAAATCAGGGGGAACAATTTCCTTTCCGAAGCAACAAATTTCATAAGGAGTGCGTGTGCGTCGTGTGGCCATGCTGATCCTCGGGGGAGCCGTCGCGGCGGCCGGGGTCGGTTGCGGTTCGGACAGTTCCATCGACAACGGGTTCTACAGCAACAACCATGGCGAGAACCCCGCGATGGAGAAGAAGGTGATCACCGTCGACAGCACCGAGAGGATCGAGCAGAACCAGCAGCTCGGGTTGACGGCTGAGGGAACCATCAAGGGCGAGGCACCCGGAATCCTGTTGAGGGTGATCGTGCAGGACGTCTTCGAGACGTCCTTCACGGACGGCACCGAGACCCCGCCGGGGTCGCGTGTGATGGCCGTCGAGATCCAGATCGTCAACGCCGGCTCGAGGGTCTTCAACGACTCCCCGGCCACCGGCACGACGGTCGTCGACGCCTCGGGCAAGAAGTACAAGAGCCAGCCCGGCCCGGTGACGGTCGACGGCGGCGAGGTGTTCCCGAACCCGTTCGGGCTGCAGCCGCGGGACCAGCGGACGGCCCTGGTGCCGTTCGTCGTCCCGGTCGGAGTGAACATCAAGCAGGTCGGGTTCCAGATCGACAAGGGCGGCGAGAGCGGCCTGTGGCGGGTCCCGTAGCCCAGAAACACTAAATCTGGATCAGTACCAACCTCCAGGCAACCTTCTGGCGGCATTACGCGTCACCATCTCTGTGGTGATGAGACGATGGTTCGTCTCGGACGTAATGCTGTGTGGTCAACAGGAGGTGTGGTGCGGGTCCGGGTCCTGGGTGCCGTCGAGCTGATCTGTGACGACGGCACGGTGCAGAGACTGTCGCGTACGCGGCGGACTCTGCTTGCCCTGCTCGCGGCCGCCCGTGGAGCGCCGGTCACCTCGGACCTCCTGGTCGACGAGCTGTGGAGAGGTTCACCCCCGCCAACGGGGGTGAACCTGCTTCACCAGCGTGTCCGCGACCTGCGCCGGGCGCTCGGCGAGGATCGCCGTCACCTGGAGAGCCGGGCCAACGGCTACGCCCTGGTCGGCGCGGACATCGACCAGGCCCGCTTCGAGGACCTGGTCGAGCAGGGCCGAACCTCGGCCGAGGCCGGGGACCACGAGCGGGCCAGCATGCTCTTCGACGCCGCGCTGGGGCTGTGGACCGGAGGCGCCTACGGCGCGGTCGGTGATTCGCCGATGATCGCGACCGAGGCCGCCCGGCTCGACGAGCTGCGCCTGGTCGCCGTCGAGTCCCGTGCCGCCGCCGACCTGGCGCTCGGCAGACAGGCCGCGGTCGTCGCCGACCTGGGGCCGGTCGTCCGGGCCAACCCGCTCCGCGAGGGCCTGTGGCTGCTGCTGATGACGGCGCTGTGGCATTCCGGCCGCACGGCCGAGGCCCTGGACGCCTACCAGCGTCTGTTCCGGGTCCTGCGGGACGAGCTCGGGGTCGAGCCGTCCAAGGACGTACGCGACCTGCAGCTGCGGATCATCGAGGGAGACGATCCCGAGCCCGCGCCCGCGCGGACGTACGAGGAGATCGTGCCGATCGTGCCGCGCCAGCTGCCGCCGGTCGTCGCCGCCTTCGCCGGTCGCGAGGACCATCTGACGATGCTCGACGAGCTGGTGGAGAAGCGGACGGTCGACGAGGGCGCCCGGGCCGTCGTGATCTCGGCGATCGCGGGCACCGCGGGGATCGGCAAGACGACGCTGGCGCTCTACTGGGCGCACCGGACCGCACCCAGCTTCCCCGACGGCCAGGTGTTCGTGAACCTGCGCGGCTTCGACCCGAGCGACGCGCTCGACCCCCTGGACGCGCTGGGGGTGTTGCTCGAGGCGTTCGGGGTGGAGCGCTCGCGCCAGCCCCAGGACATCGACGGCCGGGCGGGGCTGCTGCGCAGCAAGCTCGCCGGCAAGCGGGTGCTCCTCGTGCTCGACAATGCCCGCGACAGCGAGCAGGTCCGCAGCCTGATCCCCGGCAGCCCGGGATGCGTGACCCTGGTGACCAGCCGCAACAGGCTCTCCGGCCTGGTCGCGGAGGCCGGGGCGAGACCGATGGAGCTGGGCCTGCTCGACGATGCCGAGGCCTATGAGCTGCTGGTCGGGCGGCTCGGCAAGGAGCGTCTCCTGGCCGAGCCGGAGGCGGTCGAGCGGATCATCGAGCTGTGCGCGTCGCTGCCGCTGACGCTGTCGGTCGTGGCCGCCCGGGCGGCGATCCGACCGGCCTACTCCCTGGCCGACCTGGTCGAGGAGCTCGGCGAGTCCCGCCTGGACGGGTTCGGTGGCGGGCGGGGTGACCTGCGGGCGACCTTCTCGTGGTCGGTCCGGCACCTGTCCGACGCCGCGGCCCGGCTGTTCCGGCAGATCGGTCTGCACCCCGGGCCGACCTTCACCGTGCTGGCCGCGGCCAGCCTGGCCGGGATCTCCAGGGTGCGGGCCCGGCGCCTGCTCGACGAGCTCACCGAGGCCAACCTGCTGACCGAGTGCGCCCCCGGCCGGTTCACGCTGCACGACCTGCTCCGCGAGTACGCCGCCGACCTCGCCACCGGCGAGCCCGAGGAGGCCCGCGAGGCGGCCGAGCTGCGGATGATCGACCATTACGTCTTCAGCGCCCGGGCGGTGCACAGCGCCTACGACCCGCACCAGCGCCACCTCGAGGCGCTGGAGCCGATGCGCGACGGGGTCACTCCCGAGGTCGTCGGCGACAGCGTCGAGGCGCTGGCCTGGATCGGCACCCAGCTGCCGGTGATCTCCCGGGTGATCGACGTCGCCGTCGACCGGGGGATCGCGCCCGATCGGATCGTGCTGCTCGTCGGCGCGCTCGAGCGTCTGCTCGACCTCCAGGGGCGCTGGATCGAGCTCGCCGCCCTGGCCGAGGCGGCGCTCCCTGGTGTGCGCCGCAGCGTCTCCCGCGGCGGCGACCCCGCCGGGCTCGGCGTCATGCACCGCGCGGCCGGGGCGGCCTGCGGGCGGCTGGGCCGGGTCCAGGACGCCCTCGACCACCTCGGCCGGGCCCTGGACCTGGCGATGGACTCCGCCGACCTGGTGGGGGAGGGAAAGACCCTGCACCGGCTGGCCACCGTGGCCACCGCCTCCGGCGACCATGCCGGGGCGGCTGCGTACGCGGCTCGGGCGGCGGAGGTCTTCGCGCGCGCGGGCGACCCGATCCGGGCAGCCTGGACGACCGGGCGGCTGGGTCTCTACGAGGCCCTCGACGGGGCGTACGAGGCCGGGCTCCGGCACTGCGAGGCGGCGCTCGCCGAGCTGCGCCGGGTGGCACCCGGCTACCGCAGCGAGGGCAACGTCATCGCCACCATCGGCTGGATCCACCAGCAGCTCGGCTCCGTCGACGAGGCCGCCGGTCACTTCGAGGAGGCCGTGACCAAGCTCCGTGCCGCCGGTGACCTGCCCGGCCTGGCCGACGCGCTCGGCCACCTGGCCGACGCCCGCGCCGCCCTCGGCAAGGACGAGGACGCCCGCTGCGCGAGGGTCGAGTCCGCCTCGATCCTCGCGCAGCTGGGCTGAGCCGGCCTAGACGGTCGGCAGCTGGTAGTCGGCGTACTCCTCGCGCAGGGTCTTCTTGGAGAACTTGCCCACCGAGGTCTTGGGCACCTCGTCGATGAAGACCACGTCGTCGGGCACCTGCCACTTGCCCAGGTTGTCGGCGAGGTAGCCGAGCAGCTCCTCCTTGGTCACCGACTCACCGTCCTTGACCACCGCGAAGGCCAGCGGCCGTTCGCCCCACTTCGGGTGCGGCACCGCGACGACGGCCGCCTCGGCGATGCTGGGGTGGCCCATGATGAGGTTCTCGATCGCGACGGTCGAGATCCACTCGCCACCCGACTTCACCAGGTCCTTGGTGCGGTCGACGATGCGTACGTAGCCCAGCGGTTCGATCGCGGCGATGTCACCGGTGCGCAGCCAGCCGTCGGGGGAGAAGGAGGTCGGTGCGTCGACCTTGTAGTAGCCCGACGCGATCCACGGGCCGCGGGCCTCGAGCTCGCCGGTCGTCTCGCCGTCCCAGGGGAGCTCGTCGGTGGTGCCGGGCTCCACGATGCGGAGCTCGACGCCGACGGCCGGGATGCCCGGCGACGTACGGAAGTCGGCCTTCTCCTCCTCGGAGAGGTCGGCGATCTCGGCGCGTTCGTTGAACACGCTGCCGAGCGGCGACATCTCGGTCATGCCCCAGGCCTGCGTGATCGGCAGGCCGATCGCCTCGCGCCAGGCCTCCGAGAGCGACTTCGGCACCGCCGAGCCGCCGCAGATGACCACCCGCAGCGAGGAGAGGTCGGCGTCCTTCAGCAGCGGCACCATACCCATCCAGATCGTGGGTACGCCGGCGGCGATCGTCACCTTCTCGGCCTCGAGGAGCTTGATGATGCCGGCGGGCGAGAGGTCGGGCCCGGGCAGGATCAGGTTGGCACCGGCGAGCAGGGAGGAGTGGGCGAAGCCCCAGCCGTTGGCGTGAAAGAAGGGCACCACGGGGAGCACGCGGTCGCGGTCGTTGGTGCCGAAGAGGGTGCCGGACAGCGAGGCCAGCGCGTGCAGGTACTGCGAGCGGTGGGTGTAGACGACGCCCTTCGGGTTGCCGGTGGTGCCGGAGGTGTAGCAGATACCGGCAGCGGTGCGCTCGTCGGTGACCCGGCCGTCGATCACCGCCTCCTCGGCGTCGGCCATCAGCTCCTCGTAGGAGACGACCCGCGGGTCGTCCGGCAGCGGTGTCGGCGCCCCGTCGTCCATCACGACGACGTGCTTGAGCGTGGTCAGCTGGGGAAGGAGCGGGGCCAGCAGGCCGAGCAGCGACCGGTCGACGAAGACGGCCTCGTCCTCGGCGTGGTTGAACGTGTAGACGAGCTGCTCGGGGAAGTAGCGGATGTTGCCGGTGTGCAGCACCCGGCCGGTGCAGGGGACGGAGTAGTAGAGCGCGAGATGGCGCAGCGTGTTCCACGCGAAGCTCGCCACCCGGCCGTCCGCGGAGATGCCGAGCCGATCGAGCACCCCGGCCTGCTTGCGGACCTCCACAGCCAGGTCCTTGAACGTGTGGTGCTCCAGACCGGTTGCGGTCTTGGTGACGATCTCCCGCGTCGGGAAGACGCGCTCGGCGCGCCGGATGATCGTGTCGATGGTCAGCGGTGCGTCCTGGATCAGTCCTTGCATGCTGCACATCGTGACCCAACGTGGCGCGCGTCACAACGAGTTCCCGCCAACTTTCTTCACGGGCGATGCCGACGACCAGGTAGCGCCTCGGGTGCCCAGCGGTCAGAATCGAGTGCGTGAGCACTCTCTTCGTCGCGGCCGGTGGTGGGGGTGATGCGCTCGGCGTGCTCCTGGCACGTCGGATCCTCGAGCCCGAGGTGCCCCACGGCGACGTGCTCGTCTCGACCTGTGCCTGGGAGCGGCTCCGCATCGACCCGGTGCCCGGCCCGCGCTCGCGGGGAGACTTCGTCGGGCTCCGCCTGGTCGACGGCGTCCGTGCGGAGATATCGACCACGACGGACACCCTCCCTCCGGGGCGGTCCGTCCTGCCTCGGCTTGCCGGTGACGTGGACGCGCGCCTGTTCCTGCACGACCTCGCCGACGGTGCGGTCGGCCTCGCCCGGCAGCTCCGGCATCTTGCCCGGGCCCTCGGCGCCGACTCGCTCACGGTCGTCGACGTCGGCGGCGACGTGGTCGCTCGCGGAGGCGAGCCCGGCCTGCTCAGCCCGTTGGCCGACTCGCTCACCCTGGCCGCGGCGCTGCGCAGCGACCTTCCCGTACGGCTCGCCGTCGTCGGCCCCGGGGTGGACGGGGAGCTCCCCGCTGAGCAGGTGATCGGTATCCTCGGCGGGCTGGGCGCGGCCCGGGCCGGAACGCTGGGAGCCGCGGACGTGGACGAGGTCGGCGAATCGCTCGGCTGGCATCCCACCGAGGCGACGACGCTGGCCGCGGCGGCCGCGCGCGGCCTTCGCGGCGCGGTGGAGATGAGACGGGGTCAGACGCCCGTTCCGGTGAGCGAGGTGAGTGCGACCGTGTGGCGCCTCGATGCCGTCGAGACGCACGACTTCCCGCTCGCCGAGGCGCTGATCGACACCCGCTCCCTGGGAAGCGCCGAGACGATCATCCGCGGCATCACGGTCGACGAGCTCGACTACGAGCGGCGACGGGCGCGGGAACGCCGGGAGATCCCGCCGCGGACGGTGACCGCCGCCGACATCGCGAACGCGAGCCTCGCCCGAGGTGCCTCGCACATCACCACCCGCCGCCTCCTGGAGGCGACGAGCGGGGACGTACTCAGCTATGAGTCGGCACGCTTCGAGGGGCTCGGGCTGTGGGCCCTGGATGCTCTCGCCCGGGGTTGAGCCGGGCGGTGTCGGGTCGGGTCGCGTGACGCGGCTCAGACGACAGCCTCGGAGGTGGTGAGGGCCAGGGCAGGGGTGGAGGCGGCACGGGGCCAGACCTCGGCGAGGATCTCGACCCCGCGACGGACGAGATCGGGGCGCGGTGTGATCGCCAGCCGCAGATGACGCTCGTAGGCGCCGTCGACCCCGAACCGCGGCCCGGCGGTGACGAGCAGCCCGTGGGGCCGGGCGGCCAGGGTGAGCTGGGAGCTGACCGGCGCGGGCAGGCCGACCCAGGCGGAGAGGCCGCCGTCGATGCGCGGCGGCAGCTCCCAGTCGGGAAGGTGCTCGCGCATCGCGTGGTAGAGCGCGGCGCGGCCGGCGGCGAGCTGGGCGGCGCGCTCCTCGAGGATCTCGGGAAGGTGCCGGAACAGGATCGTGGTGACCAGCTGCTCCCAGATCGGGGTGCCGAGGTCGGTGGCCGAGCGCCCGCTGGCGATCTGGGTCAGCAGCACCGGGTCGGCGCGGATCCAGCCGACCCGCAGCCCGCCCCACAGCATCTTGCTCGCCGAGCCGATGTGGACGACCCGGGCCTGGTGCTCGCCGGCCATCGCGGCCAGCGGCGGGAACGTGTGGCGGCGGTCGATGTCCAGCTCGGCGGTGGTGTCGTCGGCCACCAGGAGCGTGTCGACCTTCGCCGCCGCATGCAGCAGCCGGAGCCGGTCCTCGGTCGACATCGAGCGAGACGTCGGGTTGTGGAAGTCGGGCATGACGTACGCCATCACGGGGGTGGTCCGGGCGATGGCCGCCTCCATCGCGGGCATGTCCCAGCCGGCGTCGGTGGTCACCGGGCTGGTGATGATCCGGGCTCCGGCGAGGCTCAGGGCGTCGTACGCATTGGGGTAGGAGGGGCTCTCGGCGTAGGCCCGGTCGCCGCGGCTGATCACGGTGCGGGCGAGCAGCGCGATCGCGCTCTGGCCGCCGGTGGTCACCATGATTTGGTCGGGATCGGTCGGCAGGCCACGGGCGGTGTAGCGGGCCGCGATCTCCGCGCGGAGCTCCTCGATGCCCCACAGCGTGTAGCCGGGGCCGGTCATGTGGTCGGCCAGTCGCCGGGTCGCCTCGACCGCGGCCTCCGGGAGCCGCCGGGTGGCCGGCAGGGTGGCCCTGACCAGATCGATCTCACCGCCCTCGGCGAACGAGTCGGGTGCGGTGGGCGGGAGCTTGGTGGTCGTGCCGGATCCCTGGACGCTGAGCGCGTAGCCGTGCTCCCGCAGGCGGCGGTAGGCGGCCGTGATCGTGGTGCGGCTCAGCGTCAGCCGCTCGGAGAGCTCGCGCTCGGACGGGAGGCGCACGTCGGCGGAGAGCCGGCCGTCGATCAGCAGCAGCTGGATCCGTTCGGCCAGGTTCTCGTACGCCGGGCCCTCTCCTTGCCACTGACCGAGCAGGCCGGCGAGTGCAGTGGCACCGATTCTTCCGCGAGGCATGAGGCCACCTTACCGGGATTGGCTTCTTTACCTTCGATTGGACCCGTGATTGGCTTTGCAATCGTGAAGGATCTCTCTGTGAAGTCGCTCTCCTGGTTGATAACTGGACTCTTCCTCTACGGCATCGCTGTCGCCATGCTCGTGCAGGGCTCGCTGGGCCTGGCGCCCTGGAACACGCTGGCATCGGGACTCGTCGAGATCACCGGGATCTCCTTCGGGATGATGACCAACCTGATCGGGCTCGTCGTCCTGCTGCTCTGGATCCCGCTGCGACAGCGCCCGGGCGTGGGCACCGTCCTGAACGTCCTGCTCGTCGGCACCTCGGCGGAGATCGGCCTCTGGCTGCTTCCGCAGCCCTCCGATCTGCTGGCCCAGGTCGCGCTCTTCACCGGCGGCCTGCTCCTGCTGGCCGCGGCGACGGGCATCTACATCGCGCCCGGCCTCGGCCCGGGTCCGCGCGACGGACTGATGACCGGTCTGCACGAGCGGACCGGCGCCCCGGTCTGGATCTGCCGTGCGGGTGTCGAGATCACCGTGCTGGCGGTCGGCTGGCTCCTCGGCGGGATGGTCGGGATCGGCACCGTCGCCGAGGCCCTGCTCATCGGTCCGATGGTGCACCGCACCCTGCCGTTCTTCCGGACCCTGTACGCCGGGCGGGCGGCCGCTGCGGTGGTCGCTGCCGAAACACGCGCGGGGGCATGATTTAACCCACACAAAATTCCGGTGGCGCCCCCGACAGGATTCGAACCTGTGACCGTCGGATTAGAAGGCCGATGCTCTATCCAGCTGAGCTACGGAGGCGTGGCCTGTGTGAGCACCCCGCTGGAAGGGGGTTTGCGCAGGCCGCGCACGATCTTACCGGTGCCCGTATCCCTCGTGTGCATCGGAATCCGAAACGCTGGCCGGAGTGTTACCAAGGTGTGGGGGGTATTTGGGTGCACTGTCCCCGCACTGTCGACGTGAGTGTCCGATTGGCGGACCACGAGGGTTCGAGACTGGACGCGATCATCGGTAAGGTCCCCGGACATGACTATGGAGTCCATGTGCACCTCGTGCGGTGCAGCCGTCACCGGTATGCGCTTCTGCACAGGTTGTGGGACCCCCGTCAGAAGCGCTCATCAGCCGCCGTCGCAGGGTGCACCGGAGCCGGTCGCACCCCCGCGACTGCCGCAGCGGGGTGCCGATCCTGAGCAGGGTGGTCTGTCGTTGCCGAGGCGTGGTCAGGGAGCTGCCACGCCCGAGGCCGACACAGAGGCGGCCCCGTTGCCGCTCGAGCAGGTCAGGCGTACGCCGGGGGCCTCGATGGCGCCGCAGCTGAGCATGACCGCGCCCAGCGGTGAGCAGCCGGCCTTCGGTGGTGGCATGGCCCCGCCGCCCGCAGGCTCGGACGGTGGTGGCCTGTTCGGGCTGGCGGCGCGTACGCCGAAGTTCGAGCCGGAGCTCGCCTCCCAGTCGCAGTCGCTCTTCCTGCCCAAGCGCAAGCGCGCCGCGGAAGAGCCCGCCCCGGCTCCTGCCCCGGAGCCGCAGCCGGAGCCGCAGCCGGAGCCCGAGGCACCGGCGGCCGCGCCGGCGCCGCTCCCGGACCTGCCGACGCGGCCGGCTGCACACGAGCGCTCACCCGAGCCACCCGCGCCGACGCCCGCGCCGCAGATGCCGGAGCCTCAGGCGCCGCCGACCCCGGAGCCCGTGGCCGCCCCTCCGCTGCCCGAGCGTCCGGCGGCGGCGTACCAGCAGAGCGCGGAGCACCGGTCCTTCGCCGAGCCCGCGCCGCAGTTCGGCGGCCCGGACCCTGACGCGACCCACGAGGCGATGCCGCCGGTCGAGCGACGTCAGCCCGAGCCGTTCCGCCCGGACGAGACGCAGGTCGCGATGAGCCCTCGGTTCGACGCCCTCGACGAGGAGGAGACCAGCGGGGGCACCCGTCCGCGTGACGAGTTCGAGCAGTTCGCGCCGCCGCAGTTCGACGCCCCGGCGCCCGAGTCCCGCTACGACGACGGCCAGCCCGATCTCGCCCGGCCCGACCAGGGCCAGGCCCCGTCCTACGGCGACCCTGCCTACGCCCCGCTCGCGCCGCAGCTCGAGCCGGACCAGGCCCAGGCCTCGTGGTCCCAGGGCTACGACCAGCCCTACGACCAGCCCTACGACCAGCCCTACGACCAGCCCTATGAGCAGCCCTACGACCAGCCGTACGACCAGGGCTTCGACCAGGGGTACGAGCAGCCCTACGGGCAGCCGCAGGACAAGGCCCAGGACGAGTTCGCCCAGCCGTACGGTGACCCCTACGCCCACAACGCCTACACCGACGCCACCCTCGTCGGGCAGCCGCCGGTCGGAGGCGGGCCCAACACCCCGGCGCCGCCGCCGATGGCGCCGCAGGGCTACGACCCGTACGGGAACGCCTACGACGCCCGCTACGAGCCGCAGCGCGGTCAAGGGGGTCAGGGCAAGGGACCTGGTGGTCTCGACCTGAAGCGCTGGGGCCTGATCGTCCTCGCGCTGGCCGTCGTGGTCGCGATCATCGCCTTCGTCATCGGCCTGATCAACAACAACGACGACGCCAACGCCGAGACCGGCACCACCCAGGGAGCGACCACGGCCGAGGGCGGTGCCGCGGCCGAGGCCAAGAAGATCGACGACCTCATCAAGACCTCGGCCAAGGACAAGGAGGCCATCGGGGCCGCCCAGGCCGATCTCGAGGCCTGCGAGAACATCGACGAGGCGATCCAGACCTTCCAGGACGCCGCGGCCTCCCGCGAGGAGCTGGCTGCGAAGGTCGCCAAGATCGACACCGCCGTCCTCCCGGGGTCGCGCAAGCTCGTCAAGAACCTCGAGTCCGCGTGGATGACCTCGCAGAACGCCGACCTGGCCTTCGCCGCCTGGGGCGAGAAGCGCAAGGTCAACGACGACGGCGAGTGCATCGGCGGCAAGCGCAAGCTGGAGAAGGCGACCACGCTCAGCCTGGCCAGCCACGACCCGAAGAAGGCGGCCGCCAAGGCGTGGGGCCCGATCGCCGAGGAGTACGGCCTCGAGCCCGTCGAGTGGACGAAGCTCTGAGTTAGCTGAGCTGGGCTGAGCCGATTCGGGCTCAGCGGGAGCGGAGGTACGCCGCCATCGCCCGTTTGATGGCGGCGGCCGTCCGCGCCTGGAACCGGTCGGACTTCAGCAGGCGCGCGTCCTCGGCGTTGCGCATGTTGCCCGTCTCCAGCAGCACCTGCGGCACCGTGGTGAGGTTGAGGCCGGCCAGGTCGTCGCGCTCCACGAACCCGCCTGCGCCCAGGTAGGAGGCCAGGGGCATCCCGGTCTTCCGCATCTCGGTGCGGAGCAGCCGGGCGTAGCGGCGCGAGGGCTGGACGACCTCGTCGTTGGTGCCCGACGGCACCGGGATCAGCAGCGAGTAGCCCCGCTCGGACGCGGCCGCCCCGTCGGCGTGGATGTCGATCGCGACGTCGGCCTTCGCGTCGTTGATGATCTTCGCGCGCTCGTCGATGCACGGCCCGACCCCGTCGTTGCTGTCGCGGGTCATGACCACCTTCGCGCCCGACTCGCGCAGGTCGGCGGCGAGCTTCGTGGCCACGGCCCAGGTGAAGTCGGTCTCGGGGTAGCCGTCGTCGGTCGCGGTGCCGGTCGTGTTGCACGGGCTCTGCGAGCGCCCGTTCCACACCGGCTCGTTGATCACCTCGGGTGCGTCCGCGTTGCCGCCGTTGTGACCCGGGTCGATCCCGACCACGGTGCCGTCGAAGACGTCGTGGGGGACCGGCGAGGCCGATGCCGAGGCGCTCGGCGTCGCCGACGAGGCGGGCTGCTGTCGTGGCGTACGCCCTGGGCTGCAGGCGGTCAGGGCCGATGCCAGGGCGAGGCAGCCGGCCACCGCGGCCGCCGACCGAGGCACCTCGGTGAGCAGTCGCTGCCCTCGTGGAACTCCACGAAGGAAGCGCCGCTCCACCGAGTTACCTCGGTCAGCCTCCAAGGTCACAGATACTGGCCCATCCACGCCTCGACGTCGTCGGCCGTGCGCGGCAGGCCGGCGGAGAGGTTCACGGAGCCGTCCTTGGTGACGACGATGTCGTCCTCGATGCGGATGCCGATGCCGCGCAGCTCCTCGGGGACGAGCTTGTCCTCCTTCTGGAAGTAGAGGCCCGGCTCGACGGTGAGCACCATGCCTTCCTGCAGCGGTCCCTCGATGTAGGTCTCCTTCGACGCGGAGGCGCAGTCGTGGACGTCGAGGCCGAGCATGTGGGAGACGCCGTGGAGGGTCCAGCGGGAGTAGGTCTTGTTGTCCTCCGAGAGCGCCTCGTCGACGGAGACGGGGAGCAGCCCCAGGTCGTCGAGCCCGTGCGCGAGGATCTCCATCGCGGCGAAGTGGCCGGCCCGGAAGGTCACGCCCGGGCGGATCGCCTCGATGCCGGCCTGCTGGGCGTTGTAGACGAGCTCGTAGAGGTTGCGCTGCAGCGGGGTGAACGTCCCGGAGATGGGCAGCGTGCGGGTGATGTCGGCGGTGTAGAGGTTGTGGCCCTCCACACCCATGTCGAGCAGCACCAGCTCACCGGGGACGATCGGGCCGTCGTTGTCGATCCAGTGCAGCGTGGTGGCGTGGGACCCGCCGCCGACGATCGAGTCGTAGCCGAGGTCGTTGCCCTCCGCACGGGCGCGGCGGAAGAAGGTGCCCTCGATCCAGCGCTCGCCGTGCTTCAGCACCTGCTCCCACTCGCGCACCGCGTCGGTGAAGCCGCGCACGGTGATGTCGCAGGCCTCGGTGAGCTCACCGAGCTCCCACTCGTCCTTGATCAGGCGCAGCTCGGAGAGCGCCTTGGCGAACTCCTCGTCGCGGCCGCCCTCGGCCGGACGGACCAGCTTGTCGACGTCGGCCGAGACGCCGCGGAGGACTCGGGTCGGGGTGCTGCCGGAGAGCGCGGACTCGAGCTGGTCGACGTGGCGCACCTCGATGCCCAGCGAGTCGGAGAGCTCCCGGGCGGAGGGACGCGCGCCGGCCCAGAGCGCGCCGTACTGCCGGTCGCGGAAGAACTCGTCGGTGTCGCGACCGCTGCGCGGGCGGGCGTACAGCACCGAGGAGCCGTCGGGCTCGATCACGACGACGGCGTCGGAGGTCTGGTTGCCGGTCAGGTGCACGTGCGCGGTGTCGGCGCGGAAGCGGTAGTCGGTGTCGTTGGCGCGGACCTTGTAGGTGCCGGCCGGGACGACGAGGCGCTCACCCGGGAAGATGCCCGAGAGCCGCTGCCGGCGCGCGGTCGCCCACGGCGTGATCGGATGCTCGGGAACCTCGACCTCGCGGTCGTCCCAGCCCTCCCTCATGAACCTGGACCACGCCTCCGGAACCGTCTGGTCGTGGCTCTCGGTGTGGTCGTCTGCAGGGGTGGGGGCGCCATTGTCCGTCATACCGGAATCGTACGCCGCGCCGGAACGACAACGCTCGTGAGTTCCCAGGCCACGGGGGTCGCGGGGACGTCTTGATCGGTGTCTGGTCGCACGGGCGGCCCGCACGCCCGATAGTCTGGCGCGCATGGGGGCGATCCCGAAGGATCCGACACGAAGCAACCGCACGTTCACCATCGTGGTGGGCGTGCTCGTCGTGCTGACCTCGTTGCCGGTGCTCGGCATCGTTCTGCTGAGCACGAGCCTCGTCAACGACCATCTTGCTCCGACCGGCGCGATCCTGGGAGTGCTCTTCGCCGCCATCCCGGTGGTGCCGCTGGTCTATGCCTTCCTGTGGCTGGACCGCTACGAGCCCGAGCCGAAGTCGCTGCTCGCGCTCGGCCTGGGATGGGGTGCCTTCGTCGCGGTCGCGGCCGCGCTGATCGTGCAGAGCGTGGGGGCGCTGCTCGCCGGGTGGAGCGAGCCGACCCAGCTCGCGATCGTCGCGCCGGTCACCGAGGAGGCGGCCAAGGGCCTCTTCCTCTTCGTGCTGCTGGTCTGGCGCCGCCACCTCCTCGACGGGGTGCTCGACGGGATCGTCTACGCCGGCATGGTCGGCATCGGCTTCGCCTTCACCGAGAACATCCTCTACCTGGGCGGCACCTACAACGGCACGCCGGGCATGGGCGACAGCTCCACGGGACACCTCGGTGAGTTCACCGCCGTCTTCGTGATGCGCTGCCTGTTCAGCCCTTTCGCGCACCCGCTCTTCACCGCCTTCACCGGCATCGGCATCGGCATCGCGGTCGTGACGCGCAAGCGCTGGCTGAAGGTCGTCGCGCCGCTGCTGGGCTACGCCATCGCGGTGCTCGCCCACGGCACCTGGAACGGCTCGACACTGCTCTATGACGGGGCCGGGTTCCTGCTGGCGTACGTCGTGGTGATGGTGCCCGCGTTCGTCTCGATGGTGGTCTTCGCGGTGTGGCGGCGAAAGTCCGAGCGGATCGTGCTGACCCGGTCGCTGACCGACGCGGCTCAACGCGGGCTGATCCCCTACACCGACATCGGCTGGGTGGTCGATCTGCGGCGCCGGGAGCAGGCGCGGAAGTTCGCGGCGACACACGGAGGGGCTCAGGGGGTTGCGGCCATGCGTGAATACCAGCAGGCTGCCATCGAGCTCGGATACTTGCACTGGCGATTCCTGCGCGGCAACCCGCCGCCGGACTTCGCCGCCCGGGGGAGGGCATACGTTGACCGCATCAGTGAGGTACGTCCACACATCGCATTCCCGAGCGGGCAGGTGATGACCGGATGAGTGAAGAACACACACGCGACGACGAAGCTCCGCAGACGGCTCCCGAGGGGGCCCCGGAGCCCCGGCCGGCCGCCTATGAGGCGCTCACCGCGGGGATGCTCGCGGAGAAGCCGACCACCGAGTTCGAGGCCGCCCGGGCCGAGATCGAGGCGTCCGGGGGCGAGGGCAGCCGGATGGTGACCTCGCTCATCCAGCTCCACCAGGCGCTGACCGAGGTCACCCTGCCGCTGGACCTGCCCGGCGCCGACGAGCAGCGGGCCGCCCGGCAGAACATGGTCGAGCAGCTCGAGGACTACGTGATCCCGCGGATGATGACCATCGACGCGCCGCTGCTCGCGGTCGTCGGCGGCTCCACCGGCGCCGGTAAGTCGACGCTGGTGAACTCGCTGGTCGGCACCAAGGTGACCACACCGGGGCTGTTGCGGCCGACGACCCGTTCGCCGGTGCTGGTCCACCACCCCGACGACGGCCGCTGGTTCGGCCAGGACCGTCTGCTCCCCGAGCTGGAGCGGGTCAACCACCCGACCAACGACCCCGGCGCGCTGCAGCTGGTCGCCAGCGACCGGCTCCACCCCGGCCTGGCGATCCTGGACGCGCCCGACGTCGACTCGGTCGAGGAGGCCAACCGGGTGCTCGCGGCCGAGCTGCTCGCCGCGGCCGACCTGTGGGTCTTCGTCACCTCGGCCGCGCGCTACGCCGACCAGGTGCCGTGGGAGTTCCTCCAGCTCGCCGCCAACCGCTCCACCGCGGTGGCCGTGGTGCTCGACCGCACTCCGACCGAGGCCGTCCAGACCGTCGCCGGCCACCTGGCCCGGATGCTCGCCTCGCGCGGGCTCAAGGACTCACCGCTCTTCATCGTCCACGAGGGCGAGGTCTCCGAGCACGGCCTGCTGCCGGCCGAGCACGTCGCCGAGGTGCGTGCCTGGCTCGACATGCTCGCCGACGACGCCAGCGCGCGACACCAGGTCGTCACCCAGACCCTCGACGGTGCGGTGCGGGCGCTGACCCTGGAGGTCCACCCGATCGCCGACACCGCGGACGGTCAGGGAGAGGCCGCGCAGCGGCTGCGTACCGATGCGGACATGGCCTACGACGAAGCGCTCAAGTCGATCATGGCGGCCACCGCCGACGGCACGTTGCTGCGCGGCGAGGTGCTCGCGCGCTGGCAGGAGTTCGTCGGCACCGGGGAGATCCTCAAGGCGCTCGAGACGCGCGTGGGGATGCTCCGCGACAAGATCCTGGGCTCCATCAAGGGCAAGCCGCAGCAGGCCGAGCGGGTGACCGCGGCCGTGCAGGGTGGCCTGGAGATGCTGATCCTGGAGCAGTGCGAGGCGGCTGCCGAGAGGGCCGAGGCGGCCTGGCAGATGAGCCCCGCGGGGCGCGGGCTGCTCGCGGCCGGCCCCGCTGACCTCGGCCGGGCCTCGCGTGCGCTGCGACCCAAGGCCGAGCGTGCGGTGCGCGACTGGCAGCAGGACGTGCTCGACATGGTGCGCAGCGAGGGTCAGGACAAACGTACGACCGCGAAGTTCCTCTCCTACGGCGTCAACGGGCTCGGCGTCGCGCTGATGGTGGTCGTCTTCGCCTCGACCGGAGGAGCGCTCGTCGGTGCCGAGGTGGGCATCGCCGGCGGCACCCTCCTGATCGGTCAGAAGCTGCTGGAGGCGGTCTTCGGCGACCAGGCCGTTCGCGGGCTCGCGTCCAGGGCGCGCAAGGCGCTGGAGGTACGCATCGTGGGGCTCGTCGACGAGGAGCGGGCGCGCTACACGGGTCAGGTCGATGCGCTGCAGATCGACCACGGTGCGCCGGAGCGGCTGCGGCACGCCGCGCGTAAGGTCGGCGACGCCCGTTTCGCCAGCCAGCGCAGCGACGGCTGAGACTTGTCAGGGACTTTAGGGGGATCATTGAGCGGCCTGCTCGAAGGTGCAAAGAACCTGGTCGGCCGAGGTGGGGACCTCGGGGATCGGCTGGACGGACTGACCGCTGCGACCGCAGCGGCGACGGGGCGCCTCGATGACGGACTCGTCGAGGACGCGCGCACGGTGGTCAACAAGGCCCAGGGACGCCTCAAGCTCTCCGCCGACCACACGGTCGTCGGGGTCGCGGGGGCGACCGGGTCGGGCAAGTCGTCCACGTTCAACGCCCTGACCGGGCTGGAGCTCTCCGCCGTCGGTGTCCGGCGGCCGACCACCTCCTGGGCGACCGCCTGCGTGTGGGGCTCGGAGGGCGCTCAGGAGCTGCTCGAGTGGCTGGGCATCCCCGAGCGTCACCAGACCACCCGCGACTCGATGCTCGACACCCGCCGTGAGGGGCACGAGCTCGACGGCGTGGTGCTGCTGGACCTGCCCGACCATGACTCCACCGAGGTCTCCCACCATCTCGAGGTCGACCGGCTGGTCGAGCTCGCCGACATGCTGGTGTGGGTGCTCGACCCGCAGAAGTACGCCGACGCGGCCATCCACGACCGCTACCTGCAGCCGCTGCGCACCCACTCCGAGATCATGGTCGTGGTGCTCAACCACATCGACCGCGTTCCCGAGGACCGTCGTGAGTCGATGCTGGGTGACGTACGCCGCCTGCTCGACCAGGACGGGCTGCGCAACGTCCCGGTGATCCCGGTCTCGGCCAAGCTCGGCTGGGGGATCCCGCAGCTCAAGACCGAGATCGCCCAGCGGGCCGCGGCGAAGCGGGCCAACAAGTCCCGGCTCTCGGCCGATATCAAGACCGCTGCGGTGAAGCTCGCCAAGGCGTCCGGGGACGCCAAGCCGCGTTCCCTGGCCAAGCCCCGGGTCGAGGCCCTCGAGGACGCGATCGCCGAGGCGGCCGGCGTGCCGACCGTGGTGGACGCGGTCGAGCGGTCCGTACGCACCCGGGCCCGTGCGGCCACCGGCTGGCCGCTGGTCTCGTGGGTGTCCCGGCTGAGGCCGGACCCGCTGAAGCGGCTCCACCTGGCGCTGGGGGAGGAGGCGACCCAGCTGGCCGGGCGTGCCCGGACCTCGCTGCCGCAGACCACCGCGGTCGAGCGCGCGCGGGTCGACACCGAGGTGCGTCAGCTGGCCGACGAGGCCGGGGCCGGCCTCGCCTCGCCGTGGCGCGACGCGATCCGGCGTGCGTCGGTCTCGCGGATGGACGATCTCGCCGACCGGCTCGACGCCTCGGTCGGCGGAGTCGACCTGAACGCCGAGCGGCTGCCGCTGTGGACCGGGCTGGTCAAGGGGCTCCAGTGGTTCCTGATCATCCTCGCCACCGTCGGGCTGGTGTGGTCGGTGGCGCTGCTCCTCTCCGGAGCCGCTCAGGTCGGCGACGTGACGCCCTCCGTCGCCGGGGTCGAGCTGCCGTACGTCCTCCTGATCGGGGGTGTCGGGCTCGGGCTGGTGCTGTGGGCGGTGTGTCATCTGCTGGTGATCACCACCGCGCGGCGGCGGGCTCGGGCGGCCGATGCGCGACTGCGTGCGGCGGTCGCCGACGTCTCGCGCGAGCTCGTCGTCGACCCGATCGAGACCGAGCTGGCGGCCTACACCGCCCTCCGGCACGGGGTGGCCAAGGCGCTGCGCTGACCGCTGGACGGGCCGATCACTGTCCACAGGGGCGGTTCGATCCGGGGTTGTCCACAGGTGGACGTACGCCGCCCCGGAACTGTCGGTGGTCGAGCGCAGGGTTGTCTCCGAGGCCCGCACCAGGCGGGCGCGAACACTGAGGAGACAACGATGAACGACTCGATCATCACCCTGCGCGGCAACGTCGGCGCCGACCCCGTCGTGCGGAGCGTCGGCGAGATCTCGGTGGCGAACTTCCGGATCGCGTGCACGCCGCGGAAGCTCAACCGGTCTACCGGTGAGTGGAGCGACGGCGTCACGCAATGGTTCTCGGTGAGCGCCTGGCGACAGCTGGGGGAGAACGTCGGGCGCTCGCTGCGCAAGGGAGACCCCGTCGTCGTCCAGGGGCGGCTCTCGGCCCGCAGCTATGTCAACAAGGACGGGCTCGAGGTCAACACCTTCGAGGTCGAGGCGACCGTCGTCGGCCACGACCTCAACCGCGGGATGTCCAGCATCTCGCGCAACCCGCGTACGTTGGCCGCGGTCGCCGCTCCGGCGCCGGGGCCGCGCGACGACGACGCCGAGCGCGACCCGATCTCCGACTGGCGGGCCCCGGGTGCGGATCCCTGGGAGCAGCAGCCGGCGTCCCCGGACGATGTCGAGGCGCCCGCGGAGACCGAGCACTCCACGGCGGCCTGAGGTGAGCCGGGTGTGCGCCGGTTGTACCGGCGTGCCCCGACCTCATTAGGGTGGAGCCCATGGCCGACTACATCCTCTCCCTGCGCAATGTGCGCAAGGCCCACGGCGACAAGGTCGTCCTCGACAACGTCACCCTCTCGTTCCTGCACGGTGCCAAGATCGGCGTCGTCGGCCCGAACGGCATGGGTAAGTCCTCGCTGCTCAAGCTGATGGCGGGCCTGGACCACCCCAACAACGGCGACATCGTCCGTGACCAGGACGCGACCGTCGGGATGCTCCAGCAGGAGCCGCCGCTGACCGAGGGCAAGACCGTCCTCGAGAACGTCGAGGAGGCGGTCGGCGAGATCAAGACGAAGATGAAGCGCCTCGAGGACGCCTACATGGAGATGGGTGACCCCGACGCCGATCAGGACGCCCTGATGGCCGAGACCGGGGAGCTCCAGACCTACCTGGACAACATCAACGCCTGGGACATCGACTCCAAGCTGGAGCAGGCCATGGACGCGCTGCGCTGCCCCCCGGGTGACGCGATCGTCGACAACCTCTCCGGTGGTGAGCGCCGCCGCGTCGCGCTGTGCAAGCTGCTCCTGCAGGAGCCCGACCTGCTACTGCTCGACGAGCCCACCAACCACCTCGACGCCGAGTCGGTGCAGTGGCTGGAGGGTCACCTCAAGAGCTACAAGGGCGCCGTCCTGGCGGTCACCCACGACCGTTACTTCCTCGACAACGTCGCCGAGTGGATCGCCGAGGTCGACCGCGGCTCGATCCACGGCTACGAGGGCAACTACTCCACCTACCTCGAGACCAAGAAGGACCGCCTCAAGGTCGAGGGCCTCAAGGACGCCAAGCGCGCCAAGATGCTCGAGAAGGAGCTGGAGTGGGTCCGCTCCAACGCCAAGGCCCGCCAGACCAAGTCGAAGTCGCGTCTGGCCCGCTACGAGGAGCTCGCCGCCGAGGCCGACAAGGCCCGCAAGATCGACACCGCCGACATCAACATCCCGCCGGGCCCGCGTCTGGGCGACGTGGTGATGGAGGCCAAGGGTCTGGTCAAGGGCTTCGAGGGCCGCACGCTGTGGGACGACATCTCGTTCTCGCTCCCGCGTGCGGGCATCGTCGGCATCGTCGGCCCCAACGGTGTCGGCAAGACCACGCTGTTCCGGATGATCACCGGCTCCGAGAAGCCCGACGCGGGCGAGCTCAACGTCGGCCAGACGGTGAAGATCTCCTACGTCGACCAGAGCCGCGGCGGCATCGACCCCAACAAGAACGTCTGGGAGGTCGTCTCCGACGGCCTGGACTTCATCAAGGTCGCCAACTTCGAGATGAACTCGCGGGCCTACGTCGCCTCCTTCGGCTTCAAGGGCCCCGACCAGCAGAAGAAGGCCGGCGTGCTCTCCGGTGGTGAGCGTAACCGCCTCAATCTCGCGCTCACCCTGAAGCAGGGCGGCAACATGCTGCTGCTCGACGAGCCCACCAACGACCTCGACGTCGAGACGCTCTCCTCGCTGGAGGACGCGCTGCTCGACTTCCCCGGCTGCGCCGTGGTCACCTCCCACGACCGGTGGTTCCTCGACCGCATCGCCACCCACATCCTCGCCTGGGAGGGCACCGAGGAGAAGGAGGGCGAGTGGTTCTGGTTCGAGGGCAACTTCGAGTCCTACGAGGCCAACAAGATCGAGCGTCTCGGCCAGGAGGCCGCCCGCCCCCACCGCGTCACCCACCGTCGCCTCACCCGCGACTGATCGAACCCCTGCCGACTCGGCGCGTCTGTCTCGGACAGACGCGCCGAGTCGGCGCGTTCTGACCGAAATCCCGGCCGAGTCGGCTCGTTATGACGAGCCGACTCGGCCGGCGTCGGCGTCAGTTTGAGCCGACTCGGCGATCAGGGCGGGGCGTACGCCGTTCACGGCGGGGCTGATCCGGCGCTCGAGGCGCATCGAGCCGGCCACGACGCCGACGCAGCCGACCACCATCAGCGCGATGAACACCGTCGACTGTCCGTGCTCGAGCAGGAACCCGGCCAGGATCGGGCCGACGATCGCGCCGGTCTGGAACGAGGCCGAGTTGATCGCGTTGTAGCGCCCGCGCAGATGGTCGGGTGCCATGTCGTTGGTCAGCGCGGGGTAGGCGGACTGCATCAGCGTCTCGCCGAGGGCGAAGAAGATTCCCTGGAAGGCGACCACACCGACGATGGCGGCGACCGAGCCAGGCACCAGGCCGGTCGCTCCGAACACCACCCAGGCCAGGCCCCAGATCGCGGCGGTGGCGACGAGCACCCGAGTGCGCCGTCGGCCGCTGACCCGGTTCATCACCCAGAACTGGGCGAGCACGATCACTGCGCAGTTCACCACGAACGCGAACCCGACGACCCGGGTCGATACCTCGGAGATCTGGCGTGAGTAGGCCGGGAACCCGCTCTCGATCTGGCCGTAGCCCAGGGTCGAGAGCAGCACCCCGATCACCACCAGCCAGATGACCTCGGGGCGGCGCAGGATCGTGGCGTACGACGCGGTCGCGTCGGGCTCGTCGTCGGCCGGACGCGCGGCGCGGCCGTGGAGATGACGCAGCGGGCCGAGCAGGACCAGGGCCGGGATCATGAAGGTGGCGGCGTTGGCGAGGAAGGCGTAGGTGAACGTCTCGGGCTGGGTCACGTCGATGAAGAGACCACCGATGACGCCGCCGACGCCGATGCCGAGGTTGATCAGCGCGAAGTTCACCCCGTAGTAGCGCTGCCGGAGCTCGCCCTCGACCACGGTGGCGACCAGGGCGTTGGCGGCGGGCCAGGACACCCCGGCCTGGACGCCCAGCAGGCACAGCGCCGCCGCGGCGAGCACCGGGGTGGTGGCGAAGGCGAGCATGACGTCACCGGCGATCGCGCACACCAGGCCGCCCAGGATCACCGGACGGGCTCCGTACCTGTCGATCAGGCTGCCCGCGGGGCCGGTGACCACGAAGCCGACGATGGCGATCAGGCCCATCAGGGTGCCGGCGAGGCCGAGGTCGAAGCCGCGTACCTCGTGGAGGTAGATGATCGTGAACGGCAGCGTCATCCCGCGACCGAGGAGCTGGATCGCAACCGTCGACAGGAGCCAGCGGCCCTCGCGGGGAAGCGCGGCTATGAAGTCACGGAGACCGAGAGCAGGGGGAGTCGACACCGCCCAATCTTCGCCTTTACCCGCAGCCGTGGCGAATTGTTTCTGAGGCCCAGGAAGCCTCGTGCCGGGCTAAGGTCCTGGCTCGTTCTACCGATGGTCCCGACTGTTTTAGGGGCTCTCGTCCCGGGTGTTCATCGAACCTTCGGTGACAACTTCCTCGCCGTTATGGGGTGCCAGTGCACCGAACAGCCCGGAGACAGGGCTAACGTAATGCCCCGTGGGTGATGAGACTCGGTGGCTGGATGAAGAGCAACAGCGCTCGTGGCGTGCGCTGATGATGGGGATGACTCTGCTCGATGATCGCTTGGACGCCGATCTACGCACCCGCTTCGACATCTCGCTCCCGGAGTACGAGATCCTCGTCCGTCTCTCCGAGAACGACGGCGCCATGCGGATGGCTCAGCTGGCCGACTCCCTGGCCCACTCGCGCTCCCGGATCACGCACACGATCACCCGGATGGAGCGTGCCGGGCTGGTCGAGCGCCGCAACTCCGCCGAGGACGGCCGCGGCGTCGTCGCCACCCTCTCCGATCGCGGCTTCGAGCTGCTGCGCGAGGCGGCTCCTGTCCACGTCACCGGCGTACGCGACTACCTCATCGATCTGGTCAGCCCGGAAGACTTCGCCGCGCTGGGGCGCGTGATGAACACCGTCTCCGACCACCTCATCAGCGACCGCCCCGGCATCGAGATGCGCTGAAATCAGCCGAGTCGGCGCGTCATGACGCGCCGACTCGGCTGATTCTTCGGTTAATTTGCGCCGACTCGGTCAGACGTCAGATGCGCTCGAGGATCATCGCCATGCCCTGGCCGCCGCCGACGCACATGGTGATCAGACCGGTGGTCTTGTCGTGCCAGTCGAGGCTGTTGAGCATGGTGTTCTGCAGGCGCGCACCGGTCATGCCGAAGGGGTGACCGACGGCGATGGCGCCACCGTTGATGTTGAGGCGGTCGATGTCGATGCCGAGGTCCTGGTAGGACGGGATCACCTGGGCCGCGAAGGCCTCGTTGATCTCGACCAGGTCGATGTCGCCGATCGACATGCCGGCGTACTTCAGCGCGTTGCGGGTCGCCTCGACCGGGCCGAGGCCCATGATCTCGGGGGAGAGGCCGGAGACGCCGGTGGACACGATCCGGGCCAGCGGGGTGACGCCGAGCTCGGCGGCCTTGGTGTCGGACATGACCACGACCGCGGCGGCGCCGTCGTTGAGGGCGCAGCAGTTGCCGGCGGTGACGGTGCCGTCCTCGCGGAAGACCGGCTTGAGGCCGGAGATGGCCTCCAGGGTCACGCCGGCGCGGGGACCGTCGTCGGCCGAGACGACCGTGCCGTCAGGGGTGGTGACCGGAGTGATCTCGCGGGCCCAGAAGCCGTCGGCGATGGCCTTCTCGGCGAGGTTCTGGGAGCGTACGCCGAACTCGTCCATCTCCTGGCGGGAGATGCCGCGCGAGGTGGCGAGGTTCTCCGCGGTCTGGCCCATCGCGATGTAGACGTCCGGCAGCAGGCCGTCCTCGCGCGGGTCGTGCCACTTCTCGTTGGACGCGGCGGTCGCGGCGGTGCGCGACTGGGCGTCGTCGAAGAGGTGGTTGACGGTGTCGGGCAGGTGGTCCGAGGTGCCCTTGACGAAGCGGGACACCGTCTCGACACCGGCCGAGACGATGATGTCGGCCTCGCCGGCCTTGATCGCGTGCAGCGCCATCCGCGAGGTCTGCACCGAGGAGGAGCAGTAGCGGGTGATGGTCGCGCCGGGCACCTTGTCCCAGCCGTTCAGCACCGAGACGACCCGGCCCATGTTGTTGCCGGACTCACCTCCCGGCAGGCCACAGCCCAGCAGCAGGTCGTCGATGTCGTTGGGGTCGAGACCCTCGACCTTCCCGACGGCCTCCTTGGTGATGAGGGCCGCAAGGTCGTCCGGACGGAAGTCCTTCAGAGATCCCTTGTTGGCGCGCCCGATCGGGGTACGGGCGGCGGCGACGATGACTGCCTCAGGCATGAACACTCCCGGGTTACTGGTGAGTAGAAAGCGATGTGGTCGACACCATACTCGCCCGGACCCGGCGTTGAGACCAGGCCCAGTGCCCAAGATGATCTGGAAGGATCGGTCGCGTGCGCCACCTCTACGAATGCCCCATGCGCTGGGCCGACCTCGACATGCTGGGTCACGTCAACAACGTCGTCTACGTCGACTACCTCCAAGAGGCTCGCGTGGACATGCTGCGCACGCACGCGCGGAGCCCGCAGACCCAGGGTCTGGCCGAGGGGGTCGTGGTGGCCAGTCACCAGGTCACCTACGTCGCGCCGCTGCTCTTCGACTTCACGCCGGTCTACGTCGAGTCGTGGGTGACCGACCTCCGGGCGGCGAGCTTCACGATGGCCTACGAGATCTTCCGCGACCAGCCCGACGGCACCCGCAAGGTCTTCCTGCGGGCGAGCACGGTCCTGGCGCCGTACGTCTTCGCCACCGAGTCGCCTCGCCGGCTCAAGCCCGAGGAGAAGGCCAACCTGCAGCCGTACCTCGAGGGCTACCCGGAGGAATGGTCGCCGAAGCCGCTCGCGCTGGGCGAGCCGAAGCGGCTCGAGGAGGGGCGCTTCCCGCTCTACGTCCGCTTCTCCGACGTCGATGCCTACGGGCACGTGAACAACGTGAAGTACTTCGAGTACTTCCAGGAGTCGCGGCTGGCGCTGATGAAGCGGCTCAGCTCCCACGCCGAGGTCAAGGCCTGGCCCTCGGTCGTGGTCGCGCAGACCGACGTCACCTATCACGCGCCGGTCCTGGCTCGCTCGGAGCCGTACGACGTGTGGAGCTACGTCTCCCGGCTGGGCACCAAGTCGATGACGATCGAGTCGGAGATCGCCGACGGAGACCTCCGGCTCGCCCGCGGACAGGTCACGCTGGTCTTCTACGACCTGGAGTCCGGGAAGGCCGTCGAGCCCAGCCCGCAGGTGCGTGCGGCCGTCGAGGCCGTTCTCTAGGGAGCCTCAGTCGCGCCGGTCGTCGTCGCAGACGTCGCGGCGGTCGTAGCGGTCGTAGCGGTGCTCGTCGCGGCGGTCGCGCCGGCAGTCGTCATCCGTGTCGCTGTCGCGGTCGCCGTACCAACCGTCCGCGTCGTTCCACGCGCTCCAGTCCCAGCCGTCCTGGGTGGCCGTGAAGTCCTGCCCGGGCATCGAGGGGACCTGGCCCGAGGGCTTGCCCGGCTTCTCCCCGGCGCGCGTCTTCCGGGCGCTCAGCGGGCTCCCCTCGGCGGGCTGTCGTGAGTCGGGCGCCGACTCGGGCGGCGCGAGCAGGTCGCGGGAGGCGAGCTGGGTCGCCGTCGAGGCGTCGGGCGGAGGAGGCAGCGTGCCGACGGAGCTGTCCTCGGCGGCGTCGACGGGCTCGGGCGGACCCGTCGGGTCGTCGAGCACCGTCTGTGGGCCGGTCGCCTGCTGCGCGGGCCGGCTCGCCTGGTCCGGTCCGATCGACTGAAGGCCCCCGATGAGCAGTGCCATCGCGACGGTGGCGACTACGGCAAGCCCGACTCCGACGATAGCCCGCTGAATTGCCCGCATGCGTCCTCCGAGAGCGCTCTGATCGACAAAAGTTCTGCTTGAGTCCAGTAGCCTCCCAGTGCTTGCAGCGGATGTCGAGAAGCGGGACCTTTGTCAGCGTTTCCTGAGCCGCGTGGCCAGCATCGCGCGGCGTTCGGAGATCCGCTGCCACACGTACTGCTGGATGAGGAGCGTCAGCCAGCCGGCGATCGCCATGCCGGAGACGTTGAGGACGAGCTGCAGGGTGCTGCCCCAGACCTCATCGCCCAGCCCGAAGGCGAGGCCGAGGGCCACGTTGGCGGCCGCCGGGATGGTGGTCACCGAGATGAACACGCCGGACAGGTTGCCCGACCGGGCGGAGGTCAGCGCGAGCACCCCGGCGGCGGCCGCGATCAGCGCCACGATGAAGGACCACTTGTCGGGGGTGTAGATGAACGCGGTTCCCGGTCGCTCCGCGGTGACGTTCGCCGCCGTGATCCAGCCCAGGCCGCGGGCGACGAGCGCGGCCAGCGTGGTCACTGCGATGCCGACCGCGAACCCCGCCAGCAACGTACGCAGCGACTGGCCCAGCAGCCCGAAGCGGCGGCGCACCAGGGCGACCCCGAGGGCGGCGATCGCGCCGAACTCGGGCCCGATGACCATCGCCCCGATGACCAGGATCTGGGAGTCGAGGACGATCGCTATGCCGGCCAGCATCGTGGCCAGGCTGATCAGGCTCAGGAAGGTCCAGTTGGTCTCGGAGTCCTCGTAGGCCCGCTGGGTCACGTCGGCCCAGACCACCGAGTCGGCGCTGCTGCCCGGCGCGAGGTGGTCGGCGGCCAGGCCCGCCTCGGACATCCACGTCTGCACGGGCTCGACGTGGAGACTTCCCTCTCGGGGGATGCCGAGCTCGCGGAGCCGGTCGATGATGTCGTTGGAGGCCTCCCGGGCGACCGCGGCCAGCACCACATCGCCCTCGGGACGCAGCGAGGCTCCCGGCAACGACGAGAGCTCGCTGACCGCAGGATCGGCGGTGAGGATCTCGAGGACCTCGGGTGTCAGGTGCGTCGGCGAGGTGATCCGCAGCTGCAGCATGGGCACATTGTTGCGTGTGCGGGAGTCAGATCCAGTTGCGGCGGCGGAAGAGGACGTAGAGGACGACGTTGACCGTGAGCATCAGCCCGAGCGCCATGAAGTAGCCGTAGCGCCACTGCAGCTCGGGCATGAAGTCGAAGTTCATGCCGTAGACGGTGCCGACCAGCGTGGGCGCGAACAGGATCGCCGCCCAGCCGGAGATCTTCTTGACCTCGTCGTTCTGCTGCACGCTGAGCTCGCTGAGCGCCTTCATCTCCTCGTTCTGCTGCTGGGCGACGAGGGTGGCGTTGACGGTGAGGATGTCGCGCAGCAGGTTGCGGAACTCGTCGATCTGCTCGACGGTGCCGATCACGTGGTCCTCGACGTCGCGCAGGTAGCGCTGGAGCTCCTCGTCGGTGCGGTACTTGGAGAAGCCGGCGGCCAGGGAGCGTACGACGCCCAGGAGCGGCCGGGTCGCCCGCTGGAACTCGACCACCTCGCGGGAGAGCTCGTAGATGCGCCGGGACACCTGGGTGTCGCCGCGGAACATCTCGGTCTCGATCTCGTCGATGTCGTTGGCGAGCCCGGCCACGACCGGCGCGTAGCCGTCGACGACGCGGTCGAGGATGGCGTACAGCACCGCCTCGGGGCCGAGGCGGAGCAGGTCGGGGTTGCTCTCCATCCGGCGGCGAACGGGGGAGAGGTCGGGCTGGTTGCCGTGGCGCACGGTGAGGACGAAGTCGGGGCCGACGAAGAGGTGCAGCTCGCCGAAGTCGATGTCCTCGGTCTCGTCGACGTACCAGGCGGCACGCAGCACCACGAAGAGCGTCTCGTCGTAGCGCTCGATCTTGGGTCGCTGGTGAGCCACGATCGCGTCCTCCACGGCGAGCTCGTGCAGGCCGAACTCCTCGGCCAGCGAGGCCAGCTCGTGCTGGGTGGGCTGGTAGAGGCCGATCCAGGCCATCGCGTCGTCGTGGGCGTGGAGGGAGCGGTACGTCTCGGCGAGCGTCGAGGGTGAGTCGACGCGGTCGCCACCGACGTAGACAGCACTGTCGATCATGCTGCCGCGGGCCACCGGTGCCGGTGTCGAGGACCGACCACCGCCGTGCTGCGCGGGGATCATCGGCGGGTCGGCACGGCGCTGCTTGGTGAGTGCGCGCAGGGTCTTGAACGGGCGCTCGGACATGGTGGCCTCCTGAAGTGTTGCGAGCGAGCGGGCGACGCGGAAACGCGTCGCGCCGGCCCGGGCACGAACTCGTGGTGGCCGGACCGGTCAGGGCGAGGTGGTACTCGGAGGTTGACCGTCCATGGCGGCCACCTCCTCTCTTCCTCGCTCGCGGGCAACGGCCCGACGGACTGCTCGTTCGCACGCAGCCACCTGCGCACCAGGACAGGTTATGGCGTCCGTGTGCGGCACGAGAAGTCGCCGAGGCGTCAGGGAACCGTCAAGGTCGTCCGGTGCGGCCGGAGCAGGCGTAAGGGTTCCGTCAACGCGGCCGGAAACGGCCCGATGCGGGTCTGGAATGGAGGCGTGTCAGACCTCATCTACATCCTCCTCACGCTCGCGTGCTTCGCCGGGCTCGCCCTGCTGGTCGGCCTGATCGACCGCCGGCTGGGCTCGCCCGAGCCAGCCGCGGACGACGTCGCCGCCGACGTCGCTGCCGACGCCGCCGACGACGCAGCGGGCGTGAGCGTCCCCCACGACAACCGGATCCCCGGAGCCGCCCGATGAACGCCACGCTCGCAGCGGTGCTGCAGATCCTGGCCCTGGTCGCAGCGCTGGCGCTCAGCGTGCCGCTCCTGGGCCGCTACCTCGCCCACATCTACACCAGCCCCAGGCACCTGCGCGCCGAGACGGCGGCCTACAAGGCCCTCAAGGTCGATGCCGACGCCGACCAGCACTGGCGTTCCTACGCGATGTCCGCGCTGGGCTTCTCGCTGGTCGGGATCCTGTTCCTGTTCGCCTTCGGGCGGCTGCAGAACCTGCTGCCGCTCGACGGCGGCTTCGACCCGTTGCCCAGCGACGGGGCCTGGAACACCGCGGTCTCGTTCGTGACCAACACCAACTGGCAGTGGTACTCGGGTGAGGCGGCCACCGGCCACCTGATCCAGATGGCCGGACTCGCGGTGCAGAACTTCGTCTCCGCCGCGGTCGGTCTCTCCGTCGCCGCGGCCTTCGCCCGCGGGCTGGCCCGGACACGCCACCAGGGACGGATCGGCAACTTCTGGGTCGACCTGGTGCGGACGACGCTCCGGGTGCTGCTGCCGGCGGCGTTCGTCGTCGCGATCGTGCTGGTCGCGGCCGGGGCGGTGCAGAACCTGCACGCCGTGCACGAGATGAGCACGCTGACCGGGGGCAGCCAGTCCCTGACCGGTGGCCCGGTCGCCAGCCAGGAGGCGATCAAGGAGCTCGGCACCAACGGTGGCGGGTTCTACAACGCCAACTCCGCCCACCCCTTCGAGAACCCCAACCCGTTCACCAACCTGCTCGAGATCTGGGCGATCCTGGTGCTGCCGTTCTCGATGGCCTGGGCGTTCGGCCTGATCGTCAAGGACAAGCGCCAAGGGGGTGCGGTGCTGGCCACGATGGCGACCCTTCTCACCGCAGGCATCGCCCTGCTGACCTGGGCGGAGATGGCCGGTCCCGGCACCGCGCCGCAGCTCGCCGGCGCCGCGATGGAGGGCAAGGAGACCCGTTTCGGCGAGGCCGCCACGGCGCTCTTCGCCGCGGCCACCACCGGCACCTCGACCGGCGCCGTCAACGGCATGCACGAGAGCCTGACAGCCCCCGGCGGCGGTGTCGCGCTGTTCGGCATGATGCTCGGCGAGATCGCGCCCGGAGGGGTCGGTTCCGGTCTCTACGGCATGCTCATGCTCGCCGTGGTCACGGTCTTCCTGTGCGGCCTGATGGTGGGACGTACGCCTGAGTACCTGGGCAAGAAGATCAGCCGTGACGAGATGGTGCTGGTCGCGGTCTACATCCTGACCACCCCGATCCTGGTGCTGGTGGGCGCGGCGATCGCGCTGACCGCTCCGGCAGGGCTGGCCGGTCTCTCGACCGACGGTCCGCACGGCCTCTCCGAGGCGCTGTACGCCGTCACCAGCGCCGCCAACAACAACGGCTCCGCCTTCGCCGGGATCACCTCGGGCACCCCGTTCTGGAACACGCTGCTCGGATTGCTGATGCTGTTCGGCCGGTTCGTCCCGATGGTCTTCGTGCTCGCCCTGGCCGGCCGGTTCGCGACCGCCAACCGGCTGCCGGACAACGCCGGCACCCTGCCCACCCACCGCCCGCTCTTCGTAGGCCTGCTGACCGGCGTCGCGCTGGTCGTGGTCGGCCTGACCTTCGTCCCGGCTCTCATGCTGGGCCCGATCGTGGAGTCCCTGTCATGACCCAGACCCCCGTACGTACCCCTGAAGAACGCACCGAGCACCACACCCATGTCGAGGCGACCCCGTCGGTGCTCACGGCCAAGCAGATCGCCGAGGCGGTGCCTGGTGCGCTGCGCAAGCTGGATCCCCGCAAGCTGGTGGCCACCCCGGTCATGCTCGTGGTCGAGATCGGTGCGGCCGCCACGACCGTCATGTCGGTCCTCGACCCGTCGGTGATGGGCTGGCTCGTGACCGTCTGGCTCTGGCTCACCGTCGTCTTCGGCGCCCTGGCCGAGTCGGTCGCCGAGGGCCGCGGCAAGGCGCAGGCGGCCTCGCTCCGCGCGCTCCAGACCGAGACGACCGCGCGACGCCTGCACGGTGGTCTCGGCGCCGAGGAGCTCGTCGCCTCGACCGACCTGCGCGCCGGCGACGTCGTCGTGGTCGAGGCCGGCGAGCGGATCCCCGGTGACGGTGACGTCATCGAGGGTGTCGCCAGCGTCGACGAGAGCGCTGTGACCGGCGAGTCGGCCCCGGTGATCCGCGAGTCCGGTGGTGACCGCTCTGCCGTCACCGGCGGCACCCTGGTCCTCTCGGACCGGATCGTCGTCCGGATCACCTCCGACCCGGGCCACTCCTTCGTGGACCGGATGATCGCCCTGGTCGAGGGCTCGGAGCGGCAGCGTACGCCGAACGAGATCGCTCTCAACGTGCTCCTGACCAGCCTGACCGTCATCTTCGTGGTCGTCTGCTGGAGCCTCTACTACCTGGCCGACTACTCCGACGCCCACCAGTCGTGGCTGGTGCTCACCGCGCTGCTGGTCTGCCTGATCCCGACGACCATCGGCGCCCTGCTGAGCGCGATCGGCATCGCCGGCATGGACCGGCTCGTCCGCCGCAACGTCCTGGCGATGTCGGGTCGGGCCGTCGAGGCGGCCGGTGACGTGGACGTGCTCCTGCTCGACAAGACCGGCACGATCACCTACGGCAACCGGCAGGCGTACGAGATCATCCCGGTCACCGGGGTCACGCTGACCGGCGCGGAGAACGCCGCGGTCCTGGCCAGCCTCTCCGACCAGACCCCGGAGGGCCGCAGCATCCTCACGCTGGTCGGGAGATCGATGGGCGGGCCCGCGGACGCCACGATGGTCGAGTTCTCCGCCACGACCCGGATGTCCGGTCTGGACAGCCCCGGCCTGAGCGTACGCAAGGGCGCGGCGTCCGCGGTGGCGGCCTGGGTCAAGGAGAACGGCGGCCAGGTGCCCCCGGAGACCGCGGTGGTCGTCTCGGAGATCGCCGAGAGCGGTGGCACCCCGCTCGTCGTCGCCGAGCATCGCAACAACGACCCGGCACGGGTGCTGGGTGTCGTTCACCTCAAGGACGTCGTCAAGGACGGCATCCGGGAGCGGTTCGACGAGCTGCGTGCGATGGGCATCAAGACGGTGATGATCACCGGTGACAACGCGGCCACCGCCCGGGCCATCGCCAAGGAGGCCGGCGTCGACGACGTCCTAGCCGAGGCGACCCCGGAGGACAAGCTCGCGCTGATCCGCCGCGAGCAGCGCGGCGGGCGGATGGTCGCGATGTGCGGCGACGGCACCAACGACGCGCCCGCGCTGGCCCAGGCCGACGTCGGTGTCGCGATGAACACGGGGACGACCGCGGCCAAGGAGGCCGGCAACATGGTCGACCTCGACTCCGACCCGACCAAGCTCATCGACGTGGTCGAGATCGGCAAGCAGCTGCTGATCACCCGGGGCGCGCTGACCACGTTCTCGGTGGCCAACGACGTCGCGAAGTACTTCGCGATCCTGCCGGCGATGTTCGTCGGCGTCTTCCCCGCGCTGGACGTCCTCAACATCATGCGGCTGTCCTCGCCGGAGTCTGCCATCGTCTCCGCGGTCGTCTTCAACGCGCTGATCATCGTCGGGCTCATCCCGCTGGCGCTGCGCGGCGTCCGCTACCGGCCCTCCTCGGCGTCTGCCCTGCTGCGGCGCAACCTGCTGCTCTACGGGGTCGGCGGCCTGATCGTGCCGTTCGTCGGGATCAAGCTGCTCGACCTCGTCATCTCTCTCATCCCAGGACTGTGAACATGTCAGATCTCTTTGCCCTGCTACGCCACTCCCTCGCCGGGCTCCGCGTGCTCCTCGCCGCGACCCTGCTGTGTGGGATCGCCTACCCGCTCGTCGTCACCGGTGTCGCCCAGGCCGCCTTCGGGTGGCGTGCCGACGGCTCCCTGGTCACCGAGTCGGGGGCGCACACCGACGACCCCGCCGAGGCGGTCGGCTCGGCCCTGATCGGTCAGCGCAACGCCGACGAGGGGCTCTTCTACCCACGACCCAGCGCCGCCGGCGACGGCTGGGACACGCTGTCCACCTACGGCTCCAACCTCGGCCCGGAGGACCCGGACCTGGTCAAGGCGATCAAGGAGCGCCAGCGCGAGATCGCCGCGCGCGAAGGCGTCTCGGTCGACCAGGTTCCCGCCGACGCCGTCACCGCCTCCGCATGCGGCATCGACCCGGACATCTCGCCGGCTTACGCAGCCCTCCAGGTGTCCCGGGTGGCCCGCGCCAACGGGCTCGCGGAGGAGACGGTGGCGGCGCTGGTGGCCGACCACACCGACGGCCGCACCTTCGGGTTCCTCGGTGAGCCGCGGGTCAATGTGCTCGAGCTCAACATCGCGGTGCGTACGCACAGGGTCGAGTAGGGCACGGGGTTGAATAGGGACGTGCAGACCACGTCGACGGAAGGCCCGTCCCCGCGAAAGCGGGGGCGGCTGACCGTCTATCTCGGAGCCGCGCCAGGGGTCGGCAAGACGTACGCCATGCTCGGCGAGGCGCAGCGGCGCCAGGCGCGGGGGACCGATGTGGTGGTCGGGTTCGTCGAGACCCACGACCGCAGCAACACCGCGCGCCAGATCGACGGGCTCGAGGTGATCCCCCGCCGAGAGGTCGGCTATCGCGGGGCGACCTTCACCGAGCTCGACGTGGAGGCGGTGATCGCTCGTGACCCGAAGGTCGTCTGTATCGACGAGCTCGCGCACACCAACGTTCCCGGCAGCCACCACACCAAGCGGGCCCAGGACGTCGAGCAGATCCGGGCGGCGGGGATCGACGTGATCACCACGGTCAACATCCAGCACCTGGAGTCGCTCAACGACGAGGTCGAGCGGATCACCGGCGTTCGCCAGCGGGAGACCGTGCCCGACGAGGTGGTCCGCACCGCCGACCAGATCCAGCTCGTCGACATGGCGCCCGACGCGCTGCGGCGGCGGATGGCCCACGGCAACATCTACAAGCCCGAGAACATCGACGCGAGCCTGACCTCCTACTTCCGGGTCGGCAACCTGACCGCGCTGCGCGAGCTGGCGCTGCTGTGGCTGGCCGACCGGGTCGACGACGCCCTCGGCGACTATCGGCGCGAGCACCGGATCGAGCACCCCTGGCCGACCAAGGAGCGGATCGTGGTCGCGGTCACCGGCGGGCCGGAGTCGGAGACGCTGCTGCGGCGGGCGGCCCGGCTCTGCCAGCGCGCGAAGGGATCCGAGCTGTTGGCGGTGCACGTGGTCACCTCCGACGGGCTGGCCAGGCCGGAGGCCGGGTCGATCGAGCGCGTCCAGGCGCTGACCGCGTCGCTGGACGGCACCTTCCACAGCGTCGTCGGAGAGGACGCGGCCTCCGCCGTCGTCGACTTCGCGACCGGCGCCAACGCCACCATGATCATCGTCGGTGTCTCTCGGCACGGGCGGTTGCGACGGCTGTTCACCGGCACCACCGGAGACCGGATCGCGGCCGCGGCCGGCTCGATCGACGTACATCTGGTCACCCACGCCGAGATCGCCCGGGGCTCGCGGGACCGTGGCGGCCTCGGCTCGCCGCTCAGCCGCACCCGGCAGGCTCTGGGGTGGCTGTGCGCGATCCTGGTGCCCTCGGCCCTGGTCTGGCTGCTCCACCACGACGGTATCGAGGGCGACATCTCCAACCAGCTCCCGTTGGCCAGCATGCTGCTGCTCGCCGCCACCGTGCTGGTCGCGCTCGTCGGCGGTCGCTGGCCGGCGGTGGCCGCCGCTCTCGCCGGTTTCCTCCACCTCAACTGGTGGTTCACCCAGCCCGTACGCCGCTTCACTATCGCCGAGCCGCGCAACCTGGTGATGCTGGTGATCTTCGTCGCGGTCGCGGTCGGTGTCGCCACCGTCGTCGACCGGGCCTCGCGGCGCGCGGCCGAAGCCCGCCAGGCCAGGGGAGAGGCGGCGACGATGGGGGCACTGTCGCGCTCGGTGCTCACCGGGCAGGACACCGCCGAGGCGATCGTGAGCCGGGTGCGCGAGACCTTCGCGCAGCAGGCGGTGGTGCTGCTGGAGGAGACGCCGCAGGGATGGGTGCGGCTGGCCGGTGCCGGGATCGGCTATCCGGCGGACCCGAACCAGGGCGACGCCCAGGTCGCCGTCGACGACACCCACGTGATCGTCCTGCGCGGCACCCCGCTGCGGGCGAGCGACCGACGGGTCCTGGAGGCCTTCGCGGTCCAGACGTCGCTGGTGCTGGAGCACCGTCGCCTGCGCGACCAGGCCGACCGTGCACTCGCCCTGGAGCGGGCCGAGCAGACCTCGACGGCGCTGCTCCGCGCCGTCTCCCACGACCTGCGTACGCCGCTGGCCACCATGCGGGCAGCCCTCGACGGTCTCCTCGTGGGCCGGGTGCCGGAGGAGGACCGCAAGGAGCTCGTCGAGTCGGCCGCCACCTCCGCCGACCAGCTGGAGTCGCTCATCGACAACCTCCTCGACCTCTCCCGGGTCGAGGCCGGCCTGGTGCACCCCGCGATGCGGGACGTCAGCCTGGAGGAGTCGCTGCCGATGGCGGTCGCCGGCCTGCCTCCGGGCTCGATCGCCTTCGAGGTCGGCGAGGACACCCCGCTCGTACGGACCGACTCGGGCCTGCTCGAGCGCATCGTCGCCAACCTGGTCGGCAACGCGGTCCGGGTCAGCCGCCAGGGACCCCGCGTCGGCGAGCCGGTGCGGGTCCTGGCGCACGAGACACCGGAGACTGTGGAGGTGATGATCGTCGATCGTGGACCGGGGGTGCCCGAGGACCAGCGGGAGCGGATGTTCGAGCCGTTCCAGCGCCTCGACGACACCTCGGCCGGTGGCCTGGGGCTGGGCCTGGCGGTGGCCAGGGGCCTGAGCGAGGCGCTGGGCATCCAGCTGTCGGCCGAGGACACTCCCGGTGGCGGCCTGACCATGGTCGTCGCGGTGCCGCGGGCGAACGCCCGATGAGCCGCGTACTCGTCGTCGACGACGAGCCCGCTCTGCTGCGGGCGCTCGCCATCAACCTGCGCGCCGCCGGCTGGGAGGTCGAGACGGCGGTCGACGGGCGTTCTGCGCTCGCGGCCGCGGCGGCGACCCGACCCGACGTCGTCCTGCTCGACCTCGGGCTCCCCGACCTGGACGGCACCGAGGTGATCGAGGGGCTCCGCGGCTGGACCCAGGTGCCGGTGGTCGTGCTCTCCGCGCGCCAGCACGGTGACGACAAGATCGAGGCGCTCGACCTGGGCGCCGACGACTACGTGACCAAGCCGTTCGCGATGAACGAGCTGATGGCCCGCCTGCGAGCGGCCGTCCGGCGTTCTCAGGAGTCCGCGCCCCCGGCCGCGACCACCCTCAGCGTCGGCGACCTGGAGATCGACTTCGCCCGCAAGCGGGTCCACCGTGCCGGTGAGGACGTGCGACTGACCCCGACCGAGTGGTCCTTCCTGGAGCTCTTGGCCCGCAACGTCGGCCGGCTGGTGCCCCGCGACCAGATCCTCAAGGAGGTCTGGGGCCCGGCGTACGCCAAGGAGACCCACTACCTACGCGTCTACGCCGCTCAGCTCCGCCGCAAGCTCGAGGACGACCCCGCCCACCCGCGCTACCTCGTCACCACGCCGGGAGTCGGCTACACCCTCGACCCGGGCGAGTAGCCGAGGCCGCGACCCCGAGGGCCGGCAGAGCACCCGCCACGCGGAATCTTGACGGAATCCTTACGCCTTCCCGCGGGGCTCGGATGCCGCATCCGGGTGGATCGGCCAGAAGAATTGATCCCGTGACCGCAGTGACCACGGCGAGCAGCGTCCCGGACGCGGCCGAGCCCGCCGAGACCCCCGAGAAGAAGCATCCGTGGTGGCAGGTGATGTGCCTGACCGGTGTCGACTACTTCTCGACGCTGGGCTACCAGCCGGGCATCGCGGCGCTCGCTGCCGGGCTGCTCTCGCCGATCGCGACCCTGGTCCTGGTCGGGCTGACGCTGCTCGGCGCGCTGCCGGTCTACCGCCGGGTGGCGGCCGAGAGCCCGCACGGTCAGGGCTCGATCGCGATGCTGGAGCGGCTGCTGTCGCGCTGGGGTGGCAAGGCGTTCGTGCTCGCCCTGCTGGGCTTCGCGGCCACCGACTTCATCATCACGATGACCCTCTCGGCCGCCGACGGCGCCGCGCACGTGGTGGAGAACCCGCTCTTCCCCTCCACCTGGCACGGGCACAACATGGTGATCACCCTGGTGCTGCTGGCCGCGCTCGGGGCCGTCTTCTTCAAGGGCTTCAAGGAGGCGATCGGGATCGCGGTCGGCCTGGTGACGACCTTCCTCGCCCTCAACGCCGTCGTCATCGTCGTCGGCCTCGTCCACGTGTTCAGCAACCCGAGCGTCTTCACCCGCTGGAACGACGCGCTCTTCCTCGAGCACGGCAACGTCACGACGATGATCGCCGTCTCGCTGCTCGTCTTTCCCAAGCTCGCCCTCGGGATGAGCGGCTTCGAGACCGGTGTCGCGGTGATGCCGCAGGTCGAGGGCGACAGGAGCGACACCGAGGAGGACCCGGCAGGGCGGATCCGCGGCACCAAGAAGCTGCTCACCGCGGCCGCCCTGACGATGAGCGTGTTCCTGATCGCCTCCTCCTGGGTGACCACCCTGCTGATCCCGGCGGAGGCCTTCGAGGAGGGCGGCGGGGCCAACGGCCGCGCGCTGGCCTACCTCGCGCACGACTACCTCGGCAGCGCCTTCGGGACGGCGTACGACATCTCGACCATCCTCATCCTGTGGTTCGCCGGCGCCTCGGCGATGGCCGGTCTGCTCAACCTGATCCCGCGCTACCTGCCTCGCTACTGGATGTCACCGGAGTGGGCGGCCGCGACCCGGCCGCTGGTCGTGACCATCTCTGCGGCAGCGTTCCTGATCACCTGGATCTTCGACGCCGACGTGGACGCCCAGGGCGGTGCGTACGCCACCGGTGTCCTGGTCCTCATGCTGTCGGCCGCGGTGGCGGTCACCCTGGCTGCGCGCAAGGCCGGCCAGCGGGTCCGGACGGTGCTGTTCGGCCTGATCGCGGCCGTGTTCGCCTACACCACGGTCTCCAACGTGATCGAGCGCCCCGACGGCGTCAAGATCGCCGCCTGCTTCATCGCCGCGATCATCGGCGTCTCGCTCATCTCCCGGATCATGCGCTCCTTCGAGCTGCGCGTCACCGGCGTCGAGCTGGACAGGAGGGCCGAGACGTTCCTGCGGGAGTGCGCCCGCCGCCAGATCCGGCTGATCGCCAACGAGCACGAGGGCACCGAGGGCCCGGAGGAGTACGAGGACAAGCTCCGCCAGATCGTCGCCGACAACGACCTGGCCGACGAGACCGACCTCGTCTTCGTCGAGGTGCTCGTCACCGACCCGTCAGACTTCGAGGGCACCCTGAAGGTACGCAGCGAGGTGATCGGGAGCCGTCGGGTGCTGCGTCTGGAGGCACCGTCAGTGCCCAACGCGCTGGCCGCGGTCCTGCTCCACGTCCGCGACGTCACCGGCGTGGTGCCGCACATCTACTTCGAGTGGACCGAGGGCAACCCGGCGCTCAACCTGCTGCGGTTCCTGTTCATCGGGGTCGGCGAGGTCGCTCCGACCACCCGGGAGATCCTGCGGCGCGCCGAGCCGGACCGGACCCGCCGGCCCCACGTGCACGTGGGCTGATCAACGCCCCGCGGGGTTCAGCTCGGGGCGTTGATCATGAAGTTCGCCGCATGCTCGACGTACGCCCAGAACTGCGCGTCCTGCTCGGGGGTGAGCCCGGCGGCGTCGAGACCTTCGCGGAAGTGCTGGAGCCAGCGGTCACGGGCCTCCGAGGTGACCTCGAACGGGGCGTGACGCATCCGCAGCCGCGGGTGGCCGCGCTGCTCGGAGTAGGTCGTCGGGCCGCCCCAGTACTGAGCCAGGAAGAGCGTCAGCCGCTCCTGCGCCGGACCGAGATCCTCCTCGGGATACATCGGCCGCATCAGCTCGTCGGTCGCCACGCCCTCGTAGAACTTGGCCACGATCGTGCGGATCGTGTCCATCCCGCCGATCTCCTCATAAAACGTCACTGAGCCATTCTTCCACGCGCGTCCGCGCTCGCCTCCCGTGGCAGGATCGGGGCGTACGCACTCACACGAACTTTGGGAGATAACGATGGCCACCACTCGCACTGCCACCACCGTCTGGGAGGGCTCGCTCTTCGAGGGCGCCGGCAAGGTGACGCTGGACTCCTCGGGCCTGGGGACGTACGACGTCACCTGGGTGGCTCGCTCGCAGGAGCCCAGCGGCAAGACCAGCCCCGAGGAGCTCATCGCCGCTGCTCACTCCTCCTGCTTCTCGATGGCCTTCTCCAACGGCCTCGCCGAGAACGGCACCCCGCCGACCAGCCTGGAGACCAGCGCTGAGGTCGAGTTCACCCCCGGCAAGGGCATCACCGGCATCAAGCTGACCACGCGCGGTGTGGTGGAGGGGCTCGACAACGACACCTTCGTCAGCCTCGCCGAGGCCGCCAAGGCCGGCTGCCCGGTCAGCCAGGCGCTCGCCGGCACCACGATCACCCTCGACGCCGCCCTCGCCTGAGATGCGTGATGCCCCGGCTCCGGCCGGGGCATCACTGGTGGGGCGGGTCAGGCCTTGGCCTTCTCCTCCTGGGTGGCGGCAGCCGTCTCCTCGCGGTGCCAGATGACCCGCTGCGGGAACGGCATCTCGATGCCCTCGTAGTCCAGGCGGGCCTTGATCCGCTGGCGCATCTCGCGCGCGATCGCCCACTGCTTGAGCGGCAGCGTCTTGATCAGCACCCGCAGGGTGATGGAGTCGGCGGCCAGTGCCTCGACACCGGTGACCTCGGGCTCCTCGATGATCTGGCCCTTGAACTCCTCGTCGACCCACAGGTCGTGGGAGACCTCGCGCAGCACGCGCTGCACCTTGTTGAGGTCCTCGTTGTAGCCGACGCCGACGTCGATGACGGCGCGGGCCCAGTTCTGGCTGTGGTTGCCGACGGTGAGGATCTCCCCGTTGGGGATGTACCAGACCGTGCCGTCGAGCGAGCGCAGCCGGGTGATCCGCAGGGTGACGGCCTCGACGGTGCCGCTGATGTTGTTGACCTCGATGCTGTCACCGACGCCGTACTGGTCCTCGATGATCATGAAGATGCCGGACAGGTAGTCCCGCACCAGCGACTGGGCGCCGAAACCGAGTGCCAGACCGACGATGCCGGCCGAGGCGATGATCGGGGCGATGTTGATGCCGAGCTCGTCCAGGATCATGGTGGCGAAGATCGCGACCAGGACACCGGTGACGACGCTCTTGAGCAGCGATCCGATCGCCTGGGCGCGCTGGCTGCGGCGGGAGCTCGCGTGGATCTCGTCGCCGGGTTCGTGCAGCTTGGTGATCTTCCCGGCGAGCGTCGGCGCCTCGACGGCGCGGCTGACGACCTTGTCGATCACCCGGTGCAGCACCCAGCGGAGCACGATCGCCAGGACGACCAGGCCGAGGATGCGCAGCGGGATGCCGATCACCCATTCGCCGAGCGTCGACCACGAGACCGAGACCAGAGGGGGATTCGGGGGAATGGACATGGGTTCCAGTATCCAAGGCGTTCAAGGCCCGCGGCCAATCCCCAGGCGGGCATCGACTCCCGCCCCGGGTATCAGGGGCAGAGATGAGAACAGGCACGTACGCCGGTTAGTATCTGCCCCGTGAGCAACCAGATCCTGCGCCGCGCCGGCCTCCTCGGCGCCTCCGCCACCGCCGCCGTCGTCGCCTCTGTTGCTACCGCCGGCCCCGCCAGCGCCGCGGTTCCCGAAGGCTGGCCGGTCGCCGAGGCCATGACCGCCTCCGGTCTGCTCCTGCTCATCCTGCTCATCCCGGTGATCCTGATGGTGGTCATCTCCCTGCTGGTGCTCCTGCCGGGTGTGTTCCGCGGCGAGGGGCTGCTGCCCAAGCCCCACAAGGCCGAGGACGACAACCTCCCCGCCACGACCCACTGACCCTCGCCGTCTCTCAGGTCAGGACGGCCAGCTGCTGGGTCGCCCGCGTCATCGCGACGTAGCGGTCCACGGCACCCTCGATCCCGGTCCCGTACGTCTCGGGGCGGATGAGGACGACCAGGTCGAACTCGAGCCCCTTGGCGTGAACGGGGCTCAGACGGCGTACGCGGCCTTCGTCGGTATCGGGTGAACCGCTCGCGATGACGCAGGCGATGCCCTCCTCGTTCTCGGCGAGCCAGGTGTCCAGGATCACGTCGAGATCCGCGACGGAGCCGTGCACGACCGGGATGCCGGAGGCGCGGATCGACGTCGGCACGTTGGCGTCGGGGAGCGCCGCGCGGATGACCGGCTCGGCCTCGGTCATCACCTCCTCGGGCGTGCGGTAGTTGATGCTGAGGCCGGCCATCTCGATCCGGTCCAGGCCGACGCGCTCGAGCCGTTCCTGCCACGACTCGGTGAACCCGTGGCGCGCCTGTGCCCGGTCGCCCACGATCGTGAAGCTGCGCGAAGGGCAGCGGCTGATGAGCATCTGCCACTCGGCATCGGTCAGCTCCTGCGCCTCGTCGACGACGATGTGCGCGAACGGGCCCGCGTACGGGTCGAGCTCCTCGGTCTCCCGCACCGAGTCGTCCAGGAGCGCGGTGCGCACGTCCTGGCCGCGCAGCATCGACATCACCTTCATCTCGGAGTCGTCGTGGCTGATCAGGTCCGAGACGACCTCGGCCTTCGCCTTCCGGTCGGCGGCTGCCGCAGCCTTCTGGGCGCTCCGGCGCCGAGAGGCGTCGGGGTCGCCGAGCCGGCGGTGGGCGGCGTCGAGCAGCGGCAGGTCCGCATCCGTCCATGCCCGGGCGTCCTCGCGCTGCAGGCGCTTCACCTCCTCGGGCGTGAGCCACGGCGCACACAGCCGCAGGAACGCCGGGACCTCCCACAGGTCGCCCACGATGTCGGCGGGCCGCAGCCTCGGCCAGACCTGCCCGAAGACGTCGAGCAGCCCGGCGTTGTTCTCCAGCGAGGTGCGCAGGGCGTCGGTGGCGTCCTCGTCGACCAGCCCGTACGCGTCGAACTCGTCCTCGTCCGGGTCCGGGTCGCCCCAGTCGTCGAGATCGGCGTCGTAGTCGCGGTCGGGGTCGGCTCCGGCGTTCGCCTGGATCCGGTCGGTCACGATCCTCAGCAGCGCGTCCCAGACCTGGTCGCGAGCGTCGTTGTGCGGCGTACCCTGCTCGGCCGCGGCGATCGCCTCGGCCCAGTCGCCGGTGCTGATCACCGCGTCGCCGTAGGGGGTCTCGACCAGCGTCGGCTTCGACGGGGGCTTCTCGTAGAGCGCGACCGCCGGCTCGATCGCCGCGACCATCCTGGCGTCGGCCTTGAGCCGGGCGACCTCCGTGTCGGTCTCGGGCGCCAACGAGGCGCCCTCGGGCACCATCCTCCGCAGCGTGGTGGTGCGGACGCCCTCCTCGCCCAGGCTCGGCAGCACGTCGGCGACGTAGGAGAGGTAGGGCTCGTGCGGTCCCACGAACAGCACCCCGCCTTTGCCCTCGCCCAGGCGCGGGTCGGAGTAGAGGAGGTACGCCGTGCGGTGCAGCGCCACCACGGTCTTGCCCGTCCCCGGACCGCCGTCGACGACCAGGGCGCCCCGCGAGGACGCGCGGACGATGGCGTCCTGGTCGGCCTGGATGGTGCCGAGCACATCGCGCATCCGCGGCGAACGGCTGCTGCCGAGGGTGGCGATGAAGGCCGACTGGTCGTCGAGGGCCGCGTGCCCCTCGAGCCCGTCGGCGGTGAAGACCTCGTCCCAGTAGTCGGTGATCCGCCCGTTGGTCCAGCGGTAGCGGCGCCGGCTCAGCAGGCCGCGCGGGTCGGCATGGGTGGCCGCGAAGAACGGCTCCGCGGCCGGCGAGCGCCAGTCGACCAGCAGCCGGCGCCCGTCGCTGGCGGTCAGTCCGAGCCGCCCGATGTAGATCGTGCTGCCCGACTCCGTGACGATCCGCCCCAGGCACAGGTCCAGGCTGAACCGTCGCAGCATCCGCAGCTGCCCACCGATCCGGTGCACCTCCAGATCGCGGTCCATCGCCTCCTGCCCGTGCCCGCCCGGCCGGCGGCGTACGTCATCGAGCCGTTCGTTCAGCTCGGAGATCTGCTCCTCGAGGCTCTCCGCGATGGCAGCGAAGTGCCGCTCGTCCTCGGCGATCAGTGCCGGGTCCGCCTTGGCGTCGTGACGGCCCGCGAGATCGAATGCTTGCAACGCTGAATCCCCTGTCTGAACAGGCACTTTACCTGTTCGAGGAGGAGATTCTGCCCCAAGCCGGGGGCCTTGCGGCAAGCCCCCATATGCGCTATAAAGTTGTTAGTGGAAGGGAGAGTTTCTCCCTTCCTTTCGTCGTTTTTGGCGCCGAGTCGGCGCATCTTGACCCAAAACCTCGCCGAGTCGGCGCGTTATGACGCGCCGACTCGGCGAGGATGGCGGTCAGGACGCGCCGACTCGGCGGGGACCTACTGCGCGTCGCGCTCCTGAGCCGCGAGGGCGCGGGCGACCTCGTCACGTCCCTCGCGGACGTACCGCTTGGCGGCGGGCTCGGCGGGGGAGGTCTCGAGCCACTTGTCGGCCTTCTCCAGGAGCTCGGGGGAGGCGGCCGGCTTCGGGAAGATGAACTCCAGCACCGTCGAGGCGCGGTGGGTGCCGAGGTGCTCCCAGAGCGTGTCGGCGGCCTCGAAGTAGCGGTCGATGTAGGGCGCCAGCACCTCGTCCTGGCCGCTGCGCTGGAACGAGAGCACGATCGAGCGAGCGGTCTCGTTGGCGACGTCGGTGCGGACGACGACCGACTCCCAGGCGGCCTCCTTGGCCTCCGGGGTCGGCTGCGCGGCGCGGGCGGCAGCGGCCTTCTCCTTGCCGGAGATGGTGTTGTCGCGCTCGAGCTCGGCGGCGATCTCGGCCTCACCGAAGGTGCCGGAGGCGGCCAGGCCGGTGACCAGCGCCCAGCGGAGGTCCTGGTCGATGTCGAGACCGTCGAAGGCCAGGTCGCCGGAGAGCAGCCCCTGGAGGTCGGCGATCGCGGCCTCGGAGCGGGCTGCCGAGGCGTACGTCCGGGCGAAGGTCAGCTGGTGGTCGCTGTTCGGCGCGGCGGCCGCCAGCAGCTCCCGGAGCCCGCTCTCCCAGCGCGCCTTGAGGGCGTCGCGGTTGGCCGGGGCGGAGAACGAGTTGACCGCCTGCGCGGCGAAGACCGGGATCCGGGTGACGCCCCAGGCGTCGGTCTCCTGGCCGATGTTGGCGAGCACGAGCTCGACGAAGTCGCTTGCCCGCATCTCGGCGTCGCGGGTCATGTCCCAGGCAGCGCCCCAGATCAGCGCGCGCGAGAGCGAGTCGTCCAGCGCCGACAGCGACGACAGCGCGGTGGCCAGCGAGCGCTCGTCGAGCCGGATCTTGGCGTACGTCAGGTCGCCCTCGTTGAGCAGCAGCAGGTCGGGCTGCTTGACGCCCTCGAGCTGCGGAACCGAGGTCAGCTCACCGGTGACGTCGATCTCGAACGCGTCGCGGCGCACCAGCGCGCCGTCGATCAGGTCGTAGAGGCCGAGGCCGATGCGGTGGCGACGGAGCGTCGGGTAGTCGGCAGCGGCCGACTGGCGCACCGCGAAGGAGGCGTACGAACCGTCCTCGGCGAGGGTGAACTCGGGCGCGAGGGTGTTGACGCCGGCGGTCTGCAGCCACTCCTGGGCCCAGCCCTGGAGCTCACGGCCGGAGGCGGCCTCGAGGTGGCGCAGCAGGTCCTTGAACTCGGAGTTCCCGTAGGCGAACTCCTTGAAGTAGGCCTTCAGGCCCTCCAGGAACGGCTCCAGCCCGACCCACGCCACCAGCTGCTTCAGGACCGAGGCGCCCTTGGCGTAGGTGATCATGTCGAAGTTGACCTCGACGGCCTGCAGGTCGTAGTTGTCCGCGGCGATCGGGTGCGTGGTGGGCAGCTGGTCCTGGCGGTAGCCGGTCTGCTTGCGCGCGTTGGTGAACCCGGTCCAGGCGTCGGTGAACTCGGTCGCGTTGGCCTGGGCGTGGTAGCAGGCCCACTCGGCGAACGACTCGTTGAGCCAGAGGTCGTCCCACCACTTCATGGTGACCAGGTCGCCGAACCACATGTGCGCCATCTCGTGCAGGATCACCGAGGCGCGGAAGTCGTAGAAGGAGCGCGGCTGCTTGGAGCGCGGCAGGTATTCGTCGCGCAGCGTCACGGCGCCGGCGTTCTCCATCGCGCCCATGTTGTACTCCGGCACGTAGAGCTGGTCGTACTTCCCGAAGGGGTAGGGGAAGTCGAAGGCGTCCTCGAAGAACTCGAAGCCCTGCTTGGTGATCTTCACGACCTCGTCGCGGTCGAGGTAGGGGACCAGGGACTGGCGGCAGTAGTGGCCCAGCGGGATCGTGCCGAACTTGCCCTCGTAGACGTCCTGGACCTCGTGGTACTCACCGGCGATCAGCGCGGTGATGTAGGTCGACATCTTCTTGGTGGGCTCGAAGTCCCAGGTCGCGCGGCCGTCGCCCAGCGGCTTCGGCTCGGGCGTGACCGCGTTGGAGACGACCTTCCAGCCCTCGGGAGCGGTCACGTGGAAGGTGAAGACGGACTTGAGGTCGGGCTGCTCGAACGTGGTGTAGACGCGGCGCGCGTCGGGCACCTCGAACTGGGAGTAGAGGTAGACGCGGTCGTCGGCGGGGTCGACGAAGCGGTGCAGACCCTCGCCGGTGTGGGAGTAGGTGCAGTCGGCCTTGACGACCAGCACGTTCTCGGCCGCGAGACCGTCCAGCTGGATCCGGGAGTCCTGGTACGCCACCGCGGGGTCGAGCGCCACGCCGTTGAGCGTGATCTCGTGGACCGTCGCACCGACCAGATCGGCGAAGGTCGAGGCGCCGGCCTCGGTGGAGGTGAAGGTGATCGTCGTCGTCGAGCCGAACGTCTCAGCACCCGTGGTGAGGTCGAGATCGATGTCGTACGAGAGGACGTCGAGGAGTGCGGCCCTAGCGGTGGCTTCGGCGCGCGTCAGATTGGTTCCAGGCATGCCTGGATCCTCTCATTCTGCCCGGAATTCGAGACATTTATATCGGCGTTGTTGCCCGTTCTTGGGAGTCGCTGAGCGTGGAAAGTAAAAATACAGTGTTGTAATTCCGACACACCGGTATCAATGGTTGACAACTTTCTCTAGGGTGCTCATGTGCCCCTCAAGTCACAGGAACATCAGTATTCACAGAAGCCGCGCCGGGTGGGGAAGCCTGGCGGGGCGCTGCGCCGGACCTTGGTCACCGGCGCGGTTCTGCTGCTCGTCGGCCTCGGTGTGCAAGTCATCCCCAAGCTGGCATCACCGGCGCACGCGGGCTCCATCACGCTCTGCTCCGGGTTCTCGGACTGTCGCAGCAAGGGCTACTCCACCGCCGGCTACGAAAGTGCCTGGGGAAGCATGTACTGGCGCATGTACGCCGGCCGGAACTGCACGAACTACGTCGCGTACAAGCTGATCCAGACCGGACTGCCGAACGCCCGCCCCTGGTCGGGCGAGGGCAACGCGACCAACTGGGGCGTTGCGCTGAGCAGGCTGACGAACCGGACGCCGACCGTCGGCTCGGTCGCCTGGTGGCACTCCTCGCACCCGAGCGCGAGCCGCTTCGGGCACGTCGCCATCGTCGAGAAGGTCGGCGCGGACACGATCACGATCTCGGAGTCCAACTACGGCAGCGACATCAGCTGGCGCCGGATCGGCAAGGACTCGGTGAACTACCCGACCGGGTTCATCCACATCAACGACAAGGGGACGCCGTCGACGAAGCGCCTCTCGGTCACCAAGCGGCCCACGGTCGAGGGCACGGCGCAGGTCGGCAGGGCGGTCACCGTCAACACCGGCTCGTGGAGCCCGAACCCGAACAAGATCCGCTACCAGTGGATCGTGAACAAGAAGCCGATCCCGGGTGCGACCAACAAGACCTTCCGCATCCCCGGCCACCTCGCCGGCAAGCAGATCGCGGCGGTGCTCACCGGCACCCGCCGGGACTACAGCGGGGCCAAGACAATGAGCGAGATCCTGCCGCCGATCAAGCAGGGCACGTTCAAGGTCCTGGCGCAGCCGAAGATCACCGGCACCCAGAAGGTCGGCTCGACGGTCGCCGTCGGCGGAGCGGACTACGAGCCGTCGGCCAAGATCGGCGAGGTCAGGTGGTACGCCGACAAGACCCTGATCGCCCGCAGCAAGTCACGCTTCCTCAAGGTGCCCGCAACGGCCTCCGGGAAGAGGATCGGTGCCGTGGTCGTCGGTGTCCAGGAGGGCTACCGTCCGAAGCAGTCGTACGCCTTCGCCGACACCCTCGTCGGTGGCGGCAAGGCCCCGCAGCAGCCGGCGGAGCCGCCGAGCGGCGGCGAGCTGTCGCAGACCGCGGCCGGCTTCGTGAAGGGCGGCACCCGCCTCGGCGGCCTGATGCAGGTCGACCCGGGCAGCTTCAGCGAGGCGGTCGACCTCTCCTACCAGTGGACGCGGGAAGGCACGCCGATCTCGGGCGCGACGACCGAGAAGTACCGTCCGACCGAGGCCGACGTCAGCCACCGCCTCAGCGTCACCGTGGTCGCCCGCTCCAGCGACGGCCAGACGCTCAGCAAGACGTACGGCCCCAGTGGCCGGGTCCGCGTCAAGCCGAGCGTCAAGGTCGCCGCAACGGGTGGTTCCGGTCAGGCGGAGGTGGCCGTCAAGGTCACCGCGCCGGGCTATGCGCCGACCGGGACGGTCAAGATCACGACCAACGGCGGGCGTACGGTCACCAAGTCGCTCAGCGGCGGGGCGGCGGGTGTCACGTTCGTCAAGCTCCCCGCAGGTGAGTACGCGGTCACTGCTGCCTACAGCGGCGACGCGGTCGCCTACTGGGCCAGCGGGGGAGCCTTCACCACCGTCAGGTGACACCTGTCCGGCAACGAGTGTGGGCCGGAGCGAAACGTTCGCTCCGGCCCACACTGCTGTGCTGCGCGCGTCAGGCGCCGATGGCGATGACGGGCTTCTTGGTGGGGTCGAGAAGGCTGAAGTACTCCTTCATCATCCAGCGCGGGACGCTGACGCAACCGCCGGTCGCACCGGAGCCGTTGACGTGCAGGAAGATCCCGGCGCCGCGGTAGCGGACGGGGTTGTCGTAGTTGTACTTGATGACGACCGCGTACTCGTACTGCGTCGGGTAGGCCGCCAACCGCTCGGAGCTGTTCACGTCGCTGGTGGGGAGCGAGTAACGGAAGCCGCCCTGGGACTTGAGGCGGTAGCGGTTGTAGTAGGCCGAGTTGTTGTCCTGGACCCAGTAGGACTCGCTGGTGATCTTGGTGTGGCTCAGCTTCTGGGTGCTCGCCTTGGCGTGGGTGCCGAAGGTGGACATCAGGCTGAAGGTGCCCATCGGGGTGGTGCTGGTGCCCTGCTTGCGCTGGTCGCGGGGGACGAGCCCGCCGGAGCCGATGCGCCCCTTGGTGGTCATGAACTTCTGGGTCCACGTGCCGTCGGTCTTCACCCAGAATCGGACGTTGGCGTACGTCCCGGACGAGCGGTTGACGGTGACGACCTGCGTGCCGCCGTAGGGCACCGAGACCGAGACGCCGTCGAGGACCACCGTGGTGGCGGCGCCTGCGTTCGAGGGCAGCAGGGAGAACATGGCAGCGGCGGTCGCAACGACAGCGACGACACCGCCGATCAGACCTGTTCTCCGGTTGATCGAGAGTCTCACGAGACCTCTCTCCTTTGTGGGGATGAATCCGATCCGAGCGATCGGACCGCGGAAGCCTAGTGGGGTATGAAAGGGCTTACCTGCGGGTAGCGGTAACAAGTCCGAAACAAAGGCCGCTGCGGTCGCCGAGGCTCGGTGGTCAGGGCGTGGGCGGCGTACGAACCGCCGTGAACGTGGGGCGGAACAGATCCTTCGGAGCGGTGGTTGAGTGTCGATATGACGCAGACCACCCCCGCTTCCGAGAAGACCTCCGCCGACTTCTGGTTCGACCCCGCCTGTCCGTTCGCCTGGATCACCTCGCGCTGGATCCTCGAGGTGGAGAAGGTGCGTGACGTCGAGGTGACCTGGCACATCATGAGCCTGGCGTACCTCAACCAGGACAAGGACATCCCGGAGGACTACCGGAAGATGCTCGCGACCGCGTGGGGCCCGGTGCGGGTCTGCATGGCGGTCCAGAACGAGTACGGGCAGGAGAAGCTCGCCGAGATCTACACCGCGCTCGGCACCCGCCGCCACGTGGAGAAGAAGGACTTCACCCGCGAGGTCATCGAGGAGGCGCTGGCCTCGGTCGGGCTGCCCGTCGAGCTGGCCGACGCGATGGACGACTCCGGGTACGACGAGGCCATCGCGAAGTCCCACCACGAGGGTATGGACCAGGTCGGCAACGACGTCGGCACCCCGACGATCGCGATGAACGGCTCGGCCTTCTTCGGACCGGTCATCTCCAAGGCGCCGAAGGGCGAGGAGGCCGGCAAGCTCTGGGACGGGTTCCAGCTGATCACCGCCTACCCCTACGTCTACGAGCTCAAGCGGGCCCGGGTCCACGACCTCGACTTCAGCTGAGTGGCTGAGTCCTGACCAGCAGGAATTTGGCGGTGACGCCGAGGTCGAGCAGTCGTACGTTGGCAGGGTGACTACTTCAGACGAGGCAGGAATCCTCTCGCGGGCACTCGACCAGACCGGCGACCTGCTCGACCGGGTGCACGCCGAGACCGTCTCGCGGCCGACGCCGTGCGAGCAGTGGGACGTCGGCGCGCTGGCCGACCACGTGATCGCCGACGGGACCAACTTCGTCACGATGCTTCGCGGCGGGGAGCCCGACTGGGGCGCGCCGGCGCCGCACGTCAGCGAGGGCTGGGGGCCGAGGTTCAAGGTCGGTGCCGACGACGTGCTCCACGCGTGGGACCAGGGTCCCGGCGCCGACGGCTGGGAGGGCGGCGCGTCGGTGCCGGTCGGCCTGCTCGTCGCGGAGTACGCCACCCACTCCTGGGACCTCGCGCAGGCGCTCGGCGTCCCGTCCTCCGCGCTCGACCCGGAGGTCGCCGAGGTCGGACTGGCCTTCATGAAGGCGACCCTGAAGCCGGAGATGCGCACGGGTGCGTTCGACGCCGAGGTGGCGGCGCCCGAGGGCGCCGGGGCGTACGAGCGGCTGGCTGCTTTCGCGGGACGAAGGCTCGCCTGAGACCATGGGCGTGTGGTTGACCAGATGGGAGTGTTCGCGCTCCAGCGCGCACTGACGCAGGCAGCAGAGCTTCTCGATACCGTCACGGCGGACGACCTGACCCGGCCGACACCGTGTCCGGAGTGGGATCTGCGCAAGCTGGCCAACCACATGATCGCCCAGCCCCGCGTCTTCGTGACGATGCTCCAGGGCTCGCCGCCGGGATGGGACGGGCGCGAGGACTACGCGGTCAACCTGGGCGAGGAGCTGCGCACCCGGGGCAACGCGCTGATCAACCTGTGGCGCGAGGTCGGCGCCGACGACATGGTGATGGTCGACCCCGACTGGCAGTCGGCCGAGATCGCGGTCCACACCTGGGACCTGTGCGCGGCGCTCGGACGGACGACCGACGGCCTCGACGACGCGGTCGCCCAGCGGGCCGTCGTCGCGATGGACCGCATCCTCGGGCCCGAGCGCAAGGGGCGGGCCTTCGCCAACGCGCTCGCGGCGCCGGAGGGGTCGGGTGCCTACGAGCACCTGGCGGCGTACGCCGGACGGCCGGTGCCGTTCGTGCCGACCCCGTCGCACTAGTCACAGAAGTCCCAAACGACACACCGAACACATGCGTTTGCGGCATGTCGGGCCCTTGATTCTTCAAAATCAAGGGTATGGCCAGCTTCCCCCGCGTCATCACCGTGACCCTGACCGCTGTCGTTGTCGGCGCGTCGATGCTCGTTCCGGCCATCGGCTCGGCGATCGATCCGGCAGCAGCGGAGGGCAGCAAGCTGATCAAGCTGCCGCGGCTGGAGGACGGCATCGCCACCCGTGACGTGAAGCTGCCGCCGCGGCTGACCGAGCGGTCCGCGGACGCGGCCTCGACGGAGAAGCTGAACACGACGACGTTCTCGATGGTCGGGGTCTCCTGGACCGGAGCCGAGACGCCCCAGGTCGAGGTGCGGGTGAGCAAGTCGGACCAGTGGCGCAAGTGGCAGGAGCTGCCGCTGCAGCAGGACCTGCCCGACGGCGCCGAGGAGGCCGTGGCCGCCCGCGGCAAGGTCGAGCGCCGGGGCACCCAGCCGGTGTGGACCGGCCGGGCCAGCGGCGTACAGGTGCGGGTCCAGGGGGCGCAGCCCAAGGACCTGAAGCTGACCCTGATCAACACCGGGCCGCAGGAGGACGTGAAGGCTCCGAAGCGGGAGGCCGACGACATCGGCTACGGCAGCGCCTCCGGCGACAGCGGCGCCAACGGCCGGGTCGCGCGCTCGCGTCCGCGGTCGGCGCCGAAGCCGGTGATCTTCACCCGGTCGCAGTGGGGCGCCAACAACTCCTGGCGCAACGGCCGCCCGGAGTACAACAGCTCGCTGAAACAGGTCCACATCCACCACACCGCCACGAGCAACAACTACTCCAAGGGCGACGTGCCGGGGATCATCCGCGGCATCTACAGCTATCACACCAGGTCACTGGGGTGGTTCGACATCGCCTACAACTTCCTCATCGACAAGTACGGCCGCGCCTGGGAGGGTCGCTCCGGCGGCATCGACAGGCTCGTCAAGGGCGCCCACACGCGTGGCTTCAACCACCAGTCGATGGGCATCGCCCTGATCGGCAACTTCGAGAACGTACGTCCCTCCGACGACGCCCTCATCAAGACCGAGCGGATGGCGGCCTGGAAGCTCGACCTGGCCGGCCGCGACGCGCGCAGCACGCTCGAGACGATCTCCCAGGGCAGCGACCGGTTCCCGGCCGGCCGGCGGGTCCGGGTCTGGGTCATCGACGGCCACTTCCACACCAACGAGACCTCCTGCCCGGGCGCCCAGCTCGCCAAGTGGCTGCCGTGGATCCGGAAGTACGCCTACAAGCGCGACCAGATGTTCAACTGAGGCGTCGGCCGCTGCTGGCCCGTCGAATCAAACCTATGGCGTCCGCTCACTAGGATGCTGCCCATGAGCAATGTTCTGTCCGCAGTCGCCTGGCCGTACGCAAACGGCCCGCGCCACATCGGCCATGTCGCCGGTTTCGGCGTGCCCTCCGACGTCTTCAGTCGGTACATGCGGATGGCGGGCCACGACGTGCTCATGGTCTCCGGCTCCGACGAGCACGGCACCCCGATCCTGATCGCTGCCGACGAGGCCGGGGTGACGCCCCAGGAGCTCGTCGACAAGAACCACCGGATCATCGTCGAGGACCTGACCTCGCTCGGCCTGACGTACGACCTCTACACCCGCACCACCTCGGCCAACCACCACTCAGTGGTGCAGGAGCTGTTCCTCGGGGTCTACAACAACGGCTACTTCGTCGAGCAGACCTCCAAGGGCGCGATCTCGCCGTCGACCGGCCGCACGCTGCCCGACCGCTACATCGAGGGCACCTGCCCGATCTGTGGGGCCGACGGCGCCCGCGGTGACCAGTGCGACAACTGTGGCAACCAGCTCGATCCCGACCAGCTGATCAACCCGGTCTCCAAGATCAACGGCGAGACCCCCGAGTTCGTCGAGACCCAGCACTTCTTCCTCGACCTGCCCGCGCTGGCCGACGCGCTGCACGCGTTCCTCGACGACCGTGAGCAGACCGGCCTGTGGCGCCCCAACGTCATCCGGTTCAGCCAGAACATCCTCAAGGAGATCCGCCCGCGCGCGATGACGCGCGACATCGACTGGGGCATCAAGGTGCCGCTCGACGGCTGGCGCGAGAACCCGACCAAGCGGATGTACGTCTGGTTCGACGCGGTCATCGGCTACCTGTCCGCCTCGATCGAGTGGGCCCGTCGCTCCGGCAACCCCGAGGCGTGGCGCGACTGGTGGAACGACCCGGAGGCCCTGTCGTACTACTTCATGGGCAAGGACAACATCGTCTTCCACTCCCAGATCTGGCCGGCCGAGCTGATCGCCTACAACGGTCAGGGGTCGAAGGGCGGCCAGCCCGGCTCCTACGACGTGCTGAACCTGCCGACCGAGGTCGTCTCCAGCGAGTACCTGACGATGGAGGGCAAGAAGTTCTCCTCCTCGAAGAAGATCGTGATCTACGTGCGCGACCTCCTCTCGCGCTACCAGCCCGACGCGTTCCGCTACTTCGTGGCCGCCGCCGGCCCCGAGTCGAACGACTCCGACTTCACCTGGGCGGAGTTCGTGCGGCGTACGAACGACGAGCTGGTCGCCGGCTGGGGCAACCTGGTCAACCGCACCGCCACCCTGATCGCGAAGAACTTCGGCGAGCTGCCCGCTGCCGGGACGCTGACCGAGGCCGACGAGACGATCCTGTCCACGGTCGAGGCGGCCTTCGGCACCGTCGGCGACCTGATCGGCCGCCACCGTCAGAAGCAGGCGATCGGCGAGGCGATGCGTGCGGTCGGCGAGGTCAACAAGTACGTCACCGACCTGGAGCCGTGGAAGCTCGCCAAGGCCCCGGAGGACCGCGAGCGCCTCGGCACCGTGCTGCACGTGATGGCGCAGTGCGTCGCCGACCTCAACCTGATCCTGTCGCCGTTCCTGCCGTTCTCCGCCAACGAGATCGACAAGGCCCTCGGCGGCAAGGGCGAGGTCGCCCCGATGCCCCGCATCGAGGAGGTCGAGGACCTCGACACCGGCAAGCCCTACCCGATCATCACCGGCGACTACTCCGGCGCGCCCACCTGGGGGCGCCACCCGATCGTCGTCGGCACGCCGGTGGCCAAGCCCACCCCGGTCTTCCAGAAGCTGGATCCCGCGGTCATCGACGAGGAGCTCGACAGGCTGGGCATCAAGCCGGAGTAATCGGTTGGATCCGGCCCCGTGTGGCTGGGACGATTCGGCGCATGATCGCACTGCTCGGCGACGACCGGGGGCACCGTAGCCACCAGGAGCTCAACGCGCTTCGGCCGCAGCTGGCCGAGCTCGGGGTCGAGACGGAGTGGGTGCCGACCGACTCCGGGTTCAATGTCTCGGCCTACGACGGGGTCTGGCTCGTGCCCGGTTCGCCCTATGCCGATGACGCCGCGGTTCTCGCTGCGCTCACGGTCGTGCGGGAGCGGGGGATCCCGTTCCTCGGGGTGTGTGGTGGGATGCAGTACGCGGTGCTGGAATGGACCCGCAACGTACTCGGCTCCGCGGCGACCCACGCGGAGTCGGACGGCGCGGGAGAGGACAACGCCGTGGCCCCGCTGGCCTGCTCGCTCTACGGCGAGGAGCGGCTGGTGACCCCCGTCCCCGGCACCCGCTTCGAAGGCTGGCAGCCGGAACCGTTCGTCGGGATGCACTTCTGCAACTACGCGCCGACCGCCGACGCCGTCGCGGCGCTGGAGAAGATCGGTGTCGTCGTCGGCGCCACCGCGGACGACGCCGGCGCGGAGGTCCTGGAGTTCCCGGACCACCCGTTCTACGTCACCAGCATGTTCCAGCCCCACATCGGCGCCCTCGCCGGGGCGCCGGTCCACCCGCTCGTGCGCGCGTTCGTCGAGGCTGTGGGCTAGCTGACGGCGGCGGCGTAGCGCTTCGCGAGCACGTCGAGGTGGTCGCGGAGCTCCGGGGGCGACTCGACGGTGAAGTCGATGCCGAGCATGCCGATCCAGACGGCCACGACCTCGAGGCTGTCACCGCCGGTGACCAGGACGCTGCGGTCGGGGGCGATCGGCTCGACGGTGCCGACGGCGGGGTTGATGCGGGAGATGACCTCCTCGGCGGAGGCGGCGATGACCAGGCGGGCGTGGACGGCCCAGCCCGTGCGGGCGACCTCGCGGACGACGAACTCGGTGAGATCGAACCCTGGGTCAGCGGGACGGAACGGACGCCCACCGGGGACCTTGAGCCGCAGCCAGTCGACGCGCAGCGGTTGCCACGAGTCGTCACGCGGGTCGCGGGCGACGAGATACCAGCGGCGCTGCCACGAGACCAGCCGGTAGGGCTCGACCTCGATCGGCTCGTCGCGGTAGTCGGCGCGTACGCCCTGACCGTCCCGGATCGCGGTGGCCAGGGTCTGCAGGGTGCCGGCGTCGACGTCCGGGTCGGGGACGTTGCTGTCGGTGTTGACCGGGCCGGCCTCCATGGCGTCGACCACTGCGGCCAGCTTGCGGCGCAGGTGGTCGGGGAGCACCTGGTCGAGCTTGGCGAGAGCGCGGGCACTCGTCTCGGTCACGCCGGCGATGCCGGTGGCGGCCCGCAGCCCCACGGCCACCGCGACCGCCTCCTCGTCGTCGAGGAGCAGCGGCGGGAGGTTGCCGCCGATGCCGAGCCGGTAGCGCCCGCCCGGGCCACGCACCGACTCCACCGGATAGCCGAGCTCGCGGAGCTTGGTCATGTCGTTGCGTACGGTGCGCTCGGAGACGTCGAGCCGGGTGGCCAGGTCGGCGCCGGTCCAGCCGGCCGAGGACTGCAACAGGCCCAGCAGCGCCAGGAGTCGCGCAGAGGTTTCCAGCACGGACTCAGCGTGCGCCAAAAGAAATTCTGTAGCCAGCGAAATTCCGGAATCAGGCTTGCCGGAACCGTTCATAACGTGGGTCCCACAAGGTCGGAAACCACCAAGGAGAAGTCATGAACACGCAGGTCAACACCGGAATCAGCACCCAGTCCAACGGTCAGATCAGCACCGTCACCGTCGAGTTCCCGCAGGCCGATCTCGACGATCTCCGCACCCGCCTGGACCGCACCCGGTTCGCCCCGGCCGTGCCCGGTGACTCCTGGGACTACGGCACCCCGACGGCCTACCTCGCTGACATGGTCGAGCGCTGGAAGGGCTTCGACTGGCGTGCGGTCGAGGCGCGCATCAACGCCGTGCCCAACCACCTGACCGAGATCGACGGCCAGGTCATCCACTTCGTCCACGTACCGTCCACGAACCCCGACGCCAAGGCGCTCCTGCTCGCCCACACCTACCCGGGCTCGTTCCTGGAGTTCCTGCCGATGGTCGAGTTGCTGACGGATGAGTTCCACCTGGTGATCCCGGACATGCCCGGCTTCGGACTCTCGGCGCCGTTGGTCGACACCGGCTGGACGATGAAGCGGGTGGCCGAGGCGTACGACGTCCTCATGCGCCGGCTGGGCTACGACTCCTACGGCGTGCACGGCAGCGACGGCGGTGCGATGGTCGGCCGCGAGCTGGCCATCCTGAACCCGGAGGGCTTCCTCGGCGCCCACGTGCTGCAGCTCTTCTCGTTCCCGTCGGGCGACCCGAGCGAGTTCGAGGGCTTCGGGCCGAAGGAGTACGCCGCGCTCGAGCACATGCAGTGGTTCCAGTCGGTCGGTGGCTACAACGCCATGAACGGCTCCCGTCCGCAGACCATCGGTGCGGCGCTGGCCGACTCGCCGGTGGGGACGCTGGCCTACAGCGAGCTCTACGAGTCCTTCGGCAACGGCACCTCGCTGGTCACCCCCGAGCAGGTCATCGAGCAGGCGACCTACTACTGGCTCACCAACTCCTACGCCGCGGCCGCGCGCTACCACTACGAGGAAGGGCACGCCGAGCGCGAGCCCGAGGTCTCGCAGGGCCGGATCGGTGTCGCCGTCTTCAAGGACGACTTCCAGACCATCAGGTCGCTGGCCGAGCGGGACAACGCCAACATCCAGCACTGGTCGGAGTTCCCCGAGGGCGGCCACTACGCCGCGCTGGAGCGTCCCGGCGACATCGCCGCCGACCTGCGGGTCTTCTTCGCCTGACGGCTCTCACGGCCCTCACGGCCCTCACGAACCCGAGGATCGCAGCCCCTCCGCGGCTGCGATCCTCGGGTTCGTCAGGTGGCCGTCGTCGCGACGCTGGTGGCGACCATCACGGCGGTCATGACCGCGACGACCTCGTCGATGGCGTCCTTGACGCCCGTGGCCGCCCAGTCGCCCGTCGCGATCTCCTTCGCGCGCTGCTTGACCGTCCCGGCCCCGACGGCCCTGGTGTCGACCACCCGGTGGGCGAGGTCGATGGTGGACAGGAGCGCGATGAGCGGCCCGGTGCGCGCATCCGGGGTGGCGCCCTGGACGAGGACGGCTGTCAGCTGGTTGCGGACGGCGTTCTCGTGGGTCGAGTCCGCGGCCGGCCAGGTGGTGCGGGGGAAGAGCCCGAGGATCTTCTCGTCGCGACGCTTGAGGATGTTGCGGTCGCACAGCCGGGCGGCGAGCGTCTCGTGCAGGTCCTTGCCGAGGTCGGTGACGGCGTCCTTGGCCGAGAGCGGCTTGGTCGCCACCTTGCCGTACGCCGCGGCCAGGACCGGCTCGTCCGGCCGCCCGCCCGGCACCGCCACGGCCTTGGCCGGGGTGAGCCCCGACCTGGGCGTCACCTGGACCGAGCCCGTCATGGCGAGCTCGGTCAGGATGGCTCCCCCCAGCGCCTGCTGGACCCAGGCCGAGGTGAGCGTGCCCTTCTCGTCGTCCAGCACGAGCAGCAGCAGGTCTTCGGCGATGAGCATGTTCCGACGGTAAAGCGGCGCGCTGCCGAAAGCCTCCTACGAAAGGAGGATCTTTGCTCGGACCTTCGTCTAGGCCTGCGCCGACTCCGGGCCGGCCACGTCGAACATCCAGCTCACGCCGAACTTGTCGTCGAACTGGCCGAAGTAGTCGCCCCACGGAGCCTGCGCGAACGGCATCCCGGGCGTCCCACCCTCGGAGAGCTTGGCGTAGTAGTCGGCGAAGCGCGGCTGGTCGGCGGGGTCCGCGCTGGTCATCGCGACGGTGACCCCGGCGGTCGGGGCGACGTGGTCCATCCCCGGAGGCGTGTCGGCCGCCATCAGGACGAGGCCGTCGTCGAGGGTGAGCGAACCGTGCATGATCAGGTCCTTCGCCTCCGGGTCCACCGGACCCATCGCGTCACCCATGGAGCCGAAGGTCATGGTCTCCACGGTGCCGCCGAGCACCGACCGGTAGAACTCGAGGGCCTCGGCGGCCTCGGACTTGAAGCTGATGTAGGGGTTGAGCGTTGCCATCCGGATCGTCTCCTTTGATCGATTTCCGACCCCATCGCTCACACACTAAGCACGTTGGAGGGAACGGAGAAGGGCGATTCGCATCGGTTTGCCCTGATTTCGGGGCGGCCGGCGGCTCTGTCACGGGTGGCTGATCTCGACGCCCAGCCAGCCGGCCAGCGCGTCGATCTCGGCCTCGACCGCGTCACCGATCTCCGGCGTCCAGCCGAAGTCCTCGTGGACGGCGAAGACGTTCAGCACCCCCTTCTTGTGGTCGACCTTCGCGTCGAGCTTCCCGACCAGCCGCTCGCCGTACAGGATCGGGAGGGCGAAGTAGCCCCAGCGTCGCTTGGCGGCAGGCTTGTACATCTCCAGGACGTACTCGAACCCGAACAGGTCCAGCGCCCGGTCGCGGTCGTAGACGAGGCGGTCGAAGGGGGAGAGCAGGGCAGCCCGCGGCGCGAACTCGTCCTCGAGCGCGGCCAGCGCCTCGGGGTCGACCCGCCACTCGCCGTCGACGCCGGCCACGGTGCACGGGACACCGGCGTCGCCGGCACCGAGGACCTCGCCACCGGAGGAGTCCTTGCGTCCGGGACGGGCGATCCCGAGCGAGGCCAGTCTGCGCACCGTCTCCACCCTCAGGGCCTCTTCCGGAGAGGGAAGCTTCAGGTCGGAGGGGTAGACGCGCTCGGCGATGTCCCAGGTGCGCAGCTTGCCGCGGCGCCCGGCGACGGCGACCTCGCCCAGCCGGTTGAGCAGCTCGATCATCCTCAGGACGTTCTTGTCGTTGGTCCAGCCCGTCGAGGCCCAGGGCACCTCCGCGGTGTCCTCGATCTCGCCGGCCACGAGCGGACCGTCGGCTCGGAGGCGATCCAGGATCTGCGTACGGAATCTCTTGTTGGTCTCCACCCACTCGAGAGCCGTGGGGTGGATCCGGCCCGGCGACAGGGCGAGAAACGTCTCGATCTCGTCCATCGGCACGACGAAGCTGGAGAACTCCACCAGCGAGCGCTCCTGCTCGAGGGCGAAGGTGAGATCCGAATGATCGTACGCATCCCCCAACCGTGACCACGCGACGAGATCCGCGCTCGGTGCGATCGCCTTGGTCGGGTCGATCTGCAGGAGCGTCAGCTGGTCGACCGTCTCCACCAGCGAAACCGGCCGACGCGCATCGAGGAGCTGGGCGCGGACAGCGATCCGGCGCGCCTGCTCCGGGGTCAGGGTGAGCGTCATGGTCACACAGTATGGGGAGTTCCGGACGACCTGCTGCCGATTCGAACCGATCTTCCCATTCCGCTTGACCGCGCGAATGTTAACGCTCACACTGGGTCGCATCGTGACGACGGTCACACTGGCCGCCGCAGTAAAAACACTGGAGGACGACAGTGAAGAAGACCCTCATCGGGCTGTGTGCGCTCGCCTTGGGTGGGATGTCGCTCAGCGCGTGCGGCGGCAGCGAAGCCGCCGACGACGGCTCGATCACCATGGGGTTCGCCCAGGTCGGCGCCGAGAGCGGCTGGCGCACCGCGAACACCACATCGATCCAGGACTCGGCCAAGGAATCCGGCATCGACCTGAAGTTCTCCGACGCGCAGCAGAAGCAGGAGAACCAGATCAAGTCGATCCGGTCCTACATCCAGCAGAAGGTGGACGTCATCGCGTTCAGCCCGGTCGTCGAGACCGGCTGGGACGCGGTGCTCCAGGAGGCCAAGCGCGCCAAGATCCCCGTCGTGCTGACTGACCGGGCCGTGGACACCGAGGACACCTCGCTCTACGTCACCTTCATCGGCTCCGACTTCGTCGAGGAGGGTGAGAAGGCGGGGCAGTGGCTGGTCGACAACGCCGACGCGTCCGACGTGGACAAGGACGGCGCGGTCAACGTCGTCGAGCTTCAGGGCACCACCGGATCGGCTCCGGCGATCGACCGCAAGAAGGGGTTCGAGGACAAGATCGCCGCGGACTCGAAGATCAAGATCACCGAGTCCCAGACCGGTGACTTCACCCGGGACGGCGGCAAGCAGGTCATGGAGGCCTTCTTGCAGTCCAACCCGAAGATCGACGTCGTCTACGCCCACAACGACGACATGGGCCTGGGCGCGATCGAGGCGATCAAGGCAGCCGGCAAGAAGCCCGGCACCGACATCAAGATCATCACCGTCGACGCGGTCAAGGACGGCATGACCGCGCTGGCCGCTGGCGAGATCAACTTCATCGTCGAGTGCAGCCCGTTGCTCGGGCCGCAGCTGATGGATGTGGCCGAGAAGGTCGTCGCCGGCGAGGAGGTCCCCGACCGCATCGTCACCGAGGAGACCACCTTCACCCCCGAGCAGGCCGCTGAGGCACTGCCCGACCGCAAGTACTGACGCCCGTTGACCGAGGTGCCTCGGTGAGGCGCTGCTTCCCTCGTGGAACTCCACGAGGGAAGCGCGCGTCCACCGAGCTACCTCGGTGAGCATCCGCCGCCGCCCCCTCCGACCAGCAGGAGCCAGTACGACATGAGCCAGGCAGAGATGAAGCCACCCCGGCCGGTGGTGGAGATGCGCGACGTCTCCATCACGTTCGGAGCGGTCCGAGCGCTCGACAGCGTCTCGCTGCGACTCCTCCCGGGGGAGGTGCACGCGCTCATGGGGGAGAACGGGGCCGGGAAGTCGACGCTGATCAAGGCCCTGACCGGGGTCTACACGATCGATTCGGGACGGGTGGAGATCGCCGGCGTCGAGACCCGGTTCGCCACCCCGGCGGCGGCGCAGCACGCCGGGATCAGCACGGTCTACCAGGAGGTCAACCTGCTGCCCAACCTCACCGTGGCCGAGAACATGCTCCTCGGCCGCGAGCCGCGTCGCCTCAACGGGATCGGCCCGATCGACCGCCGGGCGATGAACCGCCGCGCGGCCGCCTCGCTGCAGAGCCTCGGCATCGACATCGACCCCGGGTCAGAGCTCGGCAGCCACCCGATCGCCGTTCAGCAGCTCGTCGCGATCGCGCGTGCCGTCGACACCGACGCCCGGGTGCTGATCCTCGACGAACCGACCTCCAGCCTCGACGCCGACGAGGTGGCCAGGCTGTTCGAGGTGATGCGCAGGCTGCGTGACCAGGGCACCGCGATCGTCTTCGTCTCCCACTTCCTCGACCAGGTCTTCGAGATCTCCGATCGGATGACGATCCTGCGCAACGGCCGCGTGGTGGGCGAGCGGCTGGTCGAGGGGACCACCCAGCTGGAGCTGGTGCAGCTGATGATCGGTCGCGACCTCCAGGTCCTCGAACGTCTCGACCATGCCGTGCACGAGGCATCCGAGGAGGCTGCGGCCGAGCAGCGCCTCCCGGTGCTGAGCGCGGTCGGGCTGGGCCGGAAGGGGAGCCTGGAGGCCACCGACCTCACCCTCTTCCCGGGGGAGGTCGTCGGCATCGCCGGCCTGCTCGGCTCGGGGCGTACGGAGCTGGCCCGGCTGCTGTTCGGCGCCGACGCCCCCGACACCGGCGACCTCACGGTTCGCGGGTCGAGCCGGCGGAGGCTACGCAGCCCGCGGCACGCGATCGACCGCAAGCTCGCCTTCTGCAGCGAGGACCGCAAGGCCGAGGGGGTCTTCGAGGAGCTCTCCGTGGCCGACAACATGCTGCTCGGTCTGCAGGCCACCCGCGGCTGGCTGCGGCCGATCCCGACGGCCACCAGGGAGAAGCTGGTCAAGGAGTTCATGACTGCTCTCGACGTACGGCCGGCCGACCCGAGCCTGCCGATGCGGAGCCTGTCCGGTGGCAACCAGCAGAAGGTGCTGCTGGCGCGCTGGCTGATCACGGAGCCCGACGTACTCCTGCTCGACGAGCCCACCCGCGGCATCGACATCGGTGCCAAGACCCAGATCCAGCAGCTCGTCGCCGATCTCGCCGAGAAGGGGATGAGCGTGGTGTTCATCTCCGCCGAGCTCGAGGAGGTCCTCCGGTTGAGCCACCGGCTGGTGGTCCTGAAGGACCGGCGCAAGATCGCCGAGCGGCCCAACCGGGGCATCGACGTCAACGACGTACTCGAGATCATCACCGGCGAACCCGGCGGCCTGGCCGAGAAGGAGCGAGCAGATGCCTGAGAACACCAGTCCGGGCAAGAGGCTCGGCGCCCGGGCGATGGCCCACCGACTCTTCTGGCCGCTGGCCGCGCTCGGTGCGCTGCTGGTCGTCAACCTGATCGCGACGCCGACGTTCTTCAACGTACGCATCCAGGACGGGCATCTCTTCGGCAGCCTGGTCGACATCGTCCGCAACGGTGCCCCGGTGCTGCTGGTCGCGAGCGGGATGACGCTGGTCATCGCGACCCGCGGGATCGACCTCTCGGTGGGGGCGGTGGCGGCGATCGCCGGCGCCGTCGCCTGCGTCTACATCGTCAAGAGCCCCGCCGACGGAGCCCTGGGCACGGCCGTCGTCGCGATCACGATGGCGCTCGCGGTCTGCGTCGCGCTGGGGCTGTGGAACGGCTTCCTGGTCGCGGTGGTCGGCATCCAGCCGATCATCGCCACGCTGGTCCTGATGGTGGCCGGCCGCGGGATCGCGATGCTGGTGACCGGCGGCCAGATCACCACGGTCAACAACGACGCCTTCGCCGCGCTGGCCTCGGGCCACCTGCTCACCCTCCCGGTCGCCGCCCTGATCGCTCTCGGTGTCTTCGCGGCCACCCAGATCGTCGTACGCCGCACCGCGCTCGGCCTGCTCATCGAGTCGGTCGGGATCAACCCGGAGGCGAGCCGGCTGGTCGGCGTACGCTCCCGCACGATCATCTGGACCGTCTACGTCTTCGCGGCGCTGTGTGCCGGGACCGCCGGCCTGATCATCGCCGCCAACACCCACTCGGTGAACGCCAACAGCCTGGGGCTGTGGATCGAGCTGGACGCGATCCTGGCCGTCGTCATCGGAGGTACGTCGTCGGCCGGCGGCCGCTTCTCGCTGACCGGGACCCTGGTCGGGGCGATGCTGATCGCCACGCTGACCCGGACCATCCCCAACATCGGTATCCCGGCCGAGGCCAACTATCTGTTCAAGGCGCTGGTGGTGGTGATCGTCTGCCTGCTGCAGTCGCCGAAGGCGCGGGCGGTGCTGCAGCGACGCAGCGACCGGACGCCGACCAGCCGCGAGGAGGCTGTCGCATGAGTGCTCAGGTGCCTGCCATCGAGACCGGGCTCATCGCCCGGGTCGCACGCTACAGCCCGCCGCGGCGCTACCTGCCCGTGCTCGGCACGTTCGCGCTGTTCATCGGCATGTTCGGGATCGGCGGGCTCCGCTATGAAGGGTTCGCCGACCCGCAGGTCTTCCTGACGCTGCTGCTCGACAACGCGTTCTTGATCGTGCTGGCGGTGGGGATGACGTTCGTGATCCTCACCGGCGGGATCGACCTCTCGGTCGGCTCCAACGTCGCCCTCTCGACGCTGATCGCGGCCCGGACGCTCGAGCTCGGCCTGCCGGTGGTCGCGGTGATCGGGGTCGTGCTCCTGGCGGGCACCCTGCTTGGCACCGCGATGGGACTGTTGATCCACTACTTCGACATCCAGCCGTTCATCGCCACCCTCGCCGGCATGTTCCTGGCCCGCGGGCTCTGCTACCTGATCAGCGTCGACTCGATCCCGATCAAGGACGAGACCTTCTCGGCCATCGCCTTCGGCTCGATCACCCTGCCCGGTGGCTACTACCTCGGGTGGACGGCGGTCTTCGCGCTGTTGATCGTCGCGCTCGCTGCGTACGTCCTCGCCTCGACCCGCTTCGGCCGCACCGTCTACGCGCTCGGCGGCAGCGAGCCGTCGGCGCTGCTGATGGGGTTGCCGGTCGCGGCGACCAAGGTCGGGGTGTACGCGATCAGCGGGCTGTGCGCAGCGCTGGGCGGACTGCTGTTCGCCCTCTACACGCTCTCGGGGTACTCGCTGCACGCGGTCGGGATGGAGCTGGACGCGATCGCCGCCGTGGTCATCGGCGGCACGCTGCTCACCGGCGGGCGCGGCTTCGTGGTCGGGTCGCTTCTCGGGGTGCTCGTGCTGGGCACGATCCAGACGTTCATCTCGTTCGACGGGACGTTGTCGTCGTGGTGGACTCGGATCTCGATCGGGGTTCTGGTGCTGGTGTTCGTGGTGGCGCAGCGGGTGTTGACTCGGCGGAGCTAGAGCGTTCTTTTGGCGCGCTTCGGTTGCTGTTTTTTGGGGTTGGTGTTTGCCGCCGACCCTTGCTTGGAGGGTGTTCTCGGCGGCGTCCGGAGTAAAGGACGGCCTTTGGCCGCCGGCTTCGCCGGTCGCCTTCGGCGATCCTTGACACCGGCCGTCGCCGAGAATTTTGGCTGGTTATCGGGTCGGCGGCAGGGGTTTGGTGCGACGGTTTTGGTTGGGCACGGGCTTGGGGATTTCGGCCGGTGTTGTTTCGTTCCGGTTGGTCGGGTAGGGGCAAGAGGCGAACGAACGTTCGTTCGTGCCGGGCCCCTCGCTGTGGGGTGCGCGGTTGGTGGGTGAAAGAAACTTTTCTTTCACCGAGGGTGGGCGGGCTTGCGGTAGGGAGGTTCGGTGGGGCGAACGAATGTTCGTTCGCCGCGAACCGGTCACCTGCCGAGGAGTGAATCGTCCGCGGCCACACCGGGGCCGCCGCCCCGATAGCCAGCCAAATCTTTCTCGACTGGCCCGGTGTCCAGGACCGCGCAGCGGCCGGCGAAGCCGGCGGCCGCAGGCCGTCCTTGACTCCGGGCCAGGTCGAGAAACACTCGAGAACGGGTCGGCGGCCCACACCAACCCCGCGGAACGGAGCGCCGACGAAGCAGCACTCCGCGTACGGCCAAATGCCTCTCCCCAACCCAGCAGACCTACAGCCGCCCAAGCGCCGCCCGAAGCGGATCGAGCCCGAGCGACCCGAGGTCCAGCGCGGCACGATGGAAGGCCTTCAGGTCGAACGCGGCCCCGGCACGAGCACGCGCATCCTCGCGGGCCTGGAGCCAGATTCGCTCACCGACCTTGTAGGACGGCGCCTGGCCCGGCCAGCCGAGGTAGCGGGCGACCTCGAAGTCGAGGAAGGCGTCCTCCATCAGGCAGTGCTCCCCGATGAACTCTCGGCCGAGCTGGGGTGTCCACACCTCCCCGGGGTGGAAGCCGAACGGGTTGTCCTCGGGGATCGTCAGCTCCAGATGCATGCCGATGTCGATGATCACCCGTGCGGCCCGGAAGGACTGTCCGTCGAGCATGCCGAGGCGGTCGCCCGGGTCGTCCAGGTAGCCGAGCGACTCCATCAGGCGCTCGGCGTAGAGCGCCCAGCCCTCTCCGTGGCCCGAGACCCAGCACATCAGCCGCTGCCAGCGGTTGAGCAGCTCGGCGCGGTAGGCCGTCTGGGCGATCTGGAGGTGATGGCCCGGAACTCCCTCGTGATAGACCGTGGTCAGCTCGCGCCAGGTGCCGAACGAGGTGACTGACTCGGGCACCGACCACCACATCCGGCCGGGGCGGGAGAAGTCCTCGGAGGGGCCGGTGTAGTAGATCCCGCCGTCGGTGGTCGGCGCGATCATGCACTCGATGCGCCGGACCGGCTCGGGGATGTCGAAGTGCACGTCGGCCAGCTCCGCGATGGCGCGGTCGGCGGTGGTCTGCATCCACGCCTTGAGCGCGTCGGTCGAGGTCAGCTGCCGGGCGGGGTCCTTGTCGAGGTGGGCCGCCGCCTCGGCGACGGTCGAGCCCGGCAGGATCCGGTCGGCGGTGGCCTCCATGTCGTCGAAGAGTCGCTTGAGCTCCTCCCAGCCCCAGGCGTACGTCTCCTCCAGGTCGATCTCGGCGCCCAGGTAGCGTCGCGAGGAGAGCTGGTAGTGGTCGCGTCCGACGGCCTCCTTCGGCAGTCCGTGGGGGACCAGCTCGTCGGCCATGAAGCGCCCGAACTCGGCGAACGCCTCGTTGGCCTTCGCCGCCGAGGCCTCGAGGTCGGCGCGCAAAGAGGCGGGCGTGGCCCCGGGGGCACGCGAGACCAGGCCGGTGAAGAAGTCGCCGGCACCCTTCTGCCCGGTCCAGCCGAGGATCTGGTCGACGACCTTCGCGTACTGTGCTGTCGCCGAGACCCGTCCGGCTGCGGCCTCCTCGCGCAGCGTCGCGGTGTAGCCCGCGACGGCCTCCGGCATCCCGGCCAGCCTGGCGCCGATCGCGGCCCAGTCGTCCTCGGTGCCGGTCGGCATCAGGTCGAAGACCTCGCGCAGGTTGTGGATGCCGCTGGTGATGACGGAGACGAACTTCCGGTCCAGCTGCGCCTCGGCGAACTCGATGTCGAGCCCGACCCGCTCCAGGAACGCGTCCTTGGCGACCTGCTCGCGCTCGTCGACCGGCTTGATCCCGGCCACGTCGGCGTAGGCCGCCCGGTTGAGCTCCTCCACCGCCTGCATCCCGTCGGGAGAGAGGTCGGGGAGCTCGGTGTCGTGGCCGGCGACACCGACGTACGTCGCGGTCAGCGGGTCGAGAGCGCAGAGCTCCTCGACATAGCGGTCGGTGCGGGCGTCTACGTTACGGGTCACGCGGCCAACCCTAGGACCGGGGCGTCGTGGGGCAACTCAATTCCGCCTGACTCGCAACGAACACGACAGACTTCGCGTAGGAGGTGTGTGAACGTGCCAGAGGAGGTGTCCGTGGATGCCGAAGAGCAGGAGAGGGACCCGGACTTCGGGGCCTGGGTGGCCTCGAGGGGGCCCGCGCTGCAGCGGTTCGCCTACCTGGTGACAGGCAACAGCTCCGACGCTCCTGACCTGGTGCAGGACGCACTCGCCCGTGCCTTGCCGCGGTGGGAGTCGCTGGCGGCGTCCGGGACGGCGGAGGCGTACGTGAAGAGGAGCATCGTCAACGGGTCGATCAGCGGCTGGCGCAAGCGGCGCCGCCTGGTGCTGGTCGAGGACGTCGAGCCGATGGCGACCAGCCATGAGCCCGGCCCCGAGGAACGAGACGCGGACGAGGCGTGGGCACTGGTGCAGACGCTGCCGTCGAACCAGCGAGCGGCCGTGGTGCTCCGGTTCTACGAAGACCTGTCGTTCGCCCAGATCGCGATGGTGCTCGACTGCGCCGAGGCGACCGCCCGGTCACACGTGCACCGGGCGCTGGCCAAGCTGAGGGAACGATTGAACGAGGGGGTTGGCAATGAGTGACTTCGAGCGCGAGGAGCGGGCCTTCCGGGCCGCCCTGGCCCGTGCCGCCGACGGCTTCGAGCCGCGGGAGCTCGCGATCCCCGGGGACGCTGAGGAGTCCGGACCGGCCGCGTCGACGGTGAAGACGGAGACGGCCGAGGAGAAGGCACCCGTACGCCGCAGGAGCACCTGGATCCTGGCCGCGGCCGCGGCGGTGCTGGCCGTCGTCGGCCTGGGTGGGGTGGTGGCCAACCTTCAGACCTCCGGCGGTGGCGGCGAGAGCACGGCTGCGAGCGACGCCTCCGGCGACGCGGACCGTTCCGGTGGTGCGCCCAAGGCGCTCGCGGAATCGGGTGAGGCGGCTCCCGAGGGCACCTACACCAACCGTGGCCGCACGGACCTGCCCGCGCCCGCGGACGGGAACCGCTGGGCGGTCCGCTACGACATCGCCTTCCAGGTGCCCGAGGAGTGGGCCGACGCCACGGCACCGGCGCTGCCGGAGTGCATCGCGGAGCCCGGCGACCAGTGGGACACCGTGCCGCGGACTCCTTACGTCGCGAACATCACCAACCAGCCGGTACCGAGGATCGCCTGCAACGAGACCGAGGACCGTGACTTCCCGCCCCAGTTCGGCAAGGTGCCGTTCGCGCTGTGGCAGCCGTACGTCCTGATCGAGAAGCCGGGCAAGGGCGGCACCCTTCAGACCGGCTCCTGGGAGCACGAGGGCTGGCTGCTGAGCCGGGTCCAGGTCGGGGACGGCGACGCCTACGCCACGATCCTCACCGGCCCCGGCGACGAGCGGGTCAACCAGGAGATCAAGGGCTCCCTCAGGACCGTGGCGAAGGATCCGTACGGCTGCGAGACCGCCTCGCCGCTGGCCGGGGGCGACCCGGTCCGGCCGAAGACCGAACCGTCGGCCCCGCCGCTGGAGGGTGATACGCCGGAGTCGATCGCGGTCTGCCGCTACGAGCCGTCCTCGGCATCGCTGACCGGGTCGCGTGAGATCACCGGCTCCGACGCCGCCGGCCTCGTGGAGGCGATCGGCAGCGCGCCGGCCCGCTCGGGTCCCAACACGCCGCAGAACTGTGCCGCCGGGCAGCCGGTCACGGCGTACGTCATCCTGCGGATCTTCCGCGACGGAGGCGAGCCCGGGGACGTCTACGTGAACTACGAGAACTGCGACGAGCACGGGTTCTACGACGGCATCACCGTGCACGAGCTCACTGCGGAGGCCTGCCGGCCGGTGTTCGCCGAGGAGCCGGTCACGATCTACTCGGCTCAGGGCGACGTCGCCAAGGTCTGCCTCTCCTGACCCTCGGCTGCTGGCCGCCCCCGCTCGGGGAGGGCGGCCAGCAACCGAGTAGTGCGCCACGCGGCGTAGAGGAAGAGAAGCACCAGCAGCCCGTTGCGCCAGGCCAGCACCTCGGTGATCCACGGGGAGCCGATGTCGTCGAAGGTGAGCATGTAGCCGTACATCCGCGGGAAGATCTCGTGGGTCAGCAGGGTGACCGCGACCAGCACGACCGACCAGATCCCGAGCTGTCGGCGAGCCCGGCCACGGAGCAGGACCAGCCCGGCTGAGGCGGCGGGGAGCAGCCAGAGCATGTACTGCGGGCTGAGCACCTTGTTGGTCACCAGGAACGCGGCCACGGTCGCGAGCACCAGCCACACGATCGTCTCCTCGGTCCTCTCGCCGCTGGGGAGCCGACGCCAGGCGAGCACCCACCAGACGATGACGAGCGCCCCGGCGACCACGGAGGCGACCGTCGCCGCGAGGAGCAGCACCTCGACCATCGGCCCGCTGATGTCGTACGCCTTCCACTCGGTGTAGTCGATGGCGTAGCCGCTCTCCGGACCGCCGTGGCCCCACTCGAACATCGCCGGGGTCGCGAAGACCGACTCGATCTGCAGGCCCCGCTCGCTCTGGTAGGTCAGCGGCGTCCAGAGACGGTCCCAGCCACCGAGCACCAGACTCAGTCCGGCCAGCGCGAGGCCGCTGGCGGCGACGGTCAGGATGACGCCGCGGCGGGTGGCGCGGTTCGCGGCGAGGGCCGGGATGACCAGGATCGGCCAGTACTTCGCGCCGGTCGCGAAGGCCGCGAACGCCGCGGCCACCTTCGGTTTCCGCACCGCGTAGAGCACCGCAAGGCCGACCATGATCCCGGGGAAGAGGTCGAACCGGGCGTACGCCGTCGCCCCGAGTGCCGGGACGGCGACCAGCCACATCGCCTCCGCGCCGGAGATCCCGAACCTCGGGTGCGCGCCGCGGCGGTTGCGGACGAGCAGCACCATGAAGAGCAGATCCGTCAGCGCGGCCATCGCCAGCACCGCCACGATGTAGGCCTCGCCGCTGAGCTGAAGCAGGTGGGTCGCGGCGTACGGGATCCAGAGCAGCAGCAGCGCCGGCACCGGATACTCGACCAGCGTGCCCGAGACCCCGTCCCCGGCCAGCGCGTCGAGGCTGTCGCGGTAGTAGTTGACGTCGCCCACCACGCCCCACTCGGTGCCCCACCAGGACAACGAGTCAGCCGTCGCCGGGAAGCCGTACAGGATCACTACCCATCCCCGGGTCACCAGCCATGCCAGGGTGACCAGGAGATATCGCCGAGAGAAGGTGATCACGGAGCGATCATGACATTGCGGTCCTCGTCAGTGAGGCAGCCCGCTTGCGCGCCAGGCGTTGGGGCCGGGGTGGAGCGGGGTACGCAGCTGCGGGGTGCTCCACAGGGAGCGCGGCTTCTTCTTGGGTGCCTCGCCGGCCGATCCCAGCGCCGCGAAGACGGCCACGATCGCGGCTACGTCCTCGGGGGTGGCGTTCTGGTCGATGACCTTGAGCAGGGGCTTCTGCTCTTCGTTGTCGGTCATATCCGTGACCACCTTTCGTTTCTCGGTCTGCCTTACGTCGGGCTGACGCCTGCGTCGGCGTCATCCGCTCTTGGCCGACCCCTCGCTTCGCTTCGGGATCGACTCAGAGCGGGATGTTGCCGTGCTTCTTGGCGGGGAGGGTTTCGCGCTTGGTGCGCAGCAGACGCAGTGCGCGGGTGACTTCGGCGCGGGTCTCGTGGGGTGGGATGACGGCGTCGATGTAGCCGCGTTCGGCGGCGATGTAGGGGTTGGCGAGGGTGGTTTCGTACTCGTCGATGAGCTCGGCGCGTTTGGCCTCGATGTCCCCGCCGGCGGCCTCGACCGCTGCCAGCGTCTTGCGGTGCACGATGTTGGCGGCGCCTTGGGCGCCCATGACCGCGATCTGGGCGGTGGGCCAGGCCAGGTTGATGTCGGCGCCGAGGTGTTTGGAGCCCATGACGTCGTAGGCGCCGCCGTAGGCCTTGCGGGTGATGATGGTGACCAGGGGGACGGTGGCCTCGGCGTAGGCGTAGATCAGCTTGGCGCCGCGGCGGATGATGCCGTTGTGTTCTTGGTCGGTGCCGGGCAGGAAGCCGGGGACGTCGACGAAGGTGAGGACCGGGACGTTGAAGGCGTCGCAGGTGCGGACGAAGCGGGCGGCCTTCTCGGAGGCGTCGATGTCGAGGCAGCCGGCGAACTGCATGGGCTGGTTGGCCACGATCCCGACGGGGCGGCCCTCGATGCGGGCGTAGCCGATGATGATGTTCGGGGCCCACAGCGGCTGGACCTCGAGGAACTCCTCCTCATCGACGATGTGGGAGATGACCTCGTGCATGTCGTAGGGCTGGTTGCCGCCGTCGGGGATGAAGGTGTCCAGCTCCCGGTCCAGGTCGGTGATCTCCAGATCCGAGATCTCCTCATAGGCCGGGGGCTCTTCCATGTTGTTGGAGGGCAGGTAGGACAGCAGGGCCTTGACGTACTCGATCGCGTCGGCCTCATCGGTGCCCATGTAGTGGGCCACCCCGGACTTGGAGTTGTGGGCCAGGGCGCCGCCGAGCTCTTCCATGGTGATGTCCTCACCGGTGACGGTCTTGATCACGTCGGGGCCGGTGATGAACATGCCCGAGGTCTTGTCGAC